>CAKQPS010000001.1 GCA_934270475.1 uncultured Alphaproteobacteria bacterium
CATCAGCCGGTGATTGACTGTATAGAATAATCCCTCCACAAAGTCAATAACTTTTTTTCATTTTTTTTACTTTTTTTTCATTTAACGTGTCAAACAAGAACATATTATCATCTATATCTTATACTTCAATCTGTCATTTAGTTGTAAATACAAATTGTTATTAAGGTTATCCACAGAATGCAGTCGAAAACAACTTTTTTTCAAGTTATTTTGCATTTTATTCAAATAGGCTTTCACTTTATACTTATTAATATATATGCGCCTATAAATATCTTTACCTCTTATTTTTATATTTTCAAACCGAATCTTTATTTGAGCGATTCGAATTTTGGGTTTAACACTTCTAAAAATAATGAAAAAGAATCGTTTTTATTCTTGATAATATTAATTTGTTCTATATTATACTATTTGTAAGTATAATTTTAGGAGGAATAAGGATTCTATAATGAGTGACGCTCAAATGCATGAAGACGACGGACCAAATATTAACGAAAATATTAAAGCAAAACAGGTTCGTCTGATTGACGCCAACAATGAAAATCGCGGCGTTGTTTCGATTCGTGAAGCTTTGTCTTTGGCCGAAGAAGAAGGTTTGGACTTGATTGAAATTTCACCACAGGCGACTCCGCCGGTTTGTAAGATTTTAGATTTTGGTAAATATCGCTATGAACAGCAAAAACGCAAAAATGAAGCCAAGAAAAATCAAAAAGTTGTAGAAGTTAAAGAACTTAAACTACGCCCGATGATTGAGACTCATGACTATGAAGTTAAAGTGAAACAGGCCAGAAAATTTTTGGATCAAGGCAATAAGGTTAAATTTACCATGCGTTTTAAAGGACGTGAACTCAGCGCCAATGATATGGGTAAAAAGATTCTAACTCAAATACTTGACGATTTGGACGGTGTTTGCAAAGTCGATTCGGAAATGAAACTTGAAGGCAGACAGATGACAATGGTTGTCGCGCCGGCAAAATAAAATTTCGTTACTTTTCAAAAGCCTCGTCAGCCACGAGGCTTTTTTTGTTATAAAAGGATATAATATGGGATTTAAAATACTTATTCTTGTTGCCAGTATTGCTATAATAGCCGGATTTATATTGATTGTCTGGTCATTCAAAATTGAGCCTAATTTATTGGAAATAAAGCATTATTTCATAAAAAATGAAAATTTAAACGGGCTGCGAATCGTCTACGCTACGGACTTTCACATTGAAAAACATGATGTTAAGCGTTTGGATAAAATAATAGCTTCTATTCAGCAACAGAAACCTGATTTAATTTTGCTGGGCGGAGATTTTATTAAAGGTCATAATGATTTAAGAACAATGTCACCGGAACGAATCGCGGCAAAACTGCGCAAATTACATGCACCGCTTGGAGTTTTCAGTGTTTTGGGCAATCACGACTGGTACATCGGCGGACGGAAGATGAAACACGCGCTGCAAGCTGCCGGTATTGTGGTTTTAGAAAATGACAATGAGGTTATTCCGTTTAACAAAGGAAAATTTACGCTTGCCGGAGTCGCCGACAAAATTACCTGCGTTGCCGATTCGCATCAGGCGCTTAAAGATACTCCGGAACCGCGAATCCTTTTATCGCATACGCCTGATGTTTTACCAGATGTGACGGATTCTGTCGATTTAGTTTTAGCCGGTCACACCCATGGCGGACAAGTAAAACTGCCATTTATCGGCGCGTTGATAGTGCCATTGGAACATGGGCGCCGTTATGCCGAAGGATTTATTGAAGAAAACGGAAAGAAAATGATTGTGTCAAAAGGTTTGGGAACCAGCCGCATTTCAATTCGTTTTAATTGCAAACCGGAAATTGTGGTTATTGAATTTACGAAATGATGAGTACAGTTATAAATCGTCAAAATTATGATTATTTATTATAGATTTTATTTATATAAATCATCAAGCAAATTAACCCAAATAAAAAAGTTAAAGGCGTCCTGATTTTTATCAAGACGCTTTTCTTTGCTAGAGTTTATGCACCATAGTACCCAACGTTTCGGCAATACCGCATTGCCTCGTTAAAGGAATAGCCTTTGGTGAATTTCACCAAAATCTGCTCTTTTTTATTAGACAGGTTTACCATTTTAACACTGTCAGCCAGCAGATGCAGGTTTTTACTCAAACTACAAAGCAAAAAGTATTCGCTATTTTCGACTTTTTGCAGCGGAATAGTCACAACGTCGGTTTTGACAAAGTTAAAAGTTTGAGGAGAGCAGGAGAAAATATAATTTGTTCCGGTCATGGAACCATAAATTTTCCCATCATATTCCACCATGTAGCAGCAGCCTACATACGAGCCGTCGTCGCGATTAAAAATATTCCGCAGCTTGACGGCGCTTAAATTAATACTGACAACCTTTTTGGTGTCATAGGAGATTGCGACACCCAAACCTGACAAAATATCCTCGGGACTTGCCACTCGATATTCAAAGCTAACCAGCGATTTAACCTTATCGTCTACAAAAGTATTGTTACCCTTTGCAAACAAATAGCCATACAGCTTTTTAAGCACACTCATACATAAAAATTTAAATTCGACAATAATTATTAACTGGATTCTAGTATATGCATTTTTATATTTTTGTCAAGTTTTCATCAAAAAAGGCTGCCAAATATGACAGCCTTTTTTTTATAATAAGTTTTAGAAAATTATTTTTCCAAATCTTCACCTGTTTCTTGGTTAACGCGTTTTGCTGACAATTTAATTTTTCCGCGATTGTCAGAACCCATACATTTAACCCAAATAGTATCGCCTTCTTTATAGAAGTCAGAAACAGAGGCAATCCGTTCATTTTTAATTTCTGAAATATGAACCAAACCTTCTGTCTGTCCCAAAAAGCGAACAAATGCACCAAAGTCCATAATTTTTGTAATTACACCTTTGTATATTTTGCCCTCCTCCGGAACCGCAATAATACCATTGATAATATCGATAGCTGCTTCACAATTTTCACTGTTATTAGAAGCAATTGTTACCACACCATCGTCGGTGATATCAATTTTGGTATTGGTTTTTTCAATAATTTCACGAATAACCTTACCACCGGTACCAATAACTTCACGGATTTTATCTACTGGAATTTTCATAGAGAAAATACGCGGAGCTTTTGGAGAAACCTGCGGACGTGGCTCGGCTATTGCTTTAGCCATTTCGCCCAAAATGTGAATACGTCCTTCATGAGCCTGAGCCAAAGCGTTTTTCATAATATCTTTGGTAATGGATGTAATTTTAATATCCATTTGCAAAGCTGTTACACCGTCTTTTGTACCGGCAACTTTGAAATCCATATCGCCAAGGTGGTCTTCATCGCCCAAAATATCAGTCAAAATAGCAACACGGCCGTCATTTTCTTTAATCAAGCCCATAGCAATACCGGCAACAGGCTTTTTCATTGGAACGCCAGCGTCCATCAAAGACAAGCAGGTACCGCAAACGGTCGCCATTGAAGAAGAACCATTAGACTCCATAATATCGGAAACGACACGGATTGTGTATGGGAACACATCTTTATCTTTAGGCAACATCGGGTGAATAGCGCGCCATGCCAATTTACCGTGACCGATTTCACGACGGCCCGGAGTACCCAAACGACCACATTCACCAACAGAGAATGGAGGGAAGTTGTAGAACAGCATAAAGTCTTGGTCATATTCAGCTAACAAACCATCCACCAACTGCGCATCATCAGGTGTACCCAAAGTGGTGGCAACCATAGCTTGAGTTTCGCCGCGAGTAAACAAGGCTGAACCATGTGCTTCTGGCAACAAACTAACTTCGCACTGAATTGGGCGAACAGTTTTGGTATCACGACCATCAATACGGTGGCCTGTTGACAGAACTTTTTCACGCATTGTGTGGTGCATAACATTTTCAATAGCATCAGCAACAAAAGCATTTTCAATTTCATTTTCTGGGTCAATAGAAGCTTTTACTTCTTCAGCCAATTGTCCCAGCACTGTGCCGCGCTCTTGCTTATCGGTAATAGAAAAAGCAGCGTTATAGCGGTCGCCGTAATCTTTCATAATACGTTGGCTCAAAGCTTCATATTCCGGAGGAAATGCCGGAACGTCCCATTTTTCTTTTCCGGCTTCAGCAGCCAATTCTTTAATCATGGCAATAACCGGTTGGAAATTGTCAAAACCAAACATAACAGCGCCAAGCATTGTTTCTTCTGAAAGTTCGTTTGCTTCAGACTCAACCATCAAAACACCTTCTTCTGTACCGGCAACAGTCAATTCCAATTCAGAAGTTTTCTGTTCTTCAATACTTGGGTTCAAAATGTACATACCATCTTTATAGCCAACTTTTGCAGCACCGATTGGTCCCATAAACGGAATGCCAGAAATTGCCAAAGCTGCAGATGCGGCAACCATTGCCACTACATCAGAATCATTCTTTTGGTCATGAGAAACAACTGTACAAATAATTTGCACCTCATTTTTGAAAGCATCTGGAAACAGCGGACGAATCGGGCGGTCAATCAAACGAGAAATCAAAATTTCGCGTTCTGAAGGTTTACCTTCGCGCTTATTAAAGCCTCCCGGAATTTTACCGGTAGCATAATATTTTTCTTGATAGTTGACTGTTAAAGGAAAGAAATCCTGATCAGCTTTAACCTCTTTTGCAGCAACAACCGTTGCCACAACTTTTGTATCTCCATAACTTGCGACTACCGCACCGGTTGCCTGTCTGGCAATTTTACCGGTTTCCAAAACTAATTTACGTCCGCCCCATTCCATTTCTTTGCGGCATACTTTAAAATCGATCATATATTCTATTCCTTTCTCTTCATCTCTATATCATCTTTATAAAACCTCACCTGTCCAGAAACAGGATTTTTTAGGGGCTGCAAACACAGCCGCAACCCCTTTTTGCCGGATATTACTTACGCAAATCCAACTTTTTAATGATATTCTGGTATCTTTCTTCACTTGTTCTTTTCAAGTGGTCAAGCAAGTGACGACGACGGCTAACCATCTTCATCAAACCCAAACGTGAGTGCAAATCTTTTGCATGAACATTGAAGTGTTCAATTAAAGCGTTAATACGATAGGTCCAAATAGCAATTTGAACTTCCGGTGAACCGGTGTCATCTGCAGATGTACCGTATTTGGCAATAATTTCTTTTTTAACTTCACTTGTAATCGACATCTTTATCTTTCCTTTTTTAATCTAAATTAAACACGCGAATCGGCGAAATTTTACGTTCATCAATCCGCACCAACGCAATCAAACAACCATGGGAATAAGCTGCCGTACATTCTGACGGTTCAGCGTCATAGTTTTTAGGCGAAACACTTTGTCCCATACTTAATTTTTTTGCATCTTCTTCCGAAACAGCAATCTCCGCGATGTCGCGCAGAGATGTTTCTATCGGAAGAAGCAGCTTACGCCGTTCTTCTACATACTCCATTTTTTCTAAATTTTCCAGTAAAATCGTATGTTTAGTATTAAAAATTCCGCATTTTGTGCGTCTTAGCATAATCAAATGCCCCAATGTTCCCAAAAATTGCGCCAAATCTTTACCTAAAGTACGGACATAAGTACCTTTGGAACATTCTACTTTAAACTTTGCCGAATCGGCATATTCTTCCAGCAATTCTAAATTATAAATTTCTATTTCCCGCGGCGGAATAGAAACTTCCTGTCCTTTGCGCGCCAGTTTATATGCTGGCTGACCATTGATTTTTATTGCCGAATAGGTGGGCGGAACTTGGGTTATTTTGCCGACAAAATGCGGTATCGCCGCCAAAATTTCATCATGCGACGGAATTTTATTGCAACGGGCAATAACCTCGCTGTCCGTGTCATCAGTCACGGTTTGCTCGCCCCATTTAACAATAAATTCATATTCCTTTTTGCCATCGGTTATAAACGGCACCAGTTTGGTTGCCTCGCCAAAAGCAATGGGCAAAACTCCGCTGGCAAACGGATCCAAAGTTCCGGTATGTCCGTTTTTATTGGCGTGCATAAGCCACCGCGTTTTACCCACAACTTCTGTGGAGCCCATGCCACATGGCTTGTCCACAATCAGCCAGCCGTTTACATTGTCAGCTTTTGTATGTTTCATCTTGTCATTTCCAAAAATTCATCTTCAGTTAAAATCTTTACTCCGAGTTCCTGCGCTTTTTTGGCTTTGGAGCCGGCATCTTCTCCCATAACCACATAATCCGTATGCCCAGATACCGAACCAGCAACTTTAGCGCCGCATTTCTGCGCCATAGCCTTAGCTTCGGCGCGGGCTAAACCAGCAAGTGTACCGGTAAACACCACCGTTTTACCGTTCAGCGGCGAATCCGAAACAATTTCTGCAACATACTCTTCAACTGTCACATATTTCAGCAGCTCTGCAATAGTTTTCTGATTATGTTCTTCACAGAAAAATTCAACAATATCTGTTCCCATAGAAGCGCCAATACCATCTATTGTTACCAACTTTTCAGTTTCACGTTTTTCCATATCGTGCTGCAGAGTTGTAAAAGTTCCATAGTTTTTAGCCAACAGCAAAGCCGTGGCCGCACCGACTTGCGGAATACCCAACGCATAAATAAAACGCGGCAAAGAAATTATACGGCGGCTGTTTATAGCGGCAAACAATTTTTTGACCGACAATCGCCCCCAGCCGGCGCGTTTTTCTAAATGCAAAGCCCGAGTGTTTTGACTGAACAAGTCGTCTTCCGGCGCTTGATTTCTTTCTTCTAAGGTAAAAATATCGGCAGGACTATGCAAAAAGCCTTCATCAAAAAATTCTTCAATAACTTTATCGCCCAGCCCGACAATATCAAACGCTTCTTTAGAAACAAAATGCTTTAAGCGTTCTTTTGCCTGTGCCGGACAGGTCAAACCGCCGGTGCAGCGGCGAATCGCCTCATTTTCTTCACGAATGGCGTGCGCACCGCATTCCGGACAAATAGTCGGAAACTCATACGGCTGCGAATCCGCCGGACGCTTATCCAAAATCACTTCCACAACTTGCGGAATAACATCACCGGCACGCTGAATCACCACCATATCGCCAATGCGAAAATCTTTGCGTTTGATTTCATCTTCATTATGCAAAGTAGCATGCGAAACAAGCACTCCGCCCACGTTTACAGGCTCCAAATCGGCAACCGGCGTTAAAGCTCCGGTACGTCCAACCTGAACACGAATATTATTGATACGGGTTATCGCCTGCTCTGCCGGAAATTTATGAGCAATCGCCCAGCGCGGCGTGCGGGTTAAAAAGCCGAGGCGTTCCTGCAATTCTATGGAATTAACCTTATAAACCAAGCCATCAATATCATACGGCAAATCGGCGCGAATCTCCATAATATGAGCAAAATTCTTTTCAATCTCGGCAATAGAATTGCAAACTTTATTGTTAGGATTTATCGGGAAGCCCCACTCCTGCAATTTTGCAAAAAATTCTTCCTGCGTCTGCCATTGGCGTTCCGATACTTCGCCCCAGGTATAAGCCCAAATACTCAGCTTGCGCTCGGCTGTAACTTTCGGATTTAACTGACGCAGTGAACCGGCAGCGGCATTGCGGGGATTGGCAAATATTTTCTTTTTTTCCGCCGCATTTTTTTCATTCAGCGCCAAAAAATCTTTTTTAGCCATATAAACTTCGCCGCGTACTTCGAGCACTTCCGGAACTTCTGCAGGCAGCTGCAGTGGGAGCTGGCGAATCGTCTTTAAGTTTTCAGTTATATCTTCGCCGACCACGCCGTCGCCGCGGGTAGCTCCCGAAACGAATCGACCATTTTCATAGCGCGCGGCAAAAGACAAACCGTCAATTTTCAGCTCAGCCATAAACGGAATATTCTCTGACGTATTCAGAAAACGTTTTACACCTTGCACAAAATCTTCAACCTCTTCAATAGAAAAGACATCGGCTAAAGACAGCATCGGAAAACGATGTTCTATTTTATTGAATTTGCTTTGCACTGCGGCACCGACACGCTTAGACGGACTGTCGGCACGCACTAAATCCGGATAGATTTTTTCGATTGCCGTGTTGCGGTGTTTCAGCTTGTCATATTCGGCATCGGTCAAATACGGCTCGTCATTTTGATAATAAGCATTATCGGAGCGGGCAATTTCCGCCGCCAAATAAGCCAATTCCGCCGCCGCTTCTTCACGGCTTAGTTCTGCAGGTTCTTTCATATTGTCTCCTTTGCTTTTAATATAAAGCCAAAGGCAATAATGTCAATTTTTTCGGAATATTTATTACAGATATAAAAAAAAGCGGCATCGCTGCCGCCTCACACTTAAACATTAAACAAGAAATTCATTAAATCGCCGTCCTGAACGACATATTCCTTACCCTCAGAGCGCATTTTTCCGGCATCTTTACAGCCTTGTTCACCGCCGAACTGCACATAATCATCATAAGAAATTGTTTCGGCGCGAATAAAACCACGTTCAAAATCGGTATGAATAATTCCGGCGCATTGCGGAGCTTTCATCCCTTTAACAAAAGTCCAAGCGCGAACTTCTTTCGGTCCGGCTGTAAAATAGGTCTGCAAGCCCAAAAGATTGTAGCCGGCGCGGATAATTTTTGCCAATCCGGTTTCTTCCAAGCCCAAAGCACTCAAAAATTCTTGCTTTTCACTTTCAGATTCCAGTTGCGCAACTTCCGACTCAATTTCGGCTGAAATAATAACCGACTCAGCACCTTCGTCAGCTGCCATTTTCTGCACAGCTTTTGAAAATTCATTACCGGTTGCCGCCGAATCCTCATCAACATTGCAAACATACAAAACAGGTTTAGAAGTCAGCAGCTGCAGCATTTTATAGCTCTTTACCGCTTCTTTATCCTGAGCATCCGGCGCGGCAGAACGCGCAGGCTTACCGGCTTGCAAAGCGGCAATAATCGGCTCCATAACCCGCACGTTTACGGCTGCGTCCTTATCTCCGGCCGTAGCTTTTTTACGCAGCTGGTCAATTCTTTTTTGCAGCGAATCTAAATCGGCAATCATCAATTCTGTTTTCACAATATCCGCATCACGCACCGGATCAACAGTTCCCTCAACGTGAGTGATATTATCATTTTCAAAACAGCGTAAAACGTGGATTATAGCGTCTGTTTCACGAATATTGGCCAAAAACTGATTTCCCAAGCCCTCGCCTTTTGACGCGCCTTTTACCAAACCGGCAATATCAACAAACTCCAACTGTGTCGGCACCACGTTTTTAGGCTGAACCATTTCAACCAATTTATCCAAACGTTTATCCGGAACGGCAACCCGACCGGTGTTTGGCTCAATTGTGCAAAACGGAAAATTCGCGGCCTGAGCGGCAATTGTTTGTGTTAAAGCGTTAAAAAGCGTAGACTTGCCGACATTCGGCAAACCAACGATACCACAGTTAAATCCCATAATCAAAACTCCTAACGGGCTGTATTTCTTAAAATTTTATTTGTTATAGACAATTAGCCTCCGCTTTGCAAGCACTATTTTACATTCCCCAATTTAGGCTGATTTTCTTTTACTTTGGGAATAATCACTTTGCCGTTTTCAAATTTTACGCCTTTTTCTATCAGCATGTCTTTGATATCCGGCTGGCAAATATTTTCGCTCAAGCAGCTTGAAATGTTGAACAATTTTCTGGAAGCGTCGTTATATTCGCTCTCCCAAGATGACACGCTAAAACCGAACCACACCATTGCAAAGGTTTCAAGTTTACGGAAAATCTTAAATCTTATACCGGCTAAATGCCACAGCAAAATATATCCAACCAAGCGCAGCAATTCACGGTATTGTTTCGCCAAAAGCACCTCGTCTTGCGCAAATAATTTGTTGTAAATTTTGATAAAAACATTTGGGAAAAAACTGAATAGCACAAATACCGCTGTGGCGCAAACAATTATCCGGCAAATAAATTTATAAATTCTGCCTGACCATAATTTACAAGAAGTCCATGCTTTTTGTAATTTTTCATTTTCAAGGATTTTGTTCATTTATAACCTCACTATTTATATCTTGCACCGATACCTCAGCAATATCGTCAACCTGATGACTATAAGCCTGACTAAATATCATCCAGCAGCAACAAAGTATGAAGAATGTTTCTACTGCTCTGAAAAACCTAGAGAACAATCCTAATATTGCTCCCAATATATATACTTCCAATAAAAGCAGCGAATCCATCAAAATATCATAATATTGATAAACGTCAGCTGTTTCATTTTCAGTAAGAAACTGCCAATAGCTTTGCGGATATATGTTTCCTAAATCAAACATAGTTCCTATCATCAATGAGTATATTGCAAAGAATGCTAAAACATTAAGACCATAAAACATAATTTGAGCCAACCATTTAAAAAATGATATAGCCAACTGCACTTTTTTATTTTCAAGCATCTTATTCATCTACCGCCTCGCTGCTTACTTCCACAGACTGCGGGTTAGATGCTGCAATATCGTCAACCTGAAGCTGATATATTACATTAAATATCATCCAGCAGCAACAAAGTATACCGGCAGTTTCTACAGTTCTAAAGAATTTTGAGAACAATCCGCATAGTATACCAAGCAAGTACAATATCAACATGATAATAGTACAGCCCCAAATTTCATCATATTTATAGATAACAGCAAGCTCTTCTTTTGTTAAAAACTGCATATAACTTACTGGGTAACCAAATGAATCAATCATAACATAAAATATCATAAATACAGTTATTAAAAATAATGTTATACCATTTATTACCCAATAACAAATCCGAGCCAGCCATTTAAAAAATGATATAGCCAACTGCACTTTTTTATTTTCAAAAATTTTGCTCATACAGCCTCCTTATTTCAGGATTGGAACACCATCCAGGTTCAAATAAACATTTTTCACGTTCTAAAATTTCCTGAATTTCCGGGTTTATTGACACAAAAAGAATGAGAAAAACCAGAGGCAAGCTAAAAAATAAAACATTTCTTTTGTTTAATGGCAAAAACACAAAGAAAATTAAACAGATAGCAGTCAATCCCAGCAAAATTCGCTCAAAATATATTGATAAGGTTATATTTTCGGCAAAGCTCTCTATTTCATATTGCAAAATGCCAAGCATTAACAGAATAAAACCTGCTAACAGACCTTTTGCAGATATTTTCATAAACTTACTCATTGTCATCAGTTTGAGTTTCTGTTCTTTTCAGCAAAACATTAACATAATCAGGGCAATAATTATCTTCCATGCAATACTGAATATCTGCAAGCTTGTGACTTGCCGGATTGCTTTGCGATATATGTAAAACAGCAATACCCAAAATCATTAAAGCCAGCATTTCATATTTATAAAAAACTGAGTATTTTTCGCCTAATTTATGCCATAGCAAAATACCAAGCACGCATACAGCTACTTTGCTTTGCATAGAAAAAAGCGATAATTCATCCGATGTAAAATATTGCTGCAAACCGCTTAAATAAAACTCATTGCCAAAAGGAACAGAAAAACATATAAGAAAGCCCATGACAGCAATCGCAAAAAGCAATTTATAAATTATATTTCCTATTTTTTTAATCATTTTCAGCCTTTTACCTTATTCAACTTTAGATTGTTTTTAATAAATCATAAATATATAATAATGTCAACAAAAAAGTAAAGCGGCGGCAAAATTTCTTTCACCGCCGCTGAACTGTTTTAACCTGCAAAATTAGATTTATTTTTCCTTAAATTCCAAGACCTTGCCGTCGGAGGTTGTAAGAGTCAGAACATCATTCTGCAAAGTAAAATTTCTAACTTTATCCAAATCGGCAAAATAACGTCCTTCGGCTTCCATTTCCTCACGCGGTCCCATCATCATAGTTGTTCCGCCGGCGCTAAAAGTTATTCTATCATTAAATATTTTGTAGCTGCCAAAATAATTATTGACCACTTGTCCGTAATAATCATTTCCGCTGTCGGCAAATTCCAAAGTAATTGTTGTTCCGGCTTCGGAATTTTGCATAACAAACTTTTTACCGGCCAAAGAAATTTGTTCGCCGGCATTGCTGCAACCTACAAACAGACAAATTCCGGCAAGTATGCTAAACAATTTTTTCATTTCTATCTCCTTATGTTTGAAAAACAAATCCCCACTCAAGAGGGCGGGGACTTATCATTAAAGTATTCTAAAAAACTAGAAACCTTCGGTATCTAAGCGTTTGCGCATCTGCTTACGAGCGCGTCTGATAGCTTCTGCTTTGCGACGAGCTTTCTTTTCAGAATTCTTTTCATGGCAACGGCGCAGTTTCATTTCGCGGAAATCACCTTCTCTTTGCATTTTCTTTTTCAAGATTTTCAAAGACTGGTTTACATCGTTTCCGATAACTGTTACTTGTACCACTTAAATCACCTCTTTTCTATATTTTTTCTAAAGTTAAACAACAAATTTGAGGTTTATTTAACACATACTTTTTTATTTTTCAAGCAAAAAATAGCATTACAAAAAAATTAAAGCACCGCCCTTTTGATAAGAGCAACGCTTTAATTTAGTTAGATGAGTTTAGACATATACTTCATCTTAGATTTCAGAAGCATCTTAATTTCTTCGTCCAAGGAAGCAAAATCCTTGAACATCGGCTCGTTGTCTACAATCTCCTTTAAAAGAGAAAGAGACATATTGTCCGAAGACAACATCTTTTTAACAGTCTCAACTTTCAGATTATATCCGCAGCCATGATAGATTTTGTACGTTGCTTCATTGAGATGCATCTCAACAACAGAATCAAAACCATCAAACTCCGGATTCAGCTTCTTGCAGTTTGCCAAAATAGCTGACAAGTTGTAATTTTCCGACGACCTCAGCATAACTATGTATTCATAGTTTGTGTTAGCGGCAATAAGACCCTCGTTGTTCTTTTTAGCCAGCAAATTGGCAATCATTGTCTGAGGCAATCCGTTTTTATGATAGCTTATTTTCACCTTTTTGTTAAATTATTATAACAAAAAAGCCCGCCGGACGGCGAGCCATCTAATTTTATCTCAAAAATTGAATTAGGCAATAATATTCGGATTTATAGAATTTTCTACTTTACTGATTTTTTTTGCCAATCCGACTTTTTGCCCAGCCAACTGTTTTGCCTGATAAAAATCGACGGTTTTTCCCTGTTTCAGCAATCTTGACATATCAGTGTTAACATGTCTTTGCTCTAGTTTCAGCTCACACAACAAAAGTTGAAGTTTTGCTGTTTTATCGTTACCAATCATCAGTAAAATAACCCTTTCCGCATTTTTTTTGTAACAAAATCAATTTTTTTATGGATTTTTTTTCCAAAAGTTGTAAAGAGTATACATTATTTTTTGACTGATTGCAATATTTTAAAACGGAGTTTTTATAGAATGACTAACATCAAAAAAATCGGTATCTTAACCAGCGGCGGTGATTGCGCCGGACTTAACGCCGTAATTATGGCCGTAGTAAACGCCGCCACCAAACAAGGCTGGGAAGTTTATGGAATTCATGACGGTACCGACGGCTTAACCAACCGTCCGCTTTCCTACGAAATTTTAACTGAAGAAAACTTCAGCAGCTCCCCGTGGCCGAGAATGGCCGGTTCTTATTTGGGCTCTCTGAACACCGGCGTAAAAGAATCGCAAGAAGTTTTGGCTCAACGTTTCGGCGAGGGCGTGCGTGAACTTGGTTTGGATGCTGTTGTGGTTGTTGGCGGCGACGGCAGCATGAACATTGTCAGCACCTACTGCAAAATGGCCGGCGTTAAGATGATTGGTATTCCAAAAACCATTGACAATGATACCCCGCTGACAGAATTTTCAGTTGGTTTCAACACTGCTTGCCAAGTCTGCACCGATGCTTTGGACGACTTAATGACCACCGCCCGCTCGCATCACCGCGCTTTGATTTTGGAAGTTATGGGACGCGATGCCGGACACTTGGCTATGCATTCCGCCATTGCAGGTTTTGCCGATATTTGTCTGGTTCCGGAAATTCCATATACTTTGGACGGTATTGTTAAAAAATTGGAAGCAGTAAAAGCCAGTGGTCGCACCAGCGCTTTGATTGTGGTTTCCGAAGGCGTTAAAACCGAAAACGGCGAAGCTGTTACCGGCGCTGTAAATATGGTCGGCGAAAAAATCAATGGTGGAATCGGCGACTACCTGAGCAATTTAATCAATGCCAACTACAAAGGTTTCCAAACCCGCGTTACAAAATTGGGACACGTTCAGCGTTCCGGCAACCCGACATCGTTTGACCGAACCTTAGCTGTAGTATTGGCTGCCGAAGCTGTCCGTCTACTGGCAGAAGGTCACACAGACCGCATGGTATCGCTTAGCAACGGCAAAATCACATCATTCACTTTAGACGAAGTTGTTGCCGCCGGCACCACCGGTTTGGACGCGCACAGCGATTATGTTAAAGCAGCACACGCTATCGGCATGTATGTCGGCGAAGTAGACAAGCTGTAATTTTTGAATATTCAACAAAAAAAGAGTTGCCGTTTAGACAACTCTTTTTTTAGTTTTTAGGAAACATTAAGCATCATTTGTCATGAAGTTTCGTATAAGCATAGCCGCCGGCAAGCAGCAGCACAACCGCTATCACTACATAGATAACGGAGTTGACAACAATGTTAATGAAAATCAGCACGTTTATTGCCGTCATACCGCCGCGGAAGACTAACCGTACCGGCCAGATTTCCACAATAGGCATATACATTCCCAAAAGCAGGAAGACTGCAGCAATAGCGCTGACCACAAGAGCGTGCCCGATTTGAAGTTTTGCAACGGACCCGATATAAATCAGGTCAAGAAGCACAACAAACCCAAGAGGCACCACATTAACAAGCCATAATGAAGTGATTACAGCAAAACCCAGCAACCCGACGATGAGACGAGCGCTAACTAAATTTTTGTTCTCCATAAAAGTAAAAATTAAAGGGTGAATAATTGGACTAATAATTAAATGATAAACTCACTATACATCTTTTTTGGCAAAATGCAACATATTTCTTGACAAAAATCACATTTATTCGTATATTATTTTTAGAATTTAATTATTGACTAATTTTTAGGCGTATGAAATTTTTAGAAATTTTAGGTTTAAGCGCTGTAACTACTGCGGGTATTTCATTATTTGCCTGCGTTACAGCATGGTTGTGCACCTATACAATTGGCTCGTGGCTGGTTTTGGCTCTTTTTGCTGCCTATGCGTTTTACGTTTGCGTTAAGGCTGGCAGCGGACAAACTTTGTCTTACGTGCTTCTTGAAGAGGTTTTGCCGGTTTGCATTGGACTCTGCTTTGTGCTTGGTCTTTTTTGGTTTACTGGTCATTTGATGACTTCAAGCCTTAGCATGCAGGTAACTATCGGCTACAACGTTGTATGGGGAGTTCTGCTGATTATGTGTGCAGCTGCATTGTTTTTTACACTTATCATTTTCCTTTTGCTCTTGGACAAGGCTTTTGATATGATGTTTTTGAAAAAACACTGCGCTTTCAACTACATTCAAAGCTACATATCCTTTATTGTTTCGCTGCTTTGCAGTTTGGCAATATTGGCAGGGGTTATGTATTATATACTCTACCCTATTGGACTGGCTTAGTCATAGAAAAAACTCCGATGTTAAATCATCGGAGTTTTTTTATTGCGTTTTTCAAATATCTAAATTAAGCAGCAGCTTTTTTAGAAGCGATAGTTTTTTTAATTTTTTTAGCTTCTTCTGTCAATTTAGTGTTAGAAGTTTTTTCCAAATAAGAATCCAAACCGCCGTTGTGTTCAATAGAACGCAAAGTTTTAGAGCAAACTTTCAGCTTGAAAACTTTATTTAATGCTTCACTAAACAGAGAAACAACTTGCAAATTAGGCAAAAAACGACGGCGAGTCTTGTTGTTTGCATGGCTTACATTATTGCCGCTCATAACGCCGGTGCCCAAAATATCACATTTCTTAGCCATTTTAAAAAATCCTCAAAGTTAAAATTCAACATATATTTGTTGCTTGTTAATACATTCATTTCATTGACAAGTCAAGTAAAATTATGTAAAAAGATGAAAAATTATCACGAATCGTTAAAGTATCCGTAGCTCAATTGGATAGAGTGTCGGCCTCCGACGCCGAAGGTTGCGAGTTCGAGCCTCGCCGGATACGCCATTTATAACCTCATTTATAATATGTTACATTCCTAATATTTGATATTTATTGAAAATTTACAGTATTTATGATATGGTAAAGCTGGTAAAAGTATTGGGGAATTGAAAGAACTACTGTTTTTTTGGTTAGTTTCTATCGTTAGCCTTGGCAGGCATCTTGGTTTTGCAAGTTATTTGGATATAATTAGTAGAAAATCAATGATTAAACGATGTTTAACTTTGATATGTCTTATTGGCATATTTATCTTATTGGCGTATTTAATTTATGGAACATTGCGAATGTTTCTGCAAGGGTGTGTTTTTCGCCGGATTCAAAAGATTGAGAAATGAGCAAAACCAATTATAATGAGAGCGAAAACAAATTAGGCTGCACCTGCAAAGAAAAGATAGATGTTAAATTAAAAGATTGTGAAATAGCCTATCAAAGCGGAATGTACTGGCATGCTATTCTGAATATTGACGGAAAAGATGTGCAGTCATTCACTTATGACCTGGGTTTGGGCAGCAGTACTGTTACTGGTAAGAATTTTGGACTTAATAGCAGTGATACGTTATATAACTTAGGACTTTCCGCTATAAGTTATGGCGACATTTATCAATATGATGGATAGAATGTTAAGTTTGTAATGAATAGTATAAATAACACCCCTTCAACTAATAAGGAAGTATCTATAATGATTATACAAACCAGATAAGAGCTGTATTACTTGTTTAATAATTGAAGCAAATGACGATGTAGCTTATGATATTACAGTATATTATGATGACTCATATTCTTGCCGCTATATTGATAATACACTGGAAAATGGAGAACGTATTGAAGGACACCTATTTCAAGGTTCAGCGACTACAGTGCGTTTGCTTAATGCCTTTTTGCTGGCAGACCATAATCCGGTCGCTTTCCGGCAAATTTTCCGAATCGCCGTAATTATGCATATCCTCGTCAAAATCCATATCACGCAGCTGCACGCTTGACACAAAGCGGTCTTCTTCTATTACCCGCACATGAAAATCTTTGCTGCCGGCACGCAATGTGATATACAGCGGTTTGCCTATTTTCTTTTTCATATCTGCCTCCTTTTTTTTGTTAAAAATAATCTGATTTCAAAATTTTTAAAGGCTTGCCATATCATTTTTGACGTGGTACATTGTCTATATTCTGAACAGCCGCGAGGACATTATGAAGTATTTAGTTCTGCCGTTTTTTATTTTCAGTTTGTTATTTTTTACGCCTGCCCACGCCGAAACCGTGAGCGAAGATATTGATGACGCGATTGTGCAAAAAATTTTAGATTCCGGCAACACCGCCGCTTTGCAAAAACTGATAGACGCCGGACTGGACGTTAACTCGCGCGACGCCGATGGCAACACCATACTTTTTTATATGTTGACGCATTACAGCTCTTTAGATATGGCAAAAACTTTGATAAACGCCGGAGCAGACGTTAACTTGCCGTCAGCCAACGGTTTAACCCCTTTATTGGTTGCCACCGCCCTAGCCTCGGAGCTGCAGCTATCACAGCAGCCAGTTACGGCTGAAAACAATTTAAATGCCGAAATTCAGCAGGCAAATTTTAATGAACAGCAAAAATTTTTACTTAAACGCTCACAGGAACTGTTGCAGCTGCTAATAGCAAACGGCGCTGATGTTAATCAGGAAACACCACGCGGCACACCGTTGATGAGCGCCGCCACCAGTGATTTAAACGCGCCTTTGGTAGAAACTTTGCTAAAAGCCGATGCTAACGTTAATCAGCAAGACCGTTTCGGGCGAACCGCGCTGTTTTATGCCGCCGCGTTCGGCTGTGATACTATTTCCACCATGCTTCTAAAAGCCGGAGCCGATATCCGTATTAAGGATAACGACGGGCACGGCTATATGGAGCTGGAGAAACAAGATATAATCAACTCCTATGAATAATTATTTCCACAGAGGCAAATTGCTAGGGAATAATTAACAATTATGGGATACAATTATACTTACCAGACCGGTAAGGGAGAACTTACTGAGGTCATTTTGTTAACTTTTTAGAGGATTAAAATATGTTTATCAGCAGAAAAAGAATCGGTAAAGCCGTTATTGCGGCGTTGACCTTTGTACTCTCTGCCGTGGGAACAGCCAGCGCCTCGGAATTGGATTTGATTATTCCGTCTTTGGCTAAGGCAACCTACAGCATTTTTGGTTTGGAAATTTCCGGCAACGGCTTATTGCTAAGCGGTATGGCTGTTTGCGTTTTGGGTATGGCTTTTGGCTTGTGGGAATTCTTCCGCATTAAAAAAATGCCGGCGCACGAAGCTATGCTTAAAGTTTCGGAAACAATTTACGCAACCTGCACCACCTATATGAAACAACAGGCAAAACTGCTGCTGGTGCTTGAGGTTTTCATCGGCGCCTGCATTATCTATTACTTTGCAGTTTTAAACGGCACTCCGCTGTTAAAGGTTTTGAACATTTTGTTATGGTCAATTTTGGGTATTTTAGGTTCATTCAGCGTGGCTTGGTTTGGTATGCGCATTAACACTTACGCCAACTCCCGCACCTCTTTCGCCTCACTAGAAGGCAAAGCTTATCCGGTGATGAACCTGCCTTTGCGTTCCGGTATGTCTATCGGCGTACTACTGATTTGCGTTGAATTGATTATGATGATGTTCATTTTGGTATTTATTCCGCGCGACACTGCAGGTGCTTGCTTTATCGGTTTTGCCATCGGCGAATCCTTGGGCGCGTCTGCTTTGCGTATTTGCGGCGGTATCTTTACCAAAATTGCCGATATCGGCGCTGATTTAATGAAAATTATTTTCAAAATTGATGAAGATGATGCCCGCAACCCAGGTGTGATTGCTGACTGCACTGGCGATAATGCAGGCGATTCCTGCGGTCCGACGGCTGATGGATTTGAAACCTACGGCGTTACCGGCGTGGCTTTAATCAGCTTTATCGTTTTGGCTGCCGGTATGAGCATTTCTGCTGACGGTGCTATTTCGGCTCAGCTGCATGCGCCTGAACTGCAAGCCCGTTTGATTACTTGGATTTTTGCAATGCGCGTTTTGATGATTATCACTTCTGTTGTCTCTTATGTGCTGAACGGCTTTATTTCTAAAAAAATCTACGGCGATAAAAAATCATTCGATTTTGAAGCTCCGCTGACCAGCTTGATTTGGCTGACTTCCTTAATTTCTATTTTGGTAACTTTCGGCGTTTCTTATTTGATGCTGCCAAAAGAAAGCTTTGGTTCTAACATTTGGTGGGAACTGTCCGTGATTATCAGCTGCGGGACTTTAGCCGCCGCCATTATTCCGGAATTTACTAAGATTTTCACCTCTTCAAAATCTCAGCATGTTCAAGAAGTGGTTAACGCCAGCCGTGAAGCCGGTGCATCACTCAACATTATTTCCGGTATTGTTGCTGGTAACTTCTCGGGCTTTTGGCAAGGCGTGGTTATGGCTGGATTGATGGCAGTTGCCTATCTGACCTCTCTCGGTGATTTGTCTTTGATTATGATTTATCCGACTGTGTTTGCTTTTGGTTTGGTGGCTTTCGGCATGCTGGGCATGGGACCTGTTACTATTGCCGTTGACAGCTATGGTCCGGTTACCGATAACGCTCAATCAGTATTTGAACTTTCTCAGATTGAAGACATTAAAGGCATTAAAAAAGAAATCAAAAACGATTATGGCTTTGAGCCGGACTTTGAACAAGGCAAACACTTGCTGGAAGCTAACGACTCCGCCGGCAACACCTTTAAGGCTACTTCTAAGCCGGTGTTAATCGGTACTGCCGTTATCGGCGCCACAACCATGATTTTCTCTATCATTTTGCTTTTGAACCTGCAATTAAACCTGCTTGACGCACGCGTTTTGATTGGTTTGATTTTAGGCGGCGCTGTAATCTATTGGTTCTCCGGCGCTTCTATTCAGGCAGTTTCCACCGGTGCTTACCGTGCTGTAAACTACATTAAAGAGCACATTAAGCTCGACACAAACAAAGCTGCTTCGGTAGAAGATTCTAAAACCGTGGTTAAAATCTGCACACAATATGCGCAAAAGGGTATGTTTAACATCTTTATCGTTATTTTCTCTTTTGCTATTGCGTTTGCGTTCTTTAGTCCGGAAATGTTTGCAAGCTATCTGATTTCTATTGCCATTTTCGGCTTGTATCAGGCTTTGTATATGGCTAACGCCGGCGGTGCTTGGGATAACGCCAAAAAGGTGGTAGAAGTAGACCTTAACGAAAAAGGCACTGAACTGCATGCCGCCTCGGTTGTGGGCGACACTGTGGGCGACCCGTACAAAGACACGGCATCTGTTGCTTTGAACCCGATTATTAAGTTTACAACTTTATTCGGTTTGCTGGCTGCAGAAATGGCGGCAAAAGTTTCGGCTAAATCCGAATGCTTGGCAACTTCTATAGCTGTGGTATTCTTTGTAATCGGCGTTGTATTTGTATGGCGCTCATTCTACAGAATGCGCATTGAAGCAAAAAAGGTTGACTAATTCAATTTTGTTTGCTAGAACGACGGCGATATAAAAATATCGCCGTTTTTCTTTTTAGTTATGGAGTTTTAAATGGAATCCTTTTTAGCTTTTTTAAGCACCTATGACACTACGCAATTTATAAGCGCATTTGTGGTTTTGTTTGCTATTATTGATATTATCGGAGTGTTGCCGGTGGTATTAAATTTGCTGCAAGACGGTCGTACTATTCATGCCGGACGCGCCTCTATTATTTCTCTGGTACTGTTTATCGGCTTTATGTATATGGGTAATGCCTTTTTACAGCTGTTCAGCCTGGATATTTCTTCGTTTGCTATCGCTGGTTCTATTATTATTTTCATTATCTCTATGGAAATGATTTTAGATGTGCATATTTTCCACGAAAATAAATATTCGGCCAACGACGCAACTTTTACCCCGATTGTTTTTCCGTTAATCGCCGGCGCAGGTTCGTTCACAACCATTTTGGCAATTCGTTCACAATATGCCGACTTAAATATTATATTGGCGATTGTCTTAAACATTATTGTGGTTTACCTTGGTTTGAAAATGGCTCCGAAATTGGAAAAAATACTTTCTCCGGGAATCATCTGTATTTTTCAAAAAGCATTTGGTATTATTTTGATGTCAATCGCCGTAAAATTATTTACATCAAACTTAACAATTTTAGTTGAGGGCATATCTGCAGCTCAATAAGCGGACATCCATATATAAACGCCCCAATCTGCACGATTAGGGCGTTTTTTTTACAGAAAATGAATAATAAGCTGACACCATTCTTTTGCCCCCTGACAAGAATGGCATAATTGATTAATTTCAGTTAAAGTTATATTGTTTAAACATTTATTTTGCGGCGTGCAATGAGCATCTCCTTGAAGAACCGCTGATGGCGGCCATTGATTGCTTTTGAAAAACCAAACATTATCAACCACATTATGCAGAGGCATGGCAAAAGTCTGAAACCAATTTACGCAAAAATCTGCAGAAAAACTAGGACTTTTACTATCTGTAGAAAAACTTCCCAGTCTAAAATCAATGGTTATGCCACCGGTTCCGTAATCGGCATACGGACTTATTTCGTTACCATAGGAATCAATAAATACTACTATGCCGCCGCCTACTGATTTTTTTGACCAACTGCTTGGAACAATATTGGCCGCTTCAAAAAAATCAGCCAGCATTATTTTTCGGGTTCCTTTTGATAGCTCTTTCAGGCTATCCATGTGTTCCAATAGTCCAACCAGCATATAGCTATAGTCGGAAACAGCCTTATTCATCTTAAACTTATCCATAGCTTTGGAGTATCCTGCAATTCCACCAACCGACAAAACGGCGATAATAGCAAGTACGCCAAGCATTTCTATCATTGACCGACCGAATTGATTGTGTTTCATACAATTTCCTTTCCTGTTGAATTTATAATAAAAAAGCCGCTGAAAAAGCGACCGGAAGTTGAGAACTATTTAAGACAAATATAGTGTAGCATATTAGCTATAACATAGCCTATTCTGCTACCTTCCGGTCAGCAAGACCAGAAGGTATTTAGCGTCGTTTAGCGACGTGTCTTAAAGAGGTTCTCACACCTCAGACAGACTATTGCCTATCCATTAGTAGTTTTAACAAAACTGTCCTAAAATGTAAAGCCATTTATAATTCGGCTTATATAAAAAAAGAGGCTGTAACGCCCCTTTATTTTCTAACATCAAAAATTTTGAACTTGGATTTTAGATAATTTAGCAATTCCGAATCATTAAAAAATTTATCACAATCAGCTTTCTGAGTGGTTTTATCTTCCGGTATCGGACGATATTTTTGCAAATAGTACTCCTGCACGCCTAAAGACGAAAGCTCATCGGCAATTTTATAAATATCGGCAATATCCAAAATACGCGGGTCGCAGGTGGTGCGGCATTCAAAATGGACGCCGCTGTCCAGCAAAATCTGCAGACTCTCTTTAATGTTGCCAATCGGCGTCGGACAACCAGTAACTTTGGTATATCTTTCCGTATCTAACGGAACTTTTATATCCATACCAACCCACGCCACTTTGCCGATAACCTTTTTCAAGGCTTCAGGGTTATAGCCGCCGGTGTGCAGACCAACTATAAATCCCAAAGCTTTTACTTCGTCCATAGCCTGCGGCAGATTGCTCTGCATTAACGGTTCGCCGCCGCTGAATACCACTGCGTCTAAAATGCCCTTGCGGTGTTCCAGCAAGTGAATGAGCTTATCCCAGCCGGTATTGTCGCCGCTGTTCGGATTTTGCAGCGATGAGTTATAGCAAAACGGACAGCGCCACGGACAGCCCTGCATAAAAACAACAGCGGCTATCTTAGTTGGAAAATCGACGATACTGAATTTTTCAATATCGCCGATTCTTAATAAATCAGAAGACATAAGCGTCTGCTTTTTTATTCTGCCGCCAAAGCACAGCCGCAGTCGTTATCCAAATACATTACAGCTTTTTCTTCGCAGAAACATTTGCGAGAATAGTATTCAGACTTTTTACCTTTATTGAATTCAGAAACCGGACGGTGATAGCCCATAACTCTAGTCCAAATTTCGCAAGGCTGTCTTTCTTCATCGCTTAATTTGATATCTTCAATTTTAATAGTATTTTCCATAATTTTATCTCCTTAAATATATTTTCATAAAGTTAGGCAGCATTGCTGGCTTTTAATTTTTTCAATTTTGCGGCTTTCTTTTCTTCATCGCAAAGCGGGCAGAATTTATGCTCGCCGGCTAAATAGCCGTGTTTCGGGCAAATAGAGAAAGTCGGAGTAATTGTAATGTATGGCAGGCGGTAGTTGGTCAAAACTTTTTTAATCAGTTCGCCGCAAACCTTTGCCGAAGAAATACGCTGGCTCATATACAAGTGCAATACGGTGCCGCCGGTGTATTTAGATTGCAAAGTAGCCTGCAAATCCAAAGCCTCAAACGGATCATCGGTATAGCCAACCGGCAATTGCGAAGAGTTAGTGTAATAAGGGTCTTCTTTGGTGCCGGCTTGAATAATCCCTGGGAAACGTTTTTTATCTTCACGGGCAAAGCGGTAGGTTGCGCTTTCTGCAGGAGTAGCTTCCAAGTTATACATATGACCGGTTTCTTCTTGAATTTTTACCAAGCAGCCGCGGATATAGTCCAAGAACTTTTCAGCAAAAGCCTTGCCCCATTCATCGGCAACATTGTGTTCATCGTTAGTAAAGTTGCGAATCATCTCATTGATACCGTTTACACCGATAGTAGAGAAGTGGTTGCGCAAGGTTCCCAAATAACGTTTGGTGTATGGATACAAGCCGTTGTCAATCAGACGCTGAATAACTTTTCTCTTGATTTCCAAAGAAGTGCGGGCAATGTTCATCAATTCGTCAACACGGGCAAACAAAGCTTGTTCATTGCCTTTAAACATATAGCCCAAACGAGCGCAGTTAAAGGTCACAACGCCGATGGAACCGGTCTGCTCGGCCGAACCGAACAAGCCGTTGCCTTTTGCCAATAGTTCGCGCAAATCTAATTGCAGACGGCAGCACATAGAGCGAATCTGCCCAGGTTTCAAAACAGAGTTAATAAAGTTTTGGAAATAAGGCATACCGTATTTAGCGGTCATTTCAAACAAAAGCTGCGATTTTTCATCGTCCCACGGAAAATCCGGCGTCATATTATAAGTTGGAATCGGGAAAGTAAACGGACGTTCCAACACATCGCCAGCCATCATAACTTCAATGTAGGCGCGGTTAATCATATCCATTTCTTTTTGGCAGTCGCCATAAGTAAACGGCATTTCTTCCTGACCTTCAATAATCGGCATATAGTTTTCATCGTGACCGGCAATGTGACCGCCGATATAAGGGTGCTGATTACGCAAATCTTCCGGACAAACCCAGTCAAATGTGAAGTTTGTAAACGGAGTCTGCGAACCCCAGCGTGAAGGCACATTCAAGTTATAAACTAATTCTTGGATAGATTGCTTTACTTGGTCATAGGTAAGATTATCTTTTTTGATATACGGAGCCAAATAGGTATCAACCGATGAAAATGCCTGTGCGCCAGCCCATTCGTTTTGCAAAGTGCCCATAAAGTTAACCATTTGACCGACAGCCGAAGAAAGGTGTTTCGGCGGGTTAGCTTCTGATTTGCCTTTTACGCCGTTGAAGCCTTCTTTCAGAAGATTTTTCAAAGACCAGCCGGCACAATATGCAGCCAGCATATCTAAATCATGAATATGAATATCGCCGTTGCGGTGTGCTTCGCCGACTTCTGACGGATAAACATGGCTCAGCCAGTAGTTGGCGGTAACTTTACCGGAAACGTTCAAAATCAAACCGCCGTTGGAGTAGCCTTGGTTGGCGTTAGCGTTAACACGCCAGTCCAATTTTTCCAAATATTCGTTGATAGAACTTTCAACGTCCACCATAACCTTGTGGTCAGAGCGCATACGGTTGCGCTTGTCGCGGTACAAAATATAAGCCTTTGCCGTAGCAAAATAGTTGGCAGAAATCAATACTTGTTCCACAATATCTTGAATTTGCTCAATAGAAGGCAAAGATTCAGTAAATTTGTGATTGATAACTTTCATTACCTGAGCTGTTAAAAGCCACGCGTCCGAGTTATCAAACTCACCGGTAGACGTACCAGCTTTTAAAATGGCATTGTAAATTTTGTTTTCGTCAAACGGCGCTAAAGTTCCGTCACGTTTGGTAATGCTTTCAACCTTAGTGTCTATTCTGTTTGTTATGGTATTTTGCTCTGTACCCATTATATATTTCTCCCAGTGGCGTTGTTATAAACATTTGTTGAATGATATACTACATATAGTATGAATATTTTGTAAACAAACAATATCTAGTATACCCAACTTTTTTTATTTGCTGACAAAGCACGTTTGATTTGCTGCTTGTATACTAGAAAAATAAACATCACGCTGACAAGGAAAATAATGTTACATTTTTTGCAATTTTTCCTTAAAAACCATCTGACGACAATTTAGATATTGTCTAACTATTTAATATTACTGTTTAAATTTGATGATGAAAATTTGATAAAAATTTTTTTAGGTATGTATATAACCTTGTTAACATTTATTAACATAAAGGGATATATTTCTTAGACCATAAATCAGCAGGTTACAGACAACAATTTGATTCTGAAAATATAAAAAAACGAATATCTGACTTTTTTGCAATATCATTCTTAGAAAAAGGAGTCGATAAACTAATTTTCTTAAAACCGAATCCATTAAACTGAATAAAAACTATTGATGCAGAATCTTCTTGCTTTTAGCGGGCGATTGTGTTAAATAGGGGTTGAAATTGAGTTGGTTTTTATGTATGAGCGCTTTGCGAATCCGTAGTAAGAACCTTGTATTTATCCGCTTTGCCCATCAAAGCACTAGAGAAAATGAAAGGAATTACATCATGAGACATGGTGATGGACATAGAAAATTTAGTATGCCGAAAAGCCAAAGAAGAGCTTTGTTCTCTAACTTGACAAGTTCTTTGCTGGAACACGAACAAATTACAATTACTTTGACAAGAGCCAAAGAATTGAGAACTTTCGCTGACAACATGATTACCTTTGCTAAAAAAGGTGATTTGAACAGCCGCCGCATTGCTGCAGGTTTCTTGCGCAATAATGAAGTAGTTTCTAAACTGTTCTCTACTTTGGCAGAACGTTATAAAGAACGCAACGGCGGTTACACCCGCGTATTGAAAGCTGGTTTCCGTTATGGCGACTGCGCTCCAATGGCAGTCATTGAATTGGTTGACCGCGATGTAAACGCTAAAGGCGCTAAAGACTTGGCTCGCGTTGCTGCAGAAAAAGCTGCTGCAGCAGAAGCTGAAAAAGCTGAAAACGCCGCTTCTGCCGAATAAAGTTCAGCATTAGCAAATGTATAAAAAAAGAATGGGACAGAAGTCTCATTCTTTTTTTGTTATCAGGGCTTATTTGCTGTTTAACGGCAGCCGTATGCTAAATTCTGTGCCTTTTTTCAGCTTGCTTTTTACGCTTATATGCCCGCGCATTTTTTCAACCAGACTGCTGACAATCGCCAAGCCCAATCCGGAACTTTTAGTATTGTCGTCAGCAGAATAAAACGGCTCAAAAATATGTTTCAGCTTTTCTTTATCAATGCCGATTCCGGTATCGCGGATAATTAAATGCAAACTATTATTTTTAGAATGCGTGCCCAAAAACAATTCACCGCCTTCCGGCATGGCTTTTATGGCATTTTGCGTCAGGTTAAGAATAATCATTTTAAAATCGGCGTCATTGCCGTATAGCCACAAATTGTGCTCTAATTGCGTTCTTATGGAAATACCATGGCGCTTGGCATCATAATCAATCATCATCAGCATATCTTTTACCGCATCTTCAATGTTTATTTCCACCTCTTCATTATCTGAATAACGAGCCAAGCGGAGCAGACGTTCCGGCGTTTTGATGGTTTCAACCAGCTGATTATATGCCATTTG
This sequence comes from uncultured Alphaproteobacteria bacterium, assembly GCA_934270475.1. Taxonomy (GTDB): domain Bacteria; phylum Pseudomonadota; class Alphaproteobacteria; order RF32; family CAG-239; genus RUG410. Next base: position 27,050 of record CAKQPS010000001.1, read on the forward strand.
CAAATATTTCTTTTGATTATCCTTGTCTGTCTCGGCATTATCATAGCTTGATAAAATTCCCTCAAAAATCATGCGAATCGCACCGAGATTATTTTTCATTTCATGAGCGATAGAAGTGGAAAGAAAAGCTAATGACGAAACTTTTTGCTGATGCGAAAAACGCACGTCGTTGCTCAGGTCATGGAAAGCCTCAACAATATAAACATCATCTGAATTTTGCCCCCAGCGCAGACGGGTGGCATTCAGATACAGCGGAACTTTGCCGACTTCATGAATAGCGTGGAAATTTCCGTTTTCACTGTTCTGATTATTAAGCAGCTCTTTAACCGGACAAGCATATTGACGCTGCGGGCAGCCTTCGCAGTCGTGGTTATAGGCATGATAGCACTTTTGCCCCACGCAAGATTTTTTCAGTTTGAGCATTGTATGAAAAGCACTGTTCGCCATAATTATATTATAGTCTTCATCAACCACCCGAATACCATCCGGAATAGCGTCTATCAACTTTTGCAAAAAGTTTTCACGTGCTTTGATTTCTTCAATATTATATTCCGTATTATCCAGCATTTTGTTAAAGGTTGAAGATAAAATATCAAATTCATCTTGAAAACGCCCCTTATCCATAGTGATACGGCTCGAGAAAATACCAAGCGAAACCTTGCGGCTGATTTCAATCAGCTTTTCAATCGGGCGAATCACCCAGTAATCCAACATAAAAATCAGTAAGAAGATGAACAAAACCACAATAAACAAACTGATGCCTAAAATTTGCGCACCGACTTTAAGCGCCTCTTTGTTATTGTCATAGTTTTTTTGCAGCTCTGCGTTAAGCTGCTGTTCTTTTGACAATTCTTTCTGCGTTAAGTCAATACCTTGAGTAACCTTTTGCGAACGATAGTTAGGAAGCGCCTCGGGATATTTTTCATAAACTTCCGCCAAAGTTTTTTGCAAAGAAATGTTATCATACAGCAAATCAACCACATATTGGTTTCGCAAATACAGTGAATTTTGGCGGTCTCGCAAATTGCTGGCATAAAAGTTAATAAAAATCACAAAAAAGAGACAAATTATAATAAGCAAAAAGCCTAAAATACTGTAAAGAATTTTTTTATTTAAGCTGATAAACATGGGCTAACTCATTCTTTGGATAAATTCTTGTTCATTATTGATAAGCAGATAAGGATTGCAGCGTTTTTCCAACCCCAAAGGAATTCCAACCGGAGACAACTGCCGGCGCCGGCAATCTTCTAAAAAATGCAGATATTCCTGAATATGCGGATTTTCCTGATTTTTCAGCAAATAGCCGATTGAAGAGCAGGTATATTCGTGCCCTGGGTAAAAACGCACGTCATCAGGAAGATTTTTAATTTTTTGCAAACTGCTCCACATTTGCTGCGGCGTTCCTTCAAACAAACCGCCGATACACAAGTTAAATAAAACATCGCCGGTAAACAAGGCTTTGTCTTTGGCAAAATACCACAGCAAATGACCATTGGTATGCCCTGCTGCCAAGACAGCCTGCGCCGTCGAATTGCCTATTTTGAAAGTGTCACCGTCACGCAAGGCAATGTCCAAACCAACGATTTTTTCTGCCTCCGCCGCCGAACCGACAACTTGCGCGTTAAAGTGTTTTTTTAATGCCAAATTTGCGTTTGTATGGTCATCGTGATGATGGGTGGTTAAAATATACTGCGGAGCAAGACTGTGTTCCGAACAAAACCGAACAACTGCCTGTTCTTCTGCCGCATCAACAATCGCCGCCGTACCAGTTTCGCCGTCTGTCAGCACATAGGCGTAATTATCCATATATCCGGCGTTGCATAAAATCGGCTGAATGGTCAAACTCATTTTATATCCTCCAGTTTGGCTTTATAGTCGGCGTCTTGCAGTTTGTAATAAGAAAAAGTGTAATCAATCATACCGGCAATATTCTGCAGATTGCTGTCAATAATCATGGTAGCGGCAACTTGCGGACCATAGAGCGGGCGCTCCATTTTACGGGCATTGGCGCGCGAGTTGCGGAAATGCGTGTAATTTATATGCGAATTTATTTTTAAAATATGGTCAGCCAGTCCTTCTGACAGCGAGCCGTAAATTTTATAGCGATAATCGGCGTTCGGGTCGTCCAGCGGCTTTAAGCCCTGTTCTCCGTACCAAACCTCGTGCAGATAAAGCGAATTTGCCTGCAAAGCAAGGCGCGATGTTCCCCAGTTGCTGTAAATTCCTGCCGACGCAATAAGCAGCGACGGCGGCACAGCGTCAACTTTGGGCTGCAGCAGCTTGACTAAAATTTTTAGCCGCGCCTCATCTTTTAAGCGGGTAAACACATCATATTTTTCGGCTAACTTTTCCAAAGCAGATATATCGCTTGGCGTCAAGCTTTGTTCTGCTTTGATTTTTACCGCAATATTTTCCAGCATTTGCCGCTCCGCCAAAACATTTTCATTTTCGTGCAGTACCAGCGGCAGTAAAATTTTGATAAAAACCCGATGCTTGTCGTCAGACTCGGGAATTTCTGCCCAATCACTTGGCAGATGCAAAAAATATATGCGTGGAAAGACTTTGTTTATATCGGAAAAATCATCAAATTTATATTGCTTAAACAGCTCTGAAGTTTCTTGATAAGTGGCGGATTTCACATATAAAGCGCCGTCTTTTTTTTCGGCAATCAGATGCGCGTCCGCAAAGGCTGAAAAAAAGCAGACTGTCAGAAAAATAATCAACCTAACCATTGGCTACGCCTTTACTTGAATGTCTTTAAGCTGCGGAATATAACGTTTGAAACAACCGGCAATCACATTATTCAAAGTGTTTTGCGCATATGGGCAGCCGGCACAGTGTCCAGTAAATTGCAGCTGCAAAACCCCGTCTTCATAGGCAACAATTTTTATATCGCCCTTGTCGCGGTTTAAGGTTGGACGAATAAACGAATCCGCCAGCGCTTCCATAAACGGCAAATCGGCTTGAGAAGCAGCAACTTGCAGCATTTCGCCGCCGGCGCTGAAATAATCATCAAGTTCCGCCAAAACCAGCGCCGTTACATCTTCTTTGTTTGCGTTTTCGGCAAAAGAAACTCCAATTAAAGCATCGGAAAAAAGGCAGCCGGTTACGCCGTCAATTTCTAAAAGCGCGCGGGCAAGCGGCGGAACAGCCGAACTTTCCGGCAGGAACAAAGCCGCCTGATTATTTGGGCAAACAGCTTGCGGCGGATAAAAGTTAATCAGTTTTTTCGGGGTTAAATCTTCAATTTTTATCTGCATGATTTTCCTGTATTTTCTTTTGAATTTCGGTAGCGGCAACCAACGCGCGCTCCAAATAATAGTTTTGCGCTAACAAATGATTTGTGCCGAAAACGCTGTCTATTTTGCCGTTACGCACCATAAGCGGTTTTAATTCCGCGGCTTTTTGCAGCGATGACAGCAGATAGGTCCATTCGTTGTAAACATTATTCTGCACCAGCAAAGTTTTATAGTCGAATCCGGCTGCGGCGGCAATTTGCCATGTAGCAAAAGCATAACCGCGGGTTCGATAAAAAACATCATCGGCTTTAGTATCTAAAAATTCCGCAGAATGTTCAATTATATGACTGTCATTTTTTTGAATAAGCAGACGCAATACTCGGGCTAAACGCCGCAAATACACATCAAAATCAGCATCATAAACCGTAAAATCAGTCTTATTATATTTTAAGAGTTCGCTGCGGGCTTTGCGATATTGCGCATTAGCCGATGGCGCCAAACCAAACGAACTTTTTTTAGACATCAGCCACACATATGGCGAATAGCGCAAAAACTCTTCGGCTTTTTTAGTATTTTTCTGCTGCTCCGGTGTTTTATTGGCAAAATTTTTCAAAACATAAGCATGGTCGCGCACGGCGGTGATTATACCAATTTGAAAGTTTGGCATATTATCCAAAATATACGCTGGAAACACAGGCGGCAAATTCGGCGTCCACATTTTTACATCTATTTCCCGATCAATCAAAAAAGCCATAGCCGCGGCAATTTCCGACTTGTGGCGGTTTTCTTTCGGCAGCTGATAGACATTTGAAACATTGACATTTTCAATTAAAAGCGCGCCGACGACATAGTATAAAAACAAAAAGCAAACCATTGCTCCGCCCAAAGTTTTCCACGAAGAGGCAATTTTTTTGCTGATTTTTTTATAAAAGCGGCGGATTTTTTTGGGTTTCAGATTTTTCAAACTCATCTGCAGTCGACTGAAAAAACCGCGGAAATTTATAGCGCCGGCAAAAGCCCAAAACTTTGCCGTCAGCTCTTTTATGCGGGTTCTGGAATTTTTCACCAGCTCAAAAAAACGCTCTTTATCAGTCATTTTTTCCTCCAAAGCAGGCGGATAATGTCGTTAAAATCCAGCACTTTAAATATTTTAGCTAAAATTAGGAAAAAAGCAAGCGCAAAGATGCCAAGTCCGCTCAAGTCAGCCAGCAGCAGCCATTTGGATCCATAAATCCAATTCGGAGAATAGAGCGATATTGCCAGTTTGCAGGCATAAACCGCTCCGCCGGTTAAAAACGACACAGAGGCAATGCGGCAGACTTTACCGAAAAGCCGACTGGAAAACTGCCAGTATCCGCGTTTTTTCAAGCCGATAACATATTGCAAAAGCGAGACAAACGCCGCAATAGTCGTGGCACAGGCAATGCCGATATGTCCGAAAGTATGCATTAGCAGCAAAATGCAGATTAAATTTGTGATAAACACCACGGCGCTGTATTTTACCGGAGTTGCGGTATCGCCGCGGGCAAAAAAGTTAGGCATAAGTGCTTTAGTCATTACGTAGCACGGCAAACCGATAGAATAGGCAATAACGGCATAGGCGGTTTTTACGGCATCGCTCGGCAAAAATTTGCCATGCTGGAACAAAAGACAAACTATTGGCTCGGCTAAAACAATCAGCAGCACCGCCGCCGGCAGCGATAAAAGCAAGCCATATTCCACGGCTTTGTCTTGGGTGCTGCGCGCCTCTTCCGTCTGCCCTTCTTTTAAAGATTTAGAGAGAATCGGCAAAAGCGCCACGCTGATAGCCGCGCCGATAACGCCCAAAGGCAGCTGCTGCAGGCGGTTGGCGTAATAGAGCCAAGAAATTGCTCCAGTGCCGACCAATGAGACTAAGATTGTGTCCACCGCCATATTTATTTGATAGATTCCGGCACCGGCAACCCCAGGGGCTATACGTTTGAACAAAGTTTTAATTTCCGGATTGTGCAAAATTTTAGCAATATGCAGATATGGCGTGATTTTTATATCCAGCTTGCGCAGGAAATGCCGCAGCCAAAAAAACTCAAGCAAACCGGCGGTGGTGATACCCAAAGCAAAGCCGTGCGCGGGAGTAGGAGTAAACGGCACAAACAAGAACACTGAAAAAATCATCATCATATTAAGGATAATCGGAGCGGTTGCCGGAGCGGCGAATTTTTCAAACGAGTTCAAAATTCCGCCTTGGAACGAAACCAGCGAAATCAGCAGCAAAAAAGGAAAGGTGATGCGGCAAAGCTGGGTTGCCAGCTGCATTTTTTCCGGCTCGCTGCTGAAACCAGGGGCAAGAACTTCCACTACCCACGGCATAAAAATTTCAAACAGCAGCACAAAAGCGCCCACAAACAGCACCAAAACGGAAATTGCCTGCGCGGCAAAAAATATTGAGCGTTTTTTGCCGTCCGCCACCAATTTCTGCGAAAACAGCGGCACAAAAGCGCTGGTGAACGCCCCTTCGGCAAACAGGCTGCGGAACAAATTAGGCAATTTGAATGCCACAACAAAAGCATCGGAAACCGCTCCGGCACCCAAAAAATTAGCTAAAACCATATCCCGAAAAAAACCGGTGATACGGCTGACCAACGTTAAGCCGCCGAAAGTGGCGACAGATTTAAATAGCGACATAGTACACCCTGTGCAAGCTAACAAAACATATTTTTAGCATAGCGACTATCCGCAGGCTTGTATAATAAAAAAAAATATTGATAACAACAAAATACATTTTTGAAAATAAGCAAGACAAAACAAATGGTTATTTAGCAAAAAAGTGTGTAAAAAAAACGACCGTTATTTTTACACACTAAAAGGGTTCTTTTTTAAATGTTACAGAATTATGAAAAAAATTACGGAAACTTAAATAGTTATTGCAAAAATCAGAGAAATCTTGTACACTAAAAATACCATAAATATAGTGTGTAAAAATAACGGTCGTTTTTTTTACACACTCGGCTTTAACTTTAATATTTAGGAGGCTTTACGATGAGAAAGACGATTCTAAAAACGGCGAAAGGGAGAATACTCGCGGCAGCCGTATTGCTGGCGGGGGTTTGCGGAATCGCCGCAGCAGCGTGGGCGACCACGTGTTTTTTGCCGACAGGCAACTGCAGCACCGGCAAGGTTGATTACCATGAACCAAATCCGACAGACGAGTGCAAAGACTTTGACGGCAATACTTCAAAAACTGATTATGAGTGGAAAAGCAAAACATCTTGCTTTAAATGCACAGCTTGCACCAGCAACGGCACAACCAAATATAACTGCGTAAATAATTCCGGTTATTCTTGGGATAGCAGCGATGGAGGACATTGCTGTGTGAACGGTGAAAAATGGTATTCCAAGATGGGAATGTGTTGCTCGGCAACATCCGGCTGCACCTGTCCGACACTGAAAAAGTGGAGTAACGGCGAGTGTGTCTGCCAATATAAACAAACCGATAACGGTACTTGCTGCAAAGAAAACGAAACTGCCGGAGCCAATCTCTGCTGTCCGAAGCCGAAAGTAGAACAGAACCGCGAATGCGTATGTGACGACCAGCATGATAATGACGGCAAGGGCGGCTGTATTCCTAAACCGAAAGACGATGACAATATCACTGTTAAATTCCAATATACCTGCAACGGCGGGGCTTGCTCAAGCGACGTTACAGATAAAATCTACTATAAATTTAACGACAGCGAAATAGGCAATAACATCAGCGGTACAGCTATCGCCAAAACAGATTGGAAGGAATACAAAAAACTTAACTGGTTTTTAGATGATAAAAAACCATTATTCGATAGAACTAAACCATATGGCTGTTCTTATGGCGGCGATGACTGCGGGCGAGAAAATTCAGGAAGAAACGGCTACGCAAATGACGTCTGCAATACCCAAGGTGTAAGAACCTATACGTTAGATTATCATGATTTTGACTTTGTTTCTGATGAAAATGTTATTTCTGATAACACTGATGCTGATATCGGGCTGTATCTTCTAAAAGATGAAAACACAGGTAAATATTCATATCTGTTGAATAACGAGTTTTGGGATACTAATAATAATATTTGTGGCGCAGCAGGTGATTATTATGACAGCTGCATGTTTCAACATGCGCATGAAGTTGCCAACAATGAAGTTGTTTTGCAAATCCCATTAAAAGGCGGTGAACGATGCGCTGCGTTGGATGGTGAAAAGTGCATTTACTACGTTGTAAACTGTCCTTACAATAGGAAGAATTGTATGACTTCTGCACCTCAATATACTATAACTGAATCAGGCGACAGCTCTAGAGTAACAGGTCGTTGGAATTCTTTGAAATTGATGCAGGACGGCGATTTGCAAGCCAAATTTAATGCAACCCCATTGAAAAGTTTTGAACCAAAGGACAATAAGATTGTTTACTATTCATGCGATTTGCAAAAATGGGATAAAGTAACTGTAGAAGCTACAAATAGTGCAAATGGTTACGCGTTTGATATGGGGGGTGAGCCGACGTATTATCCGGACGAGGAGTTTGCATGCCAGCCTAACCATCAGGCAACAGCAAGTTACGATGCCGGACCAGATGCAGAACAAATAGTATCTGTCAATATGAAAGGTTATGTAACACTCGCTGGTCACGCCCAATTTGACGGTACAAATGTTAAAGCTCAACTTTATATTAGAGGAAGACTGCTTACTAAGCTTACAATATCTGATCAATCATTTACTGTAAACTATAATTGTGAAGGTCAAACAGATTATCATGATACTGTAAACTTCTCAAATTCTGCAGAGAAAACTTTACTTGCAGGAACTTATTCTGTAGGTTCGGCATATTCTACTGCCTCTGGAACAGTTGGATGCAGTACAGGTTACGGTAGGGTATTATTTAGTGCATTATATGGTGCAGAGGGTATTTCTAATGATATGGATAAGACAAAGTGTATGAAAATACACAATAATTATGAACAATATGTAATATTGTGCGCTGCCAACAATTTTCAATGTTCATCTTGGTAAGATAAAGCGGGGAGAAATCCCCGCCCGCTCTACTGATTATTATTAACACACTACTTGTCATCAACTCAGATGAAATTAGATTGTTTCGTTACACTCGCAATGACGATAGAGCAAGAAGCGAATTTTGACAGAGAGAATGACATAAATAAGTACAACACTATAAGGAGGTGGTGCAAAACTTAAATAAAAAAACAAAATATCGTAAAGTCTAAATGAATACCGCGGTTCTCCCCCAGATTGCCGCGGTATTATTATTTAGCCCGCAGGCAAAATTTTGGGGATTGTCCAAATTATTATACTTGACAAAACGAATTAAACATGTTAAGAATAGACAAAAGAAAAGAAAAAATAGGGATTGTAAAATGTCTAATGAACCTAAAACCTTGCGCAGAAGTTTTGCAACGCAAAAGCCAGTAGTGGAGTTGGCGCGTAATGAAACGGTTGCCGTGAAGAGCAGACCGCTTGCCGATGCTTATTTTAACGGGGAAGTGACTAAATTTGGAGGTAAAGTATTATCGAGTGGGTCTTGTGAGGCAACGCAACCTCTAAACAAATTTGTAATACATGCCCTTAAGCTTGGTGAGTTCGACCTGCTGACTAAAGGTTCTTCCGAAAATGTTCGGGTTGATAATTATGTTATAAAAGATTTACCGCCATATCGCCCGAACAACATTGTTTCAATATTAAAAGACAAAGGCTCTAGAGAATAAAGACTTTGTAAATAATGACTTTCCTCCTTATAAAAAATTTCCCTGTTGCAAAAACAGGGATTTTTTTATGTGCAATTATCAGAATAAATTTATAAATCGCAATGTCCGCTGATTTCGTGGTCAAGCCGCTTTTCATGCAGACCGTACGGGTCTTGGTGCACAATAATCTGCGACATCGGAAAAGCTGCTAAAATTTTTTCTTCAACCTTATCCGAAATATCATGACTTTGCGATAAGGTTAAGTTTCCATCTAACTCCAAATGAATTTCCACAAACATACGCATACCGGAAACTCGTGTTCTGAAATCGTGATAACCTTTTACTTCCGGCACGCTCAGCGCTAAATCCACGATTTTTTGTTTTATGTCATCTGCAACTTCGTGGTCGGTAATTTCTTCCAAAGCCTTAACTGCAATGTGTCCGGCATTCCATAACAAATAAACCGAAATGACCACAGCCGTAGCACAATCAAACCATTGCCAATGTAAATAGTGTACCACTAATAATGATAAAATAATCGCTCCGTTAGTCAGCAAATCAACCGTGTAATGCGCACTGTCCGCCTCTATTGCCTGCGATTTGGTCTTTTTTACCACCGCCGACTGAAAAGCAATTAGCCCAACAGTCAAAACAATGCTCGCTCCCATAATCCACAAACCGACGGCTGTTTGTTTGAGCGGCGCCGGATTCATCAAGCGGCAAATGCCGTCATAAAAAATAAATCCGCCCGAACCGGCAATAAACGCCGCCTGAATCAAAGCGCTGACAGATTCCGCCTTGCCATAGCCGTAACGGTGATGTTCGGTCAGCGGCTTGTTGGCAAACTTGACGGCAACCAGAGAAATTGACGAAGAAATGACATCGGTCAGGCTGTCCACCATTGAAGACAATACCGAAAGCGAACCGGTCACAATCGCCGCGCCGGCTTTGATAATGCTTAAAGTCAGCGAAACACTGATACTGGCGCAAGCGGCAAAGGCTTTCAGCTTTTTCAGGTGCTCTTCATCTATATCAGAACTGCTCAAGAATTTTCTCCATTTTCTGCAAATCTATTTTTAAAGGCTTATGGTTATAGTATTTAGCCGCAAGTTTCAAGTGCGGATTAGTGTTTTCAGCCGCAAAATCCAACATCGCGTAATTTTCACCGTTTTCACGATAAAGAGATAAAACCGCTCTGTTATCATTTTCGATAAATAATTTACGAATCTGCAAAGGCTTTGTTGACAATTTAACATCAACAGGCTCAACCGGCGTGTTCAGCGCGTATTTCATTAAATAAAGCAATTTTTCCTGTTCCGGCTCATAGTTGCTTGGCGAATAAAGCCGACCATAGCGCAAATCCCATAAATTGCCGTAAGTCCACTCGCGGTAGTCCAAATTCATATCCACAAAGTCAGCACTGATTTCCCAAACCTGAAACTGGTTGTCAAATTTAACATACGCCGCTTTAGAGCCGCGCCCAAGGTCAATGTTTATGTCGCCTAAATCAAAGCGCTGTATCAGCTCGCCGCCGTTTTTGAGCTCTACTTCTATCATTTTAGAGGCAGAATCGGCAAGCGGAGCCAAATTGAACAAGCCTAAATTTTCGGCTTTATTGGTTTTACGTTCAAAAAATTTAGCGTCGGCAAGCGTGGTCAGCAGGCGGCGGATTCTTTCTTGATACACCGGCATATTTTCATGTTCTTCCAACACCCACAAACCATCTTTTTTAATAAAGTGCAGTTCGGCGGAATTTGATTTCAGGCTGAGCGAATCGATATTGTTAAGCTTTTTCAACACCGCCGGAAACGCCGGTTTGCCCTCATAAGCGTCTACGCTGCTGCGATTACTTAAATAAACGGAAAGCAACGCCATTGCAAATATCAGCAGGCAGCCGCCGGCAAGGCGGACAAGTTTTTTATCTATTTTGAAACCGAGATGATGTTCCAAACGCTTTTGTTTCAGCGCCTGCCGAAGTTTGACACTTAGAAGAATAAGCACCAGCAGAACCGGCACAGCCAGCAGATTCAGCAGGCTAACCGTATTGTCTATTCTGCGGATATCGGCAAAAGCCTGCTCGCGAATATCGCTGAGCTGCTGACGCAGCTCATTCAGTTGCTCGCGCACTTTAGCAACCGCCGCCAGCTCGTCTGCCGTAAAGTTTTCACGCTCTTCAAAGTCTTTTTTATTCCAAACTTCCTGCATTGCCTGCTTGGATTTGTTCATTTCGGCAAAAATCGCATCTTCCTGCTTGGTAAATTCCAGCGAGTTCAAACGGCGCATTTTTTCTATGCCGCTAAACGGGTGGCTTTGCGCCGATTTGCCGCGCAGCTGCAGCAAATCGTCATCGTTGGTCAAATAATCCAGCGCATTCAGCACAAAATTGGCATTATCAAAGCTTTCTACCACATATTCCGACTCTAAAAACGACTTTTTCTCGCCCCAAAAAGTGTCATACAAAAAGTCGGTGTCCGCCATAACAATCAAATCAAACGGATTTTCTTTTTGCAAACCGATAACTTCGGCGGCGATAATTTTAGAATTGTCATCAGGTTCAAAATAGCGCAAAATTTCTTGCGGGTTCAAGCCGTTAATTACCACATCTGCCGACATAATTTCTGAAATTTTACCGGCGCGCAGCATTGGATAAAAAGCGATTTTCTTTTCCTTATACGCCGTTGGTTCAGGCATTATCACCGAGGTAGACGCCACCAAAATTTCATTAAGGTTTTTAGTAACCGGATGAACCGGACTCATATTTTCGGATTTAATTCTGAATTGTATCACGTCCTGCGAAAAAGTCGGATTTGTCTTGTAATCTGCCGAAGCGTCAACAGTGATGGAATTGCCCAAATCCGCCACCACATAGTCTTTATAAAACTTTATATGCCAAAAATCTTCCAGCTCGCCTAAATCTGAACCTTTTAAATAGCGGTTTTCGCTTGAATAAAGGCGGGACGCCTCGTTGGCTGGGTCTAACAGTATCAAAATCCTACCGCCGCTTTGTGAATATTCCTTAATTTTAGCAATATATTCCGCCGGAAAATTATCGGGGTAAAACAGCAGCAAGGCATCAAACTTGCGGTTAAAATCTTCGGGGCGCACAATGTTGGTTATATCATAATTTTCGTTCAACAAATCAACAATTTTCCACGACTGCCCTAAAAACGCACCATCGTTACCAATTGAGCCGAATATCGGCAGACCGGTTAAAACGCCCAAACTTTTCTTTTGGTGGTGCAGCTGGCGGATTTTAGTGATTAAGTCCTGTTCCAAATTGCCGGCGCGTTCTTGAGCAAAAAACGGTATAACTTGTTTATTTTGCAAAGTGTCTTCTAATGTCAGCCCAAACAAGGCGTTTTGGTTTAAGTCAATCAAAGGAATCGGCTGCAAACCGTTTGCCAAAGCAATATCCTCTTCCGCACTTAAAAACTTTGGCTGATAAATTTTATAGTCAAAATTTCCGTTTGAAACATCGCGGCACTTTTTCAAAAGCAGGCGGATATTGTCAAAAACTTCACGCAGAGCCGGATTGCGCTGCTCCAAAATCGGAGAGAAATAAAGCTTTGCCAGCACCGGTTCAGGCAGGTTCTGCAAAATTTTTTCTGAACTTTCGGTTAAGGTAAATATTTTCTTTTCGGTCGCGTCATATTGAAAACCGCGAGCCAAGCCGTTTGCCAATATGTTAATTCCTAGAAAGGCAAAAAGCAGCATTACCCACGCCGTTAAATAATAGCCGCGGCTGTTTGATTTTAACCAGCCGGAAGTGCCGGCGGTTTTGAAGTTGACAATCAAAATGGTGGTAAAATTGAAAAAGCAAATAATTGAAGCAAAAAAGATAACGTCGCGCAATTCCACCAAGCCAAGGCTAAGCGTGCTGAAATGGCTTAAAAAGCTGAAAGAGGCTATCACGTCAATAATCGTATCCGGTAAAAACAGGCGGAAAAACGACAAAATATATTCTATACCGCTCCAAAAAAACAGCAAATTGGCGATGACCGCCAAAACCAAGGCTATTACCTGATTTTTAGTGAGTGCCGACATAGTTTCGGAAATGGCAAGCATACAGCCGGCTAAAACAAAACTTGCCAAATAGCCTAAGGCAATAACGCTGTTGTCAGGCGAGCCCAAAACATTTACGGTTATCCAAAACGGAAAAGTCAGTAGCAAAGCCAAGCCGCAAAACAGCCATGCCGCAAAAAATTTGCCGCACACCAAGGTGCGAATCGAAACCGGCATAGTTACCAGCTGCACAATGGTTTTGTTGCGGAATTCCTCCGCCCACAGGCGCATGGAAATCCCAGGGATAAACAATAAGTACAGCCATGGCTGGAAAGAAAACATTGACTGCAAATCAGCCTGTCCGCGACCGAAAAAACCGCCGAAATATAAAGTAAACGAGGCGTTAAGCAATAAAAAGCTCAGCAAATATACATAGGCAAGTGGAGAAACAAAATAACGGAATAACTCGTTTTTGCAAACAATCCAAAGTTTTTTCATGGCTAATTCTCCTTATGGGTTGTAAGTTTGCGAAAAGCATCGGCAAGATTTTTAGTCTTTGTCTGCTGCAAAATATCTGAAAGTTTGCCGTCTGCCCTAATTTTGCCTTTATCCAGCAAAATTATCCGGCTGCAAATTGTTTCCGCCTCTTCCAGCAAATGCGTGGAAATTAAAATGGTCTTGTCTTTTGCCATATCGGAAATAAGCTTGCGGATATACTCCTTTTGATTTGGATCCAGCCCGTCTGTCGGTTCGTCCAAAAGCAGCAGCGGCGGATTATTCAAAATGCTTTGCGCAAACCCCACGCGCCGCTGATAGCCTTTGGACAGCGTTTCTATTTTTTGTTCCGTAATTTCTTTGATATTAGCAATTTCAATAACTTCAGCAACACGCTGTTTGCTGACTTGCCGGAGTTCTGCCATATAATTCAAAAACATTTTTACGCTGACATCGGGATAAAGCGGAGCTCCTTCCGGTAAAAAACCGATATTTTCTTTGGCAAAAAGCGGGGCTTTGCCAATATTTTTTCCCAATACTTCAATATCGCCTGATGTTGGAGCCAAATAACCGGCAATCATATTCATCAAAGTAGATTTTCCGGCGCCGTTAGGTCCTAAAAGCGCGATAATTTCACCTTGACGCGCACAAAAAGTTATGTCGTCCGAGGCTTTAATGGTGTCATAAATCTTGTTCAAATGAGACACTTTTAAAGTTATATCATTGTTTCGGGTCATAAATTTCTCCTCCGGTCATAGGTTCATAAGCTCCGGTGGTGGTCGGATAGGTTATCGGCAAAGCATAAAGGCGGCGCGCGGTGTTAAAAGCAGTTGCAACAGCGCCGACATTTTTCAGCTCTGCATTAAGTTCGGTGATATTTTTTAGAACGCTGTCCTTAAATACGTGTTTCAAAAAACGCACCAGCGACGGATTTTTAGTTCCTTCTCCGGCAATATAAATTTCTGTCGGCTGCTGCGGTAAAAAATTTTGCGCCGACTGATATATTGACTGGGCAATAAACGCCGTGGCGGTTGCCGCGCCGTCTTCAAGCGACAATCCTTCCAAATGTTCTTTTTTGTCGCTGAAACAAAGAATATCCAAAGACTTTGGCGGCTCTTTACGCAAAAATTTGTGGTGCAGCAAGTTTTCCAAAATTTGTACATGGATTTTTCCGGTAATTGCCAAACGTCCGTTGTAATCGGTCTGCATATTGGCGTGGCGGAAAGTCCAATCCTCTATCATCGCCAGCCCCGGGGCACAGTCAAAAGCCAGCAATTCTCCCGACTCACCCAAATAAATCAGGCTGCTCACCGCCTCTAAATTTATAAACAACACCGGACGCTCGATATTTTGCCCGACAGCATTAAAAAACGCCGGCGTCAAAGGAGATGACTGCCCGCCCGAAAGCAAATCTGCCTTATGGAAGTGCGTGACCACCCGCCGCCCCAGTTTGCGGCTAAGTTCATGCCCCTGCTCTAACTGATAAGAACATTTATTCGCCGAATCACAGCAAATAGTCAAGCTGTCTATGCCGATTTCATCAAATTCTTCTGCTTTGCAAAATTCATTTACCGCTTCTATATAAAAATCCGTCATTTCACTTTGCAGCTGCTGAATTTGTTTATTTTCCTGCAACAAAGACAAATCGCAGACGCGCTTGCCGATAACCGCACGGATTTCCGCAACCAAAGGTTCGGGATATGGAACAATTGCCGTTTTCAGCACATTATGTATATCTATGCCGTCAGTATTTACTAACGCAAGCTCAATAGAATTTAAGGTCGCTCCGCCAAAAAGCCCTAATGCTGTTATATTTTTTATCATTTATATAAATCTCTTTTGTTGCAATGCCAAAATAATATGCTAATATGCGTTAAAATTTAGTATAAAGGATAAAGAACGATGAACAAGTTTAAATCAGAATTTTTAAATATTATGCACGAACGCGGTTTTTACAATCAATGCACTAATGAAGAAGGTTTTGACGCTTATCTTTATGAATGTGAAAGCAAAGGCAAACCGGCAGTCGGCTATTTAGGTTCTGATCCAACCGGCGACAGCCTGCATGTCGGGCATATTGTGCCGTTGATGATGATGCGCTGGTTTCAAAAATGTGGTCACAAACCATTGACTTTAGTCGGCGGAGCCACCGCCCGTATCGGCGACCCTTCGGGCAAAGACAAGCTGCGTCCGTTTTTAGATGAAGAAACTTTGGCGCACAATATCGAGGGCTTGAAAAAGTCATTCCGCAAGTTTTTGAAATTCGGCGACGGAGCCAATGACGCAGTTATGGTTGATAACTGGGATTGGTTTAAAGATGTTAACTATTTGGCATTTTTACGCGATATCGGAACTTGCTATTCGGTTAACCGCATGCTGACTATGGAGAGCGTTAAAAGCCGTTTGGAACGCGAACAGCCGATGTCGTTTTTGGAATTTAACTATATGCTTTTGCAAGGCTACGACTTTTGTCAGCTGCTACAAAAATATAACTGCCGCGCGCAAATCGCCGGCGCCGACCAATGGGGAAATATCACTTCCGGCACAGAACTGGGACGCCGCCGCTATGATACAGAGCTATTTGGTTTTACCAGTCCGATTTTGACTGACTCTTCAGGAAAGAAAATGGGCAAATCCGAAGGCAATGCGGTTTGGATTAACGATGAAAAATTGCCTTCATACGACTACTATCAATATTTCCGCAATATCGGCGATGCCGAAGTCGGCAAATGCTTGCGCGTGTTTACGGATTTACCGATGGACGAAGTACGCCGTTTGGAACAGCTGAAAGACAAAGAAATTAACGAAGCTAAAAAGATTTTGGCATTTGAAGCCACCAAAATTTGCCGCGGTTTAGATGAAGCACAAAAAGCACAGGAAACAGCCGTTAAAACCTTTGAGCAAGGCGCTGCTGGCGGTGATTTGCCAACCTTGAATGCCGATTTAAATGCTGGAATCGGCGTTTTAGACGCTTTCTTGCAAATCGGTTTTGTTGCCAGCAAAGGCGAAGCCCGCCGCTTGATTAAGCAAGCAGGCTTAAAAATCAACGACAAACCGATAACCGATGAAAACTATGTCATTACATCTGCCGATGTAGTTGACGGAGCTGTCAAAATTTCTCAAGGCAAAAAGAAATTCGGTTTAATCAAGTAATTTGTTTTATACCTAAACTTAAACACCGCTCTATGTTATGAGAGCGGTGTTTAATTATTAAGTTAATATGAATTTACAGCTTTTTCCAAGTTGTGCCAGTCGGGCTGTCTTCCAAAACTATGCCGCGTTCTTTCAGCTCATTGCGGATAGCGTCGGCAGTGCCCCAATCTTTGTTCTTTTTAGCTTCGGTGCGTTTGGCTATCAAAGCTTCTATTTCAGCATCTTCCTTGTCATCAGAAGTTCCTTTGAACCAGCTTTGAGCATCATTATACAGCAATCCCAGCATATAAGCGTTAGCTATAAGTTCGGATTTGTATTTTATACGCTCTTCCTTGGTTTCAGCTTTGTTCAGATTGCCCAAAGTTTCATGCAGATATGACAAAGCCAGCGGAGTGTTTAAATCATCGGACAAAGCAGCAATCAGTTTTTCGCTCGGCTCAACTTTTTCTGCCGGAATATCAGCGTTTTTCAGCAGCGCGTTATAGAACTTATCCAAGATTGCTTTAGCCTGCTCCAATCCTTCAAACGTAAAATTAAACGGCTGATGATAATGGGTAGTCAAAAACAGCAAGCGCAAAGCTTCTGCCGGATATTTTGCCAATATTTCATCAACGGTGTAGAAATTGCCCAAAGACTTAGACATTTTCACGCCGTTAATCATCAGCATTCCAGTGTGCACCCAATAATGGGCAAAGCGTGTTCCAGGGTAGGCACAGCAAGATTGAGCACATTCGTTTTCATGGTGCGGAAAAATCAAATCCGAACCGCCGCCGTGAATATCAAAGTCGTTGCCCAGCAGTTTAGAGCTCATTGCAGAGCATTCCAAGTGCCAGCCCGGACGACCGTAACCCCATGGGCTGTCCCACCCCGGCTGGTCAGCATCGGAAGGTTTCCACAAAATAAAATCTGCCGGATTTTTCTTATAGTCGGCAACTTCCACACGGGCGCCGGCAACCATTTCTTTCATAGAGCGTCCGGATAAAAAGCCGTAGTTCGGCATAGAATCCACATCAAACAAAACCTGCTTATCGGCAATATAGGCATGACCGTTTTTCAGCAGCAGCTCCACCAGTTTTATCATTTCCGGAATATACTCGGTTGCACGCGGGCGATAATTTGGCGACAGAACATTTAACTTTTTCATATCGTCAATATACCAGTTATACGTCTGCTCGGTGATTTCACGGATGGATTTGCCGGTTTCTTTATGCTTGTTCAAAATTTTATCGTCAACATCGGTGATGTTAGAAACATAAGTAACATGCTCTTTGCCGTAAACATAGCACAGCAAACGATACAGAACATCATACACCACAGGAGTTTTGGCGTTGCCTAAATGCGCTTTGTCATAAACGGTCGGACCACAGACATACATTCGCACGTTGTTTGCGTCAATCGGAACAAATTTTTCCTTACGCTGTTTTAAAGTATTGTGCAAATATATTTCAGTCATTTTTTCCTCCTGTTAAGCTTTTTGTCCTAACAAACGTTTTTTAGCTTTTTCATAGCCAATCAAAGGCAGCAGAGTTTTGAGCTCCGGTCCGTCGTCTAAAGCAGTCAAAGCTTTGCGCAGCGGGTGAAACAGCTCGCGTCCTTTTTTACCGCTTTGCGCTTTTACGCCTGAAAGCCATTCATTAAACGTGTTTTCAGTCCATGGCTCTGCCGGCAGCAATTCTGCCGCTAAGTCGGTTAGAGCTTTATCTTCAATAATCGGGGCAACTTCTTTGTGGCAAATATCTTCCCAAACTTTGACATCATCTACCACATTCAAGTTAGCACGCACATCGTTCCAAAATGTTTCATCGGCAGAAATGCGGTCTTTTACCAAAGCATACGGCATAGAACGTACAACTTTAGTGTTGAAATGCTTTAACTCTTCTTCATCAAACTTAGGCTGTGAACGTCCTAATTTGCTGAAATCCAAAGATTCTGCCAATTCATCTAAAGAATAATACGGCTCAATTGCATCAGATGTTCCCAGTTTTGCTAAAAATGAGCAAATAGCCATAGCCTCAACGCCTTCGGCTTTTAACTCGCGCACGCCTAAACTGCCCAAACGCTTAGACAGCTTACCTTCTGTACCAGTTAACAGCGGCAGGTGGGCAAAAGTCGGAACTTTGCCGCCGATGGCTTCAAACATCTGAATCTGCGAGGCAGTGTTGGTGGTATGGTCTTCGCCGCGCACAATGTGGGTAATGCCGAAATCGCTGTCATCAATGCAGGAAGGCAGGTGATACAAATAGCTGCCGTCTTCGCGGATAATAATCGGGTCGCTCAATTTTTCGGCTTCATAGCGGCAATGTCCGCGCACAATATCGTCCCACTCAATCACGCCGTCCAGCAGCTTAAAGCGATAGTGCGGCTTGCGTCCTTCGGCTTTAAATTTTGCCAAATCTTCAGCAGTATAATGCAGAGCCTGACGGTCGTATACGGGAGCCAAGCCTTTTGCCATGGCGCGTTTGCGCTTAATTTCCAGCTCTTCAGGAGTTTCATAGCAGGCATAAATTCTGCCTTCGTCCATAAGTTTTTTAGTTACTTCATTATAGCGGTCAAAGCGGGCGGATTGACGGGCTTCTTCGCTCCACTCAAAGCCCAGCCATACCAAACTTTCACGCATGGCATCTTCATATTCTTTTTTGGAACGCAGGCGGTCGGTGTCATCAATTCTCAACATAAATTTACCGCCGAGTTTTTTAGCCAGCAGCCAGTTGAACAAAGCCGTTCTGGTGTTGCCTATGTGCATAAAGCCGGTTGGGCTTGGTGCAAATCTTACTTTTATTTCAGACATTTATTTTCCTATGTATTTTTGCGCAAATTATTTAAAATCTTTGCGTATCATATAAAGGTTGTTTGTTGATTTCAACCCTAAAATGAGCCGGAATCCAAGTTTTGTTGATTTTTTTCTTCATTATCGCGGGTGATAGTCTGCAAATCTTCTAAAAACCAGTCAATTTCTTCATCGTTATCATTATATATCATTTTATAAAAGCGGTCGCGGAACGCCAGAAGCAAGCTGCTTTCGCCGATTTTTAAATCACGCACCTGAAGCTGACCGTTATTTTTGACTAATGCAAACAAAACATTAAAACCTTTTTGTTCCTGTCCGGCTGCCTGCTGCAACGCTTTAAGCTTGATAACGCACCAAACGTCAACTCCGCTTTTGGTCGGCAGAACTTTCGCCACGCTGAAAAAAATTTCACCTTCGCCAAAATCCAGCGGATACCCCTTATAGAGGCTGTTAATGTATTGTTTAAACAGCGGAATATATTGTTTTTGCTGCTCTGGGGTCATCTTGCGCCAATATTTACCAACAGCAAATTTTGCGGCGTGGTCAAGGTCTATATCCTTATAAAATATATCGTCAAGCGCTTTATATTTGCGCTCCAAATTTGTGTCGGCAAGAATTTGTAAAATTTGATTGCCTTTATGTTCAGCCCAGTTTTCCGCCTCTTTTGCGCCGATTTTTTCAGACGCAGTTACAGGCATTGCCAAAGCCAGCAGTAAAAAAAATATGAGTCTTAATAAAACTTTCATTTTTATTTTGTATCCTTTTAGATATATCGTATATCATATATAATACAGATTAACACAAAAATGGTTAATAAGATGAAAATATTTTCTATATTCGGCATTTGCGCCTCTTTATTACCGATGTTGGCACATGCGCAACAGGTTCCGCAATTTCAAGAACAGGTATATTATCAGCAGCCTGCGTATTATCACCCGCTGGCGCCGCAAGTTCAGCAGCAGCGCAGTCCGATTGAACAAATTGTTTGGAACAATAAAGTCCGCTGCGGCAGCGATATGAGCGTCAAAACCTATGCTCATAAAGAAGACGGCGTATGGAGCGGTATTGATGCTGATTTATGCCGCATAATTGCGCAGGCTCTGTTAGGCGACAACCGAAAAATTCAGATGGTAAACGTATCACAAAAAAATATGTCTCGCGCTTTGGATGAAGACAGAATTGATATTATGCTGAGCGGCGGAGCTTATTCAGCAAAAACAGAAACCTCCCGCCAAGCCTTGAGTGCCGGATTTTTGTATTATGACCACCAAATGCTGATGGTGCATAAGGACGCACCTGATGACCTGAAAGAATATAAAGATAAAAAAATCTGCATTTCTACAGATTCCGACTATTATAAAAATTTTGACGATTACAACTTAAATAACTCGCTCGGTATGCGTTATTTAACATTTAATACCCTGAAAGAAGCTAAAGAAGCATTCTTGCTGAACAGATGTCAGATGATGACGGCAAGCGGCTTGATGCTGAACGGTATTTTGCGCGATTTGTCGGGCGGCAGCGCTAAAATTTTGCCGCAGCAAATTGCTTTGCATCCGGTTTATGCCTATGTTCAACGTGACAATGCCGAATTGCGTTTGGCGCTGAAATGGATATTCAATGCGCTGTTTTTGGCAGAAAAATATGATATAAATGGGCAGAATTTGAGCTTTTTTGCCTCTAACGACAATCCGGAAATCCGCAATTTGCTGGGCGATGACGAACAGCTGTGGCTTGATTTGAAAGTAAAGCCGCACTGGGTGAAAGAAGTTATTTCTTTGTTTGGCAACTATCGTGATATTTATGATAAAGATTTAGGCAAAGATTCCGACTACAATTTGGAACGCGGCGAAGGCAAACTGGTCAAAGACGGCGGCACCATCTACCCCCTGCCGTTTATGTAAACTGACGCGTGTTTAAATTCTATGAGTTTTAAGTGACAAACTATAATGCCTCATTTATAAAATCTTGAACATCTTTTTTAGATTCAGCAACTTTATAAACGTATGTTGTTGTTCGCCCCACACGATTTGAAGCTGTATAATTCTTTTCCAACGCTGCATTCTGCAACTCTTTTATTAAAGACTTGCTGTTGCAGGTAATCTCTTTGCTTTCGCTGGAAAATTTCAGGCAAAGTTTAACCTCTGATGTAACTTTGTCGGAAAAATGTATTTCTATCTGTTTATACTTTTCACCGTTTCCGCAATTTTCCCAATCAAAATAGCAAGCATAAAAAGCGCCTTTCGGATTATGCACCCACACAATATTAAAATCGTGCCCGTCCAGTGTGGAACTTAAATAACTAAACCATTTTTCGGCGCACCAAGTTTTTATTTCATTATCATCACAATTTTTTATCTGCCCTTCTATTTTATCCAGCCTGTTATAATAACTTTCAAAAATTAAATCACATTTACTGTTATCTTTCAGCAATTCTAACATATCTTTACGCCGCAAAGAACAACAATCACTTTGATGTAACACACTTTCATCAGGCGTTTTATAATCACGCACATAATCCATTGTTTTTAAATAGCATACTTTAATCTCTTGCCCTGAATACAATTTGTCATTTTTCAAAGCCTCAACATATCTTGCAATCTGATTATCATGCTCGTTTGTATATGTTTTATCTTCAATAATTAAAAGATGAGAGTTTGTAACAACTAAAACATCAATATTTAAATATTGCTTCTTTATTTCACAAATTTCTTCATCTTTTGCAATTCTGCATTTTTCCAAGAAAGAGTGAGCGATGCTAAATTGCTGCGGATATTTATCTTTATATGTTTTTATACCAAAAATCAGCATATAGCAAAGAAAGGCATCTTGTGACAATTCATTTGTGGCATAGTCAAAAATATTAGGCTGTTCAATATTCATAGTTTTATTCTCTCATAAAAAAAATCATTATTTGCCGATAGTTATCAGGACGCTGCTCTTATAAAGTTCAAATTCGATGATAACGTAACTATAAATTAAAGGCAATTTATTATTAAAGCTATTAAGAGTTTATTTAGTACAAATTATAACCATCTAAAACTTTCAAAAAATTAAGCAAAGAAGATTGTTTTTTTACCGACAAATGAGAAACACCGCAAACGCGCTGTGTGCAACGATTTGAAAAAAACACTTGATTTCTGTATTTTTATATTATATAAGACTTAAAGATTTTATAGGGGTATAGCTCAGTTGGTAGAGCATCGGTCTCCAAAACCGAGTGTCGTGAGTTCGAATCTTACTGCCCCTGCCAAAAATAAAGCCGCCTTTTGGGCGGTTTTTTTTATGGCATTTTATCCATTTATGCTATTATAAAAATATATGCTAAAACGGCGAAAGGGATTTCGCCGTTTTTATATTCTTGCTAAATACTCTGTCTCTTATTTATAGGATTCAATCCAAGAAGAAATTGTTGATTGAGTATTTAAGCCAACTTTAGTATCTACCTGTTTGCCGTCTTTAAACAAAAACATAGTCGGAATACTGCGAATGCCAAACTGGCTGGCGGTTTCCGGCGAATCATCAACATTCATTTTATAAATAGTAACAGCGCCGTTCATTTCTTCGTCAATAGCTTCCAAAATTGGTCCCAACTGACGGCACGGTCCGCACCATTCTGCCCAAAAATCTACCAAAACAAGCCCTTTGGAATTTAAAACATTTTCAGAAAACTGGCTGTCGGTTAAAGGTTGTGTCATATTTTTTCTCCTTAATTTTATAAAAATGATATTTTCTATATAGTCTTATTTTTTACAAGATTAAAGTCTTCTGCTCAATAAGACCACAAAATTTTTAGCTCACCCGCATAAGCCGAGTTTCATTTGTCCACAAAATATACGTTTCAACCGTTTTATCGGAATATATTTTGTGCAGCAGCTCGGCATACGCAGCAAGTTGTTTCACATAGTTCAACGGAGTTTGCTCCAAATTTTTGGCTGCCGGACGATTGGTTTTAAAATCCACAATCATAATTTTTTGCGGAAGAATCACCAAGCGGTCAAGCTGTGCCGATATGATTTTCCCGCCAACTTCGCCGATTACCGGCACTTCGGCGCGTGAATTTTTGCCAAATATCACTGCAAACTCAGGATTTTGCAGCAAATTAAGCACTTCAGATTTTATTTGTTCTTGCTGCCGTTCGCTGAAATCTGCGGCATTCTTATGCAAATATTCTGCCACCACATTTTCTTGATTTTCTTCGCTTTGCGGTAAAAATTGCAAAAGCTTATGAATAACGGTTCCGCGGCGATAGAAATTTCCGTTTTCAGTTAAAGGTGAAGTAGAATCTACATCTTCCTCGTCTTCTAAATGCGACGGCGTATATGGTTTTGCTAGCAAAGATTCCGTTTCTGCCGGTTTATTTATCCATTCTTCCGGCGGTGGCATAACACTTTGCAGGCGCGCCGCATCACTTTTTGCTTTGGCAATAACTTCCGGCTCTTCTTCTGCAAAATTTTCGCCGGAAGCCACGCCGTTTTCCTGCAAAGTCTGCTTACACAGTTCATACCACGAACGTTTATCGGCGTTTTTCTTGCCGGTAAAGCCGCAAATATACAGCCTGTCTTCAGCTCTGGTCAACGCCACATACAGCAAACGCCGATATTCTTCCAGTGCCTTACGGTTATTTTCTTCTTTTAAGTTGACACAATTTTGGTCATAGCAAGCACTGTTCAGTGGATAATAAGCAATTTCATTCCCCCACAGCAACGCCTGCTCGTTTTTAGCATTTTTAATACGCACCGTATCCGGCAAAAAAACCACCGGCGCCTGCAAGCCTTTGGAACCATGAACCGTCATCAAACGCACAGCGTCGGTGTCTTTTTGTTCCGTCTCACGCTTAACTTCAACCTCGCTGCGGCTAAGCCATTCAATAAAGCCTTGCAAACTCGGTATGTGTTCTTGTTCATAGCTTATGGTTAAATTGATAAACTCGTCCAGTGCGTCTTCAACTTCCATACCCATACGCTCGGTGAATTTACGCCGTCCGTTTAAGGTAGTCAGGACATAGTTGAAAAGCTCATACGGACGCACAAAGTCCAGCATACTCGACAGAGTTTTCAAATTTTCATAAACCTCAGCATACTCGGCATAATCTCCCAGCTTTGACCACAACGGCGCATTGCCGCGGTTGGCGCATAGTTTAAGCAAATCATCGTCGTTCAAACCGAATATCGGAGATTTTAAAACTTCTGCCAACGATAAATCATCGTTGTTTAACAGTAAAAAACGCCCCAAAGAAATTAAATCCTGCACGGCAATCTGCTCGCTCAAGCGCAATTTATCCGCACCGCTGATGTTGACATCAGCATCTTTGCACGCCCGAATAAACTCATCAACAAAACTGCTGCGCGTTTGCACCAACACCATAATATCGCGGTAATGCAAACCTTCTTTTGTTACCAATTCTTTGATTTTGGCGGCAATTTTTTGAGCCAAGCGGGTTTTAACCGAAACTTCCTTGCTCATTTCAACCGGAGGCTGCCAGTTATAATCATCTGTTTTTTCTTTTTTCTCCGCCACCAGCAAAGGCCAAATTTCTACTTTACCGAACTCTCCGGCTCTAAACGGAATATGATTTACCGTTTCTTCCGGCGCGGCGACGCCCTCTGCCGCTTCAGGCTTGGCAAACAGCTGATTAACGGTGTTTAGGACAGCTGCGGACGAACGAAACGATACGGCTAAATTAACTTTTTGAAAATCTGCCGCCGCCCGCTCGGCAAAAAGCTGCGACATTGCATCAAACTTGTCGGGATCGGCTCCCTGAAAGCTGTAAATTGATTGTTTTCTGTCGCCAACGGCAAACACCGTGCGTTTTTTTTCAGAATTTCCAGCTCCGGCGAAAAATTCGGAGCTCAATGATTTTACAATTTTCCATTGGTTAGGCGAAGTATCTTGCGCCTCATCAATTAAAATATGATCTATGCCGCCGTCAAGCTTAAATAAAACCCACGATGCAACGCCATCGTCCGCCAATAAATTTCGGGTCAAGAGAATCAAATCTTCATAATCCAGTCGCGAATGAAGTTTTTTAAACTCATTATAGCGCTGCGTCAACTCGCGGGCTATGGCAAACACCGCCTTGGTGGCGTTATATAAACGGACTTTACAAATTTTATCTTCGGTTTGCAGCACCCGTTCGCCTTCTTTGACCATACGGTCAGGCAAAAGAGAATCGACCGCCTCTGTTTTTTTGCTTGTCAGCTGTTTGCTCAGCGTGCCGTCCTTCGTTAAAAAAATTTGCTTATACAAACTATAATCAGCCGGCTTAAAGCCGTTCTGCAAAATTGTTTCAAATCTTTCAGCCCGCTTTATATCATTTTTGCCGCCATTCAGCAAAGCCTGAATATTTGCCCGCACATCTGCAATGTTTATGCCGCTCATAAAATCGGCTATCACCTTTTCTTCACTATCTTGCGGCGATACCTGCAAATGCTGCGCCAATGCCTGTTCATACGAAGTTTCATCTGCATAGTTTTTCAGCAAATCCGTAATTTTAGAGCGATTTAACGTAATGTTTTTCATCACGTTCGGAAAAGAATATTCGCTCAAATTTTCGGTTAAATACTGCAATGAAGATTTTAATGTTCCCTCGGCTCCGTGTTCGGTTTGCTCCAGCAGTTCTTTTTGAATTTGCGCCAAAGCCTCGGCGGCGCCCTCATCGTCCAAAATATCGAAATACGGCGAAACTCCGGCTTCCAAAGGAAAACGCTTCAAAACTTCTTGGCAGAAGCTGTGGATGGTTTGAATCTTTATGCCGCCAGGGGTATCAAGCAGCACGGCAAATAAAGTTCTTGCTCTTTTTTTATATTCCTGCTGCTGTTTTGCATTACCGATTTCATTTCCCAGCAGCTTATACAGGCTCTCTTCCAAGTCCGGTTCCGACATTACCGACCATTTGCTGAGGCGCTCGGAAATACGCGTATTCATTTCCACCGCCGCTGCCTTGGTATAGGTTAGGCAGAGCAAGCGCTGCGGGCTGACTCCGCTTAAAAGCAAACGCAAAACACGGTCGGACAGCACTTTGGTTTTACCAGTTCCGGCAGAAGCTTCCACCCAAACCGATTTTTGCGGATTAGCCGCGGCTCGCTGCTGTAATGTGGCTAAGTCGCCGCGCTCTTTACGCAAATTTTCAAATTGCTCTTTAGTCGTCATTAGAACCGTTCTCCTTTGTCTGCTCATCTCTTACCGACCATTCTAAAAAGCGTGAAAGATGGTCATAGTCGGAATAATCCGGCGCGTCATGCGGGTTTGGCTTGGCATAATAAGGCGTACTCTCTTTATCAAAATATGCTATCAGCGTTTGCAAATAGCTCATAGTCCGCTCCAAACCGCGCTGGCTTTGCTCCTCATCGGCAACAATTTCTTCTTTGCCCAAACGCCAATAGCGCAAAGTTGAAACTTCTTTAGCCGGAATTTCGGAAAAACCTCCACTTTGAACAATCAGCCCCTCTATTGGCAGCTGAGGCGCCATTCCGCTGGCAATTTCTTTATTTGAACGAGCTTTTCCAGTTTTATAATCCAACACATTTACCCGCCCGTCTTTAGTTTCATCTATGCGGTCGGCTTTGGCGGTGATAGTGAATTTTCCGCCGTCAGAATCAAAAACCATACTGCCGGATATTTCATTATGTACTTTTTTGACCTCGGAGCGATATGCTTTTTCGGTTTCAATCAGCCAATCAACGGTTTTAACAAATTTTGGCCACCAGAACGCTTTTATATCCGAACTAATATGGTTAGCGGCAAACTCATCTTCGCCAATACGCAGCATCTGCACTTTGGCATCATCAGGATAGGCGCCGGTATTGTAAATGTTGTTAAACTTTTCAATAACCGCGTGTATGATATTGCCGTAATCACGATAGGCAACATCTTCGTCCAAATCTTCAAGCGGATATAATTTCAAAATATATTTGGCAAAAATTGTGTAAGGATCGCGCATCAGCATTTCAAAGTTTACAGCCGACAATTTACGCGGGCGCAGGCAAAGCGGCGGACGAGGCTCCGGAGCGCCTATGCGTTTTTGCACAGCGGCGCGTTCCAAATATTTTGCCCACAAAGAATATTTGCTATCATATAAAAACGCATATTTTTCCTTGTCTCCGCCGAAATTTGCAGCCAGCACAGTCTCTAACCGCAGCCACCAGCGTGATTTATTGGTCGGCGTTCCGTCTACACGTTCGGCACGGGTTAAATAAACTTCTTCTGCATTAAGCAGATGAGCAAAATCAGCCGCCATAACTCCGATTGAACGTTCCGGCAGCGGAAAACCGAAATCTTTTTTCATCGGGCGTGACATCCATAAATCGGCGGAAGGAAGTTTAGGCCAAACACCTTCATTGACTTCACCGATAATGGTTACATCAAACTGCATCAAGCGGGCCTCTATCGGACCTAAAATTTTCACCCTCGGGTGCATACCGAAGCGCACACGCACATTTTGCTCTAAAAGCATACTTTCCAGCAAAGGCAGATAGTCTTTAGGCTTGATATGCTCAAGCAATTCGCAATACGGCAAAAAGTCACTGACAAACTTGGCGGCAGCAGAACCGGCATCGCTTTTCCAAATAATTTTTTCACCGCTTTTAATGTCGGTATCCGCCAAATTTTCGGCAACGCGTATATGTGCGGTAAAAATTTCTTTCAGACTGGTTTCGGCTTGTCTATAAAGCTCTAGCAGCGGCGCAAATGATGTTTTAATTTTTTCTAAAAATTCAGTCTGACTGTCGGTGAGCTCTTCTTTTTCACGCCATTTCAACTCCAATTCTCTGACTTTTTGATTGCAATCGGCAGATTTCATTCCGCAGGAAGTAAACGGATGCTTTAAAAGCGAAAGCAAGCTTACCTGCGAAAAATCATTTTCCAAAACATTCATAATCAGCCGCAAATAAGTGCCGATAGGCGTCAAACTCAACGGCTGACCAGCCGAATCGTCGGCAACAATGTTCCACTTTTTCAGCTCCGAAACCACCCGTCTTGCCAAGTTTCTATCCATGGTTACCAAAGCCGCTGTTTTTTCCGGAGTTTCAAGAGTGTTGCGAATCAGCAGCGCTATAGCCTGCGCCTCTTGCCGAATATCATCACAGTTTAGCAGATGAATACCGGCAAACGCCTCTACAGGAAACGGCTCTGACGACAACTTACGCCATTCTGCCGACCCAGCTGCCGGACGCATAATTTCTGTAACCAAGCGTTCTTTCGGACTAAAAAGTTTGTGCGGAACATTTATAACTTCCGCTCTGTTGGCTTTCAAAAAATCAAGAAGTTCTTTAAGTTCAAACTGCGGATGATTTTCATCAATCAATTCCCAGGTCGAATCATCTAAACAATTATCCAGCCCATATAGCCAAACTTCGCCGTTCGGCAAATTCAGCACCGTCTGCACCAGCTGTTTTAGGCGCGGAAAAGCGGCGGTAGTTCCGGCAACCACAATTTTTTGTTCGGTTCGGCTTTGCCTCCACATTTTCAGTTCCGCTTCCAAAAGCTGATTGCGGCGAAAAGAAGCATCAACAACTCCGCGTTCTTTTAAAATCTGCGGCCAATATTCAGTGATTATGGAAAGCAAATTCAAACTTTCCTGCCAATGCGCCGCATATTCTGCCGGCACAATTTCTTTAAGGCGGGAAAAATCCAAATTTTCATTGTAGGCAAGGTCGATTAAGTCCGCCAAATTTTTTGCCAACGCATAAGACTGCGCCAAAGAAAGATGTCCCAGTCCAAGCTCCGCCGGCTTTTGCATAATCAGTTTGGTAAAAATCAAAGTGCGTTCAATTTTAGAAATTTCAGGAGCCAGTCCCTGCAAAATTTTACTGCTGCCGGTTAAAAAAATTTCATCTTCTTCCACGTCGGCAATCGGCAGAATCCGCGGCAATATCGTCGGGCTAAGCCCTTTTAGCCTCACAAAAGCATCGGACAGGCTTTGGCAAGCACGGCGGTTTGGCAGCAAAAACAGCATATTAGCCAATTCTTCGGGCTGATTTTCATAATATTTCAAAAAATGCGCCGCCAAAACATCAACAAAAGACTCTCCAGCATTAACATTATATATTTTCGGCGCCATTTTTCTCTCCTACAGACTTTTTAAATACGCTTTTAGTTTTTCGACAGCCCGTCCGCGGTGCGACACTGAATTTTTTTCTTCTTTGCTCATTTGTGCAAAACTTTTAGCGAATCCGTCCGGCACAAACAGCGGATCATACCCGAATCCGCCATTTCCATGCTTTTCCAAAGCAATTTGCCCGTCAACGCGCCCTTCAAAAAGTTTGTAGCTGCCGTCAGGAAACGCCAAAGATATAACGCAGGAGAAATGTGCTTTTCGGCTTTTATTCGGGCTCTGCGCCATTTCCGACAATAATTTTTCCATTCCTTTGTCAAAATCGCGGTTCGGAGCATAACGGGCAGAATATACCCCAGGAGCACCGTTCAAAGCATCGACGCACAATCCGGAATCATCGGCAATGCAAGGCAAACCGGTAAATTTAGCAATAGTTTGGGATTTTAAGAGAGAATTTTCGGCAAAAGTTGCGCCGGTTTCTTCCACGTCAGGTAATTCCATATCGGAAGACGATTTAACATTTATGCCAAACGGCTGCAAAAGCTCTTTGATTTCCTTAATTTTTCCGGCGTTATGACTGGCAAAAACAACTTCTGACAACTTCATATTTTTCTCCTATCCGTTAATGGCTTTTTTCTGTGCCATAATCAACTGATGAATCCCCTGTTTAGCCAAACGAAACAGCTCGCTAAACTCATTTTCACTGAAAACAGCGCCTTCGGCTGTTGCTTGAATTTCAACTATTTTGCCGCTTTCCGTCAGCACAAAATTTGTGTCGGCTCCGGCATGCGAATCCTCTTCATAATCTAAATCCAACAACGGTTCGCCCTGACAAATACCGCAAGAAACCGCAGCCACATATTCGCGAATCGGATTGCGCGGCAGCCTGCCTTCCTGCACCATTTTGCGCATTGCCAAAAACAGCGCCACAAAACCGCCGGTGATTGACGCCGTGCGCGTGCCGCCGTCTGCCTGCAAAACATCGCAATCCACCTGCACACACATTTCCGGCATTTCGCTTAAATCAACCGCCGCCCGCAAAGAACGACCGATAAGGCGCTGAATTTCCGCCGTGCGTCCGCCCACGCCTTTGGTCTCACGATTTACGCGGGTTTGCGTCGCCCGAGGCAAAAGCGAATATTCGGCAGTTATCCAGCCTTTGTTACCGCCTTTGAGCCACGCCGGAACTTCGCTGCTGACGCTTGCCGTGCATAACACTTTGGTATTTCCACATTTTATTAAACAAGAGCCTTCCGCATATAAATTTACATTCGGGATAATTTCCACTGAACGCAAATCCTCGGCTCCGCGGTTATTGCTGCGCATTTATTTTTCCTTTGAATTTGTTTTTCTGCTGAAAAAAGTGATGTACCGCCGACGCCACTCTTTTAACAGTGTTTTCCACTTTTTCATCACGGGTTTCTACCACAATATCGGCTTCGGAATAATAAGGATATTCCTCGGTGATATATTCCTGCAGCTTGTTTTTTACCGTGGCGTTGTCGCCCAGCAAAAACGGTCGGCGCGTGCGTCCTGCGGTGCGGTGATACAAGGTATCTATATCGGCTTTAAGCCAAATTGTTACAGCATGCTCTTTTGCCAATTCGCGGGTCTGCTCTGCCACAAACGAACCACCGCCCGACGCCAAAACGCAGGGAGCTCCCTGCAGCAAGCGTTTCATAACTCTTTCCTCACCGGCGCGGTATTCTTTTTCACCAAAACATTTAAGCACGTCCACCAGCGACAAACCCGCCGCCTTTTCTATTTCTTGGTCGCCGTCAATAAACGGCAGAGACAGCCGGCGCGCCAATCTTTTTCCCACACTGGTTTTGCCGCTACCCATTAACCCAACCAATAAAATTATTTTATCTATTTTTGACATTTTCTTATTTTTCTTTGTTCAAACATTTGCTTTCTATTGACCTTAT
This sequence comes from uncultured Alphaproteobacteria bacterium, assembly GCA_934270475.1. GTDB lineage: Bacteria > Pseudomonadota > Alphaproteobacteria > RF32 > CAG-239 > RUG410. The sequence goes on from CAKQPS010000001.1 coordinate 58,417, forward strand.
AATATAACCTTGCTACTATTATTCAATCTTTTTTTAATTTGTTGTGAGGAAGAATATGAGAAGACAATCTGCATACACTCAGGGCGGCACCCTAAAAATTGCCTTGTACGCTTTAGGTTTGGTATTGCTCGTTACAATCGGTTTTTTAATGTTCCACGATATTCAAGTGCCTACAGAACACGTATCGCAGAAAATTTCAGTAGATTTAGATAATTAAGGCTGATGCTTGGACGGTTTTTAGAAAGTTTTTTAGAATCTGAAGCAGCGGAAAAAGGCGCAGCGCAAACTACTTTGTCCGCCTATGAGCAAGATTTGCGGCAATTTTTAGAGTTTACCAAAATAGACCAGCCCAAAGATTTGAATGAAGAAATAATAGAAAAATTTATTCAAAATCTGCAAACTGAAGACTATGCCGCCAAAAGCTTAGCCCGCAAGCTTTCTTCCATTAAAGATTTTTGCAAATTTCTTTATTCGGAAAAAATTATAGAAAACAATCCCGCTGCCTATATCTTAACTCCTAAGCAAGAAAAGCCTCTGCCTAAATTTTTAACAGTTGCCGAAATAAAGCTGCTGATTGAGACGGCTTTTGCCAAAACCGACTACCGCTATTGGCGAATCGGAGTAATGATTGAGCTGATGTATGCAACCGGACTGCGGGTTTCTGAATTGGTAGGACTACCGGAAAACGCCATAAATTATAAAAAAGGGCTGATAACTATTTTTGGCAAAGGCAGCAAAGAGCGGGTGGTTCCGGTTGCCGAACAGGCTCTGAAATCTTTAACGGAATATGCAGATTTACGGTTGGAATTTATCAAAAAAAATTCTGTATCGCACTGGCTGTTCCCGTCTTTGACTTCGGTTTCCGGTCATTTAACCCGCGACGCCTTTTATAAAGATTTGAAAAAACTGGCGGTGGACTGCGGGATTTATCCGTCACGGGTTTCACCCCATGTTTTACGGCACTCGTTTGCCACTCATCTTTTGAATAATGACGCCGACCTGCGCTCCGTGCAAAAAATGCTGGGACATGAGAGTATTGCCACAACGGAGGTTTATACCCATATCACCTCGCAAAAATTGGGCGACATCGTGCGCAAAAAACACCCGCTATCCCATTTTACGGAAGAAAAACATGCCTAAGAAAAAAGAAATCATTATCAATAAAGAGCATACGCTGGAAGATTTGACCAGCGTTTCCAAAACCATTATGCCGCTGGCAAAACAGCTTTTGGGCGCCAAAGGCATGCTGGAAATGGAAATTTTATCAGACTGGACCGCTATTGTCGGCGAAGAACTGGCACAATATTCCCTGCCGCAAAAAATATCTTTCCGCAAAGACGAGCGCAGCAACGGAACTCTTGAGTTGTTGGTTTTAAGCGGAGCGTTTGCCTTGGAAATCCAACACCGCGAATCTCAAATTCTAAACAAAATCAACGCTTATTTCGGATATGACGCCGTGGCAAAACTGAAAATAATTCAAAACAGCTGCCCTGAAAATTTTTTATTCACTAAAAAACCCATTGATAATGTGAAAAAAAATCTTGTATCTCCCGAAGAACACAACTATATTACGGAAATAATTAAAGACGTGGATAACAATGAGCTGCGCCGCCACTTGGAAATTTTAGGCGAAGCGGTATTGGGAAGCAAAAAATCTTAGGAGTCATAATTTTGGATAAGTTTATAAAATCTCTCAGTAAAATAGCAACCTTTTCGGCGGCTTTTTTAGCAGCAGCTTATTTTTATTTTACCTATAAAGGATTTGAGATAAATGATGACGGCAATATTGTTTTAAAAGAACAAACCGCCGCTGCAGCTGAGAAAAACGGAATTGCCACCGTATTGCCGAAAGAACTGCATATTAACGCTTCCACAAAATATGCCATTGGCTCATATAACGCGCCTATTACACTGTATGAATTTTCTTCTCTCGGTTGTCCGCATTGCGCCGATTTTCATTTAAACGTGGTGCCGAAACTGGAAAAGGAATATGTTGGCAAAGGCTTGCTGCGTATTGTTTTTGTAAACTTTCCGCTGGACAGAAAAGCCATGCAGGCGGCGCTTTTGCTGCAATGCGCCTCGGTAGACAACTATCACGGATTTTTATCCCGCCTGTTTGATAAACAGCGTTTTTGGTATTTGGCAAGCGACACTTCGCAATTGCACAGTTACGCCGCCGAATACGGAATCAGCTATGACGAAGCAGAAAGCTGCCTTCATAACGACGCGATGGCGCAAACAATTATCTCTGACCGCCAGCAAGGCTTGAAACAACTGGGAATGACCGGAACTCCGGCACTTTTGTTCAGCGGACGCGACGGCAACGAAATTATTTATTCGGCAGCAACTTTCGGAGCGGTAAGCGAATATTTAAACAGCCGGTATGAAAGAATGGGTATTAAGCCTTTGCCATGAAGAAAGACCCGCAAGACATAAAAGAATTGGCTGAACGAATCCGTGAATTCAAATCCAAACAAATAAAAAAAGAAAATAAAAGCCAAAATTCTTCGTGGCGCAATTCAGTGGCAGGAGCTTTTAGAATCGGCACCGAATTTGTTGCTGCGGTAGCAGTTGGAATATGCCTTGGATATACTTTAGATAAAATTTTCGGGACTAAAGTTGTTTTTCTACTTGTATTTTCTGTATTTGGGTGTATGGCTGGTATGTTGAATGTTTATCGCTCAGCGCAAGAGATGGATAAAAATATTCAGAAGGAAAAAGATTGATGTCAAGTCCGATTGAACAATTTGAAATAAAAAAGATTATTCCGTTTGAATTTAACGGAACAGATTTGTCGTTTACAAATTCATCTCTGTGCATGATGATTACCATCTGCGTTATTATGCTGAGCCTTGGCTTATGCCTTAGAAAAAGAAGTATTGTGCCGACAATGGCGCAAACTATTCCCGAAGCAGTTTACAGTTTTATACAAGGCATTATGGGCGAAACTTTAGGCAAACACGGCGCTAAGTATGTTTCATTTGTGTTTGCGCTGTTTACTTTTATTGCCGGCGGAAATATTTTGGGACTTTTCCCATATAGTTTTACGTTTACATCGCATATTGCCGCCGTGGGCGCTCTTTCTATTTTTTGCTTGCTGCTGAACATTGTATTTGGAATCAAAAAACGCGGCTTGGGCTATTTACGAACCTTTTTTCCGGAGGGAGTGCCTGTTGCAATGGCACCTTTAATTGTTCCGCTGGAAATAATATCGCTGCTCTCAAAGCCTTTCAGCCTGACAATCCGTTTGGCGGTTAACATGTCTGTGGGGCATATTATCCTGAAGGTTTTGGGCGGTTTTATCGTTACCATGAAAATTTTTGGCTTTGTGCCATTAGTGGCTGACATGGGAATCATTATGTTTGAACTATTCGTTACGCTGTTGCAAGCTTATATATACACAACATTGAGCTGTGTGTATTTAAACATGGCAATCAGTAGCGAACACTAACTTTTTTACGTTAATTAAAGAAAGGAACTCAAAATGGAAAATGAAATTTTGCAAAACAAAACTTTAGCTTATATCGGCGCTGGTATCTGCGCTTTGGCTATGACCGTCGCTGCTTGGGGTTTGACAAAGCTGTGGGTAGCATTGATTGAAACAGTTGGTCGCAATCCGCAAGTTAAAAAAGACGTTACATTGTTCGGCTTTATCGGTATGGGTTCTATTGAAGCTATTGCTTTGTACATTTTGGTTATTGCCATTCTGATGATTATATAATAGCAGCCGCTCAATAATTTTTTTGAGAGGGAGCAAAATGCCTCAATTAGACTTATCTACATTTGCCTCGCAGGCTTTTTGGATGGTTATCAGTTTTAGTTTGCTTTGGTTTTTGATGGCAATGTTCATTACGCCGAAAATAACTGATGTTTTAGAACAGCGCAAACGCAAGATTGACGACTATATCATTAAAGCCGAAAAATTAAACCAACAGGCTAAAACTTCGTTGGAAAAATATGAGCAGGCTTTGAATGACGCTAAAGCAAAAGCTGCGGCAGATATTGCGGCGTGCCAAAAAGAATCAGCGGCTTATTTGGCGGCTGAACAAAAATTGCTGAATGAACGTCTCAACAAGCAAATTGCCGAAAGCGAATTTAAATTGGCGACAGAAAAAAAGGAAACTTTGCAGCAAATTGAGCAACTGTCACAAAATTTGGCTTTTGACATTGTGCAAAAACTGGGATTTTTGCATATCAGCAAAGAAGACGTGCAAAAAGCAGCTCACAAAGGAAATGACTGATGGCAGAAGAACTTATATATAATTCAGCAAATGATGAGACTGTCAACGCTATTCCCAACGGCAATGATTTGATTGACGCAACCCAAAACGCTATTATTGACGCAGCGGAAAATGTGTCGGAAGTATTTGATAAAGCAAATCCTGATGTTGCTCAGCAAATTGCCGATGTTCCGTTTTATGCCGATGTGGAATTTTGGGTCGGCATGGCGTTTATTCTTTCAGTGCTGGTTTTGGCTAAGCCAGCTTGCCGATTTTTAAAAAAGGCAATGCACGGCAAAATTGACTCGGTAAAACAACAAATTTCCGATGCTGAAAAATTACGCGATGATGCCCAAGAGCTTTTGGCTCAATATGAACGCAAATTTGCAACAACAGAAACTGAGGTGGCGGAAATTTTAAAACAAGCCGAGAAGAATATTGCTAATCAAAAGAAAAATGATTTAGCTGCTTTGAAGGAAAACACCGCAGTAAAAGAAAAAGAAATAAAACGCCGCATTGCCACTTCTACTGAAAATGCTATGGCGGAAATAAATCAGTCGGTAGCACATTCTGCAGTTGGTTTGGCGCAAAAAGCAATAAAAGAATACATCAACAAAGCAGATAAAAGCTCATTGATTGACAATGCTCTTGCTGGTTTGGATAAGTTTGTAAAATAAGTCTTATAACCTTTCCCTAAAAATCCTAAGAATTGCTGCAGCGCTTTTTAGGATTTTTATTTAAATCTATACATTTATATCAATGAAATTCCACCAGCTTACACAGGTGGTGTCATTTTAGGATTGTCTACATCCACCTGCTCACGCAGGTAGTGTTATATCCGAATCATAAAGAAAACTCCATCTGCTTAAAACAGACGGAGTTCTCAAAATTAAAGCCGAAAAGCTATTATAATTCGCCGGCAGCGTATCTTTGTGCCATATCAGACAATTTGATAGCTTTAATTTGATCAGCGTGACCAGCTGCGCCAAAGGCAATATAACGAGCTTCGCAAACTTTCTGCATTTCTTCAATGGCAGGTTTCAAATATTTACGAGGGTCAAACTCCTTCGGATTTTCCATAAAGAAACGACGGATAGCACCGGTGATAGCCATACGGGAATCGGTATCTACGTTAACTTTGCGAACGCCGGATTTAATACCGCGGACAATTTCTTCTACAGGAACGCCGTAGGTTTGAGGAATAGCACCGCCGTAAGCGTTGATTAAATCTTGCAATTCTTGCGGAACAGAAGAAGAACCGTGCATTACCAAGTGGGTGTTAGGCAATTTGGCATGGATTTTTTCAATTACATCAATAGCCAAAATGTCGCCGTCCGGTTTACGAGTGAATTTGTAAGCGCCGTGAGAAGTACCAACAGCCACAGCCAAAGCGTCCAAATGAGTCAAAGCCACAAATTCAGCAGCTTCATCAGGATCGGTTACCAAGCGTTTTCTATCTAATTTACCTTCAGCTCCGTGACCGTCTTCTTTGTCAGCTTTACCGGTTTCCAAAGAACCAATAACACCCAGCTCGCCTTCAACAGAAGCGCCGACAGCGTGAGCACGAGCTACAACTTCTTGAGTTACGCGAACGTTATATTCAAATGAAGCCGGAGTTTTGCCGTCAGCTTCCAAAGAACCGTCCATCATTACAGAGCTGTAACCGTTAACAATAGCAGATTGGCAAATATTTACCGAAGCGCCGTGATCTTGGTGCAAGCAAATCGGCAATTCAGGAAACATCTCGATACCAGCCATAACCATATGACGCATCATTGGGTCGCCGGCAAATTTACGAGCACCGGTAGAGGTTTGCAAAATAACCGGAGCGTTTACTTTTTTAGCAGCTTGCAATACAGCTAAAATTTGTTCCATATCGTTTACGTTGAAAGCCGGAACACCATATCCGTGTTCTGCCGCATGGTCAAGGATTTGACGCATAGATACTAAAGGCATTTTTTTCTCCTTAAAAAGTTAAGTTTTATAACTGCCTAAAATATATGCAATTTCTATTTTTTTGCAAGCATTTTGTTTGTCTTTATTCGGCTTTTTTAGTTAGCACTTTCTTAAAAAAAATAAGATAAACAAATAAATATTGCAATTTATGCTAAATAAGCGCATCATATATGCAGAAGTGTCTTTTTAATCAGTCAGAGGAAAACTTATATGAAAAAACAAAGTGAAATTGAAAAATTTTCTGAAAATATTAAAAAGTTAATCAACTATTTTAAAAGCGAAGAATTATCAGATGAGAAATTTAATGAGCTCCTCGTACGCAGAAATAAAATAAATTTAAGCAGCATTGAGCAACTTTTAAACAAATTGGAAACAACAAATAATCCGGAGACTAAAGATTTAATTAAACTAAGTCGCTTAGATAGAAAAGCCGAATATTATAAAGATATTTTGGATAATCCGAAGATGTTTCAGCAAAAAAAACGCTTCCGCGATTTTTCACACAAAATTGCCGTATTGAAAAACTCTTTTAAAAGAAAACACCCCTATATTTATAAAATTGCTGCCGTGGTCGCTAAAACTGTTTCTTTTACGGTCGGCGCCATAGGTTCTATGTTTATGGCTGGCGCATCTCCGGAAATTGCCTCGGCTCAAACCGGTAGAAGCGGAGCAGAAAATGCTTATGAAGCTGAAAGAATCAAACTCAAGTACAAGCTGGATAGAAAAGGGAACAGCCGTTCCGAAGCATCAGAACCATCGGAAAAAAATTCATCTTTGAAAGAAATATTGTCGCAAGACAGTGCAAATCATCATAGCTTAAATCGTATCAAAACTAAATTAAATAGCAAACCACTACAGGAAGACGTCCAGAAGCCGCAAATCAGCGAAAAAACAAAAAATCCGACGCAGAATACTCATATTTCAAGAGGTACACGAGAGATATAGTTATTAAACGCCCGGTATACTTAATTTTTATCAGGCGTTTGTTCTATTTATCAAAATTTTGCAGGCAATAAAATTTGTAATATGCTCCTTTGCGGGCTAAAAGGTCATCATGCGAACCCTGTTCCACAATTTTACCTTTATCCATAACCACCAATGAATCCATTTCTTTCAAAGTGGAAAGACGATGAGCGATAGCGATAACCGTTTTGCCTTTCATCAATTTTTTGAGCGATTGCTGAATATAGTTTTCGCTTTGGCTGTCCAGCGCCGATGTTGCCTCGTCCAAAATCAGAATCGGGGCATTTTTCAGAATAGCACGGGCAATCGCTATGCGCTGGCGTTCGCCTCCCGAAAGCAGTACACCGCGCTCACCGACTTTGCTGTCATAACCTTCCGGCAGCTGCTTTATAAACTCATCAGCAAATGCTTGTTTTGCGGCAGCTTCCACTTCCGCATCGGTTGCGTCTAAACGCCCATAGCGGATATTTTCGCGAATCGTGCGATTAAACAAGGTGGTGTCTTGCGGAATCACGGCTATCTGCGCCCGCAGGCTCTCTTGGCGGACTTTGGCAATATCTTCGCCACCAACCGTAATTTTTCCGCCGCAAACATCAAAATAGCGCACCAGCAGTTTAATCAATGTGGATTTACCGCTGCCGGAATGTCCTACTAATCCAACTTTTTGCCCTGATTTTATCTTCAGCGAAAACTTGTTGAATAAATTTTCCTTCTGCGGATAGCAAAAATCTATGTTGGCAAAACTGATAGAGCGATTGCGCATTTTGATATTATGAGCGTCCGGCGCGTCTTGCACCAAACAAGGCTGAAAAATCAAATTCAACCCGTCTTTAACCTGCCCGTAAGACTGGGAAAATTCACTGACAAAAAAGCCGATATTGATAACATCAAACATTACACCGTTCAGCAATGACGTTGCCATCACCACATCGGCAAAGCCGATTTTTTGCAGATACCAATAATAAAAAACCGCCAAGCACGAGGCCATATAGGTTAAAGCAAAACATAATTTTCCTTCAAAATCAAACCACGCGTCCTTTGTACGTTCGGCTTGTTCGGCTTTGACCGCAGTTTTCAGCACCTTATAAAAATGCTTTTTTTCGTACAGATAATTGGCAAAACTCTTAACCAAATCCGAATTGGTAACCGTATCAATAAAAACGCCGTCTGTTTCTGCTCCAAATCTGGCTCTCTTTTCGGAAAATGAGCCTATTCTTTTGCGAATATAGATCATAAGCAGCATGAAAATCATATTCAATAAAAAGATTATCAACCCTAATTTCAAATTAGAGTAACATATCAAAAACATAGTAACAAACAGTCCGCCTACAGGGCGTATAACGCCAAACACTATTTGTCCATAGATGTCTTTAATTCCGGAAACGATATTTTTGGTTTTTGACGCAATTTTACCGGTCATTTCTTCATTAAAAAAACGAATTGAATGATGGTGAACCACAACAAAAATATCTTTATAAACCAGACTGCAAAAATATGGCATAAACTTTCCGGCCGTGTAGCGCCAAATATACAAAGCAAGCCCTTCTAACACCAACATTGCCGCCAGCAATCCGATAAACAGCAAAATCTGCGTTAAAACGGCGTTATTGTCAGCGTATTTCGGCAAATAGCCTATAACCTGCGACATTGCATAAATTTGTCCGCGTTCGGCAATAATACGGACAATAAGCGCCACCAAAATAATCGACGCCATTAATTTTGTTTTGCGTAAATAATTGAATATAAAGCCAAATACGCTCATTCCAGTTCCTTACGGCGTTTCTTTAGCTTTGTAAGTTTTTCACTGACATTACCGGTATCACGTCCGGTTTTAGCCAAGCGGTCATACATACGGCTGATTTCTTTTTCCAAATAAGCGGTTTCTATTTCATTACGCAAAACGGTCCGTTCCTGATAAGTACCAGATGTGTTGATTTGATGCATTTTTTCAATACAATCTTCCACTTCTAGATTATAGCTCAGTTTCTGTTTAATAAAATACGGCAATTCATAAACCAGCTGACGCGCATTGGCATAAGCTTCCTGCCCGTCCGCACACTTGATGTAGCGCTTTTTCAAAAGGCGGAAAGCAATTTCCAGCTCCTCATTATTATCCACCACAATAAACGGCACCGGATTGGCGAATCCCTCTTGAGCAATGTATTTCAAAAACTCCAGCAAGTGATGGAAAAAGCCGTTAATGTTATATATGATAAACGGCTTCATCGGCAGCATACCGTCCTGCATTGCCACGCAGTCATAAGCAAGCTCGTCCAAAGTACCAACTCCCCCTGGGGCAAAAACCACAAAGTCGGACTCTAAAAGCTTTTGCTTGCGCTCTTCCAAGGTTTTGGCAACCACAATATCCATTTTGTTAATAAGCTCATCGTCATTCGGATATAAATCAAAATATTTTTTGGTCGTAATGCCCTGAATCGGCGAACCTTCCAGCTTACATTGGCGCTTGTTCCAGCCGTCCAGCACGCCTTTGGCAACTGCGCCCATAATACCGCTGTTAGACAAGCCAAAATCCAGCTTAAACTCCATTTTGACTATTTTTTTACCCAAATTATACGCCTCTTGCGCATAAGCCGTATCATTACCAGAACGAGAGCCGCCGGCAACAAACACTCGGATACCCTCTTCTTTGTTGGCCTCCTTAAAACTTTGGATTACTTTTTCTTCAACATTACAGGTTTGTTCTTCCATATTTTACAGCTCCTCTATATCACCTTTTGCCTGATTAGCGTAAAATTCGGCGGCAAATTCTGAAAGTGTGTCATTTTTAATGGCAGCACGCAATCCCTGCATCAAACGTTCATAGTAGCGAATGTTATGCCATGTAAGCAGCATAATTCCCAAAACTTCATTGCATTTTTGCAAATGGTGGATATAGGCGCGGCTGTAATGCGTGCACAACGGGCAGTCGCAGCCTTCCTCTAGCGGGCGGGGATCTTCGCGGTGGCGGGCGTTACGGATATTTATCGGTCCGTATTTGGTAAATGCCTGCGCCGTGCGTCCGGAGCGGGTCGGCATAACGCAGTCAAACATATCAACGCCGCGCAAAACCGCACCGACAATATCGTCAGGGCGTCCTACACCCATTAGATAACGCGGCTTATCTTCCGGCAGCATATTGGGAGCATAATCCAAAACCTCAAACATTTTTTCCTGCCCCTCGCCGATTGCCAATCCGCCGATAGCGTAGCCGTCAAAACCGATTTCACGCAAGGCTTTTGCAGATTCTTCCCGCAAATCTTTATAGACATTGCCCTGTTGAATGCCAAAAATACCATACCCTTCACGGTCAACAAATGCTTCTTTGCTGCGTTTTGCCCAACGCATAGACATCCGCATAGACTTGGCGCAGGTTTCATAGGTTGAAGGATATGGCGTACATTCATCCAAGCACATGGTAATATTCGAATCCAATTTATGTTGAATTTTCATGGACTCTTCCGGACTTAAAAAGAACTTTTTGCCGTCAACATGCGAACGGAAAGTTACACCTTCTTCTGTTAATTTGCGCAGACCGCTCAGACTCATAACCTGAAAACCGCCGGAATCGGTCAAAATCGGCTTATTCCAATTCATAAATTTGTGCAGTCCGCCCATTTTTTCAACTAAATCTGCCCCCGGACGCAGCATTAAATGATAGGTATTGCCCAATAAAATTTCCGCGCCCGTTGCCGCAACGCTTTCCGACATCATGGCTTTAACCGTACCGCAGGTTCCCACCGGCATAAACGCAGGCGTATTTACCACGCCGTGTTTGGTGATTAAGCGTCCTAAACGGCTTTTGCCGACTTTTTTATCAATTTCGAATTTCAGTCCCATATCATATTACCCTTATCTTACGTGTGAACGAGGTGGAATAGGATTGCCCATTCCTTTTTCTAAATTTTTTCTTTTTACATATCCGGCTTCGCCGTTGTCAATGATAATTTTGAACCAAACTTTATCCGGAGTATAGCCGACAACCCGCACGGTTTGCCCTTCGACGCCTTCTTTTAAAACATCATAACGGCTGTCCGGTCCGTAATAAATTTTTCCGGCTTTTTTAAGATGAAAAATATAGCTGTCGTCGCTTTTATCGCCGTCAACTTTGATTATGCGGCTTTCAATTTGGTCATCTGCCACGCGGACGCCGCCGATTTCCATTTCTTTATAATAACTTGTGTTGGAATGATGAGGCAAATTAACCAATCCGATTTTTCCCATTAAGAAAACGGCATAAACAGCTGCCACCGCGGCTAAAAATACCGGCAGTAATAATTGACGCAGCCTTAATTCCGCCGCCGACCATTTAGGTAAAGCAACGGCTTTTTGAGGGTGATAGTCCAAATTATCAATAAATTTCTGCAGCAAAGCATTTTCACGGCTGTTCTGTTTGGTCATCAGCTGCGCCTGCTTGGCATAAATCCATGCCAGCTCCTTGCAGTCGGCGTTTTCATATGCCGCGGCGTTGTGCACCAGCAATTTTAAGTTATCTTCATCATTTGCCTGCACGGAATTATAATTAAATTTGAGCGCAGCAAGATTTTCGCGAAAAGCTTTTATTCCCCACCAGCCACGCAGCCAATTTGACGCCGAAGTAGAAAGCACCATATCTTTTGCCTCGGCATAATTGCAGATATCTTTGGTTTCTTTTTTGTTAAAACCACTGAAAAACGCCGTTATACGCCGCTGTTTCAAAACCCGCAGTGCCGCGTCGTCTTTGCCTTTTTGATTTTTATAGGCATTCAGCGAATCCATATCAGGAAAATCTTTTTCATTATAAACTATCGACAACAAATCGTATCTCAAGCGCTTTTCCGGAGACTTCAGCACATTATATGCCACGGAAATTTTTTGGAAAATCTCTACTGCATTGGCATCGTTGTTGTGATCAGGATGCCAATATTTGGCACGGTCGTAATATTGCCGTTTGATTAACGACAATGGAGCGTCAGGTAAAACTTCCAGCACTTTGTAGTAACCTTTAGCATCAAAATCCGTGCTCATCTACAGTTCCTTTCAGCCATAACTTTTTGGCTATATTCATTATATCTTCCGCCGCCTCCGAGTTTGGATAGCGATTCAGGAGCAAAACATGGTTCCTTATGGCGTCGCGCACGCGGGTATCGCGGCGGACTACTCCCAGCAAACGAGGAGTTGACGACATATATTGCTCGCAGGCATGCCGCAGCGTGTCATAGGTTCTTATTCCCTCTTCATAAGAATTAGCATAGTTTATTAAAATTTGCAAACTCTTATATGGAATGTTCCGCCCGCTCTTTTGCAAAAAATCATAGGTTGAAACCACGCTTGCCGGTTCGCCGGTGCAAATTAAAATTATATTCGCAGGAGGCAGCAAATTAGACAAGACTTTTTCAGAAGATGACAAATCTATAACCACTTCATTATAATTTTGCGCCAGCAAAGCCAAATCTTCACGCATAATCTGCAATCGTCCGGTGGGCACGCTTTCCAGCAAATCACTGCCGACTACGCCGCTGATTACATCAAACTTTTTTTTGTTTACAGGCGTCACTGCCTGATTTAGGGTAATTTTTCCGTCAATAACTTCATTAAGGTAATGCTTATAGTCTAAATCAAGCTGAAAATCAGTGTTTAGCAAACCATTGTCAGCATCAAACAGCAAAACGCTTTTATGCAGCAAATTCAAGGCATGAGCCAGCGTTATGGATATCCAAGTTTTTCCGGTGCCGCCCAAGCCCGACACCACCGCCGTAACCGAAACTTGAGGCGTTAAAAATAAGTTTTTAGCAAATTTTATATTATCCTGATTTATCATCTTGTACTTTTCTATTTTTGTTATTATGATAGTGGCAAATTTATTGTTTTCTTGCAAATGATTAAAACCTTTTTAACACAATTTATTTATCATTATTGCAGAAAGAATAAGGAATGCAGATGAAAAGGCTTTTGTTTTATATTTTATTTTTGCTGACGGCAGCGGCGCAAAGCTGTTTTGCCCAACATATGGTGCAAAAAGAAAGCTATTTGAAAGACGATGTGTCTGTTATCGGCTTGCCGGATTATCCGCCTTTTTCCTATTATGAATTAGACAATCGCTCAAACTCTATTTATTACAGCGCATTTTTGAAACCTTTACAGGATATTGCGCAAAGAAATGAATTTAAACTAAAAATCAGCTATTTTATGGGTATTCCGACACTTGAAAATGTGATTTTGGATATCAGAAGCGGAAAATCCCAGTTTTTTTTAGGCGCTTATTCCAATACTAAAATGTTTACCGGCATAGAATTAGTGTATCCGGCGGTAGTTTCCAACCCTATTCACGTTATCACGCTGCCGGAAACGCAGGAAAAAATAAAATCTGCCAAAGACCTGACTAACCTTAAAGGAGTTATCAGCAAAACAGAATATCTGAGCGATTTTGTTTTACGTAAAATTAAACCGCTTAAACTGACTTATCTTGAATCTCCTTACGATACTTATGAAAAATTATTCACCGGCGAGGCTGACTATATTATCGGCGGTTTGTATTATAACCGCATAATGGCAAGCCGCTACGGCATTGAGCAATATCTGTCATATTCCACAAAACCGCTGTTCAAAATTCCGGTTTTTGTTGCCTTGTCAAAATTAACGCCGCAAATGTCTCTGTATGAAAAAATATTAACTCAAGAATTTAATAAACCGGATTTCGGCAATGCCGTAAAAAAAGAAATTTTACGCATGGTAGAAGAGGAAATTACTAAAAATCAAGGTATTGTGCCGCCGGCTTTTGCCAGCCATATTGTGCCTGCTGCCGCCGATACAGAACTACCGGTTACCGATGCTCCAGGGACAAACAACGGCGGGAAAATTGTGGAGCAGCAACAAAAAGAAAAATCTATTGATGAAGTGCTTGATGGAATTTAAGGAGGTTTTATAAATGGTTCTTTTGGTGCATAATAGTGTTTTGCCTCAATGCCGCAAAATCAGAATTTTGATGGCAGAGAAAAAAATGCTGTTTGTTTTGAAAGAAGAAAATCCGTGGAAATTGTCGAAGGATATTATGAAAATAAATCCTGCCGGCGAGCTCCCTGTGTTTATTTATGACGGAAACATCATTTCCGGCAACTATGCCATCACTGAATTTTTGGAAGAAACCTACACCCAAAACCGCCTGATTAACGGCAACAATAAAGAGCGTGCCGAAATCCGGCGTTTGGTTGATTGGTTTGACAACAAATTCAGCCATGAAGTTTATCAATATATCGCCGGAGAAAAAATATATAAGCGTTTTGCTTTACAACAGCCGCCGGAATCCCGCCGCATCAAGGCAGGAATAAATAACCTGCGCTTTCATTTGGAATATATAGACTGGATTACCGAGCGGTACAACTATTTAGCCGGCAATAATTTTTCACTTGCCGATATCAGCGCCGCCGCACAGCTCTCTATTATAGACTATTTGGGTGATGTGCCTTGGGAAGACTATAAAAATGCCAAGCTTTGGTATTCTAAAATTAAATCACGACCAAGTTTCAAAGACATTTTAGGCGATAGATTCAAGGGTATTTATCCGGCTAAACATTATGACGATTTGGATTTTTAATATGAGATATTTACTGCTGGCAACATTGGCTTTTTTGACTTCCTGCTCTTCTTGGGGCGGAGAAGGACAGATTATTTATCACTGGGAAAGAGAACGCACCGGCGTGCAAAAATTTTCCCGCGACCATTCCGAATGTTTGAAAAAAGCCGAAGGCTGGCTGCATTGGCCTGATTTCAGCAGTTGGTTATATTCAGAAGAATATCGCTATAACATTGTGGTTGACTGGCACAAAACAAAAGGAATTTGGGCAAGCTACGTGCCATACCGCGGCGCTTCGCCTTTATTGGTAAATTCCATCAGAGATTCTGCCGACTCCGACCCGCGCGAATATCGTCTCTGCATGGAAGAAAAAGGCTATTGGCACAGAAAATATGATATTCCGACCGTGACTAACGTTTTTGTTTATAATCCGCAAAAAGGAACCGACCGCGTGCCTTTAGAAGATATTTACAGCAAATAACCGCCGCCGCAAGCTTTATAATACGCAACCAAATTTTGAAATACCTGCGCCTTGCTTTGCAAGCTGTTGTTTTGCGCTTGCAAGCGGTTTTGCTCCATTGTCAAAAAATCGGAAAATTCAATTAAGCCGTTACGATAGCGTTCGGCAGAAGCTGAAACAACTTTGTTCATTTTTGCCACAGCGTTGTTTTGCGCCTGATTGCTTTTCAGCTCGTTCTGCACGGCAATCATCGCATTTTTTAGCTCTGCAACGGCAGAAAGCACCGATTTTTTATATTGCGCAAAAGCCTCTTCCTTTTGCGCTTTTTGTTTTTCTACCTGATTTTGCAGCCGGTTCCAATCCAAAAGCGGAACAGAAACCAATGGTTCATAATTATAGCTTTGACTTTTAGAATTAAACAGGCTGTTGCCCCCGCTGGCGGCATAGCCCCACAGCGCCGATATGCTGACATTTGGATATAAATCTGCCACCGCCGCACCGACCAAAGCATTTTGCGCTATCAAATTTTGCTCTGCCGCCGCCACATCGGGACGATTGCGAATTACATCTGCCGGCAAGGCATATAAGGCTTTGGTATTATACTGATAACTGCCGGCAAATATCGGAGATTTTTTTTCGCTATCCACCGGCAGCTGCGACGGCAAAACTCCCGCCAACACCGCCAGTGTATTTTTATATTGCTCCATTTCGCTTTGCAACGCTGGTATCTGCGCTTCTGTCGCCGCAACCAAATATTCTGCCTGATTATAAGCTATATCATCGGTTAATCCGCTTTTATATTTAGCGGAAACCGTTGAAAATATGTCTTTTTGCAAAGCTAAATTTTGACGCGCTATCCGCAATTTTTCTGCTGCTAATTTCATATTGATATAATTTGCAGCCAATTCTGCCGCCACCACGGTTTTAACATTGCTCAACGTATAGCTTTCCGCTTTCAGCTGAGCTGCAGCCGCCTCATCTTGCCGACGTCCTTTACCCCATAAATCAAATTCCCATGAAGCATCGAATCCGGCGGAGTAATAATGACTGTCGGCGGTCGGACCGATATTTTTGCTGTTTTTTTGATAGTCATAGCCGCCGCGTCCGTTTATTTGCGGCAAAAATCCGGCTTGACTTATTTTCAAAGACGCGCGCGCTTGTTTTAGGCGAGATACAGCAACTTCTATATCTGTACTGTTTTGCAACCCCATATCAATAAGACGATTTAAATCCTCGTCACCAAATAAGGCATACCAATTTTTTGCCGGCTGAACTCCGTTTTTTAACGCCAATTCCTGTTTTATAACGCTGTCATTGTAGCGGTTGGTTTTGGCATAGTCCTGTCCTACTGTACAGGCTGCCGCCGCAAAACACATAACCAGCACAGAACTTGTTTTACGCATTTTTATCCTCCGTTTTACTAATATCACGCGGACCGAAATATTCTTTTACATGCTCAAAAAAGGCAAACAGCGCCGGAATAAAGATGATGCCAATTAAAGTCGCTGCTATCATGCCGTAAAACACCGATGAGCCGATGGCAATTTGCGAGCTGGCACCAGCGCCGGTTGCCACAATCATTGGAAACACGCCTAAAATAAAGGTAAACGCCGTCATCAAAACCGCACGGTAGCGTTCTTCGGCGCCGCGGCGCGCTGCCTCGGTTATATCCAATCCCTGCTCACGATACATTTTGGTAAATTCCACAATAAGAATAGCATTCTTCGCTGCCAAACCGATAAGCATTATCAATCCCAGCTGCGCGTAAATACTGAGCGACTGTCCCATAAACAGCAATCCGACCAAGGCGCCTAAGATTGCAAAAACTGTCGAAAATATAACCGCTAACGCCAAAAGCCAACTTTCATACAAAGCTACCAAAAACAAATAACAGAAAACCACCGCCAAACTAATCAGAATCACTGCCAAACCTCGGGTTTCCACCTCTTGCAAGCTTAAACCAGTCCACCAAATTCCATATTCTTTCGGCAGCTCTTTTTCCAAATGTTCTATTTCATTTAAAGCCGTGCCGCTGCTTACGCCGACTTTAGACTGGGCGGTTACCGATGCTGCCGTATATTGATTGAAGCGATAAATAATTTTGGGCGAAAGTTCATTTTTAACTTCGGCAAAGCTATTTATCCGCACTAAATTACCATCAGACGAGCGCGCATATAAATTTCCTATATCTTCCGGCTGGCGGCGGTATTGATAATCTGCCTGCAAAATAACTTTATTGACCTGTCCGCTTAGAGTTATGTTATTGATATAGCGCGAACCTAAGTTATTTTGCAAAGTAGTAAACAGCGACGACACCGGAATTTTATAATATTCCGCCTTTTTGCGGTCTATGTCTAAATATATGTGCGGCGTCTGCGCAGTAAAAGTGGTGAAAGCATAGTCAAAATATCCGCTTTTATTTATGGTGCGTAAATATTTCTGAAGCTGCTCATATAGCTTTTGCGGCGAAGTATTGCCGTTCATGGTAACAAAATCCCATGATATGCCGTTGCTTTGCCCAACTCCGGGAATTGCCGGCGGAGCAAAAAAGTTTATAACCGCCTGTTTATTGCCGGAAAATTGCCACCGCAAATCGCTGCTTATGGCTTCTATTGATAAATTTTTAGATTTCCGTTCGTCCCAATTATCTAATCCGATAACGCCCAAAGCCACGTTTTCACCGCTGCCGCCGAGCATACTGTAGCCGGCAACTGAAATAAAATATTTAACGCCTTTGGCTTGGAGTATTTTATCCTTCATTTCGCCCAAAACTTTATTGGTTTCGTTTATACTGGAAGTATCTGCCAATTGGATATTAGCAAAAATAATGCCCTGATCTTCTTCCGGCAAAAATGAAGTCGGCGTATAAACAAAACCTAAGGCAATCAACCCCATTGTTCCCAGCATACACAACAGCATAATTTTCAAATGTTCGGAAAAATAGACAACTGCTTTTAAGTAGTGCCCCTTGCTTTTATCCAGCATTTTATCAAACCAAGCAAAAAAGCCGTGCGGCTGAGAGTTTTCGTCGCCGCGCAGAAATATAGCGCATAAAGCCGGACTTAAAGTCAAGGCGTTGACCGCCGAAAAAGTAACAGCCGTAGCAATTGTAACCGCAAACTGCTGATAGATTTTACCGGTAATTCCCGCCATTAAACCAACTGGAATAAAGATAGCCAGCAAAACAAACGTGGTGGCGACAATGGCGCTGCCGATTTGCTGCATTGCGATGATTGAGGCGGTTTTTGCGTCTTGTTTTTCATTCAGAATCAAATACTGCACCCGCTCCACCACAATAATGGCGTCATCAACCACCAAGCCTATTGCCAAAATCATTGCAAACAATGTTAATATGTTGATGTTAAACCCAAGAAGATACACCACTATAAAAGTAGCAATCAGCGACACCGGAATTGTAAACAGCGGGATAAGCGTGGTTTTCAATTTTTGCAGAAAAATATAAGTTACCAGCACCACCAGCAAAAAGGTAATAACCAGCGTATCTATAATACTTTGAATGGAGGCGCGCACATATTCCGTGGAATCATAAGCAACCTGAAAGTCCATATCATCAGGCAAAACTTCTGCTAAATCGGCAATTTTTTGGCGCAGGTTATCCATAATCTGCAAAGAATTGGAATTTGGCAGCTGATTGATTGCCATAATCAGCGCCGGAGCATTGTTAAAACCGGATTTTATATTATAGGTATCCGCTCCAAGCTCAACCTTTGCCACATCTTTAAGATATATTTGAGCACCATCGGCACCGGAAGCGATGACAATATTTTCAAAATCTGCCACACTGTTCAGCAAGCCTTTTGCCGTCAGCGACAGAACCATTTTATTATCTTTAGCACTGGGTGCAGAACCAATGCTGCCGACCGATGCCTGCACATTTTGACTTTTTACAGCATTCATTACATCACTGCTGTTCAGCCCCAAAGCATTCAGCTTATCCAAATTCAGCCAAATGCGCATACTGTATTGCGGACCGAATATCTGCACCCCACCCACACCTTTAACACGAGCCAAGGCATTTTTTATGTTGGTATAAGCATAGTTGCTCAAAAATAAATCATCATAAGTATGGTTCGGCGAACGTAAAACCAACAGCGCTAAAATATTCGGGTTTTGCGTTTTGACGCTTACTCCATATTGATTAACCTCATCAGGCAGCTCCGATGTTACCTGCTGCAAGCGGTTTTGCACCTTTACCTGCGCAATATCTGCATCTGTCCCGACATCAAATGTCACCGTCAGTTCGTAGGAACCGTTATCATCAGAAGACGAAGACATATAAAGCATATTTTCCACGCCGTTGATTTCATTTTCTATCGGCACGGCAACCGTATCAACCAGCACTTGCGAACCAGCGCCGGAATATGTAGTGGAAACGACTATTTGCGGCGGAGTAATTTCCGGATATTGCGCCACCGGCAAAACAGCCAGCGAAAGCAAGCCCAAAATTATAAGCACAATGGAAAGCACAATGGCAAAACGCGGACGATTGATAAAAAATGCCGAAAACATAGCTTATTTCTCCTCTGTCTGAGCTGATTCAACCTCTGCCTTTTGCCCCAATAACCTTGGTTCAATTTCTTGAGTTATAAGCATTTCACCGGTGCCGAAATCATTTTTAACTACATAATCGCCGTCTTTTTCGGTAATGACTTTTATTGTTTTTTCGGCAATTATTTTATTTTTCAAAACATAAACCGTGTAACCGTCATTTTTTATCTGCACCAAATTTTTGGGCAGAAGCAGCACATTTTTATATGTATGCTCCAACAAAACTTTTACATAGGCATTTGGCACAAGAACTCGCTTTTGATTTTCAAACTCGGCATAAACAGCCAAAGTATTAGTGCTTTTTTCCAAAGCATTTTCAGTATAAATCACTTTGCCGGAAAACGGGTACAATTCTCCGTCTGAAAGAATAATTTTAACTTTATCGGCAAACAAATCATGATTTTGCAAAAATTCTTTATCCGTTACCGAAAAAATTACCCGCGCCGGATTATATTGCACAATCCGCACCAAAGCCGGCGACATATCCGGTGAAACAAAATCGCCGACGGCAACGTTGATATTGCCCAATACTCCGTCAAACGGAGCCCGTACAAAAGTATAATTCAAATTTATGCGCGCTGTTTCAAACTCAGCCTCTGCTTGCTTGGAAGCCGCTTCGGCGTTTAACAATGCGGTTTTAGCATTGTCAAGCTCGGTTTGCGACACCGCCTTGGCTCCGGCCTTTTGCAAACGATTATATTGGCTTTGCGCGTTCTGCAAATCGGCGGCGCAGGAAAGAATTTTTGCATACGCCGAAGTAAGAGCTGTTTTATATTCGTCCTGTTTTAATATAACGATAACATCGCCTTTATTGACGGTTTGTCCGCTGTCTGCCGGAATCTGCGTGATATATCCGCTTAAATACGGCAAAATATTTACACTGCGCACGGCGGCGACGCGTCCGATAAAACTTTTAGCCACCTCAACGTCTTGCGGCTCGGGAAACTCCGCCGACACAGCAGGTAAACTGCTTGGTTCAGCCTTTTCAACCAGCTGCGGGTGCTTATGCATATACAAAAACAACGCACCGCCCGCTATTATCAATAACAGAATTAAAATAAGCAAATTTTTGAACGTGTCCTTTTTCATTTTATCTTGAGCCTCTCTAAACTTTTGATTGACTCCTAGATATGTGATAAAAAACACTTTTCAAGTGATTGACTACTGCAAAACCTCTATGGCTTTAGAAATTTTACGAATAGAATTTAGTTCTATTTGGCGCACTCGTTCTTTTGAGATGTTATAAGCCTGACTTAAATCCTCTAAAGTTATGGTTTCATCGCTCATACGACGTTTAAACAAAATATCTTTTTCCCGCGGGTTTAATACCGTGATTGCCTGATTAAACAATTTGCGCCGATAGTTCATGGTTTCTTTATAGGCATAGCGTTCTTCCTGATTAGGCTTGCCGTCCGAAATAAAATCCATCCATTCGGCCGTGCGCTCAGAATCGCTGTCTACCGGAGAATTAAGCGAACCGTCATGAGCCTTCAAGCGCATATTCATATCCGTAACTTCCTGCACACTGACATCAAGCAAGCGGGATATATCTTTTAAAACATCAGATGAGAGTTCGCGGTCGTCCACTAAATTCAAGCTGTTTTTAATTTTACGCAAGTTGAAAAACAGCTTCTTTTGCGCAGCGGTGGTGCCGAGTTTAACCAACGACCAAGAATTTAAAATATATTTCTGCACCGAGGCTTTTATCCACCACAAAGCATAAGTAGAAAAACGGAAGCCTTTATCCGGTTCAAACTTGTCAATGGCATACAGCAAACCAATATTGCCTTCGGAAATCATTTCACTTACCGGCAAACCGTAACCGCGATAACGCGAAACCACTTTAACCACCAGCCGTAAATGCGAGGTAATAAGTTGATATGCCACATCTTTGTTGCCGGTTTCTTTATATTTTGTTGCCAGCTTATATTCTTCTTCCTGAGTTAAAATCGGATATTTACGAATGTTTTGCAAATATCTAGCCATGTTAATTTCCGGAGAAAAATCAACTCCGGTAAGTGCTGTTAAATTTTCCATTACATTCACTTCCCCTGTTAGTTGTTTAGAAGTATGATATAGAGGAAAATTTTTATAAACAACCTATACTTTAGTTTTATTTTTAGCTAAATATCAACTAAAGATTAGCTTTACTCTGAAAGTTTTTGCACTAGCTCAGCCATATCTGAAGGCAGTTCAGAATCAAACTGCATAAACTTTTGCGTGCGAGGGTGAACAAACCCCAAACTCTTTGCATGCAAGGCTTGCCGCGGAAAATCATTTACATAATTTTTTAGATTTTGCGGCAAATTAACAGCTGTTTTATGGTTCTTTACATAAACTTTGTCACCGACCAAAGCATTTCCTACACTTGTTAGGTGTACCCGAATCTGGTGAGTGCGTCCGGTTTCCAAGTTGCACTGCACTAAAGAAACCGCATTTTTAAACACTTGCAGTGTTTTGTAATGCGTAACTGCAGGCTTGCCGCCACTGGCTACCAACGCCATTTTTTTGCGGTCAGCCGGACTGCGCCCTATATTGCCGTCAATTCGTCCGGCAAGCGGATTAGGCACACCGTAAACCACCGCATAATATGTGCGCTCAATTGAATGTTCGGCAAACTGTTCACTTAAAAAACGATGGGCATTGTCATTTTTTGCCACCACCAGCAAACCGCTGGTTTCGCGGTCTATGCGGTGCACAATGCCGGGGCGTTTGACCCCGCCGATTCCCGACAAACTGTCCCGACAATGGAATAATAAGGCGTTAACCAGCGTTCCACGTGAAACACCGGCGGCAGGGTGAACAGTCATACCTGCCGGTTTGTTAACCACCAATAAGTCGCTATCTTCATAGACCACTTCCAAAGGAATATCCTCGGCAAGCGGCTCCGCCTCTTCTGCCGGAGGCACGGTAACCGTAAACGAATCGCCGACTTTTACTTTATAGGAATTGTCAGAAATAACAACATCTTCCGCCAGCACATTGCCGTCGGCAATCAACCGCTGCAGCTGCGAACGGGAAAAAACCGGCAGCACCTTTGCCAAGAATTTATCTAAACGCTGCTTTTTATCGCTATCAGTCACTTCCGGAGTGGAAAATATTGTTTCTTCCATATTCATTTTTAGCCTTTGTTAAGTATCTTTAAGTTATATTGTATAATTAAATGGTCTTGCCGCTAAATGCAAGTAAAGATTCTGCAAATATTCGGGAGTGTAAAAACATGGCAAACAGCGATGTGATGGAAGATGATGACTTTGAAAAACTGTTAAACAGCTTTATAAATGATTCTTTGGAAGAAGAATCGGCTGAAAAAGCTTCGTCTATGCCGGCGGAAGAAAAAATCAGCCAACTTAAAAACAATCAAAACAATGACGGCACTGCCGAAGATGATGATGAATTGCAAGAAGATGAGATTGACTATGCTTCTGCTTTGAGTCCAGAAGACCAAGCAGTTAATAACTTTATTTCGCAAAACGATATGGACGACGCCTTAGTTTCTTCTTTGCAAGACGCCAAAGCCGAAGCTCAAAATGCCCAAGAAGAACCGACGCTCGGCAATGATGAATCTGAATTGGCGCAAGCCTTTATGAATTATTACAACTCCGTAAATAAACTGTCGTTGACTAAACTAAACACTCCGTATATGTGCACGTTTTCGGTTGAAGACCTTTACCCGAACTATAAACCAAGCGTGGGACATATTCTTACTAGCGATATTGCCGCCGGCTGGGTATTGCTGTGCAAAATGTTTCCTGAACAAGTAGGAACATTTCCGCTTAACTCCAGCGATGAAGAATTTTTGAGCTTTGCAGAAAAACTGACTGACAATGATTTGCAGCTGGCAGTTATTTCATATGTTGAAATTTTAATAGACATAGAAGGGTGTGAATTAAGCTATCAAGCTAAGTTTTTAAAATATCAGGAAAAACACATCAAGCGTCTTATGTATGAAGAATATATGAACCGCAAAGAAAGACAGCGCAAATTTACCGAAGCTTTAGCGGCAAAAAATTTTCCGGTAGACGCAGACAGGCTGATAAGCAATTATTTTAGAGTGGCGCAAAAAGACGTTGACGGCGCGTTTAAGGCGTTAACCACCAATCCAGCGATTTTTGCCCCGATTGACTTCAGCAAAATAAAACCGCGCTGGTTTGGCTTGGTAAAAGTATCACCAAAGGACGGTATCCGCATAAATTTGGAAATCGGTAACTTTTTGAAAAGACTCAAAGTTTAGCAATAAATAATAATAGACAAAAATCTTTTTTTATGGTATATTGGCAAGAAAGTAGTAAATGGAGTAACAACAATGGCTGATAACAAGCAAGAAGAAATGCAATTGAAAAAAGCGGCTAATCTCTTTTTAAAGGCAGTAAAAGAAAACGCCTCCGACAAAAAATTTTCGGAATTGCTGGCTAAAAATCCCAAATTGTTAGTATCTAAGGAATTTACGGATAAATTGTTTCCGAATCAAATGACAAAACAGAAAGGATTTGCTTCTTTAGACAAAATGATGATGAACATCAGCAAAGTAAAAGAACTTGCCGACAAAGGCATTATCAGTTCGGAACAACTTGAAACATTTATGGAATCCAGCCATTCGCAAACCGGTGAGACTTTTGCCACCGCTGCCGCTCAGCAAGCTGAAGCCGCCAAAGAAAAAGCAAATCATGAAAATCCTTCTTTTTCGGAAGAAGGAAAAAACAAGCTGTCGGATAATTTGCAAAACTATGAAGACTGTTTGGAAAAAATGGAAGAACTCGGCGTACCGATGGATTTGCCAAACCGCGCCGGAAAAAATGCGAAAGATATATATTCTAAAAACGCCGAAGACAGCAAAGATTTCGCAAATGCTCTGCAGGTCAGCATTGAAGACAACAGCAATGAAAAAGGAAATTTGGAAATAGACGGCGAAGCGCTGAAAGTTAAGGTTGAAGAAAAACCGGTTGAAGAAAAACCGGTTAAAGTAAATGTTGCGGAAGAATCTAACAAAAAAGAAGAAGATGAAGTCGACGCCGATGTTACAAAAGCTCCGAAAGATGATTCCGCTAAAAGCGGCAATTCTGACATCGATCTTGTAAAAGAACAAGACATTATTGATTATATGTATAACCAATGGTTCTTAGCATCTGTGAATTGGACAATTCGCAAAGGAGTCCGCTGGTCTGATAACAAAGTGGACAACCTGTGCGAAAAATTTGATAAAAAATGCATGGAAAACAGCAAAAATAAAGAAGAAAAACAGAAAAACAGAGTCAGTGAATTTCAAAAAGGCGGACAATATCTGCTGACCGACGGTGCTAAAAAATTAAGAGACGGTTACTCGGTTGATAAAGATAAAAGACTGGCAATGTGGAAAGAAGTTGCCGCTAACTTAGGCAAAGACCCGCAGACTTGGACGGTTTTGAATCCGAAAAACGACAAAACTAAGCAATTTATCTGCATGATAAATACCGAATACAAGCAAGACCCGCAGCATTGCACCAACAAAGTTAAAGGCATTATTCAAAATTATGATAAAAATCAAGATGAAGAAACTCAGCTTTATGCTTTAGCCGTTGAGCTGGCTGCCACCGAAATAGCCTATGAAGGAATGGGCAGCGGACGTGCCAAACGCGGAGTGCAATTCCAATATAACTTGGGCGATTTAACCGCTAAAGAGATGGATACAAAGCTAAAAAAGAGAACTATAGAAAAAACCAAAGAATTGCTGGAAAACCTTGAAAAATTACAATTATTTGCAGAACTAAAAGCAGCTCAAGAAGGCATAACTGATAAAGAAAAGATTGAAAAAGCAAAAGGCGATTTTATCAAAGTATATCTTGATACTTTATCCGATAAAACCATTGACTGTCAGAAAAAACTGCTGAAAGATTTGAATGAAGAAAACTTCAGCCGCGCCAAAACCGGTGTTATAAAAGACTTATTCAATAAAGGACTGTCTAAAGATTCTATTGAGAGCTATTCGGCTATAAAAAAGCTTAAAAACATTGATAACTTAGGCTATTCTGTACTTGTTAAAGGGCACAAGGACGAAATTAAAGACTTGCGGGCTGATGCAGTAGAGCGCCTTACAAAATCTCCGCTAGATGAGTTAAATGACAAGTTCAATAGAAAAATGCAACAAGAGACCACTTCTCAGGAAGAGCATAATTCCCGCGAAACTAAATTCAGACAGCTGAAAAAAGAAATACTGAGAGGTGAAAATTCCGGTAAAATATTGAACGACAAAAATAATGGCTTAAACAATCTTTGGAAAACATCGCAAGGACGCTGAAAAAAATGATAGAAAAGACTCTTCACTGCATTTGTGTTTTAGCCGCCGGAGCATTGTTCAGCGCTTTGCTGCTGCTAATCTACCAGCTTGCCTTTTTTTACTGCTATCAAATAGACATTATGGCTCCGCAAACCTATGCCTCTATCCGCAATTATTGGGATGACGGCGGAGTTTTGAAAGCCGGCGATTTATTTATGCTGATTGGGATTTTTTCATATTTTCCATTGATATTTTTTGTTTGGCGCAAGTTAATTAAATATCAATATATGAACCTGATTACCAAGCCTGTTAACTGGCTGGCAAATTTGGGAATGGACAAATACAGCGGCGGTATGCCGGAAGTAAATATTAAAAACCTGAAAATTGAGGAGAGAAAAACTATAGAACAACTGGTGCAAGAGCGTATAGAGCTGGAAAATAAAAAGAATCCTAAAACCGATACAGCGCAATTTAGAAAAGAAATTGTTGAAAAGATAGAAAATGACATCAATTAACACTCTCTTTATAAATTCGTTTTATACTGACAAGAAAAATATGGAGTAAAGCGGGTGAAATCCTTAATTGTCTTTGCAAGAATAATTATCGTGGGGTGCCTATGGAGCATTGTCTTCGTAGAGGGCATTCGCGTAATTATGCTCTGCAACTGGCACTTTGATATTTTTTGGCCTGATCACTGGCGCCAAGCCTATGCGCTGTGGAAAGCGGGCTGGGTAATTCGCGCGCCTAAAGAATGGGCTTTTGTGATTATTCTCGTGACATTTTTCCCAATGCTTATCACTGGTTGGTGGACGCTGTGCATGGTGGCGTGGGAACGCATTATATATGACATTATAATGTCGCCGATTATGCTTTACCGCCGCTTGATTAAAGCTCCTATCAATGTGATTAAAACCAACAATAAATACGGCGTGGTAAAGAAAAAATCATATAAACAGGTACGCCCTGCCGGTGTTGGTTTCAGAATGCCTATTTCTGATTATTCCGACAATAAATCGGCAGCTCCGGTAACGGCTGGCGTGGGCGGCAACGCGGTTTTGCCATCGCAAGTCCGTCAAGTTCCAACAGCCCCGAGCGCCTCGGCGCCAGCGGCGTCTAAAACAGCAAGAAAAACCGACATTCCGTCAACTATCGACCATGCTTTATTCAAATTTGATGATGATGACGATGATTTTGATTTGGATATAGATTCTTTTGAAAAAGCCGATATCTTAAAGAAAAAAGAACCGGCAAAGCCAAAAAAACCTCTGTTTGATGATGATGACGATGAAGATGACGAGGATTTCCAGCCGCGCAAAAATAAACGCGATGACGACAGCGGCTCTAAGCGTTCGGCGAAAAAACCTGTTTTTGATGATGACGATGATGAAGATGACGAGGATTTCCAGCCGCGCAGCAACAATCGCCGCAACAACAAAAACGACCGCAATTCTGACAATGGCGGCAAAGACCCGCGGCAGAAAAATAACAAGCAAAATCGTACAGATTCCAAAGCGGACAAGTCTAACCGCGGCAATAAACAAAACAACAGCTCTGATGATTCTGATGAGGCTAATACTCCGCACAGTCCGGTTTATGACAGCCTGCAGCAAAAAGGCTACGACGTTATCGCCGGAGTTAATGTCAACAACACTGTGATTGACTTTGTCGGCGTTTCCGAAACAGAAATCTGTTTGTGTTTGGTAGACAAGGAAAACGGCGACTGGTTGGCTGATGAAGAATTGTTTAACGGCGAAGAGCCTCTGTGGTTTTCAGAAAACAGCCATAGAATTTCACCGGTACGCAAATTAGATGTTGCGCGCAATGTGATTCGTGATAAACTTGCCGAAGAAGACTTTGAGCAAGAAGTTAAATCTTATGTGGTGGTGCAAATGGCAAACATTATCAATGCCGACGATATGTTTGAAGTTTGGAATAAAATGGATATTGAAGTAACTAGAATCAACCGCGGCGCACCGAAAGAAATTCATCTGTTTTCAAAGTCGCTTGATGAAGCCGACGGACAAATCGACCACAAAGAACTCAACCGTTTGCGCAAAGTTTTAAAAAACATTAAATAGAGGTTAAAATGGCATTAAAAGAACGTGGTGAAGAATGGAAAGAATATGACAGCGCCGTCCGCTGGATGATGATTACTTTTCTGATTTGTTTGGGACTGACAATTTTTCTGTTTGTTTTTGCCCTGCCCTTGTCATATTTGGTTGGACACGGTATTTCAAAAGCATCTTTTGAAATGATACAAAAGTTTTTGGGTTTGATTGTAGAAAAACCAAGCCATTTGTGGGCAATGTATGCCAAATGGTTCAGGCAGCTTATCCGCTATCACGGCGCTTTTTCACTTAGTTTGTGGCTGCCGATTCTGCCGTTTATTACTCTGCCGGTGGGTTTGATTGTCGGCTCTTTGCTCAGCCCGTATAAATTCCAAGTTAATACTCAAGGTTCGGCACGAATCGCAGAACTGCGTGACATTAACAAAATGGCGCTGCTGGGATTTGACGGCTTTTGTCAGGTTGTGGGCAAATTTAAAGGGCGTTTCTTAATGCTGAAAGAAACCTTATCCACTTTGTGCTGTGCTCCTCCGGGTACTGGTAAAACAGCCGGCGTGGTTATTCCGACAATTTTTAACTCCGATAAATTAAGCATTATCGTAAACGACCCGAAGCCGGAACTTTGCTATTCCACTACCGGTGCCCGCGCTAAGGTTGGTCCCGTGTTTGTAATTAACTGGGGTGCCGAAGACAATCCGAGCGAAGGTATTTATTACCCAAGCTGGAATCCGCTGTCGCCGAACTCGATGCCTGATGCTGGTCCGGACCGCGATATGTATGTGGACTCTATGTGCAACATTTTGGTGGAAGACCCTAAAGGCGGCACTGACCCGCACTGGTCAAATACCGGTCGTGCCGCACTAACCGGCTTTATTAACTTTGTGGCGTCTAAATGTGACCGCGCCCGCGCCAACGATTATTTTATCGGGCGAATTTATGAGGGCAAGCTGGACGCTAAAGATAAAGAAGTGCTGGAAGGCTACTATATGGAAATGCGCGATCCAGCGGCTCCGCGCGCTATTCAAAACCTAAAAAACGGCACGTTAACCATGGAAAACTATCTGCCAATCGGCACTTGGAACTTGCTGCCGGCACGTTGGATGGGACGCGAAGCCTGCATTGCCATGATTATGGAATGGATTACTGAAGCGCAAATCAACGCCGCCCAAGAAATTCAACGCCGTATGGACGAAGGCGACCAAATGGCTGCCATGGCCGACCCAACGCATGATATGCTGGAAGAAGCCGTGAAAGAAGCCCGCAACTTTGGTTATTCGCAGCGCTGTATCACTGAATTAAGCTCACTCAGCAGTATGCCGGATAAAGAGCGCGGCTCCGTGCTTTCCACTGCTTTTGCCGGTATCGGCTGTTTCAAAAACCAAGCGGTAAAAGCCCGCACCAGCTTTTCGGATATTCAATTCAAAGACCTGCGCGGTATGAAAGACCCTGTCACCGGCGAATGGAAGCCGATTTCGGTATATCTTTCCGTAAACCAAGTAGACGCACGAGCTTTGGGCGTTATCAGCAGTACATTTATTGAATTGATGTCGTCATACCTGATTTCTAACCCGCCTAACCATGTTAATAAAACAGACGGCAAAATGGGACCTTTCCCAGCATTGTTCATCTTGGACGAGTTTCCGCAAATGCCGAAAATGAAAGCTATTATCGACGGACCTGCCGTAGGTCGTGGTCAAAAAGTGTCTTATTTGCTGATTGGACAAGACTTGGGGCAAATCTCCGGCAAATATGGTAAAGATGACCTTGAAACGGTTATTTCCACCACTGCCTGCAAGATTATTCTTTCTCAAAACAACGAGGTTACAGCGCAGCGTTTTTCCAAGATGATTGGCAACAAAACCGTGCAAGTTTCGTCTTTTAGCCGTACAGAAGGCAGCTTGGGCAAAGACTTTAACCCGCTCGCTAAAAATGTAAATTATCAAATGCAAGGCGTGCCGGTTATCAGTTCAACTCAATTATTGAGCTTGCCTATGCTTAAACAAGTTGTTTTGATGCAAAGCTACATTGACCGTCCGATTATGGCGGATTCGCCTCGTTGGTATCTAGACCCGAAAATGCGTAAGTTGGCTAAAATACCGCCTTGCCCGAATGTTCCGGATTGGATTGTGGCACAGCGTGAAGATATCAACGACGATATGCTGGCAAAACTCGGAATTGAATATGAGGCTGACGAAGATAACGACAATTTTGAGGTCGACAGTCCGCAAGCCTAACGTATTTAAATATTTGCCAAACCGTCGTCTTTGTTGGCGGCGGTTTTTGCTTTTTTATGTATTTTGAAAAAAATTGCACAAAGAACCTGCCAACAAATTGAAAATTGGCAAATGAACGGTTAAATTTAGATTGTTTAACGCACGCAAAATATTAGCTCAAAAATTAAATTTTTTAGGGGAGAATAATATGAATAAATTTTTATTGACCACCGTACTTTCTACTGTTATCGCCTTTTCGGCTTATTCCAACGCCTTTGCCAAAGCAGCTGCTAATCCGGCAGAACCAATGCAGCAAGCCGAGAAAATGCCAAAACCGCATAAAAAAATGCACAAGCTTCCCAAACCGAAAAAATTAGATAAATTCTTAAATCTGACCGATGAGCAAAAAGCTAAGGTCAAGGAAATCCGCGAGCAAAGCCGAAAGGAAATTGAACCGCTAAAGAAAGAAAAGGAAGCTATCAATGAAAAAATTGATAAAATCCATGAAGCGGATATGAAAAAATTTGAAGAGATTTTGACACCGGAGCAAAAGGCTAAATGGGAAGCCAGCAAAAAGCATCACGAAAAAAAATTTAAAGGCGGTGAAAAACACAAACTTCCGCCGCGCGATTTTAAGGACTTTTCAAAACACAGCAAAAACTAGACAAACTTACCGCTGGATTTTTATTTGTCCGGCGGTTTTCTCTTTTTTTATTTCTTATCCTTTTTATTTTTAGCCGATTTTGCGGCTTTTGTTTTTTTAGCCGATTTTTTGACTCTGGAGCCATTATTTTTTGCTGTCGGCAATAGCGTATCATTTTTTAACGAATCCATGGCTGTATTCTCATCTAACGGACTCGGATTTTCCGGTGAAAAAATCTCCAGCTGCGACTGAATTACCATCATAATCATCACGACATACAAACAAATAATATAATTTGCGGCAAAATCAACCACAATAGTTGTTACGAAATAAAAATTCTTATATAAAAATATTTTCAATAAAATATTCAACTGAAAAGAGATAAAGTTGATTAAGAGCAAAATTACACCATATGTAAAAACAATGCTGAAACTTTTATCGGTTGTTTGCTTCCATATAAGTTTTAGCGATGGAAATTTTCCATTTGCCATATAACTACCGACAGCGCCTGCCATACGCACAATTAAAAACGGTACCCAGCAGCAGGCAAATGCTATCAGAAAATAAATAAACTCAATTTTCCAATTTGGATTCGGCTCTTTTGTAACCATAGCAACAACCATTACTAATGAAAAAATCAGCAGCAGCAAAACCAAAAACAATAAACCGATTTTTTTCAGGCGTCCGCGTTCCAAACTGATTATATTTTTTAGAGAAAATTTTTTGCCGTTAAATTCTATATCGTAAAAATCTACAAAAAAGGCAAAAATAACGCATAGCATTAAAAATTTATCGACAAAGAACATTGCCGAAGTTAAATTTGGACACCACCATGCTGGATTCATCATATCACAGGAATAATTTTGCCCAAAAGCTAAAGAAATTACCGTCATAATCAAAGCATAAAAAGCTATAGCTTTATAGTGCTCAAAACTGTTTTGAAATAAAGACAACGTTTTCCAAACCAATTTAGGGAATGTAAATTTCATTTTATATTTCCTTTACCAATGAAACGCCGGCAATGGCGCGGATTGACGACAGCAAGTCGCCGTTTGCCAAAGCATAGCCGTTTTTAAGTTCTATACGAATATCCCAATCGTCATTTTCCGGCTTGATATAAACCTTATTGGTGCCGTAGCGCTCATGCGACAGCACTTCGCGAATCGGACGCACGGCTTCAACATTGTTCACAACAATAATCAGCCCTTTTGAGTTTTCCGTTATTTCCTCGTCCAAAGTTTTTATGACATTAAACAGCATGCGCGGAGGCATATCTTCTGCCTGCTTTTCTATTTTTACTTTGACGAAAAGCGGCAAACCGCTGTTTATGGCATGTTCAAATTTAGTTATTCCGTCAGAAAATAACAAGCCTTCGTAAGCTGACGTGGTGTCTGAAAGCTTTACAAAAGCAAACGGCTTGCCGCTTTTGCTGATTTTTTTCTGAAATCCCTGCAAACAGCCGGCAAGGTTAGCATAAATTGTATCGCCGGTTTTTATACCTTTTATCGCATCAGCGTAAGTAGTGACGCCTAAACGCTCCATACTTTCTTTATAGACATCAAGCGGGTGCGCCGATAAATAGAAGCCAATGGCTTCTGCCTCAAACTGCAGGCGTTCCAAAGCCGGCCAATCCGGTTTATCCTGTAATTTTACGGTTGAGTTGAGCTCTTCACTGCCAAACAGCGAGGTTTGCGAACTGTTTTTAAGCTCTGCCGCAGCGGCAATGTGGCGCATGATATTTTCAATATTGGCAAAAAGCTTGCCGCGGTTGGTATCTAAGCAGTCAAAAGCACCGGCTTTTATCAGCTGCTCGAGCTGTTTGCGGTTGATTTGCTTTACGTCCACGCGGTGAATAAAGTCGGAAATGCTTTTAAATTTGCCGTTTTTCTCACGTTCTTCGACAATAGCGTTCATATTTGCCTCGCCCACGCCTTTTAAGCCGGCAAGAGCAAAGCGGATATTATTTCCCTCAACCTTAAACAAGGCATTAGACATATTGATATCCGGCGACAAAACCTTATAACCCATTTTTTTGAACTCTTCGGTATAGAACAAAACCTTGTCGGTGTTGGTTATATCAAAGTCCATAATGGCGCACATAAATTCTACCGGATAATGGGCTTTTAAATACGCTGTTTGGTAAGAAATCAGCGAATATGCAGCGGCGTGTGATTTGTTAAACCCGTAAGACGCAAACTTTTCCATTTGGTCAAAAATGGTCTTGGCAACTTCGCCGTCTATGCCTTTTTTGATGGCACCGTCGGTAAACATTTGGCGCTGATGCGGAATTTCATCGCGCATTTTTTTACCCATAACCTTACGCAGCTTATCGGCACCACCCAAAGTATAGCCTCCCAAAACCTGAGCAATTTTCATCACCTGCTCTTGGTAAACCATAATTCCGTAGGTTTCGCCCAAAATCGGTTCCAAGTCAGGGTGCAGATATTTAATCTCTTCCCGTCCGTGCTTGCGGTTGATATAGGTTGGAATATTATCCATCGGTCCCGGGCGGTAAAGAGAAATAACGGCGATTAAATCTTCAAAACGGTCAGGTTTTATTTGTTTCATTACATCGCGCATGCCGGAAGATTCAAATTGGAAAATAGCACTGGTATTGCCTTCCTGCATCAGCTCATAAGTCGGCTTATCGTCCAAAGGAACCGCCGCCATATCCAGTTCAATGCCATGGGTCTTCTTTACCCAATCCACCGCGCGCTTGATAACTGTCAGAGTTTTCAGCCCCAAAAAGTCAAACTTAATCAGACCGGTTTCTTCTACAAACTTCATATCATATTGAGTTACCGGCATTTCGGCACGCGGATCTTTATAAAGCGGCACCAGCTGGTCAAGCGGTCTATCGCCGATAACCACACCGGCGGCATGCATACCGGAGTTGCGGTATAAGCCTTCAAGTTTCATGGCTATATCAAACAGCTTGTTAATCTGCGGATCTTTTACCCGCATTTCTTCCAGCTCAGGCACTTGGTCTAAAGCTTCCTGCAAGGTTGGGTTTTTACCACCCTGCCCCGGCGGAATCATTTTAGAAATTCTATCCGCTTGGCTATACGGCATTTGCAGCACACGCGCCACATCGCGAATTACAGCTTTTGACTGCAATTTACCATAGGTGATAATTTGCGCCACATGGTCGTAACCATATTTTTTTTGCACATATTCAATGGTTTTATGGCGGTTTTCCTGACACAAGTCCACGTCAAAATCCGGCATGTTAACGCGTTCCGGATTCAAAAATCTTTCAAACAGCAAATCTAAGCGAATCGGATCCAAGTCGGTAATTTTCAGCGACCACGCCACAATGGAACCGGCACCGGAACCACGCCCCGGACCAATCGGCACGCCGTGGGTCTTAGACCAGCGGATAAAATCAGACACGATAAGGAAATAACCAGGGAAGCCCATTTTTTTGATAACGCTTAATTCATAATCCAAGCGCTCATAATAATGACGGTCGATTTCAGCACGTTCTTCCGCGCTCATTCCCTTGTGATAAACTTGAACCTTCATACGTTCATTTAAACCCTTATAGGCTTCTTCGGTAATGAACTCGTCTTGGGTTTTGCCTTCGGGACAAATAAAAATCGGCAGCAGCGGCTCCATTTTATAGGAAAGATAGTTGCAGCGCTTGGCAATATTAACCGTATTTTCTACAGCTTCCGGAATATCCTTGAAAAGCTCCAGCATTTCGGTTTCACTGCGCCAGTGATTACCAGGGAGATATTTGCGGCGGTTCTCATTTGCCACATATTCTCCGGCAGCAATGCAGCAAAGTGCGTCGTGCGCCTCATACATGCTTTCATCAAAAAAGAAAACATCGTTCGTTGCCACCAGTGGGATATTATGCTTATAGGCAAGCTTTAAAAACACTGATTCGGTTTTCTTTTCTTCCTCATAGCCGACGCGGGAAATTTCCATATAGAGCCGGTCACCGAAAATTTCTTTATATTCAAGCAGCTTTTGTTCGGCTTCATCATTGCGGTTTTGCAAAATGAGCCGCCCGATTGGTCCTTCATAGCCGCCGGTAAGACAAATTAAACCCTCATTGAAATCACGCAGATTCTGCATAGTCAGCTGCGGAGTGTCGCTATGTTCCATATTATCCAAATAATAGCGGCGAAACATTTTCATAATAGATTTATAGCCGGTTTCATCTTTTACCAGCAAAATAATTCTATCCGGCGGCAGTTCCTTGCCTTTTGACAAAGCTAAGTTTTCCGAATCCTCATTATGCACGCAAAGCTCCGAGCCGAGAATCGGCTTAACTCCTTCATCTGAAGCATATTTTGAAAAGCATTTTCCGCCAAACAAATTGCCTCGGTCGGTAATGGCGCAGCAAGGTATGCCCAAATCGTGCATTTTATGCACCAACTTAGGTACAAGCATAGCGCCAAGCGATAAAGAATAAGCGGTATGAACGCGCAAATGTATAAATTTCGGATCGGTCATAGCATCGGAAAGGCGCCCTGTTTTAGAAGGACGCCCCTTATTTACTAAAAGCTATTTGTTATCTGAGCTGGCTTTTTGATAGCAACGGCAGTGGCAAATTCCATCGCGTTCAATATCGCTGCGGCAAAGTTCAGAAATGCAGTATCTTTTTTCATTGTTACCGTCGCATGGGCAGCGCTGCCATTCATTGTCGCCAAACATCATATTTTTAGCTTTGGCAATTTTTTCAATATTCTGAGTCGGATAGTATCCGGCTTTTTTGCAGTTTTCCAACATTTTTTCTAAAATTGTAGCCATTTCAATTCTCCTATCTTTGTTCTAATATATCTAAAATTGAGCTTAATTCAGCCGGTGTGTTATAGTGCAATGTTATACTACCTTTACCTTTTTTTCCAGCATTTATTTTAACTTTCAGCTTTAATTTTTCTTCCAAATCCGCCATAATTTTTTGCAAATCCAAATCCACCGGTTTAGGCTCTTTTGGCGTGATATTGTTTACGGTTATTCCTTTGGCATTGGCAGCTAAGGTTTCTGCCTCACGCACGCTCAAGCCTTCTTTAACAATTTTGTTTGCCAGCTCAACCGCATTTTCGCAGCCAATCAAAGCGCGGGCATGACCGGCTGAGAGCTTATTTTCTTTTACCAGCTGTTTAATTTCTTCAGGCAAGCTAAGCAAACGCAAAGTATTGGCTATATAGCTGCGTGATTTACCGATAACTTTGCCAATAATTTCCTGCGTATATTCATATTCATTCATTAAGCGGTTCAAGCCTTCAGCTTCTTCAATAGCCGAAAGATTTTCACGCTGCAGGTTTTCGATTAAAGCAATCTCTAAAGTTTCGCTGTCTGACAAATCTTTTACAATTGCCGGAACTTTATCTAATCCGGCAAGCTGAGCGGCGCGCCAACGGCGTTCACCGGCAATAATTTCATATTTATCATTTTTCTTACGAACCAACAGCGGCTGTAAAACACCTTTCTCCTTAATTGATGCGGCTAAAGATTCCAAAGCATCGCGATCAAATTCCGTACGCGGCTGGAAAGCACACGGTATAATATCAGCGACTTTTATTTCATTTGAATTTTCTTTTTTAAATACAGTGTTTTCAACCAAGCTTTCAACATCTGCGGTCTCATCATCTAAATTCAGGTTTATTTCTTCATCACCAAGCAGCGCTTCCAAACCGCGACCAAGACCAAATTTTTTATTATTAGTGTTCATCTACAACTCCTTTTCTCTTTTTAAAACTTCTTTTGCCAGCTGAATATAGGCTTGCGCACCAGCGCTTTTAAAATCATAAATCAAAATCGGCTTGCCATGCGACGGAGCTTCAGCAATTCTCACGCTTCTTGGAATAACCGTTTGATAAACTTTGTCGCCAAAATATTTACGCACATCAGCCTCTATCATTTGGCTAAGATTGTTTTGTTTGCTGTACATTGTGAGAATAATACCCTGCAAAGTCAAAGCTGGATTAAAATTACGCTTGATAGCATTGATATTTTTCATTAAATCCGCTAAGCCTTCCAACGCTAAAAATTCGCATTGCAGCGGAACCATTACCGAATTTGAACTAACCAGCGCGTTAATAGTAATTAAATTCAGCGACGGCGGGCAGTCAATCAGCACATAATCATATACTGCCTCTAAGCTGCTCAAAGCTTTTTTCAGCACAAACTCGCGCTTTTCAACTTCTACCAATTCAATTTCGGCAGCAGCCAAATCCGGTGAGGACGGTATCATATCAAATCTCGGCAAATCGGTATGCAAAATCGCCTCTTTGACATCGCACTTGCCAATCAAAACATCATAGGAAGAATAGTTTTCTTTTTGCTTGGCTATTCCCATAGAAGTTGTAGCATTGCCTTGCGGGTCAAAATCTATGACCAGCACACGGCGCCCGATTGCCGACAAAGCTGTAGCAATATTGATTGTTGTTGTTGTTTTTCCCACACCGCCTTTGCGGTTTGCAACAGATATTATTTTCATTTTCTAGTCACCTCTGTCAAACAAAAAACATAGCCTTCTTTTCCACGTTCAACTTCAAACGGGCGGGCATAAAAGTTTTCAAAAATATCTACGCTCATATTCCACTTTTTATCTGCCTCTTCCAATTCTGCCATACCGGTATGACCTTTCGGCAAAACATATTCTGTATTTTTAGAACACAAACCAGTTGTGCAAGCTAGAATTTTATCAATTGAAGCCACAGCGCGGGCAGTAATGTAGTCAACATTTTTAAATACAACGTTTTCAGCTCGATTATTTATAACTTCGACATTTTGCAAATTTAACCGCTGACACACGTCTTTTAAATATACCGTCTTTTTAGTTATACTTTCAATTAAAACAACTTTAGCCGCTGGAAATTTCTCTGCCATAGCAATAGCCAAAACAACTCCGGGGAAACCGGAGCCGCTGCCGACATCAACAAGCAATTTCACATCATCTCGCAGATAATCTATCAGCTGCAGCGAATCTAACACATGGCGCAATTCTAGTTCTTTTTCAGCATTTTTACTGACTAAATTTATTTTTTGATTCCATTCCAAAAGAATTTGCATAAAATCTTTCAATTTTTGCAATGTTTCACGTGAAACATGATAATTTAAAACTTCTTCATCAAAATTCATTTTGTACCTCTAAAGACAGAGTATAGATTATTTGCTTTTTATGCAACAAAATATAATGGTTATTAACTAAAACTTTAAACGATTTTTTATGCCAAACCGCGATAAACACGCTTCAGCTAAATCAAATCTATCGCCGAGTTCGGAAACAGCGTGTGCATCATCGCTGATAACAAACTTTATATTGCGTTCTGCCGCGGCAGCTAAAATTGTTTTACACGGATAAAAGTCTCCGATTTTACGCAAACCTTTGGTGCTTATCTCCATTGGTCTATTTTGTTTTTGCAAAACATCTAATATCTCAAGTTGTTCAGGCAGATAATTTTCCGGCACATAAATTCCGTCACCAAGCTTACGAGCATAATCAATATGGGCTAAAAATTTAAATACACCGCTTTCAACAGCTCTTTTAATAGTTTTAAAGTGACGGTATAAAAATTCCTGCTGCATTGAATAGTCAGAATATAGAATCGGCAAATCATATATATCAAAAAGATTTTCGCATTTTTCATCAAACAGCATATGATTACCAGTGATGACATAATCATAATCTAGTTTACTCAAAAAATCTTTAAATTCTTCCAACCAACCGTCATAGGTAAAGAAATCAACCTCGAAGCCGATATATAGTTTTATACTTTCTGTTTTTGAAAGTTTGCGGATTTCCTCACAGTGTTTTTGAAATTCCGGCAAAGCTGCTTTAAAATCATTTTTAAAAATATGGTCGTTGCCGCGTTTTTTCCATAAGGGACAAGACAAACTTTGCTGCATATTTTTATGAATACAAAGATGGTCGCTAATTCCGAGTTCACAAAAGCCCAAAGACTTTGCTTTAGTCACCATTTCTTCTAAAGAGTTTTTGCCGTCCGAAAAATTTGTATGCGTATGATATGAAAAATTTTGCACCATCATTTTTTTATGTATCCCAATATAGCAGTTACAGCTGCCGGAGTTACACCTTTTATACGAGATGCCTCACCGATAGTTTTAGGCTTAACTGCACTAAAACGCTGTATCATTTCCGTAGAAAGTCCACCGATTTTAGAGTAGTCTATATCATCGCTGATTTGCAGATTTTCATCACGTTTAAATACAGCGATATCTTCATATTCACGTTTCAAATAGCCCGAATACTTAGCATTTATTTCAACTTGTTCGAAAATATCGTCTTCTATGTTACTGCTTTCAGGTGCAATTTTAGATATTGTTTCACGTGAAACATCTTGATAGCCCAGCAGGTCTTTTAAGGTCTTTTTACCATTATGCTTAACCGTAATTCCTAAAGATTCAATTTCAGGATAAGAGATAAATTTGCAGGAACAATACTCATCAAACTTTTTGATTTTTTCCTCTTTATTTTTAAATACAGTGTATCTATTATTTGAAACACAGCCGATATTATAACCAAGTTCGGTTAAACGCGCATCTGCATTATCTGCCCGCAGCACCAAACGATATTCAGAACGAGATGTAAACATACGGTATGGCTCATCAACACCTTTGGTAATTAAATCATCAACCATAACGCCGATATAACCTTGACTGCGGTCAATTGTAAATTCCTTGCCGCGGTTAAGAGCGAATAGCGCAGCATTAACGCCAGCAAGCAATCCTTGGGCAGCAGCCTCTTCATATCCAGTTGTGCCGTTAATTTGCCCTGCCAAATAAAGACCTTTAGACTTTTTAACCGCTAAGCAATGGTCAAGTTCTTGCGGATTTACATAGTCATATTCAATTGCATAGGCGTATCGCAGAATCTCAACATTTTCCAATCCCTTCATTGTATGAATAAATGCGTCTTGCACATCAGCCGGCAACGATGTAGAAATACCGTTCGGATACACAACATTTGTTTCATACCCCTCAGGTTCCAAAAATATTTGATGCGATGTTCTATCGGCAAAACGAACAAGTTTATCTTCAATACTTGGACAATAACGAGGTCCTTTTCCCGTAATCAAACCAGAAAATAATGCGCACTTAGAAAAATTATCCCTAATTATTTTATGTGTCGCCTCATTTGTATATGTTACTCCGCAATCAATTTGGCGGTTGTGCAGTTCTTTAGTTAAAAAAGAAAACGGAACCGGATTTTTATCACCGGACTGCTTCTCTAAAATATTCCAATTTATAGTGTCGCCGTTTAAACGTGACGGCGTACCGGTTTTTAAACGTCCAAGCTGCAAACCGAGAGATTTTAAATACGGTGTTACACCTGTGCAAGAAATATCGCCGACACGACCGCCGATTGAAGTTTGGTGACCGGTAAACATCACACCATTTAAAAATGTGCCAGTAGTTAAAACTACAGCCTTGGCGAAAATTTCGGTTTCATCAGCCAGCTTTACACCGCAGACATTGTTATCTTTTATCAGCAAGCCTTCAACAGCACCTTCTTTTAATTCCAAATTTGGAGTTTCTTGCAGTGCTTCAAGCATATATTTTTTATATAAACTTCTATCAGCTTGAGCTCGAGGTCCTCGAACAGCAGGTCCTTTAGATAAATTCAGCATTCTAAATTGAATACCTGCTTTATCAATAACACGCCCCATTAAACCATCCAAAGCATCTACTTCGCGCACCAAATGCCCTTTTCCCAATCCGCCGATAGCTGGATTGCAAGACATTTCGCCGATTGTTGAAATTTTATGCGTAACAAGCAGCGTTTCAGCACCAGTTCGAGCTGCAGCAGCACAAGCTTCACAGCCGGCATGACCACCGCCGACAACAATTACATCAAAAGTATTCTTCATTTTTTCCTCTAAAATTTTTCTTACACTAAAGCACAATTCTATAATAAATGCAAATCAAAATACGCTGCATACATTTAAATACAGCGTATTTTTATACATAAAATTTTAAATACAGCGTGTTTTGTTATTTACCAATACAAAAACTACTGAATATTTTATCAAGAATCTCATCTACTTCGACCTGACCAGTAATTTTTCCTATTGCCCGACAGGCTAAACGAATATCTTCGGCAGACAACTCTATTTCTTTTTGCAAATTAAAACGCTCTAAATTTTCCAAACATTCTAGAAGCGATTCTTTATAACGCTGACGGGTTATCAGCTGAGCCGAGCTTTTTTCATACATATTTTGGAAGGTTTCATAAATTTTATCAGTAATCGCATTTATGTTTTTATTTTCTTTAGCCGAAATTAAAATACAACCTTCAGCCTGCAACTTTTTTTGCTGTTCCGGTGATATTTTATCCATTTTATTAGCAATTAAAGCATACGGCACTTTTACTGTCTTTACATATTCAGCAAAAATTGCCGAAGCGTCT
The DNA here is from genome assembly GCA_934270475.1 of uncultured Alphaproteobacteria bacterium. GTDB lineage: Bacteria > Pseudomonadota > Alphaproteobacteria > RF32 > CAG-239 > RUG410. The sequence goes on from CAKQPS010000001.1 coordinate 99,696, forward strand.
TTTTCTGCATCAAACATAAACAAACAAAAATCAGCTTCTGCAATTTTATCTTTTGCAAGCTTGATGCCTATTTGCTCAATTTCATCATCAGATTCACGCAGTCCGGCTGTGTCAGAAAAAATTACCGGAAAACCTTTTAAGTCAACATAAGCTTCTATGACGTCGCGCGTGGTTCCGGCAATATCCGAAACTATTGCGATATTCCTTTTGACAATCGCATTTATAAGGCTTGACTTTCCGGCATTGGTCGGTCCGGCGATAACCACCTTAAACCCCTCGCGCAGACGCTCTTCAACATTATTTTGCTGCAAATGCGTTTTAATTTCTTTTGCCACTTTAAATACACCGTTTTCAATTTTTTGCACAGTATCTTGCGGGATATTCTCATCAGGAAAATCGATATAAGCTTCAATATAAGAAAGGACACCAACCAAACGTGTGCGCCAATCATTATACAAATCAAACAAAGTTCCGCCCATTTGCTGCAAGGCAACCTTCTGCTGCAAAGCGGTTTCGGCGTCTATCAAATCTGCCAAGCCATCGGCTTCCGTCAAATCCATTTTACCGTTATAAAATGAGCGGCGGGAAAACTCCCCTGGTTCTGCTAAACGAAAGTTAGGCAAGTTAGAAAGAGCTTCCAAAAAACTGCGGATAACAGCTTTTGAGCCATGACAGTTTATCTCTACGGTATCTTCACCGGTAAACGATGCCGGAGTTTTGAAAGCAACAAGCAATGAATTGTCTAATGTTTCACGTGAAACAGGATTATAAAATTTAGTCAAATACATTTTGCGGCTGACAATTTTTGCAGCATCTAAATCCGTCATTTTTGAAATAATCTCAAAAGCGCTTGTTCCGGAAACACGAATCACCGCAACACCGGATTTACCAAAAACCGTAGATAAAGCATAAATAGTTTTGTTGTCCATTTTTGTTTCCTTTACCGCAAATGTAAATTAACCGTCATTTTTTGACCGTACAGAGCAATTAAGATTCCGCTTGATAGTTTTATCATTTTTTATTAAATACCCATCTCAAAATGCATTTGGCAAAGACAAATTTTTTGGCATTATCGTCCGCCACGCGTCTGCCGCACACTCTGCACCGCAGAATTTTGCACTGCGCTCTGTCTAATCGTCTGCTGGCATTTTTGCATATCTGCTGCCGGAATGTCTTTTAGTTTTGCCAAACCCTTAAAATCTGTCGGTACGGCGCCAAGCATTTTGCGGTTAGTTTTAACACAGGCAACATATAATTTCAAGGCTTGTTCTTTGGTCAATGAATTTTTAAACATAACCGGACGATTTTTATTAGTCGGCTCTTGCAATAACTTTACATATACATCGTATTGAGCGTCTTTGCCCATTTGCACTTTATCTTTGGCAGTGTAGCGGATTTTACTTTCTTTAATACTGAATGAATATTCATCTTCATTGTTAGCCAATTCTTTGTATCCGTCAAACTTTTTCCAATAAGCCTCAATATCCTTGCTCCATTCTGTCGGCTGACGCGGCTTAGGCTGCGGTGCTGGCGCATTAGGAGCAGGAGTACGCTCTTCTGCCAGCTCGGAAATTTCCATACCATTAACTTTTGTCACAAGTTTAGATTTTTTCAGATTGCTGCGCATTAAAGATTTTGCTTCTTCCACCAATGCCGGATTTATAACGCCGCGGCTTTGGTCGCGATTAAATTCTGCCAAACGCCGAGTCAAAATCTGCCGACACGGCTCAATAATTTTGGTCAAATTATCGCTGTTTATATTAACTTCCATTGAATTATCAATCAGCGGAGCCAAGCTTTTTTCTTCCAGCTGCTTTGTTTGCGGATTATAAATCCGGTAATGAAACAGCAATGAACGGCGTTTGAAAAACTCTTTGCGGTCGTTATCCGGCTCGGCGCTGAGCGGTATTTTTTCCATTTCCAGCTTCATATTATCAACAAACTGTTTGTCATCATAGCTTTTGCGATGATTAACAGCAAAAGATTTAAAAGCGGCTTTTAATAAATTTTTCGGCTCCTGTACATATTCAAAACGCTTTGTTTCTGGTATATTCCGCAATTCGGCAAGCAAATAACTAGATTCCGCGTCAAACATACTAAAATCTTTGGGATTGCCTTTTTGCAAATAAGTATTTGTTGCGTTAATTACCTGCGATAAATATGCACTGCGTTCATCTTCCACCTGCAGCCGATAATTATCTTCTACCGATAATCTTTTTGCGCCTTTTTTCAAACAATATCCAGCTTGCAAAACCGTATTTTTAACATGCGTCAACTCATGTTTAAACAATAAAAGCTGTTTTTCAACCTTAACCCGTTCATTTAAATAAATTTTATATAAACTTCTCTCTTTAGGGTTGGGGAAAATCTGTTCAAGCGGACGGCGATGGTTTATTCTCCGCTCATTATCGGCATGAGCAATAAGCCTTTGCAAAGTGCTGTAATCAGCAGGCGAAAAGGTAAAGTGATTGCGGACAAAGCGCACTCTTTTTTCAATAACATTTACTGAGGCGCGGCGCAGGTTAAAATCTTTTATCTCGTATTCTTGCTTGGCTGTATTATAATAAACATCGTAGACTTTATCTTCCGGCACAATGCTGAAACCTAAATTTTTAACCAATGGCGGAATTTCGGCATCATCAATATGATTGTCAAAATGTATTGTATCCGGTTTTGAAGCAACATCAGCCGGAAAGTTATTGTCTTTAAGATTATTTTTATATTGTTCCGGTCTTTTTACAAAATCAAAGTGATTGATTTCTTTTTGCAAAAAACTAGTGTTTTCGCTGTCTACCTGTAAAAAAAATTCATGTTCCAAAGGGCTTGAATAGACACCTGATGAAACAAAATTATTAAACTTAATAAAGAATTCGTGATAGCTCAAACTCTCGCTCAGCTGCTCATATAACCGCATTTTTCGGCTTTTTTCAGCCACGTTGCTATAATCAAGCGACACTGCAATAACATGATTATCTGCCGTTGAAAGTAATAAAGTTTCTTTAGCCATTACCGTTCCTTTTGTTGATTTGGTTTAATTTAGCATAAATTTGACAAAAAATCAACAGAATTAAGCATTAACATTCTCGCGTCCAGACACAACTTTTTGCAGAGATTTTTGATATTCTTGATAATGCAAATCAAGCTCTCGACGAATATTGCGCAGCAAAGAATCGTCTTTAGGAGCCTTATCTATAGCCTGCAACAAAGAAAGTCCGCCTTTGCTTTTCAACACCGACAACATCATACTGCGCTCGGTATTGTCCAAAACCATAAACAGATTGATAACCAAATTTTTCAAATAGGTATTTCCTTCCAAAGGTGGTCTATCTCCGTATTTATCTGTCAAAAAAGCCGCAAATTTTTGGCGCAGCGCTTCTTCTTCACGATGCTTTCCTAATTCAATCTCGTTATGCTTAATAACAGCATTTTGCCACATCTGAATGCGATTATCCAAAGTTAGCCCCAATGATTTATATGATGCCATTCTTTGTTCTGGATTCAAACAATCTTCACATTTTTGGGGCAATGACGCAACTTGTTGTAAAGAACGTTTAAACAACTCGCAAAAAGTATTATTAGCCTTCAAAAAAGGACAATATTCCGGACATTTCTTATTAACTTCATTTTCAGACATGATATGGCTTCTCCTTTGCTAAAGATTAACGCAAAAAAGCTTAAATTTCAATAAATAAAGCGCCTTTAGGGCGCTTTATTTTTATTCTGCTGTTTCCGGTTTTGCACGTTTGCGGGCAATCGGGTCAAGAATACGTTTTCTCAAACGCAGAGACTTAGGCGTAACTTCCAAAAGTTCATCAGACTGAATATATGCCAAAGCCTGCTCCAAACTCAATTTACGCGGCGGAATAAGGTCAATAGCCTCATCTTTACCGGCAGCGCGGATATTGGTCAGCTGCTTAGATTTTGTCGGGTTAACTTCAATATCGTTGTATTTGGTGTGTTCGCCGATAATCATGCCGACATAAACCGGACTGTTATGTTCAACAAACATCGGTCCGCGGTCTTGCAGTTTCCACAAAGAATAAGCAATCGCCTGACCGTTTTCGCTGGAAATCATCACACCGTTGCGGCGGTCTTCAATTTCGCCTTTATACGGCTCAAAAGCATAGAAAATACGGTTCATCACACCAGTACCGCGGGTGTCAGTCAAAAATTCGGAATGATAGCCGATTAAGCCGCGGGAAGGAGCGTGGAAAATCAAACGAACTTTATTACCGACTTGAGATGGAATCATCTCAACCAATTCGGCGCGGCGTTTGCTTAATTTTTCGACAACAGTGCCGGAAAATTCTTCATCAACATCAACCACAACTTCTTCAACCGGCTCCAAAAGCTGACCATTTTCATCACGTTTCATTATAACGCGCGGACGGGAAATAGAAAGCTCAAAGCCTTCGCGGCGCATAGTTTCAATCAAAACGCCCAGCTGCAGTTCACCGCGTCCGGCAACCTCGAAAGTATCAGAGTTATCGGTGCGGGAAATTTTCAAAGCAATATTGCCTTCAGCTTCTTTTTCCAAACGCGCCCAAATCACACGTGAAGTAACTTTGTCGCCTTCTTTGCCTGCCAACGGAGAATCGTTTACAGAGAAAGTCATAGCCAATGTCGGCGGGTCAATCGGCTGAGCTTTGATATAGTCTTTAATATCTACTTCAGGTGCGCAGATAGTATCGGCAACCGTGCCTTTAACAATACCGGCAACAGCCACAATATCACCGGCGTGAGCCGAATCCAAAGCCACGCGGTCCAAACCTTTATAAGCCATAATTTTGGTAATTTTAGCGCGTTCAACTTCGCCGTGCTCGTTAATAACTTTTACAGCATCGTTTACTTTTACGCTGCCGCTTTGAATTTTACCAGTCAAAATACGACCAACGAATTTATCGGATTCCAAAGTTGTTGCCAACATTCTGAAAGGTTTATCAGGCTCGCATACCGGCTCGCTGACATAAGACAAAATGGTTTCAAACAGCGGAGTCAAATCTTTATGTTCATCTGCCAAATCACGCACAGCCCAGCCGTTACGACCGGAAGCATACAAAATAGGGAAGTCCAGCTGCTCATCATTGGCGTTCAAGCTGACAAACAAATCAAAGATTTCATTCAAAACTTCGTCCGGACGAGCATCAGGCTTATCGGCTTTGTTAATAACCACAATCGGTTTTAAGCCGATTTTCAGAGCTTTACCCAAAACGAACTTGGTTTGCGGCATTGGTCCTTCAGAAGCATCAACCAGCAAAACCACACCGTCAACCATGGATAAAATACGTTCTACTTCACCGCCGAAGTCAGCGTGCCCCGGGGTGTCAACAATGTTTATATGAGTACCGTGCCAATCAACAGAAGTGCATTTAGAAAGAATAGTAATACCTCTTTCACGCTCCAATGCGTTACTATCCATAGCGCAGTCGGCTACTTTTTGATTATCGCGGAATGTACCGCTTTGGCGCAACAGCCCGTCAACCAATGTGGTTTTGCCGTGGTCAACGTGGGCAATGATGGCAATGTTTCTCATACTCATTATTAAAATTTCCTTTTTCTTAAATCTCTACAAAAAAGCTGCGCGGAAAACACTATCCACGCGCTTAAAGTTACCTGACAATAACGCATTTTTTTTAAATTTCAAGAGTTTTTACGCTTTAATTTTAGATATTTAACGATAAAAAATACGTTCAACGTCTTTAATTTCCGCCGGAGAAACATACACAATCAGCTTATCATCTTCCTGCAATTTATATTTGTCCGGATTATAAATAAAATTTTCACCGTTTTTAACAGCTAAAACCGCGCTATTTTCCGGCATACCCAGCTCAGTAATGGACTGTCCGGCGTTTACGCTGTCGGCACCGAGGCGGATTTCCCAAATTTCACCCATTTCCCGCCCCAAAGCATAGGCTTCGTTAATGCGGGCGCGGCGCAAATATTGCAGAATACCGGAAATGGTAATAACCGAGCGGTCAATAATCGTATTGTTGCGGATATTGGTCGCCAACAAATTATATTCTTTGGAATTTATTAAAGAAACCGCCTGCGTGTCTTTGTTTTTTGACGCTAGCAAAGATATAAGCAAATTATCTTTATCTTTTTCGGTTACGGAAATACTGATGTCAGACGATGCAAAACCAGCGTCTTCTAAGATACTGTCGCTCATCATTTCTCCGGCGATAACCGAGGCTTTATTAAGCTTTTCCGCTAATTTATGCGCTTTTTCAAGGTCATTTTCCACAATGCTGCAGCTTATTACATTGTCATCATTTTCCAATTGCGACGCTAAATAATAAGAAATAGCATTCGCGCCGAAAATAACCGCTTTTTCATACGGATTATGGTCAACGCCGAATAAACGCATTACTTCCATATTGCACTCGGGCGGGCAGGCGATATAAATCAAATCATTGCGCTGCAGATATATTTCTTCTTTGCCGACCAAAATACGGTGGTTGCCGCGCAAAATCATTACCACCGCCGCTGATAATTCGGCTAATTTATTGTTAATATGGCTAAGCGAAAACTTCATAAACGGAATATCCGTGTCTTTTTGGCGGAAACTGAAAATATTTACGGCTTCGTTCAAAAATTGATAAACCGCCATACTCCCTGGAAGCTTAAACAATCCCAGCAAAAACTTGGCTATTTCAATATCCGGCGTAATCACCAAATCAACCGGTAGGCTTTTTTCATTATAAAGCTTGTTCCACAGCGGATTTAGAAAATATTGCGAATCAACGCGGGCGATTTTGCGCGGCACGCCAAACAAAGTATAGGCAACCTGACACGCTACCAAATTAACTTCGTCATTTTCGGTTACGGCAATCATCATATCGGCTTTTTTCATACCGACAGCCTCTTGGATATCCGGATTTGATATAGTCCCGACTACCGGCTGCACGTCATATTCTTTGGAAATTTCATCTAATTTAGCAGCATCAGGATCAACAACCACAATATCATTATTGCCCATGCTCAAATATCCGACTAAACTTTTTCCAACTCCGGAAGCTCCGCCGATTACAATTTTCATCACATTAACTCCGCAAAATAGTCATTTATTAACTTTTCAGCCGCAGTAAATTCTGTCAGCTTGGTATATTGCTCACGAAACTTTTTTGCCTCATACAAACTGCGCACATACCAGCCGACATGTTTGCGAGACACGGCAATACCGGCTTTTTCGCCATAATATTCCATAAGCAGGCGCAAATGATTTAATAACATTGTCTTGATTTGCAATAGGGTAGGCTCTGCCGGCAGCGCGCCGTTTTGCAAATATTCATGCGTTTGATTTAGCAGCCACGGGTTGCCCAGCACCGCACGACCTATCATCACGCCGTCAACCCCGCTTTCTTCCATACGCTGTTGGGCTTTTTGCGGAGAATCTATATCTCCGTTGCCGATAACCGGAATTTTAACGCTTTCTTTGACGGCTTTTATAATATTCCAATCCGCTTCACCGCTGTAGCCCTGCGCCCGTGTGCGACCATGCACCGTTATATATGAGGCACCGCTTTCCTCGCACATTTTAGCAAACTCAACAGCGTTTATATGCTCGTTATCCCAGCCTTTGCGAAACTTGACGCTAACCGTTAACGGCGTGGCTTTTACCACCGCTTCAATAATTTTAGCAGCGCGGGGCAAATCTTTCATCAACGCCGAACCGGACTCATTATTGACGATTTTTTTGACCGGACAGCCCATATTTATATCCAGCGAGCGGGCGCCCAAATCCGCCACCAATTTTGCAGCTTCGGCAAATAAACCGGCGTCATTGCCCACCAGCTGCACCACAACCGGATATTTTTCAGCGCGGACATCGGCAATTTGCCAACTTTTGGGATTTTTACGCTGTAAAGCATTTATTGCCGCCATTTCAGCATACATATTGCCCTTGCCGCAGGCAGTTATAACCTGTCGGAACGGTCGATCGGTAACTCCTGCCATCGGCGCCAAAAACACCGGACTGTCAAATCCGCCAAAAGCCATCTGCTAGTTAACCTTTCCCAACGCACGAGACAAAATATAATAAACCTTACCGATATCTGAACCGGAAATCAAAGCGAGTAGGGTGCTGGCGCGGTTATTGCTGCGCGCAGCCTCTATCAGGCTATTGAAATCGTCCAAATATTTATCGACAACCACACGGAAATCAGGCTTTTTCTCATAGTCTTCACGCACGGCAACTACTTCTTTTTTGGTCATATTTTTAGAAAGATAACGCACAAAAACGCTGTGGTCGCCCTCATAATACTTTTTCCACAAAGCTTCATCATCGCCGGTTTTGTTAAATATGCTGTTGATATCAATAGAAATTGTTTCCAGCTCGCTGATTATATCCGCCGAATTTTTCATAAATGTATCAATGCTTGCCACTTTAAACTTTTGATTAAACTCATCATATTGCTTTTGAGTTTTGTCATAGTTATCATTCAAGCTAACCAAGTGCTCGCCCACAACTTTGCCGAACGCGGTCATTTTATGCTCATAAGCGGTCAAAGTTTTGCCGACATTGCCGGCTGTTGCCGACATATCTTTATTCAATGCGGCTATTTGCGAACTAATTTGCTTCAGGCTTGCCAATGATTTATTGACATATTCATCTTGTTCAATCAGCAAACCGGCGTTAGTTTTGCTTTGGTTGGCAATGCTGTCGGCTGTTTCCGATAATTTCCCGATATTGCCCGAAACAAGGCTGTTAACCTCATTAAACTTATCGACTACACCACCGGCTTTGCTGCTGAAATTATTAACGCTTGCCAGCAAACCGTCTTCCATTTCTTTCAAAGTTTTAGCAATGGAAGAAAATACTTTTCCCAATTCGCTGTTTTTATCTTGAGTGTTTTTATAAAAATCCTGCAGGCGGGCAACTTCTTCACCTAAATTGCCAACGGTTAAATGAATGTTATTAACCATACGGCTGCTTTCGGTTTCCAAAAGCTGACGCTTATCGGAAATATCCGTGCCCAAGCGCCCGAAAATTTCTGTGGTTTGCGCCGATGCTTCACGGATACTCTTCATCTGCTCCTGAATATTTTGCTCCAAAGTGTTGGAACGGTCAATCATTGCCTCTACTTCCAAACTGATAAGCTTGCCGTATTCTCCAAGTTTTTTATCCAAATAACCGGAATTTTTATCCAAAATTGCCGATTGTTTTTCAACCACGTTTTTCTGCTCATTTATGCTGGTTTCAATATGCGAAATTCCCGAATCCAAACGATGAAACAGCTCTTCGCAGTTTTCTGCCGTACGCAAAAAAGTTTTTTCTAGGTTTTCACCTTTTTCCGCCCAAGATTCAATAATTTTACCAATCGCCAGCTGGCTGGATTCCGAATAATTGTTAAGCTGCATCTGCGCTTTTTCAATATTTTCATTATTAACGTTTACCACTTCTTTTATGTTTTCCGCAGCTGTGACCATTTCATTTACCATCGGCTTCATAATATTAGAAAGCTGTTCGCTGTCTTCGCGTATCTGCATGGTATTAACTCGGAAATCGGCGGTGGTGGAGGCGGCTTTTTCTGCTACAAACGTAAAATTTTCTACCAGCTTTTTAATTTCTGTATTCAATTCCTGCATGGTTTGCGAAGAATAGGTATCAAGTTCGCCGGCAAGAGCTTTCATTTCGGCAATACGGTCGCCTAAATCACGCTTGATAACATCGGCTTGAGCGCAAACATCGCGGGTTGTTTCTTTCAAATCTGCCACTTGCGCCTTTATGGCATCGGCAATCATTTTGGTTGCGGCATTGCCATTTGAATCCGGAAAAATAACTCTATTCAGCGAATCGCGAAGCATTTGCGTCTCGTTACGGAAACTGCTGCCGCGGTCAATATACGCCATAACCACCCAAACAATAGCTAGAGGCAGGGTCATTCCAGCCATAAATCCGCTAAATTCATTAGGCGTCATAGAAAACAATTCTTCCCAGCCAAAAAATTTAGTAATGTAAACAGCAACAATTCCAAACCACATTACACTAAAAACAATTATAAAGCGGTGCAAGCCGTTGGCAAACCAACTTTCAGGCGGTTCCGGTATAGCAAAATCATCTGTTTTATCCGACTTTTTCAATTTTTTTTCAGGATTTTTAGCGCTCATTTTTCCCTCTAACTCTTTATTTTTACAATAATCACGGCTTAACATAACAGGCAAATAGTAAAAATTTTGCATAAATTTTGCACTTTTATAAAAAAATACATTGATTTTTAAAATCTTATCTGTATGTTGTTATATGAAATTTGTTGCTGGGATATTTCAGTTGATGAGTTTCTGCCGTTGCCATTATAGCTCAGTGGTAGAGCACGTCATTGGTAGCGGCTAAGCAAAAATAACAATTTTTTGTTATTTTTGTCTGTAACGCCTTGGAAGGGGTTGGCAAGCAAGGAAAGTGTAAACGACCGCGGCGAGCCTAGACCGACAAGCGGGGGAGCAGACCCCGTCATCTGTTAAGTATTATGTTTTAGCTTAGTCACGCCATTATAGCTCAGTGGTAGAGCACGTCATTGGTAATGACGGGGTCGCAAGTCCGATTCTTGCTAATGGCACCATTTTTGAAAACCGCCTTTTAAGAGGCGGTTTTTTTGTGTTAAAATTAAGACGGTTTTATGGAAAATATAATAAATTGACAAAATATTGACATTATATTATAGTAAAGGCAGTTTTTTATTTTTAATATTTAATAATTATGGCAGCTGCTTATTTTATAGCGATTTTGGTTTGCACATTTATTTACCTTGGCTTGCTTGAAATGACAAACAAGGTAGAATATGAAAACCGTTATAAAGAGGACAAAGAAACTTCTTGGAAAATAACAAAATGGTATGCTATCGCATTAGCTGTAATAACACTTTACTGTATGTGCGTAAGATAAGTTAAAATCCCCTTTAATTAGTTTAATCCTAGTTAAGGGGGATTTTTTTTATTTAGAAACTTTAAGCCTTATAAGTATATGCTGTAAATATTTCTATACAATCTATCTAGCAACATATATATCAGAAGAACTTGCTTCTGCTTTACAATATTCTAACAAAGCCGGAGACATATTATCAGGATGAGTAAATTCACATCTAAAACTATTACAACCAGCTAATAAAATAACTGCCAACATTATATATTTTTTCATAACAACCTCGCTTTGAAGATATTTTTTGTAATTTTATGATATAAAGTTGCAAAAAACAATAAATAACCTACTTTATTTATTAAAAATTACCTGAAATGAATAACTATATTTATTTTTTTAAGCAGATGAATAACAAAAAAAAGCTCTCACAAGGAGAGCTTTTTAATGGTGCGCTAGGCCAGACTTGAACTGGCACGGGATAAATCCCAACAGATTTTAAGTCTGCAGCGTCTACCGATTCCGCCACAAGCGCATTTCAGATTTGTTATATACATAAATTTTTTGACTTTTGCAACATAAAACTTGTCTTTTTTTGCAAAATATGCTTAATTGTATGGCGGAAAGAGGAAAAACATTCCTCTAATTTAACTTGAGAATACAGCAGAAACAGCGTTTCGGTATTCTTTGGGGAGAAAAAAATGAAATCTGTCGACACATCTCTTCATCATTATTTTTTTCCGAATATAAATGAAGAAGGGTGGAAATTTGTCAGCGTTTTAGCTTTTATCTCAGTGCTTTTTTCGCTTATGTGGTTTCCGCTTGGCTTTTTTTTGTTTTTATTGACTGTTTGGTGCTTTTACAGTTTCCGCGACCCTGTCAGGGTTACTCCGGTTTTATCCGGTGCGGTTATTGCGCCTGCCGACGGCTATGTTGTGGCAATAAACCGAGAAAAAGGTCCGGACGCCTTAGGTCTTGACCGTAAAAATTACACAAAAGTAAGTCTATACATCAGTCCTTTTGATGTAAATATTAACCGCGTGCCGCTAAAAAGCACCGTAGCTAAAATTTTTTATGACACAGGTCAAAAATTTTCCGGCTCAACCACAAAAAACGACATCAAAAACGAAAGAATGCTGATTGCATTTAAACACAGCAGCGGCATTGAGCTGATATTGCAGCAGACAGCTTTGTTTTGCAGCAAACGTATTATTGCCAATTTGAAAAAAGGCGATGAATTTGCTGCCGGACAGCGTTTTGGCTTTATTCGTTTCGGCGGATATGTTGACTTGTATCTGCCAGAAAAAATAGAGCCGCAAGTTTGTGTCGGACAATATTTAATCGGCGGCGAAACCATTGTTGCCGATATAAAATCAGATGCTCCCCGCCTTGAAGGAGAAATAAGATAATGGCTAAAAACTATCAAAACAACCGCTCTATTACCGTTCGCGGCGGCATAAAAAAGAAAGCAATCGGTAAATTTAAAGAAGTTCCGTTTCGTAAAATGGCGCCAAACATTGTTACCTTGATGGCTTTGTGCTCCGGCGTCACTACCATAAAATTCGCAATTATGCAAAATTGGACATTTGCTATTGTCTGCCTGTTTTTAGCATGCGTTTTTGACGGCTTGGACGGACGCGTTGCCCGCAAGCTTAAAGCATCTTCAAAATTTGGCGCAGAATTAGATTCACTTTCAGATTTTGTAAGTTTCGGCGTGGCTCCGGCAGTTTTGATGTATCAATGGTGCCTAAACAGCATTCCGCATTGGGGTTGGATTTTTACTTTGATGTTTGCTGCCGGTATGGCTATGCGTTTGGCACGCTTTAACACTATGCTGGAAGATGCAACCGTTCCTGAATATTGGTCACACTATTTTGTCGGGGTTCCGGCTCCTATGGCTGCTGCAATTGCAGTTATGCCGCTGCTGATTTCATTTGCTTATCCGGAATATGATTTTATTTTGCGCAACAAATATCTGTGCAGCGTTATTATGCTTTTGGTCGCCTATTTAATGGTTAGCAGGATTCCGACGCTATCGCTCAAAAAAACCCGCATTAACGTCGATTATTTTCTGCCGTTGATGGTTTTGTTCGCTTTGTTTGTAAGCTGTTTGCTGACACAGCCGTGGCTGACTTTAGGTCTGTTTACTTTGGGCTATTTATTAACAATACCATTTACAGTCATCAAATTTTTGCACGATAAGCGCGCTTACGAAAAAAATCCAGCTATAACTAAAGAAAATAAAGAATAAGCTTTAATTAAAAAAAAAGACCTCTTTTTTACTGTCAAATCTTCGTTGTACAGTTCATTTTGAGGTCTTTTTTATTATATAACACCGCCGGTATGCAGGCAATAGTCATGATTCTGCAGATTATAGTTTTTATAAACTTCGCACTCGCTGCACACACAGCCTTTATCTTGATAAATGCAGTTGCTCTTTTCAAATGCGCAATAAAGTTTTTCATAGTGCTGCATATTTTGCAAATTTTCCAGCGACTTCAAAAAATTCTCCGGCGCATTTTTAAGTTTGCAATGTTCCGTATATGACGGACAAGTCATACAGCGGCACAGCTTAATATTTTCGGTGGTTTTATCTACTTTTTGCATTTCTGCCTCCTTTTTATATTCAGCAAAAATATATACACAAAGCATACTGATACAACCTGTTCTGTAGTTTTAGAGACGTTTAAATACACCGTTCTCCAGTGGCGGAAAATACGATATATACTCAGGGGAATCTTTTACGCTGTCAACTCTGGCAAATAACGGACCTTTATATAAAGAAATTTCCAGCTGCCGCAGTTTATCTTCAGCACCCTCAGCTAAAACTAAAACATCGCCGCTCGGCAGATTGCAGACATAACCGGAAATTCCGCCAATCTCTAAAACGCGGCGCAGGGTCCAAAAGCGAAAACCGACGCCCTGAACCCTGCCGCTGACTAAAAAGCATTTGAGCATTATTTTTTACCGTGTAAAAATTCTTCTATTTCTAAAAGCTCATTTTTCACGCATTGACGGCTTTGCTCCGCCTCTTCATCAATCCCCCAAGACTTACTTTGATATAATTCTTCCAAATAAGCCAGCTCAAACGCCTCTGAAGCGGTGATTTTCTTTTCGGCAAAGGCAAGTGCCAGCAAAGGAGATTTTAAGCGCACAGCGGCTAAATAATAGGCCGTTAAGGTTTTTAGGCTCATCTTGTCTAAAATCTCGGTAAAGCCGGCGCGGTTATTTTCATTTTGCGGTGGCGGAGTCAGACCATCTGTCTCCTTTAAGGTGATTTTGAAACGATTGTTCAGCCATTTCAAAACCGGCAGCCATTTTTCTGTTTGCAGAGATTTAATTTCCTCATTGGCGCTCCAAAATAAAATCACATCAGTAAAAGAAAACTCTACTAGTTTTTCTATCACCTCTGAACGATGTTCTTTTATTTCTTTTTCCGCTTGTTTAAAATCCAACATTATTTTACCAAACCTTTCAAAAGATTGCCAGCTTGATTGCCCAAATCTTTTACCGTGTCTTTGGTATCGGTCAAAGATTTTTTAACGGCGTCTTTAGTATCAGAATAGGTCTTAGAAGCGTCATTTTTAACACCGCCTTCGGCAGCTTTGAAATGGCTGGCGTATGATGTTCCTTGCAATGCAGTGTGGCAAGGAGAAGAATCTGCGCTCAAAAGCATATCGCCGGCGTTATACAAGCCGCCAGTGGCAATAATACCGACCACAGCTTTAGCGGTTTGAGTTTTGTTTATGCCAACGCTTGGATTAGACATCGTACCTGAAATACTCAGCAGCGAACCTAAAACCGAGGAAACGTTAGTATCAGTAATGCGTCCGGAGAACGGCTGCAAATCCAAGTCAATTTTTTCATTATAGAGGTTAACGCTGCCGTCAGCGACTACATAAAAATCGTTAGCATCAAAGGCAATACCTTTCGGAAATTCTGCCACGCCTTTTTTAATATCGCTGCGAACCACCGCACAATTTAAGTTCATATCTTTATTAACAATGTTTAATTTAAGGTTATTCAAAATCTGAACAATGATATTACCCTGCAGGCGCTCCAAGCTTTTTACATTCATCACAGACGGGTCAATAATTGCCACAACCTGACCATCCATATTGGCTAAATATTGGTCGGTATCTGCGCCTGAAGTGTTAAGTTTGATGTTAAAGTCAGTTTTACCGCCGCTTTTAACATACAAAACTTCATTGCCGGAATTAGCAAAATCTTTATTCAGCTTTTGCAAAACAATATTGCTGCCGTTCAAATTAACAGCCATATTTTTAGCGTTGGCATTAAGACTTGCGCTGCCTTTAATAACACCGTCACCGCCGCTGATATTTTTTATATCAGCTTTAAATACACCGTTTTTCAAAGTTAAATCGGTTAAAATATCAGTTAAAGCCATATCAGGTGTAATATTAACGGTTTTAAGGTCAATATTAACGTCTGCGTTTACTGATTTCAGCACATCATAAGGAATCGGAGTGTTTTTAATCAGCTCATTAGCCTTAGCTTCAGAAATTAACCAGTTATTTTCAGATGTTTTTGTTTCGCTGAACTCATAAACATTCAAATTGTCGCTGGCAGCATTCAGCTTTAAATACGGTGTTTCACCGGTTAAATCAGCCGAAACATTACCATTGATTTTGTTTGATTTGTAGTTAATTTCATAAGCACCGTCCGAAGTTAAACCTTTAGAAATTCCCTTAACTCCGCCCTCATAATTCAAAGTATAGCCTAAAGCATTTACCTGCAATGCAGCGTCGACATCGTTATACTCAGAATCTTGAATTGATTTGAAAGAAGAGGTTTTGCCTTCACCAGTAATTTGAATACCGGAAACCACAGTATCAAAACTCATGGTAATCGGCGAATCAAAACTATCCATTCCAACAGCTAAATTTTTAATTTCTACGCTGTCTTTATCGCTGTAAAAAACATTTGTATCAGAGGTTTTAACAGTATTCACCACAATTTCTTTTTTCAAAAGCGGCAGCAAAGAAAACTGCACCTGAGCCTGACCGATTTGCGCCACCGGCTGATTATTTTCGGCTTGAGCAACCGAAACATCGTTTAACTCTATACTTGGCTTGAGTGAAACACCAATTTTCAAATCACCGTTGATTTTTACAATCATATTCGCATATTTCAAAGCCAAAGCTTCAATTTGCGGTTTATAGTTGTTAAAATTGGCTAATTTCAAAAAGGTAATCAAGCCAATCAACGGAACAAAAATGATTATTGCTAAAACTATTAAAAATTTTTTCATTTTTTATACTCCAATCCAAAAAATTCACAAGCTTCTTTATAATACTTAGGCAATTCGGCGCAAATCACCGTCTTTTTACCATATATAGCCGATAAATCTATTTTATACGCATGTAAATATAGTTTATCCGCAACTTCTTTTAAACGGACGCGTTCCGTTCCATAATATTTATTATCTCCTAAAATCGGACAGCCCAATGCTTCGAGATGCGCGCGAATCTGATGAGTGCGTCCGGTTAAAGGAGAAGCTGCCAATAAAGCATACTTTTTAGTAGCGTTATCCAAAACTTCATAAGCTGTAACCGCTTTTTTACCGCCTTTAACAACTTCCATTTTTTCGCCGACTTTTTCCAATGGTAAATTTATTTCTCCGCTAAGTCTCTGCGGACAGCCGCGCACCAAAGCCAAATACGTTTTCTGCAAATTGTGTTCTCTAAAAGCTTTAGTTAATATTTCTGCTGATTTTCGATTGCGCGCCAACAATAAAATACCGCTGGTTTCTTTATCTATACGATGAACTAATTTCGGTTTTTCATTGTTTTCAAATTTTAAAGCCTCTAAAAATCCGTCAATATGACGAGAGGTATTAGTTCCCCCTTGCACAGCCAATCCGGACGGTTTATTAAGAGCTATAATATCTTTATCTTTATAAATTACTAAAGACATGATGTAATCGGCATCATTTTTACTGATATTCTCAGCTGTTTTAACGGCTTTTTCATTATCCAAAGGCGGCAAACGCAGCTCTTGACCAGCAGCTAATCTAGTAGAAGTTTCCGCTCTTTTGCCGTCAACCTTTATTTGCTTGGTACGCAGCAATTTTTGCAGCCTGCCTAAGCTCAATGACGGATATTCACGCAAAAACCAACGGTTAAGCCTTATACCGTCATCTTCAGATTTTATTTTAACTATTGTTACGCCTGACATTCTAAATTCCTTATTATAAAACTTAGGTTTATATAGCAAAATTTATTTAATTTATAATGAATTATGATGAACTTTCTTTCATTTTAGCTTGTTTTTCTTTACGCAGCTTATCAAAATATTCTATACGCTTTTTAATTTCGCGCTCAAAACCGCGGTCTACAGGATTATAATATTTAGCTCGGCTCATACCGTCAGGAAAATAATTCTGTCCAGAGAAGCCGTCTTCCAAATCCTGATCATATATATAGTCTTTTTTATATCCCAAATCTTTCATCAATTTAGTAGGAGCGTTCAAAATATGCTTTGGCGGCATCAACGAACCTGTTTGGCGGGCAGCGTTAAATGCTTTATGCATTGCCTTATATACACTTGCAGATTTAGGAGCTGTTGCCAAATAAGCGGTTAATTGCATTATAGCCAGTTCTCCTTCTGGCGAACCCAAGCGTTCATAAGTTTCACTACAAGCAATCGCTTGATTGACAGCATTAGGGTCCGCTAAAGAAACATCTTCAACAGAAAATCTTAACAAACGGCGCAAAATATAGCGCGGATCTTCTCCTGCCACCAGCATACGCGCCACCCAATATAATGCTGCGTCGACATCGGAGCCGCGCAAAGATTTATGCACAGCCGAAATCAAATTATAATGTCCGTCGCGTCCTTTATCATAAACCGGAGCCCGTGAGCGAATAATATTCAAAATCTGCTCTTTGTTAAAAGTTTCACCATTTTGCGCATATGACCAAATATTTTCGGCAATATTTAAAATATAACGTCCGTCGCCGTCGGCAATTTCTTTAATAAAATCTCTAGCCTCTTCATCAAGCGGCAGCTTTTTTCCTTCTTCTTTTTCAGCTCTTTCCAGTAAAATTTCAAAATCATCAGGAGTCAAACGATTGAGCACAAAAACCTGACAGCGAGAAAGCAAAGCTGAATTAAGTTCAAAAGAAGGATTTTCGGTAGTGGCACCGACCAAAATAACCGTACCATCTTCTACATATGGTAAAAATCCGTCTTGCTGCGATTTATTAAAGCGATGAATTTCATCTACAAACAACAAGGTGCCTTTGCCCTGATTGGCACGGCGTTCCTGCGCATATTGAAAAACCCGCTTCAAATCGGCAACACCGGAAAAAACAGCGGAAATTTGCTCAAAATAAAGGTTGGTATATTCGGCAATTAAACGGGCAATGGTGGTTTTGCCACACCCCGGCGGACCCCATAAAATAAAAGAGCTTATTTTGCCGGATTTCAGCATACGCCCCAAAGGAGCGTTAGCCCCGACAATTTGGTCTTGCCCGACAACTTCTTCTAATTTTGTCGGACGCAGCCTGTCTGCCAGCGGACGTTTAACTTTGTTTGAAAAAAGCGTATCTTCCATTATATTTCCCTAGAAGAATGTGCTTGCTGCATCAGCATAGTTTTATTTTCTTTTATCTTTTCTCTAATTTGTTCACGCATTTTTTCTTTATTTTCCCGTTCATGTTCTTCTTGGCGGCGCTCCAAAACCTCACGTTTATGCTGTTCTATGGTTTTACGCAGCTCTTCAACATTACTTTCTTTCTTTTCAGATTTATGCGTTTCTTTATCTTTACCGAATTTTTCCATTATTTTATCATCGGAATCTCGTTTTTTGAAAGACTTAAAAATTTCTTTGCCTTTTTTGCCGATAGCTCCGATATCTAA
The DNA here is from genome assembly GCA_934270475.1 of uncultured Alphaproteobacteria bacterium. GTDB lineage: Bacteria > Pseudomonadota > Alphaproteobacteria > RF32 > CAG-239 > RUG410. The sequence goes on from CAKQPS010000001.1 coordinate 118,432, forward strand.
AGTCATACTCGTGGTATCTAAATCAAAACTTTTATTTCCGCCGGTAAAGAAATCTTCAAAATCAATACCTTTCATTTTTTGCCTGCGCTTTTTATTTTTCGGCGCCAAAATCTTTTTCAATTCTAAAGCAGTCGGCACATGACCTATTGCCTGCTCAATCTGCGCCGGAGAAATAATACACTCGCTTAAATCCAATTCATAGATATTTACACCGGTAAAATCGCAGCCGGTAAAATCAACACCGCGTAAATTAACTTGCGTCAAATCAATGCGTTTCAAATCCAGCAAAGTCAAATTCAAACGAGTTAAATTAAGCTTATACGGATAATATTTTGCTAAATATTCAACAAGTTCCTGTAATTCTTCAATAGAAAGATTATCTAAATCGGCATCAAGCAAAATAGCATCTTGCAAATCAGCATTTTGCAGTTTAACTCCATGCATATGCGCGCCGGTAAAGTTTGTTCCGATAAGCTGCGCCCCAACAAAAATTGCACCATCAAGGTTAGCTCCGCTGAAATCGGCGCCGCTCAAATCTGCTCCGGTAAAATTAACATTTTGCAAATTTGCGTTTTTAAAGCTGCTTTCCTGCATATTACTGCCGCTAAAATCGGCATTAGCAAAATTTTCGCCGTTAAAACTGCCGCCTTGCAGCATTTTACCCGAAAAAACAATATCGTTTACAATATGTCCGTCAGTTGATTTTTCCGAAAATTTATCAAATTGCTTAGCAATCGCCCGCCAAGATTCACTATGACCTAAAATGCTATCCATGTCATCTTGATAGCGTTTCTCATAATATTTTTTTACCGCCTCGTCTACGGAAGATTCTTTTTTATTTTTTTTGGTCATTATCAAAATCTTTCACTCAAAAACATTATCATTATAACGCTTTTTTTCAAGATTTACAATCGCTATTTATCCTTTTTAAGGCAAAACCAAACAATAATTAAACTTGGCAGGCTTAAAAATCCGCAAATTATAAAAAATACATTCCAAGAAACATATTGCGCCAACAGCCCGCTGGTTGATGAAAATATATCTCGAGACAAACTCATCACCGATGAAAGCAGCGCATACTGCGTGGCTGTATATAATTTGTTGCACAATGACGAAATGTAGGCAACTAACGCTGTTGTCGCCAAACCCGAAGAAAAGTTTTCCAGCGTTATTATCAATATAAACAAAGGCATATTGTGTCCGCACTGCGCCTGAACGGCAAACAAAAACGTGGTTAGGCATTGGGTTAAGCCAAACAGCAGCAAACTGTTTTTCAGCCCGAGTTTCATTACAATCAAACCGCCGACCAAACCACCGACAATAGCGGCAACCATACCATAAATTTTGATAACGGAGGCTATTTCTGCTTTAGAAAATCCTAAATCAACATAAAAAGGAAAGCTCATCGGTCCAAAATAGGCATTGCTCAGACGATAGGTAAAAATAAACAACAAAATCCAATACCAATGCTGACGCTTGGCAAAATCCTTAAATGGATTAACCAATGAATTTTTAATAAACGCCGCACCGTCTTTCAATTTCAGTTTATAACTTTTATAGTGATACTTCTGCGGTTCTTTAGCTAAAAGAATAGCCGTAAAACCAACCAGCAAGCCAAACGCCATAATAACATAAACTTCTGTCCAACTTAAAACCGATGCCATATAAATAGCTCCGGCGCCGGAAAAAATTAGTCCCAAACGATATCCAAGCACATACATTGCAACACCTGACGCCTGTTTTTCCGGTTCGTTTTCAAAACTTTCCACTCTGTACGCATCAAGCACTATATCTTGCGAGGCAGATAAAAAACTGGCGATAAAAGCAAAAAGCGCGGTGTGCAGCGTATGCTGTTCAGGGTTAGAAAAAGCAATCGCCGTTAAAGAGCAAAATAAAAGAATTTGAATAAAAACAGCCCAAGAGCGGCGGCGTCCCATTTTATACAATATCGGCAATTTTACATTATCTATCAGCGGAGACCACGCCCATTTTAAGGAATAGGGAATTTTCACCAAAGAAAAAGCACCGATAAGCGAATATGATATATCTAAATCTTTCAGCCAAAAACTTAATGTACCGAAAACCAGCAAAAAAGGAAACCCGCTGGTAAAGCCGAGCGCAAGCAAAATTAACATTCGCTTGTTTATATAAGTGTCATATATGTAATTAAGCTGTTTAAGCATTATTTTTGTTTTCACTTTCAATATCTTGCAGCCACAAAGCATTCTTTATGCTTTTGCTTAAAAAATCAATATGCGCCTGCTGTTCTTCAGCAGATATAGGGAAACTGCGTTTTTGCACATTTTCAGCGGCAAAATTAACGCTTTCCGAATGTTTCTGCGCTGTTTCTGCCGATGACTGCACAAAGTTAATACTTGGCTCATCACCGCCCAAAAGCTGCAAATAAACTTCTGCCAGCAATTGCGCATCAAGCAAAGCTCCATGGAAAGTACGCGCAGAGTTATCTATATTGAAACGGCGGCATAATGCGTCCAAATTGTTTCGCGCCCCTGGAAATTCATTTTTAGCAATAGCCAAAGTATCAACAACTCTATCCCATTCATAAGTCTGAAAGCCACATTTTTTAAGCTCAAAGTTAATAAACTTCAAGTCGAACGCGGCATTATGCGCCACCAAAATTCCGTCATCGCCGATAAAATCCACCCACGACTGCGCAATTTTACTAAAAACAGGCTTATCTTTCAAAAATTCATTATCCAAACCGTGAACTTTTACCACTTCTTCCGGCACATCGCGCTCCGGATTGATATATTCATGATAAATTTTACCTGTCGGCAGGTGGTTAATCAATTCAACCGCGCCTATTTCTACTAATCTATCGCCGGTATCCGGATCCAAACCGGTAGTTTCCGTATCAAAACATATCTCACGCATTTTATATCAACTCTTCTATTATCTGTATCAATTCCGCTTTTAATAAATTTTCTGTGTTATCCGTATTTATCACCACATCGGCAAACTGCTTTTTTTGCTCATTATCCATTTGCACAGAAACAATTTTTTCAAAATCTTCGGCGCTTATGCGGTCGCGAGTCATTACACGCTGCTTTTGAATATTTTTATCAACATCGGCTAAAATCACAGCCTGACAATATATATCCCACTTCATTTCATAAAGCAGAGCCGCGTCAAAAAAGAAAACTCGCTCTGTTTTTGCGTTTTTACGGATAACATTTAATAATTTTTGCTTCAGAAACGGATGAATTAACTTTTCCAGCCGTTTTAATTCTTGATTATTATTAAACACCAAATTTCTTAATTTTCGTTTATTAAAACTGCCGTCAGCTTCAAAAACTTCAGGAAAATTTTGCTTAATAACTTTTAAAAACGCCGGCTTATAGTATAAATATTTACACCATTTATCTGCGTCAAAAACAACATATCCTAAGCTTCTGATAATGTTTGATAAAAAAGTTTTACCGCAGCCGATAGAGCCAGTAATCGCAATAATCTTCATCTTTTGCCTTATATCAAAAAGTTATGAATTTTATCCACAAATAAACCTTTAAATGTGGATAAACAATGCTTATATAAAGTTTTTAACAAACTATTCACTTTTTGTAAAAACGTTATACAGACTTATTAACATCAGATAGTTTTTATTAAGATATGTTGAAAAAAACGTTAACTATTTATTAACATCTTGAATCATTAACTTTTTATTAACCTTACTAAATAATCTGTTAATGTTAGTAAGTCTGTGGATAGAATCTTATGCACATTTTACGCAAGGATAAACAATAATAACTATTTATTTTTTTAAATTTAAAAGGGAAAATTTTTTGTGTATAAAAATGATTGACTTTTGCTGGTATATTTAATATAAGCAAAGCAACAAAACTTTCAAGTTTTACTGTTCTATTTTAACAATCTAAAAAATTTAAGGTTAATATGCATTTAAAAGAATTAAAGGAAAAGTCTCCGACCGAGCTGTTGACTCAAGCCGAAGATTTAGGGGTTGAAGACGCATCTTCTATGCGTGTTCAGGATTTGATTTTTGCCATTATGAAAAAATTGGCTGAAGTTGATACCGTTATTTGCGGTGACGGCGTTATTGAAGTTCTGCAAGACGGTTTTGGCTTTTTGCGTTCGGCTAAATCTAACTTTTTAGCCAGTCCAGATGATATATACGTTTCACCGGCTCAAGTTAAAAAATTTGGTTTGCGCACCGGTGATACGGTTGAAGGCGAAATCCGCGCGCCAAAGGACAATGAGCGCTATTTTGCTTTGACTAAAGTTAATGCTATTAACTTTGACGACCCTGAAAAATCTAAGCTGCGGGTGAATTTTGATAACTTAACGCCACTGTACCCAACAGAAAAGCTGAATTTTGATATTATTTGCGGCGATAAAGATTACACTACCCGCGTGATTGACTTAATCGCTCCGCAAGGCAAGGGGCAGCGCGGCTTGATTGTGGCTCCTCCGCGCACTGGTAAAACCGTTATGCTGCAAAATATTGCCCATGCAATTTCGACAAACCACCCTGAAGTATATTTAATGGTGCTGCTGATTGACGAGCGTCCGGAAGAAGTTACAGATATGACGCGTTCGGTTAAAGGCGAAGTTATTTCTTCTACCTTTGATGAGCCGGCAACACGTCACGTTCAGGTTGCTGAAATGTGCATTGAAAAGGCTAAGCGCTTGGTAGAAAATAAAAAAGACGTGGTAATTCTTTTAGATTCAATAACCCGTTTAGGACGCGCCTATAATGCAGTTGTTCCTTCATCAGGCAAGGTGCTTACCGGCGGTGTTGATGCTAACGCTCTGCAACGTCCAAAACGCCTTTTAGGTGCAGCCCGTAATGTGGAAGAAGGCGGTTCTTTGACAATTATTGCCACAGCTTTGATTGATACAGGTTCACGCATGGACGAGGTTATTTTTGAGGAATTCAAAGGCACCGGTAACTCTGAAATCATTTTGGATAGAAAACTTACTGACAAGCGTTTGTTCCCGACTATTGATATAACCCGTTCCGGCACCCGTAAGGAAGAGCTTTTGGTTGACCGCGCTACCTTAACAAAAATGTGGGTTCTGCGCCGCGTCTTAATGCAAATGGGCATGACCGACGGTATGGAATTTTTGTTAGATAAGCTGCGGCAGACGAAGAATAATGCGGACTTTTTCCAAAACATGAACTCATAGAGGCTTGTCTAGCTGGTATCTGCTGGGAATTTTTTCGCTCATGTACCTTATTGTACATAGCGCTTAAAAATTCCGTCGCATCTACACACGCTATTCAAACCTCTAAGATTGGATTCCGGTTTCATTAAATGGCAAATTTATGCGGAGTTTTCAAGCTCAGCCCTTTGATATTTATCAACTCATTTTTATTTCATGCAAAATTGCCGTAAAATCTTCTTTTTGCGGCGAGCAGATATAAGCACCAACCTTAACGTCATCAACTTCATGAACTAAATAGAATTTGCGCAGCTGAATATAATCTTCACCATTTAAGGAATAGCTTGCTATATAGCAGCCTTTATACTTTTTTAGGCGATACCAAACGCGTTTGACGCCTGTTGGCAGCGGAATTGTCGCTAAATCGGAATAGCCGTCAACGGTTAAAGAGGTTGCAAGCATCGGAGCGTCTTCTTTTTCATACATAATAGAGCATTTGAACCAGTTGTTTACATCGGTGCGCAGCATTATTCCGCACTGGTCAAATAAACCGGCAGAAGTAAATTCCCAGTTCAAATCGCAGCAAAAATCACCTAAAACATAGCTGAAGAAAAAATGCCCGTCGTCTTTGCGAAAATCATAGCGAGCGCAGCACCAAAAATCTGTGCGATATTTGGCGACAACATTCATGCCTTTTTCGTCAAAGCGGACGTTTGCAGGCTCATTCATCCAATCAAACTGTTTTAGGCTTTCTAAAAGCATTAAAAGCTCCTAACTGCGTAGTTTTCCATTTTTTCAGCAGCTTCGGCTAAATTATCCGATTTTACTTTAGGTAAAATTATTTGCAGATTGATAATTTCATCGCCTTGACCGGATTTAGATTTTATACCTAAGCCTTTAAGACGCAATTTTTCGCCGCTGGAAGAAAACGGAGGAACAGTGACAGCAACTTTACCGTTAATTGTAGGAACGGTGATTTTGGCGCCGCTGATAGCTTCTTTGACGGAAATAGGCAAATCAAGCAAAATGTTTAAGCCGTCTGCTTTAAAATAAGGGTGTTCGTTAACGTTTACCGTTATCAAAACATCGCCGTTTTCGCCGCCATTTAAACCAACGCTTCCTAATCCCTTTAAGCGCATGGTTTTACCGCTTTCCATGCCGGCAGGAATTTTTACATTGATGGTTTTTCCGTTTAAGCTGACTTGTTTTTCAACACCTTTGGCTGCGTCCAAAAAATCAACCCGCATATTATATGATATATCTTGTCCGCGCTGAGGCGCTGTGCGTTGTCTAAACCCGCCTTGAGCTCCGCCGCCGAACTGCGAGAAAATGTCATCGCCGAAAATTGATGAAAAATCAAATCCGCCCTGCGAGCCGCTGAAACCGCTGCTCTTAAAACCGCTGAACGGATTTCCACTATAGCTTTGATAGCCGTTAAATCCTGCTCCGGCACCGCCGAATCCGGCGCCAAAACCGGTAGGCTTGCCATCTTCATCTATTTCATTGTTATCATATTTTTTACGTTTTTCTGCATTGCCGATAATATCGTAAGCATTTGAAATTTCCTTGAATTTATCAGCTGCGTTTTTATCATCTTTGTTCAAATCCGGATGGTATTTGCGCGCCAATTTACGATATGCCGATTTAATTTCAGCTTCAGAGGCATTTTTGGCAACACCTAAAACATCATATAAATTTTTGCTCATATTTTATTATTCTCCCTAAAGATTTATATAGGGATAAAACTATTCGCCTGCAAGGCTGACACAGTCAAAAGTTGCACGGCGTTTGTGGTTTTTATACATATAAATATCGCGCAGATAAGCTTTTTTTGCACCTTCCGTCATTTCATAACAATAGGCAGAAGCCAAAGTAGCCACATCGTCTATGCGCACATCTACATATTCGTAAACCACAAAATCATCGCCCATAGCCTTTGTGGCAATGTTGCGGCGAAACCGCTCGGCGTCAGATGAATAAACAGGAACACCCATATTGTCATCAACTTTGGACTGACAAGAAACGCAGACTGCCGCTAAAAGGCACAGCATCAGAATTTTTTTCATATTTCCTCACTTTACGGACTTTAACGCCGTTTTCATAAGAAAATAATACGCCAAAGATGTTAAACAATTCTTAATCTGACATCAGATTATAAATCTTTTGTCCCGCTTCATTCAATATGTTTATAACTTGCTGGTTTTTTTGATTGCGCATTTTATTATTGTTTAATTTGGCAAAAATTTTATCCATTTTTTTATTATAGTTTTTGTTGTTTTTCAATTTTTCAAAGCTCTTAGCTAATTTTTCATCACCCATTTTGAAGTTAGACACTTCTTGAACAACCATTAAATTTCTAGCGGTTTTGTCATCGCCGGAATTGAGAAATAAATCACGGCTGTATTTTATGACTGGTGCATTTTTCATGGCTTCAACTTCGGCGGCATTATTGCTGTTGAGCTGCGCTTTTGCCGAAAAAACTATTCCTAACGTCAAACCGAGTAAAAAATAAAATACTTTCATTTTGTTATCCTTTAAAAAATACTTGCTATCCTTCAGATATAGCATATAATGAATAAAATTCAAAAATATTTTTTACGGATAGAGTAGATGAAAAAAATTCTTTGGGCTTTATTGGATAACCGCCGCGGCAGTGTCGGACAGGCGCAGGGCGTGATAGATGCTTTGCCAGAAAATATAAAAACAGTGGAAAAAAAGCTGGTCTATAACAAATTTTCCGGTTTGCCGAATTGGCTGCGCGGGCGGACGCTTCTTGGGATAGACAAGCAAAGCCAAAAAGAAATCTGCGAGCCTTTTCCTGATTATGTGCTTTCTATCAGCCGCCGTACTGTACCGGTTGCCCGCTATATAAAAAAGAAAAATCCGCAAACAAAGCTTATTCAGCTTATGCACCCTGGGCATACCGGTTTAAATGATTTTGATTTGGTTGTTGTGCCGGAACATGATAAAAATAAAGAAACTTCGGATAAGATTCATTATATTGTTGGGTGTCCGCATCGTGTAACATCGCAATATTTGGAAACAGCAAGAAAAAAATGGGCTGAAAAATTTGCTGATTTACCGCGTCCGCTGACGGCTCTTATTATAGGAGGAGCGATAAAAGGCAAACCTTTTTCGGTTGATAATGCGTTGGCGCTGGGAAAAGCCGTAAAAAAATTTAAACAGCAGTGCGGCGGGTCATTGCTTATTACAACTTCACGTCGCACAGGCAGCGAATCCGAAAAAGTTATTATGGAGCAGCTGCAGGATATTCCTCAATTTGCTTATTTGTGGGGAGATACTTCAGAAAATCCGTACAGCGGATTTTTAGCCTGCGCCGATAATATTATTGTTACCGGTGATTCCGTTTCTATGTGCTGTGAAGCCACTGGCACCGGCAAGCCGATATATTTGTTTAGCGGTAAAAATTGGCTGACGCCGAAGCATCAGCGTTTTGTAGCGTCTTTATGCAATACGGGCTGCGCTGCTTTGCTGGATACTTCTTCAGTAGCTGATTTTAAGCCGAATAAAAGCGTTAATGCGGCAGCTGAAGTTGCTGAGCTTATAGCAAAGCTTTAATTCTTGTCAAAGTTAATGCGCGGGTCAACAAGCGAGTAGGTTAAGTCGCTTATCAGCTTTAAAATCAAACCAAGCAAGCCGAAAATATATAAAGTACCAAAAACAACCGGATAGTCTCTAGTGGTTATGGCTTCATAACCAAGCAAGCCTAAGCCGTTCAGCGAAAAAATAACTTCAATCAAAAGTGAGCCGGTAAAAAGCATTTTAATGAGCAAAGTCGGAAATCCCGCAATAATAATCAGCATGGCGTTGCGGAAAATGTGTCCGTATAAAATGCGGTGTTCCGATGCTCCTTTTGCCCGAGCCGTTAAGACATATTGTTTATTTATTTCATCTAAAAAAGAATTTTTGGTGAGCATAGTTAAACTTGCGAATCCACCGATAACCATGGTTAAAACAGGTAAGGCGATGTGCCAAAAATAATCGGTTATTTTATGGAACAAATCTAAACTTTCCCAGTTTTCAGAGGTTAAGCCGCGCAAAGGAAACCACTGCCAGTAAATTCCTCCGGCGAAAAAGACAATAAAAAATACCGCCAGCAAAAATACAGGCATAGCCGAACCGACAATGACTAAAAAAGAAGTTAAAGTATCAAAGCGCGACCCGTCAAAGCGGGCTTTTTTGATACCCAAAGGAATGGCTATTAAATAAATGATAAGCGTAGACCATAAGCCAAGCGAAACCGAAACCGGCAGGCGTTCTTTTATCAGTTCGACAATAGTTTTATCCCTGTAATAACTTTTTCCAAAATCAAAGCAGAGGTAGTCTTTAAGCATTTTGCCGTAACGGTAATACCATGGTTTGTCAAAGCCGAATTGTTTTTCTAAGGCTTTTATAAGGTCTTCCGGCACGCCTTGAGCTCCGGTGTATTGAGAGTTATTGCTTTGAGCTGTTTCCATTCCGGAAGTAAAACTTGCTTTAGAATCGGTGTTCATTCCGCGGTATTGAGCTAAAATATAGTCAACAGGTCCGCCGGGAGCCAGCTGGATAATAGCAAAATTTATGGTGATAATGCCCCAAAGGGTTAACGGAATAAGCAATAGTCGTTTCAAGATGTATGTGCGCATTATTTCTCCTTTAACCACCATAGATAAGGCTGAAAACCGATTTTATATTTAGCGGACGGCTGTCCGAATTTATCTTTATAAGCAATGCGGTTATACGGCGAATACCATTGAAAAATAAGATAGTTTTCACTTTTTAACACTCTGTCCAAAGCTTTAACATATGCTACATAATCTTCTTTTTGCTGAGCAGAGACTAAACCTTTTATCAAATCATCGACTACCGGATTTTTGATACCGATGACATTGTTGCTGCCTTTAATGTCGGCGGACTCGCTGCCCCAATATTCCCGCTGCTCATTGCCGGGGAGCTGGCTGACCGGATAAGAAATAATCGCCATGTCAAAATCAAAATTATCTAATCGGTTTTTAAATATATTAACTTCTAAATTGCGGAACACGGCTTTAATACCGATTTTGCGTAAATTTTCAATAAAAGGCAGCATTACCTTGGTAAAGCTGGAACCATTGGCAGTATTGCTTAAAACTTCAAATTCCAAAGGTTTGCCGGTAGCAAGATTAGTCATTTTTCCGTTAACAAAATCGTATCCGGCGTCTTTGAGCAGAGCAACGGCTTTTTTTAGGTTTTCACGCGGGTTGTTAGGGTCAATGTTTATCGGCTGCTGATATGGCTCGGTGAATATCTCGGGACGGAGCTGGTCTTTATAACGGAGCAAAATTTCTTTTTCCTTTCCTTCGGGAAGACCTGACGCTTCCATACCGGTATTGCTGAAATAGCTGAATAAGCGGCGGTATTGTCCGTAAAACAGCTTTTCATTAGCCCATTCAAAATTAAAAGCAAGGTCAATAGCTTGCCGGACGCGCCGGTCTTTAAATTTATCGCGGCGCAAATTAAAAGCAAAATTTTGCAAAGTTGCCGGATTATGATGTTCAATTTGTTCTTTTTTTATTTTTCCGGATTTAACTAAATTATTGTCATAGCCGGTCATCCAAATTTTGGCGATATATTCTTCACGGGCATCGATGTTGCCGGAAAAAAGCGCCTGCAAGGTTATGGTTGTGTCTTGATAATAGTCATAGCGGATAGTATTAAAATTAAAATATCCGCGCCGCGTCGGCAAATTTTTTCCCCAGTAATTGGAATTTTTTTGCAGTTCAACAAATTTATTTACCTGAAAATCAGAAACAATATAAGGACCGCTGCCAAGCGGAACTTCCAATAGGGGTTTGGCAAAGTCTTTGTTTTGCCAGTTTTTGGCGGAAAAAATACTGAATTGCGATAAAATAAGCGGTAATTCTTTGTTTTGAGCATCTTTTTTTACATAAAAACGCACTTCACGCTCGTTTATTTTTTCTGCTCTGTCAACATCGGCGTAATACATTTTGTAAATAGGTGCGCCTTTTTGAGTTATGGCATTAAAACTGAAAACCACATCATCTGCCAAAACAGGAGTTCCGTCCGAAAATTTTGCTTTAGGATTCAAAATAAAGCCGATGTATGATTTATCTGCCGGCAAATCAAATTTTTCTGCCAATAACGGATAAACGGTAAAAGGGTCGTCAGTCGGCGAAAAACCTAAGGTTTCAAAGGAAAGCGAGTTAACAAAAGTTGCGGCAATGCCCTTAAATATATAGGGATTGAAATTGTCAAAAGTTCCGTATGCCGGCAAAACCAGCTTGCCGCCTTGCGGAGCGTGGGCGTTGGCATAGTCAAAATGCGTGAAGCCGCTTTTATATTTTGATTCGCCGTAAAGAGCTATGCGGTCAGAAATAACCGCATGAGCATTTGAAATTTGCAAAAATGCAGCGCAGCAAAAAATAAAATCAGCGATAATTGTCTTCATCTGTCCAACCGCCGAAAGGGTATGCCAAATCTTCTTCTTTTTCAGCCTTGGGAGTTTGCGGAGCATTGGCTTGCGCCGATAGGGAATTAAGCTTTGGCTCGTCGGCTTTGTCGGCTTTTAAATCTCCGGCAGAGAAAGAAAAAGAATCGTTGCTGCTGCGTAAACTGTCCAAGGTACTGCGGGCGCTGCCAAAAGTCGGAGTTTGCCGAGATGAAATATCTTTTTCAGTGGTACCGGCAGATAATGAGGTTGCATTTTCTGCTGCAGAAAGCGATGGTTCGTTGTTTTCCAGCGAGTTAAAAGAAGGCGCTGAATTTTGAAACAGCGGAGTGGTGGTTTCGGTTTTTAGACCGCTATCTTCTTGAAAGCTGTTATGCAGGGCTCTAAAGAAAGGGTCTTGTTCGTGTTCATCGTCAAGATCTTCGTCTTCTTTGCGATGGAAGGGATTTAATCTTGAAAACAGCGAGCGTTTAGGCGCAGGAATTTCTTCTTCATCTTCATCATTTTTATCAACATTTATAATTGTTTCGCTGGCTTTAGGCTCTTCCATGGTGGCAATTTTCAAAACAGAAGAATAGTCTCTTTCCGGCTTTGTCGAGGCAATTCTGTCAGTGGAATTTGCAGTTAATCCGGCGCCCAAGCCTTCGCTAAGCGGAGCGATAATGGAATAAACCTTGCCGAATACGCCGGTTTCGATAATGCGCAGGAAAATTTTATCGCGGTCATGTTTTTCTAGCAGCTGCAACAAATTTTGGTAGCGGGAGCAAAATTCAAGCATTGTGCCGCGGAAAACTTTATCGCGGTTTACTTTTTCGGCAACCCAAGCGTTAAAAGTACTTTGGCTTTTGCTGGCGTCCAAAATAGCTTTACCCAAAACCCAGCGCTCGCCGCGTTTAACTCTTTGCCAAAGCTGTTCCAGTTGAGCCGAAGAGGCAATATTGCAGCGTTGGATAATTTCACTTAAAGCCTCGTTCATATCAGAAATAAACAGGTCAAATTTGTTTATGACAAAGCCGTCCTTAATTTCGTGTTCGGCATCAAGCATCACCCGCACCACTAAATCGGTATAGTCCTGATTTTTTTGCAGTTGGTTCAACAGTTCATTTTGTTTTACATTTATTCCGCGGTTGGTGACAAATTGGTTGATAAAACCAAAAACCATCCACAGAATAAGCACCGGCAGAAACAGCACGGACAACAGCAGCAGCATTTGCTCGGGACTTTGTTCCCACAAATGCGAATCCGCTAATTTAGCGTTGACAAACATCACGGCATAAATAAGCCAGCTTGCCGAAGCAAAAACAGTTATAAAAAAGTAAAACAACAACATTGTTAAAACCCTCTAAAAACAAGATATTGCTCATTATAACGGCTTATATGGCAATAGCAAACTTTTTTATAAAAAAGTCAACAGTCATTAACAACACGAAAAAAAAACTAAACATTTAAAAAAAATGTGCTAAACTCCAAGCAATTTTATAATTGCTAAAGGATAGAAATATGAGCGATACCGAAACAGTCATTCTAGATTTTGAAAAACCGATTGTGGATATTGAAGAGAAAATTCAACATCTGAAAATGATTGCTAAAGATGAAGATTTGGATATTACCAAAGAAATCAGACGTTTGGAAAGACATTTGCAGAGCCATACAGCAGAAGTTTATAAAAATTTATCGCCATGGCAAAAAGCGCAGATAGCTCGACACCCTAACCGTCCGCATTGCTTGGACTATATCAAAGCCTTGATAACCGATTTTACTTTGCTGTGTGGCGACCGCTGTTTCGGCGATGATCCGGCAATGGTCGGCGGTATCGGCAAATTCGGCGATATTCCGGTGGTTGTAATCGGACAGGAAAAAGGAAACGATTTGGACTCCCGTATTAAATATAACTTTGGTATGGCAAAACCGGAAGGATATCGCAAAGCGCAGCGTTTGATGGATATGGCAGAAAAGTTTAAGCTGCCGGTTTTGGCGTTTGTTGATACCGCCGGTGCTTATCCGGGGGTTGACGCCGAGGCAAGGGGACAGGCGCAGGCTATTGCTGCGTCCATAGAAAAGTGCCTGCGCATAAAAACGCCGATTGTGGCGACAGTTATCGGTGAAGGCGGTTCCGGCGGTGCAATCGCCATTGCAGTTGCCGACAAGGTTATTATGCTGGAACATTCAATTTATTCGGTGATTTCGCCGGAAGGCTGTGCGTCTATTTTGTGGCGTTCGGCAGATAAAACCAAAGAAGCGACAGAAGCTTTGCATTTGACGGCTCAAGATTTGAAACAGCTGGGCATTATTGATGAGATTGTTGCTGAGCCGCTGGGCGGTGCTCACCGCAATCCGCAGCAAACTTTTGAAAACCTGCGTCAGGCATTGGAAAAAGATTTGAAAGAGCTGTGCGCTCAAGATTATAACAAGCTGAAACAACTGCGCACCGAAAAGTTTTTGAAAATCGGCGAACAGTTTGTATCTGCTTAAATAAAAAGCTCTTGACTTTTTCAAAGATACAGAACTAAAATAGAACAAGTTTTAGGGAGGTGTTTTTATGCTGACTGAAAAGCAGTACAATCTTTTGATGTATATAAATAAAGTAAATCGTGAAACTGGACAGTGCCCGTCGTTTGACGAGATGAAAGATGCTATCGGTTTAAAATCTAAATCGGGTATTCATTCGCTGATAAATTCATTAGAAGAAAGAAACTTTATCCGCAAACTTCCGCATAAGGCGCGGGCGCTGGAGGTAATCCGTTTGCCGCGTTTTAAGCCGCAGGCAGTTATTGATGAGGAAAAAAAGCGTGAACAAGCTTTGCATAACGGTTCAGTGCAAATTCCTTTGTATGGTAAAATAGCAGCCGGCTTGCCGATTGAGGCGCTTGCCGATGAAAGCGAAACCGTGGCTGTGCCGTTTGATATGGTGTCGCTTGGCAAATATTATGCTTTGACCATTGAAGGAAATTCTATGGTAGAAGCTGGAATTATGGACGGCGATACCGCCATTATCCGTAAGCAAGAACAGGCTGATAATGGGAAAATTGTGGTGGCGTTGATAGATAACTGCGAAGCGACGCTGAAAGTTTTGAAAAAAGAAGGCAATGTCATTCATCTTTTGCCGTGTAATAAAGAATATCAGCCGCAAACCTATACATCAGAACGTGTAAAAATTCAAGGCGTACTTTCCGGAATTATCCGTCGATATTAAAATGAACAAGGAGAATTATTATGTCAGAACAAAGAACAAGTTTGGATAGAGTTTTAAGACTGTTGTATTTTTTGCTGCCGCTGTTTTTTGTGCTGTTCGGCGGATATGTTGCTTATTTTCGTATATATTTGCAGAATAATGTGAAAGAAACCTTAGCCGATGTGGTGCAAATAGTTAATAATATGTCTGAAACTTTTGAAGGCAGATATCCAACATTAGATGCTAATTTGCTGGTACTGCAAAATATTCTGCCGTATGATTTTCCGGTTAGAAAAACTGAAAAGAGCTATGATTTTTCAAACCGGTTCGGCGGAAAAGTTTTCTTTTATAATGCCTATAATACAGTTGCCGAACGAGAAGAGAATCCGGAAATTTTGGGCGCATACATTATCTTATTTACGCGGCTGACTAAAAAAGAATGCAAAAAGCTGGCGCAAATTGACTGGCGCAGAAAAATGCCTAATTTTTTAGGGATTGAAGCTTCTTATCTGTCGGCTCAAAAAAGCTTTAACGGAGTTTATAATCTGCGCAACCATCTTCTTTTTGATAATCTTCATGAAAAGTATTTAACTAAAGATGAGGGAATGATAAGGCGCAGATCAATGAATCGGCTGGAAACTAAAGAAGCTTGCGGCTGTTTGATAAATACCTGTACGATTGCTTTGAAATTTAAATAAGCTCACGTTTCCACTGTTCTAATTTTTCTGCAAAAGAAAGTCGTGCGTTGGCGGGGCTGGTTGACGGTAAAACCGCATATTCATATTTTTCTAGCAGTTTGGGGTGATATTTTTTGAAAAAAGCAAAAGATTTTTGCCCGTTAAACAGCAGTTTTTTGATGTTTGGAAATTCCAAAAGTAATTTTTGAAAGTTATTTGGTTCGGCTTGTTTTATATCGCTGTCCAAGCTTCCTTTGCGTTCGCAAGCCTTTAAATTGTCCCACAAACCGATATGTAATTTTTGCAAAAGTTTGGTTTTTTCGGCATAGTTCTGGGTTTCTGCTCCGGCAAGTTTGAATATTATCGACCAAAAAGCATTATGCTTAAAAGCGTAATATTCAGCCGCTTGCAGCGAGGCAACGCTGGGCATGGTGCCGATAACTAACACCTTGGTGTTTTTATCAACCAGCGGGGCAAAACAGTGCAGTTTTTCGGACATTTTTAATACTTTAAGGCAATACCGCTGATTACGGCGTATCCGCGGTTGTTGTTGGCAGATTGGCGCTCTGTGCCTTTGGAATTGATGTAGCCGTTAATTAAAAACAGTTCCAAATACTTATTAACTTCAAAGCTGTTTGCCTGCACATATAAATCATCGCGGTTGCGGGTGTTTTTTGCCTCGGTATGCAAATAGGCAAAGTTAACTTTTAGACGGTCAAAGAATTTGTAGCCAACGCTGAAATCCCAAGACTGACCTTCGCGGTAATTATCAAACAGCGCCGGTAAATATGGATTGTCAGATACGATAGTAATCGGGTTTTTGCCGCCGTCTATGTAGGATTTTTTATATGAGGTTGAAGCATTGAAGTTGTCGACAATCCAGCGCACACCGAAAGCCCACTCCTTATCGGTGCCGTTAAATTCGCCGTAAGCAGCGGAAGTATAAACATCGCCCAAGCCGACAGCCCATTTATTTTGCATAGCGGCGGTGTAGCCGTCTTCATTTTTTTCATAGTCCGTATAGCGGCTGACCATACCGCGGCGGCTGGCATTTTCCGGCGTGTAGCTGAAACCGAATTTAGTGTTGCCAATCATTGGGGTAAAATAAACGAATTTCAGAGCGCGTCCGTCGTCAAGAATGGTTGTTGACTTTGGGGTGGCAAACTTAGTTTTTTTCAAACCGTTTACCCAGTTGGCACTGGTCAAAAAGTTTGGCAGATTGCTGTCTTGAATACCTATCCAACTGATGTCTTGTGCGCCTTGATGCAGCTGCTGCGCCGCATTATACGAATATCCGACCGTTAATTTACCATAAGCAGGATTTTCAAGCAAAGCATACGGATAAAAGCGCCAATCGCCGTTATTATAATCTTTATCATGCTGGCGGAAAGCTAAAGTGTAATCGGCGTGCGCACCCAAACGCGTTTTATCAGCAAAGCTATAGGCGCCTTCAAAACGTCCGTCTTGACGATAGACCAAGCGGTTAGGCATATTGTCATAGTTGTTTTGGCGGCGGGTCTGCATAACCCCGTAATAGACGCCGGCTAAACCGGATTGGCTGAAATCAAAGCCTTCTGCCTGCACAGCACAGGGCAAAACGGCGATTGAGCATAAAATGCAGGAAAATTTTTTCATTGTAGTCCTCCGGTTTGTTAAAATATGTCAGACTATAACACATTATCTGTCTGAATAAAATCTGAAAAATTCAAATATTAACGCTATTTTTTATGATGATAAATCCATAAAAAAACTCCCCGCTAAGTTAATAACGGGGAGAATTTTGTAGTCAATCTCTAAAGATTAAGCAGCTTTTTTTTCTGCGTGGTCTTTTTGAGTTTTGCCATATTTGATAGCAGCTTGAGCTGCAGCCAAACGAGCTACCGGTACACGGAACGGTGAGCAAGATACATAGTCCAAACCGCACTGTTGGAAGAACTCAATGGATTTAGGGTCGCCACCGTGTTCGCCGCAAACGCCCAACAACAAGTCTGGGTTAGTTTTACGACCATATTCGCAAGCGCGTTTAACCAATTTACCAACACCGTCAACATCAATAGAAGCAAACGGATCAGCAACGTAAATGCCTTTTGCACGATAGCAATCCAAGATAGCACCTGTATCATCGCGGCTCATACCCAAAGTTGTTTGAGTCAAGTCGTTTGTACCAAAACCAAAGAATGCAGCAGAAGCAGCAATTTCTTCAGCCATCAAAGCGGCTCTCGGCAATTCAATCATGGTACCAACTTCATATTCAATAGATTTGCCTTTTTCAGCAAAAATCTTTTGAGCAGTTGTATCAATGATGTTTTTAACAATATCCAATTCTTTCTTAGAACCAACCAATGGAACTTCGATTTCAGGCATAACATTAACGCCTTCATCACGGCATTCCATAGCAGCTTCCAAGATAGCGCGGGTTTGCATTTCGCAGATTTCCGGATAGGTAATCGGCAAACGGCAGCCGCGGTGACCCAACATAGGGTTCATTTCGTGCAAAGAGTTAGCGCGGTTTTTAACTTCGGCTAAAGTTTTGCCCATTTTATCAGCCAATTCCTGCATTTCTGCATCTGTGTGAGGCAAAAATTCATGGAGCGGCGGGTCCAACAAACGAATAACTACAGGGAAACCGTTCATGGTTCTGTACAATTCTTTGAAGTCTTCTTTTTGGTATGGCAGCAATTTTGCCAAAGCTGCACGACGACCAGCTTCGTCATCAGACAAAATCATGGTACGCATATCAGAAATTCTTTTAGCGTCAAAGAACATGTGTTCAGTACGAGCCAAACCAATACCTTCTGCACCAAATGCCAAAGCTTGTTTAGCATCTGCAGGTGTTTCAGCGTTAGCACGAACATGCATTGTGCGGATTTCATCAACCCAGCCCATGAATGTACCGAAGTTACCGGTCATAGATGCGCTTACAGTCGGAATTTCGCCTTCAATAATTTGACCTTTAGCGCCGTCCAAAGATACCCAATCGCCTTCTTTAATTACAACGCCGCATTTTGTAGACATTGTTTTAGATTTGTAGTCAATTGTGATATCTGTAGAGCCGGATACGCAAGGAGTACCCATACCGCGGGCAACCACAGCAGCGTGAGAAGTCATACCGCCGCGAGCAGTAATCACACCTTGAGAAGCGTGCATACCGCCAATATCTTCCGGAGAAGTTTCGTTACGGATAAGGATAACTTTTTCGCCTTTAGCAGCCCATTTTTCTGCATCTTCAGCGCAGAATACAGCACGACCAACAGCAGCACCAGGAGATGCAGGCAAACCGTTAGCAATTACTTTTTTGTTGGCTTTAGGGTCCAACATTGGGTGCAACAATTGGTCTAATTGGTCAGCACCAACGCGCATAATAGCTTCTTCTTTAGTCAACAAACCTTCGTTAACCATTTCAACAGCCATTCTTACAGCAGCAGCGGCAGTTCTTTTACCGTTACGGCATTGCAGCATCCACAATTTTTTGTGTTCAATAGTGAATTCCATATCCTGCATATCTTTGTAGTGTGCTTCCAAAGCGTTGCGGACATCTACAAGCTGTTTGTACAAATCTGGCCACAATTCTTCCAAAGAGTTGCCTTTACCTTCAGAACCCATAGGCTGCGGAGTACGAATACCAGCCACAACGTCTTCACCTTGAGCGTTGATTAAGTATTCACCATAATATCTGTTTTCACCGGTTGCAGGGTCACGAGAGAAGCATACACCAGTTGCAGAATCGTTACCGGCATTACCGAATACCATTGTTTGAACGTTACAAGCTGTACCCCAATCGCCAGGGATGTTGTTCAATTTACGGTAAGTAATAGCGCGGGCAGCGTTCCAAGAACCAAATACGGCGCCAATACCGAGCCACAACTGTTCCCAAGGATCTTGAGGAACAACTTTGCCCAATTTTTTGCCGATTTCTTTGTATTCTTTTACCAATTCTTTCAAGTCTTCGGTTGTCATATCTGTATCAGATGCATAACCTTTGGCTTTTTTCATAGCTTCAAGAGCGCCTTCATATTCATCAAGGTCTGCACCCAAAACTACATCAGAGAACATTTGGATAAAACGGCGGTAAGAATCGTAAGCGAATCTTTCATTGCCGGAAACTTTAGCCAAACCTTTTACGCTTTCATCGTTCAAACCAAGGTTCAAAACGGTGTCCATCATACCAGGCATAGAAATTCTAGCGCCGGAACGAACAGAGAACAACAGCGGATTTTCAGGATCAGCAAATTTTTTGCCCATAATGGCTTCAACACCGGCAACAGCTGTTTTAACTTGGTCTTTCAAGTCAGCAGGATATGTGTTGTTGTTTGCATAGTAATATGTGCAAACGTCTGTTGTAACGGTGAATCCAGGAGGAACAGGCAAGCCAACTTTGTTCATTTCTGCCAAGTTAGCACCTTTACCGCCCAGGAGATTACGCATGTTGGCATCGCCTTCTGCTTTGCCATTTCCAAATGTATATACCCATTTACTCATGGTTATTTAAGCTCCTATTAGCTATTTTGTTAAAACGAAGTCACAGCCCGCAAGCGAGCCATAACTAAAATTAAAAAACTTCAATTTGCCTAGAATGTATAACACAAAACGTCAGACTTCAAGCAAAATATTACATTTTAAGGCAAAAAAATATGGACATAATTGCTTATTTTTACGTAAAAATAAAAAGGTTGTCCAAACAGAAACAACCTTTTTAAAAATACTCTTTTTATGCTGTTATTTAGCTAAAATATCCAGCAGTTTTTTATTGGCTTCTTCCATTGAGCAGTTGCTGTAAATTGAAACTTCGCTTGCCAAGCGGTTAACAGCCTGTTCATAGATTTGGCGTTCGCTGTATGACTGTTCTGCCAAATTTTCATTGCGGTATAAATCGCGGATAACTTCTGCAATTGCCACCGGATTGCCGGAATTGATTTTGTTTTCATATTCCTGTGCGCGGCGAGACCACATAATTTTACGAATTTTGGCTTTGCCTTTTAATGTGGCGAAAGCTTCATTCATTGTTTTGTCATCAGAAATTTTGCGAAGACCAACGTTTTGAATTTTGGAAGTAGGAATACGCAGAGTCATTTTGTCTTTGTCAAAATTTACCACCAGAAGCTCAAGCTCGGAACCGGCAATATTTTGTTTGGTCACGTCAGCAACTTTACCCACACCATGGGTTGGATAAACGACATATTCGCCGGCGTTAAAAGTTAGTGATGGTAATTTTTTAATACTCATGTTCACTCCACAAAAAATAAAATTTATTACGAAAACATTAGTGAATATATCACATTTTTAGGGGTAAATCTAGAGCAAAAATGCAAAATTTTGTAAATTTTTCACTATTTTTGAATTTTTGGAAATAATTTTGTCTGCCGCAGCGCTTCGGTTAAAGCCATGGCAGCAGAAACAGCCATATTGATGGAACGGGCTTCCGGAGACATCGGAATCAGCAGCTGCGCGTCGGCTAATTCATGTATTTCTTCAGGCACACCGGCGCTTTCGCGTCCCATTAAAATTATATCGTTTGGTTTGAACTCAAAATCCAAAAACGAATCCGCGCCGTGCGTTGTCATCAGCACCAAGCGTCCGTATTCTGCGGGGTGCTGCGCGCGGTAGTCCATAAAATCTGCCCAGCTGTTGTGGCGGCGGCAATGCACAAGGTCTAAATAGTCCATACCGGCGCGGCGCATAGCTTTTTCATTAAAAATGAATCCGCAAGGTTCAATGATATCCAGCTCTAGATTAAGGCAGGCGCCCAATCGTAAAAGAGTTCCGGTGTTTTGCGGAATATCAGGTTGATATAAAGCTAAGCGCATGGTCGGTACTTTCTATAAATTAAGCAGATTTTTTAGCAGCTTCTTCGGCTTCTTTGGCTTTTTTAGCATTGTACAAAGCTACAAAATCTACTGGGCTTAACAGCATTGGCGGCAAACCAGCTGCAGACAAGCTGTTGGCAATAATGCTGCGGACAAACGGGAACAACAGGCGCGGCATTTCAATGTACAAAACCGGTTCCAAGTGTTCTTCCGGAACGTTTACAGAAACCACAGCGGCATAAGATAATTCAACAATGAACAAAGTTTTGCCTTCTATATCAGCATTCATTTTAGCGGTTAAGGTAACATTGTAGTTGCCGTCTTCCATTTTTTTGCTGTTCATGCCCATATCGACATTAACATTAGGATTTTTGCTCATTTCCTTAAAGATTTCAGGAGCCAAAGGAATTTCTAAAGACATATCTTTGATATATTGGCTGTGAATCATAATGCCGGCAGGCTGTTGGTTATTATTTTGAGTATTTTCCATTTTTTTCTCCATAAATTTTTTGTATAGCTTAGAGATAATACGAAAAAAGCTAATCGTCAAACATTTATATTGATAAAATTTTTATTTGTTTTATATTATATGGGTGTATTTAGAGAGGTTAAAAGATATTTATGGCTGATTTAATTTTTTTATGTGTGTTGGTGGCTTTTTTGGCGGTTCGTCTTTATAGTGTTTTCGGCAAAGGCGAAGACGGTAAAAATGTCAGAGTAATTTTGAAACCGGTTAACAAAAATGAAAGCGCCGCCGTGAACAATGTGGTGCAAATTGTTAAAGCACAAGAATCTGTGGATAAAAGTAACACGCTTAAAGATGAAGCAGAATTTAACAAAGAAATGTTTTTACAAGGTGCACGTAAAGTTTTTGAGCTGATTTTGCTGGCTTTCAGCAAAGGCGAACTGGCTCAAATTAAAGAATTGGTCAATAAAAAAGTTTATGAGGCGTTTGACAATGCTTTGGCTGAACGCAAAGAAAAGAATATGACATCGGAAGTGGACTTTATTTGTTTTGACAAGAGCGAAATTAAAGATGTGAAGTTTTTGAAAAACAGTATTAAAGTCGTGGTTGAATTTGTGAGCGAGCAGGTTAATTTGCTGCGCAACGCTCAAGGCGAAGTTGTGCAAGGCGATGAAAACTTTGTGCAAAAAATTACCGATGTTTGGACTTTTGAAAGAATGGTAAATGCAAAAAACAATAACTGGGTGCTGGTTTCCACTAAAAAAACAGCTTAATTTTGTATTATTGGCGGCACTGATTTCGGTGCTGAGCGGGTGCTTTCGCGAAAAGTCGGAAATTCCGGCTGCCGAGGAAAAAGTTGTTCTGAAAAAGGTTAGTTTCAACAGGCTTGCCGGCTGGAATACAGATGATTTCGGTGAGGTTATTCCCGTATTTGCAAAAAACTGCCAAAAGGTTTTGAAAAATAACAATACTTATCTTTATAATTCGGCGATAAAAATCAAAACCGCGGATTATCAGCGGACTTGCAAAAAGTTTGCTAATGCCGGCATTAACAGCGGCGCACAGATGAAAAAATTTATAGAAAATGAGTTTGTTCCGTATGAAGTATCAAATGACGGTAAGACGACGGGAAAATTTACTTCTTATTATGAGGCGACAATTCATGCTTCTTTTGAAAAAAGTGCAAAATACAGATTTCCGATTTACGGCAAGCCGAATGATTTGATTGAAATAAACTTGAAAGACTTTGACAGTTCGTTGCCGAATACGCGTTTAGTCGGCAGGGTAGAAGGCAAAAAGTTTATTCCGTATTATGACCGCCGCCAAATTGAACAAAATGGTGTCAAAGCTCCGGTTTTGATGTGGGGCGATGATTTGGTGGATATTCACTTTATGCAAATTCAGGGTTCGGCAATTGCTATTATGGAAGACGGTTCGGAGCTGCGAATTGGTTTTGCCGACAGCAACGGACGCAAATTTAAAGGAATCGGCTCTATTTTGCTGCAAAAAGGGCTGATAAAATCGGGTGAAGCGTCTATGACCAAAATCCGTGATTGGCTGCGCAAGAATCCGCAGAAAGCAGCAGAAGTTATGGCGGAAAACGAGCGCTTTATTTTTCAGCGCGTAGTTGATGCCGATGGTCCGGTCGGGGCTTACGGGGTGTCTTTGACCGCCGGTCGCAGTATGGCGGTGGATAACAGCTATATACCGCTTGGGTCAATGCTTTGGCTGGATACGGTAAATCCCGATAACGGCAAAATAGAAAAAATAGTGTTTGCTCAAGATATTGGCAGCGCCATAAAAGGCGTGGTGCGCGGAGATTATTTTTGGGGACACGGCGAAGAGGCATTAGCCGAAGCAGGGCGTATGAATTCAGCCGGTCAATATTATTTGCTGGCACCTAAATATTCGACTCCGAAGGCAAACTGATGACAACGCAAAGCGATGATGAGGAATTTTGGCTGGAGGCTGTTAAGGATATTAAGCCGATATTTTCCAATCAAGTTGTTTCACGTGAAAAAAAATTAAAACCGGTTCAAAAAGAAAAAGTTTACTATGCCGTAAAGCAAGAGTTTTCTACCTATTCCAAGTTTTTAGATGATTTTGAAAACGGCGGCATAGATAAATCTACTATGCGTAAATTTAAGCGTGAAGAGTTTAGAGTTGAGGCGGTTTTGGATTTGCACGGGCTGACGGAAGACGAGGCTTTTGCCAAAGTGGACAGCTTTATTCCGCAAAGCTACGCTTTGGGGCGGCGCTGTGTGATGATTGTTACCGGAAAAGGTATTAGAGTTCACCCTGATGAAGATATTTTTGCCGCTAAAGGCGTGCTGCGCAAGCAAGTGCCGCAATGGCTCAACATGGCGCGCCTTAGAGCAATGATTTTGATTTATAAGCACCCTTCAGAAAAAATGGGCGGCAGCGGAGCCTTATATATTTTGCTGCGCCGCAACAAAGAGCTTTAATAAGCTCGGCGCATAGCTTTTTGCATATATTGTTTTGCTAGATTATATTCGTCGTTATAGGAAAACTCTTTGGTTTTTAAGTTTAGGCTTTTGTTCAGCTGTTCGCAAAAATCTTGCTCCAAACTATAGGTGACCATTTCCATCGGAATTGCAGAATAGGTATCGGCGTGGTTTTGCAGATAGTTTAAGCGGTGGCTGAACATTTCTTCCATTTCGGGAAAATCTTTATAGTCGGCATTAGATTGAGCTATATGGGTGGTTTCATGAAAAGCCAGCGTTAAAGCCTCAACTCCGCTGTAGTTTTTTATATAATCTTTATTGATGTAAATATCATGATAATCGGCAAAAGCATCGGTTTGCACCCAATCGGCAATTAGCGGGTCATCATTCGCTTGCTTGCTGGTGATGAAATGAACTTTAGGCGGATTGACGCCGTTTACTTCAGCGGTAATGCGGCTGGTTTCGCGAATAAGCTCTTGCTGTTCGCGTTTATCAAGAAAATGAAAAGCGTTTAATTTGCTTTTAATATTGGGTATAGCGGCTATTTTGGCGGTTATCTCCTGCACTTTATTACATTCTTCACGCATAAAACCGGCAGGAATTTTTAGCTGCAGCAAAGCGACAAATTTATGACTGTTCTGCTCAATAAAATCAATTTGTCGGCTGCGTTTTTCTTCTGTAGGAAAAACATTTTGGGCAAAGGCAAAAAGAATATCCAGCTTTTTGCGGTTGCTTAAATTAGAGAGCAATTGAGGAGTGGCGCGGCGGACAATTTTATAGCTGCGTTTTTTATCGGTCGGCAGATAATTGATATCGTGTTCGGTTATTTCATAAATTAAATCACCGTTAAAATTATAGGCTGTGTCGTTGAAGTCATCAAGCGTAAAGCCTTTGATTTTTACCCAAATATCATTTTTATTTTGTCCGCTCATGCATTTATAGTCTTTAAATATATCTTTGATTTTTTGGACGTGGGCAGGACGATAGACTTTAAATTTTACATCAGTATAGGCGTAATCATCAAGATTAGGCACCTTGTTTAAAATATCAGTATGGCGTTCCAGCCATTTATATTCTTCTTTGCTTATCATAAAAACAGTTTAGCACTTTTTTGACTAAAAATAAACAAAATTTTTAAAATTTTAATTTTAACAACTTTTTAACCGGAATTTTGGCATAATATTCGGCAGATATTCAGGAGGACTAAGATGAAAAAATTATTTATGTTTGGTTTGGTTGCATTGGCTGCAGCTTGTTCTTCTACTTCGCAGGAAACCTACCCGTATGGTATGACCGAGGCGGAATGGAATCAGCTTTCAATTAAAGATAAAACAAAAATCCGCCGCGATTTTTACTTTTATGAAAAAGGGCAGGTTAATTTTGTAAATCCGGATATGGATATTGAAGGCAAAAAAGAGCAGCCGAATATTTATCAAAATAAAATTCAAAGAAGAGTTGAAGCTCAAGACGCAGTCAGTGAATAATAGCTTGAGTGTTGTCTATATAAAAAAAAGCTCCGATAATGCATTTTTATCGGAGCTTTTGGCTGATTTATGCAGGCTTTTTTAACCCCAAGGAATGTTGTTTACACAGCGGTTTGGGTTCTTTTGGCAATATTCTTCATTATTGTTATATTCATAAAGATGCTTGCGTTCTTTGCTGATATCGCCGGCAACAAAGCCTTTGCAGGCGGTTAAAAACATTAAAAGCAGGCAAAGCAAAAATGTGCGGGTCATAACAGGTCTCCTTAGATGATTGATTTAAGGCTTAAAAAGCCTAGGCAAATAATAATAAATTTGGCGCTCATTCCCCAAAATTTGGTTCCTTCATAAGCGTCGCTGCATTTCCACAAACCGCGGATTAAAATGATAAAATAGCAGATAAACAAAGCGCTGGTCAGCAAATGAGGCACAAATGCCGAGATGCGTCCCGAAGTGGTCATTAAAATAGGGAAGTTGCTTATAATGTATAAAACCACGCTTTTGGCGCAGACTCTGCCATATGGACAAATCATCCGTAAAGCGCTGCTGTGGGTGATGTGGGTGGCAATGGTGAAAAACAGCATGCCAAGCAATCCAAACATCCAAAATGTAATTTTCAGCGAATATTCACCTGCGCCTAATTTTTTTAACATAGTCCACATTTTTTATTCCTTAAAAGTGTGTTACCAATTCAATATAGGGCTTAACTCCCAATTTGAGCTTAAAATCGGCAACGTATTGCGATATTTCGCTCCAGTCAGTCCATTTTTCTATGTATGCTTTAGCATATTCCGGAGACTTTGACAACTGTATAGAAATAATATCCTCAAGCATTGCACGGCAAACTTGCGGCATTTTAGCAAAATCAATGTGCAGCTTTTTGTTTTTATCAAAATAAATCGCATTGTGAGCCGTCAGGTAGTTATATTCAATTAAATCTGCTACACGGTGAGCTTCGCCGCTGGACGGATAAGCAGTCATAAGATGGCGCTTGATTACCCAGGTGGCGTAAATTTTTTTCAGCTGTTCAGCGCTGATGATTCCGGCTTTTACATATTCCGGCATCATAGAGGCGGAAATAAGGTTGGCTTTATGCTCTTCAATGATGTGCTGATACACGCCGAGAGCTGTTTGGTAGGAGCTGTCAGGTCCTAAAGAGTGACCGTTTTCGTGCCCGATAGTAAACAAATGGTCGGCTTCTTCATCATAATATTGGTGCAGCTCAGAATCTACCAAACCGTTTAGAATTTGTGCTGTTTTTTCTTTGTCGCCGCTTTGACGGACTTGTCTGTGGTAAACGTTGCGGCGTCCGCCTCCGTGTTTTAGAGACGGCTTGTCGTTGTTTGGCAGGTTTTGCGCCAAAGTTATGCCGCCGCGGCACATGGCATAATCACCGCTGAGCATGGTTAAATCGACGTCTACCATGGTTTGTTTCAAGCCGGAATTGCCGCCGATGTTTTGAGTGTAGGAATCTGCTTTAGGCATTAAACCTGCAAGCTTGGTCATTTCATCTTTAAATTTTAGCAAAAGCGTTGTGCCTTCTTTGTTGACAATACCAACTCTGACGCCGAGCATATCTTTAGGAACCGGAGCAATATTTAATTTGGCAAGGCGGTTCGTTAATTCGGCATTATCAAAAATTGTCGGAGTTAATTTGTCTTCATAATTTTCACGACTGATAGTAAATTCCAGCGGCGAATCCTGCATGCGAGCCCAATGCTTGTCGGCTAAAATATCCATTTCTTCATTGTTTTGCAGCAAAGCTTGAGCCTGCCAGCCTAGAAAATCTTTGAAAAGGTCATC
The DNA here is from genome assembly GCA_934270475.1 of uncultured Alphaproteobacteria bacterium. GTDB lineage: Bacteria > Pseudomonadota > Alphaproteobacteria > RF32 > CAG-239 > RUG410. Next base: position 145,890 of record CAKQPS010000001.1, read on the forward strand.
GTCGGCAAAATGAGCGGCGCACTCCAGTAAATTGGCAATTTCCGAAAACTCTTTGGCAAAGTATTCTGTAAAATCAATGGCTTTTAAAAAATCTCCGTTGCGCCGAACCATGGTGCGGGCACTTAAAATTTTACGCACTTCGTTTTCATGACCGGCGTCAAGCATGGCGCTGATAATTTGCGCCAATTCTTCGGCGGTTAAGTCTGCCGGATAAAAATTACAGCCCTTCTGCATTTTTATATCTTCAAACAGTTCGACAGGTTCTTTGTCGATGCCGTTAAAACCGGCAACGCCGTTCAATGAATTAAACAGTTTAAGCGTAAGAGCCGCCTGTTCGTTGGTTGGAGCAGCTTCTTCAAGAGCCTTTTTTTGTGCAAGATTATGAGGATTATCCATTTCAAGCGCCACGTTGTTCATTATTTTTGCAGCATCGGCAAGATATTTAAGCGCTTTTTTATCACCATCTGACAAAGCGGTGTAAGCTGGATTATTTTCATCAATCAATTCGATTTTGCGCATTTGTTCATTAACTTTTTCTTTTAGTTCAGCAATCGAATATTTTAATTTGAAATCGTTAATCTCCATAGTTCATCTCCACTGTTTTAAATTTATAAAAATTTATATTTTCATTAGGCACATCGCTTGAAATTCCGGCTTTTTGCCGCACAATATCGGCTAAATCTTCAGGGTTATCCGGTCGGTCATCTGCCACCAGCAAAGCCGATTTGCCTTTGTATTCGGCAAAAATTCCATCGTCGCTGTCAAGATAGCTCATAAGCATTGTGTCATTGTCAGGTTTGAATTCTTCCAAATCGGTTAAAAGATAAAATTTGAAATATTTTGCCGCAGAAATTTTGCCGGTCAAAGCCAGTTTTTGCACCGCATCGGAAACCAGCAGAGCAATACCTTTATTTTCTTGCATTTCCGCCTGTTCAAAAATTTCAATATAGTTTTCATCATAGGCTTTTAAAACTAGTCTTCCACGGTCATAAAGGCGGTAGTTTTCTTCGGTGCGCAAAGGCATAACCGCATCGTCCAAATGCTGGGAATTTTGCAGCAGATTTAGTTCAAAATAGTTTTGCAGCAAATGCCAATAGTGCTTTTTATAGCGTTCTAAGTTGCGTTTTTGCTTGGCAAGCAGCGGTTCGGCTTTCATGGTTTCCAGCGGATAAAGCGTTTCATAGTCTTTATCCAAAGCTTGCGCAAGTTTGGTGTCTATAATGTCAAAAACGTTGAGCTGATAGTGTTTTTGCTGGGCAAAGTAAACCGCTTCGGCTGTTAAAAAATCACTGTCATCTTCGTTTAAGCCCTTATCTAAATCGGCAAGAAAGACCACAAGCGTCTGCGGTTTGCCTAAAGAGGCGTTAATTTTATTTTCTCCGGCTAAAGTCTGTGATGAAACCGGCGCTTCTTCAATATTTTGAGCGCCGATGAGCTGCAGCAATAGTTTTTTGTGCAGTTTCAAGTCATTTTTAGCTTCTTTGTCATAAACCAGCAAAACTTTAGATATTTTGTTATTTGTCTGAATTTCTTCATATAATTTAGAAACCACCTCTGAACTGTAAACGGAAATTTGTTTGGGAACGACAATCATTTTAATATTAGTCTTTTTGTAGTTTTGACTGTGGTTGAAATAGGAAGAAATAGATGATTTCTGCGTATTTTTTCCGTCATAAAAAATAGCAGTAATAACTGGTTTTATCAGTTTGTCATTGTCTTTTATGCGACCAAAATCAATAACTTTTTCATAGTTTGAATAATTATTGTCTTGCAGGCGGAGATAGTTTACCCAAACAATCAGTATCAGCAAAACGGTAAAAATCAAGCGCTTAAACCATAATTTAAGCATAATTTTGACACGGCGGCGCATTAGCTTTGCTCCGTCAGAATATCATAAAAAGCGGCAAAATCTTTGATAAAAGTAATATTATTGCTGCAGGCGTCATCGGCGGTGCCCCATATTGGTTCGCCAATGCGGATAGCTTTGGCATGGGCGGAAAGGGCGCATTCGCTGTCCATCGGGCTGTCGCCAATCATCCAAACAGATTCAGGCGTTATCCGGTCAATCAGCTTGCAAACAGCAAATTTCAACTGTTCTCCGTTTGGTTTGTCTTGTTTGGCTTCATGTCCGCAAACAATGACATCAAATAAATTTTCATCATATAAAAAAGGACGTTCAAATTCAAAAAGCAGACGGTCTTTGTTAGAAACAATGGCAATTTTAACGCCGCGTTCTTTTAAAAATTGCAAAACCTCTCGGGCTTTTGGCGGAGCGGAAATTAAATTTTTGACATTTTCTTTATAAATAATGCGATATTTTTCATAAGCTTCAGCCGCTTTATCGCCGAAAATAAGTGGAAAATTGTCGCGGAAAGAAAGACGGCGGTTGCGCTGATGCTGAATAATATCCCATTCCGGCAAATTATATTGCGGCAATACTTTGTTTATGGCAAAAACCAAGGCTTCGCGGCTGTATGCCAGCGTGTTATCCCAATCAAAAGCTGCAACTTGCAGTTTTTTTAAAGACAAGTCTTGATATTGCACCGCCTCATATTCTCCAAAGTTAATTCAATAATGCTTTTTTCCAGCTCGGTTAAAATTTCTTCATTCAGTTCATTTACCATAGGCTTTTTAGCCGTGGCAATGCGGTAATATTCTTCACCGTTTTCGCAATCCTGCCAATAGCGTATATCGCCGTCTCCAAAACGGTTTGCCTGCAAATTAGCTTCCATCTTATCTAAGACCGACACTAATTTTGCCTCAGGAGTTTCTCTAGCCTCATATTCGCTAAATAATGAAAAAATTTGTTCATTCAATGGTTCCGGCAGCATTTTTTGATATAAACGCATAGCTTCTTGCTCTTGGCGCTCTTTTTCTTTTTTGCGTTCCGGATGGGCTATTTGCGCCGACCGAGGGCAATCGCCGGTAATACCTTCGGCAATATCGTGCACGAGCGCTAATTCAAGCAAACGGGTGTAATTGTATTTTTTTTGCAGATACGGATAAACCAGCATAATTAAAAACGCCAGCTTGAAAATATGCGCGGCATCGGTTTCGGGAGAACCGTCTGACATCAGCGTATCGCGCTTAATCAGGCAGACCCGCTCCATAGCGCGCATAAAATCAAGTATTTTGGCTACATTATTCTGCATTATTTGGCGTTTTTACCTATGAATTTTTTACCGCCCAAATATGGCTGCAATTTTTCCGGAATGCGAACGGTGCCGTCTGCCTGCTGGTGGTTTTCAATAAACGGAACCAAAGCGCGCGGTGTAGCAATACCGGTATTGTTCAGGGTGTGGCAATATTTTACTTTGCCGTCGGCGTTGTCGCGGTAGCGCAGATTGGTGCGGCGAGCCTGCCAATCCGTAATATTTGAGCAAGAGTGGGTTTCGCGATAGCAATTTTGCGACGGAACCCAAGCTTCCAAATCATATTGACGGTATTTAGGAGCGCCCATATCGCCGGTGCAGACTTCCAAAACCTGATAAGGCAATTCCAAATCCTGCAAGATTTCTTCAGAATTTTTGAGCAAAACTTGGTGCCATTTTTCGCTTTCTGCCAAATCGTTTTTGCAAATTACAAATTGTTCTGTTTTGAAAAATTGGTGTACGCGAACCAAACCGCGGGTATCTTTTCCGGCAGCTCCGGCTTCGCGGCGGAAACATGGTGAAAATCCGGCATATAAAACCGGTAAATCGGCTTCGGTTAATAATTCATCAGCACGCAGAGAGTTCAGAATCAGCTCGGCAGTGCCTGACAAATACAAATCATCAGCCGGCATATAATAAACTTCGTCACGGGCAAACGGCAAATAGCCTTGATTGTATAAAGGTTTTTCCTTAGAAATTGCCGGAACGGTCAAAAGCGTAAAGCCGGCAGCGCGCAGTTTATCCATTACCAGCATGTGAATAGCCAATTCCAACTGCGCCAAATCGTTTTTAATGGCATAGGTGCGGGAGCCCGAAACTTTAGCAATACGCTCCATTTCGCCCCAGTCGTTAAATTCCATAAGTTCCACATGGTCGCGCGGCGTAAAGTCAAAATGCGGAATTTCACCAACTTTGCGGCGGACAACATTGTAGCTGTCATCAGGTCCGTCTGGGCTGTCTTCACTAGGATAGTTCGGCATACGCAAAATCATATCATCAAACTGCGCCTGCAAAACGGCTAATTTTTCTTGCTCTGCCTTAAATTCTTCGCCAATAGCTTTACTTTTGGCGATAATTGCCGGACGTTCTTCATTTGTTGCCGATTTTATAGAATTGCTAAGCTTGTTTTTTTCTTCTGCTAAAGCCTGCGATGAAGTTTTCAGTTTGTTCAAGTTGTAATATGTTTCTAACAGTTCATCTACTTTTTCAGCCGGAAAGCCTTTTCGTCCCAAGCTTTTCTTTACCCAATCCGTATTATCGGCAATAAATTTTATATCTAACATCTGTTACGTCCTAAAAATAAAATTAAACTTGCTCAAGTATATTTTATTTCTCTGATAATACAATATAAATTTTTCGATTATTTGCTATTTATTTTGGAGTTTCGGTGCTGAATACGGCATATCGCAAGGCAATGGAACAGTTGTTTCCGCAGAAACACCCCATTTCGGCGTTGCCGCGGGAAAACGGCGTCGGTATAAATTGGTCGTTTGGCTTGGCGACATTCATTTGGTATTGCAGGCGGGGTAGCAGCATTATACCTGCATCGTTGTCGTCCAAAGAGTTTTCTTTAGCTTCCTGTCTTTCTTTTTCCGGCGTCATATCTATGTCATGCAGCGCGCTGTCTTGTTCGGTGGCATAGTCAACGCTGCCGATGGCAACCGCAAGCAAGCCTTTTATGCTGTCTCCCCAGTCAAGGGTGGCTAGGTCTATGCAGGCGCGGCGCGGCAGTCCCTGATATGACATTTTAAATGTCGGAGAGCTGACTTTTTTGCTTTTATCCCAAACTATGTCCGACGGCTCTATTATAATTTTTCCGCCGAACGGGTTTTCCAAATAAATTCCCTCATCGCTTGAACGCACCAAAGTTTGCGGAATGGCGCCCATGCGGATAAGCTCGTCCATATTTTCTACCGGTTCGTCGGGATTGATAGCGTAGACATTGCGGATATTATCTATAAGCTGCGATATTTCCAGTGTGGTTTTGTTTATGGTTTTTATATATTGTAAATCTTTGTAGCGCTGCTGCATAAATTGCGAAATCAAATAAAATCCTCCGCCGGCAAAAACGGCAATAACAAAAATAAGAATAGAAATTTCCTTGATTTTTTGTTCAAGCCGTTCTCTTTTACGCTGCTTAGCTTTTTTTAAAATCAGCAGTTCGTTGGCGTTAAGTTCTTTTTTTTCCGCAGTCATGGGCTTATTCTACAATTCTTCCGTGGCAATGTTTGAATTTTTTACCACTTCCGCAAGGGCAGGGGTCGTTTCTTGAAATTCCGACAAACATCGACGGATCAAGTTTTTTCAACGGTTCATCGCCTTCGTGAACTGCCGACATCGGACGGTTTTGTTCTTTATCCATGGCTTTTTGCATTTGTTCCTGCGAATCCGTTTGGATTACGGTGTGGCAAATCACAACGGTAACACGCTGTTTCAAAATATCCAGCATGCGAGAGAACATATTGAACGCTTCTTTTTTATATTCGTTCAGCGGGTCTTTTTGACCATAAGCACGCAAAACAATGGTGTGGCGCATCAAATCCAAAGTGGCGATATGATCTTTCCACAGTTGATCCAAAACCTGCAAGAAAATGCTTTTCTGCACCATTTTAACAGCATCGGCAGGCAAAGAGGCTTCACGTTCTGCCATGCGGTTGTCAACTTCTTGCAAAATCCGTTCTTTCAAGCCTTCGCTGTCAAGTTCAGGTTCGTTGCACCAGTTGGTTATCGGCAATACAAAGCCGGTGGCGGCTGCTAAATCTTGCTTCAGGCTATCTTTATCCCATTCTGCCGCGCCGGTGCCGTAAGGAATGTGAGCATCGATAATGCCGCTTAAATATTCATCACGCATATCTTTGATGGTGTCGGACAAGTCTTCGCTTTCCATAATTTCACGGCGCTGTTCATAGATGATTTTGCGCTGTTCGTTCATTACATTGTCGTATTTGAGCAAATTTTTACGGATATCGAAGTTGCGTTCTTCCACTTTTTGCTGAGCTTTTTCCAAAGCTTTGCTAATCCATGGGTGAACAAGCGCCTCACCTTCCGGCAAGCCCAAACGCTGCAAAACGTTTGACATTTTTTCGGAACCGAAAATACGCATTAAATCGTCCTGCATAGAAAGGAAGAACTTAGAAGTTCCAGGGTCGCCCTGACGTCCAGCACGACCGCGCAGCTGATTGTCGATACGGCGGCTTTCATGGCGTTCAGTACCAAGAATATAAAGCCCGCCGGCAGCCAATACTTTTTCTTTATCCGCAGCAACTTCTGCTTCAATTTTCTTTTTGAGCTCGGCAATCTGCTCCGGTGTTTCATCACCTTTAAGCATTTCCTGCAATTTCATTTCCGGATTGCCGCCCAGCTGAATATCCGTACCGCGTCCAGCCATGTTGGTGGCAATGGTAACAGCACCGGAAACACCGGCTTGTGCCACAATGGCGGCTTCGCGTTCGTGATAGCGGGCATTCAACACTTCAAAATGCAAATCAGGAGCAGCTTTGTGCAAAAGGTTGGCAATAATTTCGGATTTTTCTACCGAGGTTGTACCGACCAAAACCGGCTGACCGCGGCGGTGGCAGTCTAAAATAGTGTTGATAATGGCGCGGTATTTTTCGCCTTCGGTGCGGTAGATTTCATCGTGCAAATCTTCACGCTGCACAGGTTTATTGGTTGGAATTTCTACGCACACAAGGTTATAAATATCGCAAAATTCGGTTTCTTCGGTCATAGCGGTACCGGTCATACCGGACAATTTTGGATATAAACGGAAGTAGTTTTGGAAGGTGATAGATGCCAAAGTCTGATTTTCGGACTGAATTTTTACGCCTTCTTTTGCCTCCAGCGCTTGGTGCAGACCATCGCTGAAACGGCGTCCTTCCATAATACGTCCGGTAAACTCATCTACAATAACGACCTTGCCGTCTTTAACAATGTAGTCCACATCTTTTTGGAACATTTTATGAGCGCGCAAAGCGTTGTTAACATGCTGAACCAAACCGACATTGCCAATGTCATACAAAGAGCCTTCTTTTATCAGACCGGCTTCACGCAGCAATTTTTCAACATGCTCCATACCGGCTTCGGTTAAGGTTACATTCTTTTGCTTTTCATCTTTTTCATAGTCTTCCGGCAGCAGCTGCGGCATTAAATTAGAAACGCTGATATAGGTTGCCGAAGAATCTTCCGCCTCGCCGGAAATAATCAACGGTGTTCTTGCCTCATCAATCAAAATGGAGTCAACTTCATCGACAATGGCAAAGTTAAAGTCACGCTGCACGCGCTCGTATAAACTAAATTTCATATTATCGCGCAGATAGTCAAAGCCCAGTTCGTTGTTGGTGGCGTAAACAATATCGGAATTATATGCCAAACGGCGCTCGTTGTCATTTTTACCGTGAATAATATAGTCAACGGTCAAGCCTAAAAAGCGGTAAATTTTGCCCATCCATTCCGCGTCGCGCTTTGCCAAATAGTCGTTAACAGTTACAACATGAACGCCTTTGCCTTCCAATGCATTTAGGTAAGCAGCCAAAGTTGCCACCAAGGTTTTACCTTCACCGGTTTTCATTTCGGCAATCATGCCTTTGTGCAAAACCATACCGCCGATTAACTGAACATCATAGTGGCGCTGTCCCATAACGCGCTTTGACGCCTCTCGAACTGTGGCAAAAGCCTCAGGCAAAAGCTCGTCCAAGGTTTCGCCGTTTTTCAAGCGGTTGCGGAACTCTTGAGTTTTAGCTTTTAATTCTTCATCAGATAATTTAATGAAATCTGGTTCTAAGGCGTTGATTTGATTAACAGTTTTATATAGTTTTTTAACAAAGCGGTCGTTGGCGCTGCCAAAAATTTTACGGGCGATTTTTCCTAACATAGACGTTCCTTATAATATATTGTTTCAAGTTACATTTAGTTTGATTATATTATAAAGTCAAGTCTTTGCTCAAAAGTTATGAACCATAGCTAAAAAATCCTTTGAATTTTATATAGTTTGTATATATGATATTAACGATTTGTTTATTTTTAGGAGGAATCTATGCAGAAAAAATATGTTTTTGCCACTACTGCAGTTGTTGTTGTTATGTTGGCAGGCGCTTTTACTTATAAAGTTTACGCCGAAAGAAATAATGGGGTTGCCGCTGTGGTTAACGGCGAACAAATTACGGTAGCTGAAATTAAAGACGCTTATGAACAGACACCGCAAATTAAATCTCAGGTATCTTTTGAAGAATTTTATAACCGTGCTTTGGATGTTATGATTAACAGCAAATTGGCTTTGCAAGCTGCAACCGCTGCTAATGTTCAGTCTTCTGCCGAATATCAGAAAGAATTGGCTGCTATGCAAGATGATTTGGCTCGCAAAGTTTATATTGACCAGCAAATAACTCAAAAAGTTACCGATGCCGAAGTTAAAAAAGTTTATGATGAATATGTTGCTAACTTTAAGAGCGAAAAAGAAATTAAAGCTAAACACATTTTGGTTGATGATGAAAAATTGGCAGAAGAAATTATTGCTAAGTTAAATAAAAAATCAGCAAAATTTGATGATTTGGCTAAACAATATTCTAAAGACCAAGCTGATTTGGGCTATTTCACTGCAGAAGCAATGGTTCCGGAATTTTCTGAAGCTGCTTTTGCTTTGAAAAAAGGCACATTTTCTCAAAAACCAGTTAAAACAGAATTTGGCTACCATGTAATTTTGGTTGAAGATGTAAGAGATTCTAAGCCATTGGCTTTTGACGCTGTTGCCGACCAAATTAAAGGCAATCTTTCTCAGCAAGCCGTTGGTCAGATTGTTGCTGATTTGCACCAAAATGCTCAAGTTGAAAAATTTGACTTGAAAGGCAAAAAAATTGTTGATGAAGAAAAGAAATAGTCTTTTCTGAAATATAAAAAAGAGGGCTGTTGTTAAACGGCTCTCTTTTTTTAAATAATCGGATGCTAGATTTTATTTAAATATGTAGCAAGGCTGCTGATGGTTACGTCCTCATTAGATAAGCAATAGTCCAGCGCTTTGTTAAAATCATAGCCCAAATTTGATAATTCATAGCACAAATCCGTGTAGTCGAGGCTGTCCAGACCCAAATCATATAAATGAGTGTCCGGTCTAACTGTTTCCTGCCCTATCGTTATGTCCTCAATGAACTGTATCAATTTTTTTTGCAGTTCGCTATTACTCAATTTAGCCATAATGATAAAAATTAAAGTTAATAATAAAAATGATGAATTTATGCTAACATAAATTTAAAATTTGTCAATAAAAGATTGTGTTTTGTCAATATATAAAAAAGACGCTTGTTATATCAAGCGTCTTTGAAAAGCAATCACCAAAGTGATTAAATCATAGCCATACCGCCGTTAACGTGAATGGTCTGACCAGTAATGTATTGAGCTTCATCAGAAGCCAAGAAAGCAACAACATTGGCAATATCTTGAGCTTCACCCAATTTAGCTTCTGGAATTTTAGCCAACAAAGCAGCTTTTACATCGTCAGGCAAAACATCGGTCATCGGAGTTCTGATAAAGCCTGGAGCGATGGAGTTTACTGTAATACCGCGGGAGCCGACTTCTTGAGCCAAGCATTTGTTCATGGCAATCATACCAGCTTTGGAAGCGGAATAGTTAGCCTGACCAGCGTTACCCATAACACCAACCACAGAAGCAATACCGATAATACGACCGAAACGGCGTTTCATCATGCCTCGTACTGCAGCTTTTGCCAATTTGAAACCTGCTGTCAAGTTAACATCTAAAACCAGCTGCCAATCTTCATCGCTCATTCTGATAAACAAATTATCGCGGGTTAAACCAGCGTTGTTTACCAAAATGTCGATACGACCCATTTTTTCTTCTACTTCTTTAACCAAATTTTTAACAGCTTCGCCGTCTGTCAGGTTGGCTACAAAGCATTCTGCGTTGCTGCCCAATTCTGCTTTAAGAGCTTCCAGTCTTTCGGCGTTCATGTCTGTCAAAGCCAAAATGGCGCCTTGATCGTGCAGGGTATGAGCAATTTTATGTCCCAAACCGCCGGCAGCACCGGTAATCAAAGCAACTTTACCATCTAATCTAAACATATTTTTATTCCTTTCTGTTATAAATTTTTTGCCAGCTCTTCAATATCTTCTACCGAACCGACAGAAAAAGCGTTCATTTCTTTGTGGCTGCGTTTGGCAATACCGGACAATACTTTGCCGGCGCCCAGCTCAACCAAATCCGTAACGCCTTGTTCCTGCAAATAAGCCATGGTTTCGCGCCAACGCACCGTACCGGTTACCTGCTCAATTAAATGCTTAATAATTTCTTTATGCTCTGTGATTGGTTCAGCCAACACATTGGCAATTAACGGAATTTCCGCGTCATGTGCTTCTACTTCCATAAATGCGCGAGCCATAGCATCGGCGGCAGGACGCATAAACGGACTGTGGAATGGTGCGCTCACGGCTAGTTTTATGCATTTGCGCGCGCCGAATTCCGAAGCAATTTCCACAGCGCAGTCAATTGCCGCCATAGAACCGGACAACACAACCTGACCATCGGAATTGTCGTTAGCAGCAACGCAAAAGTCTTTGCCGTTGGAGCAAGCATCAACCAAAGCGCCGACGTCTTTATAAGATAAACCTAAAACAGCAGCCATTCCGCCGACACCTAAAGGAACGGCGTTTTGCATGGCATTACCACGAATCCGCAGCAACTTTGCCGTATCGCTCAGCGAAAACACTCCGGCGCTGCAGGCTGCGGAATATTCGCCCAAAGAATGACCAGCCACAAATGCTGCTTTATCTTTAAGCTTAATGCCAAAATCTTTTTCCAAAACACGCACAACCGCCATTGAAAAAGCCATTAAAGCTGGCTGAGTGTTGGCAGTCATGGTCAGTTCGCTGTCCGGACCATCTGTCATAATTTTGAATAAGTCTTGTGATAAAGCGTCATTTACTTCTTGGAAAACTTCTTTAGCTGAAGCAAAATTTTCTGCCAATTCCTTTCCCATACCCACAAACTGCGAGCCTTGACCGGGAAATACAAAAGCATATTTCATTAAAATATTCTCCTCATTATTCAGGGGTGAGTGTATAGCGCTGTCCTTAAATGTCAAGTTTTTAGAAAATTTTTATCAACACCGCTAAGCTGTTTTAAGCAATTCTTAATAATTTGTTGAACATTTTTAACTATACTTTCAGCATTAAATCTGCATAAAATTCAGAGGATATTATGGGCAAGAAAAAGACTGTAAAAGAAAAGCAAAAAAGCTGGTGGCAAAAGCTGTTGTGCGAGTTAGCCGGATTAAGTTTGATTATTTTTCCGCTGCTTATGTATATAAGCCTTTTCAGCTATAACGCCAATGATCCGTCTTTTAATAAAACGGTGTCAAGCGATGCTGTCGTGCAGAACTGGCTGGGGCTGTTCGGGGCATACAGCGCTGATTTTGTGCTGAGCTCATTCGGTTTGGCGTTTATTGTTTATTTGATAGTGCCGATTTTGTGGGGAATCGGACTTATGCGCTTTCAGATTTTTGCCGAATATAAAATGCGTATTTTTGCTTGGTTGGTGGGATTACTGTGTTTTGCGGCTTTTATAGACCTTACTTGCAGTTCGTTTTTGGGGCGTTTTAATTTGCCGTATAACTTAACTGGAGAATGGAGTCGCAGCATCAGCCGACCGCTTAATAATTATATAAATATGCTGAATTTTTCTTATAATGCTTTGCTGCTAAAAGGAATTATTTTATTTATCAGCATTCTGTCATTTAATTTTGCTGCCGGAATTACCTTTACGCTTTGGCTGCGCTTGAGTTCGCGTATTGGAAATATTTTCAAAAACTTGGGGCTGTTTGCCGTTAATATGGGTAAGCGTGTGGCTAATATCCGCAATTTCAGCGAATTTAAGGAGCTGAATCCAAGCTATTTACAGAACAAGCTGATCCATAAAAAGACGCCGATTTTATCGCAGCCGCGCATGGAGCCGAGTTTTGCTAAAACAGAAAATGTTTTGCTGTCGCAAAATTCAAGCATTATAGCCGCTCCACAGACAGAGGTTTCTGCCGCTGCTGTAATGTCCGGACAGCAGACATCGGGCTTGCAGATAGAAATACCAAATCAGACAGTCGGCAGTTTGGCAATTGAAACACCTGAAAATGAGCCGGCAGCGGTGCAAAACAGCTATAATCCGACTTTTGATTTTATTAAAGAAGGTGATTTTGCCAATCAAAATGTGAAAAAGCCATCTAAAAAAATTACTCCGGAAGATATTTATCAAACAGAAGGCGTGCGCTCTTTTGCCGCTAAGCAGAGCACCTCAAATGCCGCTGAAGCAAAACAGGAAGAATTGCTGAATATTGCTAAGCCTGCGGCTGTTTCTTCGTTTTTGCAAACACAGCAGCCGGTTAATTCCAAGGCTGCGGCAGTTAAAAGAATCGAGCCGACACCGGTTCCTAATTTTGCTAAGACGAATCCGGCGGCAACAGAGGAAAAAGTAGTAGAAAACGAACAGCCTGACAATGCAGAGCTGCAACCGAAAAAAGCACCGACGCAAGAATATCAGCTGCCGGATATAAATTTGCTTTCGATACCGCGTGAACAGGGCGATATTGAATATAATGAAGCGGAATTAAAAGCAAACGCCGCTAAATTGGAAGCAGTGCTGCAGGATTTCGGCATTAAAGGCAAAATAGTTAAAGTGCGCCCAGGTCCGGTGGTTACCCTTTATGAATTAGAGCCTGCTCCGGGGACGCGTACCGCTAGAGTTATCGGGTTGTCCGACGATATTGCCCGCTCTATGGCGGCAGCGTCTGTGCGTATGGCGGTGGTCAGCGGTCAAAACACCATTGGTATAGAATTGCCGAACGCCAAGCGGCAGACTGTATGGCTGCGGGAATTATTGGAAGACCCTGAATTTAAGAACAGCAAAAATATTCTTAATGTTACTTTGGGCAAAGACATCGGCGGTCAGCATGTTTATGCCGATTTGGCAAAAATGCCGCACCTGCTGGTTGCCGGTACTACCGGTTCCGGTAAATCCGTGGGCGTTAACTCAATGATTTTGTCTTTATTGTACCGAATGACGCCGGAACAATGCAAAATGATTATGATTGACCCAAAACAACTGGAATTTTCTATGTATAACGGTATTCCGCATTTGTTGACTCCGGTTATTACCGACCCAGGGAAAGCGGTGGTCGGCTTAAAATGGGCGGTGCGGGAAATGGAAGACCGCTATCGGGCAATGGCGCTTTTGAATGTACGCAATATTGCCGGATATAATCAAAAAGTCGCCGATATGCGCGCAACCGGCAAGGAAATTAAAAAGACTATTCAGGTGGGCTTTGATAAAGAGACCGGTCGTCCTTTGTATGAAGAGCAAATTATTGATACTACTCCTATGCCGTATATTGTGATTGTGGTAGATGAAATGGCTGATTTAATGCTGGTTGCCGGCAAAGAAGTGGAAGCGGCTATTCAGCGTTTGGCGCAAATGGCGCGTGCTGCCGGTATTCACCTGATTATGTCAACCCAACGTCCGTCTGTGGATGTGATTACCGGTACAATTAAAGCCAACTTCCCGAGCCGAATCAGCTTCCATGTAACCACAGGCATTGACAGTAAAACTATTTTGAATGAAAAGGGCGCCGAGCAGCTGCTGGGTATGGGCGATATGCTTTATATGCCGTCCGGTCTGCGTCCTATCCGTGTTCACGGCTGCTTTGTTTCTGATTCCGAAGTGGAAAGAGTGGTTGAATTTATTAAATCTCAAGGCGAGCCTAAATATGTGTCAGACGTTACTGAAGGCGAGCTGAATACCGGCAAAGACACTCCGGTTTTTGACAAAGGCGAGATGAGCGGCGGAGATGATGATTTATATAATCAGGCGGTGGAAATCGTCAGAACAGATAAAAAAGCCTCTACCAGCTATATTCAGCGCAAGTTGCGCATAGGATATAACCGCGCCGCTATTTTGATTGAACGTATGGAGGACGAGGGGGTTGTAACTCCGCCTGACCGAGTGGGACGCCGAGAAGTTATCGGGGCGGAATAAAGAAATTACAGCGGTGCCGGATATCGCAGGCGCCGCTTTTACATTATCTGTAGACAAAAGTTGTTAATTCTGTTATAATAATACTAATATAAATAAAACGGAGTAAGTGAGATGTTTTCAGCAAAAGAAAAAATCAAAAATTTAAAAGATAAACTCGGATACGGCGCTGCTGTAACAATAGCTGTTGTGGGTGGATCGTCCGGAATCAATGCGCATGCGGCAGAAAGAACTTCTCCGCAGATGGTCAATGTTCAGGAAAAATCTGTTGATAACGGTCTGGATAGAAATGCTGCGGTGAGAGACGTGCGCTCAGGAAAAACAAAGCGCTTGTATGATTGGCAAGAGGTGGTTGCTAAGTATAAGCTTGACGCGCAGTCTTTTGAAAACGGAGCAAAGCCGACAAAAGAAAATGCGGCGCTGCTGGCGGCAATTGTTGAATATGAGGCAACACGTCCCAATGCGGTGATAGAAACTTATTTTTACAGAGATTTGAGCGGTCAGCAGAATGTTTCGGATAACGAGCTTGACACATTGGAGCAAAATGCCAAAGACAATGCGGACAAGGTCAGCTTTAATGACGTATATCAGCAGAAAATTCAAAATATGGAAAATAAGCAAGAACGTAAAATGATGATGAATCAGCTTGAAGATTTTATGAAATCTATGAAGAATCTTGATTTTACAAATAAAGTTGATAAAAAAGTCGTTGAAAACAATTCTAAATCTGCCGGCAAAACAATTTCTTTTGTTCAAGCTTATAAAATGATGAAAAATAATCAGCGCTGATAAAAAATATATTTTAATATCAGATAAACTCCGCCCGAATAAAACGGCGGAGTTTTGGTTAATAAAGTTTGATTTATGCTTTGTGGCTTTCACTTAGCTATTGATTAAAGCGAAAAAATAAATTATCTTGGCGGCAAGAAAATAAGGAGAAATTATGTCTGATTTAAGTTTAATCCGCAACTTTGCCATTATTGCCCATATCGACCACGGCAAATCTACCATTGCTGACCGCCTGATTGAATATTGCGGCGGTTTGCAGCACCGTGAAATGACGGAGCAGGTTTTGGACTCTATGGATATTGAAAAGGAACGCGGCATTACCATTAAGGCGCAGACCGTGCGTTTGAACTATCATGCCAAAGACGGCAAAACTTATCAGCTTAATTTGATTGACACTCCAGGGCACGTTGACTTTACTTATGAGGTTTCCCGCTCGCTGGCTTCCTGCGAAGGCTCGGTGTTGGTGGTGGACGCCACACAGGGAGTGGAAGCGCAGACTTTGGCAAATGTTTATTTGGCGTTGGATAACAATCATGAGATTGTTACGGCTTTGAACAAAGTAGATTTGCCTTCCGCCGAACCGGAAAAAGTAAAGCAGCAAATAGAAGATGTGATTGGCTTGGATGCTTCCGACGCGGTGGAAGTTTCCGGTAAAACTGGTTTCGGCATTGATAATTTGCTGGAAGAAATTGTGCATAAGCTTCCGGCTCCGACCGGCGATGAAAAGGCGCCGCTTAAAGCTTTGCTGATTGACAGCTGGTATGATTCTTATTTGGGCGTGATTATTTTGGTGCGGGTCAAAGACGGCGTGCTGCGGAAAAAGCAAAATATCCGCATGATGTCGCACGGTACGGATTACATTATTGATAAAATCGGTATTTTTACTCCGAAAATGAAAGATGTAGACGCACTTTACCCTGGGGAAGTTGGGTTTATTACCGCCAGTATAAAAAGCGTGGAAGACTGCAAAGTCGGCGATACAATTACCGATAATAAGCTGCCGTGCGCCGAACCGCTTGCCGGTTTCAAACCGTCGGTTTCGGTAGTGTTCTGCTCTATTTTTCCGGTAGACAGCAGCCAATACGGCGCCTTAAAAGATGCTTTGGCAAAATTAAAGCTGAATGACGCCAGCATTAACTATCAGCCGGAAAATTCCACGGCTTTAGGTTTGGGATTCCGCTGCGGCTTTTTAGGCTTGCTGCATATGGATATTATTCAGGAGCGAATCGGCAGAGAATTTGATTTGGACATTATTACAACGGCTCCGTCGGTGGCGTATAAAATATATTTGACCAACGGCACGCAGATTATGCTGCATAATCCTGCCGATATGCCTGATGTTTCAACAATTAAAATGATTGAAGAGCCGATGGTGCAAGCCACAATTATGGTGCCGGATACTTATTTGGGCTCGGTTTTGAAACTCTGCACCGAACGCCGCGGCGAGCAAGAAGATTTAACCTATGTCGGCAACCGCGCCATGGTGGTTTATAAAATTCCGCTCAGCGAGATTGTTTTTGATTTTTACGACCGCTTAAAATCAATTACCAGCGGGTATGCCAGCTTTAATTATGAGCTGGTCGGTTATGCGCAGTCCGATTTGGTTAAAGTGCAGATTTTGATTAACGAAGAACCAGTGGACGCTTTGTCGTTTTTATGCCACCGCTCCGAGGCGGAAGCACGCGGGCGGCAGATTTGCGGACGGTTGAAAGATTTGATTCCGAAGCACTTGTTCAAAATTCCTTTGCAAGCGGCTATCGGCGGGCGAATCGTGGCGCGTGAAACAATTTCGGCGTTGCGTAAAGATGTAACAGCCAAGTGTTACGGCGGAGATATTACCCGTAAGCGCAAATTGCTGGATAATCAGAAAAAAGGCAAACAGCGCATGCGTCAGTTCGGCAAGGTAGAAGTACCGCAGTCAGCCTTTATCGAAGCCTTGCGAATCGGCGACAATTAAGGTTTTTATTGCACAGTAATCTGATGAGTTTTGTCTTGAAAGGCAGATAGATTTTTTTGAAGGCGGGGATTTTGCACATTCTCGCCTTTAGATATTTGCGATAAATCTTGAGCATATTCGCGAAAGCTTTGAGTATAGAGCGAATCCATGTCGTTTGAAGAAGCTTCGGAATAGTCGTCATCAGCAGTTTGGTCAACGGGAATTGGCGAGGCTGTTTCTTTTTGTATTTGCGCAACCGCCGAATCCGGCAATACAGATTTAGCTGGTTCAATCGTCTTTTTTTTAGACGGCTTAGGGGCGGCAATTGGCGTTTGCTCAATGTTTTTTTCTTTTGCGGTGGTTAAAGGAGTTAAAGGCGCTGATTGGTTTTTGGTATTTGCAGTTTGATTTGCCGGAGTTGCCGCAGTTTGTTTGGCGGCAGTGTTTTTAGCCTGCTGGCGGTAAACTGGTTTAAAGTTTGGTTTGTCAACGGTGTTTTGCAAAGCGCCGGTCGGCATAAAAAAGTTAGGCTGTTTTTGGTGTCTTTGATAGGCAGCGTGCACAGTGGCGATTCCGGTTAAAAAACATAAAATTAAAATGGCAAAAAGTTTTTTCATGGTAACTCCCTTGTAGTTTGAGCATAAGCAAAAAACATTTTTTTTGTGTTAACGCGGACTTAATATTTGTTTGCTATTTTTTAAGTTATGAAGAATACGCGGCTAATAATATTTTTTGTTTTGATTGCTTGTATCTTTCCTTTCAGCGGAAATGCGGCGTCGCGTTATTATTGGCAAAAACAGTGCCGTAAATTGATGGAAGAGAATCCGGCAAAAATTACGATTTCATATAATTTAGGCAAACTTCAGTATGATAACAGTTTGTCTCCGGAACAAATAAAAGAATTGTCGGCTAAAAGTACGGCGTTGCCAAAGGAAACTACTTATATGGGGCTGACGCTGCTGAATTTGTATAACAATATAAAAGTATATGATTCCGGAGCAGTTGAGCTTGGAGATGGCTATTTTTGCTTTTATCCGGAAGATATCACGTTGGAAATTGGATATGAAAATCCGACTGTTTATTTAGCCAATTCAATGGATGAAAACAGCTGCGTATACAAAAAAACTTTGCGTCATGAACAGCAGCATGTTGATATTTCGTATATATTTCTAATGTCATATATAGAGGCACTGCAAGAACAATTGCCAGAAATTGTACGCAAAACCGGTCCTATTTTAAGTGTGTCGGCAACACCGGAGAAAAGGCTGTTTGATATTTATAATGAGCAGACATCGGCAATTTTTGAGGAATATCTTGCAGTTCGGCAAAAACGTTCCGCTTTAATGGATACGGCAGAAAATTATGACAGAGAAAGCAAATTATGCCGCTAAATGATTATTTTTGCGGTTGGCAGAAAGTTTTTTCTAAGTATTCCAAACATTCGTTAATGTTATCTACGGCTAAGTCAATATATTCCACGCATTGGTCATTCGGTTTACCATGGCAGAGGCGCATGGTTGCCATACCGGCTTTTTTGGCAAACTCCAAGTTAGAATAGCTGTCATCAATAAACAGGCAATTTTGCGGAGCATGACCGATTTTTTCGCAGAATTTTAAATAGACATTGGCACTTTCATTCTTTTTGTAGCAATCAAATTCTTCTACTGAATAAAATTTTCCGGCAAAAAAGTTATATAAGCCGATGTGCTTTAAAATGGCTTCGCAAGCATCATGCGAACTGGTAGAAAGAATATACTGCGGACAAGGCAGCTGTTCCAAACGCTGCAAAAGTCCTTCATAAGGCTTTATCGGGTGCAGGTTAAGCTCTTTGCGCTTGTGGTAGGCGTCAAACATATCTTTAGGAGAGATGCCGAATTTTTGCACAAAAATTTCGCCGCCGTCGCGGTAGGTGCGGTAAGATTCCGTTACCATAGCTTTAGCAGTTGGAAAATCCAAAGGCAGTTTTAAGTCTTCAATCGCCGCTTTGGCGGTAATTTCATCAAGCAAATCATGAAATTCCGGTGTTTCGCGGTACAAAGTGTTATCCAAATCCCAAACTATGACCTTTTGCATTTTATCTTCCTTATGTTTAAACCTTGCTAAAAATATCACAAATTGCAGCAAGGTCAAGACGGAATCGTCAAACTTTAAATTAAACTGTTGATGATTATATTTGCAGAGAAGGAGCAAAAAATGATTAAAAAACTGAATTTGGCAGTGGTGGCAGTTTGGAGCAGCATATCGGTTTTCAGCTCTAATGCCTTTTTTCCGCAAAATGAGGACGAGCAAACCGACGGAGCTTATATTTTTGAGCCGGACGCCGACTATCCGAATGTTGAAGTCGCGCCTTTAGATGTTAATAATAAAGATGAAGACGTACCGTATCCGCCTTCATCTTCTGATTCAAACACTTTGGAAAACGGTTCTATTTCGCCGTCAGCTCAGCCAGTTTTTTATCCACCAAAGGAACAATGACTTTCAGCGAATCTTCCAGTTTATAGGTTGATGTATCAATCATAACGGCATCGGGAGCAGGTTTTAACGGTGCTGAACTGCGGTTTAAATCGCGGTCGTCGCGGGCTTTCATATCGGCATAAACCTGTTCAAACGTGGTGGCGTGTCCGGCGGCGATTAAATCGCTGCAGCGGCGGCGGGCTCTAATGGTTAAATCGGCAATAACATAAAGCTTGAGGTCGGCTTGCGGGCAGATAACAGTGCCGGTATCGCGTCCGTCATAAATGGCGCCGTTAGCCGGAGTACCGTCTTCAAATACCGGATTTAAGGCAAAATTTTTTTGCATTTCCAACAAAGCGGCGCGGACACTTGGATAAGCAGAAATTACAGAAGCGGCTTTGCTGCCGACATCGGAGCGAAAGTCTTTGTTTTTTGATAACTCCATCATTTTGGGAAAAGTTAGGCTTTTTGCCAAAGAAGCGGCTTTTTCTTCATCGTTTAAGTCATAGCCGTTCAAAACCATTTGCAAACCGACGGCGCGGTAAACCATTCCGGTGTCAAAATATGCCATTTTATATTTTTTTGCCAAAGCTGCGGCGATAGTGCCCTTTCCTGAGCCTGCCGGTCCGTCTATTGTGATTATCATTTTTTCCTCCGATAAAATTTGAGATATTATGGAATAATTAACATATATGCCGTACACTTACAAAATAAAAGTGTATTTATACAATGTTTTTTGGCGCGGTATGATTGTAAGATTATATTATAAAGAGAGTTTGAACGATATTGGGCAGATAGTGGAATTTGATGAAAAGCAAAGCCATTATTTGAGCAATGTTTTACGGCTGCGCGCCGGTGATTTGGTATATTTGTTTGACGGCAAAAACGGCGAATATAAGGCAGAGCTGACCGAAATAAATAAAAAAAACGTGCGGGCGGTTCTGCGTGAAAAAAGCCGGAAAATGCAGTGTTCTCCGGATATATGGCTGTTGTTTGCGCCATTGAAAAAGGACAAAACAGATATGGTGGTGCAAAAAGCAGTTGAGCTGGGAACAAGCCGCATCATACCGGTGCAGACGGCGTTTACCAATGCAGAAAAAGTGCGGCTGGAGCGCTATGAGGCGCAGGCAATAGAAGCGGCAGAGCAATGCCGGCGCTTGGATTTGCCGGAGATAAGCAAGGTGCAGACTTTGGATAAAGTTTTGGAAAATTGGGACGCAGACAGAATTTTGTTCTTTTTAGACGAACGCGGTGCCGGTGGTAAAATTACGGAAGCAATGCCAGAATGCAAAAAAGCCGCAATAATTATTGGACCGGAAGGCGGATTTAGTGAAAGCGAGGCGCAGAAACTGCGTTCTCTGCCTTTTGTGAAAAGCATTTCGTTAGGACAAAGAATATTGAGGGCTGAAACGGCGGCAATTGCGGCGCTGTCATGCTGGCAGGCTATAAACGGAGATTGGTGAAATGAAGTTTTTGATTGCAGATGACCATGAATTATTTTTGCAGGGATTGGATTTTATTTTGCATAAGCAATATCCAGAGGCGGAAACTGTGCTGACAAACAGCTATACCGGAATTTTTGAGATTTTGGAAAAACAAAAAGATTTTGACTTGATTATTACGGATTTGGCAATGCCGGGGGCAAATTGGCTGGAAGCTATAAGCCGTATTCACACGACCTGCGCCGAAGTGCCGATTATTATTATTTCTGCAGTGTTTGATAAAGAAATTTTACAAAAAACCTATAATATCGGCGTGTCGGGATATATTTCCAAAGCATTTCCAAACAGCATAATCCTAAGCGCCATAAACTTGGTGTTGGCAGGAGGTATGTATATTCCGCCGGAACTGCTGCAGGTTAATTTGAAAGATAACTCTTTGCCTATTCACGAGCTGATTGCCGATTTGGACGAGAATCCAAAACAAACTAAAGAAAATAAGATATTAACGCCGCGGCAAACCGAAGTGGTGCAATGTTTGGCAGAGGGGCTTTCCAACAAACAGATTGCTTATCGTTTGGGATTGAGCGAAGGCACGGTTAAAATTCATATTACGCTTTTGATGCGGGCTTTGGATGTCAGCAATCGAGTGCAGGCGGTGAATGAAGCCCGCCGCTGCGGCTTGCTGAAAAATAAGGAATAAGGAGAAATCTATGACTAAAATTAACAGTCTGCCGCCTTATATGAATATCTTATTTAACCGTCTCTATGCAAATAAAATAGTTTCAGGCGTCTGCGATGATGAAAGAATCGTCAAACTATGCCATTTATGGCAAAAAAAGAAAATAATGAAAGATTTGCTCCGCGATGTGGCGAAAAATGCACATGTTTTGCAAATCGGGCTGACTTTCGGCGATGAATTGGAGCAAATTTATGATAAAGTTAAAAAGCAGGGCAAGCTCGATGTGTTTGATGTTTCAGATATACAGCTGCAGCGGGCTAAGGAAAAATACGCCCGAAAAAATATTGAATTAAGCAATTATAACGCTGCTTTGACTTGGGACGAAAAATATGACGTGGTTATCTGCTATAATCTTTTGCACGAATTGCCGCTGAAAACCAGACAGCAGGTAATGGATAATGTGCTGAAAAGCCTGACGACCGGCGGCAAGGCTATATTTGTTGATTATGCAAAGCCTTTGTGGTGGCAGATTTTCCGCTATCCTTTGTTTGTTTTTAACAGGCTGTATAGACCGTTTTGCGAAAGTTTATGGGAGCAGCCGTTGGAAAATTTTAGCTCGCTGAAAGACGGGTTTCGCTGGCAACATTCTTATTATGGCGGAAAATTGTGGCAAAAAACGGTTGCTGTGCCAAAAATTTTAAGCAATGACGATGTAAGAAAATTAACCAAACTCTTTAGAGGAAAATAAATAAAACTCCGCTGTTGTGAAAAAGCGGAGTTTTTTGCGAATGTATAAAATTAACGTCCGGAATTTTTTTGCTGAAAATATTTCTGCAAATCCAAAGTATGGTGCCGCGGGGGCATTTTGTCTGCCTCTTTATGATAATCTTTAATAGCGTCTTGTTTTATGGTTAAATCAGGAGTAGTCAGCTCTTTTACATATTTTTCCATATTATATTGGTATTCATCTACTTCCTGCTTAAAGTTTTTATACATTTCGTCTGCGCCGTTAATTCCGCCGATAGCCATCTGTCTAGCAGCGTCTAAGGTGATGTAGTTGGTTTGATTTATTTCTTTGGCTTTGTTTTTAACTTTTGTTTCTGCCAGCAGTTTTTCGGAACCGGCGCCGAATGCAATTTTGGAGGCTACAACTTTTCCGGCATCGCCCAGCTGTAAACAAGAGCCATCACGCTTTCTGGATTGTTTTGCCAGTTTTTCAATACCGTTTGCCACTTGGTTGGAGCGGGTGTCAATCAAAGGATAGATACCGACAATAAATTCTTTTTGCGCGTTCAGAACATCATCGTAATGTCTTTTGGCGAGGTTTTCAAAGTCTCTGACAAATGCTGCCGAATAGCGCGCTTCTCCAATGTTGTTCACGGTTATTTTTTTCATTTCTTTAATGGCGTTTTGGCGCTCAGTTGTGCCTTCTAAGCCGGTTTTGAGCTCTCCGTCTTCATCGTATAGATATTTTTGCACATTTTCCAAGGCTTTTTGGTTGATTTGTGTGTTTCTGATGTATTTGGCGGCAAAGTTATGCAAATTTTCATTGTTAGAGCAATAGAGATAGCGCATAAAATATTTTCCCATTGCCGGAGTGCTTTGGAACATAAACATACGGCTGCCGGAAGCATTTTTATTTACGACATCGCCCTTTTTGCCTTCTCTGGCTTCCATAACTGAAACCAAATCATAACCAGCGATTTTGTCTTTGTCTACGCGTTTTATATTGATGGTGCTGTTATCGCGCCATTCATCGGTTGACATAACAAATGCGGCTTGCTGATTCATCAAACCGTACGGCAGTTCTTCTAATTCTTCAAAAGTGGTATTATTGCCGGCAGATGATTTTGCCGCAGTTTGGCTCTTTGCCGCAATTTTAGCTTGTGCCTGAGCCTGCACTTTTGCCAGTTCTTCGTTGGAAATCGGAATTTCGCGATTTTCAGGAGTAATTAAAATTTCTTTCGGGTCTTCTTTTTGCTGTTTAGTTTTGGGAGATTGAGCAAAAGAGTTTAAGGAGATTGTTGCCGCAAACCCCATAAATGTCATTTTTAATTTTTCTAACAACGAATCTTTGTTTGGTTTAGTCATTTTTTCCTCATCTTTATATATACATAGCTAATTCTAGCATAATTCTGTCTAAAATGCCAGTTTTTTATTGAAAAAAAAATCAGCAGCGTTTATAGTCGGTGATAGTTTAGAATTTAGAAATTTAGGATATAAAAAATGGCAAATGAAACAAATATTCACAGAGAATCCAGATTGGCAAAATTGAAAACTTTGCAGGAAAAAGGATATAATCCTTATCCGTATAAATTTGTGCCGACAATTTATGCTGCGGAATTGCAGGAAAAATATAAAGATTTGGAAGCTGGTACCGATACTGAAGACCGAGTTACGGTTGCAGGTCGCGCTATGGCTGTGCGTAACAGCGGTATGTTTGTGGATATTAAAGATAAAAGCGGAAAAGTTCAGGCTTTTTGCTATAAAAAGATTTTGCCGGAAGCCGATATGGAATTGTTGAAATGCCTTGATGTCGGCGATATGGTTGGTGTCAGCGGTTTTGTACGCCGCACCCCGCGCGGAGAATTGACGATTGCCGCTGAAAAATTTGATATTATAGCCAAGTCATTGCAGCCGCTGCCGGAAAAATTCCACGGCTTGACAGATATGGACGCGCGTTACCGTCAGCGTTATGTTGACTTTATAATGAATGACGACAGCAAAGAAATTTTCAAAAAGCGCTGCCGCATTACTTCGGCTGTCCGCCGCTTTTTTGAACAGCATGAATTTTTGGAAGTAGAAACCCCGATGCTGCACCCAATTATGGGCGGCGCTAACGCAAAGCCGTTTATTACTCACCACAACGCGCTGGATATGGATTTGTATCTGCGTATTGCTCCGGAACTTTATTTGAAAAAGCTGGTTGTCGGCGGTTTTGATAGAGTTTTTGAAATCGGTCGTAATTTTAGAAACGAAGGCATTGATAAAAACCATAATCCGGAATTTACCGGCTTGGAAGCATATCAAGCTTATGCCGACTATAACGATATGGCTGATTTGATTCAAAATTTGCTGCGTTTTGTGGCGCAAGAAGTTTTAGGTACGCAGACATTGATGATTGGCGACAAAGAAGTTGATTTGTCAAAGCCATTTGTTCGCAAGTCTATTGTTGATTTGATAAAAGATAAAACAGGAATTGATTTGCTGCAGGCAGAAACTTTGGAACAAGCTCAAGAAATGGCAAAATCTATAGGTGTTGACGCAGGCGCTTGCAGCTGCTGGGGCAAAGTTGTACAGGAAGTGTTTGATGAAAAAGTTGAAGCTGATTTGATTGAGCCGACTTTTGTGATGGATATGCCTCGTGATATTTCTCCGCTTGCAAAAACTCATCGCTCAAATCCGCGTTTGGTAGAACATTTTGACGCTTATTTAGGCGGTATGGAAATCGGCTGCGCTTATTCAGAGCTTTCTAATCCGCTGGAACAGCGTGAACGGTTTGAGGCGGAAGTCGCTGCGCGTGAAAATGGTGATGACGAAGCGCAAATGCTAGATGAAGACTTTATTAACGCTTTGGAAAACGGCTTTCCTCCGTCAGGCGGTATGGGAATGGGTATTGACCGTTTGGCAATCTTATTTACCGGCGCTGATACAATTCGCGATGTTATCGCTTTTCCGACTTTGAGAAAGAAGGATTAAAATGAAAAAAATAAAGCGTGTTTGGGTGATTTCGCTGGTTTTATCGGCAATAGTTTTGCTGGAAGGCATTATTGTTGTCTATGATTTACTGCGGGCGAATCCGGAAAACTATACATTGGCAGAGACGGAAACCAATATTCCGGCTCGCGTGGTTGAAATAAAACCGTTTGCATTTGAAAATGGTCAAACCGCAAAAATGTTAGCTGATTTGGATTATGCAGAATCGCTGATGAAGGAAAATTCTTTGCTTAATCAAATTATTGTGCAGTCAGCGGCATTGAATAACGCAGATGCGCAAGATGCTCAAAAGCAAAAGGATTTAGAAAAGCCGGCAGTTCAAAATGTAGAAAAAAAAACTGAACAGTCGGTGAAAAATAAGCAGCCGCAGAAACTGTCAAAAGCTATTATCGGCGGACCGGTGATGATTGCGGTGGTGATTGATGATATGGGGGTAAGCGTTCCGCATACACGTGATATTCTGAGCTTGGAAAAGCCTATTACAGCATCTTTTTTAACTTATGGCGCGGCAAACAGCAAGCAAGTTAAAGAGGCTAAAGAAAAAGGTTTTGAAGTGATGCTGCATGTACCGATGATGCCTCATGTTAAGGCTGATTTGGCTCCGGTTACGCTGTCGCCGAATATGTCTGAGGATGAAATCAAAAATGATTTTGTGCAAATGCTTGACCGCTACAAAGGCTTAGGCATGAAGGGGGTAAATAACCACATGGGCAGTTTGTTTACCGAAGACGAAAAAAGCCTTGGCTATGTTATGCAGGTTTTAAAAGAAAGAAACCTTTTCTTTTTAGATTCTAAGACAACCGCAAAATCCGTTGGTGAAAAAGTTGCGGCAGAATATGGCGTGCCATATATTGCCAGAGATGTCTTTCTGGACAATGAAAACGACTATAACTATATTATGAAGCAGCTCCGCCAAACCGAAAAGATAGCGCATATGCGCGGCTATGCTGTGGCAATAGGTCACCCGCGCATGCAAACTTATTTGGCTTTGCGGGATTGGATGAAGGATTTGCCGGAACGTAAAATCAGGCTGGTGCGCTTGGGAGATTTGGTTAAAGAAGTGAATAAAAAAGCAGAAAATTAAAAAAAATTGATTTTATGCAAAAAAGTTCTTGACCTTAGCGAAAAATCCAAGTATATATACGCTTGTTCTTAACGTGGTCCCATCGTCTAATGGTTAGGACATCACCCTTTCACGGTGGCAATATGGGTTCGAGTCCCGTTGGGATCACCAATAAAAAAATAAGCTCTACCCTTGCGGTGGAGCTTATTTTTTTATCAGTAATCCCACGGTGTTTGAACCCATAGATTGGGTTCGACCCGCAGTCGGCAGGCAGACGTGTATGCCGGTTGCGAACTTGTGAGCAAGCCGACCAGGGCGGCGGAGCGAGAGCGGAGCCAATCCCGTTGTCGCCGCAGGCGATTAAGCCACCTCTCTACCCTTGCGGTGGAGCTTATTTTTTTATCAGTAATCCCATGGTGTTTGAACCCATAGATTGGGTTCGACCCGCAGTCGGCAGACAGTAAAAAGTCTGCTTTTTCTTTTTATATCAATAAGTTAATCTAGTTCAGATGTTGTGTTTTTAAAATGTCTATTTGGGAGAATTTTCCGAACTCGTTTGATGATGTTTCTTTATTTTTCAACAACTTACAAAAGGGTTGATTTTATGGCGCTGTGGGTTTACCATTAAATAAATGTGGTTAGGAGTGTTTATGAAAGCCTATTTATATACCTATGCGTATGATAAAATCAAACAAGAAGGATATAAATCTCTTGCGATGTTTGATAAAAATAGTGAGCATTGTAAAAATGCTTTACGAACACATCGGAGTAGTGCGAAATCTGAAAATGACGATGATATACGGGATTATTTGGAGCGGACTTTTGAGGGACGACTGCGTTCGATTTGTGTTATTACCGAGATTGCTCCGGTAGAAAATTATGCACACCCGTATTTGAATTATCTTGTTTCTCACGCAGATGTTATTTCTTTTGATCTCAATCAACTTATTGCTGATGGAATTGTGGAAGCGATTTATTGTAAAGATTTGCGGCAAACAGCTTTAACAGATGCAAGTTTTGAAAATATTTATAAGATTGAAAATGTTGATGAGATTGATTTGGAACCATGTGATTGGCATTTATGCGAGAAAGAAGAATATAAAAAACTTTCCCCGTGGGCAACAATTAAACATTATATGTTGGTTTTGACAAATGGATATATTCCGCCAGAATATATTACTTTGGAAGTTGATAATTCTAAAGCGCGCGAAATTAAAGCATAAATTAGCTCGGAAACTGTGAGGTAAGCATCACCAATACAAACGGCAGGTATAAAAACCTGCCGTTTTTCTTTATTTACCAAGCCTTTCAGCGAGCTCGAATGTTCGATTTTTGAAAACCGTCTTTGTTGGCGGTGCGCACCAAATGGATTGCCACCACTATGCTTGGGGTAAGAGTGTTAAATAAATTAAACCCAAAGATAGAAGAAGTAGGTTTTGTATCAATTTTCGCTTAAAAACCTTCATGAAGCAGCATAAAAAAGAATTACCAAGTTGGTCATTTCTCCTTAATTAGTTTTGTTATTTGTTCATTGCGTGCTTCTAGGTGCAATATGATATTGTTATAAAATGTCCACCATTGGTCTTTCGTTTGCGGTAAAATATTGTCTGCGGATGTCCACTCTTCATCTGTCGGTAATGTTTTTTTATGGTTTTCGTCCAATAAATCATAAACTGCCGAACAATCTTCAGTTACCCAATTATGTTTACCATCATCTTCTGTTATTACTTCACATCGACACATTCCATGACGTTTAATGTTTTTAATATTTTCATTCTTAAATTTCTCACATTGCCTATTCCACACCTTTATATGTGCTTCATAAAGATTGAAGCTATTGATGTCGGGATCAGGCAAAGCATTGTAATTTTTTGAGTAATTATAAATTTTGGGACAGCCATTCCAAACGTTAATATTTATTTCTTTAAAATTTTTCCAAAATCTGTATCTGTTTTCATTTTTACATTTTCCTGAATCATCAGCAAAACATAATTTCATGAATTCTTCTGTAGTATAGTTTTCAAACTTATTTTTCATAACTTTTACTTTTAAACTTTCGAATTTCTAAATTTTGCATCATAAATCAACTTATTAAAGATGTTGGTATAAATCAATTATCTCACTTTATCCGGTTAATTATCTAACATCAAGTTTTTCCAATATTTTTTGACAACATTGATGTCTTATAAATGTCGTATTTGTACATAATTTGTCAAATATTTTACATAAAATACAAAAATGCTTTACAAGTGAGTGAAAATGTGATATATATATAATTGATAGGGTATTATTATTAATTATTTTTATTTTTACTTTTACTTATGGAAAAGGTGATAAAGGTACAGAGCATGTTCGGACACGAAATTATGGCTCTGTTGTTCGCTAAGAGTTTGTCTATGACCGTCGTTATTATCCCCAACAAGGATAATAAGGAAGAATTTGAGGAGGAAGCCGTAAAGATTTACGATAACCTCTCGTTCTTCTACAAAAACATCAAGCTCATACCTTTTGATGAAAAGGAGAAATATGAGCAGGTGTCTTGGGACGTGATTAGCGATCTCAAGTCTGGTAAGCTTTCTGACGAGGTGTGGAGCACATTCGCTAGCACGAAATTGACTCCTTGTAAAAGCACGTCAGATTTGCCAAAGTTTGAATCTTTGGACAATCTGAGCGGTACGCCCAATATATTGGTTGTTCCGCAAAAGCTTATCTCTGACGGAGAATGCGGCGTTACGGCAGCTCAACAGTCTGTTAACCCCAGCGTCTTCAACTTCCTGAAGACAGAGGAAGCCAGATTGGTATTGGGACAGCACTTTAACAAAGTCGCTGATCTGGATATGGTTAAGAAGCTCGCCGAAGACTTCCAGATGTATGTCCCCGGAATGACCGAGGACGAGGAGGTCTTTGGAATCCGCGGCGTAAGACACTCTTTGTACTACAATATGTACAAAAAGTTGTCTTGCAGCGTTGGCATCGCCGGCACCCACACGTGGTATATGCTGACGATGTTCCCGGAAATCCCGCAAATCATTCTTTATAACAAGAATGGCGTGGAGCACTGGGAAGCAATCGCTGCCGCAGAGCGCAAAGCTGGACGAGAGATTTACGTTATTGGGTTCGATGAGAATACCGATATGGTAGAGCTCAGCAAGCAGGTGGAAGAAGCTTTCTTTTATCTGGTTGCGAGAACGGGTTTCAGTGATGTGGATAAGCTCCACCACTTGAAGTAAAATAAAAAGTCGCAACGTACGTTGCGGCTTTTTTTGTACATTTTTTCGGATTTGTTTATATGTTTACACATATAGTCCTCTTCCTTTCTTTAATTTCTATTTCGTCAGATATAATATCATTCTGATAATGCTGCCAAATTCAAGAATTGTAACCACATCTCCTATTTTGGGTATTTCTTTGCCGGTATCGGGCTTGCTTATTACAAAACAATAGCCGCGGTATCCCCAATGTTCAAACCAGTCGCAATAGATTGCCCATACGTCAAGAGTTTCAGAATGTTGAACTCTAGTTACATTACTAGTTAATTTGTTAAAGCTCTTGCGTCTTTCAAATAATCTGTTTGATATGCTCATAATAATAAAATTTTGAATAATATGAAAACACTATTGTAATAACACAAAAACAAGTACAAAACAATATGTTTGTGTTCTAAATTATGGCGAATCAACAATGCATCAATACATCATCAAATTATATTTTAGGTTGGAATTGACTTCTTCCGGTCCGTTGCGGTAGTCGCCCTGATAAGAAAGTGTATAGCTGTAAACCAAGAATCCATACGGATTTTTGATGCGGTCTTCCGGTTTTTTAAAACGCAAGTTGCCGTCATAGCCCACCCGCAGAGTGGCGCGCCATACATCGACTTTAGGCTTAGGATTGTCTCTGGTAATATCATAGGTTTTGAACTGCACTATCCACATAGAAAGCGACACGCGCTTGGTCCAATCTATTTCAATATAACGCTGCAGACCGATGCTTTTAAATTGCTGGTCGGCGGTGGCTGCATCTTTTTTTAGAAACTCATTAAAAACGTCTTCGCTGGAATACCAATATAAAATTGAGTTTTTGCGCCATCTGTCTTTTAATTCGGCATAATCTTCCGTTACCGTATAGCGCAGCACCATATAATCACGGATATATTGCTCGGCAATCAGGTCGGAAGCATAATAATAGCGTTCGTCGCGTTCCATGACCTCTAGCTGGTTGGTGTCTTTGTTCATTACAAAAAGCCGCGGCTGGACGTGTTGTTCCGGCAATATCATATAGATAATGCTGGCAATAATCATATTCAGGCAGATGCTGAGGCAGGTTACCACAACCAAAAAGCGCGAAGTCCACAAATAGCGGCGCTCCGGAAATGCATCGACATGCACACGCTCTGGAAAATATCCCAAAACGTCAGGAGATTCTTTTTCTT
This sequence comes from uncultured Alphaproteobacteria bacterium, assembly GCA_934270475.1. Lineage (GTDB taxonomy): Bacteria > Pseudomonadota > Alphaproteobacteria > RF32 > CAG-239 > RUG410. The sequence continues at coordinate 176,573 of CAKQPS010000001.1, forward strand.
TATATTTAAATAAGGTGCCTAAAATTGAAACCATGTCGATTTATACCTCAAATTTGTGTTTAGTTGTATGATATAAGCAAAAGTGTAACAAAATGTTAATTTTTAGCGATTATTATTAGGGCAGAATAAATGAAGTATACTTTAAGGAAATAACCATGAAAAAACTACTGTTTTTGATGATGAGTTTTTTAGCTGTTTCCGGCTGTGCTAAAAATGACTCTTCTTATAAGAACGGACCGGACGCCGCTTATTATTCAGATTGGGACAGGGCTGTACGCTATGATGTTGATATGCAGAATATGTATGCCAATGCACCGCTGAAATTAGAAAAACCTATAGATATGTATATGTCTATGGCTTTGGCGCTGAAATATAACTATACCGGACGAATGATTCGTTATCAGGAAAGTTTAGTCAAAGCCGGAAAATCGGCATATTCCCAGCTGCCTGAAATTGCCTCTAATGCCGGCTATATCAACACCAACAGCAATGAGCATACCAGTCCGGATTTGAAAGTTGCTTGGAACGTGCTGGATATTTCTACTTTGTATTATATGAATAATTCTCCGGAGTTTAAGCAAAATGTGGCAGTGGAGCAAAGCCGCAAAGTTATTCAAAATATTTTACAGGAAGCACGCGTTTTGTATTGGAAAGCCTTGACGGCACAGCGTTTGATTCCGGTTATTGACGATACAATAGAACATATTACTCTTGATGTTGATGAAATGAATGCCAAAGCCAAAGAGTTGGCAGTGCAGGGACAGAATCCATCTACAGAAGAGCTGGTTAAAAAGCGTAAATATATGGAAGCAGTTAAAAAACTTTCGGCTTTGAAGCGCGATATGGAAACCGCTCACGAGCGTTTGGCTTCGCTGATGGGACTGCACCCAGCCACACAATTTACATTGGTGGGTAAAGAATACGGCAATTTTGCCTTGCCGGAAATCAAATCTAACCTTTCACGTTTGGAATGGTTGGCTTTAACCAACCGTCCGGAATTGAAAGTGCATGATTTGCTGACCGGAAATGATGATTTGGAGCTTATTATTTCTAACTTCCGCGATGATAACGGCAGCGGTTATAAAAATAGTCCGAATACCTATAATCAAAAATGGTGCAGCGCGGCGAAAGAAGCCTCTATGCTGGTTTATGAAGATTCTCGCAATGCGGCTAATCAGCAAACTATGACGGCTTTGCGCCGCCAGCGTATGACCTCGTTAATTTTGAATCAGGTTTATATTGCTTGGGCTCGCTATACATCGGCAACCGAAGATTATCAAATTGCCTATGAAATTGCCGGAACATCAGAAAATATTGCCGAAGATGTAACTTCTGCAAACGGCAGCCAAGCTGAAAAAAGCCAGCTTGAAGCTGCACGCGCGATTGCCGACGAAACAAAAGCTTCTTTAGCTTATGTGGATTTACAGGACGCTTTAGGCACTTTATATGCAACAATCGGTTTGGATGCAGTTCCGTATTATATGCTGAACGAATCGCCGTCTAAAATTGCCATTGCTTTGCGCGATAATCTTGACAAATGGCGTCAGGGCGAATTTATACCGGATAACCGTCCGTATTTGATGGATATTCCAAGCCGCCGTCCGCCAGTTAACTTGTCATCTGAAAAATTACTGCCGGACGTAACGTATGAAACCGGTGAGCATATTGAAATCAAAATTCCTAATTCCGCTTTTGAAAAAATGGGCTGGAAACCTGGGACTTTCACTACTAAAGCAGGTTTAGTTGATGATTCTCCGTTGCCGAAATGGCTGCATTATAATTCTAATGCTATGGTCTTTACCGGTATGGCTATGCCGAAAGACGGCGGAGTTTATAAAATTAAAATTTATGCTTTGGATAAAAACAACAACATTGCTTATTTGACCTTTAAACTGACAATTATTGAAGTTTACGTGCCGTCAATTAAAGTGCGCGGGCTTAATAAGTCTCGTAAAGCAACAGTGATGAAACGCTGCCACGGCAATCAGTGCACAGACGAAACACTAGACGACGTGCAGGTGTTTGCTCCGGTCAGATAAGTTCTGCGGTTTTTAGTAAAAGGGTCTGCTTATGAAATTAGGCAGGCTCTTTTTTTATAGTTCTATATAGTGTATTTATAAGAAATAAGTATAAAAGAAATATCTGCATCGTATCAGATAGTGTATCCTAAAAATTTATTTTTCTTGATTTTTCTAGATTGCATTACTATAAAATTTAACGTCTGGTGTTGACGCACCAGACGTTATTTAACTTAAAAGGGTTAAACCCAAACTTTAACTCATTTCTAAGTTAAAGATAACCTATTTTTGTATAAAAATCAAGGCTTTTAGCAAATTTAGGCGGGTTTATCACTTTCGCAGCCGCGCAGATGAGCTGAAAGGAAAGAGATGAACGATACAATCAAAGTTCTTAACATCATTATCTTGATGTTAAAAATCATCATAATAATTATTAACTAGTATGATGAGGCGGGGTTTTCAAGTTCCGCCCTTTGATATCTTTTTGCGGCTATAAAAAAATCGTGTTCTATATAGTCTTTTTGCTTGAGATTTTAGCAAAAGAGAGTAAACTCCAAGCAATTGTTATTGTATGTCTTTTAAGGAGAAATGTAAATATGTCAAAAGTCTTGATTACTTCCGCACTGCCGTATATTAACGGGATTCCGCACCTTGGTCATATGGTCGGCTGCTTACTGCCGTCCGATGTTTATGCCCGTTATATGCGAATGTTGGGTAATGAAGTTTTGTATATTTGCGGAAATGATGAACACGGTACAGCCTCGGAAGTCGGCGCTTTGAAAGAAGGTATGCCGGTGGAAGAATATTGTGATAAGTACCATGCCCGCCATATTCAGACATATAAAGATTTTAATTTGTCGTTTGACTATTTTGGCCGCACATCCAGCGAACAAAACAAAGAAATGACTTATCATATTTTTTCACAGTTGGATAAAAATGGTTTTATTGAAGAAAGAACAATGAAACAGGTTTATTCGGTTGATGATAAAATGTTTTTGGCTGACCGTTATATTACAGGTACTTGCCCGCATTGCGGCTATGAAAAAGCCCGCGGCGACCAATGCGAAAACTGTACAAAAGTTTTGGAACCGACAGATTTAATCAATCCGCGCAGCACTATTTCAGGCAGTACAAATTTGGAAGTGCGCGAAACTAAGCATTTGTTTTTGAACCTGCCGAAAATTGAAACAAAATTGGTGGAATGGCTCAAAACTAAAGAAGCTTTTTGGCCGGATGTGGCTTATTCCATTGCTAAAAAGTGGGTTAAAGAAGGTTTGCAGCCGCGCTGCATTACCCGTGATTTGAAATGGGGCTTTCCGGTTAATAAACCTGGTTTTGAAGACAAAGTATTTTATGTTTGGTTTGATGCGCCAATCGGCTATATCGGCATTACTAAGCAGTGGTCGGACGAAAATCCGGCAGAACGTAATTGGAAAGATTGGTGGCTGAATGCTAAAGACGTGCGTTATGTTGAGTTTATGGGCAAAGACAATGTGCCTTATCACTCTATCACCTTTCCGGCAACTTTGCTGGGTACGGGCGAAAACTGGACTAAGGTAGATTTCTTAAAAGGCTTCAGCTATCTGACTTTTGAAGGCGGAAAATTCTCTAAATCCGAGCATCGCGGCGTCTTTGCCGAAGATGCGGTTAAAGAGTTTCCGGCTGACTATTGGCGTTATTGGCTGATGGCTAATGCTCCGGAAAGTTCGGATTCATCTTTTACTTTTGAAAGCTTTGTAAACACAGTTAATAAAGATTTGAATGGTGTTTTAGGCAACTTTGCGCAGCGTGTTATGAAAATGACTGCTTCCAAACTGGGGGCTCAAGTTCCGGAAGGCGGCGAATTGCAAGCCGAGGATAAAGAGCTGATTAAAGTTTTGCAAACCCGTGTTAATGATTATTTTAAATACCTGAATGAAATGGAATTCAGAAAGGCAACTGCGGAATTGCGGGCAATTTGGGTTGAAGGCAACAACTACATTTCTATCACAGAGCCGTGGATGGTAATCAAAGAAGATGAAACCCGTGCTGCCACAATTTTGCGTCTGTGTTTGAATTTAGTAAGAATTTATGCAATTTTAAGCGCTCCGTTTATGCCGGATACCGCTGAAAAAATTATGGCTAAATTCGGTTTGACTTCTAAAGATATGCCGTCGTTGAAAGACTTTAATGTTGAAAGAGAAATGTCTGCTCTTAAAGCCGGTCACAAATTTGAGGCTGGAGAAGCTTTGTTTGAGCGTATTACTCCGGAAAAAACAGCTGAATTACAGCAAAAATACAGCGGAGTAAAATAGATGTTGCATTACGAATGGGATGACATAAAAACAAAAGGATTCAGCAGTTTGTTGTATAAACTGTATTTAGGGCTGACTTATCCGGTGCGTCATCCTTTTGTGACTATTGTAGTGCTATTAGCTTTTTATCGGCATGAGCTGGGCGATATGTGGTTTAAATATCAGCACAAAATGCCGGAGCCGGTGCAGCAGGCAGCGGTTATAAAAAAGCAAACAACTGACAGAATAGAAGAAAAACTTTCAGAATTGCGTTCTTCTTTGGGTGAAATTGTGCGAAACATTAACCCGACATCGGGCATTGAAGCTAAAAAAGAGGATAAAGAACGTTCTACCAATTGGAATACGGTTAAATTTAACAAAGTTAAGTATGAGCCGCTGAATGTTGACAATAAAGAGCTGGAACTGTCGGAAATATCGGCAGATGAAAATCAAGATATTGAAACTCAAACCCAAGCAGATATATCTTTAACTGATAATTCGGCAGAAAAAAATGCGGAAAACATAGAGCAGAATTATTCGTCGGACAATATACATAGCTATTATAAGAAAAATGACTCGCTGCATTTGGAATATTTAAAAACTCCGCAGCAAGTTTTCGGCGAAGCTGAAATAGCCGGCGCAAATAGTCTGTATGTTGATGGAAAGTTTATGTTTTTATACGGCATATATACCGACCCGAATTTTTACAGCGAAGAAATAGCTGCTGACTATTTGATGAAAGCTACCAAAGGTCAGATTGTACGCTGTGAGATTATTGCTCAAACCTATAATCAAACGGCGACAGCGCTTTGTTTTGTGAATGGTGAATTTATCAATAAAGCGCTGGTGGATAAAAAAATGGCGCGTAACGTGGCTTTGCAATAAGGAAATGTTTTCATGTGGCAGCCTGTTTTTATGATAAGCGGCTATATACTGGGCATTTTAGGCTTGATTATGCTGGTGCCGGCAGGTTTGGATTTTGCTGAAAATAAAGAGGTTGTATCACCGTTTGTTCCGGCGGCGGTAATAACTGTTTTTTTAGGGCTTTCCTTGTTTTTGGCAAACTATACCAAGGTAGAAAAAATTTCATTGAAACAAGCTTATTTGGTTACTTCGGTAAGCTGGTGTATTGTCGGGGCGTTTGCCACGCTTCCTTTTTTGTTTTTTAACCAAAGCTATGCCTTTGTCGATGTGTTTTTTGAAACGGTTTCCGGTGTTACGGGAACAGGGGCGACAATTCTTTCAGATGTGGAAAGTCTGCCTCATTCCATTTTATTATGGCGCTCTATTTTGAATTTGCTCGGCGGCTTGGGAATTGTGATTTTCGCAGTGGCGCTGCTGCCGTTTTTAGGTATTGGCGGCATGCGGATATTTCAGCGTGAAAATTCAGATTCCAATGATAAATTTATGCCTAAGTTCAGTTATATTGCCAAGCGGATAGTTTTTGTATATACGGCGCTTGTCATAATCTGCACCGTGTCTTTATTTTGGTGCGGAATGGATTGGTTTGATGCGGTTAACCACGCTATGTCGGCAATCGGCACCGGCGGCTTTTCTACCAAAAACAACTCCGTAGAGGCGTTTAACAGTATTTCAATAGAAGTAGTTCTAATGCTTTTTATGTTGGCAGGCTCTTTGCCTTTAACTTTTTATATTTTGTTGTTCCGGCATGGCGAAGCGAATAAAAACTATCAGGTTTCGGTCTTTTTGAAAGCGGTTTTTTATTGCGGTTTATTTGTCAGTCTTTATTTGTTTGCAACATCTGATTATTCTTTGGTACAGAGTTTGAGATACAGCTTTTTCAACGTTATTTCGGTGATGACAACCACTGGACTTTCCTCGGCGAATTTTGTGGAGTGGGGCGTATGGACCAGCGCGGTGTTTATGCTGCTTTCATTAAGCGGCGGGTGTACGGGCTCGACCAGCGGTTCAATTAAAATTTTTCGCTGGCAGGTTATTTATGCCTATTTGCATAAATATGTATTGTCTATGGTTGAGCCGAATCGCGTTATTCCTTTGAAAGTCGGCAGTATAAATCCGCCGCAGAATGTGATTACATCTGTGTTTGTCTATGTTTTTTCTTTTATTATAAGCATATTGCTGATAGGTGCGGTAATCAGCCTGTGCGGGGTGGATTTGAATACTTCTTTGGCAGCAAGCGTTGCCTGCATGACAAACGTTGGTGTCGGCAGCGTGGAAATAATCGGACCAAATGGAAATTATGCATTCTTTTCTGCTCCGGTTAAATATATCCTATGTTTCGCCATGCTGCTGGGGCGTTTGGAAGTGATAACCGTAATGGTTATTTTTACCCGTTCATTTTGGCGCAGCTGATTTTTGCTGATAATATTTCAAAACATATAAACGCAGAGCGCTGCATAAATTAGAAGAGGTGCGTTCGCTGTCGATTATTGTAATCAGCCGGTTTAAGCTGATTTGCTGTTCGTCGGCAATAGACTGCAAAGCGTCATAAAATTCTTTTTCCAAACAAATGCTGGTGGCGTGCCTGCCGGCAATTACAACGGATTTTTTAATCATTATTTTTTGCGGTAGCTGTCAAAAGAAATAACCTGAGCATCGCCGGAGGCTGCGGATTGCGGAGCCGCAGAATTGTTGGCGGTCGGTGTATTGCCTTCATCAAGCGTGAAACTCAAGCCGAATTTGGCGTAAGGGTCGGCAAAATAGGTTATGGCGTCATAAGGAATGGTGATGGTCTGCGGAATGCCGCCAAAGCTTAAATCCACAGAAAAACTGTTATGGCGAACCACTAGATTTTCAAACTGGTTCTGCAATACAATGGTCATGGTGTCAGGATATTGCACTTGCAGGTTTTTAGAAATTATGGTGCCGGGGAAATTGGTTTTAAAAGTGATGTAAAAATGGTTTTCTCCAGGCAAACCTTGTTCTTCCACAATTTTCAGGGCATAATAAACCACACTGCGCAAAGATTTTTCTACCAGTTCATCATAATCTATTTTTTCTACAAAGTTTACCATTACATCACCTAAAAAATAAAATTTAGGGTCTCTCTGTTGCTGGGCGACCCCGACCCCACTTTTGCCTAACCAAAGGCAGAAGAATTTAAGTTTGTTACTTTAGCTTAATTAAGCAGCTACAGCAACTGGTGCAAAATTATCATTTGCATTCATTTAAATTTGAACCGATAACGGTGGTATCTCACCGAACACAACACATATCTTTACTATACACTGTCGAGCCTAGTTCACCCCCGTAAAATTGGTGGAGGTGCCGGGTACTGCCCCCGGGTCCAATGTACCTATTTCATAAGGCTTCTGGTGTCATAGTCAGCAAGCTGACGCCTTATAATATAGCGGTTTTTTAAAAAAATTCAAGTTTTATAAATTGGAATGTTTATTTATAAAATAGTAAAGTAAAATTACGACAAATCAATTGGTTAAGCTCTGTCAAGATTTAAATTTTCGGCGAATCGGACTCTTTTTACTGGATTTTTGAAAAAATAGGTGCTATATGACTCAACGTTTAATCGTTCGTTAAGGTTTTTTAATGAAGGGTTAAAAGTGTTTAACGCCTCTTGGCTTGACTGCATTGAATTGCAAAAAACAGCAGAAATTCTTAAAAGATGGGACGCTGTTTGTCGGTGAAGCGGCATTATAGGATGACACCTTATCGTGTTTAATAAATTTTGTTTTTTGTTAATCAGCGTGTTCGTGCTTTTCAGCAATGCGATTTATGCAAATGGTGACGCTGATATGCTGCCGGTAAAAGAGTTTGTTAATGACGGTGCTCTTTGTTCTGTGGCTGCTAAAGAAGCAGGTAATGAATACGGCGTTGATTTTGATTTGCTGCAAACCATTTCAGCGGTGGAAAGCGGCAGATGGGATAATTTGCAAAACAGATATGTGGCTTGGCCATGGACAGTTAATGTAAAAGGAAAAGGCTATTATTTTGCCTCACGCGAAGACGCTGTGCGCGCTGTAAAAAAATTTCAGGCACAGGGAATTGAAAGTATTGACGTGGGCTGTATGCAAATTAACTTAAAATATCACGGAGAAGCATTTAATTCCGTTGATGAAGCAATAGATCCTTCCAATAACGTGAAATACAGCGCTAAATTTTTGCGTACATTGTACAGCAAGCACGGACAAAATTGGAAGAAGGCTGCCAAACGCTATCATTCGGGTAATCCGGAAAAAGGTGAGGCTTATACCAAACGTTTGGAAAGTCGTTTTGAAAAATATAAGGTAGCTGGATTGACCGTAAGTTCTAAATTGTTTTGATGTAGAAAAATATGATTACTACTAAATATAAAAAAGAATATGTTGTAAAAAGCTATGAAGCCGATTGTCATGGCTTTTTACGGCTTTTAACCTTGATGAATCTGCTGCAGGACGCGGCAACCGAAAGCGCAAATATTTTAGGCTTTGGGTTTGAAAAATGTGCCGGATTGGGGCTGACTTGGTTTGGTTCGGACTATTTTATTCAAATTGACCGGCTGCCTAAAATGGGCGAAAGTTTTGTTATAGAAACTTGGCCGGCAGAAACCAAACTGTGGGGCGCGATTCGTGATTTTTTGATATATGACGACAACGGCAAAGTTATTATCAAAGTCAGCAGTCAGTGGGTGCTGATAGATATTGCCAGAAAGCGTCCGGCGATGCTCAGCAAATATTTTCCGGATTATACTCCGCTGAATGAGCGCGCTTTGCCGATTGATTTTATGAAAATCAAAGAGCCGGATAATTTTGAGCGCGAAGATGAGTTTAATGTTCGTTTTGACGATATAGATATCAATAACCATGTAAACAACGCCATTTATCCGCTGTGGGCAAGCGAATGTGCTGAAACGGACTTTAGATTAACGCATATTCCAGCAGAAATTGAAATAAATTTCAAAAAAAGCGCAGTTTACGGAGATAAAATTGCGGTTTTAACGGCTAAAGACGGGGAAGACACATTCCATTCCATTCGCGAATCCGATAAAACAACCGAATTATCACGCTGTCGGATTAAATGGCGTAAAATTACATTATAGTCAGCGGCAGTAAAGCTTTGCGCGGAGCAATATTTTGCTTTAGAACCGCATGAAAAATTGGGTAGGCTCGTTCACATTCGGTGAGCGCGATGTTTATAACCTGCTGAAGCTTGCCGCTAAAGTTAAATTCATCGGCATCAATAAAGAGCGAATGCTTGAAAACAGGCATTTTCATTTCTTCCCAATACGAGAAATAGCCAACCCATAAGTCCTCATTTAAGAGGGCAAGCAGCTCAAAAATGCTGGGCAGATTTACATTGACAGGCTCAAGATTCAACAGGCAGGAAATGTGCAGGCAGTTCATATTTTCTTCCCAAGCAAAAAACAACAGCATATTGTCCCATTTGCCGGCAACCTCAATGACAATTTCATGTGAATTGCGGCGTTCTGTTGTATATTGCCGATTGGCAAACAGACATTCGATGTCGTCCAATGGGTTATATTTATATAATTTTTGCGCCAGCATGCCAAATCCTTTTGAAAAATACATCTTAAAATTGGCACATTAGTTTGGCAAAATACAATTAACTTTAGCAAGTTTTCCACTTTTTTTATTTTTTACGAATTTTGCAAAAAAATAAATTACATTATATCAAAGAGATAAAAATTTGGGGTGTTTATAATTTTTTTTAAATGTGGATTATCTGATTTTTGTTAATATACTTTTAAGCAATAATAAAAAACAGAGGGATAGTATGATTGGTTTGGCATATCCGGAGATTTCTCCGATAATTTTTCAAATAGGACCATTTGCTTTGCGGTGGTATTCTATGGCTTATTTAGTAGGAATTTTGGCGGCTTGGTGGCTGGCGGCAAAAAGAATAAAGAAATATCAAATATCCCTGACTAAAAATAATTTGGAAGATATTGTTTTTTACTTTACCTTGGGAATTATTTTTGGCGGTCGCTTGGGCTATGTCTTGGCTTATGGCTCTGGTCAGTTTTGGCAGAATCCTTTAGAGATTTTTGCGGTTTGGCACGGCGGAATGTCGTTTCACGGCGGAATTATCGGGGTGATTATAGCCATGCTTTTGGTTTCGCTCAAATTAAAATTTTCATTTTTGCGTTTAACTGATTTAGCGGCTCCGCTGGTGCCAATCGGCATATTTTTAGGGCGGCTGGCTAATTTTGTAAACGATGAATTATGGGGCAGAGTTACCGATGTGGCTTGGGCGGTTCGCTTTCCGCACGGAGGCTATCTGCCGCGTCACCCGTCGCAGCTTTATGAGGCTTGCTTAGAAGGAATTTGTTTGTTTGTTGTGCTTAATTTGCTGTGGCAGAACAAATGGTGTCGCGAGCGGAAAGGATTTATTTCCGGAGCGTTTCTTTTGGGTTACGCCTTGTGCCGTTTGGTGGTTGAGCAATTTAGAGAACCGGACGAGCAGCTTGGTTTTTTGTGGGGCGGTCTGACGATGGGGCAGCTGCTTTCCCTGCCGGCTTTTATCGGCGGGCTGTATTTATTGATTGCCGCCAAGCCGCAGAAAAATTAAGCCTTGGTAACGATATTGCAGTTAAAGCGATAGGCTTTTTGCAGAGAGGTGTGAGCTCTAGAAGTTACGCTGGTGGCGTTTAAGTCTAAGCGGGTTTTTTCGGAGACGCTGACCGATATGGTTATTTTTATGCTCTTTCCGTTTGAAAAGATAAATTCTGAAGCCGCTATAACGTGGCGCACGTTTTCCGCATATTCCATAACATGCTTGGCGTCTTCATTTTGAAAAACCATAATCAGCTCTGGTGTTTGAGCATAGCGGTAAACGGAAATATTATAAGGAAATTCAATTATGCGGTTTACCAGCATTTGCTCTAACTCGCGCATTTTGCGCTCGCCCAAAACTTTTTGCAGTTTGTCGCTGTTGTCTATGCAGAACAAGCCGATAGTGTATTTATATTTAAATTTGTTATTGTTAGCGCAGGATAAATAGGCGTTATAGCTGCCGACATTTTCTAGAACATCGTAATTATATTGATGATAGAGGTCTAAGATGGTGGTGCAGCACAAAATCAGGGCAAAACTTAAAAAGAAGGTGGTTGTTCCCGAGGCGGAACTTGAATACAACAATCCTAAAAATAAGCAGGTGTCAGCATATAAAAGTCCAGTGTTAAGGTGAGTGTTTTTGAAACTGATGTCAATGGCAATCGGAACCAAAACCAATATCCATAAAGCAGCAGCTTCCATAGGCATTGCGCCAAAGCTAATGTCGGCGTACGGCAATTGCTGGATAATGCTGCCGAAATGCTGAATAAACGCCAATTGCCCCAGCAAGGCGGTTATAATCCAAAAACTGCTGCGGCTTTGCAGTTTCTGTGGTTTTAAAAAGTAAAATAAAAGCAGATTTAACGGAGGCAAAAAGCATAGCCATAAATATTCAAAAGAAGAAGTATATTCAGCCCCATATTTGTTTTTGCTCCAGTTTAGAAAAAAGTAGCAGATAACTCCGGTTAAAAAACTGAAAAACGGCTTGGAGTGGTTAACCAGTGCCAACACCGCCAAACCAACGGCGGAAACAATATAAAAAGCCATGTGCACGGATAAAGACGTTTCAGCGGCATAAGGGTTTTGCGCGTAAAATAAAATCAAGCCGGCGGCAAATAATATCGCCGGTAAAAAAGAACTTTTTATAGTTGACATCACATATTTTACACTGCCGGATTCTATCACTGTTTTGCTCCTTTGGCAGGTATTATAATGATAAAGGGTTTAAATTTTGTTTATACATTTTAAAATAGAGCTGTCGCCATAAGAATAAAAACGATAGCGCTCTTTAATGGCATGAGCATAAGCGGCTTTCATTCTTTCGGTTCCGGCAATGGCGCAGATAAGCATAAACAAGGTGGATTTAGGCAAGTGGAAATTAGTGATTATCATATCAATAATTTTGAATTTATAGCCAGGGGTGATAAAAATGCTGGTTTCGCCGCAGAAAGGGTGTAAAACTCCGGAATTGTCGGCAGCGCTTTCCAGCAAGCGGACAGATGTTGTGCCAACGGCGATAATGCGGCGTCCTTGTTTTTTGGCGTCGTTTATAATTTGACAAGCTTCAGGCGTGATTACACCGTATTCGGAGTGCATTTTATGGTTTTCGGTGTCTTCAGTTTTTACCGGCAAAAAGGTGCCGGCGCCAACGTGCAATGTTAAAAACACGCGCTTTACGCCCATGTCGTCAATTTCTTTAAGCAGGCGGTCGGTAAAATGCAAACCGGCTGTTGGAGCGGCAACGGCGCCTTCGTGCTTGGCGTATACAGTTTGATAGTCTTCTTTGTCATTATACGGATTCCATAAGCCGGCAAGCGGTTTGTCGCGTTTGATATAGGGCGGTAAAGGCATGGAACCGTATTGCTCCAGTTTTTTGCCAAGGTCGTCAGGAGAACAGGTAAAACGGATTTTAACGCCGTCTTCATCGTCTTTTTGCAGCACCTCGGCGCTGAAATCAGAATCTTCGGCAGAAATTTCCGCAGTGTAGAAATGAACAATATCGCCGACGTGCAGTCTCTTAGCATTTTTTATAAAAGCCCACCAGCTGATACCATCGTCAGGGTGATAGAGCGTTACTTCCACCAGTGCTTCGCCGCGCTGACCGTAGAGGCGGGCAGGAATTACTTTAGTGTCATTAAAAACCAAAACATCATCAGGGCGCAAAATTTTCGGCAAATCAAAAAAATGGCGATCGTGCATAGAGTTTTCATCGGACAAATCCAAAAGGCGCGAGCTGTCGCGCGGGTCTGCCGGCTTTTTGGCAATTAAATCTTTATCCAAATCAAAATCAAAAATATCAACTTTCATCTTATTTTCATGTCCTTATTTTGCGTTTGCTTTGTATATCTTGTAATATATGCCGAAACTAAACGCAAGCGCTTTTTTGCTAAATATTTGACAATATTTACTCTATTTGTCAAGTTGTGGTGATAATGGCGGTTTTATGGCTTAAATATGTAGATTTTTTTGTTTTTTTTACATTTTTTTGACAAAAAAGATATTGCAATCACTGCCAAAATAGTGTATAGTCTCACTATAAGTTGAGTTAATATGTCTGACAAGGAGTTAATGACAATGGCTAAAGAAATGACGGTAGAAGAGGCAGTCCGCTTGATTAAAGAAAGTTACGAGTTCGGCAGCGAGTTTGATGCAGCCGTAGCTTATCTGAAAGAACATGACGCAGAAAATGAAGTTTTGATACCGTTAAAAGATGAACAATCGGTTGCAAAAGTTAAAAAAGCTCGGGCTAAGGCATATTTGCAGCAGGCATTGGCTGATGAAGAATATGACGAACGCATGGACGAGGCTTTGAAACTTTTGAAAGACGATAAGGCTGTTCAAGAAGAAACTGCCGATGAGCAAGAAGTTTTTGATGAAGAAAATCATCTGAATATGCAAGATGAAGAAGCTGTTTTGCGCAATACGCAAAAAATCAGCGAAATGGCGGATTCTTTCGAAAAAGATCAGGCAAATGCCGATGAATTAAACACTGTAAAAGAAAAAGTTGAAGTGGTTGACGACTCCGGTCAAACATTAACGGTTGATGAGGCGCAAAAGTATTGGAATTCTTTGTTGGAATCGGCAAAACAGCAGGCAATTATGCTGCGTGCCGGCGATACTAAATTCTTTATGAAAAAAGAAGAGGAAAAACGCCAAACCTTAAACCGCGATATTAAAGACTTTTGGGCTATCGGCTTGGCTCAAGGCGTTGCCGGCAGCGCAATGGATACTCCTGATGAAAAACAAGTTGCGCCGGAAAGCAAAGATTATGCAAAATATGTAAAATCTCAAGCTGTTAAAGCTGAAAAAGCTTTGAGTGATTTGTTTGAAGAAGGCAATAAGGTTAAAGTTAAAACAGGTTTCTTTTTGCATAATGCCGTTGAAACTTCCAAAAAAATGGCGTCTTATGCTCACCGTTGGCTGCAGAAAGGCTTTAAGAAAGTTGCTTTGGTATTCGACAAGCGCCGTGAAGCCTATGATTCTAAGATGAAAAAACTGTTTGGCAAAGCCTATGAAGTTAAACAAGCCGCTGCCGAGCATATTAAAAACAATAAATGGCGTTTGTTTGCCGACACCGCTGCTACCGGAATTGTTGCCGTTTCTGCTGGTTCAGGCTTGGCATTGCCGGTGATTGCCGGATATGCGGTATATTCTGCCGCCGGTTCTTGGGTATGGCCTTTGGTAGAAAAGAAAACAAAAGCTATCCGCGAGGCAAAGAAAGCCGGAAAAGACGCTGAAGAGTGGACAGGTTTCAAAGGATTGAAAAAAGCCTTTGCTGCAATTAAAAGCGATGAAAAAGAATATAAGAAATATAAAAACAGAGCTTATACCGGAACAGGTTTCGGTATTGCCGGTGCTGGTTTGGTTGCCGGGATGGGCGCAGCTTCCGGCTGGGTTGCCGACAAAGCTGGCGTTGCTACGGCACGTTTGGTTTCAACAGTGGTACGTTCGGTTGGCTCTTTAACCAATCAGGGCTTGAATTACCATGATGTGAAAAAAGACTTTAAAGCCGATCCGTCTGCAGAAAACAGAGCTAAATTGAAACAAGCTAAAATCGGCTTGGGTTTGGGCAGCGTTATTGCTTTGGCAGGAAACTTTATGAGCTTTGCACATGTTGAAAAAGTTGCAGCTGCTGAAAATTCCGGCGGTTTTATGGATAAGGTTAAAGGTATCTTTTCAAAGAATGATTCAATTGCGCAAACAGATACAGCAAATGTTGCTGCAGCCAAAGCAGAAGTTTTGTCAGGCAACGGCTCTGCAGGCAATTTGGGCAAAGCAGCAGTTGACAATGCTGCCGATGCCGCTGATGCCGCCGCGGTTGTTCCGACAGAATATAGCGCAGATATGGGCATTAGCGAATCGCACTGGGCAGAAATGCAGCGTAAATTACCGGGGATTTTTGAAAATCATGCTAAAATTTTTGGTAAAGAAGACATTGATTCGCAAGATATGTGGCAGGAAACTTATCAAAATTTGGATAACGCTATGAAAGCTAATCCGGAATATTTTGGTAACTTAACCAAAGAACAGGTTTTGTATAAATATATGAAATTGATTGAAACCACCGAGCAAGCTTCTGTTGGTCCAAAAGGAATGTTGGTTACCAAGTTAGATGAAAATGGTTTGCCGATGTATAACGGAAAAGAAAGAACCGAAGTTATGCGGGCGTTGAATGACATTATCCTGTGCGGTAAAAAAGTTAAAGTTCCGGCGGCTAAAATCGGTCAAATGCTGGATTACGTTGATGAAAAACGTGGCGGCTATATTGGACCTGATGCTGACCGCGGTATTACCAATAACCGCTATGTCGGTGGACGTATGAGATGCGGTGATGATTATCAAAACGCTTGGGAACGCGCGGCGCGCAAAGTTGCAGCTCATCATCAGCACGTTGCTCCGCAGCCAGTTGTGGAAGCCGAGCCTGTTCCAGCTCCGGCACCTGCTCCGGAACCGGAAAAACAGCCTATTGCTACTGAAGAAGTGGTTGTGAACGAGGCTCCGGCTAAAAAGCCTGTTCATATTAGCGAAGAGGTTGTTAACGAAACACCGGCAGAGAGAAAAGTGGTTATTGACGAAGGCGGTACCAACGGCAACCTTGATGTGAACAGCAAAAAAGTTCGCGGCAGAAGTAGTCGTTTTGTCGTTAGCATAGGTCGTGATTAAAAAGCGCTGTAACAGCAAAAATTTGGCACCGGTTTCATTATTGAGACCGGTGCTTTTTAGGTTTAATTTGAGGCTTTTATTTGTTTATATCAATAACCACTATTTCTGACTTTGTACCGGTTTTGAATTTTATCGTCCAGTCAGAAATTCCTGAAGTTACGATAAAATCTGTAAGATTACGGCGTTCATAGCCATAGGTTTTGTCGTTGACGCCCATCCATTCGCCGGCTTTGTTCAAAGGCCAAAGCTGTCCGCCGTGCGTGTGACCAGAAAGCACCAAATCAACTTTTTCGGCAGCTTGGTTTTTGTAGTCGTTCGGCTGATGGTCTAAAACCACAATGTATTTACTTTTATCTAAAGGTTTTACCAGCATGTCCATATTTTCACGCTTGCCGCCGCGGTAAAACTCCGAACTGTCCTGACGTCCTAAGATGTAATAATCATCGGCAATCAATACGGCTTCGTCCTGCAGAACCGTGACATTGTTCTTTTGCAGCTCTTTGATTAAGTCATGGCCGGTGTATCCGCGTTTTTCAGGACTATGATAGCCTTTGTCATGATTGCCAAAAGCAAAATATACGCCGTGAGTGGTTTTGAGCTTGCCCAAAGCGGCGCAGGCTTTTTGCATATCGGCAAGCATGGTGTCATCATCTACAAAATCGCCGACAATAACCACAACATCAGGATTTAGCGACTGCATATATTCTACATATTCGGCAAACTTGTTGCCGTCAAAGGTGGTGCCGATGTGCGAATCCGCAAATTGCACAATGCGGAGCGGCTTGTCGGTTTTAGATGTTTCCAAATTGTAATAAGTCGTCCAAACGTGATGGTCTAAAAACCAGCCGGTTCCCAAAGTGATAAAAGTTAAAGCCAAAGCGGCTATACCGGCAAAGTAATGCTGAAACGGTTGCGGCTGATAGTGTTCAATAATGCCGAAAACAAGGTCGCTGATAAGCCAAAAAATCATTAAATGCAGCAAGACAATAACAGCGTTCATCAAATTCAAACAATAACAAAGTATGCCGAAAACAGCCAATACGGTAATAAGGCTGTAGAGATAAAGCAGTTTGGTGCTGCCTCCAGCTAATTTCAGCATAAAGGCAAATTTAGCCGTGCGGCTGCTTAAATAGGCTAAACCGGCAAGAGTTGAAAATATCAAAATTACAAAAAGTATAATCCACATACGCATTTTTACTATCCTTTCACTCTGTATATAATAATTCTTAAAGCGCACTCTAGGTCAAGCATTTTTTAAATAATAATTTTTTGACAAAAAACTTGCTATAAGTAAAAAATTATGCTAGATTAAAGCCGTATTTTAATTATATTGTAAATTTTTGTTGAACTTAATCAGTATTTTATGGATTTAAAAACTAAAAAGGAGCGTTTAGCTCTGATTAAAGCAGCTTTAGAGCATGTCTTTCGCAAAGTAGAAAACAATGGCTCTGTTTTCTTTGTCCGCGAAGGAAGTGGCTGCGTGCTGCGCGACGTTGTTTTTAACCGTTCAAAATCTATCGGTTTAGACTTTGAGGTGTTGGCTTTGGACGATGTTCCTTATTTTGCCGGTACAAAAGACCATGCTACGGCTTTGTTTAATGCTTTCGGCGGTCAATATTTTCCGTCGGAGTATTGCCACAGTACAATCCGCCACATGAATTTGTGGATTTGGACGGCTCCCGAGGGAATGAAAACATTGTCGGAGAATGATGCCAAAATTGCATTGTTCTAAATAGTTTAAGAGTTCTTGTTTTTTTGCAATAAAAACAAGAACTTTTGCCTTTTGGCCGAAGATTCAAAATCTTAAAAAAATATATTTTACATACACATTATGAAGAAGAATATCTACATTTTTCGCCATGGTCAGACAAATCATAATCTGGAGCAAAAATGGCAGGGCGCCAGCATTAACGATGCCTTAAATGTAACAGGAGTGCAGCAAGCCAAAGAGTTGGCTCAAAAGGTTAAAAATCTGAAGTTGGAAAAAGTATATTGCTCGCCGCTTGTCAGAGCGTGGCAGACAGCATTATATGTTATGGAAAACTACGCCGGTATCCGTTTTGAAATTATGAGCAATTTGCGCGAAGTAAATTTCGGTGCGGCGGAAGGTTTGACTTTTGAAGAAGTGCGGAAAAAATTTGGCAGCGAATTTGAGAAAAAGCTGTTGTTTCCGACACCGCAGACTTGGGATTTGCATTTTCTAAACGGAGAAAGCAAACACGATGTTTTTAAGCGGGTGGACGCTTGCTTGCAAAAAATTGCCGCCGGAGCGGAAGATAATGTCGGAGTGGTTTGCCATGCCGGAGTTATCAGCGCTTTGCAGTGCGGCTATCAGTTGAAAAATGTCAGCTATGAAAATTGTTCGGTGCTGCATTTGCAATATGACAGCGACAGCAGAACTTTTACTAAAATAGACTGAAAATAAAAACCGTCATTAGAAATTAAGGACGGTTTTTATTATATTTTAAGCGTTTTTGCCAAATTCATAGGCTTGTTTCATGGCATTTTGGTTGTTTTCAATTTCACCTTTCTGCCATGCGCCCAAACCATAGACAATGCCTTTTTCATGCACATTATCCAAGCAATCGGCGGTAAAGCCGCGGAAACCTTCAATAACTTTTTCCATGTGTTTCTGTATGGTGTCGGCGGCAGTGATAATAAAGTAAAAATCTTTATTCGAAATTTTGGTATATTGCGGAACGGTGCGGTCGATAAAAGTTTTCATCTGCCCGTTCATGGCATAAAAATAAACCGGAGTTGCCAAAACAATAACATCGGCATTGACCATTTTTTGCAAAAGTTCTGCCATATCGTCTTTTTGCACGCATTTTCCGGTGGCATTGCAGACTCCGCAGCTCAAGCAATAATTTATTTTTTTGTCGCTCAGGCGGATTTTTTCCACTTCGTTGCCTGCCTCTAAGGCTCCGCGTTTAAATTCATCGCACAAAATATCTGAATTGCCGTGAATGCGCGGACTTCCTGAAATTATCAAAATTTTTTTAGTCATATTCTTTATCCTCCTCTGATATTTATTTAATCCTTAGAGTATGCTTTAGGTCAAGAGTTTTTTGTAAAAAATTTTCAGCCAGTTTTTAACCATATTTTTTACACCGGTGATATATCTTTACATAAATGAGCTAAAGCATTTTAAATGCGCAAGCTTGAAGTTATTGCTTGCAAAATGAATAAAAGTGCTTTATGTATTTGAGTGTTGCCGATTTAGCTCAGTTGGTAGAGCAACGCATTCGTAATGCGTGGGTCGTGTGTTCGAATCACATAATCGGCACCATTTTTATTTTAAATTCAGCGGTTTGAAAGAAAACCAGTTGTGCCCGATAAAACTTAAAACCGTGACAGCGCCGGTGACCAAAATATTGGCGTATACCGCTGGTATTTGCAAGATGTCGACACAAATATACATTAAGCCAAGGCTAATCGGCATAGAGACCAAATATACCGTATAAAATTTAACAAATTCCGTAAAATAGTGTCCTTGGGTTTTGAATACAAAAAATTTGTGGCATAAATAAGCCTGCACCACGGCGATAAAGCCGACAATCACGCTTAGCCACAGGTAATAGCGCTGTCCCAGCCACAGTATGGCGGCAGTATATAGCCCGATGCCGAAAACGGTGTTCCAAATACCGACTAATAAAAAAGGAAGACCCTTTTGTTTAAGGGCTTCCCAAAATTTATGTGTCAGCAGTGTAAGCATAGGTCCACACTATCTTCTGTGATGCGGACGGTGATGATGATGGTCGGCTCCGCCGTAGATGTAGCCGCCAATCAAAGCGCCGGTAAATCCGGCAAATGCCGCAGTTGCCGTAGAATCGTAGTAATAATTGCGCGGCAGAGGAGTTTCTCTGACCACTACTACCGGCGGCATCGGACGTGTAACAATCACTTGCTGCGGCGGCAAAGGTGCAGCCGTAACATATATCGGCTGGGTTTGCACCACAGGCTGCGGGGCGGCGGCAGTTTGCACCGTCGTGTTAGGCAGGGTGTAGATTTGTTGTTTTACATTGTTATTGTCGTCCATAATGATTATGGTGTCTGCTTGAACATAGTTAACGTTTAAAGCGCATAATAACGATAAAAATAAAATTTTACGCATTTTTATTATTCCTCCACGGCAAAGATAATAGTTCATGTTTGCCGGCAATTCAATAAAATAAATATACATTCAGGTATGTATATTTTACTTATTCAACAATTTGGGCTTCGTATGTGTAAACTATTTCAGCTTCTTCTTCGCTGTCGCTGGGCTCAATTTCGCAAACCAGCAGGGTATTTTCTTCTTGCAGGTTGTTGAAAATTTCGTCTTCAATACCTTCTAACGTGATAACATCATCGCTGTTGCGGGAAAGCACAATATTGTGTTCGTTTGGGTTCAGCTGAACCTGCGGGTCTTCCGGAGCCGTATCGCGGGCATAAAGCAGCAGCATAACATCGTTTTCATCTGTAACCATAAAATCAAAGGTGTTAAAATCAGGCATTTTTTAGGTCCTTTTTTAAGTTGATATTAAAAATATTTTAGGATATTGAAGTTAAAATTTATCTAAAATTTGAGGTTAAAATGCACAAAATAATGGATTATATCGTTAATTTGTTGAAGCTTCCGGCGGCGCTGTATTTGCTGTTTTCCGTACCGGCGCTGGTTACGGTTTACCGCTATTTTGATTTTTATACTTTCAAATTTTTAATGGTCGGCGCCGGTTTTGTTTTCTTTTGGGGAACCATATTTTTGTCCGGCTACACCACCCGCAACTCCATGCAGGTGATTTCGCATGAGCTTACCCACACATTTTTTGCTTATCTGACTTTGCATAATGCTGGGCGAATCCGCTTGAATCCTGACGGCAGCGGAGGCTCTATGCAATTAAACGGGCATGGCAACTGGCTGATTAGCTTGGCACCGTATTTTTTCCCGCTGTTTGCGTTTTTTTATATGCTGCTGATGCCGTATTTGCTGAAAGTTTCGGATAATAATTGGGTGGTTTATGCGATACTTGGTTATTTTTTAGCATATCATTGGCTGGTGGTTTTGACGCAGGTGCATCCGCGGCAGACGGATTTAAGTCAGGTCGGGTTTGTTTTTTCCGGCATAGTGATTGTCGGGGCAAATTTGTTCAGTAACGGTATAGTGTTGGCTTTTGCCAGCAAGTCATGGGACGGAGTGCTGACTTTTTTGCAGTTGGTAAACAAGCTGAATTTGGAATATGTCGAAAAAATTTACGCTTTAATAGCGGCAAATTTCTAGCTCGGTTTTGTCGGCGTTGAATTTTACTTCAGCTCCCAAAGGCAAAACATAGCGGCTTGGGGTGTGTCCAAATTCAAAATCTTTAAGGCAAGGGAAAGACGTGCCATGCAAAAAGTCGGCAAAGCAATCGTCTAAAGTTCCGTCTTCTTCATCACCGCTGCAATCAGTGAAATGTCCAAAAATAAGTCCGTTAAGCTCGTTGAATTGCGGCTGCTGTTTAAGCTGCTGAAGCATTAAATCAATTTTGTGCAGGCGCTCGCGTATGTCTTCCACCAGCAGAATTTTACCCCGTAAATCTGGAAAATACGGCGTTCCTGCAAGTTTCATCAATACGCTTAAATTGCTGCATAAAAAAGTTCCTTCGGTTTGTCCGACGCGCAAAGTTGTGCCGGAAATGATTTTTTGCGGCTTGCTGGAAATTAAAGCCAGCAAGCTATCTTTAACCTGTGAATCGAGCGAATCGCCGCGGAAATCGTAAGTCGGCAAAAATCCGTTCCAGCTGATGATGCCGGATTTTTGATACAGCGCCAGCATTAACGCCGCGTTGTCGCAAAAACCGACCAAAGGTTTAGGGTTAGCTTTGATAAGTTCATAGTCAATATACGGCAAAATGCGGGCAGCTCCGGCGGCAGCGCGTACACAGAACACGGCTTTTATTTCCGGCTGGGAAAATGCCCAATTCACATCAGAGGCGCGTTCTTCATCTGTTCCCGCCATGTAGCGGCGGATATTATAAAGATGCGGAGCAAAAACCGGTTCTAAGCCCAAAGATTGCAAAAAGTCCAAGCCTTTTTGAATTTTATCTTGGTTTCCGATTTGCGCAGACGGAGCGATTAACGCAATCTTGTCGCCTTTTTTGAGTTTTTTCATATTTCAGAGCCTTTCCAAAATTTGTTTGCACAAGTTGGTTAAAGAATTGTCACGGGCGCCCATAATGACAATTCTGTCGCCGGATTTTGCTTCTTTTACCAAAAAAACGGCGGCATTTGCTTTGTTTTCTATAAAATAAGCATTAGTTTTGCCGAGCTTATGCGCATAATCAATTAAATCAGCCGATGAAATATCTTTGGTTACGGTTCCGCCGACAAAGAAAATTTCCGGCATAATTAAAATGTCGTCCTGATGCATATTGTTTACGAAACTTTCGATAATTTCTTTGCCCATGGAGCGCATAGGTCCGAATCCGTGCGGCTGAAACATTATCAGCAAGCGTCCCTTATATTGGCGCAAGGCGCTGACGGAGGCGGTGATTTTGTCGGGGTTGTGGGCAAAATCATCAATAACGGTGATATTGTTTTTTTGACCGATGACTTCTAGGCGGCGTTTGGTTCCGCTGAAATTTTGCAAAATCTCGGCGGCGGCAAATTTATCAACGCCGAAAACACTGCAGGCGGCAATTGCCGCTAAGGCGTTGGCAACATTGAATTGACCGATGAGTTTGAGCGAAAACTTGCGTCCGTCCAAAGAATATTCGGTTCCGTGCGGCAATGGAGATATTTCGCCGGCATAAAAATCTGCCCGAGGATTTTTTATGGAAAAAGTAATTTTATTTTTATGAGCAAGCTGGCGGCAGGTTTCATAGTCATCATTAATAACAATCGCCTGTTTGGTGCGGCTGCTCAAATTTTGAAACAAAGTTACCAGTTCTTCAATGCTTTTATGGTCGTGGGAAATGTTGTTAATAACAGAAACATAAGGATTATAAAGGTCGATGCTGCCGTTGCTTTCATCAGCTTCAACCACACAGATGTCGCCGTTATTATAAATTATGTTCGGTATGCCAGCGCGGTCTTCATAGTCCCGCAGCAAGCCGCCGTTAATAAGACACGGCTTTTTACCGGCTTTGTCCAAAATATAGCCGACCATGGCGGCAGTGGTGGTTTTGCCCGAAGTTCCGCCGACGGCAACGCCGTATTTATAACTGTGGAATACTTCACTGAGCAGCTGCGGACGAGTTTTTATGGGCACATTTTTTTCTTTTGCTGCTTTAATGTCGGGAATTGTATCTTCCACAGCGGTGGAGGCGCAGACAAAATCCAAGTCGGAAGTGATGCCTGAGCCGTTTTGCGGATACATTTTTATGCCTAAATCTTCCAAAGCTTTTTTATTTTCCGAATCACGGTTCAAATCAAAATTGCGGTCGGAACCCTGTATTTGATTGCCGGAAAGTTTCAAAATTTGAGCGAGTGAGCTCATACCGCTGCCGGAAATTCCGCAAAAACTTATTTTAGCCATGGTTTTAGTCCTTCAATATTATAAATCTTCAATTGTTTTGCTTAAAACGGTTTGCTGTTCGCTGTCCATTAAAGCAAAGTTTTTATAGTCAATCGAAATTGAGCTCTTGCCGTCGCCGTCGACCGAAATGCCTAAAGTTACGCCGATTTCGTCATTTTTGAAAGTTGCGTATAAAACGGCTTTACCCTCTTGCAATTCTTTTAAGAAATTAGTGCCGCCGAGGGGATTTTGCTTTGTAACGGTGCGGACGGTTTTGGCTGAGCCTTCCCCTTCAATCAGCTGTTCCTGATAGGTGTAGGGTTCAAAATGTTCTTGAGCGTTGCCGTATTTTTTAGACAAGGCTTCATAGTAACGGCGGTACAAAGCTAGAACCTGCGAAGCTTGAGCGTCGTCATTCAGCAATGCGCCTTGGGCGTAAATGCACCACAGTTTGTTTTGCAGCCCGAAAATTGCCGTGGTGAGAGCAAAAGTGTTGTTATTTTGCTGCGGATTCAAAACCTGAAAAACATTTTTATAATCTTTGCGCTCGGCGGGTTTCAGTTCAAAGCCGAGTTCTTGAATTTGCTCTTGAGTTGCCGCCCAATACAAACCCATAGGAGCCGCTTGCAGCGAATCGCGCAGTTTTTGTAAAATTTCTTCTTTAGTTTCTTCTTTGTCCGGCAAAGTTTCGATTTTTACGGAAGGCTGGGATTTTTTTTGTATTTCCGCAGTTCTTTCTTTTAACTTTTCCAAAGTTTTAATTTCATTTTGGCGCAAGTTTAAGATTTGCGGCTTTTGATTAAGCAGTGCGCGTGCCGTATTTTGGGCTTTTTTTTCGGTTTCAACGCCGTCAATGTAATCATCTAAATAATCGGTGGCGGCGGCAGCATTTGCTTCGGCAGTTTGGGAATTTGTTTCAGGCGCCGTGCTTTCATTGTCCAAAAGCTCAATTGCTTGAGCCGAAACAGCGGTCGGCTGATAAAAAAACAACAAGGCAAAAAATAAAAACAGCTTTTTCATAATTATCCCTTTGATAACCGTAAAAAAAAATTGAATACCAATCCGGTTTGCGCTATTCTAGTCTCATAAATGCAAATAATTTGTTAAACACAGGTAAATTTATTACTGAAATGGAAAAAGACAATATACAAAATTTGTTATTGGAGACAGGACGGAAAATTGTGCAGGAAAAAGGCACAGAAGCCCTGACTGTCCGTAAATTGTCCGAAGCTTCAGGCTGTTCGGTGGGGGCAATTTATAACCAATTTTCCAATATGGATAATTTTGTGGTAATTCAAAATTATATGACTTTAGATGCTTTGGCGTCGCGTTTAGAAAAAGTTTCGGTGACAGACGATGCTTTTGTTGATATGAATGCTTTTTTGCATGAATTTGTTAATTTTGTGATAGAAAACAAAAACCTTTGGTTTATGCTGCATAGTTTTCATTTGCGCAATAATAATCGTACTTTTTCATATTTTTATTTGCGTAAAGTAGTGAAAATTACCGGTCTTATCAATAAATTGCTAATCCGTTTGGTGCCGAATATGGAACGTCCGGAACGAATTTTATCGTCACAGATTTTGTGGCTGACTTTATTTGCGTTAAGTTCATTTTTAACTAAAGATATTTTGGACTCATTTACCAAAGTGAATAAAGAAACTATCTGCCAGCTGATGTTTAATACCTTTGTCGCCGGTTTGTCTGTGCTGGAAAAGAAATAGGCTAATATATGGAAAATGCACAAGCATATTTTAGTTCGGCGGATATGTTAAGCTTTTTGATTTCCAGCCGCTTTTTTTTGATTTTATGGGTAATTGTTCTGTCATCGCTGAAACATTCGATTTATCGAAACTTTTGGCTGTATGTTTTTATCAATTTACCGGGGACGGCTTTGCATGAATGTGCGCATTTTTTGGTAGGATTGATTTTAAACGCCCGACCGGTTAATTTTTCTTTGCTGCCGCGTAAAAAAGACGGCTGCTATAATTTGGGGCGGGTCAGCTTTTCTAATTTGCAATTTTATAACGCTTTGCCAACCGGAATGGCACCGTTTTTGTTGCTCGTTTTTGCTTATTTTTTTGATAAGCATTTTTTTGATTTTGTGTCAGTAAACTGCGTAACCTATTTGCTTTATATATTTTTACTCACGCTTTTTATTGAACATTCCATGCCGTCGCGCGCCGATTTTAGAGAGGCATTCGGTTCGGTCGGCGGAATATTGTTTTATTCGTTATTAGGCAGCGCAGCTATTCTGCTGGCTTTTCGGCGCTGATGTCTTTGTTTTCCCAAGAGGATTTTATTTGATTTAATTCATTTTGAATTTCAGCAGAAGTGTCATCGTCATCTTCTTCATCTACCGAAAATTCCGAACTTTCCGCATTATCCGGCTCAACCAAATTCTCAGGCTTGTTTTCCGTATCTTCTTCCGGCAGATATTCCATTTCCGCCATTGGTTTCTTTGCCGAATCTTTGGCGGCAGCCTGCGGAGTTTCTTCGGTTTTCAGTTCGGCAGAAACAGCAGTCGGCAGGCTTGAACGCGGAGCCATCGGCAGATTATCGCGCTCGGTTAATTCTTGTTCGCTCATTAAAGCCGAATCGTCAACTTTAGTGTTTAGGCATTGCAAAAGCCAAACATCATAGATGGGGTTTTCTAAAGCGTTGGTTGCCGGTGATGATGAAAGCATCCAGCCTTTAAACAGGTTTGTTTCTTTGCCTTTCAGGTCTTTATCGGCTATGTCTACAAAAGCAAAGTTTTCCGGCGTTTCTTCGGCTGGGCGGGTTTTGCAGCTGCGCACCACTATTGAAAGCGAACCAAAGCCGACTTTGCCGTTGACCGGAACGTTTATTACCTTTACATGACCGGTAATTTTATCCATTGCCTGCATGCGTGCCGTATTCATATCTATTTCGGCGGCATTGGCTGCATATCCGCAAAAAACGAGAGCTGCCGCGCTTAATAAAAATTTATTGGTTGTCATCTTTGCTTCCGTCATCTGTAACCATAAATATAATTTCACCGACCATATCTTCTATGGTTTTAAAATCTTTGGTGTTGGCAAACGAATCGCCGGCTTTCAAAAATTCTGATGATTTCCCCGGTTCGATTTTTACAAATTTATCGCCGACTAAGCCATCGCTGATAATTGAAACGGTACTGTCTTTCGGC
This sequence comes from uncultured Alphaproteobacteria bacterium, assembly GCA_934270475.1. Taxonomy (GTDB): domain Bacteria; phylum Pseudomonadota; class Alphaproteobacteria; order RF32; family CAG-239; genus RUG410. The sequence goes on from CAKQPS010000001.1 coordinate 203,158, forward strand.
AGTTTGATATCAGACGATATGCTGAATGTCACATCTGCCATATAATCGTCGTTGTTAAGCTTTTGCGAGGTAACGGTGCCGACTTTTATACCGTTGATGCGTACATCGGAACCAATGCTTAAACCTCCGACTTTCATAAATTCGGCTTTAAGCGGATAGCCCTTAACCACCTGCAAATCGGACACGCGGTAGGCAAATGCCAAAAACAGCAGGGCAACAACCAGCACTACTAATCCCATAATGGTTTCTACAGGTTTTTTTCTCATTTTATTACTCTCCACTTTCTGTTGTTTCTAGGGTTTTCGGCTCTTCTGCCTGCTGGCAAGATTTTTTCCGCTTAGCTTTGCCCAAAGAAATAACGCGGTCAATCAACTCGTCTAAAATCATAGCGTCCTGTGTATATGTAAATTCTCCGTTCGGCTCGATATAATCTTCCGAACCGCCCGGTTCTATTTCTATATATTTATTTCCCATTATGCCGGAGCTGACAATAGCGGCGCTGCTGTCGTCCGGAATTTGAACATCAGATTTGAGCTGCAAAGTTAAAGTGGCGCGGAAATCGTCATCAAGCACAGATGATACAACCCGCCCGACATCTATACCGGACATACGCACTTTATTGCCCACAACCAAACCATCGGTGCGGTTGAAGGTTGCATAAATTTGGTAGTCGGTGTCTTCCGCGTCTTTCCAAACATTGTGCTGAAGCTTAAATAGCAGCATTATGGCTGCAAACAGGCAGATAACGCATAAGCCTATTACAAAATTTTTTAATTCTTCTTTGTTGAAGTTATCCAAAATATTTCTCCGCTTTTGCCAATTTGATACATTATTACTCCAATAAAAACAATTTGTCATTAAAGTTTTTTCACAAAAGTTGAAAATATTTGTTAAAATTTAAAAAAATCAGATTAAAATGAGTTTAATTAAAATGAGTTTATCTTATTTAAACAATGGAGCAGTTTTATGCTGATTATTAACAATATCTGCAAATATTTTGGAAAAATTAAAGCAGTTGACGGGGTTTCATTAACATTTGATAAAAATGAAACAGTGGTTTTGCTGGGAGAAAACGGCGCTGGCAAATCGACATTGTTCAAAATTATCAGCGGATTTTGGGAAGCCGACAGCGGCGAAGTGTTGTTCGAAAATGAAAATATTAAAAACATTCGGGAAAAATATTTGCAGAATATCGGCTATGTTCCGGAAATTTCTGCTTTGTACGGTGAAATGACAACGTTGGAATTTTTGAATTTTTCGGCTGATTTGAAAAAAATGAAAACAGACCAAAAATTTGAAAACATAAAAAAAATGCTGAAACTGCTGGAATTGCAGAATGTGATTTTCCAACCGCTGGGAACGCTGTCTAAAGGTTTCAAAAAGAGAGCAGAATTGGCGGCGGCAATGTTAGCTATGCCTAAAATTCTGCTGCTGGACGAGCCGACGGAAGGACTTGATCCTGTGCAAAAAGAAAGTATGCGGCAGATAATTAAAGATTATGCCAAAGACAATTTGGTGATTATTTCTACTCACGCTTTGGAAGATGTTGACGCGATGGCGCAGCGGGTATTGCTTATGCACCAGGGAAAAATGGCTGCCGATACTAAATTTGCAAAATTTAAAAAGACTGCGCCGGAAAGCTTGTTGGCGTCGTTTAAAAAAATAACCGGAGAATAAAAATGCAGCAGTTTACCGCTTTGTTATTAAGAGAATTTCGCAGCTATTTCCGTAATTTTTCGGCATATTTTGTGTTGTTCGTGTATTTATTCGCTTCGATGGGGACGGCGTTTTATTTTGGCTCATATTTAGGTATGCATGACGGGGCTTTGTATGCGCTTTTTTATGCGCAGCCGATTATTTTGGCGGTGCTAATGCCTGTATTGACCATGCGCAGCTGGGCGGAAGAATATCGTTTCGGCACTATTGAATATTTACTGACTCAGCCGGTGCCTTGTTTTGTATTGACTGCTGCCAAATTCTGCGCCGCCGGAGCTTTTTGCCTTTTGGCAATGCTGGGGCTGGCGCCGTTTATAATCTATTCCGCCGGCTGGCTGAATTTAGACTGGCAAAATATTCTGACAAATGAGCTCGGCTTGTTTTTTGTTATGCTGTTTTTCTGCTCGGTCGGAATTTTTATTTCAGCTCTGACAAGCAATTTGCTTTTGGCATATTTATTAAGCTTTTTCTGCCTCGCCTTGTGGACAGCTTTGCCGTATTTTGGCTTATATACCATATATAATAATTTTTTGTTTGCAGAAATCGGTGCTGTTGATGTGTTGTATTTTGTTTCGTTTACGGCAGTTTTTGTGTTTTTGAACACAGTGGTGCTTTCTTTGCACGGCAGCAGCCAAAAATATAAATGGCAGAAGGTGGGCGCGTTTATGCTTATTTTGCTGCTGGGAACGGCATTTTTTAATATTGCAGTGTCTAACTTTTTTGCTGGCAAAGCCGATTTGACCAAAGCTAAGTTATATACGCCGAAAACACAAACGTCAGAGCTGCTGGATAAGTTGCAAAAACCGGTAACCATAGATGTTTTTGCGGCAAAAGACTATATCAATTCTAATTCGGACTATTTCCATTATTTGCAGCAAATTCAGCGTTTTTTGCGGCGCTATCAGCGTTTGAGCGGCGGAATTGTCGAGGTTAATGTGACCTATGTTGAACCTTTTTCGGAATTGGAAGAAAAGGTGCTGGATAAAGGTCTGTATTTTGAAACTAATGCCGGAGGCAGCCGCAATTATTTGGGCGCAGTAGTTAGAACTTCGGACGGCAAAGAAACAGAGATAAAGCAATTTTTGCTGCAAAGACAGCCGTTATTGGAAAAAGATATAGACACAGCTTTATTAAAAGTAACCGAGCCGGAAAGAGTTAAAAATATCGGCGTGTTTGTGGACAATATGCAAAATTTAGAGGGCTTACAGGAAATTTTGCTAAATCTTGAAAATGATTATAATGTTTTTAATATTTCGCCGTCAATGTATGAGTTTTCTAACAAAGTAGATTTGGTGGTGCTGATAAATCCTAAAAAAATTTCGCCGGCGCTGCGTTACGGAGTTGACCAATTTATTATGCGCGGCGGGCGCGCGGTGGTGTTTTTTGACTTTTATACCGCCAGCCAGTCGGATTTGACCAACAGCGAAGATGTGCAGTTTGTTGACTTTTTGAATAATTGGCGGGTGAACTTAAAGACTGTTGCCGTGGACGAAGGCAAATTAGAAAAAACTTTTGGTTACAGTCCATTGGGGCTGCGGCTGAATAAGGCGTTTTTGTTTGAAGTAGATAATCCGGCGGTGAAGGTGGTGCCGTTTATTACTAACGAAAACGGTTTGGTCGGCGCGGTGATGGAAGGTTCTTTCAGTTCTTTATACACCAAGAATCCATATGAGGAAACGGAGCTGGCGGCAACAATGAAGCCGTTTTTGAAACAATCGCTGAAGGAAGGCAAAGCCGCGGTGGTGGGCGATGTTGACTTTTTGGAGGCTCCGTTTTGGGCAGCGGAAAATTCTCCGGATAGGAATCCGTACAGCGTGATAGAAAAAAGCGGCAACGGAGCAGCGGTGAGAGCTTTAATTGATTATATGGCGGATAATCAAATTTATGAGCAGCTGCCAGTCGGTAAACAGCTTTTTAATCTTGACAGTATCGGGCAGCGGCTGATGAAAAATATTTTCAGTCGGCAGGAAGTCGCTTATAATGTTTTGCAGAATAAAATTCAGGAACAAAAGCGGGTTTTATATGAACAAAGCAATGAAAACGCTTTGCTTTATGAGCAGCTGGTACAGGTTGGAAAAGCCGGCAGAGAACTGGCGCAAAATGAAGAAAAGCTGCAGCGAATCGATTATAAGATAAAAAGCGACTATGAAACGGCGACGGCAAAAATGATGATAATGCAAATTTTTATCATTCCATTGCTGGAGGTTGTGGCTTTATTCTTTTGGGCAAGGTTTTACAGATTGCGGCGAAACAGCCGAATAAAGGAGAATTACGATGCCTAAAAAATATTGGATTATAAGCTTATGCGTTGCGCTGGGAATGGTGCTTTTAGCCGGATTATCTGTATGGTATGCCAAAGTCCGCAGCGGCTTAAATCGGCGCGGAGAATATACTTTTGCACAAACACGACAGAAGGCGGCGCTGCTGCAAAAAATAAAGCTGAGCACGGCGGACGGCGAGCTTGAAATTTATGACAACGGCGGAGAATGGCGGATAAAAGAAGCTGCCGATTATTTTGCCGATGCCGGACAGCTTGCCTCTTTTTACAAAATGATAAACAACTCGGTTATTGTTGCTGTTGCTGAAGTGCAGAAAGATAAATTGGCTGAATACGGTTTGGACAAGGAACATAAAACTTTAGTCGAAACTTTTGACGCTGAAGGCAATTTGTTGGACAAGGTTGCTTTGGGCGGCGGTTATGCCGACGGGGAATATCGGTTTGTTATGCTGAACGGTTTTCCGTATGTTTACAGCATCAGCGAGGCGGGCGGATTTTCGGGAGAAGCCGGCGATTGGATGCCGTTTCCGTTGTTTGAAATTCCGGCAAGTCAGGTCAGCCGCATAACAGTTTCTGCCGGAGCTTTTGTTCCGGAGAATTTGCTGCCGGAAACAGCTAATTCTAAAAAAATGAAAGAGTTTTTGGGAGCTCTTTTATACATGGATTATAACGGCATTGCTTTAAAGAAAGATTTTATGGCGGATTTTGCAAAAATCGAATCGCATAAAATTGTGGCGGAAACCAAAATCGGCTTGGTTTATAATTTGGAAGTGTATAAAACTGCCGCTGATGATTATTGGCTGGCGGTTGAACTGGGTTCTTCGCGGCTGCCGCGTAAAGAAGTGACGCTATTTGTGGAAAACAATCAAAAATATTTTGCCGATTGGGTATTTAATTTGGACGATGAACAAGGTAAAATATTATATGATTTTACTGGCAAATAAGCCAAACAAAAAAGGAAATTCTTTTTATGGAATTTCCTTTTTTGTTATTTAGTCATAGCGCTGTATTTGCTTGAACACATCGCGTAAATCGCAGAAGTAGTACAAATACACAAAAATAGCGCCGATATACACAAACGGCACGTAAAGCGCCATAATCAGGGTTAGGATAATCAGAAATCCGCCGTTGATGTCGGGATAAGCGTCCAGCAGCATTTTGAACAGGTGGACGGCGTTGATGCCGACGTTTACTGTGCAGATTAACACTATCCCGCCGACAAAAGCTAGACCTAAGCGGGCTTTTTTGCGGTTGAGACGATATGCCCAAAGCAAACCGATAATCAAGACAAAACAGCCGCTGATAAACTCGCTCCAGAGAAAACCAAAAGGACAGCCGCAAAGATATTCAACAGCAGCCAATGCTAATGTTCCGATTAGCAAACCGATTAAAATAATATAGTTCTTCATACGCTAGAATAATTTAATTCAGAACTATATTATAGCGCTGTTGAAGAGAAAAATCAAGCGCCTTTTTTTAGCGGTTTTCTGCTTATAACTTTCATTTTGTGCTTGGTAATTTTGGCAGTCTGCGCTATATTTTTACAAAATGAAAAATTAGATTTTAAGAGGATTTTCAATGACAGAGTTAACAGAAGAAGAATATCTGAAAAGCGAACAAGAATATAACGCTGATTCAATCAAGGTTTTGCGTGGTTTGGACGCTGTACGCAAACGCCCTGGAATGTATATCGGCGATACTGATGACGGCTCGGGTCTGCACCATATGATTTATGAAGTGCTGGACAACGCTATTGATGAGGCGCTTGCCGGTTATTGCGATAAAACTTTGGTTATTTTGAATCCGGACGGTTCAGCCACTATCCGCGACAATGGGCGCGGCATGCCGGTTGATACGCATAAAGAAGAAGGAATTTCCGCAGCTGAAGTTATTATGACCGAGCTGCACTCCGGCGGTAAATTTGACAACAACTCCTATAAAGTTTCCGGCGGTTTGCACGGCGTGGGCGTTTCAGTGGTTAACGCGCTTTCTACTTGGCTGAAACTGCGAATTTGGCGTAATGACAAAGAATATGAAGCCAGCTTTGCCGACGGCAATGTGGTGGAACATGTGCATGTTGTGGCAGACGCTCCGAATCGCCACGGTACGGAAGTAACTTTCTTGCCGTCGCCGAAAACCTTTACACAGGTTGAATTTAATTTTGAAACTTTGGAACGCGCTATCCGCGAAAAAGCTTTCTTGAACTCCGGCGTTTATCTGAAATTGATTGATAACCGCGGCGCCGAGCCGAAAGAATTGGATTTCCACTATGAAGGCGGTTTGTCGGCGTTTGTTACGCACTTGAACAAATCTAAAGCGCCTCTGCATGAAAATATTATTTCGGTCAGCGGCGAAAGCAACGGTATTGTGGTTGATGTGGCTTTGCAATGGACTAATGCTTATAATGAAACTATGCTTTGCTTTACCAACAACATTCCGCAAAAGGATGGCGGTACGCACTTGGCGGGTTTCCGCGGCGCGCTGACCCGTACCATTAACAATTACATTATGGAAAACGGACTGCTGAAAAAAGATAAGAACATTATCACCGGCGAAGATATGCGCGAAGGTTTGACCTGCGTTTTGTCGGTTAAGGCGCCTGACCCTAAGTTTTCTTCGCAAACCAAAGATAAATTGGTTTCTTCCGAAGTTCGTCCGGTGGTGGAAAACACAGTGGGTGACAAGCTTAAAGAATGGCTGGACGAACACCCGACCGAGGCCAAAATTATTGTCGGTAAAATTGTGGAGGCTGCGTCCGCTCGTGAAGCCGCTCGCAAGGCTCGTGAATTGACCCGCCGCAAAGGCGTGTTGGATATAGCCTCACTCCCAGGTAAGCTGGCAGATTGCTCAGAAAAAGATCCGGCTCTTTCCGAAGTATTCATTGTGGAGGGAGATTCCGCCGGCGGTTCTGCAAAACAGGGACGCGACCGTAAAAACCAAGCTATTATGCCGTTACGCGGTAAAATTTTGAATGTGGAACGCGCTCGTTTTGACCGCATGCTGAGTTCGGCTGAAATCGGCATGATGATTACCGCGTTTGGCACAGGTATCGGCCGTGACGACTTTGACGCCGATAAATGCCGCTACCATAAAATCATTATCATGACCGATGCCGATGTCGACGGCGCGCACATCAGAACTTTGCTGTTGACCTTCTTCTATCGTCAGATGCCGGAGCTTATCCGCCGCGGCTATATTTACATTGCTCAGCCGCCTCTTTATAAGGCTAAGCGCGGCAACTCTATCATTTACATCAAAGACGATCGCGAAATGGAAGATTATTTGATTCACGGCGGCTGCGATGACGGTTCTTTGGAAACAGCCAACGGCGAACGTTTGGTGGGACAAGATTTGATTGCGTTTGTGGAAAGCACCAAGCGCGCTAACAGTATGATTAAAGCCTTGACCTTAAAAGCACCGGAAAAAATTGTAGAGCAAATGGCTATCCGCGGCTTGTTTAATTCGGAAATTTTGAAAGATAAAACGGCTTTGCAGGCTGAATTGAACAAAATGGCACAACGTTTGGATACTTTGGAAGCCGAATATGACCGCGGCTGGAAAGCTGAATTGAATGATGAAGGCAGCGTGGTGTTCTACCGTGTATTGCGCGGTGTGAAAGAAGAGCACGTTATCGGCGCGAATATCTTAGAGAGTCCGGAAGGTAAAGTTTTGAATGATATGCACGAGTTTTTAACTGAAAACTTTGCTCAATCTTCTAAATTGACCACCAAAGCCTTGGGCGAAAAACGCGTTGATGGTCCGGTTAGTTTGATGAACGCGGTTACCGCCGCCGGTAAAAAAGGTATTACCATTCAGCGCTATAAAGGTTTGGGTGAAATGAATCCGGAACAGCTGTGGGAAACAACTTTGGATCCGGAAGCTCGCTCTTTGCTGCAGGTTAAAATCGACAGCATTGAAGAAGCTGATGAAGCCTTTTCTACTTTGATGGGCGACGTGGTTGAACCACGTAAAGAGTTTATTCAAGAAAACGCTTTGAAAGTACAAAACTTGGATATTTAAAGTTTTCTAACTCCGGCAAACACCTCGTTCACAAAACGAGGTGTTTCGCTTTTTAGAAAGACTATCAATAAGGATTTATATAGAGCGTAAAATGTACATAACCGCCTTCTTTTATGGTAACATTACATTTTTGATTTATGTCGCTTAATGTTGCTTTTCTTAAACTATTTTTATTAAATAGTACCACAGCACTTGAACCCACATCACTTTCAGAATCTGTTTGAACAAATAAAATCATATTAAATTCATCAATTATGTTTTTAGCGACTTCGACTAAATTGCTACAATATGTTTTTGCAGATGGAGTTAATTTTTTCCCATTTGATATAAAGTTAAACCCAGCTACATATATAAAAGACTTTTTTTCGTGACCATCGGTATAAGTAATAGTTTGCAAACCATATTGTATATCCATTCTATTTCCATCTTTATCATAAATAAAACCATTTTTATAGGTTGTTCCTTCAGGCAATTCTCCCATTGCGTCAAAGATTGGCGTTATGTTACTGAATGCTTGTGTTTTGCTTAAATTAGGTCTTATTCTAATCATATTGGTAACTATTTCGGCTAACATATTTTTTTGGATATTCGACCGCCACATCAACATAGCCTTGGAATATCCGGCGATGCCGCCGACAGACAAAACAGCGATTATTGCCAGCACGCCCAGCATTTCAATCATACTTCGCCCTAGCGGGTTTGTCTGTCGGGTCACTACTTGCGCTTTTCTCACTCGTGTACTGCTTTGTACATCACGTTCAAAAAGTGCTTCGTATTGACGCGTGACATTCAAACCCTTTAATAATATGGATATTATACCAGAGATGACTTTGAGAGTAATGTGTTTCAAAACGCATGGTGATTTAATAAATCCTGCAAAAACGCGCCGAAGGGCGGAAAAAGTGCCTTTAATCAGATGTATAGGATTCGCAGAGAGAGAGAGAGAGACCTTTGGATTGCTTATTTTTCATCTTTCTTTCCTCATTTTTTAGGTTAATTGATGTTACTAATTATTATACATTTCAGCCCTATATGTCAAACATTAAAGTAAAAGTAAAAATCCTGTTTCTATTTTGAAACAGGATTTTTAGATTAAGACTTTTTAATTTCAGGGAAATCATCGTCCTCGCCGTCAGAGTTCCAGCAGCATATTATCAGCAGCGATAATAGAAACAGCACGCCTAAAGCATGTGACGCCTGCTTTTGAAAGGCTTTTTCAATTTCTGCCGCGCCGACTTTGCCAAACATAAAGCGAATGGTCGGATTTTTTTCGGTAAAAAAGCCTGTAACTACGCTGTCTTTCTTGGGATAAGCCCACGCACCCTGGTCAGAAAGCACTCGGACAACCGGATACATTTTTTGACCGACGGCTGCATAAAAGGAATCCCTGCCAATATCAAATGACTTCTGCACAATAATGCCTTCTGTCACGACTTGGGGATTATGAGGCTGACGCTCCATAAATTCTGAGCAGCAATAAAATGCAGCTGCGACAACCAAAAACAATAATAATTTGCGCATAATTAAAGTTAAAATTATAAAATTTGGACTATTTTTTAGCATATTTTATTTGCTTTGCCAAGTGTTTTTTTTGCCAAAATTTTGCTTATTGACAAATTGCGGCGACACTAGTAGTATAAAGATAATAACGTATTATTATAGTGTCTTATGAGAAATAGTAGTATTTTTAAGTTGGGTGTTTTTTGTTTTTTTGCCGGTGTCGCCGCTACATTTTATATGGGCTGCGCAGTGTATAGACATGCCGATTTTGTGACAAAGTTCTATCCGTTTTCTGTGGTTTCCGTAACCCTTTTGTGTCTTTTGCTGTGTGCTGTTTTTATTGGAAGAACGGTTTATCCATTGTTTCAGCTGTATCAGTACAAGCTATTTTATCAAAGAGAATGGGGCAGGCTGAGCGAAGCGGCTTATCAGAGCAAACTTGCTCAAGCTAAAAACATCAAAGGGATTTATGTTTGCGCGATATATTTGTCGTGCTGGACTGTTTATCCGTTGCTGCTTTATATGGCGGCGTATTTGTGTATGAACAGATATGTTTTGAACTTGCCGCCGGTAACGCATGATTTTTTCAAAAAATGAAAAATTAAAACTCTCCTTCTTTGCAGAACGAGAGTTTTTTTGTTGCTTTTTCACAAAATTTCGCTATACCTTTGCATAAATTCAATAAAATATAAAAGGACTTGATTATGAAAAAAGTATATCTTTTGGCAGCGGCTTTGCTTTTGAGCGCTTGCGAAAATATTTCTCAATATACTACGGTTTCAGCCGATGCGACTCCGCGTCAAAAAATGCAGGCGTGCATGCTGAACGAGGCGAACAGCCGTCTATATAACGGTACATTGTTTGTTAATACCGTCAGCGAAACTTCTAAAGACATTACCAATACCTGCTTGAAAAAGCTGGCTCTTCAGGCTGCGGGAATCAGCGAAGAATCGCAAACTGCCGCTGAAAACATTATCAACAATTTGAAAACTTTAAGCAATAACTAATAAGCACAATCGCCCCAAAGCAAACACCCAAAGCATAAGCAGAAATAAAATGTCCGGCTTCCGGAACGGAAACCTGCAAACCGGCAGCGGCAACCGATAAAATGCTCATCATGCCGAATTCCGCCATTCCCAAGCCAAAAGTGCCAAAGGCTAAAACATATAAACTGAATTTTCTCATTTTTTATATCTCCGCTAAAAATTCAATCGCTTGTTTTAGTGATATAAATTTAAATTTCAAGAGATTTTTCAAAAGTATTTTATTTTTTTATAAATTAAATTTGACAAGCCGAAAATTCAGATTATTATGCAAGCACAAGAATAGTTCCGTGGTGAAACGGTTATCACGTATCCTTGACATGGATGAGTCTGCAGTTCAACTCTGCGCGGAACTACCAACTTGTTTTAGTTCTGTGGTGAAACGGTTATCACATATCCTTCACATGGATGGGTCGGCAGTTCAACTCTGCCCGGAACTACCATTTTTTTTGCATATTCAATACGTTAATCTAAACTATTACCAAAGTACTATATCCCATTGCTTATTGCAAATCATAAAATTTTATGTTATTAAGGAAATTGAAAGAATTAAGCAGTATATTCACTGCCAGCGGAACTTAGGAGGTTTCTGCAAAATATAATTCTAATTTGAGCTTAGGAGGCTCATAACATATTTTTTAGGAGAAAAACAATGAGAGTAAATGAATCTGGTCGTTCTATGATTGAAATGCTGGGTGTATTGGCTATTATCGGTGTATTGTCCGTTGGTGGTATTGCCGGCTATTCAAAAGCTATGAACAAATTTAAGACCAACAAAGTTGCTGACAACGTTTCTATGATTGTTGCTAACGTAAAAACTTTGTATGCACAACAAAACACATATACCGGCTTGAACAACGGTACTGCAGTTTCTATGGGTGTAATTCCTGATGAATTGGGTACAGTTTACAGTGGTACCGGCGATAATGCTACCGCCACTTTGACCAACGCATTCAATGGTCGTGTATATGTTACCAAATCTGACAGTACAGATGCAAACGACGGCAAAGCATTCATTATTGAATTTAACAGCTTGTCTCGTGAAGCCTGCATTACTTTGGCAACCAATGACTGGGGTTCAGGTTTCTCTTCTGGTTTGATTGCTGTTCAAGCTTCCGGCACATCTGCTACAACTGGTGACACTATTCATAACACAGCTATTAAAGATGTAAAGATTGGTAACGCTGGTTCTAAAACTACTAACTTTATTGCTACTCCGGGCGGATCTACATTGTCTGTTCCGATGTCTGTTGTTACAGCCGCTCAGGCTTGCGCTTGCACAAACGGTAACAACTGCTCTATCGCTTGGAAATATTACTGATTTTTTTCAGCAGATTGCTTGCAAAAATACCGCCAATACCTTGGCGGTATTTTTCTATATATAATAATTTGTTTTGTAAATTTAGAGGAATTTTGCTGTAACAAACAGTTGCAGAATTTAGTGTAATTTTAGGTTTTTATATATACTATGTTATTTATTCTAAACATACGATATTTGATAAATTATTGTGCTTGCGGGATATTTAATATTTGACAAACGGCTTTGTTAATTCTATATAATTAGAAGAGTATTTGATTAAATGAGGTAAAGAATATGAAAGAAACTAAATCTCTTAGAGGAAGAGTTAATGATAACGAACCAAATCCGGTAGATGTTCATGTTGGCAACAGAATTCGTCTGCGCCGCACAATTTTGCACATCACTCAGCAACAAATGGCTGAAATGCTAGGGTTAACTTTTCAACAAATACAAAAATATGAAAAAGGCATGAACCGCGTTGGAGCCAGCAGACTATGGGATATCAGCCGTGTTTTGGAAGTTCCAATGGGCTTTTTCTTTGAAGATATGGACGAAGAGGTTGTTAAAAACAGCCCTCGTATGTTGAATAAAAATCAAAGCGAAAAGAATTATTACTTTGAAGAAGACCGTCGTTCTTTTGACGATGATCCGATGAAAAGAAAAGAAACACTTGAGTTGGTTCGTGCTTATTATAAAATTCCAAATCGGTCTATTGCCAGAAACTTGTTTACTTTGATGGTGGCACTGTCAAAATCTAACAGCAATTTGGCTATGGCTGAAAAAGACGCTGCTGATGAAAACAAATTCTAGTCAGCAGTATGTTCAAAGCGATAAGCCAAAGTTTTTTGGCAGACGCAAAGGACGGACAATTCGCAAGGCAAAAAGTTTTCTGCTTGAGGACTTTTTGCCTCGGCTTTTGTTAAATGCTTCAGAAAAAATTGATTTAAATAAAAGTTTTGATGCTCCCAAACAGCGTTATGCTTTGGAAATTGGATTCGGTGACGGCAGCCATTTGGCGGCTATTGCTAAAAGCCAGCCGGAGACAGGGTTTGTGGGAGTTGAAGTTTATAAAAACGGCGTGGCAAATTTGCTGTCGCTTATTACCGGCGTAAAAGAAGGCAATGAAGAAGATTTGGCGCGCGAGGTTTCTTTGGAGCAGGGCAGAGTTGATAATATACGGGTATTTGATGATGATGCCCGCTTGCTGTTTTCTGCGCTGCCGGATGCTTGTTTTGATAAAATCTATTTGCTGTTTCCCGACCCATGGCCAAAGAAAAAACATGAAGGACGGCGTTTTGTAAATCCGAACAATTTACGGGAATTGGCTCGCTTATTGAAAAAAAACGGCATATTGCAGATTGCTACCGATCACGCTGTTTATAAAGGCTGGGTGCTGCACACTATGGCAAAAGATAAAAATTTTGTGTGGACGGCAAAATCTTCTGATGATTGGCGTCTGCCTCCTGCCGATTGGTTTGAAACCAAATATCAGCGCAAAGCTGTGCGGGAAGGTCGCAAGCCGGTGTTTTTTGAATATCAAAGAGTTTAGGCTTTGGACATTTCGTTCAGTGTTTCATGCAGAGTAGCACTGTTTGGCGCATAGGCATAATTTTGGTCATGCCGCGCAAGGTTGTGCAAATATAAAAGCGAAAAAAGCCGCACAGTCGGAGTTAGTCCCAAATTGGGAATGCGGTTGTTGTTTATTAAATTTATCAACTGGTCTCTTTTCAGGTTCTCGCGAATACAAATTCGGTTTAGAATATACCATTCCGAAGAAGTCAGTCGCATGCTGGTTTTATGCTCATTCAAAAAAATTATTCGGTTCTGCATAGTTATCATTGGAAGCTCCGGTAACTTGTAAAATGGTTGCATTTTCTATAATATAAACTAACAATATATAATTTGCAATCAAAAAGTTTTTATTTATGCCGTTTCATCTGATTTTATAATAATCGGAAGATATTTTAATGGCTTTTACAGATAATTAGCTGCGTTTTAGACTCGGAATAGACTCAATTAAGCGATTCTGTCATTTTTTTTAAAATTTGTGCATTTTTTGCTTGCAAAGGCAGGGTGATTATGTTATATAAGCGCTACAACAATTGTTTTGAGGGGGTTGCCCCGCAGCGAAGCAAATATAAAATATAAGGCAAACCTTTGTTGCGAAAGAGTTTGCGAAACGTAACAAATTTAGATGGCAGATAACCATTATGGTGATTTTTGCCGTTTAGCTATAGGAAAAGTATAAAAATGGATACACAAAACATTAGAATCCGCTTGAAAGCTTTTGACCATAGATTGCTTGATCTCTCTACAGCAGAGATTGTGCATACTGCCAAAAGAACAGGCGCTAACGTCAGAGGTCCAATTCCTCTGCCGAACAGAATCGAGAAGTTTACGGTAAACCGTTCTCCGCACGTTGATAAAAAATCTCGTGAGCAGTTTGAAATCCGTACTCACAAAAGACTTCTGGATATTGTTGATCCAACACCGCAAACAGTTGATGCTTTGATGAAGCTGGATTTGGCTGCTGGTGTTAATGTTGAAATTAAATTGTAATTTAATGTTGGCGCTTTTAAAAAGTTGTCAACCTATTAAGAAAAGGAAAAAATAATAATGCGTACGGGTCTAATCGCAAAAAAATTAGGAATGTCCCGCATTTTTGAAGCAGACGGAACTCATGTTCCTGTAACTGTTTTGAGCGTAGACGGCTTGCAGGTTGTTAATGTAAAAACAGCTGAAAAAGACGGCTACAATGCAGTTCAGCTTGGTACTGGCGCTATTAAAGCCAAAAACGTAACCAAGCCTATGAAAGGATATTTTGCAAAGGCTAATGTAGAACCGAAGAAAAAATTGGGCGAATTCAGAGTTTCTGAAGATTGCTTGCTTTCTGTCGGCGATGAACTATCAGTAGAACACTTTGTTGCCGGTCAGTATGTTGACGTTTGTGCTACTTCTATCGGTAAAGGTTTTGCCGGTGTTATGAAACGTCATAACTTTGCTGGTTTGGAAGCATCTCACGGTGTATCAATTTCTCACCGTGCTCATGGTTCTACCGGTCAAAGACAAGATCCAGGTAAAGTTTTCAAAGGTAAAAAAATGGCTGGTCACTTGGGTGCTGAACGCGTTACCGTTCAAAACTTGAAGGTTGTAGCTATTGATGCTGCCAAAGGCTTGATTATGGTTAAAGGCGGCGTTCCTGGTTCTGAAAACACATGGGTAAGAGTTACTGATGCCGTTAAAAAACCGGCTAACGCCTCTGTTCCAATGCCTGCAGGATTGAAAAAAGTTGATGAACCTGTTGCAGCGGCTGAAACTCCGGCTGAAAATGCTTAATGAAGTGTAAGGAATAAGAAAAATGAAACAGGACATCTTAAATTTAGAAAATAAAAATGTCGGCTCTATTGAACTTAACGACTCCATTTATGGCTTGGAAGTTCGCGCTGATATTTTACAACGCGTTGTAAACTGGCAGCTGGCTAGATTACAAAGCGGCAACCACGCTACCAAAGGTCGTTCCGATGTGGCTTTGACAGCTGCTAAACCTTTCAAACAAAAAGGTTCTGGTAATGCTCGTCAGGGTTCTCGTAAGGGCGCTCAATTCAGAAAAGGCGGCGTTGTATTTGGTCCGGTTGTTAGAGACCACTCTTTCGATTTGACCAAAAAATTCAGAAAACTTGGTCTGAAAACTGCTTTGTCTGCAAAAGCAAAAGCAGGCAACCTTGTTGTTATTGACGAAGCAAAGCTGTCAGCTCCTAAGACAAAAGATTTACAAGCTAAATTGAATGCTTGCGGTCTGACAAACTGCCTCTTCATTGATGGTAAGGAAGTAGATGTTAACTTTGCTTTGGCAAGCCGCAATATTGCCGGAATTGATATTCTGCCAACAATCGGCGCCAACGTATATGACATCTTGAAAAAGGACAAATTGGTATTGACAAAAGATGCAGTAAGTTGCTTAGAGGAGAGATTAAATGGTTAAGAGCAAATCAAACAATGTAACTGCAGAAATGTATGATACATTGGTTCGTCCGGTAATTACCGAAAAATCTATGATTTCTTCGGAAGCTGGAAAAGTGGTATTTATGGTACCTTTATCAGCTACGAAAGATGATGTTAAAGCTGCTGTTGAAGCCATCTTTAACGTTAAAGTTAATAAGGTAAATACAATTAAACAATTCGGTAAAGTAAAGAGCTTTAGAGGTCATCAGGGCGTTCGTTCTGATTACAAAAAAGCTATCGTTACTCTTGCCGACGGTCAAAACATTGATGTTACTACAGGAATTTAGTTATGGCTTTGAATACATTTAAGCCCACTTCTGCAGGTCGTCGCCAACTTGTACTCGTTGATAAAAGCGAATTGTACAAGGGCAAGCCTGAGAAGAGTTTAACAAAAGGTCTGAATAAGACTGGTGGGCGTGATAACTATGGTCACGTTACAAGTCGTCGTATCGGTGGCGGTCATAAACGCAGCTATCGTGTGATTGACTTCAAACGTAATAAATTTGATTGTGAGGCTACTGTTGAGAGAATTGAGTATGATCCTAACCGTACTGCATTTATCGCTTTGGTAAATTACAGCGACGGCGAAAAGGCTTATATCTTGGCTCCGCAACGCTTGAAAGCCGGTGATAAAATTATTTCTGCCGAAAAAGCAGATATTAAACCGGGTAATGCTATGCCTCTGAAGAGTATGCCGGTTGGTACTATTGTACACAACGTTGAACTGCGCTTTGGCAAAGGCGGACAATTAGTTCGTTCTGCTGGTTGCTATGCTCAAGTTGTTGGTAAAGATGCCGGTTATGTTCAACTGAAATTAAACTCTGGCGAATTGAGAATCGTTCGTGAAGAATGCTTGGCTACCGTTGGTGCGGTTTCCAACCCAGATAATCAGAACGTTTCACTTAGTAAAGCCGGTCGCGCACGCTGGATGGGTATGAGACCTGTTTCCCGCGGTGTTGCTATGAACCCGGTTGACCACCCGCTTGGTGGTGGTGAAGGTAGAACTTCTGGTGGCCGTCATCCGGTTACACCTTGGGGTAAACCTACTAAGGGCGCTAAAACTCGTTCTAACAAAAAGACAGATCGCTTTATTATGAGATCTCGTCATGATAACAAAAACTAATAAGGAGAAAAGCTAATGACACGTTCCGTATGGAAAGGACCTTTTGTTGATGGCTATCTTCTGAAGAAAGCTGATGCTGCCAGAGCTTCTAGCCGTAATGAAGTGATTAAAATTTGGTCTCGCCGTTCTACTATGCTGCCACAGTTTGTTGGTTTGACATTCGGCGTACACAATGGTCACAAATTTATTCCGGTTTTGGTTACTGAAGATATGGTTGGTCACAAATTCGGTGAATTTGCTCCGACTCGTACATTCTTTGGTCACACCAAAGCTGACACAACTGCAAAGAGAGGTTAATTATGGCTAAATTGAATGAAAAACAAGCTATGGCTGTTTGCCGCTCTATTCGCACAAGTCCGCGTAAATTGAACCTTGTTGCTCAATCTATCCGTGGTTTGGGTGTAGAAAAAGCAGTTGCTGAACTGAGCTTTTCTAAGAAGAGAATCGCAAAAGTTGCATTGGGTTTGCTGCAATCTGCAATTTCCAATGCTGAAAATAATCATAATTTGAATATCGACAAACTCGTAGTAAGCGAAGCTTATGTCGGTAAAGGTATTGTAATGAAACGTATGAGTGCACGCGGTCGCGGCAGAGGCGCAAGAATCTTGAAGCCTTTCTCAAGCATGACCGTTGTTGTAGCAGAGCGTGGGGAGTAAGCAGATGGGACAGAAAGTAAATCCTACAAGTCTTCGTTTGGGCGTTAACCGCACTTGGGACTCTCGTTGGTATGCTGATGACAAGTTTACTGACTATCTCCACGAAGATTTGAAAATTCAAAAATTCTTGAATGAAAAATTGGCTCAAGCTGGTATTAGCCGCATTGTTATTGAACGTCCGGCTAAAAAAGCAAGAGTTACTATTCACTCAGCTAGACCAGGTGTTGTTATTGGCAAAAAGGGTCAGGATATCGAGAATTTGAGAAAAGATATTCAAAAATTGACTGATTCTGAAGTTCAATTGAACATCGTTGAAGTTAGAAAACCTGAGCTTGATGCGAAGTTGGTTGCTGACTCAGTTGCTCAACAGTTGGAACGTCGTGTTTCTTTCCGTAGAGCTATGAAAAGAGTTATGCAGTCTGCTCTTCGTTTGGGTGCAGAAGGTATCAAAGTTTCTTGTAGCGGTCGTTTGGGCGGTGCTGAAATCGCTAGAACTGAACACTATCGTGAAGGTCGCGTGCCTTTGCACACACTTCGTGCGGACATTGATTATGCAACCTCTACGGCTCATACCACTTATGGTGCTTGCGGCGTAAAAGTTTGGATTTATAAAGGCGAAATTATGAGCCACGATCCAATGGCGCAAGATAAAAAGTTGGCTGAACAAAAATAATAACAAGAGGTTAGAATAAAATGTTAAGTCCAAAACGTTTAAAGTTCCACAAACAGCATAAAGGTCGTATTCACGGCTTGGCTAAAGGTGGATCAGAATTAAGTTTCGGTTCATATGGATTGAAAGCTCTTACTCCTGAACGCGTAACAGCCCGTCAGATTGAAGCTGCACGTCGTGCTATTACCCGTGAAATGAAAAGAGCCGGAAGAGTATGGATTAGAATTTTCCCAGACGTTCCAGTATCTGATAAACCTGCTGAAGTTCGTATGGGTAAAGGTAAAGGTGCTATCGAATTTTGGGTAGCAAGAGTTAAACCTGGTCGTATTATGTTTGAAATCGGCGGCGTTCCTGAAGAAGTTGCTCGCAAAGCATTTGAATTGGGTGCTGCAAAACTGCCGGTAAAGAGCAAATTCGTAAAACGTTTGAACTCTGATGCCATTGAAGGAGAAGCATAATGGTTAAAACTAAAGATTTACGCGCTATGACTAATGACCAGTTGGAAGAAAAATTGGTTGCCAATAAAAAAGAGCAATTCAATTTGAGAATTCAACAATCAACCGGTCAGCTGCAAAACACTTCTAATATGAAGAAAGTTCGCCGCGAAGTAGCAAAAATCAACACGCTCCTTGCTGAGCGCAAGAAGAATAGTTAGGAGAAAGAATATGCCTAAGAGAATTCTTCAAGGTGTTGTTGTAAGTGATAAACAGGATAAAACAGTTGTTGTTAGTGTAGAACGTCAAGTTATGCACCCTGTTTACAAGAAAATCGTGAAAAAAAGTAAAAAATTTGCTGCTCACGATGAAAACAATCAGTGCAAGGTTGGCGATAGAGTGTCTATTCAAGAATGCCGCCCTATCTCTAAAAACAAATCTTGGACTGTCATTTCTGATAACGCCTAGTAAATGAAGGAATAAAAAAATGATACAAATGCAAACCAACCTAGATGTTGCTGATAATTCTGGAGCACGCCAGGTGCAGTGCATAAAGGTTCTTGGTGGTTCCAAGAGAATGACTGCCTCTGTCGGTGATGTTATCGTTGTAGCTGTACAAGATGCTTTACCGAAAGGGCACGTTAAAAAAGGTGATGTTCATAAGGCTGTTATCGTAAGAACTGCCAGCGACATCAGACGCAAAGACGGTAGTGTTATCCGCTTTGACAGCAACGCAGCTGTTTTGATTAACAAAGACGGCGAGCCAATCGGCACACGTATCTTTGGTCCTGTAACCAGAGAGCTGCGCGCTAAAAAATTTATGAAAATCATTTCATTAGCACCGGAGGTATTGTAGTATGCCTAAAATGAAAATTAAGAAAAACGATACTGTAATTGTTTTGTCGGGTGACGATAAAGGCAAAATCGGCGTCGTAAAACAAGCAATGCCTAAGGAAAACAAGGTAATTGTAGAAGGCGTAAATTTGGTAAAACGCCACACTAAACCTTCTCAAACCAATCCTGGCGGAATTGTGACAAAAGAGGCTGCCATTAACGTATCTAACGTTGCCATTGCCAAAGACGGCAAAGCAACAAAAGTTGGCTACAAAGTAGTTGATGGCAAAAAAGTACGTTTTGCACGTAAATCCGGTGACGTAATCGATTAATAGGGGAAAATTTTATGACAAATTTTGAAACATTATATAACGACGTCATAAAGAAATCTCTTGTGGAAAAATTCGGTTACAAGAACCCACACGAGATTCCTAAGCTGACAAAAATCGTTTTGAATATGGGTATCGGCGATGCTGTTACCGATAAGAAAAAAGTAACAACCGCTATGGAAGAATTGGCTTTAATCGCTGGTCAACAGCCGGTTATGACTAAAGCCCGCAAATCAATCGCTACTTTCAAATTGCGTGAAGGTATGCCGATTGGCTGCAAAGTAACTTTGCGTTCTGACAGAATGTACGAATTCTTGGAAAGATTGATTAACATGGCTTTGCCGCGAATCAGAGACTTCCACGGAATCACCGGCAAGAACTTTGACGGCAGAGGAAACTTCGCTTTCGGTATTAAAGAACAGATAATCTTCCCTGAAATCAACTATGAAAAAGTTGACGAAGTTAGAGGATTGGATGTTGTTATTTGTACAACAGCTAAGACAGATGAAGAAGCTAAATTCTTGCTGACTTCATTCAACCTGCCTTACAAGAAATAAGCGGAGATTTTACTATGTCAAAAACAAGTTCAGTTTATAGAAACTTGAAAAGAGTAAAGATGGCAGAGAAGTATGCTAATCGCCGTCAAAAACAAAAAGCAATTGCAATGGATAAAAACGCTTCTCCGGAAGAGAGAATGCAAGCTCAATTTGCATTGCAAAAGTTTCCTAAGAATTCTGCAAGATGCCGTATTAGAAATCGTTGCAAAATTACAGGACGTTCACGTAGTTATTACAGAAAATTTGGCTTGAGCCGTGTTGAATTGAGAGATTTGGCAAGCTTTGGCAAAATTCCTGGTTTAGTAAAATCAAGCTGGTAAGAAGGGAGAATGATATCATGTCTATGAGTGATCCTTTGGGCGATATGCTCGCACGCATTAAAAACGCACAAAGAGCTAAGAAGAGTGATGTTGTATCACCTGCTTCTCGCTTGCGTGAAAATGTGTTAGAAGTTTTGAAAAGAGAAGGCTACATCGCTGGTTATGAAAAGACCAATGTACGCCCAGGTATTGATGAACTTCGTATTCAATTAAAGTACTACGAAGGTAGTGCAGTTATTACTGAAATTTACCGTGTATCTACACCGGGTCGCCGCGTTTATTCAAGCGTTAAAGACCTGCCAAGAGTTTACAACGGCCTCGGTATTTCTATCATCTCTACACCAATGGGTGTTATGAGTGATAACGAAGCCCGCAAGGCAAACGTTGGCGGTGAAGTTTTGTGCCAAGTATTCTAAGGAGAAATGGAATGTCAAGAGTTGGTAAATATCCTGTTGTTGTTCCTGCTGGCGTAGAATTAACCATCAATAACAACGTTGTAACTGCAAAAGGTAAATTAGGCGAACTTCATTTTGCCTTTGACGACAGCCATATTTCAGCTAAGCTGGAAGACGGTAAAGTTGTTGTAACACCACATTCTTTGAGCTTGACCGCCAGAGCATTGTGGGGGACAACCCGCGCTCAAATCCAATCATTAGTGAAAGGTGTGAGCGAAGGTTTTACTAAAGATATGGAATTAGTCGGCGTGGGTTATAAAGCCCGTGTTGAAGGCAAAAACTTAGTTTTGTCTTTAGGCTTTTCGCATGATGTGATTTTCCCTGCACCTGAAGGTGTAAAAATCACTTGCGAATCTCCGACACAAATTAAAATCTTTGGTGCTGACAAACAACTGGTTGGTCAAGTTGCTGCTGAATTGCGCAAATACAGAAAACCTGAACCTTATAAAGGAAAAGGCGTGAAGTATGCCGGCGAAGCTGTTCGTCGTAAAGAAGGTAAGAAGAAATAAGGAATAATTCGATGAATACACCAAGAAATTTGTTTGAGAGAAGAAAGGCTCGTGTTAGAACTGCTGTAAAAGCAGCTGCAAATGGCAAATTAAGATTGTCTATTTTCCGCAGCGGCAAGCATATCTATGCACAAATCATTGACGATGTAAAAGGCTCTACAGTTGCTTCTGCCTCTACTTTGGATAAAGAAGTTAGAGCTAACATCAAAAAATCTTCTACAGTTGAAGCTGCTAGCTTCATTGGTAAATTAATTGCTGAAAGAGCAACAAAGTCCGGTATTTCCGAAGTGGTTTTTGACCGCGGCGGTTATATCTATCACGGTCGTGTAAAAGCTTTGGCTGATGCTGCTCGCGAAGCTGGTCTGAAATTCTAGGAGAGAAAGATGGTACAATCTACAGATCGTCATAATTCTAAAAAAGAAGTAAAAGATGAATTGGTTGAAAAACTGGTTCATGTAAACCGTGTTGCTAAAACAGTTAAAGGCGGCCGCACAATGTCATTTGCTGCTGTTGTCGTTGTAGGTGACCAAAAAGGTCGTATCGGTTTCGGTACTGGTAAGGCTGCTGAGGTTCCTGAAGCAATTGTTAAAGCAACTAATGAAGCCAAAAAGAATATGATTCGCATTCCGCTTCGTGAAGGCAGAACTTTGCATCACGATGTGTCTGGTCGCTTTGGCGCTGGTAAAGTTGTTTTGAGAACAGCTCCTGCCGGTACTGGTGTGATTGCCGGCGGTCCTATGCGTGCTGTGTTTGAAGTTTTGGGCGTACAAGATGTTGTAGCTAAATCTTTGGGTTCTAACAACCCTTACAACATGATTAAAGCCACTTTCGCTGCTTTGCAAGCTATCAATTCTCCAAGAATGGTTGCTACAAAACGCGGTAAAAAAGTTGGCGATATCGTTAGCCGCCGTGAAAACACAACCGGTAAAGAAGTGAAAGAGGAGGCATAATCTATGGCTGCTAAAAAGACTATTAAAGTTACCAGAACAGGTAGCACAATCGGTCGCCCTACTATTCAAGAAACTCACTTGAAAAGCTTGGGTTTGACTAAAACCGGTCGCACAGTTGAAGTAGAAGATACTCCGGCTATCCGCGGTCTTATTAAAAAAGTGGCTCACTTGGTAAAAGTAGAGGAATAGGAAACTAGCCGGAAGGGTGTTAAAGCTCTTCCGGCAGCCTCTGAAAGTTTTTCTGCAGATACTGAGTATTAACTATAAGGTAAAAAAAATGAAACTGAATGAATTAAAAGATAACGAAGGTGCGACAAAAAATCGTAAACGCGTTGGTCGTGGTATCGGTTCCGGTAAAGGCAAAACCTGCGGTTTAGGTCACAAAGGTCAAAAAGCTCGTTCCGGCGGTGCTAAATGTGGTTTTGAAGGCGGTCAAATGCCTTTATACCGTCAGTTGCCTAAGCATGGCTTTAAAAATCCGTTTGCAAAGACATTTGCCGTTGTAAACTTGGATACTATTCAAAAAGCTATTGATGCCGGCAAACTGGACGCTAAAAACATCAATATCGAATCTTTGTTGAACTCTAATGTTGTTTCTAAGCAGTTGGACGGCATTCGCTTGCTTGCTCGCGGCGCTGTTACCAGCAGCATCAACATTACTGTTGACTCTGCTTCTAAATCAGCTGTTGAAGCTGTTGAAAAAGCAGGCGGCAAAGTTAGTTTTGTTGCAGCAAAATAATTAACGTTATTTGCTAAAATTATTTGCTAAAATCATTAAAAATCCCCGTTCTGATGAGCGGGGATTTTTGTGTGGTAAAGGTTATGTAAATTTCAATTTGGTTTTAGGTGTATGGATACTGTACAAGATGAATGATTTTTGCACTGTTTGCACATTTCTTTAATTTGCAGAGGCGTTGCCGTTTTTATGGTATTATAATTAAACGGTGTTCCTTGAGTGTAGCCGTGCCAATGCGTTGGGTCACTGTCATCTTTAGTGTTGTTCCAATATGTTGTAATATTATTGACATCTTGAGCAATTTCTTTGGCGGCATAAACCATATTTTCGCATAAATCTTCAGAAGCCGGAACTAAAGCTGAATTGGTTTTAATTAAAGTTGCGTTAAAGTTCATCTGAAAAGCGCAGGTTTCTTTATTACTATCCTGAGCATTTTTCCAACAATTTGAGCCATAAAATCCACCGTAATAATTTCCGCTCTTATCGTAAAATCTGCCTGACGTATAGAGTAAACCGGCGGGAACTTCTCCTAAGGCATTTAAAATATCAATGGGGTTATATTGGCTTTCAGATGCATTTTTTTCGTTGCTAAGTTCGTAACGCAGCCGAATAAAAGAATGTAGAAGCTGGGTGATTTGCTCTTTTTGCTGATAGGAATTCCACATTCGCATTGCTTTGCCATAGCCGGCAATGCCGCCAACGCTTAGCACGGCGATGATTGCCAGCACTCCCAGCATTTCAATCATACTTCGTCCTAGCGGGTTTGTCTGTCGGGTCACTACTTGCGCTTTTCTCACTCGTGTACTACTTTGTACACCGCGTTCAAAAAGTGCTGTGTATTGACACGCGACATTTAAACCCTTTGAGAATATGGATATTATATTACTGAATCCTCGGCGAATGAGCTGGCGCTCAAAGCCAAGGATGACCTTGAGAGAGGGGTGCTTAAAAACGTATGGTGATTTAATAAACCCTGCAAAAACGCACTGAACGTCGAAAAAAGAGCCTTTAATCAGACGTTCAGAATTTGCAGAGAGAGAGAGAGAGACCTTTTGAGTGTTTATTTTTCATCTTTCTTTCCTCATTTTTGGTTATTTGATATACTTACTTATATACATTTTAACTATATATGTCAAATTGCAAATGTTAGAAGCGAGGCAAGAATGTGGAAGATGAATATAAAAGAAGATATCCGTGCTTTGAATATGACTTACAACAGGTTGCCGAAAAATGTAAAATCTGTGAAGAACAAGACTGTACGCTGATACTTTTATATAGAAATGAATAATTTGCTGATTTTTCTAAAATTTCAAGTCTTAACATCTTGACAAAATTTAAAAATTGTACTTTATAGGTGGGCGGAAAAGAATTTATAGAAAAAATCAGAGGAAAAGATGTTAAAAAAGATATGGGAAAGATTGAAGGCAGATTATACGCCTAAATCTGTAGAAGTTTTACGTAAAGGTTATAGTTTGGCGCTGTTTAAGCGCGACTGCATTTCCGGCTTGACGGTAAGTATTGTTTCTTTGCCGCTTGCTATGGCGTTGGCAATCGCCAGCGGTTTGACGCCGGCTCAAGGTTTGTATACGGCGATTGTTGCTGGTTTTGTGATTGCTTTAATGGGCGGTTCACGTTACCAAATCGGCGGTCCGACCGGAGCATTTGCCATTGTGGTTTTGGAAGTTTTGCAGACATACGGTTATAACGGTTTAATCGCTTCAATGATTTTGACTGGTACTTTGCTGATGGTTGCCGGTTTTATGAAACTGGGCAGCTATATTAAATATATTCCGTATCCGGTGATTATCGGCTTTACGGCAGGTATCGGCTTAATTCTTATTACCTCGCAGGTTAAAGACTTTTTAGGCTTAACCAGAAATGATATTCCAAACGATTTTTTACAGCGTTGGTATACTTATATTGTCAGTATTCCGCAAACTAACTGGTCAGCTGCTTTTATCGGTTTTTTGTCTTTGGTTTTGTATTTGGGCATTAAAAAATTTACGCCGAAAATTCCGGTTTATTTGGCTATTTTGGTAGTTACCACCTTAGTTACATATTTCTTTAATTTGCCGATAGAGACAATCGGCAGCAAATACGGCGATTTGCCGAAAATGCTGCCAATGCCGGAATTTCCGAAGATGAGTTTGGATTTGTTCCGTTTGGTATTTCCAAGTGCTTTGACGGTGGCATTTTTGGCGGCTGTGGAGTCGCTGTTGAGCGCTAAAGTGGTTGACAGTATGAGCGGCGATATGCATAACCCGAACGCCGAACTGATGGGCGAAGGCTTGGCTAACATTGCCGCTGCGGCTTTCTTTGGCTTGCCGGCAACCGGCGCTATTGCCAGAACCGCAACAAACTATAAAGCAAACGCTTATTCTCCGGTTTCGGGAATGATGCAATCAGTGTTTTTGCTGGGCTTTATGTTTTGTTTGTCGCCGCTGGTTAAGTTTATTCCATTGTCAAGCTTGGCGCTTATTCTGATTATGATTGGTTGGAACATGCTGAACTTGGATAAAATGCTGGGATTGGTGAAATCTCTGCCAGGGGATAGATATACATTGCTGGTTACAGTGGTTTTGACTGTGGTCGTAAATTTGAGCGCAGCTATTGCCGTAGGCTTTATTATGGCAGCCGTTATCTTTATGCATCGTATGAGCAAGGAAATTGAGCTGGCTAATATGGAAGATGTTTTGCCGGATATAGACTCGGAAGTGGCGCAAGATTTGCATGATAAAGGCATTGTGGTTGTGCGTG
This sequence comes from uncultured Alphaproteobacteria bacterium, assembly GCA_934270475.1. GTDB lineage: Bacteria > Pseudomonadota > Alphaproteobacteria > RF32 > CAG-239 > RUG410. The sequence continues at coordinate 229,347 of CAKQPS010000001.1, forward strand.
TTGCCGGTCCGCTGTTCTTTGGCGTGGTAACTCAAATTTCGGAATTTTTCCGCCAATTAGAGAAAAAACCGAATGTGGTTATTATCCGTATGGGGCACGTTTCTATGATTGATGCCAGCGGTGCAAATTTGATTGTGGAATTTATCCAAAAAATGCACCAAACCCAAACCAAAGTAATTATTTCTAACATCAAAACGCAGCCTAAACGCGTGCTGCACCAAGCTTTTGCTAATGCACATGTTCGTTTGTCCGACATTTCGACTGCGTCAAATTATGACAATGCCGTTAAAATGGCTAAGCGTTATGTCAGCCGTAAAAATAAAATGCAGGCGGTAAAAGAAGCCTCTGCAGCAGCCGGTATGGCAGCCGAATAGGGTGGGGTATTCTGTGAGAAAAGAGGAGCTTACGAGCTTCTCTTTTTTTATTGTCAAAATAGAAAAAATATCGTATAATGACATTGTATTACATATATATTATTTGAAATTTTGTCAATTATTTTAGCCTTTTTCATAGTTTGATTGAGTTTTACTCTTTTGACTTTGATTGCTTTTGTGATTACGAAATTTTGAATGATGTACTTTATTTAACTGGAGTATTCATTTAGAGAGGATTAGTTTAGGAGCGAACCTCGTTAAAAAAATAAAAACTATGAAGAAGTTTATGATTACATTGTTGATGGTGTTGGTATCTGTTGTTGCTTTTGCTACAGATGTTTACAAAGTTAAATTTGTAAAAATTGGCACTGGCGACCGTGGAACAGAAGTTATTTGTGAAGGTGGTAAAACTTTTTATGCCGCTTTGCGTGAATTTAAGATGAGAGCTTTCTTTAACACTCTTCGTTCCGGCGATATTGTCGAGGTTGAGGAGTATGAGAACCAAATTCTTGGTATCCGCAAGGTTGGTCATGAGCAGCCTACTACAATGACTAACGGCGTTATCGTTGAAAATGGTAATGGCTACGGTGCTTACTATGGCGGCGGTTACGGCAGTGCTTCTATTGAGACTAAGAATGTCGGTGTGGGTTATGATCCCTACTATGGCGTTCATGTTCGCATTAAGGGCACCGAGGTGAATCTTCCTGTTCGTTTGACCAGCAAGAAGAATCGCCGCAACAGCAATTATGCTACTGTTAACAACAGCGGTGTGGTTACTGCTGGTCCTGCTACCCAACCCGTAAGAACAGTAAACGCAAGTGATTTGTATAATTTGTATAACAGCAATTCATCAGCAGTTTCTGCTCCTGCACGTACAACACGTTCTAATTCATCAACTCGCAGCATCTCTGTTTCCAAAAAAGCAAAGAATGCAGGCAGTGTAAAGGTATATTCTGGCTCTGTTGCCGGAATGTTCTAAAAAATAAAACACTTTAACTGTAAAGTTAAAGTGTTTTATTTTTTTAGTTTTCGTAAATTATTTTACTACTTTTCTAATTACTTTTTTACCGTTTTTAGTTTTGCTGTGTGCGGCAGAAATAGCCAAAGCATTTTCCAAATCTTTTTCAGTGCACAAGCCAATAGCAACCGGATTCTTCGGTTTCAGCTCTGCCATATCGGAATATACGCCGTCACGGATTTTAGCAATGGTCGGTTTGGTGGTGCCAACCAGTTTGCAAATTTGCGAATCCATAATTTCAGGACAATGTTTCAAAATCCACAAAATAGCAGCAGGTTTGTCGCTGCGCTGAGACGGGGACAATACTTTTTTAGCTTTGGCATTGCGTTCTTTAACATTCTTTTCCAAAACGTTGGCAACCAGTTCAGCAGTCGGGTCGGCTTCGCAGCGCTTGATTTCTTCCCAGCTTAGCTGACCATTGTTGATTGGGCTTAAACCTTGAATGTTATAGGCAATATCGCCGTCGGCAATGGCTTGAATTTCCAGTTCGTGAATTTCACAGAACTTGGCAATTTGATGAAATGTTAAGGTGGTGTTGTCTACCAACCATACAGCTGTTGCCTTTGGCATTAAAGGAGCAGTCATTATTCAAATCCTTTCATAAATAAAACTTTTTTCTTACAATAGACATAGTTGCGGCAAGATACAAGTAATTTTTTTTGTTATAAACGCAAAAAGCCTGCAAAACAGCAGGCTTTCAACTTAAATTTTCAAATTAGTTGCTAGATTTCAAACCGAAAGCACCAAATTTGCTGTTGAAACGACCAACGCGACCGCCGGTATCAACAACGCGGCGGATACCAGTCCAAGCCGGATGAGACTTAGGGTCGATTTCCAGCAGCATTTTTTCGCCGGCTTTGCCCCAAGTAGATTTGGTTTTAACTTCAGTTCCATCTGTCATCACATATGTAATCTCGTGATAATCAGGGTGAATTCCTTTTTTCATTTTTATCTCCAAATAAAATACTTCATATAGTTTTTACGCTTTTATACATTAAGCAAACAAAATACGCAAGTATTATTTTTACTGTTTTTTAAATTTTTTTGTTATTTTGCCAAAGTGTTAGCCGCTTTTTGACGCAAAGCTTCATTTGTGGCAATCAATGCGCCGCCAAATAAAACTTTTGTAAAGTCTTCGGAACGCACATCGGTTTCGCCCAAAGCGATAATGTAGCCGCCGGCTTCTTTAACCAAAAGCATACCCGCAGCAATGGTTTGCGGAAGATTATCGGCAGACACGACAACATCCAGCTTTCCGGCTGCTAAGTAAGCCAAATCCAAAGAATTTGCGCCTTTTATCAACACATTTTTGCTAAGCCCGTAAGCTTTGCGGAATAATTCGGCGTCAGCACTGCAGCCGATAAGGGCTTGTTCGGCAACTTTAGCTCCGGCAACGCGCAAACGCTCGTGGCTGCGGAAACCTTCTTTGAACGCACCGCAGCCTTTTTCAGCAAAAAACAGTTCGTCATAAACCGGATTATATACCACGGCATCAACAACCACGCTGTTTTCGACCATGGCTACCGAAACGGCAAAGCTGCCGTTACCATGGGCAAAGTTGGCAAAACCATCAATCGGAGCAACCAAAAAATAGTTGCCGCTTGCCGGAATGGCGTCTTCTTTTTTGCTGATAAAAGCATAAGCAGGTTTGAGCTTAGCCAGTTCTTCTTTAAGCGTTTTTTCCACTTTTTCATAAGAACGCTGAGCAAAGCGACCATCATTGTGACCGGATTGCAGATGCTCTAATTCATTAAAATCGCGTGACAAGGCAACGGAGGCTTTTTTGACAGCGTTAGCCATAGCGGTTAAAGCAGTTGAAATATAAGCCATTATTTTGCTCTTTCAACATAGTTGGCTTCGGAAGTGCCGACCACGATTTTGTCGCCTACGCCGATGAACGGAGGAACAGTTGTGCGCACGCCGTTGTCCAAGATAGCCGGTTTGTAGGAAGAAGAAACGGTTTGACCTTTGATTACAGGTTCGGTTTCAACAACTTCGCAAACAACTTGCAAAGGCAAATCAACAGAAATTGGACGACCGTCGATGTAAGAAACTTTAACGCTCATACCATCTGTCAAAAACGGACGGGAATCGCCCAACAGGTCAGAAGGCATAGTGAATTGTTCAAAAGTTTCGGATTCCATAAAAGTCAAGCCGGTAGAATCTTCAAACAAGAATTGGCAGTCTTTGTCTTCTACCATCAATTTTTCTACGGTATCTTCAGTTCTGAAACGTTCGTTGGTTTTGGTTCCGGCTTCAACTTCTTTCATTTCCACCTGCATAAAAGCACCGCCTTTACCCGGTTTAATGTGTACAGCTTTAGTAATAGTCCAAGGTTTGCCTTTGTATTCAATAACCCAACCAATTCTAATTGCTCCCGCAAGTTGTTTCATATTTTTATCTCCTATTTACAATGTTAAAAATGATTATTTAAATTTGATGTCTGCAACATAAACCAACATTTTTTATTTCGCAACAAAAATCGTATAGGCGGCGTCGCTTAAAATCACAAAATCCGCCGGCAGATTAGATACATCGACTTCATCTTCAGGCTGAACCGCACTTTGAATCAAGAAAAATTCACCATACCATTTAAGCAGTTCGGCATTGGCGGCGAATCCGTCTTTCCAAAAGCGGAAAATGATGAAATCCGGTTCACATTCACTGACCAACATGGCTTCATGCCTGCGGTTGCGGCAAATTACACCCAGCAGGGCTTTTTTGCATTTTGCCTTTATTTCTTTGATTTTTTTAGCAGGATTTTCTTCTTTTGAAGTGTCAATAATCAATCCGTCGCCAAGTTTTTGCAAATATAAATCAGCAGCGTTTTCGCCGGAAATCAGCACTAATTTTTCAGCTGCTTTTGCTTTGGCGCAAAAGTCGGCAATAAAGCTTTGCGGCAGCGAATCGGGCAAAATAAAACATTGCAGTTTAGAATCGGTAATAAGCGCGGTATTTTCTTGAGTAATTTTAATGATTAGGTTTTGCATTTTGATATTCTTTGTGTTAGCTATATAAATATATTGCTGAAAGTATATAACAAATTGAGATAAAGGAAAGTCTTTTTTACCATGGAAACAGAAAAAATGGAACAAAGCCAAAATTCTTTGGAACGTTTGAAAAAAACGGTAGACGAACTGATAGAGGCTGTACATAAGCAGCAGGCTGATTTTGCTAAAAAATTGCAGGCGGAACAAGATAAAACCGCATTGGAAAGCGCTAAAGCCGATGTTTTAAGCAATGAAAATGAAAAACTGAAAACAGAATTGGAAGCGGCTAAAGACAATACGGAAAATGAAAACCGTATGCAGCAAATGCAGAATGAAATTGAAAACAAAGCGGCAAAAATCAGCAATTTGCAAAATGAAGTGCAGAATCTTAATAACGCTATAGCGAATCGTAAAACTCAAATTGAGGAGCTGGAGGCAAAAAATAAAGAACTGCAGGAACAGCTGGAAGATGCCAACGGTCGGGTTTTGACTTTGGAACAAACAAGTCAGGCAGGAAATAGCGAGTTGGAAGAACTGAAAGAGCAATTAGCCGCTGAAACTTTGCAAAAAGAAGATTTAACTCAAAAATGTCAGGATTTTGAAGCTAAACTGGCAGAAATGCAAACAACAATCAGCCAAACTTCGGAAAATATTGACGATGTGGTGGCAAGACTGGAAAAGGTATTGGAAGAAAATGGGGCAAGTTACAATAACAATTGACAAGCGCGAATATGCCATAACTTGTGAAGACGGCGAAGAGGCGCACATTATAAAACTTTCGAGAATCCTTGACGCTAAGGCGAAACTGTTGTCCAAAAGCATTGGATTGGTGAATGAAAATATGATGCTGGCAATGGTAGGCTTGTTGCTGGCAGATGAAAATCAGGACTTGCGTACTAAAAACGGCAGTGTGACAGATGATGAAATGAAACAGCTGGACGCAGCCAACGCTCAGGCAATAGACAGCGAATCGCAAAGAATTAGCAGCTTGATTCAAAGTATTCAGCCATTATAAATTTGCAGTTGATTATTGCAGTGGATTTAATTTTTTGTGCTTGAATGTGTACGGTTTTTGCGTTAGTATAACTATATAAATAAAGACTGTCTGATGCGTCATCACCGCATGTCTTTCCGGCCAACATTATTTTTTAGGGAGCTGTCTCTGTCTAAATCGTGGTTTAGTTATATGGCACCCACCTTGTACAAGCGGTTCGGTAGAGAATGTTCTCGGATACGGTCAGACGGTCACAGTTTTAGCACCGCTCAATCAGAGCGGTGCTTTTATATTTTCTAGATTAAAAAATATCAATTTATGATATTATTTATCTTGCGCCGATGAGGGAAACCGAGGAAATCGTATCGCCCATACCGACCAAAGTTAAAGGTTTTTCAATAATGATGGTTGGAACAGCCATGATATCATAGTTTTCATATTGACAGATTCCGTTTTCAATCAGTTCGGGTTTTTGCAGATATTCTGATAATTCTTGCAGATTATTGAGGCTGATTTCGGCAACTTCTTTGCCGTGCGCCCATAATAGTTTAGCGTTTTCTTCTATTTTACCGGTTCCGGCTTTGGTGGCGGCAACGGTTGAAGCCAGCATCATTCCGCGTAAATTCTGTTCCGGAGTGATAGAGAAGTTTTTGTCTTGCAAAGTAATGTATAAGCCGAACATATGCAGCTGAAGGCGCGGGGAATTTGTTTTTTCTTTGATTAGGCGCACAATTTCAAACAAACGGGGCGCAGTTAAATCTTCGTGCGCTAATTCAGCGTATTTGGCAGGATTGATAACCTCTAACGCGTCAAGCGCTTCACGTTCGTTCAAACCCAGCGAATCGGCAAGCGGGGCAATTTTTTCTATAATGGCGGCGCGTACTTTTTTATCTTGGGTAGAGGCTAATTCCAAATGGATAATTCCTTGCGGGTTGTGTTTTTTCCAATCTTTTATCAGGGCAACAGAATCGTTTACCAGCTTTACGCCGTTACGTTTGGAAGTCAGGTTGTGATAGCCGGAAAGCACCAAATAATCGTAACCGTGCTGCGACAGATGTTTCACAAAACCTTGGTTGATAACCAAATCAATATTGGCAGGGTCATAGGTGGCAATAAAACGGTTAGATTTAGGACAGGTAAATTCTTTGCCCCAAGCTGTAAACGAATCGCCGATGTCAAATTCAATAATCCAATGGATAAGCGGAGTTTCGTTTGCACGGTCAATATCAACAGCGCGGCAGACATTGCCTTTTTCATCAATGCCGAATAGATTGTCTAAAGGCAAAAATTGCTGAGCCTGCAATTTGGGGTGCGAGTTAGTGTGAACAAAAACATTCTGCACTCCCAATACGGCTAAAGCATTGGCGACAATTCCACCTTGTCCGCCCATTTGCAGGCGGTCATAGCCCAAGTTTTTGCTCATCCACTCATAAACAGCTTTGTAATCGGTTATCCATTCTTCGGCAATGCCGCGGCTGAAACATTTAGCGATGCCGTGCACCACATCTTGCGGCGTTTCCAGCAAAGTGCGCGGGCTGTTAAACTCTTCTTCGCTCAGTCCGGTTAATTTCAGCAATTCGGCTAAACGCTTGCCGCTGATTTTCAAAACCGCATCGATATTAGTGTTAAAAGCAGTTGCCGCCGAGCGGATTTCTTTTACTTTTTCCAGTTGCGAAGGGACGCAGCTGTATTTTTGCTGCCAGCATTTTTGCAATTCAGATATGCTCATTTTGTGCGCTCCATTTCTTTTAGATGAAGATTAGCCAAAGAGTTCATAATTAAGCTGTTGATAGCGTGCTCAAATTCAAGATAATCTTGAGTTTGCAAAATCCAAGAGTTAAGCTCGGCAGAATTTACATCGCTGTATTTGCGGTCGGTTTTGATTTTGTTCAGAGCTTCGGCAAAATCGCCGTTGTTAACCAATTGATGAATTTCGTCCGGTGTTTTTGGGAAAACCACCGCCGGTTTGTCTTCTCTTTTTTTGAAAACAACCAGCTCTTTTAAGCGGCGCAATAAAGCTTCGTCCCAAGTTTCTTGAATTTCCGGTTCTATTTCTTTGTTAATTTGCGGGCGGCTTAAATCAGCATAGACTTTATTAAATTCATTGATAAGCATGGTTCGTCCTTTGATGCCGGAAACAGCATATTTTTTGATGTCGGCAATATAATTGAGGGCTGTTTCATTGCCGGCGGCTAAAATTTGCAGCACTTCGGTTTCATAATCAAAAGGCAAGCCGTCTTCTGCCAAGCCGCGTACGGTTAAAGCTCCGGCGGCAAGCAAAACTTCCGGCGCAGTGATGCTTTTTTCAGTTTGTTCAGCCGGAGCAGGCTGTGTTGTGTTATCAGAAGTTTCCGGCTGCGGCAATAAAGGTAAAATTTTGGCGGCAAGCTGTTGCAGCTGCTCTTCCGATAATTCGGTTTGTGCCGGTTGTGCTGCGGTTTTTTCCGGCTGATTTTGCGGCAAATCGGCAATTAGATTTTTCTGCTGTTCAATTTGGGTTTTCAGATTGTTTATCTTGGTGTTGTAATCGGCGGCAAGCTGGGCAGCCAAATCTTCATTCAGCGTTTTAGTCAGTTCAATGTTATAGGTTACCGCTCCGGCGCAGCAGAGTATAATTATCAAACAAAACAAGCCGAAGTGGCTGCTTTTTTGGGCAGGTTTAGTTTTATTTTCGGTTGCGGCGGTTTCAACAGGTTTAACTTCTTCTTTTTTTTCGATTTTAGCCATTTTCTGTATCCTTTTTCTTGACAAATTACCGGATTATATTTCATATAGTTATAACGAAAAAAAGTTTACATATCATAAACAAAAAAAATTAGTGGAATAAATAAATGATTGTCTTGGGAATTGAAAGCAGCTGTGATGATACCGGCGCTGCGGTGGTGACAGATGAAAAAGAAATTTTAGGCGAGGCTTTGCAGTCGCAGGAGGAACATAAACGCTATGGCGGCGTGGTTCCGGAAATTGCCGCTCGCGCTCATTTGGAACATGTGGACGATATTGTTAATGCTTGCTTGGAGCGTGCACATATTTCATTAAATGAAGTTGACGCTATTGCCGCTTCTTCCGGTCCGGGGTTAATCGGCGGCGTGGTTGTCGGGGTTATGACGGCAAAAGCATTAGCCTTGGCGCTGAACAAGCCTTTTGTTGCCGTAAATCATTTGGAAGGTCACGCCTTATGCGCCCGTTTGGTGCACCCGATAGAGTTTCCATATTTGCTGCTGTTGGTTTCAGGCGGTCACTGCCAAATTTTGGTTGTGAAAGATGTCGGCGAATACGAGCGTTTGGGTACTACCATAGACGATGCCGCCGGCGAGGCTTTTGATAAAGTGGCAAAAATGCTGGGCTTGGGATATCCAGGTGGACCGATGATTGAAAAATTAGCGGCTATGGGGAATGATTCCCGCTTTACTTTGCCGCGTCCGTTGTTAAATTCCGGCGACTGCAATCTATCGTTTTCCGGCTTGAAAACCGCGGTGCGGAAAATTATTGAATCTTATTCGCCGGATGGGGAAATTGAACACGCTATTCTGCCAAAGCAGGACGTTGCGGATATTTGCGCTTGTTTCCAAATGACGGCAACAGATTGCTTGGTGCGCAAGCTGGAAAAAGCCATTGCCTATTTTAAGCAAAAATATCCGAATGGTCATCATTTGGTGGTTTCGGGCGGTGTGGCTTCAAATACTTATCTGCGCGGCAAACTTAATCAACTGGCAGAAAAACACGGTTTGGAATTTGCCGCTCCGCCAATTCGTTTTTGTACGGATAACGGCGTTATGGTGGCTTGGGCAGGTTTGGAACGTTTCCGCAAAGGCTATGTCAGCCCGCTTGATTTTAAGCCGCGTCCGCGTTGGCCTTTAGATGAAAATGCTCCTAAAGCTGCCGGTGCCGGAGGCGTTAAAGCTTAATGCGCAAAACTTCGGAAATTTTAGAAATTATGCGGATTTTTGAACAAGAAAATCCCAATCCGCAGTGTGAATTGCATTTTCATAATCCCTATACGCTGCTGGTGGCAGTAATGCTGTCGGCGCAAAGTACGGACAAAGGCGTGAATAAAGCGACGGAAGCACTGTTTAAAATTGCCGATACTCCGCAAAAAATGCTGAATTTAGGGCTGGATAAGCTTAAAGATTATATCAAAACTATCGGGCTTTATAATAACAAGGCTAAAAACATTATGGAAATGAGCCGGCAGCTTGCGGCTGATTTTGGCGGCGAAGTTCCTGCTGACCGCGATGTTTTGACCACGCTTGCCGGAGTGGGACGCAAAACCGCCAATGTGGTTATGAATGTGTGGTATCACAAGCCGACTTTGGCGGTTGATACCCATGTTATGCGTATTTCTCACCGCTTGGATTTCAGTCAGGGCAAAACGCCGCTGGAAGTGGAAAAAGATTTGCTGAAAGTTTTGCCGGAAGATTTAATTATCAACACAAATCATTGGCTGGTGCTGTTTGGGCGCTATACCTGTAAAGCACAGCGTCCGTTATGCGAAAATTGTCCGATAAGCGCCTATTGCCATTGCAGCGATAAGCTGCTACATTTTGCTTAAAGTCTGCGCTATATCTTTGCTGAGTTGGTGTACGGCGGCGTTTTCGGCTTTTACCAATGCGGCAATAGTATCGTCCTTCACTTTTGTTTCATAGGCGGATTGGCGGCGTTTCAAAACATTGCCGTTGCTGTCTTGAATATTCCACCAAACGGATAATTTAACTTTGTCGCTGCGATAAGCTTCGATTTTGTTTACTTCAATTTTTACATTATACGGCAGAGTTTCGGTATCAAAACGCGCACTTTTTACAAATGATTTTGGCAGATAGGCGATTAAATCATTGGTTACGGTATTTTGCAAAACGGCTGGCAGAGCTTCGCCCCAGCGGCTGAACTCCAACATATTTATTTTTTGTGACTGCGCATCATAGGTGACCATTTGCGGGCGGTCAAGCAAATCCGGCACATTGACGGTTTGCACAGCTATACTCAGCTGCTTGTCAGAAACTTTTTCCAAACCCTGACTGTTCATCATATAAAATGACGAATCCGGAGAACGCCAGCAACAGGCGGCGGTTAAACTCAATACACAGTAAATTAAAACTTTTTTCATCTCGGTCTCCTTTTACCTTGTAACATTGCTTCAGGGTGGCGCTCTAAATAATCGGCAAGATTTTGGATTGAGCGTCCGGCTTTAGATATTTGCTCTACCATGGCATTAAAATTTGTAATTGTCTTTTCGGCTCTTGCCGATTGGCTGTCCAGCAGTTTATCGGTTTTATCAGTGATGCTGTATAAATTTTCCATAATCGGCGGAAGTCTATCATCAAGTTCTTTCAAAAGATTGCCCAGTTGCATCATATTTTCACGGAACGGAATTTCCTGCAGGTCTTTAGAAATCATACCGATAGAAGAAATAACCGTCGGAATTTCTAAATGTTCGCCGGTGCCGCGCAAAATCGCCGGAGCGCTCGGATCCATATCAAGCTCTATCATCAATTGACCAGTTAAGTAGTTGGCGCTGATTAAGCGGGCGCGCAGTCCTTTTTCTATCAGGCTGTGTAAGATTTCTTCCGGCGAAGCGTCTTTGCCGTCTTTCATTTTAAATGAGCGGTTTTGCTTAAAAGTGATAAATACCGGCATTTTAAAAGTGCCGTTCTGCAGGTTGGTAATCAGGCTGATTTTGGCAACCTGACCGACTTCCACACCCTTAAACACCACCGAAGAGCCGACATTCAAACCTTGTATTGATTCTTCAAAGTACAAAACGACATATTGAGAATCATCAGAAGTGAACTTTTTACCGACGTAATGAAAAATTATGGCGGAAAAAACTAAAAAACCGGTAAGAACAAAAAGTCCGACTATTTTATATGTTTTATTCTTTTGCATTTGCGTTACCTCTGGTTAAAAATTCTAAAACTTCCTGATTTGGAGGATTTTTCAAAATATCGTGCGGATTGCCTTTAGCCAAAATGCTTTTAGTTTTCGGGTCTAAAAAGATAGAGTTTGTGCCAATGGCAAATATAGACGCCAGCTCATGCGTTACAACCACAATGGTGGTGCCCAAGCTGCGGTTTATTTCAATAATTAAATCGTCCAAATGGCGGGAGCTGATAGGGTCTAATCCCGCGGACGGCTCGTCAAAATACACAATTTCGGGGTCAAGAGCCAAAGCCCGAGCCAAACCGGCGCGTTTTTTCATACCGCCGCTGATTTCGGACGGATAAAAATCATCAAAACCTGCCAACCCCACAAGTGATAATTTCAACGAAGCCAGTTCTTTGATTTCGGCAGCTGAATAGCTGGAATATTGCTGTAAGGGCAGGGCGATGTTTTCTGCCAGCGTCATAGAGCTAAACAAAGCGCCACTTTGGTAGAGAATACCTGATTTTTTACGAATTTCCTCCAGCTGAGCGGTTGAAACTTTAGCAATGTTGGTGTCGTCAATAATAATATCTCCGGCTAACGGTGGCAATAGACCGGTCAGCACCCGCAGCATACTGCTTTTACCGCAGCCGCTTCCGCCCATAATAATGAAAATATCGCCTTTGTTTACGGTAAAATTTGCATTTTGCTGCAAAATATAACTGCCGTATCCCATGGTTAAATTTTTTACTTCTATCATTGCGCTCATATGTCAAGCTCCTGACAAATTACGGTAATGATTCCGGTGGCGACAATCATCCAAACAATCGCACAAACCACTGAACGGGTGGTGGCTAAACCGACGCTGTCGGAATTGCGTCCGCAGTTGACGCCTTGATAGCAGCCACACAGAGCGATAATAACACCAAAACACAGGCTATGGAACAAACCAACCAAAAAGTTGCCCAAATGAAATGCGTTAAAAGCATATTTCCAATATTCCTGATACGGCAAACCGATAAGCACCACGCCGACAAAAGCTCCGCCGACCATTCCCATAAAGTCGGAAAGCATAGTTAGTATCGGCATAGCGATAAACAAAGCTAAAAGCCGCGGCAAAACTAAAAAATCTATGCGCGATAAGCCCATGGTTTCTAAGGCGTCGAGTTCCTCATTTACCTGCATAGTACCGATAGCAGCAGCGTATGACGAGCCTGTGCGACCCGCCATGATAATTCCGACCATAATTGCTCCCATAATCCGACACATACCAATCGTTACCAAGCTGGCGATATATATTTGCGCGCCAAATTCTTGCAGCTGCACGCCGCCGACAAAAGCCAAAATCAAGCCGACTAAAAAGCTGATTAGCGAGACAATACCCAAAGCTTTGGGACCGCAGTCTTCCAAGGCGGCTAAAAAGTCGCTGCTGCGCATAATTGTATTGCCAGTAAACAACCTGCCGACAGCGCCGAACGCCTGAGCGCAAAAGTGCAATACCTTGGCGGAAAGTTTGCATAAACCAATAGCTTTATAGCCGATGTTTTCTATAAAATTCAAATCATCGGAATTTGATTTTGTCGGCGAGCGGTCAACTTCAAATGCCAAGCGGATTAAGTCTTGTATATTTTGCGGCAGATTTTCCAGCTCTGTTTTGATATTTTGGAGCTTGGCTTGCTTGACGGTATCAAAAATAATCAGCAGCAATGACGAATCCCACGCGCCTAAATTTGTTGCTCTAAAATAAAGGCATTGCGGATTTTTTTTGACGGCGCTGCGGATTTGAGTTAAAACCGCAGAACCATCGTATTGCTGAAAATTACCAGCAAAACAAATTGCCAGACAATCGTTGTCTGTGTGCAAAGTAACACTAGGCTGACCGCTATTCGTTTTGTCCGTCATTTTGTTGTTCCAATGCTTCATAAAGTTCTTCGGTTTCCATTTCGTCAAGCGTTTCTTGCGGAACAGAATAGTCTCCGTTGAACCAGCGCCCTAAGTCTATATCGGCGCACCGTTTGGAGCAAAACGGCATATATTTGTCATCACTGAACAATTTGTGGCAAATCGGGCACTTATGTGTTTTGACGACATTATCCATGTTTTTACGGCTCCACGCGTCCGGTTCCGCTGCAGGTCGGGCATTCTACCGTGTATAAATCACGCAGGCTTGGGCGACGGCGCTGACGTAGAATTTCTACATTGCCGGCGCGGCTCAAACCAAGCACACGACTATGACATATATCATCAGCAAGCTCTTCTTCCAAGACCTCAAGAACTTTTTTCATAAAGCGGTATTCTGAAGAACCGGCAAAGTCGATAATAATTTTACCGGACAAGTTGCGCAGACGAATTTGACGAGCAATTTCTTTTGCCGCCTCAATGTTCAAGCTATCCAAATCACCAATGCTGCATTTGCCGGCGCTGTCTACGTCAATTGCTACAAAAGCGCGGGTTTCTTCAATGTGCAGATTACCGCCGTGCGGCAATTTTACGGTGCGGTTCAAAGCTTCGACAATGGCGTCGTCAATGCCAAATTCTTCAAACGCTTCTTTTTGCAAGGTCACGGTACCGCTAAACACAGCCTCTACCTGTTCTTTTAATTTTGGAGAATCCACCACAACTTCTTTGAGGCTGTCGTGATAGCGGCGGATATATTCAAACAGCGGATTTTCTTTGGTATAAAGAACAGCCGGAGCAGTTAAGGTGCGGGCTTTTTTGCGGATATTTTCATAAGTTTCGCGCAAAGAGGTCATTTCTTCAAGCAGCTGATTTTCGGTTGCTTCGGTCGAAGCAGTGCGCAAAATCCAGCCTTCTTGTCCTTGGCTGTGCTCAAGCACAAATTTTTTATAAGCGTCGGCTTTTTCTCTATCTTCTATTTTATAAGAGGCTTCAACGTCAAATTTGAATGGGCAGTAAACCAAATAAGTTCCGGCAAGCTGAATATTGCGGACGACTTTAGCGCCTTTCTCGGCTCTTTTTTCTTGAGCAACCTGCACTACCACGCTTTGACCTTCGTTCATATTAGCTTCTTTCAGCGTCGGTTCATAAGAATTTAAAAAGGCTTCGCGTCCATCGCCGATATTTACCATAAAACCAGTGCGGTCGTTAGCAAGGCTGATTTTTTTACTGATGCGTCCAAGATAAACGTTGCCTTCAAGCGCGCGGTTTTCATTGTAGATGTCAATTTCCATTAAGCATTTTTCATCAAAAACGGCAATTCCCGCCGCTTCATCATTACGGTCAAATATAATTTTTTCTGCTTTCATCGGATATTCTCCCCTTTTAGTAAATTGAGCGTTTCGTAGAGCGGAAGTCCTATTATTCCGCTGTAAGAACCTAAAATTCGGCTGACGTAGGCTGCAATACAGCCGTCTATGCGATAGCCGCAAACACCATGCCAATCGGCGCTTTGTACATAGCTTTTGATTTCATCAGGCGTCAGAGTTTTCATTGAAATTTTTGAGCTTACGGTTTTTTGTGAGATTTTGCCGCTTTTGTTAATCAGGCAAACCGAGCTGATAACCCGATGCGTTTTGCCGGACAGCAGGTTCATCACCTTGGTTTGCTCTTCTTCGTTTTTAGCTTTGTGTAAAACCTTTTTGCCCACAGCAACAATGGTGTCGCACGCCAAAATATTTTCGTTTGGGTATTCGGCGGCGATTTTCTGTGCTTTTTGCAGCGCCATACGCCGAACATACGGCAACGGGTCTTCATGCGGAAGGCAGTCTTCGCAAATATCCGCCGGAGCAATTTTTTTAGGTTCATAAGCAATTTGCCGCAACAAAGCAATACGTTGCGGCGAACCTGATGCTAAAATAAAGTCTTTTACTTGTTCTGCCATGGGGCGTTAAGCCTCATCGTCATAAGTTTTTTCCATGCGCTCGTGACGCTCTTGCGCTTCAATAGACAAAGTCGCAACCGGTCTGGCTTCCAGTCTGCCCAAGCCGATAGGCTCGCCGGTTTCTTCGCAATAGCCGTAGGTGCCGTCTTCTATGCGGTCTAAGGCTGCGTCAATTTTTGCAATAAGCTTACGGATACGGTCTTTTGTACGCAAATCCAAAGATTTATCTGTTTCCAAAGACGCACGGTCAATTTCGTCCGGCTGGTTCAAGCCGCCTTGGCGCAAGTCTTCCAAGGTGTCGACAGACTGCGAAACAATAGATTTTTTCCAATTTTCCAGCTTCTGGCGGAAGTATTCCAGTTGCATATCGTTCATGTATTCTTCATCTTCAGATGGTTTGTAATCCGGTGGTAAAACAATAGAAGCTGTCATTAAAGTATCTCCTTATATAAAAATTATTTTCTAAATAGTTAGCAATTTTGTGTTAAAACTTCAACATTTTTTCTGATTTAACCACATAAAACGCTTAATTGAACACCCATGTAATGTTATTGCCTTTATCCTTAGAGCACTGACCTTTATCTTCAAGGTCTTTACCGGTTAAAGCAGAACGGGTTGTCGGAAGTTGATAAGCCCCTGGAGTACTCGAAGAGTAAATAGGCCAATACCAATGATATGTACCGTTAATAATAATCGAATCCAAATCAACAATTTTGTTGTGTTCCCATTCTTTCATTGCCATTTCAACACATTGCTCACGGGTTAACCCTTCAAAAGTAATGGAAAATTTCCCCTCTTCCGGAATGCCGATTTGCACTTCTCCGCCAAAAACATTTTTGATTGCTTTAATTGTTCCGTCAGTGTTGGCAACAACTCTGTATGACGTCGGAATCAATTTCCGTCCTTCTTCATTCAGCTTTGCATCATCGTCGGTGCCCTTAATTTGTTTGATAATGGTTGTATAGTTGGCGTCAATAGCCGAACTTTTGGTTATGGCTCCGGCAAGTTCCGCCAATTGAATGCTGCCTTTGCTGATTTTGTATTCGGCATAAACTCCTGACAGCAGTTTGCTTATACCGGCAACAACCGCCATAACCGCAGCCATATAGCCCATAACTTCTATCATTGAGCGTCCGCTTTGTGAATTTTCATACATCATTTCTTTATCCTCATTTTTATTAAAGTATCACAAAAAACTTTTTTTCTCAACAAATTTGCTTTATTTTTATGATAAAACTATTATAATATTGCCATAAAATGCTATCAAAAGGAATATAAATGAAAAAAATTACATTTGTTTTAACATTTTGGACTTTTACTGGCTTGATTGCTGAAAATGTTTATGCCGACCCTTACAAATATACTCCGTATATCGGCGTTGGCTATGATTTCAGCAAAATTCAGGCAGGTAAACTGCGTCCGGAATATAATAGCGGAACGGTTTATGTCGGTTCTGATTACAGCAAATATTTTGGAACGGAAGTTTTTTTCAGCCAAAGTTTAAGCCGTAAAAACGGTCAAACACCGTATAAGTTGAAAAGTTCGTTCCATGCCTATGGCTTAGATGTGGCAGCTTATTTGCCGCTGGGCTGCAACCAAAAGTTTTCACTTATGGCAACAGCAGGCTGGGGCGAATATGTTTTTAACTTAAAACAACAAGGTGCCAAACATCATAACGAACACGGTTACGGCTATCGTTTGGGCGGCGGTATAAAATACGCTTTAGATAGCCATTGGCAAACTCGCTTAGTTGTCCGCCATGTAAGTTTTGATAAATTGGATATGCTGAACCAAGCTATGGAATACAGCCTTAATGTTGAATATCATTTTTAGTTGAGAGAGGAAATAATGTTGAAAAAAGTTGTTGTTATTGCGGTAATGCTGCTGCTTGTCGGTTTCAGTCTGTCTTTAATGTTTAAAACAACCGAAAAAGAGCCTGAAGTTAATAATGCTCAAGCTGAAGTGAAGACTAAACTTCCGGATACGGTTTTTGCATTTTCTAAAGATACATTATCAGAAGACTGCTCACAAAAAGATGAGCAATTATGCGCTGTGGAAAATGCCGTAAAATGTACAATCAATCCGGCTTTGGATATGTGCAAAAATCTAAACCTGCCTAAGTTTATTTTTATGCAGGACGCTGGCTTAGACCGTCCGACTGAAATTAGCTATAAGCTGACAAACAAACGTGTTTTGCTGAACAACACAGTTGAAATCCACACCGACAGCACTTGCAACGGCGGCTGGTTTGGACTTTGTCAGGGCACAGTAATTTATGTTTTAGCGCAGCCGGCGGAACAGAATAGTTGGTTTGTAAAGGATATATATGCCATCGAATAAGAGGGAAGGAGGCTCGGCTAATGGTCTACTACTTTTAACTTTTTATGCTTGTGTACCCTTTCGTACACGGCGCAAAAAAGTTAATGCGTATTAGCCTCATTATCCGAGCCTCTGCTGTTAGACGCATTGCTTGGTAAAAAGGTATAGGCGCAAAATGCGTACCAGTTTAGCCTTTATATGGTATTATCTACAATGTTTCTTTCAGCCATTCGCGGATTTGCTCGTTTTCAACTTTTAGCAAAGCTTCGTTCAGATAAGCTTCAATCAAAATTTGCTTAGCGTCATCTAGAGCTATTCCACGGGTTTGCATATAAAACAGCTGTTCTTTATCCAAATCGCCGCTGGTGGCGCCGTGCGAACACTTTACGTCGTCGGCAAAAATTTCCAGCTCCGGCTTGCAGTCAACTTCGGCATTGTCGCTTAAAAGCAAAGCGCGGTGCAGCTGATAGCCCTCGGTCTGCTGAGCGTTTGGTGCGATATGAATTTGCCCTTGAAAAACTCCGCGGCTGCTGCCGTCCAGCACTCCTTTTACCAACTGATTAGAAGTTGTGTGCGCCGCTAAATGGCGGATATTTGTCGTTATGTCGGAATGACCGTCATTATATAAGCGGTAGGCGCCGTTTACGTTGGCTTCCGCCCCTTCTTGCTGCAGCTGGATATATGATTCGCTGCGGGCTAAGCGGCATTCGCTTTGTGCACAAAAAGCATTATATTTGCCGGTTTGGCGGACAATAACGCTGTTTAAGGCAATATGCAGCGCCGCTGCGGCTTCTTTAACCCGTTTATAATGCGTCAGAACCGCCTCATTGCCGACATATATTTCATTGACGATATTGTTAAAATAAAATTCATCGTCTCCGGAAAAATCTTCCAATAAAGTCAGCTGCGCACCGCTTTCCAAAACAATCAGATTGCGCACATTTTGCCACAAATTCTGCCCATGCGAATGGTAAGCTAGCAACACGGGTTTTTCGATTATGGCATTGCGTTCCGCCACAATCATCAAGCCTTGTTCCAAATAAGCGGTATTAAGGGCGGCAAATGGAAAATTCTCGATATCAAATGATTTGTTTAGGTATTTCTGTGCTTCTTTATCATAAATAGCTTCAACCAGCGGCTTTATGATGAGCCCTTGCGGCAATTCTGCATGGTCGGCGTCCGGCTTGCCGTTGCAGAATGGAATTTTAATGGTTTCAAAAGGCAAATCGTCTGTTTCGTGGCAATGACATTCGCCGTGGCAGTCACAATGATGCGGCTCGGTGTCTATGACCAAATTTTCAAAAGCGGAATCTTTCAAATACGAATATTTCCAAGCTTCGGTTTTAGCGTTAGGCAGTCCGGCTTTTTCAAAAGCAAGCAGTCCTTTTTCCCTCAGACCGGCAAGCCACGGCATATCCTCGCCCCAAAGCTCAATATTTTGCTGTGTTAAACTCATTTATGCCGCCTTTATAAATTGAGTGTAGCCGTTATTTTCAATTTCTTGCGCCAAAGACATATCGCCGGAGCAGATAATGTGACCGTCGGCGTAAACATGCACATAATCAGGCTGCAAATAGGTTAAAAGCTTAACATGGTGAGTGATGACCAAAAGGGAAGTATCATTGGTGCGCAGGTGGTTGACGCTTTCTGCCACAATTTTTATGGCGTCAACGTCAAGTCCGGAATCCGTTTCATCAAGAATAGCTAAAGCCGGTTCCAGCAAGCTCATCTGCAAAGCTTCCAAGCGCTTTTTTTCACCGCCGGAAAAGCCGACGTTCATTTCACGCTTCAGCATTTCGCCGCTGATGTTCAGTTCTTTGGCTTTGCTGCGTAATAATTTCAAAAATTCGGCGGCGTCAAGTTCGGGCAAATTCATAGCTTTGCGTTTGGCGTTTACCGCATGTTTCAAAAAGCTGCTGCAGCTGACGCCGGAAATAGCCACCGGTGCCTGCATGCTCAAAAACAAACCGAGCCAAGCGCGTTCTTCCGGTTTTAAGGCAAGCAAATCTTGTCCTTTAAATTCAGCGCTGCCGGAAGTTACTTCATAATCAGGCTTGCCGGCTAAAACGTAAGACAGAGTGGATTTACCGGCGCCGTTCGGTCCCATCAGCGCATGAACTTCGCCTTTGTTAATGGTGAGGTTCAAGCCTTTGATGATTTCTTTTTCCGGCACGCGGGCGCATAAATTTTTAACTTCTAGCAATTTTTCTGACATGATAAAATCCTTTATCCTACGCCTCCTTCAAGGCTGATGTTTATAAGTTTAGCCGCCTCAATGGCAAATTCCATCGGCAGGTGCTGCATAACTTCTTTGCAAAAACCGTTCACAATGAGCCCAATGGCTTCTTCTTCGCTAATTCCGCGCTGCTGGCAGTAAAACAGCTGCTCATCGCTGATTTTTGAAGTGGTTGCCTCGTGTTCCAACACAGCAGATTTGTTGCGGTTTGTAATATACGGCACAGTGTGGGAGCCGCAGGTGGAGCCAATCAGCAGGCTGTCGCATTGCGAATAGTTGCGGGCGTTGTCGGCGTTTTTGCTTACTGCTACTAAGCCGCGGTAAGTTTGATTAGAATAGCCGGCGGAAATGCCCTTGGATATAATTTTAGAGGTGGTGTTTTTACCGATATGAATCATTTTGGTTCCGGTGTCTGCCTGCTGGCGGTTGTTGGTAATGGCGACCGAATAAAACTCGCCGGAAGAATTATCGCCTTCCAGCACGCAGGACGGATATTTCCAAGTTACTGCCGAACCGGTTTCTACCTGCGTCCAAGAGATTTTAGCATTGCGTCCGCGGCAGGCTGCCCGTTTGGTTACAAAGTTATAAACGCCGCCTTTGCCGTCTTTATCCCCCGGATACCAGTTCTGTACGGTGGAATATTTGACTTCGGCGTTGTTCAAAACCACAATTTCCACAATTGCGGCATGGAGCTGGTTTTCATCGCGCTGCGGAGCGGTGCAGCCTTCCAAATAGGAAACATAGCTGTCGTCTTCGGCAATTATCAGCGTGCGTTCAAACTGACCAGTGTTTTTAGCGTTTATGCGGAAATAGGTGGAAAGTTCCATCGGGCAGGTTACGCCTTTAGGAATATAAACAAACGAACCATCGGTAAACACTGCCGAATTTAAGCAGGCAAAAAAGTTATCGGTATACGGCACAACCGAGCCTAGATATTTTTGCACTAAATCGGGGTGTTCTTTCACCGCTTCGGAAATGGAACAGAATATAATGCCTTTTTCTGCCAAGCGCGCGCGGTAGGTGGTGGCAACTGAAACGCTGTCAAACACAGCGTCCACAGCCACTCCGGATAAAACTTCTTGTTCTTTAAGAGGAATGCCCAAGCGGTTATAGGTATCGAGCAGATTTTTATCCACTTCGTCTAAACTCTTGGGTTTGGCTTTTTGCACCGGAGCAGCGTAGTAGCTTAAATTTTGGTAGTCAATTTTATCATATACCAGCTTAGCCCAGCTTGGTTCTTTCATCGTCAGCCAATGGCTATAGGCTTTTAAGCGGCGTTCCAGCAGCCAATCCGGCTCGCCTTTTTTTGCCGAAATCAGGCGGATAATATCCTCATTCAAGCCTTTCGGCGCGGTATCTGCGGCAATATCCGTGGTAAAGCCGTATTTATATTTGTTGCCGCTAAAGTCTTCTATTTCCGGTTTTTCTGCCAATTTAAACCAATCCTCTGTTTCTGTTTTATAAAACTGACGCATCATACGCAAAACCTGCAAAAAAATCAATAGTTGTTTACTTAATATTTATTTATTTGCGTTAAACAAGTAGGTAGTGGAAAAGGAATAGAAATGATTTACGGACTTTTAGGGCTGATTATTGCTTTGGTATTGTATGTGGTTTTACTGCATTTTAAACTGCACGAAATGAAAGAGCTTGTGCAGGAAAGCAATATTTTGGCAACATCAGAAAATTCTCAGACGCAGCAAACTTATTATTTGAAATTCAATGTCGATAAAGATATGAAAATCACTCAGGTTAACGGCGATACTTTGCAATACGGCGGATTTAGCCGCGAAAATTTGATAGGACAGAGTGTGCTGGGGACTTTGCTGAAAGATGTTCCGGCAAATCGAGAAATGCTGGAAGAAAATTTCCGGCAGCTGAAAAAAAGAAAACGCATTATTTCTTCGGAACAGGTGTTGCAAAAAGCCGACGGTACGAAAATTCCAGTGCTGCTGCGCGCCCGTCCGATTTTAAACGAATTGCTGCATTGCCGCGGCATCAGCTTTTGGGGACGTCCGCTGAAACAGCAGCTTAATTTGGAAAAGCAGCTGAAACAAGTACAGGAACAAGACCAGCTTATCGGCGATATCCTGAATGCCGAAAGTTTTTATAAATATTTGGACGAACGCGTAAAAATCTGTAATCGCTATAATCGTCCGTTGCTGCTGATTGTGGTAGAACTGGCAGATATATATAATTTTATCAATAAAGGATTCAGCTTTGAAACCGGTGATAAAATGCTTCGGCTGGCGGCTGATGCCTGTATAGAATGTACCGGCAAAGATGTAAAAATCGGCAGGTTTGAACATACAAAATTCGGTATGATACTGGAGCAGTTTGATGATGATAAAATCGGCGAGCTCACGCAAATTTTGTGGGAAAAAATAATCGGAAATATCCGCAAATTGAACGTGGATAAAGTGAATGCCAGCATGATTAGCATTTATTACGCCCGCCGGAAAAATAACGATGAGGCGGAGAATATGCTTTCCCGTACCCGTAAATATTTGAGCAACAGTTTGGCAATTCACCGCTACGGAATTGGAACAAGAGACAAAAAGCAAGGTTAGAGGAGCGCTGATTAGTGAAAAAAATTTTATACATAGCCTTGCTTATATTCAGTTTGAGCGGATGCGCCGGACGCGGCTGGATTTGGAACGGTTGGGGTTCGTCAAACTCTATTGTTGTGCAGCGGGGCGATACGCTCTACAGCATTTCCCGCCGATACGGCGTTCCGTTGAAAGAATTGATTAACGCCAACAGCCTGCACGCTCCGTATACTTTGCATGTGGGACAGGTTTTGAGTCTGCCGGCAAAGCAATATCACACGGTGCAGAGAGGAGATACTTTATATAGCATAGCTCGGCAGTATAATGTAGATGTGACCTCTTTAAGCAGAGTGAATAATTTGCAAACTCCGTATTCTTTAAATGTGGGCGACAAATTGGCGCTGCCGGCATCGGTAGGTAGTGTTCCGACAAGTTCATATGCTGCGGCGCAAAAATCTTCTGCCGAAACTAATACATATTCCAGTTCGGTTCAAACCGCGTATACGCCGGTGAAATCTGCACCGATAACCGACAGTTACGTGGCGCCGAAAGCTCGAAAAACAAAATTTGACTGGCCGGTTAAGGGAACAATTATTTCCGGTTACGGTAATTTAGGCAGCGGACGCAAAAATGACGGAATCAATATTAAAGCGGCGCTGGGAACCAATGTTAAAGCGGCAGATGCCGGAACGGTGGCGTATGCAGGCAACGAGCTTAAAGGTTTTGGCAATTTGATTTTGATAAAACATAATGATGGCTGGATAACGGCATATGCACATAATGACCGTTTGTTTGTTAAAAAAGGGCAAAAGGTATCGCGCGGCGAAAAAATTTCCACCGTCGGCAGCACTGGCAGCGTTACTACTCCGCAGCTGCATTTTGAGGTGCGTTCCGGCAAAAAATCCGTTAATCCGCGTCCATACCTTCCCTAAAAGTTAAAAATTCCGTTAATAACTTGAAATTTTAGTTTTTTATCACAATAATTTGATGTAAAACTGTGGCATAAAATTATGTGAAAGGAGACAAAAATGCTGATTAGTGATGCTTTTGCCGCGGCAGGCAATGCCGGAATGCAAAGCGGTTCTATGGCTGTAACATTAACACAGCTTGGTTTAATCTTGGTTATTTTCTACTTTTTCCTCATTCGTCCGCAAACCAAAAAAATTAAGGAGCATGCGGCAATGGCGGAAAATTTGAAAGTCGGCGATAAAGTGCTGACCGGCGGCGGTATTTATGGTAAAGTTACCAAACTTAACGGTGCAGAAGTTACTGTGGAAATTGCCGGCGGCGTTAATGTGGTGGTGGAACGCATGACTATTAACGGCGTGGTTGTTCCAGAAACAAAACAGGCTGAAACCAAGCCTGCTAAAACAAAAACTAAAAAAACAAAATAAAAGGAAGAACAGATGTATAAGTTATCTCTGCAAAGAATTTTAATTATCATCGGTATCTGTCTGGTCGGTGTGTTTTTTGCGATTCCGAATATTCTACCGAATCAGCAAAATCTGCCGAAATGGTGGCAGCCGATTAGTTTGGGATTGGATTTGCAAGGCGGTTCAAGTTTGCTTTTGCAAGTTAAAATGGATGACGTGCTGAAAGATAAAATGAGCACTTTGGAGGATTCAGTCCGCCAATCTTTGCGCGAACATAAAATCCGTTATCAGGATTTGAAGTCTTCTGACAAAGGCGTGTTTGTAAAAATTTCTGATTATGCAGCCCGCGACAAGGCTAAAGAAGCTTTCCGCAAGCTTGACGAAGGTTTGGTTGTTACTGATGACGCCAATGGCGAAGGTTTGGTTACAATCGCTTATACCGAACAGGCTATTACCGCTTTGAAATATCAGGTAATTGACCAATCTATTGGTATTGTACGCCGCCGTATTGACGAACTCGGCACAAAAGAGCCTAGCATTCAGGGACAGGGCACCGACCGTATTTTGGTACAGCTGCCAGGGGTGCAGAATCCGGAAAGCGTAAAAATTTTGCTGGGTAAAACAGCTAAAATGTCTTTCCATTTGGTAGACGAAACAACCAGCGTTGCTCAGGCTAAACGCGGTAAAATCAGCAAGACTTCCCGCGTGATGAACGGTTCGGAAGGCGAGCAGTATGTGGTTATCAAAAAGCCGGTTGTCGGCGGTGAAAACTTGACTGATGCCAGAGTTTCTTTCTCGGACGGCATGCCAGTGGTAAGCTTCCGTTTCAATACTTTGGGCGGTCGCAAATTCGGTGAAGTAACCAGCAGCCATGTCGGCGAAAGGTTGGCTATTGTTTTGGATAACGAAGTTATTTCTGCTCCGAATATTCAAGGTCCTATCACAGGTGGCAGCGGTATTATTACCGGTAACTTTACAACAAAATCTGCTAATGATTTGGCTTTGCTGCTGCGTTCAGGCGCTTTGCCGGCACCATTGGAAGTGATGGAAGAAAGAACTGTCGGCGCCGGTTTGGGGGCAGATTCCATTCATGACGGCGTGATTGCCTCAATTGTCGGCTTGATTGCAGTGGTTGTATTTATGGTTATGGCATACGGTTTGTTCGGCGTTATGGTTGATATTACCGTTTTGCTGAACATTGTTTTGATGCTGGGCATTATGAGCTTTATCGGCACAACTTTAACATTGCCTGGTATTGCCGGTATTATCTTGACCATGGGTATGGCTGTTGACGCAAACATTCTTATTTTTGAACGTATGCGCGAAGAAGTAAACAAAGGTCGTTCTATTCGTGATGCTATTACTTTGGGCTTTACCGAAGCATATCGCACCATTATTGACTCTAACCTGACAACCGTTGTTGCCGGTTTGGTGCTGTTTTATTTCGGCAGCGGTCCGGTCAGAGGTTTTGCCGTAACTTTGATTATTGGTATCATTACCTCTATGTTTACATCGGTGACCGTAAGCCGTTTGCTGGTTGAAGCCTGGATGGCTAAATTTAAACCGACTAAACTGCCACTCTAAGATATAAGGATAATAAAAATGAAAATATTTAGTTGGATTATCAAAGATACAAGCATTGATTTTTTAGGCTACCGCAAACTGGCGTATGCGCTTTCAGCATTGCTGCTTGTTGTTTCAATCGTCAGCGTTGCTGTGCGCGGTTTTAACTATGGTATTGACTTTTCCGGCGGCGTACTGATTGAAGTAAAAAGCAAAAGCGGTTCGGTTGATGTGGACAGCGTTCGCCGCAAGTTAGACACTTTGAAACTGGACGAGCTGAATCTGCAATCATTTGGCGATGCTCAAGATGAGCTGATGATTAGAGCTCAGGCGAACAATGCCGATGAAGAAAGCCAGCGTATTGCTGTTAAGCAAATTAAAGAAATGCTGGATAATGACTTTACTTTTGAAAGAATCGAATCGGTTGGCCCGCAAGTCGGCGATGAATTGAAACTTTCCGGCGTGCTGGCGTCAATATTCGCTATGCTGGCAATCAGTATGTATATCTGGTTCCGCTTTGAATGGAAATTTGCGGTCGGTGCTTTGATCGGCTTGTTCCATGACCTGCTGATTACAGTTGGTTTGGTTTCTATTTTCCATTTGGATTTCAGCTTAACCACCATTGCCGCTATTTTGACTTTGGCTGGTTATTCAGTGAATGATACGGTGGTAACCTATGACCGTGTACGTGAAAACCTGCAAAAATATAAGAAAATGCCGCAATATGATTTGTTGAACAAGAGTATTAACGACATTTTCTCCCGCACGATTTTGACCGGCGTAACCACATTTTTAGCCTCTTTGGCTTTGCTGGTGTTCGGCGGTGATGCTTTGCGCAGTTTTGCATTTGTTATTACCACAGGTATCATTATCGGTACATTTTCATCAATCTTTATCTGCGTGCCTGTAATCAATATGTTTGATTTGCGCGCAACGCCTGATGAAAAAGATATAAATCCGTTTGGCAATGTGCAATAGCTGCATAGGTTCAGCAAAAAAGGCAGTCTGAAGAAGAGGCTGCCTTTTTATTTTGCTGATTGCAGAAGTTTTATTTATGCAATGCCAAACGCATAGTGTCGCGGGCAATAACTAATTCTTCATCGGTGGGGATAACAAAAACTTTGACTTTTGAATCCGGTGTGGAAATCATAATTTCTGTCGCGTGCTTTTTGTTATTTTCATAGTCCGGCTTAATACCCAAATAAGACAGATGTTCCATAACCAATTGACGGATAATAACGCCGTGCTCGCCGACGCCTGCCGTAAATACAATGGCGTCAACGCCTCCCAATACGGCAATGTAAGCGCCGATGTATTTCAGCAAAGCGTGAACATAAGTTTTGGTGGCAAGAATGCATTTTTCATTGCCGCTTAAATAGCCAGCTTCAATGTCGCGATTGTCAGAATAGCCGCACAAAGCCAGCATACCGCTTTGCTTGTTCATCATTTCATTGACTTCATGAGCGCTTAAACCGTCTTTCTTTTCAATATAGAGCGGAATATAAGGGTCAATATCGCCGCAGCGAGTGCCCATAATTGTACCGGCAAGAGGAGTAAATCCCATAGATGTATCAACGCAAACACCGTTGTCAATGGCGGAGATAGAAGCACCGTTGCCCATGTGGCAGGTGATGATTTTGCCTTTTTTGCCAATCAGCTCGGCACAGCGTTCGGAAACGTATTTGTGAGAAGTGCCGTGAAAGCCGTAGCGGCGGATTTTGTTGCGCACATATTGGTCTTCGGGCAAAGCATAACGATAGGCTTCAGGCGGCATGGTCTGATGGAATGAAGTGTCGAACACCGCTACTTGCGGAATGTTTGGCAAAGCAGCCTTAACAGCTTTAATACCCAAAACGTGGGCCGGATTGTGCAATGGTGCCAAATCCGACAAATCAGCGATTTGTTCAATTACTTTATCGGTAATCAAAACCGAACCTTTGAAGATATCGCCGCCCTGCACAATGCGGTGACCGACAGCGCTAAGCTCTTCCAAATTTTTTAAAGCGCCGTTCAGCAGGCATTTCAGCACATCTTTAATGGCTTCAGCGTGGGTAGGCATACTTATCAGCTCTTCTTTTTTGTCAGCGCCGGTATGCTGATATTTTAGAATGGAATTAGCTTGTCCGATGCGTTCGGCAATACCTTTGGAAACAACATTATAATTTCCGTTATCAACGTTATAGAGCTGAAATTTAAGAGAAGAGGAACCGCAGTTTATAACTAAAATTTTTTCCATAGCTTAATCCTTTATTTTTGAGCTTGAATACAGGTGATGGCAATTGCGCCGACAATATCTTCGGCAAAGCAGCCGCGGGACAAGTCATTAACCGGAGCGTTCAGACCTTGCAAAATCGGTCCGTAAGCTTCGCAGCCGCCCAAACGCTGCAGCAGTTTGTAACCGATGTTTCCAGCTTCCAAATTAGGGAAAATCAAAACGCGGGCGTGACCGGCAACATGGCTGTTTGGAGCTTTCTTAGCAGCAACTACCGAATCCAAAGCAGCATCGGCTTGCAGTTCGCCATCAACTTCTATGCCAAGGTTTTTATATTCTTCGGTTTGCAAAGCTTCCTGCACCATTTTAGTGGCGCGGACGACTTTGTCTACATTATCGCCTTTGCCTGAACCTTTGGTGGAATATGAAAGCATAGCAATAGAAGGCTCAATACCAAAATGGATAGCCGTCTCGGCAGCGTTCAAAGCAATATCAGCCAATTCTTTATCAGTCGGCTCAATAATAATGCCGCAGTCCGACAGAACATAAGGCTTGTTGTTGGACAAGATAATGAAAAATGAAGAAACGCTGCTGCCTTTTTTGGCGGATTTTATAATCTGCAAAGCCGGACGCACGGTGTCGGCAGTGGAGTGATTAGCACCGGAAACCATACCGTCGGCGTGACCGGATTTTATCATTAAAGTGCCGAAATAGTTATAATTTAAGGCTAATTTAGTGGCGTCTTCACGGCTCAATCCTTTCTCTTTGCGCAAATTATAGAGCAATTCGGTATATTCCGGCAGGCGGGAATCTTCTTCCGGTTTTACTAATTCTATATCGGTCAAACTCCAGCCTTTTGCAGCGTAAAATTCTTTAATTTTTTCGACATCGCCCAAAATAATTACCTTAGCGGCTTTTTCGGCTGTAATCATATGAGCAGCGGCTAAAACACGCTCATCTTCGCCTTCCGGAAGTACAATAGTTTTCAAATCTTTTTTTGCCCGTTCCAGCAGGCTTTTGATGTATGTGCTTTTTATCATTATAAACGTCCTTTATATATTAAAAATTGTTATATTTAATTAACTGCTTATCTTTTAAAATTAGATTAAAATGTTTGATAAAAGTTTTGCATTTTTGTTTAAGCTATATTATTTTAAGAAAAAAAGAATCAGGGAGATTTTTTGATGAAAATGATAGTTGTTTGGGCGGCAGCTTTGCTGATGGCGTTTCCGGTTTGGGCAAAAGTTAATTTTGAAGCGCAGATTCCGGTGGAAGTTGAGGCGGAAAATTCGGTTAAAGCCAAAGACAAGGCTATGCAGGAAGCGCAGCGGCAGGGGTTCTTAGAGGTTGCCGGACAATTGACTTCGGCTGAAAATGTGGAAAACCTGAAAAATTTGAGCGATGATGAAATATTGCATTTTGTGCAATCTGTCAGCGTTGCCGATGAAAAAGCCGGCGGCACAAAGTATAAAGCCGTTTTAACCGTGCAGATAAACGGACCGCTTTTGAAAGACTATTTGGCAGAAAATAATATGATAGACGCCGAAATAACCAATCTTTTAGTTATTCCGGTTTATAAAGCGATGCCGCGCACGGCGCCGCTGCTTTGGGAAGATTCTAATGTTTGGCGGGCAAACTGGTCCAGCAAGGGACTTATAAAATTCGGCACGATGGAAGTACAAACGGCGGGCGCACGTTTTGAAGATGTGGAAAATTTAACAGCGGAAAACGCGCTTTATATGGACTCTTCTTTATATAATGAAATTTCTAATCGTTTCGGTTCGGACAGAGTGTATGTGATTTATGCCGAATCGCTGGAAAACGGTGATTTGAAAATAACCGTCAAAAATGAAAAAACAAAAAACGAAAACAGCTTTTCGGTTTATAACGACGGCGAGGGGAATTTGTTAGATAAAGCCGTTGAAAAAAGCGTGATGTTTATTTCAAATATGGAGCGCGAGGCGGAAAGCGAAAAAGGAAGCGATGCCGGCGGAATGCTGAACGCAGTTTACGAATACGGAAATATGAAAGAATGGCTGATGAAAAGCGCGGCAATAACCGCTTTGCCGCAGGTTGACAGTATAGACACCAAAAGCTTGGGCGGCGGCAAAGTTAGCTTCAGCATAAACTATAACGGCTCGCAAGATGACCTGCTTAATTCTTTTCAGGAGCTGGGCTTGAGCTATGAAGCTAGTGATAATTTTTATATTTTAAGGTAAGGCGATGACAAAGAAAAATGTTGATACTCAGCGGTATGTGCTGTTTTTGTTTGTGTTTTTAATCAGTGGCGGTTTTTTATATGCTTTACGTTCGGTGCTGCTGCCGTTTGTGGTGGGTATTGTGCTGGCATATTTTTTAGACCCGCTGGTCAGCAAAGTTTCTAAAAACGGCAGTATTTCGCGTACGGTAGCCACAACCGTGGTTATGGGCATATC
Source organism: uncultured Alphaproteobacteria bacterium (assembly GCA_934270475.1). Taxonomy (GTDB): domain Bacteria; phylum Pseudomonadota; class Alphaproteobacteria; order RF32; family CAG-239; genus RUG410. The sequence continues at coordinate 259,110 of CAKQPS010000001.1, forward strand.
GCTTTTGATTTTGCTGCCTTTGGTGGTTTTGCTTTGCAGCGCCGTGGTTTCGCAAGCGGCTGAATATGTAGCCAAACTTCCGGAATATGCCCGTTCTTTTTCGCAAAGACTGCTGCCGATTTTGGGTGAAATTAAAGCGCGTTTCGGTTTTAGCTATGACAATGTGGAAAGCGCACTACAAGAAAATATGGCTAATTATATTAAGATTTTGGGCAAAGTCCTGCAAAGCATTGTCAGCAACGGATTTGCTTTTATCAATGTGCTGTCGCTGCTGCTTATTTCGCCGGTAGTGGCTTTTTATATGCTGCGCGACTGGCATTTGTTTACAGCTAAAATTCAGGGATTGATTCCACAAAAGCATAAACAAACGGTTTTGGACGGCATGCAGGAAGTAAACCGTATAATCTCCGGCTATTTGAGAGGACAGGCGTTGGTTTGCCTGTGCCTTGGCAGCTACTATTCTTTAGGATTATGGCTGGTAGGTTTGGAAATGGGCGTGGTTGTCGGTTTTATTGCTGGTGTTATCTCGTTTATTCCATATGTCGGCAGCATTTCAGGCTTTTTGATGGCAATGGCGCTGGTGATTACCCAATACGGTACAATGCCGAAAATTATAGCAGTTTTGATGGTGTTCGGCATCGGACAGTTTTTGGAAGGAAATTTCCTGACGCCGAAATTGGTGGGTGAAAATATCGGTCTGCATCCGGTGTGGGTGATGTTTGCTTTGCTTGCCGGCGGCGTTCTTTTAGGCTTGCTCGGTATGATAATCGCCGTGCCATGTGCCGCAATTATCGGCGTGCTGCTGAAATATTTGATTAAAAATTATAAGCAAAGCCCGATGTATTTGGATAACTAGACTTTTCGACCTTTGGCGCGCAAGCGGACATATTTGAAAATGTTGTTTACTACCTCGTCTTGGTGAGTCTGCTCGTGGGCATAAAAATCAGCGGCTTCCATATCATGGTTGACAATAGAAAGATATTCAAGTTCTTGATAGACGGCGTATTTAGCGCGGCAGGTTTTCAGGCGCCCTAAACCGCAGTTGCTTAACGCGTTTAACTTTTGCAGCAATAATTCTATTTTTTCATCAGGAGGCAGGCTTTTATTTAAGCGTTGGTCAATATCGGCAACTTTTTGGCGCGCCAGGGCTATGCGGTGCTGCTTTTTTTCTTCTGCCGACATACTTTTGAGCATGGCGCTTTCTTTGGGATCTGGATAGTCATTATCAGAAAGCTTTTTCCGGACAGCGGACAAAAGCTTGTGCTTTAGGCTGTATAAAACGCCAAACGAGTGCTGTTTAATCAGCATGGCAGCATGCTTCAAATCTGAAATATGATTTTTATTCAGCAGCGAAAGCTTTTTATTCAAAACATTCAAATAAAGAGTGTTGCCTTCAATGTATTTTTCATGACCTGTTAAAACTAAGTCGTACATTTGAATGCGGACGGCGCGCGGCAGATTTTTGTCGTCAGCCAGTTTTTCATAGTCATTGATAATTTTTTCATCATTCGGAGTGCCGTCGCGTTCCGTATCTTCGGATATAAGCTCTATTATGCTGTTAGTCGCCGAATCCAATTGCTGAAAAAATTGGAACTTATCTTCAGGCAGGTTATTCCGCAGCTTGCGCAAAGCTATGGCAGACAAATCATGCCCTTTTACATCGAATCTTTCAAAAAAGCGATGTTTTAAATAGCCGGCGATTAAAGACTTTTGAGAGCTCATACTATAAATCCTTGACCATTTTTAAGAAGGTTATGCCTTGTTCGTCAAACACATCGCCTTCAGCATGGTAACCAAGTTTTTCATAAAATCCGACCACCGAAAGCATGGCGTGCATAATTATTTGGCTGTAACCGGCTTCTTTGGCGCGCTTTTCGGCATATTTTACCAGCTCCCGTCCAACGCCTTCTCCGCGGTATACGGTGTCGACAGCCACTTGCATCAAGCGAATCCGCTCATTATCCAAAGGCGCCAAAATCAATCCGCCGACAAGCTTGTCGTCCAGCTGCTCTACACAGCCGATGTGCAGATAATTGGCTTCTTTAGCGCGAAACGAATCCAAAAACTTTAAGCCCAGCGGTTCTAACAGAATTTTATAACGAAGTTCTACCAGTTCGTTATAGCGAGATGAACCGAAATCTATATCAATCATTTTGCGCATAATGTTAACTCCTTTATGTTTTAATATAATTAAAGCATATTTTTGTCAGCATTACAACAGCTATTTATTAGGCAGGGCTGATTTTCAGTTATAGCGTTCCGGTGTGAAACAGTTTGTCATATTTATATACTGAGCCGTGCGGAATGGACCAGCTAAAGTCTTTTTCCATGGCGGCGCGCTGCATTTGATGCATAACTTTAGGCGCGGAATAAAAACAGCGGATAGCTCTTTCCATTGTTTCAAAATAGGCATTGATGTTGTTTTTGAGGTGCTGAGCCGGAAGGTTTGGTCCGTAAACACGGTTGCCGTCGGCAAAAAATACCTCTGTTCTGAAACCATCGATGCCGTCTTGAATGGTGTCAACTAAACCGCCAGTGGAAGTAGCAATAGGCAGGCAGCCTTTTGCCATGGCTTCCATCTGCGTCAGTCCGCAAGGTTCAAAATATGACGGCATAAGGTAAAAGTCGGCTGCCAGCTGCACAGAATAGGCAAACTGGTCGTTATAGCCATGAAAAACGAAAATGCGTTTGGCAAATTCACGGTAAATTTGTTTGGTATTGTCTTTTAGCGTCATCAGGTCATGAAACAAATCTTTGTTACCAGCGCCGCCCAAAACAAAAATAGGAAAATCCTGCGGTGAATTTTTATATTTGTCAGACATTCTGAGAATGGCGTTTAAAGCAATGTCATAGCCTTTTTGCTCAACCAAACGGCTGGTCATACAAATAAAAGGAATGCTCTCCGCTTCATGCAAAGCAGAAGAAATATCGTCAAATTTATAGGTGTCAATCATTGGGATAACTTTTTGCCGATAGTTTTCATCGGTTGCCAAACGCGACAATAATTTGATACATTCTTTTTTGTTGTGCAGCTTGTTTTGCAGTGAATTTTCGTTATAAACTTTGAACTGCGTGTCGCCGAAATAGTTGTTAATCAGTTCAATTTTTTTAGCGTTCGGCGAAATGAGTTTTTTTTCATAGCCATTGACAATTCCAAAAAATGTGCGGCAATTCTTGCGAATTTTTAGAATGTCGCGGAAGTCAAAACCAAAGCTTTTTTCCCGCGATACTTCTTCCATGTAGTTTTTGGAAACGGTAACAATGCGGTCGGCAAGGTGCATATTGCAAGAGGCTTGATTATAGGTGTCGCCGACTAATAAAGTGTTAGAAGTGCGCGGATTGCTGTTTTTTATGGCTTTGGCATTTTTCAAAACCAAAGAGGCTAAATCCTCGTATAGGGAATTGAGAATTTTAGAGGTGTTATCATAATCCCAGCCTTGATAGCCCATGTGGTGGGCAATGTGAATAATCGGAATGTTTTTTAATTTGTCGGCAATGTCCAGCGCAAGGCGTCCGGCATAGACTTTTGCCAAAGTTAGATATTTGGTTAAGCCGGAAATGGCACCGCTGTGCCAGTCATTTGCAATGAGAATGTTAGGCAGGTCGATGTTGTTTATTTGTTTTAGGACAATGCTTTCCAGCAGGCAATAAACAGCTTTGGAAAGAAAAGCAAAACGCTCGACTTCATCAATATTCAGCTTGTTGAGAACATAGCAGCCGCCTTGTCCCGATGGATTTTCTGCCGCCGGCTCAATGGAAAAGAAACGTTCGTTTTGCAAAAATAAATAATCGGCGCCGTTTAAATTGCCTTTGTAAACTTCTACTTTGAAATGGCAAAAACGATTGCGGCTGCCTAAAAATGGTACTTTAACCACGCAGATTTTTTTAACTTTGACTTGCTTGCCTTCGGCTCCGGTGTAAATGTCATTTTCAAATGTGCATTTTTTGCGTCCAGTGTCGCCGATATACATAGGCGTGATGATTGTAATATCGCTTTTTTGAGAGGCAAAAACCTGATTATAATTTTCAGGAAGTTCCGAAGCCACCATGCCAAGCCCGCCGCATTTCATAAAAGTAGCGGTTTCGGCAGTAATCATCCAAGCGTGAATTTGTTGATTTTCTGACCAAAATTTATTGGTTAAACACAGCTGCTTTGCCATGTTTTGCATTTGCTGCAAAATCGGGTCATTAGGCACAGCGTAATTCAGGCTAAATTTTTTTTTGTTAAAATTCGTCGGCAAAAAAGCAAACGTTTTGGTAGAGCTGGAATTAAGATTAACCTTGGTCATAACAATTTCTTTCTAAATATAATATACTTTGTGGTATATCATTAAAAAATATAACCTTCAACAGAAAACGGACTTATGCTCTTGACTTGTTTGCGATTAGTCACTAAGTTCTATATAGATATTATCCTAACAAAATTAAAGAGGGTGTTGTAATGACCGATAAAAAAGAAAATATGTCCGCAACCGCAGAAAAAAAAGAAAAACAAACCGCGGCGGAAGAAAATTCTGAAAATGTGCAAAACTCTGAAGGTAAAGACGAGTTGAGCAGCTTGAAAGAAGAGAATCAAAAACTGAAAGATTCTTTTTTGCGCGCTTATGCCGAAGCTGAGAATACTAAAAAACGCTGTCAGCAGGAAATTGAAAAAAATTCTAAATATGCAATTTCTTCTTTTGCTAAAGAGCTGTTGGGCGTGGCAGATAACTTGCAGCGTGCGTTAAGCTCTGTTGACGATGAAACCAAAACCAAATGCGAGGCTTTTATTAAGGGTGTGGAATTAACGCAAAACGAACTTTCTAAGGTGTTTGGCAAATTCGGCATTAAAAAGCTGGATAGCTTGAATAAAGTTTTTGACCCGAATTTTGAACGTGTGGTGCAAGAAGTAGAAGATAAAGAAAAACCTGCAGGCACAATTATTGCCGAGCTGCAGTCAGGTTATACGCTGAATGACCGTATTTTGCGCGAAGCCATGGTGGTGGTGACTAAAGGCGGAAAACAGGCTGCTTCAAAAGAAGATAAGCAATAAAAAATTCTGCAAACATACATTGATAAAATTAAAAGTCCGTATTTTTCGGACTTTTTTGTTTGACGCGAAAAAATAAATGGTATATTTAACAGATTATTATTTATTTCTGAAATATAATCTTGTGCATGAAGATATTGAACGTTTATATTTTTAAGCAGATTTTTATAGGTTTTCTGCTGGTTTGTTTCTCTCTGCTGGCTATGCTATGGCTGACGCAGTCGCTTAAATTTGTGGAAATGGTTACACGGCAGGGGCTGCCGGTGTATTTGTTTGCTGAAATGACATCTCTTTTAATGCCGCGCATTTTCAATATATTGTCGCCGGTGGCGGTTTTTGTAACGGTATTATTTGTGTATAACCGTTTGATTGCCGACCGCGAATTGGTGGTTATGCAGTCGGCGGGCATCAGTCCGTGGAATAACTCTAAAGCCGCAGTTGCGGTGGGCATTATTTTGGCGCTGTTCAACGTGTTTGTGATGAACTGGGGTATTCCTTGGTCAGAGGCGAGATTCCGCGATTTGGAATGGCGGGTGAAAAATAACTTGACGCAGATGGTTTTCCGCGAAGGGGAGTTTACTAGTTTGAAAAACGGCATAACCGTGTTTGTTAACAAGCATGAAGATGACGGTTCGGTTAGTGGTATTTTTGTCAGCGATGAAAGTAAACCGGATGTAAAAGTTACCTTAACGGCTGAAAAAGGGCGGGTTATACAAACAGAAAAAGGTCCGAGAATTTTGTTTATTAACGGCGTGCGGCAGGAAGTTAATACTAAAGATTACAAATTCAGCACTCTTTCATTTTCTCGCTATTCGGCGGAATTTAATAGTGTGGAAAGTAAAAAGAAGAAAAATCAGACGGTGCGTGAGCGTTCAATTTGGGAATTGCTGAATGCCGGAAATGATGAAACACTTGATGCTCCGACCAAACGCAAAAGCATTGTCGAAGGACACCGCCGCATTTTGTATCCGTTATATAATTTGCTTTTTTCATTATTGGCATGCGTGGGGCTTTTGGTTTGCAATTTTAACCGCCGCGGTCAGACCAAGATTATCAGCATAGAGGTTTTGTGCATGGTTATTGTTTTGGGCGGCGATTTAGCCTTAACCAACTTGTGCGGGCGTTCGCTTTTGCTGCTGCCGGTTTTATATTTGAATTGCTTATTGCCGTTTGCAATTTGTTTGTATATGCTGTTTTTTTATAATCCGTTTTATTTTCGCCGCTTTAAGGCAAAGGAGCACCATGAGAATCTGTTGTAGTTTGGGCATAAGATTGCTGTTACCGGTTGTGCTGCTGTGCAGCGGGCAGGCTTTTGCCGTTAATGAAGCCGGAGAAATTCAGCGCAAGGAAAATAAAACTCCTCATGCGGCAATGGACGTGGCGCATAATATTACAAATATTCAGTTTGCCGAAGACAACAATATTGAAGGGCAGAATGCTATAAATTTCAGTGCCGATGAATTGACTAATGATGAAAAAAACGGCTTGATTATTGCAAAAGGCGATGTGGAAATTTTTTATAGCGGAATGCGTTTGCAAACAGATAAGTTAGTCTATAATCAAAATAAAGATTTGGTAACGGCGCAGGGCAATGTGCGTTTATATTCGTCCGACGGCTCTATTGTATACAGCGATAAAGTGGAGCTTACCGAGCAAATGACTACCGGCGAAATGCAGCATATAAAGGTTTTGCTAAAAGACGAATCGCACGTTTTTGCCAGGAGTTTTAGAAAGAAAAACAACCGTAGAAAACAATTGGCTTATGCCACTTATACGCCTTGCGATATGTGCGACGCTCAGTCTCCGCTGTGGTCTATCAGCGCCCGCAAGGTTCAGCATAATGAAGAAAGCCAAAACGTGCATTATAATGATGCGGTGATAAAAATTAAAAATGTACCGGTTTTCTATACGCCGTTCTTTTCACACCCTGATCCAAGCGTAAAACGGCGTTCCGGCTTTTTGGCGCCGACGATGGGAAGCTCAAATTATTTGGGTGCCGTTGTGCAGCCTCGCTATTTTTGGGCGGTTAACGACCAAACAAATGTTATTTTTTCGCCGATATATTCTTCGGATAAAGGTATGGTTTGGGGCGGCAGCTATCAGCAATATTTTTACAGCGCCGACACAGATATTTCCGGAAGTTATTTAAAAGACGGCAAAGACGGTCGTCCGCAGCACCGCGGCAATATTTTTGCTAAAGGACGTTATGATATCAATGACTTGTGGCGAATGAAATATGATTGGAAATATGTTTCCGACTATATTTATTTGAAAGAGCTGAGCCTGCCGTATCAAGATGATGCGTGGCTGACTTCTAATTTGAGCTTTGAGCGGTTCAGCGGACGTGATTATGCGTCGGTTGAGGCTTATTACTATGAAATTTTAAGCTATAATCTGCGCCGCAATAATGAAAATCAGTTCCGTGAGATAAACAGCCGCAAGCCGACGGTTGCTCCGCTGATTGATGTGGAAATGTATTCCGATCCGAGTTCTATCGGCTCATATTTCAAAAATGAATTTAACAGTGCGTCAATTTATCATAAAGACGGAAAAAGCACACAGCGTTTAACTTCCATCAATGCTTGGGAACTGCCGTTTACATCGTCGTTTGGTGAAAAATATCGTTTTGTTGCCTCATTAAAATCCGATGCCTATTATGTGAACCGCTATCAATATTTGCCAAATGACAAATACAGCGGCACGGTTACAAGATTTTTCCCGCAAGCCGGTATTGAATGGCGTTTGCCGTTTGTCCGCGCCAATGAAGCTTCGCGGCAGATTATTGAGCCGGTAGTGGTCGGCGTATTGGCTCCGAATGGCGGCAATAAAGCAGATAAAATTCCAAACGAGGACAGCGAAGACGTTTATTTTGATGATACGAATGTTTTGGATTTGGACAGATACGCAGGATATGACCGCAACGATACGGGCAGCCGTGTCAGCTATGGTTTGCGCTGGAGTTCTTACGGCGATATTATCGGACGTACGTCAGCGTTTATTGCTCAAAGCTATGAACAAGATAAGGACAGCAGCTTTACGCAAAGTTTGGACAGCGATTATAATTCGAAGTTCAGCGATTATGTCGGACGCGTTAATGCAGAACCGAATGAATATTTGAACTTAAATTATCGGTTCAGATTGGATAAAGATTCTCTTGATGCTAAATACAGCGAATTGGGAGCTGGGTTCGGACCGTCTTTTTTACGCGCCTATACTTCATACATCTTTTTGCGGGGAAACACCTATTACAATCAGTTGTATTCGGAACGTAAAGAATTATATACTTCTTTGAGCTCGGCGCTTTCGCAGTTTTGGTCTGTGAGCGTGTATAATTTGCAGGATTTGACTGAAAACAGCCGTGGTTCGCTGGAACATGGCGGCAATGTGATTTATGAAGACGAATGTTTGAAATGGGTTACCTCTGTTAAAAAATATAACAGCAGCAACCCTGATTTGAAAAACAGCTATGAATTTGGCACGACATTCTATCTGAAAACCATTGGCAGTTTCGGGTCTTGATGAAGGAGGAACAATGAAAAAGCTAGTTTTGATGTTGGGCATTTTATGCGGTTTTGCCGGCAGCGCTATGGCGCAGGAAATGAATTTGCAGGAGCTGGATAGTCAAGCCCGCATGGAGCGTCCGAATACTAATTCTATTATGTTTCGACGTAATGCCGACCAATACCGCCAATTAAGCGATGACGAAAAAGCCGATATTGCAGAACGCCGCGAACAAGCCCGCAAAATACGTTTGCAGCAAGAAGAATTTGCCCGCCGGAAAGCTATGGAAGAGGCTCGCCGCCGTGCCATGGAAGAAGCTCAAAAAGAAGCAGAACGCCGCCGCGCCGAAGCTTTGAAACCAATCACTCTTTATGAAAATAAGCTCAAAATTTATGCTTTAGTAAACGGCGAGGTTATTACCAGCAGCGATATGCAGAGTCGGATTAACGCTTTTATTTTAATGACCGGAATTCCATATAATAAGCAGACAAAAGCGATGATTACCGGAAAAGTTCTGCAGTCGGCGATAGATGAAAAGCTGAAAATCCAAGAGGCGGAAAAAAATAAAATAAAAATCAGCCAAAAAGAAATTGATAAGGCTTTGCGCCGGTTTGAGCAGAGCAATAATATGCCAGCAGGACAGCTTAAAAAAGTTTTGAATGACGCTAAAGTCAGCGTAAAAGTTTGGAGTACGCAGATAGAGGCGGATTTAGCATGGCAAAAGCTGATTACACAAAAAGGCTATAATGAAGTTAATATCGGCGAATCGGATATTAACAAGGCATTGGCAGAAATCAAAAAAGACCAAACCAAACAAAAATTTATGGTTTCGGAAATTGTGATTGATAAAAAAGATGCTAAAGATTTGGAGCAGCTGGTGGAAAATTTGCGCCACGATCCGCGGTTTGAATTATATGCTATGCAGTTTTCACAAAGCCCAAGTGCGGCAAACGGCGGGCGTTTAGGCTGGATTAGCAAAGGAAAACTGCCGTCGGTTTTGGAAAATTCAATTCTGAAAATGAAAGACGGGGAAGTTTCCGACCCGATTGCTTTTGGTAAAGATTTTTATATTTTCAAAATGGAAAAAGTTTTCAATCCGGCAATAGATAAGCCGGAAACACCGTCAAGACAAGAAGTGAAAAACTTTTTGGAAAATAAAAAATTGGAAGAATATTCCAATCGCTATATTAAAAACCTGCGCAGCCGCGCTTTGATTGAAAAGAAAATATGATGAGCGAACTGCCTTCTTTACGCGAAACTGTCGATAATTACGGCTTGATGGCTAAAAAAGCTTTAGGACAGAATTTTTTGCTGGATCAGAATATTACTGACAAAATTATCCGCAGTTCTTTAGAGGCGCGCGGATTAAAGGATTTTTCGGCTGAAGATGTGTATGAAATCGGTCCAGGACCAGGGGGATTGACCCGTGCGGTGCTGAAAAACAATCCACATAGCCTGACCGTGATAGAAATGGATGAGCGCTGCATAGAAATTATGCGCGAGCTGCAAACATTCTATGGTGATAAACTGCATATTGTGAATGGCGACGCTTTGAAATTTGATTTTATGCAGCCTTCGGAATGTGCTAAAAGTATTGTCAGCAATCTTCCGTATCATATTTCTGTGCCGCTGCTGCTGGGATTTTTGCAAAATATGCGGCAGTTCAAAAGCCTTACGCTGATGTTTCAAAAAGAAGTGGCGGAGAGAATTTCGGCTGAACCGAACAATAAAAATTATGGGCGCTTATCAGTTATGGCGCAGCTGGTTTGCAAAGTTAAGCTGCTGTTTCATCTAAATCCGAGCTGTTTTGTGCCAGCGCCGAAAATTTGGTCTTCGGTGCTGCTGTTTACGCCGCAGGAAAACATACCGTCGGCAGAGGAGCTGGCAAAGCTGGAAAAAATTACCGAAGCGGCGTTTGGACAGCGGCGGAAAATGATTCGCCAAAGTTTGAAAGGATTTGCAAATTTGGAAAGCGCCTGTGAATTTGCCGGAGTGGCTTTGACCGACCGCGCCGAAAACATTACGCCGGAACAATATTTGATTTTAGCAAAAAATATTTAGCTAAGCTCTTGTTTTTTTATTAAAATGTTAATACTTTTTACTTAGCCTATAAAAGGTTCAAACTTTTTAGGACAGCATAAAAATGCACACGATTCATACGTTGATTTTAGATTTAACGCTTATCACTATTTATGCGGCGATTGTAACGCTGTTGTTCAAAAAACTGAAACAACCGACGGTTTTGGGCTATATTTTAGCCGGAATTTTGGCAGGACCGTATTTTGATTTGCTGCCTACCGTCACCGACCGCGAAAATCTAAGCCTGTGGGCGGATATCGGCGTAATATTCCTGTTGTTCGGTTTGGGCTTGGAATTTAGTTTTAAAAAAATGATAAATGTCGGCAAGGCCGCTATGATAACGGCTAACGCCAATATTTTGTTTATGCTGTTTTTGGGCTATAATACCGGTTTGCTTCTGGGGTGGACAACTATGGACAGCTTTTTTTTGGGCAGTATGATTTCAATGTCATCGACCACAATTATCATTAAGGCATTTGATGATTTGAATATTAAAAAGCAGCGATTTACCGATTTGGTATTCGGCGTGTTGGTGGTGGAAGATTTAGTTGGAATTTTACTGTTGGTGCTGCTGCCGACTATTGCACTGGGTTCGACTATTGACGGCGAGGCTTTGCTTTTCAGCACCGGAAAATTGGTTTTGTTTTTAGTTTTATGTTTTGTCGCCGGAATTTATTTGGTGCCGACAATGCTTAAAAAAATCGACAGTTTCTTGAATGACGAACAGTTGTTGCTGGTGATGATTGCGATGTGTTTCGGAATGGTGGCGCTGGCAAATTATTCCGGTTTTTCATCGGCGCTCGGTGCTTTTATTATGGGCTCTATTTTGGCTGAAACTCCGCTGATTGAGCGAATCGAAAAAACAATAAAGCCTTTGAAAGACTTTTTCGGTGCCGTCTTTTTTGTGTCAGTCGGCATGATGGTTAATCCGGCAATGTTTTGGGAATATGCTTTTCCTATCTGCGTGATTACTTTTATTGTGATGGTCGGTAAAGTGGCATTTTCCTGCTTTGGTTTTATTGTTTCGGGACAGCCGCTGAAAATTTCGGTTTTAGGCGCATTTTCTTTGGCGCAGGTCGGAGAATTTGCTTTTATTATTGCTAGTTTGGGTATGAGCTTGGGTGTGCTTCATAAACAAGTATATCCGATTATTGTGGCGGTGTCGGTTATTACAACTTTCTTTACGCCGATGATGATAAAATTTGCCGAGCCGATGTTTAATGTGATTAAGCGCTATTTACCGGAAAAATGGCAGGCGTTTTTGGCACAGCATGTGGTTGGGCAAAAAGAAACTAAAAGCGAAGAACGGCTGTGGAATATTCTTTTGAAAAATTATTTACTGCGCTTGATTTTGTTTATTATGATTAACTATGCGGTGATTGGTTTTGCCAATTATTTTGTGCGTCCTTGGGTGCATCAATATTTGCCGAATATGACGGCGCGCGCGGTGGTGACTGTGATTACGCTGCTGCTGATGTCGCCGTTTTTGAAAGCGTTGATAGGCTGGGAAACAATTTTGCCGGTGGTTTTGGCAGAAAAAATGCGTCCTTTGTCCGAAATGTCGCAAAAGCTGTGCAGATTTAGTTTTTGCAAAAGCAAAGTCGTACAAAAAGTTAAAGACACTTTGAGTGTTTGCGAAACAGAAAATCTGAAAAATTTGTTTATTTCAAACAATCAGGTGGCGACTGTTTACTATAAGCTATGGAAAGCTAAAAAAGCCAATCGTCTGCCATTGCTGTTTTTAACAAGTTTCAGAATGTTAATCGTCTGCTTTTTTATTATGACGGTGGTGCATCAATTTTTAACGGAAAATAATAAAGTTATTTTTGGTTTGGTGATTATTTCGCTGGTTATGCTTTCGCAATCCCGCTGGCTGTTTGAGCAATATATGAAAATAGAAAAACAGTTTTTGGATAATTTAAACGGCAGAGATGCCTCTCAAAGAGCGGAAAAGGAAGATACGGCAGAAAAATAGTTTTAGGCGGCGGTGATGGCTTTGGGACGCGGCTGGATTTTAGATTAAATCGTGAATGTTGTATTCGTCATAGCCTTCATAATAGTAGCTAACATCAATACCTTTCATAAAAACTTCGCGTTCGTTGATTTTATCCGTAAGGGCGTTTTGCAGCAAATGTTCTGACTTTTATCTTGTCAATTTTTCCGCTGTCAAAGAGCTTTTTTGCTTTGGTTTTGCTTATTTTCTCTTCAACTTTGTTCAGTTCTATTTGGTCTGTGATATTTAATTTATTTTCTAAAACTATATCAACACCTTTAAAATCTTTAGAACTTATAGCCTAAATTGAACAGATAATAAACATTGCTCTTTTGTTCAAGCGGAGCGTTGACAGCAGCGCTGAGCGAAAGTTTTTTATAGTCGTACTGCGCCTTTACGCTTAACAAACCGCTGTTGCGCTGTAAACGATTGCTGTTGATTTGGTATGAGCCAAGCATATTGTCCATGGTTGCCATGGTTGAATATTTGCTGCCAAACTCATGGAAATAACGTCCGCCGGCAGTCAGCAAAACAGACTGTTCTTTGCCAAGGTCAAAATCTTTTTTGATGTCCATACCAATAACAGATTGAACAGACGTAACTTTGTCGCTGTCAGCTTTGAGTCCGCCGTTATTTTCTTTTAAGCCGTCAACTTTTACTTCTGTGATATTAGCGCCGGCAACCGGTTCAAGCTGCGCAACGTCAAGGTCTATGGTTTGGCGGGCTTCGGCATCAATACCATAGTAGTAGTTGGTTAAATCAGCTTTATAAGCCTTATCCACGCCGCTGCGGCTGTAGTGACCTTTGCCGAAACCGACTTTAGGCTTAGCCATAGCGCGGAAGTTATCGTTAGTATAAGTCAGCGGAGCAAACACTTCAAGCACATTGTTATAACGAGATGAACCGTCATCAAAATCGCTGTCGCTGTGAGCCGCCGCCGCACCAAGACCGGCGCGCCAGTTGTTGGCAATTTGATAGTCGCTGAAACCGTAAACGGCGGTAACCTTGTCTTTGTAACCGGAAACATTTTGTTTGCCGCCAAATTCTTGCTGATAAGCCATAACATTAACTTTAGCGCGGTTGATTTCATTAGTTTGCGCTAAAATGTCATCATTAGCCGCACGGTTGATATTTGAAAGCAAATCCAAGTCTTGTTTTGCCAAGTTCGGAAGCATACTAAAGCCAAACTCATGGTTTAGAGCCATATCAAAAGCCGAAGCGCTGGACGCGCCTTTTAAGGTGTTGAAAACGCCCTCGCCTTTTTGCGCCGCATAGTTAGTGCTTAAATAAGAAGCCAATTCTTTATCTGCAACAGTTTCGTCAAATGATTTCATAGTCATAATAACATCGGTGTTGCCGGATTCATTAGCGGCTTTTTCAGCATTAAACATATAAGAGCCGGAAACAATGTTTAAGCCTGCGTCTTTGCCGATAAACGAATCGTTGTTGCGATAAGTGGTGTCAAATCTGCTTTGGGTAATATCGGCATCGGCGGTAACCGTGCCTTTGAGCGCAGAAGCTTCATAAGTTCCGTTTTTGCCGACGGATATAGAGCCGTTGTTCTCAGTTGCGGCGTCAAAATCTATATCAGAATTATATTTGATGGTGCCGTTATTGATAAATGAGGCATCATTTTTTACCATTATGAAAGAAGATTGAGTGGCGGTGTTTTTATCTTCACATTCTAAACCGCTGCATTTTACAGCGCCGCCGCTTACAGTAATAGTGCCGTTATTGGTTGCGGTGCCGCCTGTCAGATAGATGCCGTAGGACGTGCTGCCGCCGGACTGGTTTATGTTTATATTTCCGGAATTGGCAAAATTACCACTGCGTACACTTACACCATGAGAGTTGGAGCCATAAATGGTAATAGTTCCACCTTCATTTTTAGCCGAGCCGCCGTTCACAACAATGCCTGCACCATTGCTGATGTAATTGGTAGCCGAGCCGACTGTTATGCTGCCTGAATTTGTGAACTCACCGCCGGAAACGATTACTCCCTTGCCATCGCTGCCGTTTATAGCAATGATGCCGCTATTAACCGTAGTGCCGGAAGATTTTACACCATAGCTGCTGTCCGTGTTAACGTTGATTTGGCTGCTATTGTTAAATTTGCCACCTTCAGCCACATCAACCGCGGTGTTGGAACTTCCGGGGGTGAAACCGGAAACTGAGGCAATTTCTATGGTGCCGTTATTGTTAAAAGTGGCTTTCCCGACTTTGACTGCCGTGCTGTTGTTGGTGTTAATCAAACGCAGAGAGCCGTTGTTGGTGATTGTTCCGGACCCATTTGTGGCATCTATGATAGTGCCTTGTTTGGTAATTGATAATTGTACACCATTGTTAATGGTGACATTCGAGCTATCGGTTAATTTGATTAAATTTCCTTGCTCAATGCTTAGATTCTTTTTAATGGTTAAATCACCGCTTACAAGGTAATAGGTTAGGGTTTCGGCGGCTTCTTTGCTGCAGTTTTCTGCGCCGTCAGCGCTTGGGTCGCAAATTCTCACTCTGCCGACTTCTTCAATTTCAGCTTTGCCGTTTATATGAAAGACAGTGGCGTTTTTGCCGAAAATTTTAATGATATTATTTTTTATAACAGCGATTTCTTTACCTTCGCCAGTACCAGCAGAATATATAGCTGTGTTGCCGTCGCCATAAACATTGATGATGCCGTTGTTGGTGATATGGCTGTTGCCGGTGGCATACATACCAAAAGAGTTAGTTCCCTTTACATTGATAACGCCTGTTGAATCGTTTATCATATTTGCGATGCCGGAGGCAGCGCTGCTCATACCGGCAGAGTAACCAGTGTTTACGTTAATAGTTCCCTGATTAACGATTTTGGCTACAGAAATAGCATCGCTGGTTAGATGCATACCTGTGTTGCTGTAGTTTGTGCCGTTAGAGTTCAGGTTTATGGTTCCGGTGTTGGTGGCAGTTCCTTGTTTTGATGCCACGGTCATAGCAGAAGTATCGGCAGAAGTAATGGTTATAGTGCCGGAGTTTGTTATGGTTTCGGTTTCGGAAGAAGTTACCGATGAGGTTCGGCTCGGTGATTTGGTATTCATAATATTCTGCTTAATATTTAGCAGATTTGTAGCGTTTGAACCGCTGGAAGAACTGCTGTTGGTGGCTTCATAAATGATGGTTCCGTTATTAACGGCGTTGCTGTAGTTGCCGCCGAATATGTTGGAGCCGACAGCATTGTTATAAATGTGGATTGTACCGTTGTTGGCTATGGTTGTGCTGCCGCTGTAGTCATTTTTCATGGCGGTAGAATTGCTGGAATATACGTTTATTTGTCCGTTATTGACGAGCGAGGTTAATGTGCGGTCGCCCGAACCGTACATTCCGATATTGTTGGTGTATAAAGTGGCGTTGGTGTCATCTCCCAAATTTATGATGCCGCTAACACTGTTTATCAGCGTGCCGCCGTTATATGAAGCCATGCCGTAACCATTGCTGGCATTAAGCTGAATAGTGCCGTTGTTGGTAACGGTCGGCTTGGTTGTGGTATAAAGTCCGGAGACAGAACCGGTGCCTTCAACTGCCAACATACCATAAGTAATGCGCTGATTGTCGCCGTTTGTCTGAATGGTGATGGTGCCGTTTTTGTTGTTGGTGATGGTGCCGCCGTGAACAGACTGCATACCGGCAGCAACAGCAACGCTGTCGGAAGAAGAGCCGCCTTCAGAGTCTGAGGAAGATTTATCGTCCAAGGTAATTTTTATATTGCCACTGTTGGCGGCTGTAGTGTTTGCATCAGCGCGCATACCGACAATTCCGCCTAAGCCTTTGCGCAAAGTTTTGGTGGAATCAAAGGTGTATTGACCGGTATAGCCCAAATCTATGGTTTCGTTATTGGTTAATACAGATTTTTCGGCGCGCTGAATATTTTTAGAGCCGTTTAAAAAGCCGTCGTCCAAATAGCTGCCCATACCGATAATGTTGACTTTAACTTCTGAAGCGGCGGCGCCTGCATCACCGGCGCTCAGTTTGATGGTGCCGCTGTTGACGGCGGTGTTTGTGTCATTCAGCGCCTGACTGCCGGAGTTTATAATCATGGTTTCCATACCGATAATGGTTCCTGATACGGCGGTTGTCTTGGTGCTAGATGAAGAATCGCCGGAACTGAAGCCGCTGTTGCCGCTGCTGCTTGTCGGGTCGGAAATGGCTTTTGTTGCCGAACCGTTGATTTCTCCGGTATTGATAATTTGCGAGTTGCCGTCGGCGTACATTCCGATGATGGTATTATTTTCGGTGTATCCGGAAAAATTAAGGTTGATACCGTTAGAATCCGGATCCTGAATAACGCCTTTACCGTTGTTATAGGCGGTGGAGTTGTTGCTGGCAATTATGGCAACAGAGCCGTTGAACGCATCGGCGTTTATATAGCCATTGTTAATGACTTCGCTGTTGTTTACAGCAGCCATAGCCGCAGAGCCTTCATTGATAGAAATTTTGGCGTTTTTATTGTTGGTATAAGTTCCGCCGTTGGCGGCTTCCAAACCAATATGCATATATTTTCCGGCTTCTACCGGATTTTCATTAAAGTTAATTTGAGCTATCTTTTTTATGTCAGGATTATTTACTTTCAAAAGGTTGCTGTTAGATGATTTGCCGCTGGTGGTGTTATAGATTGAACCTAAAGAGCCCAAACCATCGCCGATGTAGCTGTTAGATTCGGAGCTGCCGCTGTTGCCGCTGCTGCTCCCGCCACCCCCGCCACCGCCGCCCATAGCCAGCGCGGCAATACCGCCGCCTACGGCTAAACCACCTAAAATCCACCAGGTTGTTGAAGAAATCTTATAACTTTCCTTACCCATTTGACCATAGGCTTCACGCGGTGTTGCGGTTACGGAGACGGCTTTTGACGAGTTTACAAAATCTTTGTAATACGGGATTCTTTGTACGCAAGGGTGACGAGGATTAGCGCCGGCAGCACGGAATGCGTTATAGGTGTAGGCGTCGCGGTGCTGAGCAGCTACGCACAAGCCGGTATCGCCGTTTTGGTTTACCGTATCAATGTTCATACCGCGGCGGACGGAAGCGCGCAAAGCCTCAACTTCACCGTTTTGCGCCAAATTATACATTCGGTTAAAAGACAGCGGAGCTAAGTTATAAGCCTGTGCGGCAGACGGCATTGTGGCAAAGCCTAATGCAACCAAAGAAACCAAGCCAGTCGTTTTGAACAAAGTTTTATTTTTAAACATACTAACCCTCGTCAAAGATAGAAATTTGGTTTTATTTTAAGTCAAAGAATTTAAATTTTGATTAAGGGCGGAAAGCAGAAAGCAAGAAAAACTCTGTTTCCGCAGAAACAGAGTTTAACTTTTTTTAGTTTGTATTAGTTTTGTTTATTGCAATTTTTTTGAATTTTTGTTTTTCTACCGGTGTTTTTGGTATCAAAACATTCAGCACGCCATTTTTATAAGTTGCGGCAGCTTTGTCATAGGCTAAATCCCATGGAAGCGGGATTGTTCTTTTAAACATTCCATATGAAATTTCAGAAAAATATGCGTCTTTAGATGAAGAAGAATTTGAATTTTTCTTTTCGCCACTGATTGAAAGGTAGCCGTCGGCGGAAATTTGTAAATCTAAGTCTTGTTCATCAATGCCCGGAAGTTCGGCGGCAACAGATACGGAGTCGTCATTTTCGGCAACTTGTATATGTGGTTCCAAGTTTTCGCTGAAACTTTCCGGCATATCGGTATAATTCCAAAAATAATTCATAAGGTTGTTAAAATCGCTGTTGGTGCGATTGCTTGCTGCAACTTCTGAATGGCGGTTGCGGTTGGTTGCGCCGCCTGCCGTCATATTTTTCATTATTGCTCCTTATTTGCTGATGGAAATTTCTTCAATTTCTTCCTTATCGACAGAAGAACTGCTGCAGCCGCAACCACAGCCGCCTTTGGAAACAGTTGGCTGTGCTTTTTGAGATGATTTTTTGTTATCATAAGATTTAGATTCTTTTTTCATTTTAATCTCCTTTGAATTTGTTTATAAAAACATAACATTTTGCTGTTACGCCAAAAGAGATAAAACTGATTTTACCAAATCAAAGATGACAATTTGGTTAGCTGTTTTTGCTCTCGTGATAACTTTTTTCGGTATTAACCTGCCAAATGGCTTTTTTATCCGGCAATTCGCCTAAAATATGCCGAACCGCCGCAAAAGAGGTTGCCATTGAGTGGTCCATATTGTTATAGCGGTGCTGTCCGTTGCGTCCAACGCAATAAAGGTTGTCAAAAGAGTTCAGATAATCAACCAATTTGTCAATGTCTTTATAGGTGTCAAAATAGGCAGGGTAGGCTTTTTTTACCCGCTCCAAATGCGAATCTAAAACATCTTTAGCATCGGAAATTACGCCCATTTTCAGCAATTCTTCCACACCCAACGCGCGCCATTCCGCCGGACTCATATTCCAATATTTGTCGTTTTCGCTGCAAAAATATTCCAACCCAATCCAAACAGTTTCCTCCGGTTTTGCCACTAAATACGGCGACCAGTTGTTGAATATTTGAATACGTCCCAGTTTTACGCCAGTATCCTGCACATAAATCCAGCAATCCGGCACAATGTTGTTAAGGGTTTTGATTTTTGTTTTATTTTTCAAATTCAGCTTTTTCAGCAAAATTCCGACGGTGACAAAATCACGGTACGGCAGCCCTTTGGCAATCCGCTCTATTTTGCTTGGAATGTTGTCAATGCCGGCAGCCAAGTCTTTCAGCGGCATAGAAGAAATGATTATGTCGGCAGGCAGAGTATATTCTTTGCCGTCTTTAATATATACCACTTCTTCAAATTTGTTTTTCTTGGTTTTGAACTTTGCGGCTTTAGCGTTTTTTATGATTTGCCCGCCCATATTTTCAAATTGTTCGGCGGCGGTTTCCCAAAGCTGCCCCGGACCGAATTTAGGGTAACTGAATTCTTCTATCAGCGAAGTTTCCACCTGTTTGGGCTTTAAAAACAAGAGCTTGCCGAAAATGTCTTTCAAAATAGCAACAATGGAAAGCCCTTTTACGCGTTGAGCGCCCCAGTCGGCAGAAATGTCGCGCGGGTGTCTGCCCCACAGCTTTTCGGTGTAGCCTTCAAAAAACATTGAATAGAGCTTGCGCCCAAACCGGTTGATATAAAAGTTTTCCAGCGAAGTTTCCGGCAGTTTTCGCATAATGGCAAAAATATAGCTGAATCCGGCTTTGGCGGTGGTGAAAAATCCCATGTTTAAAATAGTGTTCAAATTCATTTTTACCGGATAATCAAAGAACTTGCGTTTGTAATATATGCGGGAAATTCTCCGACGCTTCAGCATAACCTTGTCTTCTTTTTCGGGATTCGGACCATGCGGATTCAGCTCAAAAGTGCGTCCGGTTTTCAGGTCGTCAAAAGACGGAGCACCCTGTAAAGGCATAAGGTTGTTCCACCATTCTGTTACCTCGCTGTCTTTAGAAAAAAATCGGTGTCCGCCGATATCCATACGGTTGCCGTTGTAGCGCACGGTGCGGGATATACCGCCTATGGCTTCGCTTTCTTCTAAAATAGTTACTTGAAAGTCTTTAGATTTTTTCAAAAGTTCAAAACCGGCAGTCAAACCAGCCGGACCAGCTCCGATAATAACAACTTTTTTCATGGCGGCTCCTTTCGCAAAATTTTAGGCTATATTAGCCTGCCATAATTTACTTATTCGTTAAAAATTGAAAATGTTTGCAAAATCTCTTGCCTTTTAGGTGATAAAAAACTAAATAAGTTAATATAATGAACGATATTTAAGGAAATTAAATGAAAAAAGTTTTTTGCTTCTATTGTCAAAAAGACGTGTCCCCTTTAAAATTTTGGAAATGGAGCTTTTGTCCGCATTGCTGGCATAAAACTACCGATAGCGGCGATGGTTTGTATTTGGTGTGCGACCGCTGCGGCGCCAATATACCTGTAGATGCGAAATATTGCCTGAAATGCGGGCACGGCGTTAACGGGCATGTCGATAATGAACAGTTTATTAGGCTGCCGGAAAATAAATCATGGCTGAAATTGCTGCAGGAAGCTGGTTTATTTGTATTTTCAATTTTGCTGGCGGCAGGAATTTTGTATCTTTCAGTTTACTTTTTGCTGATGGCGCTGGCTTTGGTGCTGGTCTTTGGGCTGGGGTGTATGATTTACAGCGGCATAAAACAGAAATTTTAGCAAAATAAAAAAGACCGAATGGATATTCGGTCTTTTTTAGTAAGGGCTAATAGCAGATAAAAGAGGCTATTACGCAGATTCCGGCGAAAATGCCAAAGAAAATAGACATGTCGCGGGTTTGGTCAGAGTGCGAGGCGTTAATGCCGAAGGCTATTGCCAAAATCAGACTGATAACAGACAGCGCCGTGAACATAGCAAAAAAGGCATGGCTTTTTTCTTGTTCTTGGGGCTTGTCCTTAGTTTGTTCAGCCGATTTTAGTTCCTGTACACTGGCTTTTTGCGTGGTAGGAACAACTTGATACAGATTTTGATTGAAATCAAATGCTTCAAACTCTTCATCCGCGGCTTTCGTCTCTACCGCACTAACGACTTCTTTTGTTTCACTTTGAAGAAAGTACTTGTGAATCAGCATGCAACCACCGGCTCCAAGTACAATACCCAAAATGAAAACAACTAAAATAAAAAAATAATTTTTCATAAAAATGGGAATAATTGTTTTAAATGTAGTCAAATTATAACTTTTTTTGTCAAAAAGTCAAGCTAAAAGCAGTTGTTATTTTAAAATTTTTAATTGTATTGCACGGAGTTTTGAGCTATGTTATAAAAAATATAATTAGCAATAGAATGGTGGCAATAATGTATAAATTCAGATATTTTTGTTGGCTGAGCGTTTTAGCAGTGTTTCCGGTTCAGGCGCAAGAGATTGATATGCAGCAAAAAATTCAGGAAGCATTTAATATTCCACAAATTCAAGAGCTGCTGAGCAGCGGTTTTCAGGTTAGTGATGTTAACAATGACGGTTTTATTTCGGAAAACGAATTTAGCTATTTGGTTGACAGCATTGAGATGGAAACGGCTTTGAGCGATGAGCAGAAAAATGCTAAAAGGCAGCGTTGGCAGAAATATTTTGAACAAGTTGACGCGAACGGCGATAAAATGCTTGATGAAGCTGAATATACAAATTTTTTGCAAAAAGAGTCCGAATTTATGGCGCAGGAGCGTATGCAAAAAATAAATGAAATGGCAAATAAATCGCCGGAAGAAATTATGGAAGAATTTAACGCGCAAATGGCTAAAGCTAAAGAAGCACTGGATAAGCTGCAAAATATGCCGCCGGAAGAACTGGCAGATAAATTTATAGACAGTATATCAAATAATATTGCCGGAGAAAACTATTTTCAGATGGATAAAGACAAGGACGGCTGCGTAACCGAAGATGAATATGTTGATTATATGATTGTTTTTTCTAAAAATTTGGCAGAAAACGCGGCTGAAACCGAGAATAAGAATACGGCAGAGATGTCTGAAGAAGAATGGCGCAGCGTTTATCGCAATGAAGAGGAAAAAGCTAAAGAAAACTGCTTGACCAAAGAGGAATATGTGCGCAACTTTAATCAAATGGCAGATGTAGTAATTACGGACGATACGCTAGAAGAACAGGGGATAGATAATTTAGAAGTATCCGGTGAGAAATAAAAAAATAAAGCCGCTTAGATTTAAGCGGTTTTATTTTTTGTCTCTTATATTTGTTTTCTTATAAATTAAGACCCAAAAAGCTATTGTTCCTCCGTAAGTGTGTAAAAAAAACGACCGTTATTTTTACACACTTAGATAATACTCTGAATAACGTAGAAAAATGCACAAAAAATATCGTAATTATAAAAAGTTATTGCAAAAATACATTAGCCTTGCTACATTGCAAAAAATGGCTGTTTTAAAGTCCAATTTAAACGGTCGTTTTTTTTACACACTTACGGAGGAACAATGTTTTCATATCGAAACAAAATATTATGTAATTACTTGGGATTATCATTTTTATGTTCAATAATTTTTTTCATATTACTTTCGTATTCACCGACGCAAAGCCAGCTGTGGTTTGCAAATTTCGGTGATTATATGGCAGATTTTTTAAATAATTTTACAATTTTATCGCATAATGACCCGTACAATGTTATAGCAGATGCTGATTCTGAAAAACTTTATTATCTGAATTATCCAATATTGGGATGTGATAGAGCGTATCCGCCGTTTGCGTATTTTATCTTTAAATTGATATTTTTAATAACTCCTAACGAACCTTATGCTAGACTAGCGTTTAGCCAATATTTTATTTTTTGTATGGCTGCGTTCTATTTAATAGTTTTGAACAATAATTTGAAAGCTAAATCTTGGATAAAAACTTTAATTATATTAGCCTTTATAACAAGCGGAATTTTTATGAGCTCTTTGGAAAGAGGTAATATAATATATCTTTCCTGCTTGGGCGTTGCTTTTTTTGTTTTTTATAACCATTCGGCTAATAAATATATTCGCGAGATGTCTTTGATTTCTTTATGCGTTGCCGTGAATATCAAAATAGCTCCTGTTATTTTCGGGGTGATGCTATGGCAGGAAAAAAGGTATAAGGATATAATTCACTGTATTTTTTATTGCTGTTTAATGTTCTTTTTGCCGCTGCTGTCTTTTGAAGGCGGTATGCTTGATAACATAGCGGCATTTTGCAATAATTTATCTTTTCAGATAAATGCTTATTCGTCTAGAGGAAATATAAATTTGCAATATCTGCCTTATGGATATATTTTTTCTCTATATATTTATCCGTATCTTGCAAAATTTATATGTATAATGGCTTTTTTTGCTTTTTGGTTTCAAAAAGAATATTGGAAGAAAATTGCAATTATCACTGTTTTTATGCTAGTGTCATCAGCTATTTCTGCAAATTATATGTTACTATATTTTTTCATTTTTATGACACTTTTTTTCAGTAAAACTGATTATTCTAAACTCGATTTTATCTATATGATATTATTTGTTATAATGTTTAGTCCTATTCAGATATTTGTGCAAGGTGTCAATATTTATGACGATGTGCTGAAAATCAGCAGATTAGCGTTACTGGCGTTTTTAGCTTTTGAAAGTTTAGATGATTTAACCAACTTTATTTTAAATAAAATTTCAAAAAAAGAGGCGTCATTATGAATGAGTTAAAAAACACTTCTCTAATAGGTAAGATATTTGGCTTTTTTGTGTTTATTTTAGGCTATATCTTGGTATTGTCTTTGCTGCTTTTGGGGCTTTTTTCTTTTATTCCAAATCAGGTTTTGTTTTATACTCCGTTTCTGATTTTGGTTACCGCCGTAATTTTTTCGATGTTGTGGCAGTTTTTCCAAAAAAATTTATTTGAAACTTTGCTAATTTGTTTTTGTTTGGCGTGTATGGGGTTTTCTTTTATATTTTTAGCGCCGTTTGCCGTGGATAGAAGCTTATCTACCTTTATTTTCTTTTATTCTGTTCAAAATAAAAAATTTCCTGAAAATGGAGTGTCATCAGAATATATGTATGATTTTTATGTTAGAAGACTAAATGACGGCGTTAATGGTAATTTTTTAATAAAGCAAGGCGATGATTATTATCCTACTTTTAGGGCTAAATTATATTATGCTTTAATGTATCCTATTGGAATAGCGACAGGTTCATTAAGCAATTATCAGAAATTTTGCGCTGAAGTAGAAAAAAATAATAAGAATATTTCAAGTGGGGAAATTATGCGGTAAAAGCATTAAGCCGTTTAGCGGAGATGCAAAAAATAAATTGTTTTTACAATTTTGAAAAAACATCTTGCATTTACGGCGGATAGTTTGTATAACCTTCTAAAAAGACAAACTTTTAATTAAAAGGTATTTGAAATGGCAAGAGTTACTGTTGAAGATTGTATTGATAAAATTCCGAACCGCTATGATTTGGTGATGGTCGCTGCTCAGAGAGCCCGCGATATTTCATCCGGCGCACCGCTTTGCGTTGACCGCGACAATGATAAAAATTCGGTTGTGGCTTTGCGTGAAATTGCTGAAAACAAAGTAAGTATTGAAGATTTGCAAAAGTCTTTGGTTATGGGTCAGCAAAAATATGTTGAAGTTGAAGAGCCGGAAGATGAAGAAGTTGAAATTTTGGCGGCTGAAAAAGAACTGGCTGACATGGACGGACAATTTTCAAGCGATATGATTAGCGATGAAGATTTGAACGGCAATATGCAGGTTCACGGCGGTGACGATGATGAAGATTTGAATTTGGATTCTGATGCCGCAGATATTGATTTTGATGATGACGCCGACCTTGGCGATGATGCTTTGGACGACGGCATGGATGACGACGATTTGTAATTTTCGCTGAAAAAAATTAACATTTCATAAAGCAAAACGTATTATATAATTAGGTATGTTTTGCTTTTTTTGTATTTTGAAACAGGATAATGACCAATGCTGAGACAATATGAACTGGTAGATTTAGTTAAGTCATACGACCCGTACGCCGATGAAGACGCACTTAACCGCGCCTATGTTTTTGCCTTAAAAAAACACGGCTCTCAGCTGCGAACATCGGGAGACCCTTATTATTCGCACCCGATTGAAGTTGCCGGTATTCTGACGAAATTCAAACTGGACAGCGCCTCGATTATTGCCGCTTTGCTGCATGATACGGTGGAAGACACCGACACCACGCTTGATGAAATTCGCGATTTGTTCGGCGACCAAGTGGCGCAGCTGGTGGACGGTTTAACCAAATTGGCGATGATTGAGCAAAAATCCGGTTCCAGCAAGCAAGCCGAAAATTTCCGCAAGCTGCTTTTGGCGATGTCGGAAGATATCCGCGTGCTGCTGATAAAGCTTGCCGACCGCCTACACAATATGCGCACGCTGCACTTTTGCCCGCCGGAAAAACGCGCCCGCATTGCCAAAGAAACCTTGGATATTTACGCGCCGTTGGCCGAGCGCATTGGTATGCAGGAAGTCAAAGAAGAAATGGACGAAATCGCTTTTGCCGAGCTTTATAAAGATGCGCACGATTCTATTGTTGCCCGTCTTAACTTTTTGCGTGAACAGGGCAGCGATATTGTGCCGAAGATTATTAAACAGCTGGAGCAGGATATGGCTGACAACGGCGTGCACTGCACCATTACCGGACGTGAAAAATCTCCGTATTCGATTTGGCGCAAAATGCAGCTGAAAAACGCTTCTTTCGAACAGCTTTCCGATATTATGGCGTTTAGAATTTGTGTTGACACCGTGGCGGACTGCTATCAGGCGTTGGGTATTATTCACAGCAAATATCACATGGTGCCGCGCCGTTTCAAAGACTATATTTCCACACCTAAGCCGAACGGCTATCAATCTTTGCATACCGGCGTGATTGGTCCGTATGACGTGCGGATTGAAGTGCAAATCCGCACATACGAAATGCACGAAGTTAATGAAAAAGGTGTGGCGGCGCACTGGGCGTATAAACAGGGACAGCGTACCGAGGGTAAAAACTTTCGTTGGATACGCGAGCTGCTGGAAATTTTGGATCAAGCGCAGAATCCGGACGAGTTTTTGGAAAACACCAAGCTTGAAATGTATAACGACCAAGTTTTCTGCTTTACGCCGAAAGGAGACTTGATAGGTTTGCCGGTTGGCTCTACGCCGGTGGACTTTGCTTATGCCGTGCACTCTAATGTTGGCGATACCTGCGTCGGCGCTAAAATTAACGGAGAAATCAAGCCGTTGCGCACCATTTTACAAAACGGCGACCAGGTGGAAGTTTTAACGGCGAAAAATCAGCACCCGTCTTTGGAATGGGACAGATTTGTGGTAACCGGAAAAGCTAAAGCCGCAATCCGCCGCTATGTCCGTATCAATAAGCGCGAGCAGTTTATTACGCTGGGCAAAGAAATCTTGGAAAAATTATTCAAGCAAGAAGAACAGGAGTTTACCGAAAAAGGTTTGGTTAATGTTCTTTCTAATTTTGAAGCCGAAACCGTGGACGATATTTATGCCAAAGTCGGCGAAGGCTTGGTTACAGGCTGGGATGTGCTGCGCGCCGTGCATCCGGCATATAAACAATCCAAACTCGAAAAAATGGTAAGTTCCATCAAGCTGCCGGTTTTCAAAAAAGAGCAAACTAAAAAAGACGCCCTCAAAATCCGTGGACTGATTGACGGTATGGCCGTGCATTTTGCCGGCTGCTGCCACCCTGTCCCAGGAGATAGAATCGTCGGTATTGTTACTACCGGCAAAGGCGTAACCGTGCATACTCTCGATTGTCCGTCGCTTAAAAATTATGAAAAAGAACCGGAACGCTGGCTGGATATTGATTGGGGAACCGATGCCGAAAATGAAAAGCATACCGCGCGTTTGAAACTAATGATTAGCAACGAGCCGGGAGCGTTGGCTGATGTGGCGAATATTGTGGCTAAAGCGAATTCAAATATTATGAATTTGAATATTACCTACCGCACTTTGAGCTATTTTGAAATTTTGCTGGATATAGAAGTTAAAAACGTGGAGCAGCTGAATAATCTGATTACGGCGTTGAAGGCGGCAAAATCAATCAGCTATGTTTCTCGCGCCAACAAATAAGGAGATGTGCAATGATATTAGGATTGGGCTGTGATATTGTTAATGTTGAGCGAATCGCCAAATCTCCTGAATTTTTGGAGCGTTTTAAACAAAAAATCATGGGGGCGGAAGAACTTGAGGAACTGGATTTTCGCGGTGATATAACTTATAAGGAACTGGCTTGCCGTTTGGCGAAAGCCTACGCCGCCAAAGAGGCTTTTGTCAAAGCGTTGGGCACCGGTTTCAGAGACGGTATATTTATGCGGGATATTCAAATTTTGCACACGGATTTAGGCAAGCCGGAACTTTTAATTAGCGGCAGAGCTTTTACATATTTGCAAAAACTCAGCGTTACAGCGCAGACTTTTGTTTCGCTGAGTGATGACTATCCGTTTGCTCAAGCGGTGGTGGTTATTGAAAAATAAAATTTTCTTTACTTGTTGGACAAAAAGACATATAATGTATGTAATATTAACAAGGAATTTGCGTCATGGAAAAAAATTATTCACCGGAAATCAAAAAACTTTTGCAAGATATAAAAGCAATACTTACAAAAGTTAATCAAGAACAAGCTCAAAAGCGCGAAGGAATAGAAAATGCTAAATATATTGCCCACGGTACACACGTTGATAAAAAAGCTTTTGATAATATTTATTACAAAAAACATCCGGAGGTAAAACTCGGCGATGCTGAAATGATGTTGCCGGCTTTTCCGAAGGAAACACAAAATGAACTGGACGCAATCAAAGAGGTGCAACAGAAATTTGTTGAGAGCTATATCGAAAAACACCCTGAACTCGCAGGCAAAGAGACTTATGAAGTTTTGATGGAATCCGGTTTTCCGATGGGGGCAGATTTACAAAAGGAACTTGGTATTCCGGAACGTGTTTTTGGTATTCCAACTAAATCAGATGACAACAATCAACCTGTTTTTGATGAAAAAGGCGTGCCTGTTCCGCAAGACGGCAGCTATGCTTACGCATTAAAGAAATGCAGTTGCAGCATAAGTTTCAGTCAAGAAAATTATCCGATTTTAATAGGCACTGAAACACGTTTTGCCGATTTTGAAAGCGGAAAGAAAAAAGGGCACATTTTTATCTTGGAAGGCGAGAATTTTAAGCCTGAAATTGATAAACAGGGAAATATTACTGAATATACCGCGCCCGGAGATGTTAAAGTTGTTCATCACCAAGAAGTTACTCCTAAAGATGTTATGCAACATAACGGTCAGCTTATTATGTTTAAGTCAGAAGAAGATTTTGAAAGATGGTCGGCTCAATGGAGTTTTGATTTTAGAATAGAAAATGGTTCTGAAATAATGAAGTCGCTGGAAGATGAAGTCAGAGCCGGGCGAGCGACTTATATAAACGCTACAAATCGTGGAGAAAAGCCGTTGCTTAAATCTTTGGAAACAGCCCAAGTGCAGAGAACCGTGTTAGAACGCCTTGCCGGCTGTCAGAATAAACTTGCCGCTAAGAAGCCTGTAAACGAATCTGTTGCAAAAAGCCCAGATAATAATAAACGGCAAGTTAACAGAGCAATTTTAACAAAAAATCATGGGGGCGGAAGAATTTGAGGAACTGGATTTTCGCGGTGATATAACTTATAAGGAACTGGCTTGCCGTTTGGCGAAAGCCTATGCCGCCAAAGAGGCTTTTGTCAAAGCGTTGGGCACCGGTTTCAGAGACGGTATATTTATGCGGGATATTCAAATTTTGCACACGGATTTAGGCAAGCCGGAACTTTTAATTAGCGGCAGAGCTTTTACATATTTGCAAAAACTCAGCGTTACAGCGCAGACTTTTGTTTCGCTGAGTGATGACTATCCGTTTGCTCAAGCGGTGGTGGTTATTGAAAAATAAGCTTAATACTTAAACAGAGTAAAACATTGTTGCGTTTTTATTTTTTTTGCAAGCTGCCTTTGCGTTAGAAAAAAGTTGACAAAATTTTGAAAAGAGTATAGAATGACACTAAATAAACCTAGACAAGGAGAAGCAAAATGTTTGATGCGAATGATTGGGGTAAATATTTAGATGAAGAAGATGCGTATTATAATGGTCAATATAATAAGTATCATTCTAATGATGCGGAAGATTCTTTAGAATTTGATGAAGAAGATCCGCAGAAAAAAATTGATGAAATTAAGGGGAGAGTGGAAGCAGCAGAATGTAATCCGCAAAGTTTAAGCGTTGATTATCGCGCGTTGGGAGAAATAATAGCTGTTTCCGAAGGAAAGTTAGCGTTGGATTCCGCATTTAAGACATTTATGCTGGCTATGAAATCACCTAAAAATGATGCCTCTTCTCTTGCTGAAGCATATAAAGTTTTAGGTACTAATCATGTGTCTTGGACTTTTGTAAATGATGAACATTATGGGAGGGATTATAAGGATGCAGCTATTGATGCAATTATTGAAACTTCAAACTCGCATAAAGATGGGGCTAATTCATTAGAAAAATATGCCAAAAAAGCTGTTGGTAGAGTGGTAAAAGCTGATGGTGTGGCGCCGGAGACTATTGTTAATAGATTTAATAAATCCTCAGAGGATTTTTACGGAGATTACTTAGATAGAGTTTATGGCGCATTTGGCGATATAGCTAGATATAAACCTGAATTGTTAGATTCTAGATCTGAAATATTTATGAAAGCTCTAAAATCACCGAAAAATACCGAATATTCTTTATCAGCTGCCACCAAAGCTTTGGATTATATTTTAAAGGCTAAGCCTGAATTGGCTGCACCTTTGTCAGAATCTTTAAAACAAGCTCAGAAGCAAGTAAACATCGCTGAACATATTGCAAAATGTCGACGTGACCTTGCCAAGCAAAAAACTCCTGAGCAAACACCAGTTACTCCTAAGCAAACACAAGATAATAATAAAGATGTTGCTGCTAAAGTTTCGAAATACTTATTATATGGGGTGAAAAATAGAAAGGGTGGTCATACTCCTGAATAACTAAAAAGGCGGGAAAATGTTTTCCCGCCTTTAATGTTGTTTAAGACAATATCATATTTCTAAAATTTCATCAATTTTGTGACTGACAGCGTCTATGGTGCCGGTGCCGTCAACTGTACGCAACAGCCCGCGTTTTTCAAAAAACGGAATTGTCGGATATGTCAAAAGACGGTAGTTAACCAAACGATTTTGCACGGTGGCGCGGTTATCATCCTTGCGTCGACCGAACTCAGTTCCGCCGCAGACATCGCATACGCCGTAAACTTTAGGTTTTTGGAATTTGTCATGATAACCAGCGCCGCATTTTAAGCAAGAATAACGTCCTAAAATACGCTCCATAATGATTTCATCCGGTACTTGAATTTCTAATACGCAGGTTAATTTAATGCCTTTTTCGGCAAGCAGGCTTTCTAAAATTTCCGCTTGAGGCAGAGTACGCGGAAAACCGTCTAAAATAAACCCGTGTTCGCAATCCGGTTGACCGATACGATTGCGCACCATTTCAATAATCATTTCATCTGTGGCAAACTCGCCGCGGTCTAACAGTGCTTTCAAATCACGCCCTAAGGGAGTATCCTGTGCGGCATACTCCCTTAACATTTCACCTGTCGACAAGTGGCAGATGTGCGTTTTTTCTTTCAAAATTCGAGCTTGCGTCCCTTTACCGCACCCCGGAGCGCCGGTAAATACGACATAAAGTCCTTTTTTGGCGTTAGACATTAACGTCCTTTCCTTTTAATCAATGCGGCTTTTTTCAAAAGTCCCTCATATTGATAAGCAATCAAATGGGATTGAATTTGACCGACAAAGTCCATAGTAACCTGTACCACGATAAGCAGGGTTGTACCACCCAAAACAAACGGCACGCCGACTTTGCTAATCAGCAGCTCCGGTAAAATGCAGAGGCATACCAAATAGATAGAAGCAATTACAGTTAAACGGGTAATTACATAATCCAAATATTCGGCAGTGTTTTTGCCCGGACGGATACCGGCAATAAAGCCGCCGTGTTTCTTTAAGTTATCTGCTGTTTCTTGCGGATTAAATACTACTGAAGTATAGAAAAACGTAAAGAACAGAATTAAGAACGCATACAAGCCTAAATACATCGGCTGACCGTGTCCCAGCATTTGACTCAGACTTTGCACCCAAGACGGACCTTTTTCGGCTGACAAGTTAGCAATTGTGATTGGCAGCAGCAGCAAAGAGCTGGCAAAAATCGGAGGAATAACGCCGGTTGGGTTAATTTTCAATGGCAAATGAGAGCTTTCGGCTGCCATCATACGCATACCCATTTGACGCTTTGGATATTGAATAATGATTTTTCTTTGCGCTCTTTCCACAAATACAATCACATAAATCAAAGCCAATGCCATAGCCAGCAGCATTATGATTGTGGTGATAGACATTTGTCCGGCACGACCCAATTCAAAGGTTTGCGCCAAAGCGTTCGGAATGTTGGCAATAATACCTACGGTAATGATTAAAGAAGAACCGTTGCCGACGCCGCGTTGAGTGATTTGGTCGCCCAGCCATACAATGAACATTGTACCGCCAACCAAAGAGACGATGGTAGAAAATCTGAAGGCAAAACTGTCAATCATTACGGCTGAAGAACCGTTTGCACCGGAAACACTTTCCAAACCAACGGCAATACCATAACCTTGGATAATGGTAATCAGCACAGTCAAGCATTTTGTATAGTGGGTAATCTTGCGATGTCCGGCTTCACCTTCTTTTTTTAGAGCCATTAAAGACGGAATAACAGATTGTCCCAG
Source organism: uncultured Alphaproteobacteria bacterium (assembly GCA_934270475.1). GTDB lineage: Bacteria > Pseudomonadota > Alphaproteobacteria > RF32 > CAG-239 > RUG410. Next base: position 291,004 of record CAKQPS010000001.1, read on the forward strand.
CTGAACAATGATGGAAGCAGAGATGTACGGCATAATATTAAGAGCAAAAATCGTCATACGTTCCAACGCACCGCCGGAAAACATATTGAACATACCCAAAATACCGCCCTGATTACGGCTGAACATTTCCGCCAAAACGCTCGGGTTAATACCCGGAAGCGGAATATATGTTCCCAAACGGAAAATAATCAAAGCCCAAACCGTAAACCAAAGTCTTTTCTTCAGTTCATCGGCTTTGCTAAAGGCTGACATATCTATATTTGCCGCCATTCTTTCTGCTAATGATACCATTTTTTTATCCTTAAAATTTTAAAAAACAAATCATAGGGTTATAAAAAACCCATTTGGTTTTAATGTAATACACAAAAATAAATTTTTTGCAAGAAATTTATCTTTATCCTCAATTTTTATATGTTTTTGCACTGCCGCAGTGAATCAAACTTAAAAATTCCAAATAGTTATGGCGCAGCGAGGCTCTTTTCCGCAACCGCATCCGGTTGTGGCGTCGGATAGCGGCATTTGCTTATTGGTGCAAACAGCGGATTTGTCTTTTGCCGTGCAGCTTGAAGCTGCCGTATATTGAAAACTTTTTATAGTGCTATCCATGGTTTTGGCATCAGCTGTGGCAATCACGCCGATTTTTTGGATGCCCCAATTTTTTGACATAATTTGCAAGCACGTGTCTTTAGGCAAAGAATAATAAGTAACCAGAAAATCTGTTTCGGCTTTGTGGTTTTCAGAAGAAGAGTTTTTGCCGGTACTGACATTAACTGTGCCGCCGAATGGGTTGAATACTATTAGAGTATTGTCTTTTTCTGAAGTCATATCTTCCGGAATTAACTTCATCTTTTTTGCCACTTTAGAGGATAAGCCTTTATAAGAACCATGCTGGCGCAAGCCTAAATTCTTTACGTTAGCAATGATTGTGGAAATTTGTTCAATGCATTGATTGGTTTTGTAGCTTTCCATAGCTTTTGAAAAACTGGCAATGCCGCCAACCGACAGCACACCGATAATAGCCAGCACGCCAAGCATTTCTATCATAGAACGTCCATTTTCAGAATTTTTTGCATTTAATAACTGATAACTCATAATTTCCTCCATAAGTTTTTTGATATTTTTTTAGCATATAGGGCAAGGCGGCGTCAAGTAGTATATACCTCAAGTTATAGATTATTTTTAGAAAAATTTAAGAAATTAAAAAGTAAAATACAATCAGAATTTGATAAATTATTTTTTAGGAGAGAATAATGGCGGCTAAAATAAATGCTTCCGGACGCTCAATGGTGGAAATGCTGGGCGTGCTAGCTATTTTCGGTTTACTTTCTGTAATCGGCATATCCGGATTTTCTAAGGCGATGACTAAATATAAAATAACAAAACTTACAGATGATATTGCAATGATTGTGGCAAATACCCGTACCAGATATTCTCAGCAAAATGACTATGAAGGATTGAATAATGCAAGCGCCATATCTATCGGCTTGGTTCCTAATGAAATGGTGAAATATAACGAAGACGGAACTTTAGAAGGAATTGTCAACGCTTATAACGGCAAGGTTTGGATAAGCGCGGCAAAAGCCAACAATGCCGACACGGATAAAAAGTCGTTTGTGATTTCTTTTAACAGCTTGTCGCGTGAAGCCTGCATGGCTTTGGCTACCAATGATTGGGGTTCAGCCTATTCATCAGGTATTATTGCGCTGCGTGCGGATAATGGTTCTATAGGAAATTCAGACGCAGAGGCTGCGGAAATTATGGAAAATGCAAATTATAATGAAGGCTGCGAAGGCGCTACTTCTCCATATATAGCCTGCCCTGGTGGAAAAAATTTGGCAATTCCAATGCCGCCGCTGATTGCTGTGCAGGCTTGCAGCTGCAAAGGCAATGAATGTGCGGTTATTTTCAAATATCACCACTGATTAAATGTTAAAGTTTGCAAGATAATAGCCTTTGAGTAAAATCAAAGGCTATATATTTTGCAATAAAAAGAGCATCAAAGATATGAATCTTTGATGCCTTTAACAACAATCAATAATCGAAAGGAGTTTGTTGTCTTATCCAGAAATTTTCTCTACCTGAGAAAATTCCAATTCTACTGGAGTATAACGTCCAAAAATTGAAACCGAAACTTTTAAGCGGTTCTTTTCGGTGTCGATGTCTTCGACAATGCCAACAAAAGAGGCAAACGGACCGTCAATTACGCGGATTTGTTCGCCGGTTTCAAAGTTAACATTGGTTTGCGGACGTTCCAAACCTTCTTGAACTTGGTTCATAATCTTTTGAACTTCAGCATCGGTAATCGGCTGCGGTTTGTTACGACTGCCCAAGAAACCGCTGACGCGCGGAGTGTTCTTTACTACCAGCCAAGTTTCATCGGTCAATTCCATTTTAACTAAAATGTAGCCAGGGAAAAATTTGTGTTCTGCATTTACTTTAGCGCCTTTGCGGATTTCTACCACATTTTCGGTTGGCACAAAAACTTCAAGAATTTTGTCGTCCATTTTTTTCAAAGTTGCTTGTTCTCTTAATGATTCGGCAACTTTCTTTTCTGAACCTGAATAAACATTTACAACATACCAGCGAGCAGTCATTAGTTAAACTCCTATCCTAACATCAAAATTTTATCTACGCCCCAAGCCAAAACGGCGTCTACCACAAAGAAAAACACCGTAGCGATTGCTACTAAGGTAACAACCATAGCACAAGTCGGCACTACTTCTTTTTTTGTAGGCCAAGTAACTTTCTTAACTTCCTGCTTAACCTGACGCAGAAACTGAATCGGACTAATACTCATTTCAAACCTTTTCAAACTTAAATTGACAGAGCGTGAGGGCACGCTCCAGCTTATTGCCGCTAACATATTAAATTATTTATTATCTGTCAATAAGATAATTGCAGTTTTAGCACTATTAAAAATAGGAAAACTGACTGATGCTATAATTCTTTACGGGCGGAAAGGGCAAGCTGAATAGTGCCATCATCCATATAATCCAGCTCGGCGCCAAGCGGAATGCCCTGCGCCAAAGTGGTAACTTTAACCGGAAATTCTTTTAGCCGCGATAACAAGTAGTGGGCGGTGATTTGTCCGTCGATTGTTGCCGGCAGGGCTAAAATAACTTCTTTAATAACGCCGTTCGGCAAACGAGAAAATAAGCCTTCAATATTTAAATCATCAGGCGTTACTCCGTCAAGAGCCGAGAGAATGCCGCCTAAAACATGATATTGACCGCGATAAAGCCCGACACGCTCCATTGCCCATAAATCTGCCACATCTTGAACCACGCATACAGTTTCGCGGTCACGGGCGGAATCCCGACAAACCGAACATGGCTCGGTTGTGTCAAAGTTTCCGCATACCGGACATTTTTTTACATTGTCAGCCACTTCCTGCAAAGCGGAAATTAGCGGCAGCAGAGCGGTTTCTTTCTTTTTCAGCAGCTGTAAAACAATGCGCCGCGCCGAGCGGGTGCCCAGCGCCGGAAGTTTGGCAATGATTTTGGTCAGCTTTTCTATTTCTTTACCTTGCACGGCAGCGCCTCAAACCTTAAAACGGCAGTTTCAAACCGCCCAAGCCAATACCGTTGGTGGCTTCTTTCATACCTTCTTCCATCATGGCGTCAACTTTTTGATGAGCATCGTTGTATGCAGCCAAAATCAAATCTTCTAAAACATCAACTTCTTCGGCGTTCATCAATGACTTGTCAATGCTGATTTTTTTCATTTCGGATTTGCCGTTCAGCACTACTTTGACCAAGTTGCCGCCGCTGACGCCTTCTTTTTCTTCCTGCGCCAATTTGGCTTGAGTTTCCTGCATTTTGCGCTGCATTTGCTGAGCTTGTTTCATAATTCCTTGAATGTTTAACATTTAATTATCCTCATCATCATAAGTTTCAGAATTTTCTTCCGGAACAATGAAATCTGCCGCTTCTTCATTTTCGGCGTCTTCAACTGCTTTCCGGATAACGGTTTCTATTTTAGCACCATTAAATTCGCTAAGTATAGCTTTTACTAACGGATATTCAGAGATATTTTTCTTGTCGCGTTCCAGCTCTTTGGTTTCTTTATATGCCAAAGTTTCTCCCAGCGGTTCGTAATCTATGTCTATAATCCAAGAAACGCCGGTTTCTTTGGCTAAAAATTTGCGTAAGTTGGTAATTAAATCTTTATCGGCTTTTTCGGAAAGAGCAATTCTCATTCTGCCGGCGGCAAATTCTTTGAACGACATATCGTTTTTGACGGCATAAAGCAGCAGCATTTGTCTTTTGGCGTTGAGCAATTTAGCTAATTCTTCCGGAGTAGAAAGTTCAAACCCGCCGTCATCAGTCAGTTCGGAGGTAATATGACTTTCAGTGCCTGCCGGAGCAGCGGTTGTCGCCGTTAATACAATTTTATTGGGAGCGGCAGATTTATTCAGTCCTGATTTTTTTTTTAATTCCTTCAGAAGGTCTGTAGGAGTCGGCATATTAGCTGAGTAGGCTATGCGCATTAGTATCATTTCCAGCGCGTCTATCTGCACGTTGGCGTATTGCAGCTCGCTGATGCCTTTGATTAGCATTTGCCAAATCTTAGAAAGAATCGCTATCGGCGCGGCATTCAGCTTTTTGCACATCTCGCGGTCAGTTTCGCTGATTGCCGAATCGTTGAGATAATCAGGCAGAATTTTGACCTTTGCCAAAAGATGGGTTATATCAACCAAATCTTGAATAATCAGCATAGGAGTTGCACCGTCGGTATATAGCTGATGCAGAATTTGCAGCACCTCGGCAACATTGCCTTCCAGCAGCTTTTCATACATGGAAAATGTTTGCTGTCGGTCTGCCAAACCCAACATATTTTTAACGGTTTCAGCGTCAATTTTGCCGTTTCCAAGAACTATAGCTTGGTCGAGCATAGAAAGACCATCACGCGCCGAACCGTCCGCAGCGCGGGCAACGGCATGCAAAGCTTCGTCTTCGGCTTCAATGTTTTCGGCGGTCAAAACTTTATGGAATAACTTTACCAAAGTTTCAATACTGATACGCTGCAAATCAAAGCGCTGGCAGCGTGACAGAATAGTAACCGGAACTTTGCGAATCTCGGTTGTGGCAAAAATAAACATTACATGAGCTGGCGGCTCTTCCAGCGTTTTCAACAGAGCGTTAAACGCACTTTTAGAAAGCATATGGACTTCGTCGATTATGTATACTTTATAGCGCGCCATGGTTGGCTTATAGCGTACGCCGTCCAAAATTTCACGCATATCGTCAACACCGGTTTTTGAAGCGGCGTCAAGTTCTATCACATCAATATGCCGGTCAGCGGCAATAGCCTTGCAATTTTCACATTCGCCGCAAGGGTGAATGGTTGGTCCGCCTTTGCCGTCCGGTCCGGTGCAGTTTATAGCACGGGCAATCAAACGGGCGGTGGTGGTTTTTCCAACTCCGCGGATACCAGTCAGAATATAGGCATGATGCAGGCGGTTGTTTTGAATGGCGTTAGTCAAAGTTTGCACCAGCGCGTCCTGCCCCAGCAAATCTTCAAAAGTCTGCGGGCGGTATTTGCGCGCCAAAGCTACATATTGTGTGTTGTTATCAGCCATTCTTTTCAAAACTCATAAAGGCGAAGGAACTCAGACCTTGTAATCACCGTTACGGCTGCTTTCTTCCGAACCTGACCGAGTTGGCGGCTTTTCAATCCTGAGTCCTTCATTATAAAATACTTCTTTATAATGGGCATATTTCCAGATTTTGCAAGCAAAAAAATTGACTTATTGCATGTTTAGCAAAATTTGGCGCAGCTCATCAGCATTTTTGCCGTAAATTTGCGGCATGTAAAAATCTGCAGCGCCGTTTTGGGCATAGGCTGGATTGGCAGTATAAAACTTATTGCTTGCCGGTTCCAATATCTGCGGACCGTTTGCTGTAACTTTTACAATATCCAAACCATGTTCATTTTTACCGTTGGCAAAAATCCGGAAAGCTCCGCTCATACCATAAAAGCCGTCCAAAGAAGTAATAGCTTCCTTTAAATAGTCTTTGTCTTTGTGCGATAAGGCAGAAGACAAAGCAACGGCGTCATAAGCGAAAATGCTTAAATCATTGGAACGCTGACCAAACATTTCATAGTATTTTTGTTTGTAGCGGGCTAAACGCGCCATGGACATAACCGGATATACGGCGCCGTACAGTTCGGTTTCTTTGCTTAAATTTGTGTTTCCCCAAACCGAAGTGCCTAAAAACAGAACTTCAGGCGCAGCCACATCATAGTAGCTGAACATAGAAGTTATGGCTTTTAAGCGGTTTCCGAATTCCGGCACCAGCAGAGCGTCAAAATCCAAAGGTGCGATTTCTTCTTCGGTTTTAGCCTCATCTTTTTCATTAGGCTTAACTTTTCGCTGCGAAGCGGCAACGCGCGCCGAACCGGTAATTTGAGCGGCAAGCTTTGTAAAATCCATACTGTCAGGAGCATAGAAACCTACTTTTACTATGGACGCGCCGTGCAGCTGCGCCGCATTCATGGCGGCTTTAAACATATTTATACCGCTTTGGTTATCTGGCAGCACAATCGCCAGTTTCAAACGTCCTTTAGACACGGCATAGCGGATTGTTCTTTCTATTTGCTCTTCATTTAAAAGTCCCATAGTGTAGATGCCGTCTTGCAAAACATTAGGCGCGGTTGAAAAAGAAATAACCGGAATTTCCTCATTTTTGGCAGTGCTGCTGATAGCGGCAACTTCTTCGCCGAGCAGCGGACCGACAATTAAATCGCTTTTGGCGTTGATAGCGTTTTCAACTGCCACGCGGGCGCCGGACGTGGTGCCTTTGGTGTCATAAAATTGCACCAGCAGATTATTATTGTTTAAGTCGCCGACAGCCATCATAGCGGCATTTTTCATATTTTGCCCCATGTCGCCGATTTTACCGGTCAGAGGCAAAAGCATGGCTACACGGAAACTTTCGTCGTTGCCCAAATCCACATGAGAATAATCGGTCATATCAACAGTGTTTTGGGGCAGACTGTTTTGATAATTAAAAGTTTGCTGCGGCATAGGTTCGGTGCGTTCAATCAGACCGCAGCCGCCGATAATAAACAATAAAAACAGGGCGCTTATTTTTTTTAACACTTGCATTTTTCCTTAAAATATAAAACAATATCTAAAGTAATAATGCTTAAACTTGTTTTTGTAAAGTGAATTTGATGTTAAAAAATGGTCTTTATTTGATTTCTACGCCAATCGGCAATTTACAGGATATTTCACAGCGGGCATTGGACGTGCTGAACGAAGCTCCGATTATTGCCTGCGAAGATACCAGAATGACAAAAAAACTATTTTCTTTGCTGGGGCTGCCGCTGCATAAAAAATTTATCACTTATCAGGATCATAATGAAGAGCAGCAGGCACAGCAGCTGATTGACCTGATTAACGAAGGCAATGTTATGGCTTTGGTCAGCGATGCCGGAGCGCCGCTGATTTCCGACCCTGGGTATAAATTGGTCAGCAAGTGCCGCGAACAGGGCGTTTATGTGACGGCTGTTCCTGGGGCGTGCGCGGTTATCACGGCGCTGCAGCTTTCGGGATTGCCGACGAATCGCTTTTTGTTTGCCGGATTTATTCCGAATAAAGATAAGGCGAGGGCAGATTTGTTTAATGAACTGAAAAACATTGACAGCACGCTGATTTTTTATGAAACCGCACCGCGTTTATTAAAAACTTTGGAGCAGGCGGCAGAAATTTTCAGTGGGCGCAAAATTTCGGTTATCCGTGAATTAACCAAAATGTATGAAGAAGTGCAGACAGGCAGTTTTGCCGAGGTGCAGACGCATTTTGCCGAAAACGAACCAAAAGGCGAATTTGTATTTATTGTAGCTCCGCCGGAAGAGCCGCAGTATGCGGTTGCGGACATTAAAGACGTGTTGGCAAAAAGGCTGCAGGAAACTACTCTGAAATCGGCGGTTAGGGAGCTGTCAGAGCAATTCGGCTTGAATAAAAATGAAGTATATGCTTTGGCGTTAGAGTTGAAAAATGAATAATTACCGCAGCGGTAAATGGGCAGAATTTATAGCGCGTTTGTATTTGCGTTTGCACGGCTATAGAATTGTTGCTAAAAATATTATTGTCGGCAAGGGAACTACCGCCGGAGAAATAGATATTATTGCCTGCAAGAAAAAATGCTTAGTTTTTGTGGAAGTAAAAAAACGCCGTACTTTAGATGAGGCTGCATACGCCATTACAGCCAAACAAAGGCAGCGCCTGATTAGAGGTGCCGCGGTTTTTGCGGGCAATAAACCGCAATATAAAGGCTATGATATTCGTTTTGACGCGGTTTTTGTGGCGCCGCCGTTTAGTATAAAGCATTTGCCGAATGCGTGGACGGCATAAGTTATAAACCGGCGAGACGGGCGATTTTTTGACCTAGGGTTTGCGGCAGGTGCGCCATATTTATATGCTTAGGAATTAAAGAAGTATCATATTCGGTTTTAGTGCGGAGCTGCCGACGGAGTTCAATACCGCTGCCGGCGGTGTAGTCATTTTCCGGCAGAAAACTTTTAACTTTTATGAACGGAGCCTTATGCTTTTGCAGCATTTGTATTGGGTGGTGTAAAACATTTTCATTTTTAAATGTGCGGATATAACTGTTGCCGATAAAGCCTTGCTCGGTTAGAAGCGGTGTTAACTCCATTTCGCAATTGTGCGCGTCATAGGCAAACGGCACGGAATGCCAAAACTTATGAAACTGGGCGTTTTTTATTACATCTTGAGAAAAAGCCATGCAATAGCTATGCAGATGAAAATGATTTTCATAGTCTGAAGTGGCGCTCCAAAAGTCATAGCCTTTACGTTCCATGGAGCGGAAAAAATCTTCTAAATTATAAAGCGGTCCATAAACGCTGTCGTTGCACAAAATCAATTCATCATATTGTTCTAACTTTTCCCAGCCTAATTTGGTTATCAGATACTGCCAGCAGCCAAAATCTTTAAGCGGCATGTGCTGGGAATAGAACATTTGAGTGTAAGGTGCAATTTTGAACAGTTCGTCAGGCGGAAAACGCCCGTTGCCCATAAAATATACTTCGCTGATTTTGGAGAGTTCCTTTATTAAATAAACTACATAATCTTGAATTTTGTTTGCTTTATCATATCCTGCAAATAAACAAATACGCCGCATTTTATTTTCCTTTCAAATAGTGTGTGCATATAGATAATTGCGCAGAGATAAATTTAAAGTGGCAATGGAAAAAAATAAATCTGTGGTTGAGAAGGTAATAGGACTTGAAAAATAAAATTTGGTATGTTAATTATAAAAATGATGTGAATTTTGGAGAAAAATAATGATTGAAATGCCGGAAAATCTAGTGGAGATGGCGTTAAAAACCATGGGAGACCGCTGGAAAGTAATGATTATTCAAGAATTGATGGACGGCACCAAACGCTTTGGCGAAATTAAAAAAGAGCTTGGCGATATAACGCAGAAGGTTTTAACCTCTAATTTGCGTGCGCTGGAAGAAAAAGGAATTTTAATCCGCACTGTGTATGCGCAAATTCCGCCGAAAGTTGAATATACTCTGACTAATTTGGGGTATAATTTGAAACCGGTGCTTGATTCTATGCGCGCTTGGGCTGAAGAATATTATAACCAGAATATGAAACCTTTGCTGCCGGATATGGCTTGATTTAAAGATTGGAATACAAACAAATTCCCCGATAACAATAGGCTGTCGGGGAATTTTAATATACAAAAAATATGCAAACGAAACTGCAGAAAGTTTTGAAACTTTAAAATAAAAAAACTGCCTTTCGGCAGTTATTTAAGTGGTGGGCGCTGAGAGGCTCGAACTCCCGACCCTCTCGGTGTAAACGAGATGCTCTTCCAGCTGAGCTAAGCGCCCATCTCATCAACAAAAGTGTTTATACACGCTAAAAATTCAAAAAGCAAGCATTTTTTTTATTTTTTTTAATTTTTTTATGGATATTTATATTAACTATCTGTTATATCTTCAAAATTGTTGTAAAAATTTTCTAGTTTAAATCTATACTTTTACAAAAAAATCATTATTTTTTCTCTTTACATTTAAAATTTGTGCGCTATAACTCCCCCTGTTTAAGAAAGATTTGATGATTGATAAAGAGGTAAAAAGATGACAAATGATTTAACAACCGGTAATCCGTTAGCTTTAATTATAAAATTTGCAATTCCGCTTTTGCTGGGCAACCTCTTTTTACAAATATATCAAATTTCCGATATGGTGATTGTCGGACGTCTGCTGGGTACGGAAACACTGGCGGCGGTCGGTAGTTCTGCGCCTATTTATATGGTGTTTTTAATGATTGCTTTCGGTTTTACCGGCGGTTTGACTGTGGTTACGGCGCAGCGTTTCGGCGCTAGAGATGATGACGGCGTGCAGCGTTCGGTTTTTCACAGCCTGCTGGCGGCATTGGTTTTGAGCGTGATTATGACGTTTGTATTGGTTTTCAGCTTAAAGCCTTTGCTTCATATAATGAATGTTCCGGCGGCAATTTTTGATGACGCTTACAAATTTATGTATGTACTTTCTCTCAGCGCGGTGATGATTGTGACGTTTAATTTGTTTTCCGGTTTTATCCGTGCGGTGGGCGACAGCAAAACGCCGCTGTATTTTTTGGTGTTTTCATCGTTGATAAACATTGTACTGAACTTTGTTTTTATCAATAATTTCAAATTGGGCGTGGTTGGCTCGGCATTAGGTACTTTGGTGGCTAATACAATTTCGGTGGTTTTATGCTATATGTATATGTGGAAGAAGTTTCCGTTATTGCGGTTGGAACGTCGTTTTATGACATTTAACCGGCAGATTATGCGCGACCATCTGAATATTGCCGTGCCGATGGCTTTACAATTTTCGATTTTGTCTTTTAGTATTTTGATTGTGCAAAGCGTTTGCAACTCATTTGGTCCGTCGGTTATTGCCGCGTTTGCCGCTGCTTTGCGTATTGAACAAGTGGCGACTCAGCCGCTGATGGCTATCGGTTTGGCAATGGCGACTTTTTCGGCGCAGAACTGGGGCGCGAATCTGCTGTCGCGTATTCGCCGCGGTGCAAAATACGCATTTCTAATTTCTACCGGATTAAGCATTTTCGGCTTTATTTTAATGCGCGAAGTCGGTGAAAATATGATAAGCATATTTGTAAACGACGGAAATGTTGATATTATTACAATCGGTAAAGAATATTTGGTTATCAGTACGCAGTTTTATTTTTTCTTAGGCTTGATTTTTGTATTCCGCAACACCGTGCAAGGTATGGGAAAACCGATTGTGCCGTTTATTTCCAGCATTATTGAGCTTTCAACCCGTATTTTTGCCGCCATCTATTTGGCAAAAGTCATGGGATATACAGGTATATTTTATGCCAGCGCAATTTCTTGGACGGCTGCCGGCTTGTTTGTAACAGCAGGTTACTTCTTTTATATTAACAAATTCAGCAAAGACACCATGCGCTGGAAAATGGGAGCTATCAAGCAGCATTTGCGTGAAACCGGTCCGGTGGACTAGGCTAGCTGTTCAATCAGCTTTTGCGCGGCAGCTTTACCCGAGGCAGCTGCTTCCACAGCAGTTGAACCGCCGGTTGTGCAGTCTCCGGCGTAAACTATTAAAGGATTGTCGGTTTTTTCTTCTTTGCAGCTGCTGCCTAAAGCCAAAATAATCAATGAAAAATCAGGGCGGGGTGTTTCAGTATGGGGAATATCCTCTAATTTTCCGGCGGCATTAAAACGAGTTTTTACGGTGTAGGCAGTTAAATGGTTTTCGTCCTGCTTTTGAATTTTGCTGACGCGGGTCATGGTGGTAATGTTGATTTCATTATCTATCAATTCGGTGTAATCATCAAGCCCCATGCGCATATCGCTCAAGCGGCGGCGCACAAACATTTCAACGTTTCCGCCTTGTCTTTTGGCGGTTAAAGCGCAGTCGAGCGCTACTTCTCCGCCACCGACAACTGCAACATTTCCGCTGACGGCAAATTTTTCCGGTTCGCGCAGATAGTCGGTATAGAATATGCTGAATTCTTCGCCGGATATGCCTAAATTGCGGCAAGTTTGTTCGCCGACAGCAGCAATAACAGCGGCAAATCCTTGGGTTAACAAAACAGCATAGTCGGTTATCGGAGTATTGAGTTTCAGTTCAAAATTGGAATTTTTAGCAAATTTCTGCCAGTCAGCGGAAATTACATCGCGCGGCAAACGCTCGCTCGGAATAAGATTCAATGCTCCGCCGATGGTGCCATTTTTTTCAAATACGGTCACGGAAAAGCCTTGGGCTAACAGCTCGTATGCCGCTCCAATGCCGGCAGGTCCAGAACCAATAACGGCTATTTTTTTACCATTGCTTTTGACAGGAAGAAAAGAAAATTCGCCGGCGGCGCGGGCCTTTTGCATAATAGCCGCTTGAACAGCCGGAATTTTTATAGCTTTATCCAAATTGGCGCGGACGCAAGCTTTTTGGCAGAATTTGTCGGGGCATATTAACCCGCAGGTTTGCGCCAAGGGATTTTGCCGCTCTATCAGCTCGGCAGCTTTTTGCCAATCTCCGGCTTTTGCTGCTGCAATAAAATCACACGGCGAGCAATGCACGGGGCAGGCTTTTTGACAAGGTTTTGCTGCGCAATGCAGACATTTTTCCAATTCGGTTTTCAGCTGAGCCGGTTTTAAAACGCGTTTATTCATTTTTATTCCTTTCTGTTAAAAGCATTAAAGCACAAAAAAGAGTAAAAAAACACCTAATATTTTGGTTTTTCAGATTGTATTTAAGAAAAAAGTCTGTATTATGAACATAAATAAGTCAAATCTACGGAATATAATTAAGAAAAATGAAAAATTGGCTCAAAAATTTATTGAAATCAGAAAAAAGTGAAGCAATTATCGGCTGGATTGCTTATTATTACCTTAAATTTGTGGGGTTGACAACACGTTGGAAGGTCAGCGGAGTTAAAGAAACATACGAACTTTTGGATAAATACGGCAGCATGATTGTGATAGGCTGGCACGGCAGAACTTTGGAAATGCCGTATTTTTGGAATAAGTCGCGTACCTTGAATGCTTTGGTTTCGCCGCACCGCGACGGCAGGCTTATTGTGAATATTTTAAAAAAATTCGGTATCGGCAATATCAGCGGTTCGACCAATAAAAATTCTACGGAGGCGGCATTGGAACTGATGCGCAATTTGCAGCAAAATAACAGTATCGCCATTATTCCCGACGGACCGCGCGGACCGGGAATGAAATTGACTATGAGCCCGCTTTTTTATGCCCAAAAATCCGGCAAGCCGATTATCGGTATAACTTACAGCATTGCCGGCGCCAAAGTTATTGAAAAAAGCTGGGATAGAATGTTGGTGCCGTTGCCGTTTCATAAAGGAATTTATTGTATAACCGAGCCGTTTTTTGTTCCAGCGGAAGCAACTGCCGACGAGCTGGAAAAATTACGGCAAAAAATTGAAACAACACTTAACGAACTGACATGGAATTTGGACAGAAAAATGGGGATTCCTTATATTCCTCAAGGCACTGTCGCTAAAAAAAGCCGCAAACAATTACATTCAGAAAAAAATAAAGCAGAGGAAAAATAAATGTTTATCGGAATTTATAATACTTTAGTTCGCACTCTTTATCCTTTGGTTATCCGCCGTTATATTGAAAAACGTAAAAAAATTGGTAAAGAAGATGTTAAACGTTTTAATGAACGAGTAGGGCGTCCTACCAAACCGCGTCCGACCGGACGTTTGATTTGGTTGCACGGTGCGTCAGTGGGAGAATCCATTTCCATGCTGCCGCTGATTAACCGTCTGCTGGAACTGTATCCAGACGCTCATGTAATGGTTACGACGGGTACTACCACGTCGGCCGAAGTTATGGCTAAGCGTTTACCGGAAAGAGCTTTTCATCAATATTTGCCGATTGACAATCCGGTGTTTGCCGCGCGTTTTGTGCGTCATTGGCAACCGACAATCGCTCTTTGGTTTGAGTCGGAATTTTGGCCGGCTATGCTTTCAACCATTAAACGCCGCAATATTCCGCTTATTTTGATAAACGGGCGTATTTCCAACAAATCTTTCAAGCGTTGGCAGCAATTTGATTTTGTCATTAAAGAAATTTTGGATTGTTTTACGGCTTGTTTGGGGCAGTCGGAAGAAGACGCGTACCGCTTGCGTGTTTTGGGCGCTAAAGACGCGATGTGTCTTGGTAACTTGAAATATGCAGGGTTGCCGATTCCGGTTGATGAAGATGCAAAAAAAGAAATCCAAACAAAAATCGGCGAGCGTCCGGTTTGGTTGGTCAGTTCAACTCATAATGATGAAGAAACAAAAATCGGCCGTTATTTAAAAGAACTTATTGCCAAGCATCCGGGGTTGCTGACGATTATTGCGCCGCGCCACCCGAACAGAGGCGGAGAAATCCGCGATACGCTGCGTGATAGATTCCAGCTTAAAACGGCTTTGCGTTCGGCCGGTGAAAAAATTATGCCTGAAACAGATGTTTATATTGCCGATACCATTGGAGAAATGGGGATTTGGTATGAACTTTGTCCGATTGTTTTTATCGGTGGCTCATTGATTCCGCACGGCGGTCAAAACTTTATGGAACCGTCGCGTTGCCGAGACGCGGTAATTGTTGGACCGCACATGCACAATTTTACAGATGCCATGAATAGGGCAAAGCGCGCTGACGGAATTATTCAGGTAGATGAAACCGTTGAATTGATTGATATGGTCGACCAGCTTTTGAGCAATAAAGAACTTTTGGAGGCAAAGCGCAGTTTGGCTTATAACTGGGCAACGAGCGAAGCCAAAGTTTTAGACGGAATTGCCGAGAAAATTCAAGGATATATGGAAAATGAAAACACCTAAATATTGGCTGTCAAATTCTTTTGTTTCTAAGTTATTATATCCGATAGGCGTGGTTTACGGAGCGCTGACGCAAGCCCGCTTAAAGCTGGTTAAACCGCAAAAAGCCGAAGTTCCGGTGATTTGCGTGGGAAATATCACCGCCGGCGGCACGGGCAAGACTCCGGTTGCCATATCTATTGCAAAAATGCTGGATTTGGAACTGCGTCACCCTTATTTTGTGACCAGAGGCTATGGCGGACAGCTGCAAGATGTGATTGTCAATAATAAAAAACATTCCGCTGCCGAAGTGGGGGACGAACCATTGTTGCTGTCGCAGCAGGCTCCGGTTGTGGTTAATGCGGATAGATATGCCGGCGCGGAGCTGGCTGTTAAAAATGGCGCCGATGTGATAATTATGGACGATGGTTTTCAGAATCCGTCGCTTTATAAGAATCTGTCGTTTTTGGTGTTTGACGGCAATTACGGTATCGGCAATGGAAAAATTATTCCGGCGGGACCGTTGAGAGAGACTTTTCAAAACGGCATAAAGCGGGCAGATGCGCTGATTATTTTGGGCAAAGATAAGCATAATTTGGCGCAGAAAAGCGGCTTGCCAGTGTTTTTTGGGCATACGGAAGCGGTGCAAACCTGCACTATTGAAAATCCCAATGTGCTTGCGTTTGCGGGAATCGGGCACCCGCAAAAGTTTTATCATACTTTGAGCCAGCAGGGATTCAATGTGGTGGAAACTATTGACTTTCCCGACCACCATTTTTATAGCCGCGCAGAACTTGAAAAAATTTTGGAAAAGGCTAAAAACTTGGGAGCCGAAGTTTATACAACCAGTAAAGATTATGTCAAAATTCCGCATATTTTACAAAAAGAGATAAAAGTGCTTGAAGTCGCTGTAGTTTGGGATGAGCCGGAAAAACTTGCTGATTTTATACGCAAAAAAATTACAGACTGAGACTTGACAAAAAATGCTTTGTGTGAAACAATAAAGTTCTTAATTGTATTTTATTGTTTTACTATTTAATTTTAAATAATTATGAATAAGGATGTTTTGAAACAATATCTTCTTAATAAAGAAGATTTGTGGCAGTACATTTTTACAACAATGTTTTTGCAAGAGCAAGGCTTGTTGTTGTCTGACTTGAACGAAAAGCCGTTTAAGGCAGTTACCTGTCTTAAATTTTGCAACACGTTCGGCGAGCAAGAAGAACTTTGGAATTTGGCAGAGGCTGTTGATGAATATTTTGAAGATATTGCTCAATCGCTGGACTTAATCTGTCAAACAAAATCTGTTCCATGGCAATATGATTTTGTGGAAATTATCTCTAAACTTTGCAAAATAGAGATAAAGCAAGATTTGCTGTTTACATCTATTATAACAGCCTATTGCTGGGGATTATCCTTGCCGGACGGTGCGCTTCTTGATATTATTCAAAAGCTGGATGAACGTTATGCAGCTTTGCATGTTTCGCTTTATGAAAAAGAAAAAAAGCTGAAACGCAACTTGCTGCTGACGTTGGAATGTTTTTATGGACGCAAGCTGAATAACGCTGCCGACAGTTACGCTTTTCGCGAGTTGTTAGAAGCATTTTTGCCGGCATCAGGTTATAACGGTATGTTGCAGGCGTTAAAATTCTCGGCAACAGATGAAATAAAACTGACAGAAGAAGAAAATCGTTGTTTGGCTTTTTCATATTGCTCGCCGTATTTTGATGACGAAGTCAATTTGAAACGTAATATTTTACCGCAAAGCAGTGTATATGCGCGAGTTCACGAGTTTATGCACGATATGCGCAATTTGCAGGCAGCCCAAAAACTGCAGGCGATTGAGGACGAGGAATACGAAAAACTGGAAGACGCTTCGGTGTATGTTGACCCGTCGGAAAATTGCATTATCAACGTTCATTTGGACGACGTGCTTTATGCAAATGTGTATATCAAGCGTGAAAAGGCAAATGATTTATCCAATTATTCGGGGGATTTTTTGGTTTTGCGCAAAGGTTTTTTGTATACAGTGGAGTTTGTGGAAGATTTTTCAGAAATTCCCGCATTGCAAGAATTTGTTAAAGAAGTGAAAGATTCTCGCCGGAATTTGTTGATGTTGGAGCAAAAACTGCAAACATTGCCTTTGACACAAACTCAAGAACGAGAAAAGTATTTAGGCAAACGTGCTGCGCTAAAAGAATTTTTGGATTCATGCTATTGTGTTAATGTGCGCTAGATTAAATTTAAGCAAAAATTCCGACAACTCTTGTGAGTGCCGGAATTTTTTTGTGCTTTTTTAGTTTAAGACGATTTATAAAAATCATTATTTTTATAAATAAACACCGCTCCATAAAAGCCGTAATGTTACAATTTTATGAAAAAAAGCCCGATTTTAAAAATAAACATTGAAAGAAGCAACGCTATAGTTTATACTAAAATGGACAGGTGTACTATGTCTAAAAAACGTGAGTTTTGACAATAAAAATGCAATTTTATAAAGGAGAGTGTCATGTGTAACAGTGTTCTTAGAGTAAAGCGCCGACTGCTGACTTTACTTTTAATTGTCGGATGTATGGCGATTTCAGCCCCTGCATTCGCGAGAGTGTGTTTTTTACCGGATTCAAAAGATTGCGGAATACCGGGAATAAAAGATATTCCTGAAACATGTGACGGTATCAACACCTTTACAGATGTGGATGATTGTAAAAATAATATAGCAGATGGACAAAAGTGCGAGCCTATAAATGAAGGTGGCTGCTACGCGGCAACTTGCGAATATGCTGACAAAGCAGCCTGTGAAGCTGATGTAGACGAATACTGTACAGATAATAATTACTATTTCTGTGAATATGATTCAAGCATTGGCTGCTATGTTTTAAATAAACAGGAATGTTCTTATAATACCGAAAATAAATGCACTGGTTATACACTTGACCAAGAAGAAGACGGTAAAACCTGTTGTGCATGCACAAGAACTACATGCAAAAAATGCGGTCAAACTAAAGATGTAACAAAGTATAAGTGCATAGAAACAAAATACCAAGAGGTTGGCTGCGATGATTTTGATAAAACTAAAGCTGAGGCAGATACGTTAAAGGCTCAAAATTATACCTGCACTTCTTGTACAAGAGAAAAGCAAAAACAGACCTGTGATGGATCATGGGATAAGTTCAGTGATGGTACGACTGTATACAAATGTACAAAGTGCACAGAGACGAAAGACTGTTCTGACTATACATATACTACATTATCCGACACCACTAACGCCACCTCGTGCAACAATGGCTGCGGCGAAACAAAATGGAAGTGCAAAGACGGCTACACTTACGACGAAACATCTAAATCTTGTAAAAAAGGTTGTAATATCACAATTGCTTGCAATATGAAACCTCTTGGAGAGCGTAGTGATATTGACAATACTACAAAAGGGATGTCAATCGATATCAGATACAGCTGTACAATTTCTAACTATGACGATGTTAAAAGCTATTTAGATAAGCTGAACTTGGTTATTAAAACGAAATTAGCCTGCGTACAAGGTGATAGTAATATTGTTAAATCTGGTCAGTATTATGAAATGACAAAGATACCGTTTAGCAAGGCAACCAGCAGTACATTCAGTGGTACATACGAGTTGTATAATCCGTTGTATAAAGATAAACTGGATTGCGGTTCTAACCATACTTCATACGAGGGAACAACTTATGAACTGGATAACCAAACGGGATGTACTTTGTCGACAACCACCAAAAAGAATACTTGTGCTAGTTGGAATTTAAAAACAGAAACTGAGGCGAACTGCGGTGCAGGTGAGATATTCGAGCAAGATACCACTCATAAAACCGACGACAACGGCGACAAGTGCGGTACTTGTGTGAAAAAGAACCATGATGGATTTACAATTCAGTATGCGACTGGTTTGAATAGAAACTGGACATGTGGTGGCAGCTTTTACAGCTACAGTGCATATTTGATGAAGGTTAAATTCAACTCGAAAACATATAAGTATGAAGCTTTAGGCAGTACCACATATGATGTATACGATGAGGCTAGCGCATATACAGCAGGAACGTACTTTGTTTGTATAACAGGTGGAACTCCTAGTGCTCCAACAGTATCTGTAGATAGAATACTTATAAAAGGTACTAGAGGACAAGTTGGTGAACCATACACAGCTATGTGCTTTTCTAATAACGCACACACCTATAATGGTACAGAATGCGTAAAAGCGACAGAAATTCATACAAATGTTATTTGTAAAGAATTTATGTTCGAAAAGGGAAAACAGTATTACATAGATATGCGTTTTTCATCATCTTTTTCAGATGGAGTAAAATGTTATCAATAACTAATCTTTAATAGATATATCCCAGTAAACTTGGGATTCTATAGAAAAGGCACCTTTTAGGTGCCTTTTCCTTCCAGCTCCAGTCGGAGCTGACCTAAATCCAGTCGTCCTTGATATTCTACATAGTGTTTTATCTTTTCTTCATCTAAGCCAATACTTCTCAGCAATTTGGGTAATATTTTCTTTATATACTCAACGACACCTGTTTTTAGGACCCGACGACGATATTTACAAACCCAAACTATATGATAGCTTAGTCTGTATACACTATGTTGACTTTGCACACATTCCATACCTTACTATAACATCGTCGTCGGTTTCATTCACTCCCCCCATTAAAATGGGGGTAGTCTGTATGGATTTAATAACCAAAAAAGCGGGGATAAATCCACCCCGCTTTTTTAGTCCATACTCCTTACTTAGCGTTTTTAACGCCTGCTCTTTCAACGTCATTCTTGAGCGGGAGCGTTAGCGAACTGTCTCGAGAATCCAAAAATTTTATGGCAATATTTTTAAGCGGATATACCATACTAAATCCTCGGCGAATGAGCTGGCGCTCAAAGCCAAGGATGACAATTATAGGGTGAGGTTACTAGATTGCTTCGCTCTGCTCGCAATGACGATAGAATAGGGGCGAGGGGAAATGAAAAATCAGAACCGTTTGCCGTATTGCAGAAGTTTGTTACGGACAAAGCCGCGCAAAGAAACTTCCGGACGGGCGCCGTAATGGCTGATAATTTCCGATGCGGCGATGCTGCCAATCATGGCGCAAGTTCCTAAGCTGCGTTTGTTAACCAAGCCAAACAAGAAACCAGCGGCGTACAAATCACCGGCTCCGGTAGAATCAACTACTGTTTCAGGTTTTACCGGCTCGGCTTCCACAAAAATCTTGACACGACCGTTGACTACTACCGAACCACGTGAATCACGGGTTATAGCGGCAATTTTCACCATTGGTTTAATCATATCGAGAGCAGCGGCAAAATCATCTGTTTCGAACAAAGCCTTTAACTCCATTTCATTGGCAAACAGCAAATCAACATGATTTTGAATCAAATCCAGCATATGGTCGCGGTGAGAAGAAACGCAGTAGCGGTCAGAAACCGTAAAAGCAACTTCGCGTCCGTGCTTATGCGCCAGCTCGCAGGCTTTTAGCACAGCTTCATGCGCCATCGGCTCGTCCCACAGATATCCTTCAATAAAAATTATTTTAGACTCGCTGATAAGCTTTTCATCTATGTCGTCAACCGAAAGTCGGCGGGACGCGCCCAAATAGGTGAACATAGAACGCTGAGCGTCTGGAGTGACCAAAACAATGCTGCGTCCTGTCGCCGGTCCTTCTTCCAGCGGATTAGTAAAGCAGTCAATGCCGGCGGCGCCGATGTCGCGTTTAAAAACTTGACCCAGTTCGTCATCGTGCACTTTGCCGATGAATGCACAGTCCGCCCCAAGCGATGCCATTCCGGCAACGGTGTTGGCAGCCGAGCCGCCGGAAACTTCGCGCTCCGGAATAATATCATTATAAATTTTGCCGGCGTCGGCAGCTTCAACCAAAGTCATACAGCCTTTAGTCAAGCTGCGTTCTTTCAAAAAAGTGTCGCCGACTTTTGCCAGCACATCAACTATGGCATTGCCAATTCCCACTACATCATAAACAGTATCTTGCTCGCCCATTTTTATCCTCTCTAAATTTGTTTGTTTTTAACTCTATGCTTTATCCGCGTAAATTTCAAGCCGTTATACATGAAAAATCAGTCCGGCTATTGCGGAAATAATTATGTAAAAAATTGCGCTCTTTTTATGAAACCGCATGGCAATAACCAAAACCGCCAGCAATCCGGTTGTTTGATAATCTATTATAGACTCTTTGGCAATATCCCAGCCAGCAAATAAAATAAGCGCCAGCACCGCCGGACGGATTCCGCCTAAAACGCGCAGAACGTTGGGATTATCCTTCCACTTGGTTAAAATTTTTGAAATGAGATATACCACAATTACCGACGGCGTCACTAAACTTAATGTCGCCAATAAACTGCCAAAAACTCCGGCAGCTTTGTAACCGGCGTAGGTTGCCATATTTATGCCGACCGGTCCAGGGGTTGACTGCGAAACGGCAATCATATCCGTAAGCTCTTTGGCGGTGAACCAATCATATTGCTCGGTTAAATCATATAAAAACGGTACAGTAACCAAGCCGCCGCCCACGGCAAAAAGTCCGATTTTGAAAAATTCAAAAGCTAAAATCAAATATGTCATTTTTTCCTCGTGTAGTTTGGAATAAATGCGCCTGCCGCCGCCAAGATGACAATTACGACTGCCGATAAGTTAAAAAACAACAGCAGTGCGGCAGCTAAGCCGAAAACAAGATAGTCGCGGAAATTGCAGATTCCCTTTTTCCACATACCGATAACAGTGTCTATGATTAAAGCGATAACGCTGACGCGGATACCGTCAAACGCCCACTGTACATATTGGTTGTCCATATATTGCCGGAGCAGCATGGCTACCAGCAAAATAATTACTATTGACGGAGAAATTACTCCGAGGGTCGCCCAAATCATACCCCAAAAGCCGCGCAGCTGATAACCGATGAACGAGGCGGCGTTTACGGCGATGATTCCCGGGGTGCACTGTCCGATGGAATAGTAGTTCAAAAGTTCTTCTTCACTGACCCATTTTCTTTTTTCCACAGCTTCGCTTTTCAAAATAGGCAGCATGGCGTAGCCGCCGCCAAAGGTGAAAATCCCCATTTTGAAAAAAATACTGTATAAATCCCATAACCTGACCATTTGGCTATATTTCCTTTGCTTTTTAGTTTTGTTTATTATATAAAAGGAATAAAGCTGTAATGCAAGCATTTTTATGAGGGGATAATGATTGTTGGATTTGTAAGGGAACGTCCGGCTTGGGAATATAGGGTGGCAATTGTCCCCCAGACCGTAAAACAGCTTATTGCCGGCGGGCATCAGGTGTTTGCCGAAGTCGGCGCTGGAGAAAGAGCTGGTTTCAGCGATGAACAATATATCAATGCCGGCGCGGTTATGCTTAATGCCGCCGAAGAAGTTTATGCAAAAGCTGAATTTATGGCAAAAATATGGGCGCCCAAGGAAGAAGAATATGGTTATCTGCATGAAAATTTATGGGTGCTGGCGCATTTTGAAAGCTATAAGCATCCGGAACTGCTGGCGGTTTGGAAAAAATATAAAATCAAGGCGCTGGCGCTGGAAAGACTGCCCCGATTATCCCGGGTACAGGATATTGACACACTTTCGTCCCAACATAACTTAGCCGGTTACAAAGCGGCGCTGTTAACCATGGATATGCAAACAAAATCCGTGCCGATGATGATAACCGCCGCCGGTACGCTTATGCCGCTGAAAGCACTGGTTATCGGCGCCGGAGTTGCCGGATTGCAGGCAATGGCTACTTTACAGCGCATGGGGGCGCAGGTTTGGGGAAGCGACATCCGTCCCGAAGCGGAAGAACAGGTAAAATCGCTCGGAGCGCATTTCATTTCATCTCAACCGGAAGAAATTAACAAGATTTTACCAAACAGCGACATTGTAATTACCGCGGTTTCAGTACTTAGTGAAAAAGTGCCGCAGGTGCTGTCGAAAACGCAGCTGCAAATTCTGCCGCGCGGCGCGGTGGTTTTGGATATGGCGGGCGGTAATGTGGAAACAAGCATTGACGGACGTTTGTTGGATAATGAACACTATAAACTGCTGTCAGACTCGCATTTAGCTTCAGATGTAACGGAATCTGCCAGTATGTTACATTCGCGCAATGTTTATAATTTCATCAAACGTTTTGACGCGATAAAAAAAGACAAAGAAGTTTGGTCACAAATTCTATGGACACAAGCGGAGAAATAAAATGGACGACATTTATTTACTGACAATTTTTATCTTATCAGCTTTTTTAGGCTACTTCACGGTATGGCGTGTTTCTCCGTCACTGCACGCGCCGCTAATGAGCGCCACAAACGCTATCAGTGGCTTAACTCTTTTGGGAGCAATCATCATTGCCGGACATACAACCGATTCTAAAGTACTTGCCATAAGTTTATGCGCAATTTTTTTAGCAGCGATAAATTTATTCGGCGGTTTAGCGGTAACTATCCGCATGCTGGAACTTTTTAAGAAAAAGGAGAACAAAAACAATGATTAGCTCTCTACTGTATTTGCTATCCGCTTTTTTAATGGTTACGGCTATAGACTGCCTGTCAGCCCCGTCAAGGGTTGTGCGCGGTTATCACATTGCTTCGGTTTCAGTCGGAATTGCACTTTTAACCTGCATGACCTTAAATATATATGACAACGCATTATGGATTCTGCTGGCTTTATTCGCCGGTGCCGGAGTCGGCATTTTGTTTGCGATGAGAGTCCAACTTTCCACTTTACCGCAAATGGTGGCTTTGCTGAACGGGGTAGGCGGTTTGGCGTCTGCATTGATTATTTGCTGCCCGTTTAAGAATCCTAAAGAAAATATTTTAGAAGCGCTGTGCGTGATTATCGGCTTAATGACTTTCAGCGGCTCAATGGTGGCTTTTGCCAAATTGCACGGCTGGCTGCGCCGCAACATTGATTGGTTTAAATGGCTGAGCGTGGTTTTGGATGTTTTGCTGCTGGTTAATGCCGTATATTTTGTGCAGACAGACCAAGGTTTTGCCGGAATTATGGTGCTGGCGCTGTTGGTCGGCGTGTGCAGTACAATGCCAATTGGCGGCGCGGATATGCCAGTGGTTATTTCTCTCTTGAACTCGTTTTCCGGCTGGGCGGTGGTGTTGGTAGGCTTAATTTCCGGAGATTTATTGCTGATTATTACCGGAACATTGGTCGGTGCCAGCGGCACTATTTTGTCTTATGTAATGAGCAAGGCAATGAACCGTTCGCTATTAAAAATTATCTGGCCTAATCATAAAAATATTGAAAAAAACAGCACATCCGGCGGGCTGGTGCGCACCGGTTCGGTCGAGGAAGCCGCTTTTATTATGGCTAATGCGCGCAAAGTGATTGTGGTTCCGGGGTTTGGTATGGCGGCGGCGCATGCACAGATTGCCTTGAAAAATATGGCAAATGTGTTGACTGAAAAATATGGAGTTGACGTGCGCTATGCAATTCACCCCGTGGCAGGGCGTATGCCGGGGCATATCAATGTACTGTTAGCCGAAGCGCAGGTGCCGTATGAGCAGATTTATGCAATGGAAGATATTAACCCTGATTTTGAAACTGCCGACGTGGTGTATGTAATCGGGGCTAACGATGTGACAAATCCTTTGGCAAAAACTGATGAAAATTCGCCTTTATACGGTATGCCGATTTTAGAAGTTTCCAAAGCTAAGACCGTGTTTTTTGTAAAACGTTCAATGGCTACCGGATATTCAGGAGTAGACAATCCGCTGTTTTATTCTCCGAACACGATTATGCTGTTCGGCGACGGCAAAAAAGTTACGGAAGGTATTGTAAAAGATTTGGAAAAATAAATTATATTTAAAAAAATAAAGACCGACTTTATTTAATAAAGTCAAGGTCTTCAATTTTAGAGCGTGAAAAAGCTAGAAAGGATAGTGATCTTCAGGCGTGCCTGTCTTCTGGTTGTCCGGCAGAATTTCAGCAGCATCTACGATGGCGTGGATTCCGGCGGCGATAGGCTGACGCATCTTGTTAAAAAACTCTCTGCTTCTCTCGGTGTGCTTTGAAAAAATAATGTAGCTCATAACTAAAAAATTTATGTTAATAATACTGAAAACTTTTTTAGTATAGCACATTTTAAAAAATTGGCAATAAAAAAAATACCTGCATTCTCTTAAAAAAGAGAAAAACAGGTATTCTTTGGTTATTCCTCGATGAATTTGAATCCACCGGCGGAATATACAGTAGTCTTTGGAGTTTCTTGCGGTTCAATGAACTTTTCGAATTTCTCCTCAACCTTGTCCTTAACTTTGCCTGCTGCAGATTTTACACCCGTCACAACCTTAGCCAAGGCGGTTTGCTTTGTCTCTGCGTTGGTCCGCAATCCGAGATTTTCTACAAAATCTGCGGGAGCTGTTGTCAAGGCTTCATACCGTTCAAAATTTCTGACAGAACTCTTGATAACGATGTGAACGACGTTTTGACCTTTCAGCACGTCTGCCCAAAGAGGCGACTTGGCAAGATAGCTTTTACCATTGGTAAAAAACACCTTGACGCCGTCAGCTGTCACAGAGGTTGAATCCACCTGCAGCAACTCTTTGGTATAGTCTTGGTTGGAAACAACGCCGCTGAAAGATGATTTCTCATCTTTGCCTTTGTAAGAGACTATTTTGTAATCTCCTGCGCCGTTGTCCTTGAGCTCGAGGTACTGTTCAGCGCTGATGATGGCAGAAGAACCGTCAACACCATATGCTGTGAAAGAATAGTGCTTCTTCGCAAAACTTTTAACAGGCACAAACGTCTGAGCGCTGGCAACAACAGACACCAAAACAAACACTACGAAAAATAAAAACTTCTTCATAATCACTGGAATTTAATAGATGGATACTTGGAAAGCTTTTATTTTCGCGATAATAATTGCAATAAAAGGTTTCCATAATAATTTTTTTGATTACTATTAGATTAACACAAATTCAGTCAGTTTACAAGAGGCTAAACAGTGTTTTGGAGCATAATTTTATCAATGAAGATATATTGCCTGTTGTTTTTGTGCAAAAAAATCAGATAAAGTGCAGAAAAGGGGTTGACTCTGAAAAATATCCCGCCTATAATCCGCTTAATTTTGAAAAGTGGTGATCAACTTTTTGAATGTAATAGTTAATTGAAAGTAAATGGAGATTAAATTTGGCTCGTATAGCTGGTGTAAACATTCCAAGTGCCAAAAGAATTGAAGTCGCATTGACCTATATCTTTGGTATTGGTAGAAAATCTGCTCAAGATATTTGCGCAAAATCAGGAATTGACATGAACCGCCGTGTTAGTCAGCTTTCTGATGAAGAAATCATGAAAATCCGCGAAGTAATTGATAACGGATACCTTGTAGAAGGCGAACTCCGCCGTGAAGTTGGTACCAACATCAAAAGATTGATGGACTTAGGTTGCTATCGTGGTTTGAGACATCGTAAAGGTCTGCCTGTTCGCGGTCAGAGCACAAAACAAAATGCTCGTACCCGTAAAGGTAAACGTAAAACCGTTGCGAATAAGAAGAAATAAGTGAGGTAAGTGCAAATGGCTAAAGCAATTCTGAAAAAGAAAAAAGAAAAAAAGAATATCACTTCCGGTGTAGCTCACGTTGATTCTTCTTTCAACAATACAAGAGTTACAATTACGGATGCTCAAGGCAATACCGTATCTTGGTCTACTGCCGGCGCTCAAGGTTTTAAAGGTTCTAGAAAATCTACTCCTTACGCTGCTCAGGTTGCCGCTGAAGAAGCTGGTAAAAAAGCTCAAGAAAATGGTATGAAAACTTTGGAAGTAGAAGTTAAAGGTCCGGGGTCAGGCAGAGAATCTGCGATTCGTGCATTACAGGTAATCGGTTTTACTATCACAACAATCCGTGATGTAACCCCAATTCCTCATAATGGTTGCCGTCTGAGAAAAAGACGTCGCGTCTAGTTATTATTTGGGCACAGGTCTTGCAAAAGACCTGTTGCCGTGTTTTTTTTATATGTACATATAACTTATCAAGAAAAGGACAAAACCGGTGATTCAAAAGAATTGGCAAGAACTTATTAAACCAACTAATTTGCAAGTTACTCAAGATGAAGCAGCTCATAAAGCAAAAATAGTGGTTGAACCTTTAGAGAGAGGCTTCGGCTTAACTTTAGGTAACGCGTTGAGAAGAGTTTTACTGTCCTCACTGCAAGGCGGTGCTGTCTCCGCTATTAAAATTGACGGTGTTTTGCATGAATTTTCTGTAATTCCAGGCGTTCGCGAAGATGTTACAGATATTGTTCTGAATATTAAAGAGCTGGCTGTTGCCGTGCACTCTGACAGCGCAAAAACAATGACATTGAAAGCGGAAGGACCTTGTGTGGTTACAGCGGCTATGATCGAAACCGGTCATGATGTTGAAATTATGAATCCGGACCACATTATCTGCACATTGGATGCCGGTGCAAAAATCAATATGGAATTAACTGTTACCACTGGTAAAGGTTATGTTCCTGCTTATAACAGTAAATCAGCAGATGCTCCTATCGGCTTGATTGCCGTTGATGCTATTTATTCTCCGGTTACAAAAGTTTCTTACAAAGTTGAAAATACTCGTGTTGGTCAAATTACCGACTATGATAAATTGACTATGAATGTTGAAACAAACGGCGTGGTTTCTCCGGAAGATGCAGTTGCTTTGGCAGCTCGTATTCTGCAAGACCAATTGAAACCGTTTATTAACTTTGACGAACCGGAAAGCGAATCCGAAGATGTTCACGAAGAACTGCCGTTTAACCGCAACTTGCTGCGTAAGGTTGATGAACTTGAATTGTCTGTACGTTCGGCAAACTGCCTGAAAAACGACAACATCATCTATATTGGTGATTTGGTTCAAAAAACAGAAGCAGAAATGCTGCGCACTCCAAACTTTGGTCGTAAATCTTTGAACGAAATCAAAGAAGTATTGGCTAAAATGGGTATCCACCTCGGTATGGAAACTCCGGGTTGGCCGCCTGAAAATATTGAAGAGTTGATTAAGCGTTGTGATGAACACTTCTAAAAGGTAAAAACTCGTCTAATGGCTTTCTACTTGCAAGACTTTTTCTTATGTACTTCTTTGTACACCGCGAAAAAGTCTTGCGGCGTATTAAGCTCATTATCCGAGTTTTTGGGAGAAATAGAAAGAGAGAAAGTCTGAGAAAGGTTTTCTCTCTTCTCGTTTCAGGCACTATCTACATCACTAATCGCAATTTTCACTTATCCGCTTGGAATTTTTTCGCTAGTGTACTTCTTTGTACACCATGAAAAAGTCTTGCGGCGTATTAAACTCATTATCCGAGTTTCTGAGAGCTTAGCGCAACGCGTCTAACAGCACATCTAAAGGCAACCTACGTTCATTCAGAAAATTCATGTACTTCTATGTACACTAAAATTTTATTCAGAACTAGAGTTGCCTTTATCTGCACTATTATTCGCATTGTTTGATAGAGTATATTTTTATAACCTCGCCCACTGAGAGAGAGGTCAAAGCAGAGTTTCGGGTGAGGGGTATAAAAAATATTCTGTACACGTTGCTCTAAAATACCGTTGCATCTACGCACGCTATCCGTTTTTATTAAGGGTAAATGTAAATATACATTGCGCAGACTTTGTCCGCAGCAACACTGCACCAGCGGCAAAAATCATGGACTTCAGACAGTGTCATATTTTTAATTTTATCATGGGCAAAGGCATAAGCTTTAGTCCCATCATCTTTATCGTATTGATACATTGTGATTTTTTCAATATCTTTGATATTTTGCTGCGCTACATATACAGCGTTTTCACAAAAATCGGCGGCGCTGGGAGAAAGCAGCGCTGCATTATGCCGTAAGGTCAATGCCACAACATATTCTAAACGGCTGGAAGTGCTTCCATCTTTATTTTTCCAACTACCAATACCATAAGAGACATCTACTCTGTTGCCATCTTTATCGTGCAGACAGCCATATTTATAGGTTATACCATCAGGAACCAAGTCTAACACATCAAAAATATAGGTTATTTTACTTGAAACATTATTTTCCATTGCGGCGAGTTCTGAACGCAAATTTATGGCATTGGCAAAAATCTGAACCAGCAGTTCTTTTTGAATATTCGACCGATACATGCGCATTGCTTTAGTGAATCCGGCAATCCCGCCAGCCGTCAGCACCCCGATAATTGCCAGCACGCCCAGCATTTCAATCATACTTCGTCCCAGCGGGTTTGACTGTCGGGTCACTACTTGCGCTTTTCTCACTCGTGTACTGCTTTGTACACCACGTTCAAAAAGTGCTTCGTATTGACGCGCGACATTCAAACCCTTTAATAATATGGATATTATACCAAGGATGACTTTGAGAGTAATGTGTTTCAAAACGCGTGGTGATTTACTAACCCCTGCAAAAACGTGCTGAAGGGCAAAAAAAGTGCCTTTAATCAGATGTATAGGATTCGCAGAGAGAGAGAGAGACCTTTGGATTGCTTATTTTTCATCTTTCTTTCCTCATTTTTTAGGTTTTTAGTGGTCTTATTTTATACAGTGTAAACAGAAAAGTCAAATAATAAAAACCGCCGTATTTTTTTAAATACAGCGGTTTAATGCAGCAAAACACCAAAATTATTGCGCGTTAATCAATGTAATTTCTACACGGCGGTTCTGCGCTTTGCCTTCAGTCGTAGCGTTAGAGGCAATCGGATTAGCTGCCCCTGCACCATATGAGCTGATGCGGCTGCCTTGCACTCCGCGCAGTGCCAAATAGTTTGCAACAGCGGCGGCACGGCGTTCTGACAGCGGCTGATTGATTTTATCGTTACCGGTGCTGTCGGTGTAGCCCACAACCTGCAATCTAGTTTTATCATATTCCTTAGCTACCAAAGCAACCGAATCCAACACACTGTTAGCAGAAGTTTTAATAGTTGATTCGTTGGTGTTAAAGGTGATGCTGTTCGGCATAATCAAACGAATGTTGTCGCCGTCGCGTGCAACTTGAACACCAGTTCCGGTTAAGGTTTGACGCAATTTACTGGCTTGGATATCCATATAGCCGCCGGTTGCTGCACCGGTAGCACCGCCGATGCCTGCGCCAATCAAAGCACCTTTTTTGCCGCCGATTAAAGCGCCAATGCCGGCTCCAGCAGCAGCGCCGATACCTGTGCCCCACGCGGTTTTAGCAACTTTGCTTTCACCGGTGTATGGGTCGGTGGCGCAAGCAGACATAAAACATACGGCAACCAAACTTAAAATTATTTTTTTCATTTTTATCTCCTTAAAAATTTGCAATACGAGCCAAAGCTTCTTCAACTTTAGCTTTGTTTTCTTGAGCTTCTGCCTGACGGCGCTTTTCTTCGGCAACAACAGCTGCCGGAGCTTTAGCAACAAAGCTTTCATTGCTCAGCTTGCGGCTATAGCCTTCCAAGTTTTTATTTAATGTTTCCAGTTCTTTTTGCAAACGCGCGCGCTCAGCCTCAAAATCAACCACACCTTTCAGCGGAATCAATATAGCAACTTCGCGGCTAACTGTTTGCACCATATCTTTGCTGACTTCGCGATTGCCTAAAGCGTCCAATTCTTCCAAGCGAGCAAGCTTGCAAATCAGAGTTTTTTGGCGCTCTACCGCAGCCAATGTCTCTGCCGAAGCATCTTTTACAAACGCATGCAATTTAGCGCCCGCAGGCAAATTCATGGCTGAACGCAAAGAACGGATAGCCGAAATAATATCTATAGCGCGGTCGATTTCATTTTTATCGGCAGCGTTTACAGTTTCATTTTCTGCCCAAGCAGCGTGAATCAGTTTGCCGGAACGTTCGGTCAAATTATCCCACAGCTCTTCGGTAATAAACGGCATAAACGGATGTAGAATTACCAAAATTCTATCCAAAGTCCAAGCGGTTACCGCGCGGATTTCCTTAATTTCATCGGCATTTTCGCCATAGAAAATCGGTTTAATCAATTCAATGTACCAATCGCAGAATGTCCCCCAAATAAATTGGTAAACCGCATTTGCCGCATCGGAAAAACGGAAATTGTTTAAGTTTTCCGTAACTTCTGCCGACGCTTCTTTAGCTTTTGCCATAATCCATTTGCTGATTTCCAGCTTGGCAGATTTAACATCAAAATCTTTAACCGAATAACATTCGTTCATTTCGCAGAAACGAGCCGCATTCCACAATTTTGTGGCAAAGTTGCGGTAACCCTGAATACGCGAATCCGACAAGTTGATGTCACGTCCTTGAGTTTCCATTGCCGCCATAAAGAAGCGCAAAGCATCGGCGCCGTATTTTTCAATGGTTTCCATCGGGTCAACCGTGTTGCCTTTGGATTTGCTCATTTTACGACCTTGCTCGTCGCGCACCAAGCCATGAATATAGCATTTTTTGAACGGCACGCGTTTCATCATATACATGCTCATCATCATCATGCGGGCAACCCAGAAGAAAATGATGTCAAAACCGGTAACCAAAACCGAAGTCGGATAAAATGTTTTCAAAAATTCGGTTTCATCAGGCCAGCCCATAGTCGAAAATGCCCATAAGCCGGAAGAGAACCAAGTATCCAGCACATCGGTTTCACGAGTCAATTCAACCTCTTTGCCATAGTGCTTGGTTGCGGCTGCTTTAGCATCTTCTTCATTTTCTTCGCAGAAAATTTCGCCGTCCGGACCATACCAAATCGGCATTTGATGTCCCCACCAAAGTTGGCGAGAAATGCACCACGGCTGAATATTGCGCATCCATTCAAAGTATGTTTTTTCATAGCTCTTTGGTACAAATTGCATATCGCCGTCTTCAACAGCCTTAATTGCAGCAACAGCCAATTTCGGAGCGTCAACAAACCACTGGTCGGTCATTAAAGGTTCAATAACTACGCCGCTGCGGTCGCCGTACGGAATAACCATCGGATGATCTTCTATTTTATCCATCAAGCCCAGTTCGGTTAATTTTTCAATAGTTTTAGCGCGGGCTTCCATGGTGGTTAAACCGGCATACGGAGTGTTTTCATTCAAAGTAGCGTCCGGATTCAAAACGTTAATCATTGGCAAATTATGACGCTTGCCGACTTCAAAGTCGTTAAAATCGTGCGCCGGAGTAATTTTTACCGCACCGGTTCCTTTTTCAGGGTCAGCGTGTTCATCTCCGATAATCGGAATTACGCGGTTAATAATCGGAATAATGCAGTTTTTGCCGATTAAATGCGCCAATTTTGGATTATTTTTGGAAACAGCCACTGCCGTATCGCCGAACATAGTTTCCGGACGTGTGGTGGCAATATGGATATATTCGCCCTCTGCGCCCTCAATCGGATATTTATAGTAATACATTTTGCCGACAGTTTCTTTTTGCACTACTTCCAAATCTGAAACGGCAGTACCCAGTTTAGGATCCCAGTTAACCAGCTTTTTAGCCTTAAAAATCAAACCATCTTTATAAAGCGAAACGAAAATTTTACGCACGGCGCGGGAAAGTCCTTCGTCCATAGTAAAACGCTCGCGGCTCCAATCGCAGGAAGCACCCAAACGGCGCAGCTGGCGGCAAATTGTTCCGCCGGATTGCTTGCGCCATTCCCAAACTTTTTCAATAAACTTTTCGCGTCCTAAATCATGGCGGGTAATACCCTCTTTGGCTAAATTGCGTTCAACTACCATTTGGGTGGCAATACCGGCATGGTCTGTTCCCGGCTGCCATAAAACTTTTTTGCCCTGCATACGGTTATAGCGGATTAAAATATCCTGCAGAGTGTCGTCCAGCGCATGTCCCATGTGCAAAACACCGGTTACATTCGGCGGCGGAATCACTATAGAAAACGCTTCTTTTTTACTTCTCATATCCGGTTTAAAATCACCGTCGTTTTCCCATTTCTCATAAATTTTTTCTTCAAAATCTTTTGGATTGTAGTTCTTTTCTAACATTGTTCATCATTCCGTATTTTTACGTTATATTTCTAGAGTATTGCTTTCAAAAAAAAATCGGGGAGGAAAATAAGCCGCTAGGCTAAACTATTTTCCTTTACTCGCACTCGTTCGTTTTGGTTGTCATTAGACTCGGCAACATTTGTTTTGACAGTGCGTTTTGCAAAATAAGCCTGATATTTTTTCATAATTTTTTTGGCAACGTCATTAAAGCTCCAAACACCAAGCTGATATGGAATATCCTCACGTTTGACCATCATATTCTTAGACAGTTCAAAAACTTCGTCCTGTTCTTTCGGAGTAGAAGAAAAAACAGGTTCTTTTTTTTGATTTTCCGTTCTGAATTGTTCAAAATATTTACGCTGTTCCTTGTCTATAATCGCCTCGCGAATCGACTTTAAAATAGCGTCTATATTATCTTCATCAGATTTTGCCATAAAATTATGCCTCAAGTTAAAATTAAAACCTGAGGCATATTAGCAAAATTTATTTTGTTTGGCAATAGCTTTGCTTTATTTATCAATGGATAATGTCAGCCATTTGCCTTTGGTGTTTTGATAATGAGCTTCTGCATCATAGTAATTGACTTTCAGAGCCAATTTTTTAGCAGTAAGCTTGCCCATAGACTGCATCAGCTGCAAGCCGGAAACATAGTAATCATGCAAGGCTTTAACTTCATTAACCTGCGAGGTCAGCAAAGTTTGGTAGGCATTTAACACATCAAGCACTGTACGGTTGCCCAAAGCTTCTTCTTTTTGGGTGCCTTCCAAAGCAATGGCGGAGGCTTTTACCTGAGCCTGAATGGAAGTGATGTTGGATTTGTTAGCCTGCATAGACTGCCAAGAGCTGGTTACACCGGCAACAACAGCGCGTTCTGCTTCCAAAACGCCTTCTTGAGCCTGCCATTTTTGATATTTGCTCTTGCGGATTTTAGCACGGGTAGCGCCGCCTGTGTACAACGGAACATTCATATCCAAAGAATATTGAGTGCTGGTTGTGCTTGGGTTCTTTTCCAAATTGTGGTCAGAGTGGGTAGTTTTGCCGCTGGCGGCAGTAAAGGTAACTTCCGGCAGCAAAGCGCCTTTGTTGCTGCTTACGTTATAGGTTGCTGAATCCAACTGTTTTTTAGCCGACAGCAAAGAATAGTTGTTGCCGCGTGCATAATTCAGGGCTTCATCGAATCGGGTGGGAAACATTTTGGTAATAGAAGCCGGATTTTGCAAATCTTTAGGTTCTTTGCCGACCATTTGCAAATAAGTGGCTTTAGAAATTGCTAAATTACCTTCAGCCGAAATTACATCGGACTGAGCTTGAGCATAGCTGGCGCGGGATTGCGCAACATCAGTGCGGGTAACTTCGCCAACGTCAAAGCGGGCTAAAGTTTCGTCCAGCTGTTTTTTCAGCAGACGTTCATTGTTTTTTTGCAAACGGACAATAGCCTCATCGCGCATAACGTCTAAATAAGCGGTTGATGCGCCCAGCAAAACAGATTGCTCTACGGCGTATAAATCTTGAATACCGGCTTTGGCTGCAGAATCTGCGGCTTTTACGGCATTATAAGTGGAAAAACCGTTAAATACAGGCTGCGTAACACTGCCGGTATAGCCTTTTTGATAACCGTCTACGGTGTTGCTGCCGGTTTGGCGGACGTGCGTATCCGAATAGTTGCCGTTTACGCCGATGGTAGGACGAAAGCCGGAACGGGCGGCGGCAGCGTCTTCGTTAGTTGCACCGCTGGCGGCACGCTGACCATGCAGGGTCGGATTGCTGTTATAGGCTTCGCTCATTGCCTCATAAATTGTATCTGCGTTTGCGTTAACGCTAATCAAAGCGCTCAACGAAACTGCTAAAAGTAATTTTTTATTCATTGCTATCACTCTGTATAAATTCCTTATTTTCACATTTTCAGCTATAAAGCTAAAAAATTTAAAAATCAAACAATATCTTCTTTTCGGGAATAAAAATGTTATATTGTTAAGTAATTTTCAATCAATTTCGGCTAGTGTCCGGTATAAAAAGGTATGTTAAAAATTATGGGAGATAAAACGTTGGTAACAGAAAATAAAAGTGTTATGGATGAAATTGACCGCGCTCGATTGAAACTTTCTATTGAGCACTATGCAAAATATTTTATCGGCAAACGCAACTGTGAACTAACCAAAGACGAGGCATTTAAAGTGGTGGCTTTGGCAGTGCGCGAATTTGCCATGGACAGAATGTATGAAACCATTGCCCGCTATAACGAGCACAGCACGAAGCGCATATATTATCTGTCTATTGAATATTTGATTGGTCGTTCGTTGGAAAATAACCTTTATAACCTTGGACTTTATGATATTTTAAAAGACATAAAAATTGAAGGTTTCCCTGATTTTTCATTAAACGATATTTTTGATGCCGAATATGATCCGGCTCTTGGAAACGGCGGCTTGGGACGTTTGGCGGCGTGCTATATGGACTCTATGGCGTCGCTCGGAATTCCAGGGTTCGGCTATGGAATTAACTATGAATACGGTTTGTTTAAGCAAAAGTTTGAAAACGGCTATCAAGTTGAACAAGCCGATAATTGGCTGGGAGAAGATTCTCCGTGGCAGTTTGCCCGTACCGACCGCACTGTTACCATTCCAATCGGCGGCAATGTCGAAATGTATAATAAACCGGACGGCAAAGTCAGCTATGTTTGGGCTAATACCCATACTTTATACGGCGTACCGTATGATTTTCCGGTTGTTGGCTATAACGGCAAGTCGGTAAACTATCTGCGTTTGTTCTCGGCAAAAACCGATGACGAGTTGAATTTGAACATTTTTAACAGCGGCGGCTACATTGAAGCCGTACGCGATAAAATCCGCACTGAAACTATTTCTAAGGTTTTGTATCCGTCAGACAATATTGAACAAGGTAAAGAATTGCGTTTGACTCAGCAATATTTCTTTGTTTCCTGCGCAATTCAAGACATTATCCGCCGCTTTATGGAAAAGAGCAATGACTTTAAGAAAATGCCGGATTATGTCTGCATTCAGTTGAACGATACCCATCCAGCGTTGGCGATTGTGGAAATGATGCGCCAGCTTATGGACGTGTACGGGCAGGAATGGGACGATTCATGGGAAATCGTTACCAAAATCTTTGCCTATACCAACCATACTTTGCTGCCTGAAGCGCTGGAAAAATGGAGCAGCTCGATTATCCGCCGCTTTTTGCCGCGCCACCTGCAGATTATTTATGAAATCAACCGCCGCTTTATGGAATTTGCCCGCAGCCGCTTTGGCGATGATTCTTATAAATTAGGCAGAGTTTCGATTGTGGACGGCGAAGGCGACAATCAGGTTATCCGCATGGCGAACCTGTCTATTGTTGGTTCATTCTCAATAAACGGCGTTGCCAAGCTGCACTCCGAGCTGGTAAAACATTCGCTGGTGCCGGAATTTTATGAATTATGGCCGGAAAAATTCACCAATGTAACCAACGGTGTAACTCCGCGCCGCTGGATGCTGCGCGCCAACCATGATTTAGCTGATTTGATTTCGGATAAAATCGGCACCTCGTGGATTACTAACTTGGACGAGCTGCACAATATCGAAAAATACTCGGAAGATAAGGCGTTTTTGAAAGACTTTCTGCGGATTAAAAGCGAAAATAAAAAGCGTTTGGCGCAAAAAGTATACCGCGCAACCCGTATTATGGTTGATCCGAACAGCATGTATATTGTGCATGCTAAGCGTATTCACGAATATAAACGCCAGCTGATGACGGTTTTGCAGATTATCGGCGATTATTTGGCAATCACCCGCGACAATGTTCGTCCGATTACGCCGAAAACTTATATTTTTGCCGGCAAGGCGGCGCCTTCGTACACATTTGCCAAACTTATCATTAAATTGATAAATAACGTGGCGGAAGTGGTTAACAACGACGAACGTGTTAACGAATTTTTGAAGATTGTGTTTATTCCAGATTATAAAGTTTCAGTTGCCGAATATTTGATTCCGGCTGCTGATGTAAGCTGTCAGGTTTCTACCGCCGGCTTTGAAGCTTCCGGCACAAGCAATATGAAATTTGCTTTGAACGGGGCTTTGACGATTGGTACATATGACGGCGCTAACATCGAAATCCGCGAGGCTGTCGGCGAGGATAACTTCTATTTGTTTGGTTTGACAGATGAGCAGGTACGTGGCAAACGTATGACTTATAATCCGCGCGAACTGTATGAAAAATCAGACTATATCAAACGTATTTTGAATGCTGTAAATTCTAATATGTTCTGCGAAAAAGACTATCCGCAGCTGTTCCGTCCGATTTTTGATGCTTTGCTGGGCAGCGACTACTACTTTATTTTGGCAGATATAGAAGCGTTTAACAATGCCGTGCATCAGGCAGAACGCGATTATAACGACAAAGAAAAGTGGGCGAAAAAGTCTCTGGTCAATGTGGCGAGAATTGGTAATTTCTCCAGTGACCGTGCGGTTATGGAATATGCCGACAGAATTTGGCATATTAAACCGGTTGTTGATGAAAAATAGTTTCATCTGGCAAATATCCCCGTTATAGCAAATAACGGGGATATTTTTGTAATGATTTTTTATTTTTGGGGATAAAAACTAAAAATTGATAATAATTTGACAATTTTCATGTTCTTTATCACAATCGTTGCAAACAGCATGGACATCATTAAGTGTCATATTTCGTAAACATTTGCTGTCGTTGGTACAAAATTTATCCCCAAGATACAAGTTATCCTTAGAATTATGTCTTGATTTCCATACATAACCGCGTTGCACAAAAGATTTTAACGGAATTATCAAATTACTGAACATTTCCGCGCATAAGTCTTCTGAAAAAACATCAGTTGAGCCTTTAGCTGTTTGACCGTTAAAATAGACAATGACGCCAACACGTTTTTTATCACCGTTAGTATCTGCATATTCTTCTACATAAGGGTAAACCGAATTACCGAAACTGTCCTCCAAATAAATTCCTTTAAGTTTCCAATTTGCCGGAGCAATATTGGCAGATGAAACAAAGTTTCCCAAATACATACCTCCAGGCATATTATTTATAATGCTATCACGATGTTCTAACAATCCCATTATTAAATTATTGTACTCACCCAACAATTTATTAACCTTAAACTTTTCTATTGCTTTAGAATAACCAGCAAGGCCACCGACTGAAAGCACGCCCACTATAGCTAAAACGCCCAACATTTCCAACATGCTTCGTCCACTTTGATAATTTGATAAAAATTTTATACTTTTCAATATATTACATATCCTCAATCGTGACAAAAAGTAATTGTTTTAAAAACATTCTCTTTTAGAGAGGCTATCAGAAGTTATTAATTTTTGCAATAACTTTTTATCTTTACAACTCATAAATTTAGAGATAGATGCTCATTTTTATTTATCTTCTTAAAAGAAAGAACTCAAAACATTTTTCACAAAGCATTTGCGTCGGCATAATATTTTTGCTACATTAAGGAGAGAGGATTGTTATGAAAGTACGTGATATTTACATAACCTGTGAAAAGGGGCTTGAAGCTGTTACGCCTTTGGCTGTTCAAGGTGTTTCAGAAATGATGGCTTGTTTTCCTCAATATGAAAAAATGTATCCGGTAAGTAATTTGAAAAATTGGCAAAGCGATGATGCGTTGGTCATTCGTGACGGACAAACATTCTTAGAGCCGTATGAAAGTATCAGATGGTATATTGAACGAGCTAAACTGCAAGCCAAATTAGATAATCGATATGAACGCGGACAAATTTGCCTGAACACACTAATGAACGATTTAGCAAATGATCCGTATCGCAAAAAGATTCCTCAGCTTTCAATTTTGTTGGTAAAACACGATTTATACGCCAGACGAAGCGACAACACCTTGCTCAACTATGCTTTGGGCATGGGTGGCGAAAACGGTTTTTGCGTTGTGTCAACAGCGCGTTTTTTAGATGAAAACGGATATCTGAAACAAGAAGAATTCAAAACTGTCCTGATGCACGAATTTGGTCATGTTATCGGGCTTACGCCTTCTAATCGCAGAAATTCGGAAGAAAATCTCGGCACTCATTGTCTTGATGAATCCTGCATTATGCAGCAACGTGCCAATGGTGACTTTAGAGATGTGACGCGAATGCGTTTGGCTATGAAACAAAATGATTTACCGCCTATTTGCGATGATTGTATTGAAGCCGGAAATAAATATTTTAAAAATGATTTAACTCGGTATTTTTTAATGCAAAGGCAAAATAATACTTATCATGACAGATAGATATGGCTCTGACCATTAAATAATCTAAGCCGAATATCAGTTAATAGAAAATGTCGCTTTTTCTGTTTTCAGATTGTAGAGCCACGTTTGCTTATCCATAAACTTATAAATGTCTTTTATAACAACAGAATTGTCAGCATTAAAGCGCAGTCGCAGTAATCTTTTTAGTTATCTTTTGCGGCAGGCGGCGTTTTTAACCAGAATATTGCATAAATCTGCGAAAGATATTCCCAAATATTTAGCCTGTTCCGGCACTAATGAAAGTGCGGTCATTCCTGGGTTGGTGTTGATTTCCAGTAAAACGACTCCGTCTTTTTCATTATATCGAAAGTCGCAGCGGGCAACCGAGTGGCAACCTAAGTCCTTGTAAACGGTTTCGGTGTAACGCTTACAGGTTTTTGCAATGTCTTCGGGAAGCTCGGCCGGCAGAATGTGGTGTGTTTTGCCGGTGGTGTATTTTGCCTGATAGTCATAAAAAGCACAGTCGGTTTTAAGTTCGGTAATTACCGAAGATTTGCCATTTAGGCACATTACGGTTAGTTCGCGACCGGCAATGTATTGCTCGACCAAAAGAAGTAAGTTTGAATCTGGATAGGTTACGTTTTTTTCTTCTTCGGCATTGTGAACGATATAAACGCCGACACTAGAGCCGTCGCACACAGGTTTTACAACGTAAGGATAGGGAACTTTGGTGCCGTGCTGCAAATATTCGCCGGCAGTTGTTTTTTCGCCTTGTGCTACCTTAACTCCAGCGGCAGAAGCGAGGAGTTTGGTTAAATATTTATCCATACCTAATGCCGAAGCTTTTAAGCCGGAGTGGGTGTAAGGAATTTGCAGCATATCGAGCAGACCTTGAATTTCTCCGTCTTCACCCCAGTTGCCGTATAAACCGTTGTAAACCACATC
The DNA here is from genome assembly GCA_934270475.1 of uncultured Alphaproteobacteria bacterium. Lineage (GTDB taxonomy): Bacteria > Pseudomonadota > Alphaproteobacteria > RF32 > CAG-239 > RUG410. Next base: position 330,920 of record CAKQPS010000001.1, read on the forward strand.
AGGTTTTTCGGTTTTTAAGACATCTAAAAAAGCCCAAACATCGGTTAAGTCGTGTTCTATAACAGTATAGCCTTTGCTTTTTAAGGCAGCGGCAATGTCGTTTTTTGAGGATAAACTAACTTCACGTTCAGCAGAGAATCCGCCGTAAACCAGCAAAACTTTTTCAGACATCATTTTTTCCTTTATAATCTTAAAATTTCTGCTATTGTAGGGAAAATTGTTTAATGAATGGCTAAAATGAAAAACGGACTTTTAATATTTTTATCTGTACTGATGTGGAGTGCGGGAGCACAGGCGCTGGAGGTTAAGCATTATATGCAGACGACTATCGGGCTGTTTGATGCTTGCAAAGAAACATTCAGCTACGCTTTTTATCAGGATAAAGACTATGATATTAAAACTTCAGTTTCCACCAGCGGGACGTTTGGCGCGCTGTATCCGTTTACGGCGACATATCACGCTGTCGGAACATATAGTAAGTCTGGTTTTAAGCCGCAGGATTATTACTATGAAACGCAAACCCGTTTTACGCATCGTTCAAAAGAAATTGTATATAAAGACGGAGTGCCGCAATATCGGGTCAGTGTTAAAAATGAACGCAAGCGCACCGATGAAATTGTAACCGACCCGAAATATTCTTATTCCGGAGATTTATTGTCGGTTTTCGGCGAACTGGCGCAAAAGATTATTAAAAAAGGCAAATGCGATTTGGAACAATATTCGTTTAATGGTAAAAAGTATGCTAAATCAACGGTTAAAACGTTGAAAAAAGAAAAAATCAAAACGGATTATTTTGCTGGAAAAGCCTTAAAATGCCAATATAAACAAGAAATTTTAGAAGATACCGACGCCGGTTTTTTACTCAATCAAGACGAGCCGATTTATTTTTGGGTGTTAAAAGATGAAAAAACTAAGGCGTGGTTTATTGCAAAGATTTTGATAGAAAACACACCGTTTGGAAAATTGCAGGCGGTAACAACAAACATAGAGGTAAAACCATGAGAAAAGCAGAATTACTTTTGCCGGCCGGTTCGCTGGTAAAATTGAAAACAGCGTTATTGTACGGAGCCGATGCGGTTTATGCCGGAACACCGGATATGAGTCTGCGCACGCAGTCTAAATTTTCGCTGGAAGATTTAAAAGAAGGAATTGACTTTGTTCATCAGCAAGGCAAGAAAATCTATTTGACTTTGAATCTGTATATTCATAATGAAGAAGCGGAAAAACTGCCTCAGTTTGTTAAAACTTTGCAAGAGCTGAAACCGGACGGAGTTTTGGTGGCTGACCCAGGGGTGTTTTATTACTTAAAAGAAAATGCGCCGGAGCTGAAACGCTTTGTTTCTACTCAAGCTAATATTTGCTCGGGGCAGACGGTTAAATTTTGGCAGTCTATGGGCGCAAGTTTGTGTGTGCTGGGACGAGAAGTTACATTTGCTGAAATGGCGGAAATTCGTAAGCAATGTCCGGATGTGCTGCTGGAATGCTTTGTCCACGGCGCTATGTGTATGTCATATTCCGGACGCTGCCTGATTTCTAATTTTATGGCAGATAGAAGTGCTAATAAAGGCAAATGCGCGCATTGCTGCCGCTGGCATTATAAAATGCATTTGCGTCTAAAAGACGGAACAATCAAAGAACTGGAAATAAATCAGGATAATGCTAAAGCGTTTGAGTTTTTATTGGAAGAAGAGTTCCGCCCTGGGGAATATTATGAAATCGTGGAAGACGAACACGGCGGCTATTTGCTTAATTCCAAAGATATGTGTTTGATGCCACGCCTGAACGATATTTTAGGAATCGGTATGGACTCGCTGAAAGTTGAGGGACGCAACAAAACCGAATATTACGCCGGAACGGTGGCGCGCGCTTATCGCAAGGCGATTGATGACTACTATGCGAATCCGCAGGATTGGGATTATAAAAAATATATGGATGATTTGTATACCCTGCAGAACCGTGGCTATTGCTTAGGTTTTCACGACGGTAAATTAACGAATATCAGCCAAAATTACGAATATACCCGTACGCTTGGTGAATGGCTGTTTGCCGGTTCAATTGTGGAATGGCAGGGCGAAGATGCTATTTTTGAAGTGCGTAATTATATTAACAGCGGTGAGTTTATCGACTTTTTAATTCCGAATACTTTGGATAATCTACGCTTAACTTTAACTGAATTTGAAGACGCTGAGAGCGGAGAAATTACACCGCGCGTTTCGGCAGGTCAAGGCAAAAAAATCCGCATTCGTCCGGAACAGTGGAAATTGCCGATAGCTGAGGTTAAAGCCAAGTTGCCGCAATATGTGATTGCCCGTAAATTGCAGGGACTATTCGGTGAAAATGCGGAAATGTACGAGCGCAAGCGACAGGAATTTGCGCAGCTGATTAACAAAGAGGATAAATAAAATATGCTAAAGAATCCGGTTTTGGTTATTGCCGGTCCGACAGCTTCTGGCAAATCTGCTTTGGCGGCTGAAGTTGCCTATGCTCTTAACGGCGTGGTGTTGAACTGTGATTCTATGCAGATTTATAAAGATATTCCGATTATTGCCGCCGCGCCGACAGAAGCTGAAAAAAAACTGGTGGAACACCGTTTGTTTGAAATTTATGACTGCGATAAACGAGGCAATGTGGTAGACTGGCTTAATCTGTGTGTGGCGGAAATACGTAAATTATGGGCGGAGAATCGGCTGCCAGTAGTGGTTGGCGGAACCGGATTTTATGCTGAAGCTTTACTGAAAGGCGTGACACCGATACCGGAAACTCCTGCAGAGATTAGAAAGCAGCTGCAAGAGCATTTAAGCGAGGTTGGACTTGCGGCGCTATATGCGGAACTGCAGCAAAAAGATGCGGAAATAGCAGCTAAATTAAATCCAAATGACAAGACCCGAATTATCCGTGCGCTGGAAGTGATTGCGGCAACTGGAATTAAAGTTTCGGAATGGTATAAAAAGCCGCTTATTCAAAAATTGCCGGAGGCGCATTTTGTAACCGTGAAAATTATGCCGTCTTTGGAGGTGATTGCCGAACGCTGTTGCTTGCGGCTGGATAAAATGGTTAATGAGCTGGGGGTACTGAATGAGATAAAACGGCTGCAGACTTTGGGGATTGCCGATGATATGCCAGCAATGAAAGCTCTTGGCGTGCCGGAGTTGAGTTTGTATATAAAAGGTCAATTGCCGCTGGAAGAAGCGTTGAATTTGGCAAAGCTGCACACCAGACAATATGCCAAGCGTCAGCGCACATGGCTGAAAAATAAAATGCCGGCGGATATTATTTTTGAAAACGTCTACGAAGGGCAAAAAGACTATTTACAACAGATTTTCAATGTTATAAAACTGTGAACAAGTCTGTTAACAATGATATAAACCCTTGCACATTGTGTTGTTTAGTTATAAAAAATATACAATGTTAAATTATGGAGTGAAACGCGAATGTTTGCAAAATTGATGGGAATGCTGTCCAGTGATATGGCAATTGACTTGGGTACCGCGAATACTTTGGTTTATGTACGCGGCAGAGGAATCGTCTTAAATGAACCGTCGGTGGTGGCAATTGAAGAATTTAAAGGTCGTAAACAGGTTTTGGCGGTGGGTAATGAAGCCAAGCAAATGCTGGGTCGCACCCCAGGGAATATTCAAGCTATCCGTCCGCTGAAAGACGGCGTGATTGCGGACTTTGAAATTGCCGAAGAAATGATAAAATATTTTATCTGCAAAGTTCATAACCGCCGCGCTTTTGCTTCTCCGCTGATTGTTATTTGCGTGCCGTCTGGTTCAACAGCTGTGGAACGCCGCGCTATTCAAGAATCGGCAGAATATGCCGGAGCGCGCAAGGTTTGGCTGATTGAAGAGCCTATGGCTGCGGCTATCGGCGCAGGTCTGCCGGTAACCGAACCGACCGGAAGCATGGTTGTTGATATAGGCGGCGGTACAACCGAAGTTGCTGTATTGTCTTTGGGCGGTATTGTATATTCACGTTCAATCCGTGTCGGCGGCGACAAAATGGACAGCGCTATTGTCAACTATATCCGCCGCAACAAGAACTTGCTGGTTGGTGAAAGCAGTGCTGAAAAAATTAAAAAAGAAATCGGTTCTGCCTGCCCTCCTGAAAAAGGTGAAGGTCGCACAGTGGAAATTAAAGGTCGTGACTTAGTCAACGGCGTTCCAAAGGAAATAGTAGTAACCGAAAGACAAGTTGCCGAAAGTTTGGTTGAACCGGTTTCGGATATTGTTGAGGCTGTTAAAGTTGCTTTGGAAAATACAGCTCCGGAATTGGCGGCTGATATTGTGGACAAAGGTATTGTTTTGACTGGCGGCGGCGCTTTGCTGGCTAATTTGGATCAAGTGCTGCGCAATGCAACCGGATTGCCGGTTTCTATTGCTGAAGAACCTTTGGCTTGTGTGGCTAAAGGCTGCGGCAAGGCTTTGGATCAGGTTAACAAACTTAAAAGCGCATTGTCTAATATGGGCTGAGTAAATAGGAATTAAAAAATGAAACGGCGTGGTATACTGCTTATCCGAATAGGAGAAATCAAAACTTTACTGCGCCGTTTTTTTGTTTTTATTTTGTTTGTCAGCGCATTTTTGTTTATTTTGCTGAGCAAAGTCGACAGCGTGGTTGTGGATATGGCAAACAGGGCGGTGATGAGTGTTACCGGTCCGGTTATGCAGGTGGTGGAATTACCGTCAAGATTGCTGCATCGGGTTTATACCTATTTTTATGATATCAGCCATATTTATGAAGATAACCGCGTTTTGCAGGTAGAAAATAAACAAATGCTGATGCTGCAAAACAAGGTTCGTACTTTGGAAGTGGAAAATCAGCTTTTGGAACGTTTGCTGAATTATGTTCCGCCGGCAGATGCAACCTTTATGAGCGCTAAAATTATTGCCGAATCCGGAGACGGGTTTACGCATGCGTTGTTGGTTTATATCGGCGATGAGGCGGTGCAGAAGGGGCAAATTGTTTTAGGCGATGAAAGCGTTATCGGACGCATAGACAAAGTCAGCGGTCATTATGCCAAAGTGATTTTGGTAACTGACATCAACTCAAAAATTCCGGTGGTGATAGAGCGTACAAGAGTGCGCGGAATTTTGAGTGGAAATAACACAGTGTTTCCGCAATTGCTGTTTACCCGCTCTACTTCTGACATTCAGGAAGGCGATGTGGTTGTAACTTCCGGTGTGGGCGGAATGTTCCCGTCCGGCTTGCCAATTGGGTTTGTAAATTCTATAAAAAACGGCGTGATAGATGTTGAAACAATGGCAGATATAAGCAGAGTGGAATATGTGCGTATTGTTGACTACGGACTTTCTGCCGAAAGCGAAAATTTGAGTGATTTCTTGGAAAACGAAAAGAATGCACAATAATTTTAAAGAAAAAATGCGCTTATTTTTCCGCCACCGGATTCCTCTGGTGGCGACGCTGATTTTGATGTTTTTGTTTTATGTGCCGATAAATTCGCTGGAGCTGAACTATTTCCGCCCCGAAGTCGGAATTATCTGCGTTTATTATTGGACGCTGAAACGCGGCTATATGTTTAGTTATATATCGGCTTTTGTTGTGGGCTTTTTAATGGATATTTACAGCTCAACGCCGCTGGGAGTGAATATTTTGATGATGATGCTTTTAGTGTTTGCGGCAACAATGCTGACGCGTTATTTCAAAGCAGCCTCTTTTGTCAGCGGCTGGCTGTTGTTTGCCTTGGTCGGATTGAGTTTGACATTGGTTAAATGGCTGCTGATTTCAGTTTATTTCAGCAAATTTGTACCGATGACGGAAATTATGGTGAATTTGCTGTCAACCATAATGTTTTATCCGTTGGTGGCGTATATAAATATGTGGGTGCAAAACAATCTGCTGCCGCAGGAGCGTATCAATGAATAGAAACGGCGAAAAAAACAGAGTTGTGGAACGGCGCACGCTGATTGTTATTATCTTTAATTTACTGGCGTTTGCGGTTATTGCGGCAAGATTATATTTTTTGCAGGTTAAAGAAGCTGATAAATATAAAATGATGTCGGACGAAAACCGTATTTCCACCCGCTTTTTAGTGCCGCCGAGAGGTTTGATTTATGACCGTAACGGCGAAATTATTGCTAAAAACGAACAGGATTTTCAGGCGCTGATGGTGGCAGAGCAAACTCCCGATATTGAAGATACCTTGGCTAATTTTAAGCGGATTATTCCTTTAAGCGAAGGCGAAGAGCAAAAAATTCGCAAAGATTTGAAAAATAAACGCCGCTTTATTCCAATAAAACTGAAAGATAATCTGAATTGGGACGAAGTATCTAAAATTTTGCTGCATGCTCCGGATTTACCTGGAGTGGAAATTGACGAAGGCTTGAGTCGCTATTATCCTTATGCTGATATATATGCTCATGTTTTGGGCTATGTCGGTCCGGTTTCGGATAAAGATAAAAAGGATAATCCGCTGTATATGGTTCCGGGGTTCAAAATCGGCAAATCGGGACTGGAACGCTATTTTGACTATAAACTGCAGGGCAAAGGCGGAACAATCAAGCTGGAAGTCAACGCCTATGGGCGTGTGATGAGCGAGATTGAACGTAATAACGGCGAAGAAGGTGAAAGCCTGACGCTGACTTTAGACGCACGCTTGCAGCAGGCAGCTTATGAAGCATTCGGTGAAGAAAGCGGCGCGGCGGTGGTTTTGAATGTGCGCACCGGAGAAATTTTGGCGTTGGTTTCCACTCCGTCGTTTGACCCGAATCTGTTTACAAACGGCATTAGTTATAAGCATTGGAACGCTCTTTTGAATAATGAGCGCACACCGCTAGTGAACAAAGCAGTTTCCGGTCAATATTCTCCGGGGTCGACGTTTAAGGTGGTGGTGGCGTTGGCGGCGCTGGAAGCCGGAGTGATTAACCTTAACACTAGATTTAACTGCACTGGCGGGTTAGATGTGGGCAATATCCGTTTTCACTGCTGGCGGCATTCCGGTCACGGTAGTTTGAATGTGGTGGAAGCCTTGAAACATTCATGCGATATTTTCTTTTATGAAACCGCAATGAAATTGGGAATTGATAAAATTCACGACATGGCGGTAAAGCTGGGCATGGGAAATGTGCTGGAAGTGGGGCTTGATAACGAAAAAGCCGGAATTATTCCGACAAAAGCGTGGAAAAAAGCCCGCTTTGGCACAGCGTGGACGCACGGCGACGCGGCAAATTCGGGAATTGGGCAGGGCTATGTTTTGGTGACGCCGCTGCAGCTGGCGACAATGTTGGCGCGCGTGGTCAATGGCGGTTACGCTGTGCAGCCGACATTTATTAAACCAACCGAAAAAGAATTGGCAAAAATAAAGCGTTTGGATATTTCTACTAAAAATATAGAGATTGTTAAACGCGGTATGTTTGAAGTGGTGAACGGTGCTGGCGGTACGGCAGGACGGGCGCGCTTTAATATTGACGGTGCGCTGATGGGCGGAAAAACCGGTACTACGCAGGTGCGCCGCATTTCAATGAAAGAGCGCAGCAGCGGAATTTTGCGCGATGAACAGCTGCCGTGGCGTTTGCGCAACCATGCGCTGTTTATCGGTTTTACGCCGGTTGACAATCCGCGCTATGCTGTGGCGGTGATTGTGGAACACGGCTCGTCCGGTTCGGGTGTGGCGGCGCCGATTGCCAGCAAGATTTTGCAAAAAGCATTGCAATTGGATATTAAATAGGTGGTAAAATGTATAATTTGGGATATGGCGGCAAAAATTTGAGTTTTAAGGATAAAGTCCTGAGACTGAGTTTTTGGTATATATTGCTTATTGTTCTGCTTGCTGGTATTGGAACCGTAACATTATATTCGGCGGCAAACGGAAATTGGGAGCCATGGGCTGTGCGCCACCTGAGCCGTTTTGGAATTGCCCTGTTGGTGATGTTTGGCTTGGCAATGATTGACATTCGCTATTATTATCACTGTGCATATGCTTTTTATTTTGTAACGCTGTTTTTGCTGTTTGTGGTGGAAATTACCGGTCATATCGGTATGGGCGCGCAGCGCTGGATAAATTTGGGACTGTTCAAAATTCAGCCGTCCGAGTTAATGAAAATCGGTATGGTTTTGTTCTTGGCGCGCTATTTTAGTACAACCACGCTGCAGAATATCCGCACTATCCGCGGTATTATTATTCCGGCGGTTATGACGCTTTTGCCAGTGGGACTGATTTGTTTGCAGCCGGATTTGGGTACGGCGCTGATGCTGCTGTTTACGGCAACAATTATGCTGTTTGTGGTTGGCGTGCAGTGGTGGAAATTTGCTTTAGTCGGTGTGTTGGGCGGAGCGCTGCTGCCGGTGGCTTGGAACTTTTTGCATGAATATCAGCAAAACCGCGTGCTGACCTTTTTGAATCCGGAAAGAGACCCGCTGGGCGCCGGTTATCATATTATTCAGTCTAAAATTGCGTTTGGTTCGGGCGGAATTTTTGGAAAAGGCTTTTTGCACGGCACGCAGACCCATTTGAACTTTTTGCCGGAAAAGCATACGGATTTTATTTTTACGATGTTTTCCGAAGAATTCGGCATGGTCGGCAGCTTGACTTTGGTTTTGCTTAATATTTTGGTGATTGCGCTGGGTTATATGTTTGCTTTTAGAATCAGCAATTATTTTGCAAAGCTGGTGGTTATCGGATTGAATACAAACTATTTTTTGTATGTGTTTATTAACATCGCCATGGTTATGGGAGTGCTGCCGGTGGTGGGAATTCCGCTGCCGCTGATTTCATACGGCGGTACGGTGATGTTTTCTATTATGTCGAGTTTCGGCATTATTCTATGTATGAAAGTTAATCAGTACAATAACATAAATTTTGCCGCCGAAGACTAAGCCGCGGCGGCAATTAAATGTTTGGACAACAGCCTAAGCACTTTCGCGCACTTTTTGCATGCGCAAGACAGAAGGCAGAGTGTGGGCTATGTCATGAAGGCATTTGCCGTTTTTAGTCAGGTCAATCATATTTTCTTTTGCCAAATTCATATCGCGGGAAATGACCATAGCCTGAATATCTGTCGGCAGTTGTTTTACCAGTTCGGAATTCGGGTTGATGCGTTCGCCGTTAGGGTTGCGGTACGGCACGTTGTGTATGCAGCAGGCAACCATAAACATTTGCCGCAATTCAGCCGACATCGGGTGGTGCGAATCCGCAGTGTAATTAGTTAAATCCAAGCCGATTTTGCCTTTTTCGGCGCGTTCGACAATGTCATTAACCTTTTGCGGCAGGTTTTGGACATTGCCTTTGTTATCTGCGTCAATCAGGCGGCGCAGCTGGATTTTGAGCGGAATGCTGGCGCGCAGATAGTCATCTCGTTCACTTGCCGGAATGTCATGCAGAATGGTTTGCGACAAGGTGTCTAAAACGTCATCTTTGAAATGAGACAATTTAGCTTGTATCGGTCTAGTCTTTAAATATGCCAATAAATGTCCGCGGTGGTCTGATGACTCAATTTTTTGCATTAAGTCGACAACTTGCGGCGTAAAATCTTCTTTTTGAATTTTGCCTTTGTTATATTCGCAGAACAAATGGAGCAACATTTTTTCCGGCTGGCCGTTGCACCAATCTTTTTTGATGGTTTTTACATCGTCTTTACGAGATTGCAGCCAAGCGGTTCTTTCTTCTTTGTTCAGGGTTCCGGCAAGAGCTTTGTCTTTTAAGGATTCACGGAACAGATGGTGGGCAGACAATTCGTAGGCAGACTGTTTGCTGTAACCTGCGGTTAAAGCAGCCGTAAACGCAGCGGCGGTAACAATCATTTCAGGAGACGGCGGAGGAGGCAGAAGGTTCTCATTTTCTTCCGGTTTAGGAGGTTTTCTGCCAGAGGCGATATCTCTTAAAATTTGTTCTTTACCATCGGCGGCAAGCTGTAAAATTTCTTGCGGAACCTTGCCGTTGAAAGTGTCGCGGATAGAAGACGGAACTTTTATCCAAATGCTGAATTTTGAGCTGTAGTCGCTATAGATGCGGCGCAGGCTTTCGGGTTTTACATCATCGGAGCAAGCCAAAATGTAGTCTGTAGGCGCATAGGCTTTCAAAAAGTCTAAAAAGTCATTATCAAAACCATTCATTGTTTGTCTCCTTTATAGCTAAAAATTATTTTTCAGCTTCTCTGAATTTTTGCGTCAGTCTAGCCATTGTTTCTTTAGAAAGGTTAGATTGATAGCTCTTCAAATCTTCACCGGTTTTGGCTTTTACCTCTTGACCGCTGCGGTCGGTAACTTTGGTGTCTTTCGGGGCAATACCCAAGCGGGCAGCCATAATCAAATCTCGTGCGTCTTCTTTTTCTTGGCGGGCTTTAGCTTGCTCCGGCGACATTTGGGCACGTACGTTTTCAATTTGCTGCTGACGCAAAGATTCATTTGTATCTTTTTGTTCTTGGGTTTCCAGCTTTGTGCTTTCTCCGTGGTTGGTTTCCAGTCCGGCTTTTACTAAGTTAGTTGCTTCTTGCATAATTTTTGTGGCTTCTGCAACATCTTTTTCTGAGCCTTTTTCACCTTTAACTATTTGCGGTTTACCGTTTTCGTCTTTTTGGATAGCAATTAAACCATCTTTTTTCATTTGGTTAAAATTATTGCGTATTTCAGCCAATTTTTTTATGTCTTCTTGTGCTTTAGCGGAAATTTGCTTTTCATCGCCAGTCTTTTCTTCTCCAGATTTTTCCTGACCGTCATTTTTCTTTTGCGAGGTTTCTAAATGGTCTTGAACTTGTTTGATTTGTTCTTCACTCAAGCCGCAGTTAGCTAAAGTTTCCGCATCTAATTCAGTTGGTACGGCGCCTTGCATCGGGTTGCCGTGCAAAACGCAGGCAGCGTATAAGCGGGTGGCGATTTCTTTAGAGGCGTTGTCCGGAAATTCTATCGGGCGACCTTGGTTGTCCGGCTCTTGCAGCATGGTTGCAAAAACTTTATATCCAGCGTCCGGCGAAACCGTTACATTATCTGGAGAACTGTAATGGATTTCGGCATTTTCAAGTTTGGCGGCAAAACCCTCTTTACTTTTGTCTTGTTCATAGCCTTGAATTTTGCCGTCAGCAGCCAATTTTTCATAATGTTCGGCTTTTTTCTTCACCCAATCAGGTTCTTCTTCATTAGTCTTTTCTTCCGGCTGCGGGGTGTCAATGCTAACGCCTAAAGGTTTTACTTTGTCATCTTTTTCTTTATCGTCTTTGCTTTCATCTTTATCATTATCTTTGCCGCCGTTTTCATCAGTCTTAGGTGACTCGTCTTTTTGCGAATTCTCATTTTCATTGCTGAATTTTTTAACAGCTTCTTTATAGGCTTCTTCTGAGGTAATTTTAGAAGGATCAATGTTATGAGTTTTGCAGAATTCTTTTTGCTCATCATTCAGTTCAAATTTATTTCCATCACTCATAACTTTATCCTTTCGTTGGTCTTTTTTCGGTTGTTTTTCTTTTTTCTGCGGCTCTAAAAAATTATCGCGTTTAGAAATTCTTTCAAGCCTTTTCTTCATTTCTTCGGTAAATTTGGCGGCTTCATCTTCGCTTTTAGGGTTGCGGATAAATTCGCCGTAATTTCCAAGGGCACGCAGTAAATTCTTTTCCGCTTTAGATGGAACATATTTGCCGTCGGCAATTTTGCCTTTTTCCATTTTATCAAGATGTTCACCGATTTTTTGCATTATGTTTTCAGCGTTAAGATCCGGACTGTTTGAAATATCAATTTCTGGTTTAATCCCAATTGTATTGTACAGATGAGCGGCTTGAATTTTTTTCCATAATTTTTTATCGCTGCGGATTTGTTTTTCGGCTGCGTCAAGCGTTTCTTCGCTGTAGCTATCCAATTGGGCGCCCAAGGTGATAAGAGCATTAGCGCGGGCGCCTTGCCATTTGGTTATCTCTCCGCCTTCGGTTTGAAAACTTTGTCTGGAAAATTCAGTAACAACCTTTTCAAAATCTTCTTTGCTGTCAAAAAAACGCCATGGCTGTTTCAGCTCTTTTAAGGCATAGGCTTCAAAGGGATTGGGAATATATTTTTTTGCCTTTTCAGAAGATTTATCCATCTTTTTTCTCCTTTATATGTCTAAATTATAACATGGCTTTTATATTTTGTCTAGAGTTTTGTGCATAAATCAGCAGCCAAGTTTTGCGTATAAACTTAAAAAAACTTTGAAATTTGTAAAACAGTGTGATACTTTAGGCAAAGTTTATAAGAGTTTTTTAGTACGGAGAAAATTAACAATGTCGGGTAACGCCAGATATAACGGAAAAGAATCGTTTGCCGAATGGCAAAAAGAATGGCAGCTGGAAGATAGATATAACTTCCGCTCTATTGAAGCAAAATGGCAAAAAATTTGGAATGATGAAAAAGCCTATAAAGTTGAAATAGATCATTCTAAGCCAAAGTTTTATGCTTTGGTTGAGTTTCCTTATCCGTCCGGCGCCGGCTTGCATGTGGGACACCCGCGCTCTTATACGGCATTAGATGTGGTTTCCCGCAAAAAGAGAATGCAAGGTTTTAATGTTTTGTATCCGATGGGGTTTGACGCTTTCGGCTTGCCTGCAGAAAATTATGCCATCAAAACCGGTGTGCATCCGGCAATTTCTACCAGGCAGAATATAGAAAACTTTACCCGTCAGCTAAAATCAATTGGTTTCAGCTTTGACTGGGACAGAAGTTTTGCTACTTGCGACCCTGAATATTATAAGTGGACGCAATGGATGTTTATTCAGCTGTGGAAGCACGGTTTAGCCTATAAATCCAAAATGGCGATTAACTGGTGTCCGTCCTGCAAAGTCGGTTTGGCAAATGAAGAAGTTGTTAACGGCTGCTGCGAACGCTGCGGAGCTCCGGTGGTTCGCCGCGACAAAGAGCAGTGGATGGTGGCTATTACTAAATATGCCGACCGCTTAATTGATGATTTGAAAGAAGTTGATTTTATTGACCGTGTGCGTTCAACCCAAATTAACTGGATTGGTCGTTCCGAAGGTGCAGAATTGAGTTTTGAACTGACGGATAACGAAGGCAATTCTTTGGGTAAAAATATGGTGGTTTACACCACTCGTCCGGATACGACTTTCGGTGTGACCTATACGGTTATGGCGCCGGAGCATGAGTTTGTTAAAGAGCTGATGAATCGTTTTGAAAACGCAGCAGAAGTGCAGAATTATATTGATGAGGCGGCTAAAAAATCCGAGCTGCAGCGTACGGCAGACACTACCAAAACCGGTGTGGAGCTAAAAGGCATTAAAGCAAGAAATCCGTTTACCGGCAAATTGATTCCAGTGTTTATTTCTGACTATGTTTTGACTGGTTACGGCACCGGCGCTATTATGGCAGTTCCTGCACACGACCAGCGCGACTATGATTTTGCCAAAGTCTTTAATCTGCCGATTATTCAAGTTTTGGACGGCGGCGATATCAGCGAAAAAGCTTGGGAAGAAGACGGCAAACATATCAATTCCGGTTTCTTGGATGGTATGGATAAAAAAGAAGCTATGGCAGCTGCCATTAAATATGCCGAGGAAAAAGGTTTCGGCAAGGCTAAAGTTAACTTCAAACTGCGTGACTGGGTATTCTCCCGCCAGCGCTATTGGGGCGAACCTATCCCTATGGTTTATTGCGAACACTGCGGCTGGCAGCCGATTCCGGAAGATCAGCTTCCGCTGAAATTGCCGGAAGTTCCGGATTACCGCCCGAATGATAACGGTGACTCTCCGTTGGCTAATGCGACAGAGTGGGTTAAAACCACTTGCCCGTGCTGCGGCGGTCCGGCTCGGCGTGAAACCGACGTGATGCCGAACTGGGCAGGTTCTTCTTGGTATTTCCTGCGCTATTGCGACCCGCACAACGACAAGGAATTTGCCTCTAAAGAAGCCTTGGATTATTGGATGAATGTGGATTGGTATAACGGCGGTATGGAACACACCACGCTGCACCTGCTGTATTCTCGTTTTTGGCATAAATTCCTGTATGACTGCGGCTATGTACCGATGCCGGAGCCGTACCATAAGCGTACTTCGCATGGTATGATTTTGGCAGCCAACGGCGAAAAAATGTCTAAATCCCGCGGCAATGTCGTGAACCCTGATGATATTGTTTCCACCTACGGTGCCGATACGTTCCGTTTGTATGAAATGTTTATCGGACCGTTTGACCAAGTGGCAATGTGGTCGGAAGAAAGCCTGAACGGTGTATATCGCTTTGTCAGCAAGGTTTATGCTTTGTTTAAGAAAGTGTCAAAAGAAGCTAAGCCGACGGCTGATGATTTGCGGGCTATGCATAAGTGCATTTTGGAAGTGACCGAGCGAATCGACACCATGAAATTTAATACTGCAGTTTCATCATTGATGATTTATGTGAATTACTTGTCTGATATGGCACAGATTCCGGCGGAAATGTATGAAACTTTGATTAAGCTGCTTAGTCCGTTTACTCCTCATTTGGCGGAAGAAATGTGGGCGCGCTTGGGGCATGATACTTTGGTTATTACTGAAACATGGCCGGTTGGCAATGCTAAGTTAGCCGAAGACAATATGGTTACCATGGGCGTGCAGATGAACGGCAAAATGCGCGGCACTATCACCGTGGCAAAAGACGCTTTGCGCGAAGAGGTGGAAAAAGCCGCTTTGGCTATGGAAAATGTAGCCCGCCAGCTTGAAGGTCAAAAGGTTAAAAAAGTTATTGTTGTACCGAATAGGATTGTGAACATTGTTGTATAGAACAAAAATAGCTATGGTTATGGCGGCGGTTTGCGGACTTGCCGCCTGTGGGTTTGAGCCGTTGTATGTGGAAAAAACATCGGGTGATGATTTGTGGTATTATAATAACAAATTTGACACCGATATTGTGCACGAAATGGCGCAGATTAAAGTGGAAAGCGTAACCGACCGTATCGGTCAGATGATTAAAAATGAACTGATGGATACTTTTAATCCGTACGGCACTCCAAAATGTGCTAAGTACTTTTTGAAAATTCAGCCGGTTAATTCCGAAACTGTGCAGCAGGCGCTGCGTGATGATATTACCGCAACCCGCGAAAAAGTAAAATATACGGTGTCGTATTCGCTGTGGGATAAAGATAACGGGCAATTGGTCAGCGGTTCAAGCTGGGTTTATTTGAGTTATGACTTGCTGGATAATCCGTATTCAACAACCATGGATAAAAAGAAAGTGGAAAAAGACGGCGCTAAGATTATCGCTAATGATATTTCTTTGAGAATCGGCGCTTATTTCCATTCTGTAAAAACAAAGCGTGGTAATCCGAATGAATTTTAAGCAAGCGCAGCTGGAAAGTTTTTGCAAAAATCCTAATCCCGAAGTAAAGTGCGTGGTTTTATTTGGCAGCAACGAGGGAACAATTGCTATGCTGCAAAAAAAGTGCGCCGAGGCGGTGTGCGGAGATGTGCAGGACGCTTTTCGCTACGCTTCGCTGGAAATGAGCGAAGTTTCTAAAGATGGTCAGGAAATTTATGCCGAATATTATGCGCAGTCGCTGATGGGCGGACGCCGTGCGGTGGTGGTCAAAAACGCCGATAATAATTTGGCTGCAGTACTGAAAAATATAATTCCCGAGACAAAGTCGGATAATTTGCTGATTGTTTGTTCATCATCGCTCAATACCAAATCATCGCTGATTACTTGGGCAAAAGACCGAGCCGATGTGATTATTGTCGGCTGCTATGACGACAGAGAAGAAAATATTTCCGAATCTGCAGCAGCGCTGCTGCGGGCACAGGGGCTGATTTTTGATACGGCAACTCTGCAAGTTTTGTGCGCGCGTTTGTCTCCGGACAGAAAAGTCAACCAAAGCGAAATTGAAAAATTGGCAATGTATTTGGGCGAGCGCAAAAATGTGACAATAGCCGATGTAAAAGCGGCGGTCAGTGATGTTTCCGGCGCCAATTATGAAGATTTTTGCTATTACGCCGCCGGCGGCGAGGTTATGAAAGCCTGCGCTATGTTTGAACGTTTGCTGAAAGAAGGCGAAGAACCGGCAACCATTATCCGGCAGCTGACCTATCATTTTAACAAACTTTTGGGCTGCGCTGCATTGCTGGAAGGTGGAAAATCTACAGATGAAGTTGTCAAATCGCTGCGTCCGCCGTTGATGTTCTATCGTAAAGATGCTTTTAAAAACCAGCTCAAAATTTGGCAACGAGAGCGTTTGCTAGGTGCACTATCTATGCTTTATGATTGTGAACGTGATTGTAAAACCACTAATTTGCCGGCAGAGCAGGCGGCATCGTATTGTGTTATGCGTATATCCAGTGCAGCCAGAAAGCTCTCAGCACAACGCGCCTAACTGCACATCTAAAAGCAACTTACGTTCATTCAGAAAATTCATGTATTCCTATGTATACCAGGATTTTCTTCAGAACCAGAGTTGCTTTTATCTGCACCATTATTCGCATTGCTTGGTAAAGTAGATGTTTGGGTACACGTCGCTTAAAAATCCCGGCGCATTAAGCTCATTTTCTTAGCTTTCTTTTAATTTATAATGGCTTTCTGCTTTCTTTCTTCGTGTTTGGTAAAAGACTATTTAAATCTTGACAAAAATTTAGAAAAATGTATAATTAAAGTGTTATTTTATCTTTATGTTTAATTATTAAAATCTTAAAAATGAGTAGTAGACATTCTTTATCGCTAATAGAAGGTTTCTATTGGGTGATTGCCAGTGTTGCATTTTTTGTCAGTTTTATCGCTGCCGGAATAGTGTTAACACTGTTGATGTTTGTTGTTTGGATAATCAGTGTGGCGGTTTCTAGTTCAGAGGCTAATGAAATTACCGATTATTCTGGCAGTGCAGTGTTACTTTTCGGGTATACGGCTGTATTCGGTTACACCGGTTCATTTTTGCTCAGTTTTGGTTTTCTGCTGATTTGGGGAGTGATTATTTTATTGAAATTCGACGATCAGCAAGCACCGAATTTGGCTTCCTGTATAGTTGGCTTGTTTTTGGGAGCTCTGATATTCTTTTTAGTATGGGTTATCGGTTATCGAGGAAGTAATGCCAAACACAAAAAGCTGTATGCGTATTATCAAAACAGAATTGAATATTTAAAAGATGCTGAAATACCGCAAAATATGGAAGTGTTGCGAAATCCTTTTCTTTTTGATTATGCTATAGATTCCTTGAAAACAGAGGTAAAAAGCAAAATTGAAAAAGTGCAGATTGAAACCGATAGTTTGCAGAATGAGCTTATTCTTTTGCAAAACGGTAGTAAAAAACAAGTGTTAACTGTAAAGCGCGTTTGGTTGAATAGCGATGTTGCTCCATGGACGTATCAGGCTTATACTTCAATTCATTTGTCAGCACATTCCAATTTATTTTTCAGTTCGGCAAATTTACGGATAAACGGAAACGGAAAATATGTCGGAGACAATCGTTTTGATTATGTCAACATTGTTTTTTCTGATAACTCTTTTCATCAGTTTAAGGTAAAAGATGCGCCTGAATGGCTGTTGGCAAAAAAAGGAGATAAGGTTGAAGTCTATAACGGTAAGTTTGTACCACTATTTAAAAAGTAAAAATTATGAGAAAGTTTTTTATTATTTTAAGTATTTTCAGTGTTTCGTTTTTGTTTTGTTTAATCGGTTATTCGTTTTATTTGAAGCCGTTGTATGCTGAAAAATATGCGAATAAAGTTCCTTTTGAGCTTAATCGAAAAGTTTCGTTTTTAGCAGGTAAAGATTTGGAAAAAGTGTTGCCTGATCAAACGCTGAATAATAAGCAGCAAATAGACGAACAAGAAGAACAGATTCTTTCTTATATGGGAGATTTGTATAAGCTGCGTGACAGTAATTTAGAACTTGACGGAGCAAAGAAAAGGTTGTTGAGCTATATAGCCTGTCAGATAAAACTGTCAGGTGTGAAGCCGAAAACGGAAATACTGCAGATAAAGCGAACAGCATCAATGTTTGTGATGAATAATCCCGCTTATTATAATCGCGATATAGTGGATAATAAAATCACCGAGAAAGGACAGGGTGCAGACAATGAAAATATTTATGTACTTTATTTGAACGATGGAACAATTATCAAAGCCAGTCCGCGCAATAAACCACAGTGGCTGGGTACAAAAGTCGGCGAAAAGGTACGTAAAACAACGGTAAAAGAAGCTGTTTTGCATGGCGATGTTTATAAAGTTGAAACAGTGGTAAAATACAGTCCGCTGTATGAATAAACAGAAAAAGAGTCCACTCTAATAGGTGGCTCTTTTTTTGTTTTGGCAGAAATTCAGTTATATTAGGTTAAATATTGTTCGCCGTTAATCATCAGAATTTGAACGACCGGCGAATCGGCAGATAATGTGTAAAAAGATTTTCCTCGGTTTTTTGCAAGATTGCAGTTGCTAAAACGGCTTGTCAAGTTTATAAATAAAGTATGAGAGACAGTGTTTTGATATATCGTGATTACGGCTGTGCTGATGTTAATGCGCTGGCAGATGAGCTTTGCGCCTATTTTGAACCGCGCGGCTGCAAAGTCGGCTTTGCCGATGCTAATGATATTATTTACCGCGGTCGGCTTAATGATAAAGTTATTGCTTTGTTTATGCCGGGGGGAGCAAGCACGCCGTACCGCCACAAACTTAAAGTACAGGGCAATGAAAAAATCCGTTCGTTTGTGCGGGAAGGCGGCGTATATTATGGTATTTGCGCCGGAGCCTATTATGCCTGCAAACAAACCGAATTTGAAAAAGATTTGCCGCAATCGCGCATTGTGGAAGAATATGAATTAGATTTGTTAAATGCTAAGGCGATAGGTTCTTTATATAAGGAATTAAAGATAGAGCCGTTTGCCAAAAATCCGGCATCGGCGGCTGCGGTTGAGCTTTTTGATGAAAACGGCGATATTTGGGTTGCGCATTATCATGGCGGTCCATATTTTGAGTTAAATGATTCCAAAGGTACAGAAATTTTAGCGCGTTATAATTTATCCGGATTTAAGCCGGCGGTGGTTTTGCAATCCTATGGTAAAGGCAAGGTTATTCTATCGGGCGTGCATTATGAAGATAGGGGCGTCGTGTTAGAAAAATCTGCGGCACAGCCAAATATAGTGCAAAAGCTAAAAGAAAAGGAAACCGTCCGCCAAGCTTTTTTTAATAAGCTGATGAGTTTAAGCGGTAGATAGATTTTTTTGTACAAAAAATCTTGCTATTTGGCAAATATGTTATATAATCATACCATCTTTTATATTATTCATTTTTAAATTATTTTTTTATGGAACAGATTAACCATTTTGCCGAGACTAATGCTGATGATCAGTTGAAGTCTATGATTAGCGAGTGCATTAATGGCACATCACTGAAAATAAGCGATGCAGAAGATGTTATTCTGCAATTGCCGATTTGCGCCAGAGCTCCTCTTCTGAGCTTGTACTTTACCAAAGTGCGAGGAATTATGGAAGACAGTTCTGTTGAGTATCATCGCTTTGTGCTGCTGTTGTCTTTGTTTCAGGTCGCCGTGCGGATTTTTGAACGCCATGTGCTTTACGGTATTTCAAATCGCTTTATTGGAGTTGACCGTTTTGATAACAAGAATGTGAAACAGCTTATTAAAAATTTGGGAATAAGACAGCAGACCAACACTTTTGAGCTGGATTCGATTATTGACAACAATCCTTATTACAAAGAGGTTTTGTATGAAGTGAAGCATAATAATGCTCTCCTCAACTGCGATGTAAAAGCGACAATATCTGATTATTTTGTAAAGAAAGTTATGCAATTTGTTGCTTTGTATGCTCAGGATGTGCGAACTTTTTATTCTATGGATGTGCAAACTTATTATGTGCGTACTAATCCATCGATTTGCGATGAACAATTGTATAAACAATCTTGGATAAAATTCAAGCTACTGACTGTTAAAAGCTTGTTTTTCTTGAATGATTTGAGTGAAGAAGAGTTTGCTGAATTTTTTGAAAATTACAGCTTGCGCTAATTAAATAAAATCCCTTGTTTCAGAAAATGAAACAGGGGATTTTATTTTTTTAAGAATCTGAAATCTTAACAAAACATTACATTGTGAATTATTTAAAAAAAAATTTTTATGCGCTATCCCACTGTTTTTGTATGGCGATTTTAAATCTTATGTATATTTTATGCGAACAAAAATAGAACAGTTAACAAAATACTAAAAAATCCCATTGAAACCCATAAATTACCATGTTATACCATAAATAGAAGTTAACCCGAAAGGAATCTGACATGAGAAAAGTTTTTCTCTTTATGGATACCATTATTAACAAAGTAGACGCAAAAGGTCGCGTTTCTTTGCCGTCAGATTATCGCGCAATCGTTAAAGAATTATCAACGGAGATTGTTTGCTATCGCAGCTTGAGCGCTCCTTGCATTGAAGGCTGTTTGGAAGACACTTTGGATAAGCTGGCTACGGAAATTGAAAATTCCACCGATTTCTTTTCGGAAACCCAGGATAATTTAACTAATTTAATTTTCGGCGATGCCAAGCGTTTTCCGTTTGACAGTACCGGGCGAATCGTTTTAACCGAAAAACTTTTAAAGCATGCCGGCATTACCGATACAGCAGTATTTGTGGGCAAAGGTCGCAAATTTCAAATTTGGAATCCGGAAAATTGGGCAAAAGAAGAATCCCGTATCCGTGCCGAAGTAATGAAAAACCGTCCGGTTTTGAAACAAAACAGGGAGGCTGAATAATGACAGAAGCTAAGCAAAAGCACATTCCTGTGATGCTGCAAGAAGTTTTGGCTGCTTTGAAACCGCAAAAGGGCGAAGTTTATGTTGATGCAACTTTTGGCAACGGCGGATATACTAGAGCAATTTTAGAGGCGGCAAATTGCAAAGTGATTGCGTTGGATAGAGACCCGACTGTGAAAATTCGTGCTAATGAAATGAAAAATATGTATGGCGAACGCTTTGAGTTCAGGGCTGGTCAATTTGGCGATTTTGCAGATTTAGTGCCGGAAAAGATTAACGGAGCTGTTTTTGATATCGGCGTTTCTTCTATGCAGCTTGACGAGGCGGAACGCGGTTTTTCGTTTAGCAAAGAAGGCGCTCTTGATATGCGTATGTCGCAAAGCGGCGTGTCAGCTAAAGATATTGTCAATACATATGGCGAAGAAGAATTGGCGGATTTGATTTATCAATACGGCGAAGAGCGTAAGTCGCGGCAAATAGCCAAGCAAATTGCGGAGTATCGCCGTGCCAAAGAAATTGAAACCACAACGGAATTAGCAGAGATTATATATAAGGTAATTCATAAAAAATTTGGCGAAATTGATCCGGCAACCCGTACTTTTCAGGCTTTGCGCATAGCTGTTAACGATGAGCTGGGCGAACTTTCGCGCGGGCTGAACGGAGCGGCGTCCCGTTTGCTGAAAGGCGGGCGTTTGGTTGTGGTGGATTTTCATTCGCTGGAAGACCGAATCGTAAAAATGTTCTTTAAAGAAAACGGCGGGCGTAAAGTTCGGGTTTCAAAATATGCGCCGGAATTGGTGCAGGAAGAGCATTTGTTTGCTGAAGTTTCTAAAGTTATTATGCCGACGGCTGGGGAATGCGAGCAAAATCCGCGGGCGCGTTCGGCTAAATTAAGATATGCAATAAGGGGATAGCAATGGGTAGTATCAAAACGGCAATGGTTGTTTTATGGTTGACATTGACTTTATTTGTGGCAGTGGCGCAGTCGGTGCTGAAAAACAGAGTGCAGGGATTGGAACGCCGTTTGGACACTATTAACGAAAATATCCAAAAAGATATCCGCGATATTCATATCCTGAAGGCTGAATGGAGCTTGAATAATTCACCGGAACGCTTGAAAAAATTAGCATACGAACAATTATCTTTAGAAAAAGCCAAACCTGAACAAATTATTAACTATTCTGCTTTACACTTTAACTATGAAGATGACACGCAGGCAGGCACCCGCGCTGCGCCAAACAGAAAAGGTTTGACAACACTGGTCAAAGCAGAGGTTAAAAAGAAATAGCTATGCAGTTTAATGTAAGTTTTTCTAAGCGAAAGAAGACCGAGCAGTTTTATCTCCCAGGGCAGGAGATAAAATTTTCGCATGGCTTTATTTCGCAGAAAAACTTTAGCGCCGAAGGCGACAGCGTTTCTATGTGTCGCAACCGCATTTGGTGGACAATGGCGGCATTTGCTTTATTTTATTGTATTTTAGGCTTGCGGGTGACATATGTTTGTTTGGGCAACGGCATCAATATTGACACGGCAATTGTTGAAGACGGGGCAGAAGAACAAGAAGTCCTGCATTTGAAGAATCCGGTTAAGCGTGCCGATGTGATGGATAGAAACGGCGAGATTATTGCCACTTCGCTGCCGACGGCAAATCTTTCGGCAAAGCCGGAGCTGATTAAAAATCCTGAAGAAGTGGCTGAAAAATTAAGCGCGATTTTTCCTGATGTTACTTATGAACGTTTTTTGGATTTGCTGAGCAGGCATAAAAAATTTGTGTATTTGAAACGCAATCTGTCTCCGGCGCAGCAAAATTCGGTAAATGCGTTGGGAATACCGGGGCTGGAATTTGAAAACTGTGAAAAACGAATCTATCCGCATAATAATTTGTTTGCGCATATTTTGGGTAATACAAGTGTGGACAATCAGGGAATTGCCGGATTGGAAAGCTTTATGGACGAGCGTTTGACCACCTCGACAAAACCGGTAAAACTTTCGGTGGATATGGGAATTCAAAATACGATTCGCGAGGAATTGATTGCCGGTATGAAGCATTTTATGGCAGAAGGCGCGGCGGCGATTTTGATGAATGTTAATACCGGACAGATTATTGCAATGATTTCAGTGCCGGATTTTAATCCGAACGATAATATAAAAGTATCGGACAGAGCAATGTTCAACTTTGCCACCAAGGGCGTGTATGAAGCTGGTTCTGTGTTCAAAGTATTTAACACTGCAATGTGTTTGGACAGCGGCAAAATAGATGTTAACAGCCGCTTTGATACTTCTAAGCCGATATACTTTGGGCGCTATCGGGTTTCTGACCCGCACGGCTCGCATAAGATGTTGACGCCGGAAGATATTTTGGTGGAGTCGTCAAATATCGGTTCAACTTTGGAAGTTATGCAGGTCGGCAAGCAATATCAGCGTTCTTTTTTCCAAAAAATAAATATGGATAAGGCGCTGAGCGATTTTGAAGTTACGGAAACGGCAAAGCCTCTGTTCTTGTCAGAAAAGCGCTGGACAGACCATTCTATGGCAACCATCAGCTATGGATATGGTATTTCAACAACGCCTTTGCATATTATTACTGCGTTTTCAGCGGTGATAAACGGCGGAATTTATCATGAGCCGACTCTTTTAGCCGAGCCCAAAGACACGGGACGCCGGATTGTTTCAAATGAAACATCAGAAAAAATGCGTTCGCTGCTGCGGGCTGTTGTTGTGCGCGGAACCGGTCGGCGCGCCAATGTCGAAGGCTATCAGGTGTTTGGCAAAACCGGTACAGCCGATAAGTTGGTTAACGGTCGGTATGACCATAAAAAAAGTATATCTACATTTATTTCAGGTTTTCCGGAATCCGACCCGAAATATGCGTTATTGGTAGTGTTTGACGACCCGAAAGGTTTGAAAGAAACTTGGAACCATACCGAAGCCGGCTGGAACGCCGTGCCGACAGCGAAAAATATTATTACTGCGGTGGCGCCGCAACTTAATATTAAGGCTGATTTTGATTTGGAAAAGCAAAAAAACATTGTTGATGCCGCCTATAAAAAGAAAAATTAAGGTTTTTCACTGGTAAAAGATACTGTTCTGCCGCTTTGTTTCTAAAAATAATGCACAAATTTTGCAAATATTCGCATTTTTTTTATTTTTCTTATTGAAAAATTTACAAATATTTCTTAAATTACCAACTGTATTAGTTGTTATGCAATTAAATAAACTGTTCTGTAGCAATACAGACAAATTGTAAAAAACCATATGGAGAAAATAAAATGAAAAAACTTTTAAGTTTGTTCTGCGCTCTTGTTGCTTTGTCAGGCTGCTCTACTTTTGGTGCTGACGGCGGCTTGTTCAGCGGTGCTGACTGTGAATCTAGATTGGCTCGTGATTTCGTAGAAAACACAACCGATACTGTATTCTTTGCTTTTGATAGCTCTGCTTTGTCTGCAGAAGCTCAATCTGCTTTGGACACTCAAGTTGCTTGGTTGAAGAAACATGACGATGTAAACGTTATTGTTCAAGGTCACTGCGATGACAGAGGTACTCGTGAATACAACATGGCTTTGGGTGAACGCCGTGCCAATGCTGTAAAACAATACTTGGTATCTCAAGGCATTGAAGAAAGCAGAATTTCTACAATTTCTTACGGTAAAGAAAGACCGGCTGTTTTGGGTAACAACGAAGCTGCTTGGGCTCAGAACCGTCGTGCGATTACAGTTGTTAGCGCAGCTGAATAATCAGACAGTTTTATTACCAAAAAAAGCGCTGCCGAATCGGCGGCGTTTTTTTGTGCCGATTTTTTAGATGAGAAACAATCTTGACAAATTATGGCGTTTTGCTTATTATCTTGGCAATTAACAACTATTGAGACACTAATTAAATTTATTATTATGGAAACAAAAGTTTTAGCTCTTCCCAAAGATGCAGTATTGAAGGACATGGAGCTGTGGAACAATGGCAAGCACAGCGTTTATGCTGATTTTGACACATTGTGGCAGATGTTCCGCGGTGTTTTGGCATCAGGTAGTTACGGTACTTCGGAATTTGGCGGTCCGATTTGGCTGCTGGATTTCAGCTTGGCAAACTTGAGGAAACTTTTTCCTGAGAATCCGTGGCTGGACACCATGGAGCAGGACAAAAGCAAAGCTCTTGCCACCGGAAAGTCCAAAAATTTCAACAAGTTTTTCGAATGGTTCAGATTTCGTGCGGAATGCATGGTGAAGTTTTGCGGGTTAGGCAACGTTATCATCAAATATGAAACGATTTCTGGTGTGAACGTTGCTCTGTACGGCTGGGGTGTCTTTTTGGACACCGTACAAAGTTTTGTGGACGGCTCGGTCAGACGTCTTAGCTTGGGACTGATGATGAAGTGGAATTATTCTTTGCGTGAAAGCGAGGCTGTGCGCAAAGGAGAGTTCTTTACCTGTCTGAACACAGACTCCATGGTTAAACAATACCCGAATGCGTCGGAAGATGCAGACGATGTTAAACACAGCGATGTTTACGGCGACTGCTATCACTTAAAGCACTTTAGCCCGATTACCGGTTATGTTATACCGGAAACCATGTCTGAAAAAATCTTGACGCTGGTTGTCAATGATTTGATGGAGTATATGGCTCAGAAGCTAAGCAACGAACCGGATCGCAGCGGGTTGATTTACCCTTATCCGCTGATGAAGTACGACAAATACCTTGACGGTATCGGCAGATGCGGACATCACTTTAAGCCGACAGCCGAGGTGTTCCGTTGGCGGAGAAATGACGGAGGTATTGAGGAAATTAAAGTCGAACTGCCGAAAATTGAGGAAAAGTACGGTGAATTTTGGCATCGTCAGTTCCCGCTCAAACAAAATTGGCGCGAACTGAAAGGGGAGATGTCGGTTTACTGATTGTTTAAAAAAGACTGCTTTTAAGCAGTCTTTTTTTGTGCTTGTACTAAGGCAAAAAATATTTTATAAATAAGCTAGGTTTAGAATTTTGAGGAGGCGTTTTATGAAATTAGCAGCTTGTTTTTTATTGTCGGGAAGTTTGTTGCTGGCGGCAATGCCGGCAAAAGCAAACTCTGATATGCAAAAAGAAATAGATGATTTGCGTGAAGATTTGATGGTGCTGCAGCGCCAAATTTACCGCGGAGCCGGCAGTTCCGGTGAAGTATCAAAATCAGCAGACGTGTCACAGGAACAAGCCACCGCCGGAAACGTGCAGGTAAAAATCGGTGAATATGATGAAGTAATCCGCAAAGTTAACGGACGCATGGATACTTTGGAATATCAGGTAAAGCAATTGGAAAGCAAGCTGGATAAAATAAACCGCGATATGGAAATTCGTTTTAAAATTTTAGAGGGACGTCCGGTGCCTGACAATTTAAGTTCTCCGACTCCGGCAATTCCGACAACCTATGAAGCCAAAGTTGCTTCCGGCGCCTCTAAATCCGTGACCGGAGACGGTATTCAGGGCGATGATTTAGCGCCGATAGCCGGTTCTAATGTGGCTGCTCCAAAAAATATTGCTGCCAGCAGCGCTGACGGAGCGCCGCAACAGTTGATTGCTGATGATACAGAGACAAAACCGGTGGTAACCGCTCAGCCAAAGTCCGCTGAAGAAATTTATGCCAACGGCATGGAGGCGCTGAACAGCAGCTTATATGATGAAGCTGAAATGGCTTTTCAGCAAATTTTAACGCAATATCCAAATGATAAATTAGCCGGCAATGCGCAGTATTGGATTGGCGAAGTATATTTTAAACAAGGAAATTATAACAAAGCTAAAGTGGCGTTTAAAAACGGCTATGAAAAATATCACAACGGCAATAAGGCGCCTGACAGCTTGTTTAAGCTGGGACTGACTTTTAAGGCTAATAAAGAAAATAAAAACGCTTGTATTGTGCTTTCCAGCTTTGGTGCGGAATTTCCTAAAGCTAACGCAGATTTAGCCAAGAGAGTGCAGGCAGAAGCATCTAAGCTTGGGTGCAAATAGTGGAAGAGCTTTTTGCTAAATACGGAATTAAAGACGAGGTTGTTGCCGTCGGAGTTTCCGGCGGAGCCGACTCTTTGGCTTTGGTTTTGCAAGCGGCAGAAGAACTGGCTGTGTTCGGGCGGAAAGTGGTGGCGCTGACTGTTGACCATGGCTTGCGTCCGACTTCGCAAATGGAAGCGGAATATGTCGCCGGTTTAATGCAAAAATACGGCATTGAGCATCATATTTTGAGCTGGCAGGGCGAAAAACCGCAAACCGGCGTGGAAGAAGCAGCAAGACAAGCAAGGTATGCGCTGATAGCAGAGTGGTGTTTGCAAAACGGAGTGCGGGTTTTGTTGACGGCGCATCATGCCAAAGACCAAGCTGAAACTTTTTTGATGCGTCTGCAGCGCGGCAGCGGTTTGGAAGGACTTTGCGGCATTCGAGAATACAGCGTGCGCGGCGGATTGGTTATTTTGCGTCCGTTGCTGAATACAGCCCCTGAAGAGCTGCGCAATTATTTGAAGGCGCGCAAAATTGAATGGGTTGAAGATGAATCTAATGCCGATACTAAATTTCTGCGCGGAAGAATCAGAAAATTTTTACCGGAACTGGCAGCGCAAACCGGAATTGACACAGCGAAAATCGGCACGGCTGTAAATAATTTGCAAAGCGCCGAAGATTATATTGAACAGCAGCTTAATTTGTTGCTGGCTAATGAAGTTTTATGGGATTTTGATACGGTTTGCCGTTTTGAATATACCAAATATTTAAGCTGGCATAAAGAAATGAAATTCCGAGTGCTGGCGCGTTTGTGCCGCCGTGATTATATTCCGCGTGCCGAAAGCGTTATGCAGCTGCGCGAAGTTTTGGATGTGCTGCCGTTTAGCGGAGCTACGCTGGGCGGAAAAGAATTTATTTTGGCGTATGGGTTTGTGTGGGTAGTGCCTGAGCAAAACTCTAAAAGGGTGGAAACCCGCAAGCAATGGACAGAATTTGTGAAGCAGCATCCGCTGTATAAAAATGTGAAAATGCCGTATAAAGCTAAGCTGGCTATTTTAAATAAAGTAGGAGCAAAAGAAAATGGTCTATGATAACTTGTTGGAAATCTCTGATAATTTTGAAGTGTTTTTGTTTGACGCTTATGGAGTTTTTTGGGGCGGAAACGGATTTTTCCCGAACAGCAAAGAGATTATGCAAAAATTGATGGCAGCCGGCAAAACCGTGGCAGTGGTTTCAAACGCCACGTTAATGCACGAAGATATGGTTGCTTCGTATCAGCGCAAGGATTTGCTTGAGGGCAGGGACTATACGTTTATGGTCAGTTCCGGTGAGGTGCTGCGTCGTGATTTATTGAACAAAAAACTTAAATTTGCCGGCTGTCGGAAACCGCGTAAAGTTTATACTATCGGCGCAAAAAATGAAAAAATGTTTGCCGGAACGGTTTATCAGCCGGTTGAAACTCTGGAAGAAGCCGATTTTGCATATTGCGGAGTACCTTTTTTAAGCGCCGAAGAGGCAGCAGAATATCCGCAGTGTGCAGCCGATTTTTTGCCGGTTAAGGCTGATGAAAACGGCAAGATAATTTTATGGGACAGCGTGATTGAAAAACCTTTTGAAAAAATTGTTGACCGCGTAGTTTCGCTTGGGTTGCCGGCACTTAATGCAAACCCTGACTATTTGGCGCAGGAGGGTCACCCGTTGGCAAAAGACAAATCATCGCATTTTGTGGTGCGCAACGGAACTTTGGCAAAAATGCTGCGTCAGCGCGGGGCAGAAGTTTTAGAATATGGCAAACCGCATGCCAACGTATATGATTATGTGTTTGAAAAGCTGAAAGAATTGGGTAAAATGTGCGCAAAATCAAAAATCTGTATGATTGGCGATACGGTGCGGACAGATGTTAAAGGCGCAGTTAATTCTGGTATTGTTCCGGTTCTTTGTGTCGAAACCGGAGTGACTGCCTTGGAACTTTCTAAAGGAAATACGGTTAAAAACCTTTGCGAAAACGAAAATATTGATGTACAACAAGTGATAGAGATTAACAGCGTTGGAGGAAAATAATGGCGTTTGAATTAGTGTCGGGATTGGCGGCAAAAGATTATGTGACAGACTTAAAATTATGCCGTGTTTTGTTTGAAGATAACAAATATTATCCGTGGATTTTTTTGGTGCCGATGAAAGAAAACACTAAAAATATGACAAATTTAACCATGGAAGAGCGTTTTCAGCTGATGCGGGAAATTGCGCTGGCAGAAAAAGTTATGATGTCGCTGTTTCCTTGCGACCAAGATAATGTGGCGATGATTGGCAATATGACGCCGCAGCTGCATGTGCATGTGGTTTGCCGTAAAAAAGGCGATCCGGATTGGCCGGGAACAGTGTGGAATTCTGCCAGAGCCAAATATGAACCGGCAGAAAAAGAAAAAATTATTGCAAAAATCCGTCAGGCAATAAATGAAGAAATGCAAAATCCAATTTATCAAATTTCTAAATAAAAGGACATAAAAAATGAGTAGAGTAATTACCTTAATGCCGGTCAGACTGGCAGCAACTAGATTGCCTAACAAGCCTTTGCGCGTGATTAACGGCAAAACAATGGTGCAGCGTGTTTATGAAAACGTGAAAAAGGCGCTGGATACGGATATTGCCATTGCTGCCGGCGACCAAGCCATTGTCGACGAGTGCAAAAAGTTTGGCGCAACCGCAATTTTAACCGACCCGAATTTGCCGAGCGGAACCGATAGAATCGCCGCCGCTTTGAATGTACTTGACCCGGACGGCAGTAAATATGACATTGTGGTGGATTTTCAGGGGGATAACATCAATGTTGACCCTAAAGTTACACTGCCATTGGTCGAAATGGTTGAGCGTACCGGCTGCGATATTGCCACTTGCGGTATGCTGATTAAATCTGAAGAAGACAAGAACAATCCGAATGTGGTAAAAATCATTATGGGCTTGAAAGAAGGCGAAAAAGAAGCCCGCTGTCTGTACTTTACCCGTGCGACGGCTCCGTATACCCGCAATCCGGAAAAATGCCCGAATCAAGACTTATATTACCACATCGGTATTTATGTATTTAAAGCAGCTTCCTTACATAAAATGGTTTCACTTCCGACTGGCGTATTGGAAAAGCGTGAGGCTCTTGAACAACTACGCGCATTGGAAAATGGTATGGAAGTACGCGCTATGCTGGTTGATAACATTAAGCTTGTTCCCGAAGCTCCAGCAGATATAAATACTGAGGAAGATTTGGCAAACGCTCTCCCATACATTAAGTAGGAAACTCGTCTAATGGTCTACTACTTTTAACTTTTTGCGCTCGTGTACTATTGTGTACACGTCGCTTAAAAATTCCGTCGCATATACGCACGCTATCCGAGTTTCTTAGAGTAGAGGGTATTGTCATTCTTGGCTTTGATTGCAGAGGCGTTAAAGACGGGGATAAGAGTATTAAAAAATTTATTGCTTATTTAAAAGTAAAAAGCCTGATTGCTAATTCAATCAGGCTTTGGGTTTTTATTATTTTACTGCTTATTTATTTTGCAGGTTCGGTTTCAGTTTGAGATTGATTTTTCAGCAATATATTTGCGGCAAAGTTAACAACTAAAGCCCAAACAAATCCTATTATGAAGGTGCTGCCAAAAGCAACAAACACATACAAAATACTAAAAATTACATAGCTGTAAGTTGTCAGGCGTAAAGTTTGACGATACGGAGCTTTATAGATTGCAGACATAATCCAATGCAAAACAAGTGAATACAATCCCATAATAACTAATCCGCTCAAGACAAACCACAGCATAAGGCAGCTGAAAATAACCGGTCTGATATAGTTTTCTATAGAATCGGCAATAACATTTACTACGTCATTATCAATGACCATATTAGGGGTGTTGTGCAGGCTGTTAATACGAACTTCGTTTTTGTTGCCGTTTACGGTATAAATTGCCGCACGGCTGATGTAAATACCGCTGTCTTGCAAAAGCGATGTTTCAAATTCTTCAGTACGGGTATCTAAAACTACCTTAAATTTGTAATCATCATCGCCGTAGTTGCGTTCAATTACGGTATTTTCCGGTTTGCTAATCATGCCGTCTTCAATTGTAATTGGCAAAAAGTCGGAGATATTGCTCTTTAAGGTCGGCATATAAAGCGACACGGCGTTATTTACCAAATTTGTCAGATATAGTGAATACAGCAGGCAAAACAAAATAAAAGTCAAGGCGCCAAGCCATTTTTTAGTTAGTAAAAATTTTAAATCTTTCATGTTTTTCTCCTTGTAAAGTTAAAACAAACCGTCAAATAAATCTGGCTGACGGCTATCTGTCTGCGCCAAAAGTTCCATAGCTTTTTTGACTACATTGTAATTTACGGCGCATTGATAAGCAAGCGATATGTTATCACATTCCTCAACCAATTTGCCGATATATTCAAATGAGCGCGGGGCGTTGGCTACAATAAAATTCAATACCTCGGGGCTGATTAAAATCTGCCGGTCGTTGAAAAGTTTTACAATCAGCGTTTGCAGCATTAAATCATCCGGTTCTTTGATTTCTACGCAGGGCAGCATATTCAGTCGCGACTGCAAATCTTTTAGGGCAAATGACATACGGCTTGGAGCAGTTTCTGCCGTCCACAGCATATATCGTCCTTCTGTATTGAAAATATTAAACAGGTGAAACAGCGCCTCGGCATTGACTCTGGGTGTTAGATTTTCAATAACAATGCTTTGGTTTTCGGAAGCTATTTTGTTGACGTTGCGCAAATTTATACGTCCGGCGTCAATCAGCGAAATTTTAATCGGCTTATCGGAAAATATTTTTACCTTATCGGCGAAAAGATGGGCTAAATGCGATTTGCCGCAGCCTTTGGGACCGTAAATAATCATTCCCTGTGCCAGCCATTTAGGCCAAGAATCGACCAAATGAAACGCCTCGCAATTACATGGAGCAACCATAAAATCTTCGCGCCCCATATAGGTTCGCAGCACAAAATCAAACGGTATTTGTTTTAGTTCTTCATCTTCAACCATTGTCATTTTTTGCCAACACTTCCTGTACTTTTTTATATAAATCTCCCAAACTATACGGCTTGCTCATAAAATAAAAATCTGAGGAGCCGGCAAGTTCTTTGCGGGCAATTTCTTCCGAATATCCTGACGCCAAAATAATTTTGGTCTGCGGATTGTCTTTATGCATAATTTTTGCTAAATCAGCTCCGCTTAGCCCCGGCATCATCATATCCGTAATCATCATATCAAATTTTTCGCCTTTTTCAATATGTTCAAGCGCATTTTCGGCGGAAATGCAGTCAACAACATCAAAGCCTTTTTGTTTTAGACCACGAACGCCGACAGTCCGTACCGCGTCTTCATCTTCCACAAACAGAATCTTTATGCTTTCGGTTTCATTCTTCAGGCGGCGTTGGCTGTCAAAGGCAGAAACATTTAGTCCTAAAATCATCTTTTGGGTTTGTCCCATATTCACCATTGGGGCTGTAACAGTTTCAAGCGCAGTGTTGCCGGCTTTATCGCGGATAATTTCTTCTTGAGTTGTTTCGGTGGCAACTTCTCCCTGATCATTTTCGTATGCCGGTAGATAAATTTCAAAAGTAGTGCCTTTGCCGACTTCACTGTGTACCTTGATAAATCCTTCAGTTTGGCGCACAATACCATAAACCATAGCTAAACCCAAACCGGTGCCGGAGCCGACCACGTTCTTTTTAGTGGAGAAAAACGGCTCAAAAATGCGGTTGATATTTTCCGGCGGAATACCGCAGCCGGTATCGGTAACGCTGACAACAACAAAATCTCCCGGTTTAATGATGTCGGTGCCGAAATGATATGGTTCGCTTAAACGTTCGCCGCGGGTGGCAATGGTCAGCGTTCCTTTGCCGTTCATAGCGTCTTTGGCGTTGATTACCAAATTTATCATAACTTGTGAAAATTGCACCGGATCTACGCGGATATAGCCTAAATCTGAGCCATAGTTTATTTGGAAATGAATTTGCTCGCCGATAAGCCGTGAAAGCAGATGGTCTATTTCTGTGAATGCTTCAGTAACATCTATCAGTTTTGGATTTAGCGGCTGCTTGCGGGAAATTGCCAAAAGCTGCCGTGCCACGCCTGCTGCTCGGTTAGCATTTTGTTTGAGCTGTACCAAATCAGAAAATGACGGATCACCAACGCCGTGGCGCTGAATCAGCAAATCGCAGTAGCCGATAACTGCGGTCAGCAGGTTGTTAAAGTCGTGCGCCACACCGCCGGCAAGCTGTCCGAAAGCCTGCATTTTTTGGGCTTGCGCCACTTGCATTTCCAAGTTTCTTTTGTTTGTGATATCGGTGATATAGATGAGCATTCCGTTGATTTCACCTGATAAATCGGTATAGTGCATGGTCATCGGGCTGATGTGTATTTGAACATTTTTTTCTTCATCATTAAAGTTCAAAACCGTTTCAAAATTATATTCTTCGGAATTGTTTTTAGCATATTCGCGCAAGGCGTCTTTTATTTTTTGCTTTACTTCATCATTAAAGTATTCGCCGATTTTTTGATGCTCTATCTCTTGCGGAGATTTTTCAAAGATTTCGGCAAAATGGCTGTTTGTTTCTAAAATTCTTTGATGCTTATCAACCAAAGCAATGCCGATTGGCGCAGTATTGAACAGCCATTCAAATTTATCTGTAACTTCATTCAGCTTTTGCTTTAAGGCTGTATCATTCGGCAAATTCCAAATGACAACGCCGCGGGTTTTTATTTCATTGTTTTCCCGAACATTCTGCTGTTTTACAAAGGCTTCAATGTTGCCTTGTTCGGTTTTGAAAATTATATTGCCGTTAAACGCGCCGGAAGCGTCATGCAGCTGTTCGGCTTTATAGGCGACAAAATCATCAATTTTTTTGCCGATGGCATCATTTTTATCCGTTGTTAAATAGTCGGCAAGCGTGTTGTTGATATATTCCAAATTTCCATCGCTGTTGCAGGTGTATAAACCAACCGGCAGAAAATCGACAAAGTTATGCAGAGACGACATTTCATTTTGGTAAACTTGCTCCATATTTTTATAGGAAGTAATATTTTCCACCGTCCAAAAAATATAGGTTTCTTTGCGTATTTTCTTTAATGAAAATTCATCTTCAAAAATATCGGCTTTGTTCAAATAGATTGGTTTAATGCGGACTCTCAGCCATTCTTCGGCAACAAACACGCTGTTTTGGTGTGGATTTATGGAAAGCGTGACAGTGGTTTCCTGTAATTTATTTACGGCTGACGACAATTTTTGCAAATCCAATTTATTGGCGGCGGAATCAATTATATTGTGTTCCAAAAAGTCTAAAACTGATTCATTTTTGAAATATTCCAAAGCAGCGCGGTTGGCTAAAATCGGCAAGCCGGTAGAGTTATCAATGCGGTGATATTTGCTGTTATCGTTTAAAATTTCAGCAGCTAAAGTTCCAAAGCCAATGGCGTTTTCACTGACTTTTAAAATGCGGATAGTGATTAAAATACAAATAATATTCCAAATTACAATGGATATAATAATATAAAATGTATATTGCGGATATAAAAACAGGGCGAACAAGCTCAAAGACATAAACATAATCGAATATGCTAAAAAGACTAAGTTTCTTTCCAGCTGCCGGTCAGGTCTCCGTTTGTTTATATCTTTGAGCATTGCCGCACCTTATATTTTTATGTCAGTACGTCGGCTTTTACTTTGCCGGTGCGTTCAGTGATTTCGCCAATTTGCCGCGAAACGTCTGCCAAACTTTCCAGCATGGATTCAACATTCTCGTCCAAATCTTTGGTTTCGTAACGCTCTAAATAAACACGCAAAGTCGCACCGTTCGTACCGGTTCCGGATAAACGGTAAACAATGCGGGAGTTATCGGTAAAGTAAACAATCAAGCCGTTTTTGGTGGAGCTGCCGTCGACAGGGTCGTTATAAATAAACGGTTTGGCTTCAGACACAGTGTAAGCGCCGAAAGTTTTACCAGCTAAAGTCGGCAAACGGTTTTCCAAATCTGCCATCAGCTTGTTGGCAACATCGGTATCCAAGCCTTCGTAGTCGTTACGCATATAGTAGCTGCGTCCGTATTTTTTCCAATGTTCCTCAGTAATTTCCTGAACTGATTTACCGGTAGCGGCAATAATGCTCAGCCAAAACAGAACCGCCCAAATTCCGTCTTTTTCGCGAATATGGCTGGAACCGGTGCCGAAGCTTTCTTCTCCGCAGAAGGTGATGCGGTTGCTGTCCATTAGGTTGCAAAAATATTTCCAGCCGGTCGGAACTTCATAGTAGCCGATATTCAGCGCTTTTGCTACGCGGCTGACGGCGGTTGAGGTGGCTGCAGATTTTGCTACGCCGTAAATGCCGTTTTTATAAGCCGGAATCAGCTTGTAGTTATCGGTTAAAATTGCCAGACTATCGCTAGGCGTAACAAAAAACTTTTTACCCAAAATCATATTGCGGTCGCCGTCTCCGTCATTGGCTGCGCCAAAATCAGGAGCTTTGTCCGAGTACATTAAATCAACCAGCTTTTTAGCATAGATTAAATTCGGGTCAGGGTGCAAGCCGCCAAAGTCTTCCAAAGGCACATAGTTCAAAACCGAACCTGCTTTGGCGCCCAAAATTTCTTCAAAAATTTTGCGGGCATAAGGACCGGTTACGGCGTTCATGGCATCAAATACCATAGTAAAACCATTGGCAAACAGTTTTTTGATGGCGGCAAAATCAAAAATTTGCTCCATCATATCAACATAATCTTTGACAGGGTCAATTACTTCAATTTCCATGTCGCCGAGCTTTTGCGAACCTAATTTGCTCAAATCTACATCAGGAGCGTCAAGAGTTTTGTATTCGCTGATGGTTTTGGAGATTTCATAGATTTTATCGCTGATAGAAGTCGGGCATTGTCCGCCGGAAGCAATGGCATATTTTATACCGAAGTCGCCGTTAATTCCCCCTGGGTTATGCGAAGCTGAAAGCACGAATCCGCCGTCGGCCTTGTTCATCAGCAATACATGAGACGATGCTGGGGTGGAAATAAAGCCGTTTTGACCGACAATCATTTTTTTCATGCCGTTAGCCGCCGCCATTTTCATAATTTTTTGGATAGCGATTTTGTTATAATAGCGTCCGTCGCCGCCCAAAATAAAGGTCAAGCCCTTAACACCGCCAATGGCATTGAAAACGCTTTGCACAAAATTTTCCAAATAGTTTTCTTGTAAGACGATTTTTGATTTTTTGCGTAAACCTGCCGTACCCATTTTCATATCGGAATAGGCGGTTGTTTTAACAACTTTAAGCATATACAGCCCCTTTCGTTAATAATTAAAACTCTTTTATATATATGTATCATTAAAAAAAAGAACAGGTAAAGTTTTTTTATTAAGCTAGGCACATTTATTTATGCTGCCAAATAAAATCGGCTAAAATTAACAGCTCGCGGCGGGCATAAACATCGGACATGGACATTTTCAAACTGCCGGTACTGATTAAATCCGCAGCACCGTAGCCGTCTTTTATATGGGTATAGGCTTCACGTTTGCACAAAGCCGGAGCAAGCCTGAAACCAAAACGCCGGCTTTGCTGTTCAAGCTGTTGAGATAAGGAAACTGACGGGGTGTCTATCAAGCTTTTTGCTACAGACCAGTTCAGGTATTTTATTCCCTGCGCCGCCTGCTGTTTTTTTACATTCCATATGATGTTTAAATAAGCGTCTTGTGGCTGCCAGCTCAAATCATTTTCGCCTTTTATTAAGGTGATTAGAGTGTGCGCTTGGGCGAGAATCGGAATAAAAGCTGAATTTTGTTCTGACGGCACATCAACAATTACCGCATTACAATTGCTGAAGTTTCCGGCAAATAGAGCTTCTTTGCTGATGTTTTGCGGAATTTTTAAGGCTGTTTCCGACTTTTGCAATTCTGTGCGTTTTTGTAAAAATTCCGGAGCAAAGTCAGAGTAAATGCCGACATTATAACCGTCATGCAGCAGAGCAGAGGCAAGGTTGAATGCCAATGTGGTTTTACCGGCGCCGGATTTAGGACTGCTGATGACAATTAGAGGAATAGTCATTAACGCCGCGCCATTTTCATAGAACCGCTGTCAGAGGTGACTAAGCAAGACTGTTTGCTGCGTTTCATGGTTTTGCAAATGGCATTAGCATCGTTTTTAGCCAAACCGATAACTTTAGAACGGTAAATTGTCCGGTTTTCAGACTGTACTTTTTCAACTTTAATGTCATGAACCGCATATTTTTTAGCCAATTTGTTTTTAACGGTTAAAGCATAGTTGCGGGCACGCTGATAGTCGGAAAAAGAACCGACTTGAACGGCAAAACGACCGTTAGTAATTGCGGCGACGGTTTGTACGGCTTGTGCCGATGGTTTAGCCGAAGCTTTGGCTAAACGTGCAGTTTGGGCTTTTGTCGGAGTTTTCTTTTGCACGGCGGCGGTGCGCTGCTGTTTTGGCGTGGCAACGGTTTTGCCGTTGATTTCATTAGTCAGCATAGCCACGTCAATTTCACCATCCTGCTTCATGTGGGTCAGACCTTTGTCCATCATCTTGGCAACTTTTTTATCGCGCTCGCCCACGCTGTTGTGTCCCATGGTTACGGCAATTACGCGTTTGCCTGACCGTTTTGCCGAGGTGATAATATTGTATCCTGATGCTGCAGTATAGCCGGTTTTCATACCGTCTGCGCCGGCAAATGTTTTGAGAATATAATTGTGTCCGCCGATGGTTTTTCCTTTGTATTGAAAACTCTTAGCCGAAAACCATTTATAGTATTGCGGAAAATGGTGATATACAGCCATTGCTAAAACCGCCATATCGCGGGCAGTGGTTTTTTGCTGTTTGTTAGGCAAGCCGGAAGCGTTTTTAAATGTGGTATGGTTCATTCCCAATTTGTGCGCAGTATTGGTCATTAACACGGCAAAATCCGCCTCGCTGGCAGAAAAATGTTCGGCTAAAACAGTGGCGCAGTCATTTGCCGATTTTACAATAACTGCCATAATTGCGTCTTTTACGGTAATGGTTTCACCGGCGCGCAAGCCAAGTCGAGAAGGAGAGCGGTTTGCTGCAGTGCGTGAAACT
This sequence comes from uncultured Alphaproteobacteria bacterium, assembly GCA_934270475.1. Lineage (GTDB taxonomy): Bacteria > Pseudomonadota > Alphaproteobacteria > RF32 > CAG-239 > RUG410. The sequence goes on from CAKQPS010000001.1 coordinate 368,607, forward strand.
TTCAGTTTGTCGGTGAGTTTTATGTGATTGTTTTCTAGCGCGTTAAAGGTGATGTACAAGGTCATCAACTTGGTTAATGATGCTGGATAACGGCGCTCATCAGCGTTCATTTCATACATAACATCGCCGTTTTGAGCATCTATCATAATTGAAGAAATCGAAGCATTTGCCGCAATTGTGTGCAGCATTGCTGAAAACAAAATACATAAAAACGCAAATTTTTTCACTATTTTACCCTCTGGATTTTTTTTATTACATATACAATATTCGTTAAAAGGTAAAAAATAGTTAAGATTGAAAAGTATTTGGCAGAAAGATTTTTTTATTTTTTGAAACTTTGATATTGACTTTTGGCAGGTTTAATTGTATTAACAACTTTGTCACCCAATGGCGGATGTAGCTCAGTTGGTTAGAGCGCTGGTTTGTGGTACCAGATGTCGAGAGTTCAAATCCCTTCATCCGCCCCAATTAAAAAAGCTCGCTTTTAAGCGGGCTTTTTCATTTATACGGCATTTAGCTTGAGGGAAATTTAAAAGCAATATCCCTTAACAAGCAGAGCTTTATTAAGGGATATTGAACAAATCAGAAGTTCTTGCGTTGGTTAATCAGATATTTGATTAACTCGTTAGTGTCATAGACTTTTCCGACAAGATGCAAAAAGTAATCATAACCAAAGCATTCTTGATAGATAAGCCCGTCAAACTGGCAGAGCACAGAAGTGTTGACCGGAGTATAAAGCACAAAGTCGTTTCTGTTGCAAAACAGAAAACGTACTTTACCGTTTAACTTCTCGTTTTCAGCCAGGCGATAAATGGTATGAAAGAGCTTATAAACCTTGCAAATAGCCCATTCGTCAACATCGTCAAATTCTTTATCATATTTGATAATGAGCAAATATAAAACGCGAGTGCTGCTCAGCGGAAGCTCTTTGACAGACAGCTCCAAATCTAGAGGACAAACTGACTTGACTTTAGACAAGAGTTTTTCAATAATTTCATTTGTCATAACAGAATAATTTTAAATAAGACATAAATGTAAATACTATGCTCCAATAATGCACTTTAACGTGATTTTTGTCAAGTTACTTTATTTACCGGCAAGGATATTGCTGAAGAGTTCGTGCACTGTCGGAATATGTCCGCCGGCATAAAGCGGATCGCTGCCAAAACGATATACATTGTGACCAGCAAAAGCCAAATTGTTTTGTACATCGCCGTTGTGTCCGATTTCCATCAAAGTATGATGAATACAATAGGTGCGCGGGTCGGGGATTTTACCAGTTGTGCCGTTGGCACGCGACCAGCAGGAGAATTGACATTGCGACAGGCAACCGACGCAGCGGGCGCGCTGCTGCTGCATTTCCTGCCATTCGCTTGGAGTTAAAAAGACCAGCGTCGAATCCGGAGTTTCTTTGATAATGGTATAGCCGGCTTGTTGCTGCTCTATGATGTGCTTTTGCGCGTCTGCCGCTATATAAACAGTTTTTACGTCTGAAATAGCCACAGGTGAGTTGAGTTCTGCCGTTTTTTGCAAACTATACGGAATTTCAGCAGCTTTACGGCGCATCAAATTAGCTAAAAAATTGTTTTTTATGGCTGAAGAATAAAATCCAGTCGGGCTGAATTTTTGCAAGATGACATCGCCTTTTTTAGTGTTCAGCATCAGCTGTTTCCAAGCATCGCTAATTGGACTTTCTTGGGTAATCATCGGACGGGTGCCGAATTGAAAAGCCACATTTCCCAATTCCGGATTATTTATATAGTCTTGCCAATCAGCCAAACACCATACGCCGCCGGCGATGATTATCGGAAGTTCAGGCAAACCTAAGTCGACCAAAGCTTGACGCAAAGCAACTAGTCTTTCGTATGGTCGCTGCGGTTCCAGCGGATTTTCGGCATTTGACAATCCGTTATGTCCGCCCGCTAGCCACGGGTCTTCATAAACCACACCGCCTAAAAATTCGGCGTAGTTTTTAAATGAGCGTTTCCACAAAATCTGCATGGCTCTTGCCGAGGAGACAATCGGATAATAATATACGCCGTGCGCCGAAGCAATAGCGCCCAGATTGTATGGCAGACCGGCACCGCAGGTTACACCGTGTATAAGACCTTTGGCACCTTCTAAAACACGGGTAATAACTTCTTCGGAGTCTGCCATTTCCCACAGCATATTGATGTGAATTCTGCCGTTGCCGCCGGCAATTTCGTGGGCAATCTGCGCCTGTGAAATACCTCCTTTTACGGCATATTCCACCATTTCACGGTGGCGTTTTTCCCGAATCTTTTCATTGAACAATTCAGGAATTTCATTGCCGTTTTTATCCAAAGCTGTTGGGCTGACCATAGAAATGGTGCCGACTCCGCCTTCTTTTGCCCAAGCACCCGAACTTTTGCCGTCGGTGCCGTTAATGCCTTTTCCGCCTTCAACAAGCGGGAAAACTTCAGCGCCGGATATTTTTATTTTATGGAGTTCTTTCATCAGTTCCTCTATTTCTAAAATTTAACTGATGAAAATATAAGACTGTTTGCGAAAAAAATAAAGTAGGCACTTTTAAGTGGCATAGTTTCTTAAAGGAAACGAACGGACTATTCAGCCAATTTAAATAAATCAAAAGATAAATTATTGAGCGACAAAAAGGCAATTATAAGGCAAATAAAAGCGTAAATTTGCAGCATACTCAAAATATTTTGATTCTTGGTTTCGGGAATGTATTGCGGAATGAGTGCTAACAAGCGGTTAATTCCTGCCGCCGCAAATAGAATTATGATTATCTGAATAAAAATTCCCAATTCTTTTAAGGCAGCGGCAAAAGAAGTTATCAATTTGAACAAAAAAGTAAAAAACAGCAGATATAGGGCTAAAAATATGTAATAGCCTTTGTGCAACAGCAATTTTAAGTTTTCTTGATGCTGCTGCTTGGCTTTAATTTTGTCGGAAGTAAGCTCTGAAACATCAACTCCGCGAATCGTCTGCGGTTCGGTTTGCTGCTTTTTTAAATTATTCAGGTTGGCTTTAAGTTTTTCATTTATCATACAAAGCCCGCAGCCTTTAGGCGTAAAATATATGTGGTTGTGGTCTTTTTTGCATTGATAATGATGTTCTTTTTGCAACAGATAGGCTAAGCGGTCCTGCCATTCCAAAGCGGTAGGGCGCTCATTGCCTTTGGTGAAAGCACGCTCAAACAAAGTCATAGTAGCTTTGTCAAAATAGTCGTGCATACTGTAAGGGTGGGGCGCTTGATAGGTATCGGGCCAAATTCCATAGGCATAGTGATAGCCGGCAATACGCTCCTGAATGGAAAGCATTGCTTCTTTTTTGTTGCGCGGAGTGCCGGAAAATGGGTGAATACCGTCGTTTAATAATTTGAAAATGATAACGGCTAAGGCAAATTTATCTTGCTCTTCGCCCATATTCTCACAAGTTTCATTCAAGCCTTCCGGATAAATGTATTCTTCGCTGACATATTCTGCCGGATAGCGCGCTCCGTTTTCTCCTTTAATGGAAAAGCCGTCGCAGTCAAACATGGCAACCAGCATATTTTCTTTATAAATAGAAACGTTGGAAGGCTTTAGGTCTATGATATAGTGTCCGCAGGCGTGCAGTGCCGCCACTACCGAGGTGATGTTAAATGCGGCAAATACGCGGTTGATATAAAGTTCGGTCAACCCCAGCTTGCGGCGCACCGCTTTTTGAATTAAATAGTCCAAAGAAACCGCTTGCTCAGTGTCTATCAGCGGCATTAAATAGCCCATGCAGTAGCCCTGCTTATCCTCAAGCAAAGCAACAGGCCAAGCAATTTGGATATATTCCACGCCTTTGTCTTTGATGGTTGGAATATCCGGCTTGTTGTGCAGCATGGCTTCCAGCTTTTTGCGGTTGCTTTCGCTTTTACTGCGTTCGTGAAAGATTTTTGCCACAATCTTAGGCTGACCGGCAACTTCAAATATTTTGCCAGCGGCGCCGCCTTTATTAAGCATTTTGCCTAACGTGATTTCTTCATGCTTTCCGTCAGGATATAAGGCTAAATATGTTAAATCTTCCGTCATTACAGTTTTGCCCACAAAATTGTTTTATCGTCAGAGTTGATGCGCTGTGCGCGGTTATTGTTTAAAGTGTTGCGCAGAGCTTCAACGGCATGGGTCTTGCGCGGTTCGTTTTCCAAATATTCAATAACCGGAATTAAAAAATTGCGGTGGATTTTATAGAAATCGCCGGAAAAAGCAAAACCGGTAACACCGTCGGTCATCAGCAAAATACGGTTGGCATTTTCAAAGTCGGTAAAACGCAGGCTGTCTTGCCAGTCGTCCATGGTGTAAAAGTAGGTTTCGCAAGAAAAAGCACCGTTTTCCGGTTCGGATATAACAAAATTGCCATATTCGCCGTTTTTGAATGCAATGCCTGCACCATCGCCGATGTGGAAAAACACGCCTTTGTTTTTTTGATAGAACACGCCGACAATCGTTGCCGAAAAATTAACTAATCCGGCGCTGTTTTTGCTGTTATTGTTTTTGTGCAGTATAAGTTTTTGGCGGGCAATGTTTATGGCATTGGCTACATCATCGCGAATCGAAGAAATATCAGACTTTATCAGCAAATCGCATAAAGTGTCGCAAATTATTTTGGCGCCGATTTTGCTGTATTTTGCCGAGCCGGCTCCGTCGGAAACCACGGCAACCAGTTTATTTTTGGCAGAGCGGGCACGGCTGTAATCCTGACACGGCAAACCCAGCGACTTGTGCAGGCTGCCGCGGATACTGGTGGATAGTACGTGTATACGCTCGTGTTGTTTCATCTAGTTTTTCTTTTCATTCCAGTCGTTGATGTCGTCTAAATAGTGAGTGGCGTTTGGAGCTGCTTTGGAGATGCAGGAAACGCTGCGGCTCAGCCATAAGAAAAATTCTGTAAACTTTAAGCCGGTTAAGCGTTTAGGCGGCAAAATGGAAAATTTAGCCAATTTTTCTAAATTAGCGCCCTGCGTGCCGATGGCATGAATCACCACTTTTTTATTTTTTTGCGCATAGCGGCAGATTTCAGCAGATTCTTCCCAGCCGTAATCGGTTGGTTCGCCGTCGCTGATTAAAAAAATCCACGGACGTTTGGAAGTAATGCCGCAGCTGTCATACAGGCATTTTTGCTCTTCTATTTTTTGCAATGCCAATTCCATGGCTTTGCCGAGCGGCGTCAATCCTCCGGCTTCCATGGTCGGAGCGCTGAAATTCATGGCGTCGGTCCAATCCGAAGTTATTTGCACCTCATCTTTGCCGAAAGCTTTGATGATGAGCAATTGTACGCGCGAACTGGCGTCAATATCGTCTTTTAATTCTTTTTCCAGCGCACTTAATCCGGCATTAAGCTGCTTTATCGGTTCGCCGCGCATTGAGCCGGAACAATCCAAAACCAACACGCAGGGAGTTCTTTCATTGGCGTTGTCGGCAAATTCAACATAAGGAATTGTGTTATTGCTTTTTTCGGTCATTTCTTCACCTTTTATTGATTCGGATAATTGTGCGGATAGCCGCTGCCTTCAATCGGAGACGGCAGCGAATAGCGCCCGCAGCCTGACAGAGCGCAGAAACCGGCAAGTATACAGATAATTAACAATATTTTTTGCAAAGATTTCATTTTTTAACCTTTTTTTTGATGTATTTAGGATATATTTAGCACAAGTGTAGCTAAATTGGAAAACTAATTTAGTTTTTTAACAGAAAGTTGTTAAGGAATGAATAAAATTTTAAGAATATGCTTGTTTTTGTTGACGGTTATTTTTTGTGCAAACAATGAGGCGCAGGCAAAATTAAATATGTTTCCGCAGCCGCGCTATGTTCCTGATTTGAGCTTTTACGGCGACAGCGGAAAAGCTTATAAACTGAAAAACTTTGGCGCAGATTTGCTGATTGCCGTGGTTTGGTCCAGACGCTGCGGTCCGTGTTTGGCAGATTTGAAACAGCTGAATGAGTTTGCACTAGCGACGGCAGATCAGGGAATTAGAGTAATTTTAATTTCTCCTGACGGCGAATGGCGCAGCGTTGATGAAAAACGTCTGTTTTTAAAAAAGTTTGGAGCACAGAATTTGGTCAGCTATTTAGATAAAAAAGCTGGTTTTATGAATGGTATGGGCATTATGGTTACGCCGACGGCTTTGCTTATTAACAAAGAGGGTTTGGAAGTCGGGCAGGTTACAGGTGCCGTGCAATGGAGCAATCCTAAGGTTATTGACTATATGGTGCGTTTGAAAAACCATCTTTAGTTTATGTATTTAACTGCGGCGAATCCGCCTATTAAAAGTATTAAAAACACAACAGAGAGCCAGCCGAGATTTTTTTCAATAAACACGCGCATGGTTTCGCCGTATTTTTTCAAGAGCCAAGCTACAAGGAAGAATCTCATGCCGCGGGCAATAATCGAAGCAACTGTGAATACCAGCAAATTCATATGTACCACGCCGCTGGCAATGGTGATAATTTTATACGGGAACGGAGTTATGCCTGCGCCGAAAACTATCCAAGCGCCATATTGATTATAGAGGTCTTTAAATGAGTTGAATTTTTCGAGGTAGCCGTAAAAATTTAAGAGCGGTTCGGCTATCAGCTGGAAAAAATAAAAACCGATGGCATAGCCTAAATATGCGCCGATAACACTTCCGGCAGTGGCAATTCCGGCAAGATTCCAAGCTTTTTTAGGAGTAGCCAAAATCATTGGAATCAGCATTACATCAGGCGGAATTGGGAAAAAGGAACTTTCAATGAATGAAATGGCAAAAAGCCAATATACGGCGCCGTTTTCTTTGGACAGATGAAAGACCGCATCATAAATTTGACGCACAAATTTGCTAAACCACATAAAAGTTCCTTTGATAAATTAAAAAATCTATCAGAGAATTTACTGTAAAAATTTTCGAATTTCAGCAATATCCTGTTGTCTATCCACATAAAAAATATGCGGACGGTTCATCAGGCGCGGCACCGGTGTAAAATGCTGACCATATTCAACGCAAATAACATCAGGCGAGTTCTTTTCCAAATATTGGCGGGCGGCGTTTTGGTTGTGCACCTCAAAGCAGTTGGAATCGTTAAGTTCCGGTATAAGAGTGCAAAAACTTGCCGTGTTTGGATAATATTTATTTAAGAGCATAACGCGGTGCCGTTTGTTACCGAGACTGTAGCTTTCTAAAATATTTAGCAAACGTTTTGCCGAATCGGCTTCGCTAAGATAGTGCGCTGCTTGAATGTTTTGAGATAGAGCCAGTTTTTGCGGTTTTAAAAGAATAAGAGGAAAATGGAGGTTATGTTTGCTTAACTCTTCTAAAAGCGCGTTAGCCGGTTTGTCGTTGTGATGAACAGTGATTAAAAGCGCGTCGATTTTCAGCTCTTTAATATAGTTTAGCAAGCGAAATAAATTGTCGGTGCCAAACATTTTTATGTGGCGTTTGTTCAAAGCATTTTGCAAAATTCTTAGATTCAGGCGGCTGCGGTCAAACGCTACAATATATCCTTGTGATGTTTGCTTCATGATATTTCTCCCGTGCGGAAAAATATAATCAGCATTTGCAAAAATTAAAGAGCGGCGTGCTGTAATAAAAAGGCGTCTACTGTGTTAGACAGCAGCATGGCAATGGTCATGGGACCAACGCCCCCCGGAACGGGAGTAATTGCCAAAGCTTTTTCTTTTACATCGTCAAAGTCTATGTCGCCGCAGATTTTGCCGTTGTCGCGGTTGATACCGACATCAATCAGCACGGCATTTTCTTTTATCCAATCGGCTTTAACCAGTTTCGCCACGCCGCAAGCGGCAACCAGTATATCCGCCTTAGAGGTCAGCTCTTTAATGTTACGGGTTTGAGCGTGGGTAATGGTTACGGTGCACTCTTGGTTCAGCAATAATGTGGCAAGCGGGCGTCCGACAATCAGCGACGCGCCGATTAAAACGACGTTTTTACCGCTTAAGTTCGGCAGCACGCTTTTAATCAGTTGCATAACTCCCAGCGGAGTGGCGGCAACAAAGTAAGGCTTTTCGTTGTTTTGCAACATTCCGGTATTATAAGGGTGAAAACCGTCCACATCTTTAAGCGGCGAAATGGCGTTAATGATGCTGTTGGTGTTAAGGTGCTTAGGCAGCGGCAGCTGCACGATAATTCCGTTTATTTCCGAATTGGCGTTAAGCTGAGCAATAATTTCCAGCAGTTCTTCTTCGGAAATATTTTCATCTAAGTGATAAAGCTGGGATAAAAGACCGATTTGCGCCGCCGCCTTTTGTTTGTTGCGTACATAAATCAGGCTCGGTTCATCGTTGCCGACCAAAACAATAGCCAGCTGCGGAGCAGAAGGCAGCAGAGCAATTTTTTCCTTTAATTTATCTCTGATTTCTGCGGCGATTTTTTTACCATCTATAATTTGTGCGGTCATTTTTATTCCTTTATTAAGCCATTTAATTTTGCCGTAAATTCTTCCGTCGGCATAATGTTTAGGCGCAGTTTTTTCAAATGGTCAGTTTCTCCGCTGACCAAAGAAATCAAACTTTTGCCGATTTTGAGCTTTTTAGCCAATAATTCAATCAGAGCCTTATTGGCTTTGCCTTTTTCCGGTACAACCGTGACGGCGGCTTTCAAAAATGCTTGATTGCTTTCATCAAAAAATAACCCCTTAAAACCGTTAAAAGACGCTCCGGGGGTTAGTTTTAAGCGCAGAAGATATGCATTATTTTCAATTACAAAAAAACTCATTGCATATATTGGTCAATCCAGCGGCTGAAGTGGTTAACAAACGAACCGATGAACGCTATGCACAAAAGCAAAACATACGGCGCAACGTCATAACCGGAAAACGGCGGAACTTTTGAGCGGATATATTTGTAGGCAGGTTCGGTCAACAGCTTCAGAATACTCATAAATTTTTCGGCATATTTGTTATGCACGGTCATAATTTTGTAGTGCAGCATCCAATATAAAATTATATCTACTGCTACAATTTTAAAATAAATTCCGATAACCGCACTTAAAATATCCAGCACCGGCATAAGAAAAAGTCCGATAATTCCCATTTGTATTTTCTCCTTTATGGTTGGGGTCAGCGGTTTGTTTTACCGCTTTCATAATTTTCTTCTAGCATATTAAAACGGCTGCTGTCAAACCTTCTTTTTCGCAATGCTCCGCGTAATTCGGCAATGCGACCGCCGATGTCGTCAAAAAGAGTGGCACTTTTGCCAAGATTGGTATTAAACATTTCCGCTAAGTTGTTAGAATTTAGGTTGTCGTCTCCGCGGGTTTCTCGGCGCAGCTGCAAAAGCATTAAACGACGCAGCCAGTTATCAAAGGCATAATCTTCTGACAAGTCTTCATCTTCATCGTGGCTTATGCCCAAACTTTCTTTTTCTTTAGGACTTATTGTATAGCCGTAACCCAGCCCTTGCAGGGATTTAAGCATTTTATAAATAAGTTTGGCGCGCTCAAAATCCTGTTCGTCGGTGTTGACGGCAACGGCGTCTTTGGTATATTTGCGGATAAGGTCGTTTAGTTCGCGCAGGCTGCGGACTTTATAAATAAGCTGCCCGATAAGTTCTGGATTATCTAGCGAACGGCAGGATTTAAGCAGTGCCAGCAGCACAAAAACCTGAAATTCCTTTTTATTGATGACGTCTAAAAACTTTTTGCGTTCTTCATAATCTTCTTCGGTTATGTAGCCATCGTTCATGTGCTTTATGGTTTTTAGCGCGGCTTCCAGCAAATCATGATAGCGTTCGTCAAAAGGCTTTTCTTCATTTTCGCCGTTAAGCTGATATTGTAGGGTTTTAATTACCTCGGAGCGGGCATATTGAGCATTGCCGATAGTCAGAGCATCGGATTTTGGGGCTAAAATCAGCTCGCGCAAAACATCGCGGGCTGACACCTTATCCAGCTGCGGATAGCAGCTTTGCACCACTTGATATAAGCTATCAAAATATTTTCCGTCCTGATAAGGAAACATTAGTCTTTTTCCTCAAAAATTATTTTAGCTTGTTCCAGCCAAATAATATGGTCAATAATCCAGTTGCTTATCTGCTCGATTTTTCCAAGCTCAACACCCATAGCCAAGCCGATTTTACCGATTATCAGAGTTTCGTTGTCGGACAGCACATTGTCAACATGCGAAAGCATACACATTTCACGCACTAATTCCAAAGCTAAATGACGATTTTTGATTTTAGCCGCGTCTTTTATAACTTTTTCAGTGTCCTGACCGTCAATTATTTCTGATATATTTTCAATTCCGTGAGAAACGGCGGCTTCGGTGATGAATTTTAATTCATCGCTGTCAAAGTCGTCATCAGCGCAGGCTACTGCGACCAGCGCTTCAAAAAATATGCGCTTTTCTTCCATTGAAGCGGAATCTAAATATGATGGTAAAATATCTCTAATGCCGTCCATAATGGCTCTCCTTTATTAAACTGAACCGTATTTTAGCGAAAATCTCTTAATTTTTCAATAAAAAAGTATTTGTAAAAAATTAAACTTTGGCGTACATAATAGGGCTATGTTATAACAAATTTATGGAGACGATGTGTCTAAAAAATATTTTATAAAAACTTTCGGCTGCCAAATGAATGTCTATGATTCATCACGGATTGCCGATATGCTGAAAAATGAAGGCTATGAAGAGGCTAAAAAGCAAGAAGACGCCGATTTAGTGCTGTTTAATACCTGCCATATCCGCGAAAAAGCCGCCGAAAAATTATTTTCAGATTTGGGACGCGCCCGTGAAATTGCCGAAGAACGCTTGGAAAACGGCAAAAAGACCGTTATCGGCGTTGCCGGCTGCGTGGTGCAGGCAGAAGACGAGCAAATTGTAAAACGCGCGCCGTTTGTGGATTTTGCCGTTGGTCCGCAGATGTATTATAAAATTCCGCAGATGCTGAAAGATATTGAACGGAAAAAAGGTCACGCCGGTTTGGTGGATACTGAATTTTCTGCCGACAGCAAGTTTGACTTTTTACCGGAAAATAAAGCACAAGGTGCCTGCTCTTATTTGGCAGTGCAGGAAGGCTGCAACAATTTTTGCACATATTGCGTGGTGCCGTATACCCGCGGCGCCGAATATTCCCGTCCGGTTGCCGAAATTTTGAAAGAGGCAAAGCGCTTGATTGCTACCGGCACTTTAGAATTGAATTTGCTGGGACAGAACGTAAACTCTTACCACGGCGAAGATGAAAACGGCAAAGAGCGCGATTTGGCGTATTTGCTGCGGCGCGTGGCTGAACTGGACGGTTTAAAACGTTTACGCTATACCACTTCATATCCTGCAGATGTGAATGATGACTTGATTGCCTGCCACCGTGATTTGAAAGTTTTGATGCCTTATTTGCATTTACCAATTCAATCCGGTTCGGATAAAATTTTGAAAGCGATGAACCGCCGCCATACTTCCGGAGACTATTTGCGAATCGTAGAAAAATTGCAGGAAGCTAATCCGGACTTGCGAATGTCGTCTGATTTTATTGTCGGTTTTCCAGGGGAAACAGATGAGGACTTTCAGGCAACTTTAGATGTGGTAAATAAAGTGAAGTATATTCAGGCATTTTCTTTCAAATATAGCCGCAGAGCCGGAACTCCAGCGGCAATTATGCCAAATCAGGTAGAAGAAAAAGTTAAAAAAGAACGTTTGAATATTTTGCAGAACTTGCTGTTTTCTTATCAAGAGGCGTTTAATAAATCCTGCGTCGGCAAAGTGATGCCGGTGTTGTTTGAGCAAAAAGGCCGCCATAAAGGGCAGCTGATAGGGCGCACTCCGTATATGCAGAACTTGCATATTGAAACGGAAAGTGATAATATAAACAAAATTATAGATGTGGAAGTTACAGAAGCTACCACAAACTCTTTAAGCGGAAAGGAGATTTAGCCATGGCTGAAATTTGTTTTGAACTGTTTAACAATCAACTTGTGCAACAGCTGGTGGGGGCGGCAGATTCAAATTTGCGTCTGATTGAAAAAATGCTGAATGTCGAAATTTTGAGCTTTGGCAATCAAATTACGGTTAAAGGAGCTGCCAGTGATGTGGAAAGCGCCAAAAATGCAATTGAGCTGCTTTATAATAAGGTAAGCCGCGGTATTGAAATCGGCGAACAGGAAGTTAAAGCTGCAGTGCGTATGAGCGGAGAATGCCATACCGAAGATGATAAGCAGAACTTAAATGATATTGTGTTGAAAACTAAAAAACGCTATATTTATCCGCGTTCGGCTACCCAAGCTAAATATATTCAGGAAATGATGAAAAACGAGCTGGTATTCGGATTGGGTCCTGCTGGTACGGGTAAAACTTATTTGGCGGTGGCGCTGGCGGTTTCTATGATGCTGGAAGGAACGATTGATAAAATCATTTTGTCGCGTCCGGCAGTGGAAGCCGGTGAAAACTTGGGCTTTTTACCAGGGGACTTGAAAGAAAAGGTCGACCCGTATCTGCGCCCGCTGTATGACGCTTTGTATGAAATGCTGCCGGCTGAGCAGGTGGATAAAAAATTGGCTCTCGGCGAAATTGAAATCGCTCCGCTGGCGTTTATGCGCGGACGTACTTTGGCTAATTCATTTGTGATTTTGGACGAGGCGCAAAATACCACGCCGATGCAAATGAAAATGTTTTTAACCCGTTTGGGCGAAAACTCCCGTATGGTGGTTAACGGCGACTTGAGTCAGGTAGACTTGCCGCGCGGCGTGATTTCCGGCTTGCGCGACGCTTTGGATACTTTGCGCAATGTTCCGAACATTTCATCGGTGACATTCAGTTCCAACGATGTGGTGCGTCATGGCTTGGTGGCTAAAATCGTTCAGGCGTATGAAGAAAAAAGCAAAAAGATGCAAGAAGAACATGATTGACAGTTTTTTAAATCTAGATGTTGAAGATAGGCGCTGGAGTTCGGCGGTTTCTCAAATAGAAAAAGTGTCGGAAGAAGTGAAAAACGCCGTGTTTGACTATGTGGCGGAACATACCGAATCTGAAGTTTTGCACGCAGGTTTGCCGATTATCGTTAATGTGTGCCTGAGCAATGATGAGCGTGTGCATGCTCTCAATAAAGAGTTTCGAGGCATGGATAAGCCAACAAACGTTTTGTCTTTTGCCAATGTGGATTTTGAAGGCTTTGCGCAAGAGCGGGATTTGTATCAGGAAATTGAACTCGGCGATATCATTATTGCTTTTGAAACCATGCAGAAAGAAGCTGATATTGAAGGAATTTCTCTGCATGACCATTATTGCCATTTGTTGGCGCACGGTTTGCTGCATTTGCTGGGTTTTGACCATCAAACAGATGAAGAAGCCGAATATATGGAAGGCTTTGAAATTGATATTTTGCAGTCTATGGGTATTGCAAATCCATATAAGGAAGACTAAGTGGCAAAATTAAAGGCAATATGGCAAAAAATTTGCGAAACGGCAGCGCGGAGATATAAAACCTCGGCGCTGCTGTTTGGTTTGCTGCTGGTTGCCGCTTTGCCGCCGTTTTATCATACTTGGGCGGTGTTTGCGGCTTTTTGCGGCGTGTTTGCATTGAGTCAGAAACAAAGCTCCGTAAAACGCTTGTCAGCAATCGGTTATTGGTTTGGTTTCGGGTATTTTTCCGCCGGATTTTATTGGGTTGGCAACGCGCTTTTGATAGACGCGGCGAAAACCGGCTGGCTCTATCCTTTTGTGTTGCTTTTAGGCGGCGGATTTTTCGGCTTGTTTACAATTTTCCCGTTTGCGCTGATGAAATTCGGCAAAACTAGGCTCAGCAAAATTTTATTGCTGGCTGTCGGCTGGTTTTTAAGCGCTGAATGGCTGCGCAGCGTGTTTTTAACCGGCTTTCCGTGGAATCCGCTCAGTTCGGTATTGGCTTTCAATCCCTTATGGCTGCAAACTTTGGCGTGGTGGGGAACTTACGGCTTATCAATGCTGGTCGTGATTATGACAGCGCTGCCGGCGGTTTGGCTGCTGAATCCGCACAAGCGCAATATCTGGGCGCCGTTTTGCTCGTTGCTGCTGATTTTTGGGCTATATATATACGGCGATTTTGCTTTAGTGCAATGGGGTAAATTAAACGTTGGAGAGCAAATCCATGTGCGTTTGGTGCAGCCGAGCATTCCGCAAACTATGAAATGGAGCCGAGACGCGGTAGAAAAAAATTTTGCGCAATATGTGGATTTAAGCCGCGCCAAGGGGCTGGAAAATATTGATTTTGTAATTTGGGGAGAAACCGCCTCGCCGTTTAACTTGGCTTATGATTTAGAACATCGGGTTATGGCGCAGGAAGCGGTGCCGCCCAAAGGTTATTTGCTGGCGGGAATGCTGCAGGACGGATATGAGCAAAACACCGGCGATTATTTATTATATAACTCTTTGGCGGCAATGGATTATTTTGGGCAAATTCATGGTATTTACAGTAAAAACCATTTAGTTCCGTTCGGCGAATATATCCCGCTTCGGCAATATCTTCCAAAATGGGTGAAGCCGCTGACTAATATGGTGGGGCAGTTTGCCAAAGGCGAAAAGTATCAGACTATAAAGCTGGACGGCTATGCGGAATTTGCACCGCTGATTTGCTATGAAGTTATTTTTTCCGGTCAAATTGTACGTAAACAGAATAAGCCAAAATGGGCGGTGGTGCTGACAAATGACGGCTGGTACGGTATCAGCGCCGGACCATATCAGCATTTGGTTGCCGCGCAGATGCGGGCGGTGGAAGAAGGAATTTCGATTGTCCGCAGCGCCAACAGCGGTATCAGTGCTGTAATAAATCCGTATGGAATAATCACTTCGCAAATCGGTTTATCGGAACGCGGCTATATTGATGACACGGTTAAAATCAGTATGTCGCATGACACGCTGTTTGGAAAATATGGCAACTTGGCGCCGCTTTGCTTAGCTGGTTTGTTGGTGCTGCTGGCTGCCGCTATAAATAAATATTTGGGAATTGTAAAAAGGAATCAGGTATGAAAGAAAAAACATTAAGCCGCGTGCTATGGGTATTTATAGCCATAAATGTTATATATTTGTTTGCGTCTATTTTTATCAGCCGCCGTGCTGTCGGCGATGATTTGGAGCACATTCACGCTTCTTGGCTGGTTTGGCAGGGCTTAATTCCTTATACAGATTTTTTTGAACATCATCACCCTTTGATGTGGTATCTTTTTGCGCCGTTAACCGGACTTTTTAGCGGTAATGTTTTAGTATTTTTAGTTATTCGCTGTATTATGGCGTTGGTTTCGCTGGCTGTGCTTTATGTGGTTTATCGTTTAGTAAAAGATTTTTGGGGCAATAAAATTTCTGCATTGATAGCCGTTAATCTGTTTTGTTTCAGCAATATTGCGCTTGACGCTATGGTGCAATTTAAGCCGGATACTTTTATGCATTTGTTCTTTTTTGTTGGATTGTATTTGTTTTTTGCGTTTTGGAAAAGCAACAAACAAAAGTATTTGAATTTGGCATTTTTGAGCTGGGGCGTAGGTTTTTTGTTTTTGCAAACTATTATCTTTTTGCTTTTCCCGCTCGGCTTATGCGGAATTTATCTGCTGGTTAAAAAACAAATCGGCTGGAAAAATATTTTAAAGGCGCTGCCTTTGGGGATGGTGTCGCTGGCGCTGTTTGGCGTATATTTGCTGATTTGCGGCAATGCACAGCGCTATTTTGAAACAAACTGGCTGCTTAATTCGCATATTTTAGAAGATATATGGGATACGCGTATAAAGGATTTCAGCGATTTGTACGGAATACTTTGCTTTGGCGTTGCTTCGGCTATTTATTTGCTGATGAACAAGCCGAATAAGTATGTGCTTTGCCTGCTGGTGATGTATGTTGTGGAGCTGCTGCTGCGCACTACCTACATTTCTATTTGGATGTACTACTTTAAGATTTTGATTCTGTATAATGCCGTGCTGATAGCATTGGTTTGCGCCAAGTTTTATGAAGTGAAAAAATGGACAGCGTGGATTATTATGCTGTTTATGCTGCTGGGATGCGGAAAATTTTGGCTGTTTGAAGGGATTGAGCCTGATGAAATTGATACATTTTCCGTACTCGGAATTGTAACGCATATTTCTCAAAACACTACTTCAGATGATGTGGTTTTGGGTATTTCCGGTATTCCGTTTGGTGTTTTCAATAAAGACGCGCACTATTATTGGTTTTCATGGAGTTATATGGGACGGCTGGACGAAAAATATTTTCACTATGCCGAACCTTTTGATATAAACAAAATCATAATCAAAACAAAACCGAAATATGTGTATTATGAGGAATTTAAAAAGAAGAAAAAAGAGAATCGTCCGAAATATGCCATTATGCCGCAGATTTTATTCTCTATGTATCGTCAGGAAGTATATGACACTTTGTTTAGACGCCGCGATGAATAGATTTTTTATAACTTTGGTATGTATAGACTTTGGATTAAGACAAAGTTAATCTTTATTTTGCTATTTTGAAAAGATGAAATGCCTGTAAAAACGATTATCTTTAATCGGAAGGCAAAATAAGGATGAAAAAATGGCAAAAAAGAAAAATACCGGTTTTGTGACGGCGGTTAACGGCAGTGTGATTGAAGCGGAGTTTCCTAAACAGCTTCCGGCTATTTATAATGAATTGAAAATAGGTTCGCTGACAGCGGAAGTGCAGGGTTATATTGATGAAAAAACCGTGCGCGCTTTGGCTATGGGCTCAACTAAGGGAGTTGCCCGCCAAACCGAAATTGTGGACGAGGAACATCAAATAGAAGTGCCGGTCGGCGACAAGGTTTTGGGGCGTATGTTTAATATTTTCGGACAGCCGATTGATAACGGAGAGCCGCTGCAGGCAGAAGCTAAACAGCCAATTCACGCCGAGCCGATTCCTTTGGAAAACCGGCAGACCAGTTCGGAAATTTTTATTTCCGGTATTAAAGCCATAGATTTGCTGGCGCCGATGGAGCGCGGCGGCAAAGCCGGATTGTTCGGCGGCGCCGGTGTGGGTAAAACCGTGCTTATTACCGAACTGATTAACAATATGGTCGGGCGCTATGAGGGCGCAAGTATTTTTTGCGGCGTGGGCGAACGTTCCCGCGAAGGAGAACAGCTGTATCGTGAAATGAAAGACGCCGGAGTGCTGCCGAAAACCGTGATGGTATTCGGACAGATGAACGAGGCTCCGGGGGTGCGTTTCCGCGTGCCTTTAACCGGTTTGACCATGGCAGAATATTTCCGCGATAAAGAAAAGAAAGATGTTTTATTGCTGATTGATAATATTTTCCGTTTTGTGCAGGCGGGTTCGGAAGTTTCGGTGCTGCTGGGACAAATTCCGTCACGCGTGGGCTATCAGCCGTCTTTGGGAACGGATATTGCGGCGCTGGAAGAACGTATTTCTTCAACTAAAGACGCGGCAATCACTTCTATTCAGGCGGTTTATGTGCCGGCTGATGATTTTACCGACCCTTCGGCGGTGCATACGTTTGCGCATTTGTCTTCAAGCATTGTGCTTTCCCGCAGCCGCGCGGCGCAGGGTTTATATCCGGCAGTTGACCCGCTGGCTTCATCTTCGAATATGCTGACTCCGCTGATTGTGGGCGAGCGCCACTATAAAGTTGCGGTGGCAGTGCGCAAGTGTTTGGCGGAATATGAAGAGCTAAAAGATATTATCGCAATGCTGGGATTTGATGAGCTGCCGGAACATGACCAACAAACTGTTCTGACTGCGCGTAAATTGGAGCGTTTTTTGACGCAGCCGTTTTATACTACCTATCAATTTACCGGTATGGAGGGGCGTTCGGTGGATTTGCAAAAGACCATAGAAGGCTGTGAGCGTATCCTTTCGGGCGAGTTTAACTATCTTTCGGAAAATGACTTTTTTATGGTTGGCGATATTGATGAAGTTGTTGCCAAGACAAAAGATAAAAAAGAAGCTTATGAAAAAGCCATGGCAGAGGAGAATGCCTGATGCAGCTGACGGTTTGTTCGCCTTTGGGGACAGTTTTGCAGACAAAAGCGCTGAAAGTCACGTTTGAAACATTGAACGGCTTTTATACGCTGATGCCGAAGCATGTTGATTTTGTGGCGGCGATGAAACCGAATATAGTGCGGTATACCGATGAAAATAATGCTGAAAGTTATGTGGCTTGTCACCGCGGAATTGTGGTCAAAAAAGGACAGAGCGTGACTATGAGCGTGCAAAATGCCGTAATAAGCAAATCGCTGGACACTCTTTCGCTGATTATCAGAAATGATTTTAAAGAAAATGAAGAGCGTCGCAAAGAGCTTAATTTGGCAATGGCTCGTTTGGAGCTTGGCTTGGTGCGCGGGTTTGGCAAACTCAAAGGAGATGAAAATGGCTGATGATTTTGACGATACAGCGGAAAAAGAAATCTGCAACACGCTGATTAAAAAGGCTCAGCAGCTTAAAACCCGCAGACAACAGCACTGGAATGCTAATTTTGGCATGATAGCTTCGCTGGGCGGGGTAATTATTGTGCCAATTTTGCTGGGAGTTTTCTGCGGCGGCTGGTTGGATGAGCATTTTCCGGCTGATTTTTCTTGGCGTTTGAGTTTGTTGTTTTTAGGCTTTGTTTGGGGTTTGGTCAACGCTTGTTATTGGATAAAAAATGAAGAGGCGAAAATAGAAAAAAATGAACAAAGAACAGCCGAAAGCTTAAAACAAGGAGAAAAAAATGGGCGCTGATTCTTATTTGTGGCAAATGTGGCGGCAAATGGCGCTGTGGCAGATGCTGGCGGCGCCGCTTTGCGGAGCGCTGGTAGGCGTGGTTTATTTTCAGAGCCTGCGCTGGAGTTTAAATCATTTAAGCGCCGTCAAGCATAAAGTACGTTTATTTGCAAGCGTGGCTTTGCTGCGTATTTTGCTGTTTTTTGGCGTGTTGGTGCTGATAGCGCAGCGCAATCCGGCTGTGGTTTTGCTGTATGTTTTAGTTTTTTTCGTTACTAAAATGATAATAATGGTACATGAAAAAGGACGGATTGTTAAATTTGACGAGGAGCAAAAAAACGATGGCTCTGTTTGATTTTGATTTTTCGCGTTGGTGGGATATTCCGCTTGCCGGACGGCAAATCGGGCTGGACAGCTATGACAAAATAATCCTGTTTAAAATCGGCGATATCGGAATAAATGTGACAATTTTTAACAGCTGGCTGGTGATTGTTTTGATAGTTTTATGCTGCCGTTTAGCCACCCGCAATCTGTCATACGAGCGTAAGGCTTCGCGGCTGCAAGTGGCGCTGGAAGCGTTGGTGCTGTGGCTGCAAAAAGAGGCAAATGAGATAAGCGGCTCTAAAACGAATCAATATTTAGGTCTAGCCATGGGGCTGTTCTGCTTTATTTTGGTCTGCAATTTGCTGACGGTTATTCCGTGGTTCCGCGCACCGACGGCGTCTATCAGCACCACTATGGCTTTGGCAGCGGTTGTGTTTTTGGCAATACCGTATTTTTCAGTTAAAAACGCCGGCTTAAAGGGATATTTGAAGAAATTTATCGACCCGATACCGCTGATGCTGCCGATGAATATTTTTAGTGAGTTTTTCTCGAGCTTTGCCATGGGGCTGCGTTTGTTCGGCAATATGCTGAGCGGAGTTATGTTTGTGAGTATTTTAAGCGCTTTTATTCCGCTGATTGCTCCGCTGAGCATGCAAGGTTTGGGACTTTTAACCGGTTCAATTCAGGCATATATTTTTGCTTTGCTGGCGGTGGTTTATTCATCGAGCGTGCAGGGCGAAATTGTGCCGGAAAATAATTTATCAAATTTAGAAAAAGGAGAACAATAATGGATGCAATTTCTTTAATTGGGGCGTTTTCGGTTTTGGGTGCCTGCCTGTGTATGGGTATCGGCAGTATAGGTTCGGCTATGGGCGAAGGTCATGTGGCGGCTTCGGCGTTGCAGGCAATGGCGCAGCAGCCGGACGAGGCAAGCCGTATCCGCAGTACAATGTTTGTGGCAATTGCCATGGTGGAAACCACGGCTTTGTACGCTTTGCTGATTGCGTTTTTGGTGCTGTATGCCAATCCGTTTTGGAATTATGCAATTGCGCAGGCTCAATAGTTATATTTTAGGAAAAGTTGATGAGTATTGATTTGTTTACATTTTTTGCTCAGATGTTTAATCTGCTGCTGCTGTTGTATTTGCTGCGCCGCTTTTTATATTTGCCGGTGCTGAAAGCAGTTGACGAGCGGCAGAAGTTTATTGAACGCGAGCTGAAAAAAGCGGCTTCTTCACATAAAGAGGCTTTGCGCTTGGAAGCAGAATGCAAGCAGAAAATGGCGGAAATTGATGCGCAGAAACAAAATATTTTGAGTCAAACCCGAGCGGAAGCCGCCGTTTTGGCAGAAAAATTGGCAAATGAGGCAAAAGCGCAGTTTGAAGCAGATAAAAGCCAATGGAAACAGCGTTTAGCCGGCGAACAGAAAACGTTTGAACTGGCTATGCAAAACTTGATTTTGGAACATTTCAACAAGCTAGCTGATGGTGCGCTGAAACAAATGGCAGATGTTTCGTTGAACGATTTGATGATAGACAAGCTCAAAGAAAAAATAAGCGCTTTGCCAGTTCGTAAAAAACAAGAGTTTGCCGCTGCTTATCAAAATAAAAAACAGCTGTTTGTCCGTTCGGCGCAAAAAATTTCGGCAGAGCAAAAGCAAAAAATAAAAGATTTTCTGCGGGCGCAGTTGGAATTGCCGGAAGAAACAAAATTCAAATTTGAAGTTGATAAAAAGTTGGTTTGCGGCGTGGCTTTGCAGGCTGATGAGCAGCTGATAGACTGGAATTTAGCGGGATATATGAACGAGTTTCAAAAGAATATGCAAAATGATGTGCAGCAGTTAATAAACAGGGGATAGAAAATGATTAAAACAGACAAGACATTTGCCGCCATAGAGCTGGGAATTGCTCAAACCAAAGCGGAGCTGAAAACAGAAGAAGTCAGTGTTATTCATTCTATTTCTGCCGGTACGGCGATTGTGAAAGGTTTGGCTAAGGCGCAAATGGAAGAACTGCTGGAATTTCCTAACGGCGTGTGGGGAATGGTGCAGACTTTGGCAAAAGATGCGGTCGGCGTGGTGTTTTTGGATAGTCCGGATAGTTTGAAAGCCGGCGACAGAGTGCGTCGCAGCGGACGTGTTTTGGACGTTCCGGTCGGCGAGGGATTGCTGGGCAGGGTGATAAATCCACTGGGCAAGCCTTTAGACGGCAAAGGACCGATAGCCTATAGCGAGCGTCGGGCTTTGGAAATGGAAGCCTATCCGATTATGGACAGAGCGCCAGTGCAAACTCCTTTGCAGACAGGTATTAAAGCAGTTGATGCTTTTACACCTATCGGACGCGGACAGCGCGAGCTTATTTTAGGCGATAGGCAGACCGGTAAAACAGCCATTGCCGTTGATACGATTATAAATCAAAAGCAAACTGGTGTTATCTGCATTTATTGCGCTATTGGGCAGCGTAACTCCGCAGTGGCTTCAGTTATCGCTGATTTGGAAAAATACGGCGTGATGAATCAAACAATCGTGGTGGTGGCTGCGGCAAATGATACGGCGGGTATGCAATATGCAGCTCCGTATGCGGCGACATCTATCGGCGAATATTTTATGGCGCAAGGCAAAGATGTGCTGGTGGTTTATGATGATTTGACTAATCACGCCCGTGCTTATCGTGAAATGTCGCTGCTGCTGCGCCGTCCGCCTGGACGAGAGGCTTTCCCTGGGGATATATTCTACATTCATTCCCGCTTGTTGGAGCGTTCGACGCATCTGCGCGAGGAATTGGGCGGCGGTTCGCTGACCTCGCTGCCGATTGTATCGACGGAAGCCGGAAATATATCGGCTTATATTCCGACCAATATTATTTCTATTACCGACGGACAAATTTATTTGGCGGCTAATTTGTATCAAAAAGGCATTATGCCGGCGATAGATACCGGACGTTCGGTTTCCCGCGTGGGCGGCGACGCTCAGCTGCCGGCGTATAAGACTTTGATTGGTCCGCTGAAACTGTTTTATTCGCAGTTTGAAGAATTGGAATCGTTTACTAAATTCGGCACCCAGCTGGATAAGGAAACTAAAAAGCGCATCAACCGCGGGTGGGCTATTCGTGCTGTGCTGGAGCAAAGCCGCTTTGAGCCGTTGACAGCGCCTGAGCAGATTGCCGTGTTTATGGCGACTAACGCCGGTTTGTTTGATGGTTTGTCAACTGAAGACAATAAGAAAGCGCAGAAAGCCGTGCGCGAGGTTTTGCAAACGCAATTTTCAACAGAAGTAGCCGATATTTTAGCTCGTAAGAAACTATCGGCTGAAACACAGGAAAAAATGCTTTCGGCTTTTAAATCAGCCTTGCAGTATGAGGGGATAAAGTCTGATGACGATTGAAGCGTTGAAAAAGCGGATTAAGGTTACGGAGAATTTGCGGGAGATAGTCGGCACAATGAAAGCGCTGTCTTCAGTCAGTATTTTGCAGTATGAACAAGCAAATACGGCGCTGGCGCAATATCGCCGCAATCTGCAGGACGCTTTTCAGGCTTTGATTAAACAAGGCGGGCTGCCAAACAGTGATGTTAAAGCTGAACACGGCAAACAGCTGGTAATTTTAATCGGCACCGATAACGGTATGGTCGGTAAGTTTAACAAAGAGATTTTGGATAAAGCAAAGGCTGATTTAAAAAAACAAGGTGTTTCGCTTAAAAATACGCTGTTTTTGACTATCGGCAAAAGAATCGGCGGTTTGGCGGCGCAAAGCAACTTAAAACTTTATGCCAAGTACGCTGTTGCAAATTCGGTGAAAATGGTGAATACCATAGCCGAAACCGTGATAATGAAAATTGATGAGGCAACGCGCAGGGAACAGATTACAAATGTTTGCGTTTGGTATCATAAGCGTAATAAAAACGAATCAGTTAGTGTGCAGAAACAACAGATTATTCCGTTTGATTTTGCCGCTTATCAAAAGCTGAAAAATAAGCCGTGGGGTACAAATAATCTTCCGTTGATACCGATTGAACGCAAGCAGATGTTTGCTGCCCTGCTAAATGAATATTTAACCATTGCTTTGGCAAGTCAGCTTAATTATTCGCTGGCGGCGGAGCATTATACGCGTATGACCAATATGCAAAACGCTGAAAAAAATATTGATGAAAGCTTGGAACAGATGAATTTGGAATATCAGCAGGAGCGGCAGGAAAATATTACCGATGAGCTGATAGATGTTATTTCCGGCGCTGAAGCGGTTAAATAGAATAATATCAAAGGGCGGAGAAAATAAGTTGAAAACGTTTGAAATCTTCGCCTCATCATACTATACTATTTTAATATAAGAATGATGATTTTAAGTATAAGAATTATTATACTTAGCACTTTGATAGTGGTGCTCATTTCTTATCCTTTCAGCCCATTGGGGCGGTTGGAAAAGAAATTGAACTCCGGCATAAAATCAAAAAATGTTTGACATTTAGAGGTTTTTATGCCTTATATTTCCAATATAAGGTTGGGAAGTTGGGGGTTCAACTTCTTTCCTATGTTGGAAAAAGCCAAGTAGCTGCAGCTACAAGGCTTTTTATTTATATCTAAGCTAAACTAAAAAAAGTCAAACTAAAAATATCTGCACGTTTTAGGTATTTTAAGAGAGCGGCGAAAACTAATAAAAAAGCCTCCGAAATGGGAGGCTTTTAGTTTTTTGGTTAGTTGTTGTTAGAAAGTGGCGGAATGTTGATTTGGGCAATATACCCTGGGCGAATCCGCTTGCTGCTGTAGTGCATATTTCCGGTTTCTATCAAATAGCGTTCACGGCGCGTCCATTGTGCAGCTGTTGCAAAAAAGTCTTTGCCAGTTACTTCTTGATTGCGCGGGTTCATAATATAGAGCACGCAGCCTTGGTGAGGTTCAACCAAGCCGCAGCGGCTGCGTCCTAACGGCACATCAGAGTTCACGACAACGCCGTCAAGACCTTTTTTAGCTGTTTCTTGGGTAGAAAATAGTGTGGAGCC
Organism: uncultured Alphaproteobacteria bacterium; assembly: GCA_934270475.1. GTDB lineage: Bacteria > Pseudomonadota > Alphaproteobacteria > RF32 > CAG-239 > RUG410. The sequence goes on from CAKQPS010000001.1 coordinate 392,542, forward strand.
TAAAACCACACCGAACAGTGCTGCCAATACCAGCATTAGCAGGACAGTTTTGTTTTTCAAAAAATATGTTACGGTTTCCGGCTCTTGCGGCATTAACTCTTCATCTGTGATAAAATGGATATTCTCGGCATCGCCGTTGTTATCGTAATAATTTTCGGCGGTTTCGTTTTGCAGGCTATTTTGCGGTACAGAAATTTTTTCGGGAACTCCATAGGTCGCCGGCTGATTTTCAGGTGCGCGCGGACGTTTGATTTTTCTGATTTTACGAGGCGCATTTTTAAACTGATTTTCTTCCATTTTTCTCTCCGTTAAATTCTGTTTTTCAATGTTTCATTAGTTTTTAGCGTGCGGACAAGGCGCGGAACCATAAAGATGATGGTTTCAGACTTAGGGCTTTGAATGCCGAATAGTTCATTTGGCAAGCCAATAATTAAGAAGTTTTCACCAAGCTTGCTGCGGATTTTAAATTGCGTAACCTGACCATCGGTTTCTTCTAAGGTAATATCCGAAAAGATTTCATTTTTCTTTTCGACAGAAGCTTTAGCCAAAACCGACATACCGTAAGCGTTGCTTTCAGGTTTGCTGCATTTGCCTATATCAAAGCGCGAAAGCCATAAGTTCGGCACAATAAATTTACCTTCGGAAACTATTTCAATTTGAGCTTGGTTGCCTAAGAACTGCTGCAGTTTTTCTATTGAAATGTCGTTTGTGGTGGTTAATACGCGACCAATAACGCCGGTTTGCGCTGTGGTGATGGAGCCAAAGTCAAAGGCGTTCAGCAAATCTTTCCATTCAATATCTTGCTGAATATACGGATAAAGACGGAATACGCTGACATCATAAGCTATCAGGGTTGGGCTGTTTTCAAATGATTTTATCAGCTCCTGAATTTTGTTGCGGGTTTCAATGTCGGCGTCAAAGGTAATAGAATAATCCGCCCAGTTGGTTACAATATTGGTTATTCCGGCACCGCGGATAACGTCAAGCAAACCTAAAATAATCGGGCGAGACGGCGGCGTATATAGCGTCATATTAACGCGGCGGCTTAAAGTTAAAATTTTATCTTTGGCGTTGTAGGTTGTGTAAATGTCCGCCGAATCGGCAATCATTTTAACCACTTCCGAAAATTCGCCTTTTAAATCTTCGGCAGAAATGCTGGTATATGGACCATCGGCAGAAGAAACGCGTATGCCTGCTTCTTTGGTGAGTTTTACCAATGCTTGCTCAGCCGGCATCATATCAAAAGTGTAACCGGTTACTTCAAAGCGCGGCAGCGGGTCGTTGCGCCCGTTTCGCTCAAGTTTGAAGGCGGAGTTTATATATGGCAAAGTCAGCACCATCTGCTGGGTTTTCCAGTTTACATTGCAGCGCAGCGGAGTTTCCAAATCCAAAGCATTGGCTCCTTCTGGAGTACGTACAATCGCTGGTTCTTCAGGGTCTTTAAACACAATTTCTTCTTTGGAAAATTTCATATTGTTTATGTCTGAAGTGGGTTGATTTACGGTTTCTGCCGGAACTTGCGCGCTTATGGCAGCGGTGTTGTCTTCGCTAAAATCAATATCATCGCGGGCAATGCAGGCTGAAAGTCCGGATAAAAGCGCGGACAATCCTAAAATTAAACTGAAAGTGTTAAAGTGTTTTTTCATTTTATGGTGTTCCTATTGCTGCTGATTATCATCATCGGTGTTATCAGAATTTTGACCGATGTTGTTTTCTGCCATAAGTTTGTTCATTAAATCATCTATATTCATACCGGCACCGGAGGTTGGATCAACCGATTTATCAAAATTACTCATAACTTCATTCATTTTTTGCACTTCGTTAGGGTCGGAGCGCAGCATTTCCGGCGATTGGTTGCTGGTCAGCTCTTCTTGATAAATAGAGAGATTTTTACGCAGAGCTTCAACACCGCCGGCGATTTTCTTTTCTATATATGGATAGAGTTCTTTATGCTCTAAAATATAGTTGCCGGTTTCACAAATTTCTTCCAAAACATCAAGCACATAAGGATAAAATTTATATTCTTCAAGCGCAATGTTGCCGCTGCGGATACAACGCGCCGCAATGCGGGAAATTGTGCGGTCGTAATAATCTATCAGAACAATGTAGTTGTCCACATACCAGAGAGATTCCTTGGTAATCGGTGCGAGATTTTCTTCTGCCATATTTTTAATCCTCTCAAATTTGTTCCTATTTTACTAGCGCTCTGTTGGTTTGTAAATACCTTTTTATTGTTGATTTTGCGGTATAGGATTGCCGTTTTCATCGACATATTCCCAATCACCGTCATCACCGGAAACCGGATTGCCGTTTTCATCGACATATTCCCAGTCATCATCAGCGGAAACCGGATTGCCGTTTTCATCGACGTATTCCCAATCGCCGTCATCAGCGGAAACCGGATTGCCGTTTTCATCGACGTATTCCCAATCGCCGTCATCGGCGGAAACCGGATTGCCGTTTTCATCGACATATTCCCAATCGCCGTCATCTGCCGCAGAATTGTTTTCTTTTGCGGAGACAGTTTGAGTTGGCAGTACATTCGCTGCCGGAGCTTGCGGTTTCGGCAATTCATCGTCACCGCCTAAGGATATAGGCTTTATATGGTCCAAAGATATATCATCATCTGAGCTTAGCGCATTTTTAATTTTCAGCAAAGCATCTTCATACGAATGCAGCTGTGACTTTTTATACTCAGGGTTTTGCGGTTCAGGTTCTTTCGGCAAATTTGCAGCAGGTTTGCTGACAGGCGGTGCTTTTGCTTCAACAGGTTTTGCCGGTTCAGATTTTTGAACTACAGCCGGTGCGGTGAAAGAATTAGCAGAGAAAATATCCGGTTCAGAAGAATTGTCATCTTCGGAAGGAATGGCTGCCAATATATCTTCTAGACTAAGGTTTTCATCTTTGGGAGCAGGTTTCGGTTGTTCCTTAACCGGTTCAGGCTTAGGAGCAGGTTTAGGCTGCTCTTTAACCGGTTCAGGTTTAGGAGCAGGTTTCGGCTGCTCTTTAACTGGTTCAGGTTTAGGAGCCGGTTTCGGCTGCTCTTTAACTGGTTCAGGCTTTGGAGCAGGTTTCGGCTGTTCCTTAACCGGTTCAGGCTTTGGAGCCGGTTTCGGCTGTTCCTTAATAGGTTCAGGCTTAGGAGCCGGTTTCGGCTGCTCTTTAACCGGTTCAGGCTTTGGAGCAGACTTAGGCTGCTCTTTAACCGGTTCAGGCTTTGGAGCAGGTTTCGGCTGCTCTTTAACCGGTTCAGGCTTTGGAGCAGGTTTCGGCTGTTCCTTAACCGGTTCAGGTTTTGGAGCAGGTTTCGGCTGTTCTTTAATAGGTTCAGGCTTAGGAGCAGGTTTCGGCTGCTCTTTAACTGGTTCAGGTTTTGGAGCAGGTTTCGGCTGCTGCTGAACAGGGGCAATCGGTTGTTTTTCTTTGTCTTTAAGGTTAGCCGTTAAAGGCTCGTTATTTTTATGTTCATTTGCCGGATTGTCTTTTTTAGAGTCTTTTTCATCAATTTTTTTGTTTGGCTGCTGGTCGTTTTTATTCTGATTTTTCAGGTCGTTAATTTTGTTTAAGCTTTTATTTATGCGGCTAAGCAAAGTGTCAGAAGAGTTTTTTGCCTCGTTGCTGAAGTTTTGGGTTAACTTATTGGTTGTTTCGCTTATTTTATCACTGAAACTTTTTATAAAATTATTTTTATCTTTTGCTGGTTCAGTTTTTTTGGCGTTGTTATTTTCATTTTTTTTCGGCTGCGGGGCATTGGTAGCATTAGAAGTATTTTGTTTAGAAACAACTGCACTACCGCCGGTTTGGTCTTCTACATCAACATCTTGTGAAACCACAACTTTCACGGTAGAGCGCGGTGCGGACTGCGCCAAGGTCTGCGCTAATTCCTGCTGCGATTGGGTGATTGCCTGCACAAGCATTTTACCGAAAGATTTTATGGCTTCAAGCTGCTGTGAGTTGTTTTGACGCAATGCTTCGGCAAGAGCCGTTGCCGGTATTCCGGAATTTAATGCCGCGGCAAGTCCCTCACTGTTTTCTGACGGGGCAACGCCGTTTAGAATATTTTTATTCAAAGCAGCGATAATTTGCATCATATCTTCATGGCGGCGGGCATCATTTTGCATAAGCGTTTGATTTATGCTGCTAAAGTAGGAAGTATCCATATTGATGTTGTTAACAGTAGTCGAAGAATTGTTTTGCTGCTGGGCTGTCATTCCTGCAGGCTGCACCGGCGCTGCAGAAAAGGTTTGCTGCTGTGTCGCTGCTGAGGTATTAACCTGACCGGCAAGGCGGTTGGTTAAAGTTTGCATACTGGCAGCATAGGCATTGAACGATTTGTTCAGCAAAATAGCCAAGTCGGTCATATTGTTATTAGACGCAGCATTGCTGCTTTGCAGCGCCGCCGCCAAAGAATTTGCCAAACTTTCGGCAAAATCAGCACCTAAAGTAAGTTCGCCGCCGTTTCCGGAGTGCTGTTTCAGGCTGTCGATTGATTTTTTTTCTTCTTCAATGTTTTGAGCGATTAGTTCACTGGTGCCGCCGGAATTTCTACCTTGTTTTTCTTCTACTTCTTTAACGTGTTCCAAAAAAACGCGTCCGCCCGGCAGCGTTGCCAGCAATTCTTTAGTTTTTTCCGAGATATTAAGCAGAGACTCGTCAAATTCATCTTTTTTTGCCTGATTGAAAATATGAATTTGGTGGAAAATATTTAAATAACGCTGGGCAACCAGAATCGGGTCTTCTTCTTCCTGATTGCTGGAATATTCTACATCATCATCAATTAAGTCTTCTGCCACCTGTTGTGCCTCACTCCATAAAAAAACAACTTATTCTTTTTCAATATATAAGCAAGAGAGTAAATTTCTTGTTAAAATATAGGCGGTAAGAGCGAAAAATTATAGCCCAATAAGCACTACTTTGTGGATTTTTGCAATATTGCTGATAGTAAACAGTATTTTTTCTTCGGGATTGCTGCGTAAACCATATAATTGTCCGCGTTCGTCCGTATAGAGCCGGACCAGTTTGGCTTCGGCTCTGTTGAAAAAATAGAGCGCTAAATCGCCCGAGCCGATAAGCTCGGATTTGTCAATATAAAGTATGGCTTTGTCAGATAAATCCAGCCCAACGCAATTAGTGTTAAGTTTAACGGCATAAACCGAATGTTTGTTTTGCAAGGCAATGGGGCAGGATATCAATCTTAGGATTGTGGATTTGCTGATAAGCAGGCTGCCGTCAGCAGAGGTTGAGCCAAAAAGAGGAATTGTGCTGATGGTATGCGCTAGGTCGGAATTTGTTGTCAGATTTGCGCTTTTGAGTGCGTCAACCAAAGAGTTTGCCAACTTTTCGGCAAATTCATTGCCAATAGCCAGTTCGCCGACGGTTACGTTTATGTTGTGTTTTTTGTGATGTATTTCTGCTGATTTTTTTTCTTCTTCAATGTTTTTAGTAATCAGATTAAGCGTTTCGTCCGAAACTTCTTCATCATCTTCAAGTTCTTTTATATGTTCCAGCAGAACTTTTCCGCCCGGCATATTGACCAACAGCTTTTTAATTTTGTCATTCATCTGCAAAAGAGATTGGTCAAATTCAGCTCTTTTTTCGGCGTTGAAAATGTGAATTTGATGAAAAATATTTAGATAGCGCTGAGCATCAAGAAGCGGATATTCTTCATCTTTTTCGCTGGCAACATCATTTTCTCTTATTACGTCTGACACTATAAAACCTGTTTAAAAAAATTTACTCCCGCTTTATAAAAACGAGAGAGTAAATTCTTTATTAAAATGTAACAAATATTCAAAAAAATTATAAGTTGATAGCCACAACCTTATGAATTTTTGTTAAATCGCTGTTGCTGAAATTTGTCCGTTCATCAGGATTCCAACGCAAGCCGTAAAGCTGACCGTTTTCATCTTCGCGGACGCTGATTAGCATAGCTTCGCTTTCGCTGATGTAATATAAGGCAATGTCGCCGGCGCTGACAACTTCTGTTTTATCTATAAACAAAATAGCGCGGCTTGGCAAAAGCGAACCCAAACGGCGGGTGCACAAATTTACGGCATAAGCTTCCGGTTTGTTTTGCAGCTGCACCGGACAGGCAACTTCTTTTACGGCATTGGCGCGGTCAATGACAATATTGCCTTCGGCGTTGCTAGTGCCAAAAACAGGCAGCATAGCCGTTTCATCGTCATCGGCAGTTTGCGCGGCAACATTGGAATATCTGGAGTTGTTCAAAAGTTTATAGCGGGTTTCATTGTGTTCGATAATATCTTCTAAAACGCCTTCATTTTCCAGCTTTTTGATTTCAGCTTTCAATTTGTCGAGAGGCATAGAAAAAGCTTTGGCGATGTTTTGATATTCTTTGTCAGAAACTTCTCTTTGTCCCATTTCTATACGGTGATAAACCGACAGAGTCATATCGGCGCTTTCGGCAACTTCAATTAAAGTCAAGCCTTTGTCGGTGCGAATGTGGCGCAAACCGGCTCCCAAAGTTTTCAAACCGGCATTTTGGTTGATTTTGCAGCGTCTTTCCTGTTCGCGTTTCCAAGCTTGGACAACATCTTGCTGCGAATTTTGCTCATTAACGTATAAATCTTGCAGCGAACAGTCAATAAGTTCGGCAACCTGAATCAGCTGTTCTTGATTGAGACGGCGGTAACCTTTTTCAATTTTAGAAATAGCCGACAAGCTGACTCCCAAATGATCAGCCAATTCCTGCATAGACATACCGCGCAATCTTCTGTGCATTCTGATTTGATTAGGGAAAATAATTTCTTCCATATCATCTTTCTCCATAAATAATAGCTATTGCTCATAATATGGTGAAGTTTGAAAAAAGCAAGACAAAAAAAATAGTTATGTACAGTCACTTTTGGAAAAACAAAGTTAAACACCTTGTTCTGGCTGGTCTCAGTAAAACAAAAACACTTCGGCAAATGTCTAAATTTTTGTAAAATTTTTAGCGATATTTGCCGAAACTATTTAGAATCTATGCCTTGAACATCTTTACCTGATAACATATCTTTCAGTTCTTCAGCCGTAAGTATGGTCTTGCGCAAATCTTTCTTCAGTTTTTCATCTTGCAGCTGGTCAAGATGTTCTTGGAACTCTTGAGAGTTAAAGCCTGCCATGGCTTTTTGCGCGTCCACACCATAGCCCCAAGCACCGTTTTCATCTAAAGGTTGAGAAATTCGGCTGCGGCTGTGAACTTCATCGGTAAAGCTGTATTTTACGGTTTTGATAAAAGTTCCGTCAGCCTGTTTAGCAAAAGACGTGGTTTTGTTTTGCATGCCGTTGCTCTTTTGCAGGGTTATGCTGCCGTTGCTGCTAGTGGTTTTGTTTTCTATAATCATTTGACCATTAACCATAGAGGCGCGTATTTCCTGCTTGCTGTCGTCATTGTTGACTTGCTGAATAGTGATGTTGCCGTCTTTATTCATTGTAACTTTGCGATTTTTGAAACGGCTGTCAAGGTTTTGACCGCGCGCTTTTAAGTGCATTGCCGTCATTGCAGCCATAGCGTCGGCTTTATTTTCGGCGCTGACGCCGTTCATAATTTGATTATAGGCGTGCATATTGATTGAACCGTCTTTGTTTATTAAATATTTTGAGCTTACGTTTTTGAACTGCACGTCGCTGCCGATTACTTTGCCTTTGGCATCTACCATGGTGCGTTTGTGCATAAAGGCGTCATTGGTGTTCTGCACGCTGCCTTTGTGGCTTTCAGTTACCATATCCGTGTCTTTGGCGCGCTTATATTTAAGTATATTGCCGTTTTGGTCGGTAACTAAAACGCTGCTGCCGTCTTTTGAGGTATATTTAACGGTGCCGTCTTCCTGAACAGATTTGGTCATTTGCTCGTATTTGGCAAATGCGCCTTTACCGCCGGTTCTGACAGCGAATGTGGTTTCGCCGTTAGCATCGGTCATTGGTTTAAACGCTTTATCGGCAGCAGTTTTTTGATGCGTTTCTTTGGTTTGCGTCCATACGCCGTTAGCGTCTTTGGTTACGGTGCGGGTTTGTGTAAAGCCCGGAATCCCTTTGAAACGAGCCTGATAGCCTACCACATTGCCGTCGGCATCGCGGAGCTTGCGTCCGCCGAGAGCCGCCAAAGCCATGCCTTTCAACTGGTTCTTTTTGCTGCGAACCCAGTTTCCGGCAAGCGAGTTTGTGGCTTCACCAATAGATTGCGCACCTTTTTTGGCGATGTGACCAGCGCCTTGGGCTATTGGCTTAGCGGCTGAAGCTACCGCACCGCCGACCATACGCCCGATGCCTTCGCGACCAAAGTCGGCACCGGTTGCAAATTTGCTTGCCATGGACGGAACTTCATCTATAAAGCAGACAAACAAGAAGATAAAGGCAAAGATTTTGAACGCGTTGACACCCCACCAGGCAAGTCCATCTTCTTTGAAAGCGGTAATCAGTAGCACCGGGTCAAAAGCTGTGAGCGATTCATCGGTCAGACCTATCCACTCTTTGAACATAGAGGTTAAAATAAACATCAGCACGGCTAAGAATATCAGGTTGAACATGGCGTTCATAAAGAAGTTCCAAATCAAGCCAAGATATTTGGCGGTAGATTTAAAGGCAAATGCGGCTATTGAGCACGGAATCATGGCCGCGGCGATACACAGCTGTAAAATACAGTCGATTAAGCACCACGGAAAAGCAAAGAGCAAAAACGCGCCGGCAAGCCAAAGCCCGATACCGGATAAAAAATAGCCCAAATGCGGAATAACGCCGTCCCATAAAGCCTTGTCATGAAAAGCGTAGCAGGTGGAATAGTTGCCGAGCGCCAAGAGAACGCCGACGCTGTCTTCCAAATTTTTGATGGTGCAGATAATGGATTGTCCAAGGTTGCGAGGCAAGCCGCCTTGAGAAGTTTCTTGCATGCCCTTGTCGGTGTCATAGCCGACGATACCACCCATATAGTCGGCGGAACTGTCGCAGTTGGAGTTAGGATTGAGCATATTGGCAAAGGTTAGGCCGGTTTGCATTACAGGGGTTAAAGTTAAGTCCATTACCTGATACAGTGCGCCGGATAAAATATATACAACAATGGCAACACGGGCGCCCTGCAGGAATATGCCCTTCAGCAAATCTCCAGGGGAGGCGTCTTGGAATGAAGAAATTTGTTTCAAAACATAAATGGCAAGCCAAATTAAAAAGCCGATAAGCACAAGATTCTTGCTGGGAGCCGCTAATTTGCTGATAGCGGTTTGCGCAAGGTTGCTGGCGGCGTTGAAAATGGTTTTGAAAATACCGCAGGTGGTGCAGGTTTGCTTATCCAAATAATCGGAAAGTACACAAGAAGATTCGCCACTGCCGTCAACAAATTCTTCACCGTTCGGAGCGCCTGCTCCAACAGGCATACTGGCATCGTCAACCTCGCTGCCGGAAGCCGAATTGCCGTCACTGAAGCTTTGCATGCCGCCCAAACAAGACTTTGTGCTGGTAGGGCAGCCGCCGCAAAGGGCTTGCAAATTACCGCAAGACGCTTGCATGGTTTGACTGCCGCCCACATAAGTTGAACTTGCAGACATAGCGCTGTTAACAACTTCAAAGTGCAGGTGGATTGCATAGTAATGGGAGCAGTTTTTAGCTTGAAGAGGGTTATCGCAGACCGGACCGGAGCGGCTGGAAGCGTTGGAACCGCCGACAATACCAATCGCTTGGTCTTTTTTCACTCCGCCGCTGCATTTTGTTTGTTTAAATAAATGGCGGTAAATGGTGGAATAATATTGTCCGTTTTTGCTTGCGCCGTCACAGTGTTTGGTGTGGCGGATAACGGTGGTGCGTCCGCCGCCGGTGGATATGGAACAGCCCATTACGACGCCGTCAGCTGCGGCATAGGCAAGTACATTAGTCTTGTGATTGGTGCCTAAATCGCTGCCGTAGTGGTTTCGAGTGGAAGAGCGGGCGCCTTCACGGTTATAGGAGCCAGCGTCGCTGACCGGAACAGAGTTAAAACAGCCTCCGCTGGTTTTGTCGGCAACACATCTGGCTCTAACTTGTTGAGAAGCGCTGCCGACTAATGAACCGCTTGAAGTTTTGTTTGGCGAGCAGCCGCCCTGCGATTCACTGTTGGTGGCGGCGCTGCATTTAGGAGTAACGCCGTTGCAGCTGGAAAAAGCCGGAGCAGCAGACAAAGCAAAGCAGCCTGCACTTAAACAAAGTATCAGCAGGTTTGTTGAAAGTTTTTGTAAAAATGTTTGCCGCTTTCTCATTTATTCCTCTTTTTCTGCCATTAGTTAGAACTGTTGATTCTTTCTTGTTCTTCTAGATATTCCTCTTCCAGCTGACGCTGATATTCTCTGTCGTCAGAGCTGCGGTTGTTTTTCTGTTTTTGGCGTTCTCTATAGTAGTGCTGTGGTTTCTTTTGCATGCTCTTGCCAAGGCTTTGCAGAAAACCTCCGGCTATGCCCATTCCGGCGTTGGCAACCTCGTTAGCATTGCCGCGGATACTGCGGATAACCACTTGACCGCTCTTTTTCAAAACCAGCGAACCTTTATCTTTGAGAGTTTCCGCGTTTTTCCAGTCTTGAGAGCCTTGCCGCGCCAGTTGTTTAAGGGTTCGGTAGGTTTGCTGCGGGTGGCGGATAGCTTTGAAAGTGTTGCCGATAGTCAGGCTGTGACTTGTAGGGCGGGAATAGTTCTTGAATTGCTGCCATTTAGTTTGCGGTACTTCCGCGGACTGAGCATTTTCTGACTGCGTTCTGCCGGTATTGGAATTTTCAGAGCCGGTTGCTCCGTTGTCCGCAGTTTGCGGAGAGCCGCTGTCAGCTGTTTGCGGAGTTTTGCTGTTATCAGCTGTCGGCTGACCGCCGCTTTCCGAATCGTTATTTATAGGGGTATTCGGCGTAATACCGGTATTATCGTCAGTATTACCGGCAGTGTCGTCGGCATTGCTTGCTGGAGACGGAGCCGCTCCGCCGGAAGGCGAGGTTTGCGGATTAGTACCGCCTTGCACAGGAGCTGCAGCGCCGCCGCCAAATTTTTTGTTAACCAATTTGTTTCCCAGTTTTTCTATGCCTTTACCGCCTTGATTTAAGGCAATATCTCTAGCAACACGCGCAGCAGGATTTACAACGCTTTTTTTAATTTGACCAACAGCCTGAGTGCCCATGTGGTGCATAGCGGTGTCGGCAGAGCCAAGCGCGCCGTCGCCAAAGAAAGTGGAAAGATAATTTTGAATGCTGGACGATAAGATTTTGAAACCAAAAATCAACGCGAACAGAATGATTAGAATGTTAACCGAGCTTAAATCGTAGGATTCACTGAATTTTTCCATGCTGTCCGCATAGTTGCCAGAGTTAAGAGTTATCCAAGTTGCGGTGGTGTTTGCCAAACCATCGCCTAGACCATTATCTGTCGCGCCCATAATCTTCCAAAATTCAGCATCTTTTACCATGCCGAGGCTGGCTTCAACTAATTTTACCGCATAGGCAGTACCGATGGAAACAAAAGCAAACAGCATAGCGTTATAGATGACAATAGCAATGTTTTCGGACAATTTGCTTTGGGTTGGCGGAAACGGCCAAAGCGAAATAGACAGCGGCAAAAGCAAAGTGGCAAAACCAAGCTTGAAAGAAATGTCTATAAAATACATACCAATCGACATGCACATAAAGAAGCCGGTGAGGTAAATTAAGAGACCGGAAATAAAGTAGTTAAGCAGCGGTACAACTACCGTGCAGCTGACTAATGATTTGAGTGCGGCGGAAAAACCAGCCCCGCCGTCCAAACAGATAAACGAAACTTTGGTTGAAAAGCACATCAAAGCGTGCCCGCGGGCAAACAGCACACTAAGAGACTGATAAATCAGCGCCATCATATCTTTAAGGTCTATTAAAATATCTTCGGCAAACAGGCGGTGTTTCATTATTTCATTGTTGACAATTTGCCCATTTGCTTCTGCCGCGCCTTTGCACTCAGGCGGCATGATGTATTTGTTTGCCGGGTCGCTTGCTAAATCATAGTCGCCGGAGTCTATAATATTGCTGCCTCCGCTAAGAGTGCCGTTCCAGCTGCTGCCTCCTCCGCCGCCGGCAAGGGATGTGCCGCTATGCCAGGTTTTAAGCGCGCTTAAACCAACACCATAGACAATTTTGTGATTTCCGACAACTTTAAATTTTCTGCGTCTTGCCCAAGCCGGAGCTTTACCTTCCTTATCCATCCAGGTTGCATAATAAAAAGTGGCGCCGTTAGTAACATCTTTCAGGCTTCCGGCAATGGCTTGCCGCGCTATGTTCAAGCATTTGTTCCAAGCCCGAGCATTAGCGCCGTTCAGCTTGCTTGCCCAGCTTTCTATGTTTTGAACAGTCCAGTTTCTTTTATTGTTCCAAAATGAAAATTGGTATCTTGCCAAGCAAACGTCAGACAGTTTTACCGTTTGTCCGCCTTTAGCGTGAGCCTGATAATAGTTGCGGCGGTTCATAATCACGCTGGCAACGGTTTGCATGCCGGTGACGCCTTCGCCGCTGGCTTCACCAAATAAGGTGGCGGTTAAATATGCCTCTTCATAGGACAAAGTAAAAGCAGTGCTTGTGCAAAGCAGCAAACTTGCGAGGGTTATAAGTATGTATTTCTTAAACTTTTTCATGATAACCGCCTTTTTAACCGCTTGCCGCCCCGTTTTGCGCCAACATTTCCGTTAAAATTGATTTGCCGATTCCGGTACCGGTTGAAACAATCGGGTTCAAAATGTAGTTGGTGATAAAATCTGTGCCCATTTCTAGCGCGTAATAGGCAAATGCACACTTAAAGCCCATCATAAAAATTTCCTGCAGCATTTTTCCGGTGCTTATTCCGCCCATGGAACTAAGCTGCTGCAAAAGAAAAATTCCCAGCCAAATTAAAAAGCCCCATTTGAGAATGACCTTGCCTAAACTCTGCGTGGTTGGAATTGAACTTTCCGCCGCCTGCAAAAAAGCATCGGTCATCAAAGTAACAATACGACAATACCAGCAGTTTTGCGCATCTTTGGCATTATACATCGAATCCATGGCTTTTTTGGTGCAAGTTCCCGTAACTTTCTTATTTTTTGTGGTTTTAGCTGCGTTTGTGGCAGTGGTTTTAGCTGCGTTTGTGGCAGTGGTTTTAGCTGCGTTTGTGGCAGCGGTTTTGCTTGCATCATCATTGGCGGCGGCATAGCTTAAATTTGCGCTGGCAAAGCTGAAACACAGCGTAAAAATAAGCAAATATAAAAAACTTTTAGAGAGATTAACTATCTTTTTCATTGCGATTTATCCCCCTTAAATTATCCATTTTTTGCTGAACAGCTTTGATTTTTGCCGTTGCTTTCTGTACCTTGGCGCGGGCTTTACGCAAAGATTCTACATGGTCTATGATAGAAGTGGCAATTTTGCCGGTGCCGCCGGAAACAATGTGAAATCCCCATTTTGCAGCCATAGCAACCAGCTGCTGAATTTTGCGCTGCATGCTGGCTTTGCCTCCGCCTCCGGTGATTTTGTTGGAAAGCTCCACAGACATACCGGTTGCCTTGACAATTAAAAAGCCCATAAAGATAAGCGCCATGGCGGTGGTGCCGAAATTTTCATATTTGCTTTGTTCCGCCAGCCCGATACCGTCCTGCGTCAATAATTTCTGCATGGCGAGAATGGTCATGGAAACAATAATGCCCAAACAAAACATAATAGCCGAAGAATTGAGAATTATCTTGAAACCGGTCACGCTCCATTTGCGGATTTGCTCAAACGGATATGCCATTATCAGGAACGGCAAAATAATCATTATCATATTCAAACGGAAAATACTGTCGGCTAAATAGAGCACAAAACAGAGCTTGGCAATGGTGAACCAAACAATTAAGAAACAGCCGCAGATAAAACTGGTCAGGCTGACAATCTTCATCAAGCGTATGGCAATGTCATAGCCGATAGAAAGTCTGGCACTGACGGCACACGCCATGCAGCTCAGCATATTAAGCGGTTCTTCCGGAAAAGATTTTGCTGAAAAGTCCGTCATGCTTTTAGGGTTGAACTTGCAGCCGCTTTGTCCCCAGTTGGCGTCTCCGTAATATTCGCACATAACTCCTTCTGAGTCATCGCTGAATGTTGATTTCCAAGCAACGAGTTTTACTTGTGCATCGGGGTCTTTTGCCAGCCTTTGCATAATTTCGGACGTAAATTCTAAAATGGTGATGTATATTGGAAATATGAAGTTATTTATCACATAATAAATTTGCTCGGTAGAAGAGGCTAAAATGCCGCAAAATGCGCATAGAAAGGCTTTGCGGACAATCTTGGTCCAAAATTCTCCTAAAGATTCGGGAGTAGGCGTGCTGATGTGGCGCAGAATTTGATACGCCATCCAAATAGTGAAACCCAGCAAAACAATATTGAGCAGATTTTCTTTAGTCAGGTTGCTGTAAACATTCAGGGTTTGAGTGCCGATATTTTTGTAAAAAAGTTTCAGAAAACCGGTTTGCCAGCAAGTGCTCTGCATTTCTGCCGCTTTGCGGGAATCTTCCTGCCCAATACTGGTTCCGCCTTCTTCGGTGCTGCAGGCTGTCAGAAAAAACAGCAGGGAAAAGGCAATAAACAATACCTTTAAGATATTATGCAGCTTTGGTGCTTTCATATTTATAGTCCTTTTCCGTTATACCTTACTTTACCACTATATCATAATTTTTATGCAAAATGTGTTACAATATGATTAAGATTTGCATTTTTACCCACTATTCCGCCAATTAAGAAATCGGTTTATCCTTATTTTCTTCCGGCTGTTCGGTATTTTCTACCTTTGGAGTTTCCGCGTCTTTGGCGGACGGCGAAGCTGGCGTTGGCTTAGGAACTGAAGCTTTGCCGTCAGACTTGGTCGGTTGTGGCGGCATACCGCGCTGTGCTCTCAGTTGGAATCGATCTAAACCAATGGCTTTGCCGCCTTTAGAAGCCGCAGCTAAAGCTGCTCCGGAAATGGCTTTGCCGGCTTTGTTGACTAAATTTGTAATACCGGTTTTATCCGCAGCATATCCGGCAGCCGAAGAAACAACTTTGCCGCCGATTTTGGCTGCACTTTTGCCAATAGAAGTTGCGGCAGACGCGCCAGCACCGCCGATTTTGGCAGCAATGCTAGAGTCGGAGCCGGAAGCGAATTTATTGGCAGTGCCGTTGATAATGCCTATCATTTTGAAGGCAAAAATACAGCAGACGATTAAAATCAAAGTTTCCATACCGTCAAGACTGGCGATTTCATTAACCTTATCCAAATCGTTTTCATTCAAAGCATTTAGCAATGTAGATAAATCGCCTTTTTTGCCGCCGGCTGAATAGCCGATTATTTCCATGCCCACAACCAGCATAACACCGGCAAGCGCAAAGTTGAAAAATGTGTTCATCAGCATGCTCATGCCCTTGTTGGTGTATCTAGTCGTCAGCTTAAACGGCCAGCAGGCAATCAAAACCGGCACAAAGGCACATAAAATACCCAGCTGAACCGTGCAATCTATCAGATAAAAACCGATAACCATCCAAATTCCCAAGCCGAAAATATAAATGACAAGTCCGTTTGCCCATATGCTAAAATCAGGAATAAGGTCTTTTTCCCAGCCATAGCAAATAAGCGCGCGTCCCACAGAAGGCATGGTAGAGGCAGATTGGCTGAAACAATCGGTGGTGTTATAAATGCTGCCCAGCAGCGAAGCGTCCATTTCACCGCCCGGCGCCATTGAAAACATTGAAACTTTATCTATGCAGCTTTTTGCCCCTGGGTTGCTGATTGAAAGCAGCGCCAGTCCCATATCTAAACCGCCTTTGACTATTGGCGAAATTACATAATTGTAAATGTCGGCGGAGTTGCTTAGCAAATAATAAGCGATAGCTACTCTAAGCCCCAATCCGATAATCGCTTTTAAATAAGCGCCGGTGTTGGCTCCGGACGGAGTGAAAATAGTTCTGAGTGTTTGTAAGGCAAGATATACTAAGAAAAAGGTCAGAACAATCGGCTGCAGGGCAGAGGCAAGGGCTTTCCAAGCAATGGAGGCAAGAGAGGCGTCCGCACTCAAAACTGTTTGAAAAATCGGACAAAGCGGACAGCTGGCGTAATCGCTTAAATAGCTGGAAAACGGCTTGCAGCCTTTTACTTGGTCTTTGAGCTCATGGGTTTGGTTGGAATAGCTGACACATTCGGCGTTTTGCCCGTTGTTGTCGCAAACGCAGGATAAATTTGCGTCGGGGTCTTGACGAACCACGCCTAAAACATTTTCTGCCTTAGCCCGCTGATTGATAAATTTTTCCAGCAGATTGGCAGCTTGTGCTTTTAGCTTTTTACATTCAGGTTTTCTCGGGTTTTCAGCATTCCAAGCAACACCGGTATATTCAAAATTATCTTTGCGGATATAGTAAGCGCTGTCAATGCTGCCGGAAGAAGTCTTTTCCAGCATAATAATGCTTTGTCTGGCTAAATCAGTGAAAATTGTTGGTGTTTGTTTATCTAATCCGTGGTTGCAGTTTTCTTTATATTGTTTGACAACGGTGTTATAAGCGTCAAGCAGGATTTTTACGCTGTTTAACGCGGCAATAGCAGTTTGATTGATGTTTTTTTGGAGTTTTTCAAGCTCTTGAGGCTTACATCCTGCCGCATCGGCATAAAGTTTCGGCATAGCAGCGAACAGGCAGAAAAAAACAAATATAAACAGTTTGAGTTTAGACATTTTTGTTCTCCCTGTTGGTTTTGCCGCGGCGTTGGCGAGATTTTTTCTGCGGTTTTGCCGGCTCGGCGATATTTTGTTTGAGATGCAGCTTTTGTTTAATAAAATTAGAAATCCTGACAATGAAATTGGTATATTTGTTTTGCGGAACGCCGACCAGCAGCAAACCGGCAAGCAATACTAAAATAAAGCTGATTTTAGCCGAATAGGCAAAGAAACTTGTGCCGATAATATCTAAGGCGTGAAAGCTCACTAGAGAAAACACGACAATAAACATTAGCAATGTAAGAAAAATCGATTTCATAATTTTTTACCTTTTCAGTTTTGTTAGCCTGATTTTACGATTTTGAACCACCGCCGTTCGGTTTTGCGTCGCCGCCGGATTTATCCTTATTTCCGCCGCCGGATTCTTCTTTGTTTCCATCTTCGGCGCCGCCTTCTTCTGAGCCTTCGGCGTTGCGACCGCCGGCAATTCGGGCTTTGCTGCCAATACCTAACTTACCGGAAATATTTTTCATTCCGGCAGATACTTTGTTAGCGACAGTCTGAGCTGCACCAGTAATGCCGGCAGCTTCGGCCATAGCTCCGCTCGCAGAGCCAACTAATTTAGCTCCTTTAATGGCAGCCGGTTTTACAACAGCCGTAGCCGCGCTTGCAGCAGTACCGCCAAGTTTTGAGCCCATGTCTCCAGTTGGAACGCCGCCGCTGGCAAAACGGTCTGTGACGCTCGAAAGCTTTGATACTAATTTCATGGAAATCATACAGCAAACCAGCAAAATTAGCATTTGCAAACCGTTTATGTTCATCGCCTCTTCCAACGCATCGGTATCGTTGCTGTTCAGCCATACTTCCAGCTGATTTTTATCCAAACCGGAAGTAAGCGCCGCCTCTATCAATTCAATTACCGAAGCTAAAAGCACACCCATTATAATAAAGCGGAAACATACGTTCAAAATCATATTCCAACCGGTTTTAGTGTAGCCGGAAGTTATTTTGAATGGCCAGCAAGCAATCAAGAATGGCAGCAGGCAGGCGATTATGCCCAAATGAATAGCTATATCCAACAGGTAGAAACCAACAGCCAGCATTATCATCAAACCAAAGGCAAAAATGAGAATGCCCTCAATCAACATCTGCCAATGCGGCAGCACATACCAGGTTTTATTTACCCAGGAATTACAATACAGGGAACGTCCAATTGCCGGAAAAGTAGATGTTTTGGCATTGTAGGATTCTACTGCACCCATAACTTTTTTCAAAAAATCGGCTGTGAGCAAATTGTTTCCTTCTTCAAAAGAATCGTATTTGCTGGCAAAGCTTTCAATAACGCTTTGGTCGGCGCTGCTTGGAATTAACGAAAGCCCAAATTCAAAGCCGCTTTCGATTAACGGCGTTAAGCCAAGGTCATAAACAGTGCTCGGCAGTGCCAACAACCCTATGGCTAAGGCTACTTTGAAACCTTGCAACAAAAGAGTGTTTAAAAATTTACCGATAGTTTGTTTGGCAGGAGAAGCAATCAGCATTAAAACTTGATAGCCGATAAATATTAAAAAACCAAGCAATAACAGGTTAATTAGAGATTCGCTTAATGCTTCAAAAGCTCCGCCGGATAATTTTTGGTCTGCTTTCAAAATGGTTTCAAAAATACCGCAAACCGGACAAAACGTAAAATCTGCCTCATATTCATTCAGTTGTTTGCATTCTGCATCGTTGATGTCGTCTTCTTGGAAAGTATCGTCTTTGACTTCACAAGACAGAAGTTCGCCGGTGGAAGCGCAGGTGCAGTGGCTTTCAACTTGTTTTGACAGAGTGGTTAAATATTGGTGGGCTTTATCGCGGCTGGCAGAAAAAGCCCGACGATAATTCATTACAGTGTTAAAGGATTTTTGGCAGTCGGTTAATATTTCTATTTTAGCTTCTAATGCCTTGGAATGAGCCTTGGCTTCCGCTATTGCTTCGGCAGTTTGGGCGTTCTGCATTTCCGTTTTTCTGTCTTGGCGGTTATTTATATATTCATGCCGCGCGCTGTTAACATTTTCGATGTGGTATTTTATATCTATGTGCGTGTCTTTAAGCGCTTTATCTAAAACGTCAAAATGCCCTTGCAAGGCGGGAACGTACTTTTTAGCACCGATAGAAGCTCCGGCAGCGTCGTTGGCGTTAAATTTTAAATCGCTGGTTGTCAGCTCGTTGAAAGCAATTTTGGTTTTGTCAATGACGCCTAGGATGAAACCTTTTATCGCTTGACTGGTTTTTCCTATTAAAGTTTTCTTATCGCCAAGCTTAAAGTCCAGTTCCGACGGAGTAAAGCAAACCATTGTGCTGGAGTTTTTTTTCATGGCATCAAGGGCTTTTTTATATTCATCATAGTTTTGCTTCATATCAATCAGCTGCGAATCTGCTTGTTCGGCAATTTTTTTGTAATTGTCATCAGTTAATTCACATTCTTTTGTGCCTGAGGTTAGTTCTTTGTCAGCAGTCTCGGCGGCATTGGCGGTCTGTATTGCCGCAAGCAAAACAAAACAGCATAAAAACACTGTTTTTATAAAAAGGTTATTGTTTAATTTTTTTCTACCTTGCCAAATCAATACCGTAGTCCTTGAAGATTATAGCCTTGTTTAATGGCTATTATAGCACAAACTTAGGGCAGATTATATGACAATATCGTTAAATATTCGTAATCAAAGAGAGAGTATTTATTTTTTTTCGGCAGCTGAAGCCTGCGGGAGTTTATCGTTGCAGACAAAGTATCGGCAGATTTTGCCTAGTTCAGGGGCATTCAGAGGAAAAAACCTTGGTGCGTTTATGGTTTGTACATCGTCGGCATAGGAACTTTCGCTGGGCGGAGTCTGAAATGGGAAACTTTCATAGCGGCTGAGAATTTTTTTTATCAGCTGCGTATAAACAGGCGGATAAAAAAGCAGGCTATGCTTAATTTCTTTAGGCAGCTTAGGCAGTTCCAGCGCTTTTTTAGGGGTAATATAAATTAACATCGGACCTAAAATTTTGCGGAGAAAGTTGGAACGGCACAGCAAATCCGCCAAATCACTGCCGGAATTGAGCGGGTTTATATCCAGCACTCCGGCAATATGATATGCGCGGTAGTCGTCAACTTGCGAGAGGAATCGACGCAGCAGTAAACAGCCAGCGCCGTTAGTTATAAAGTGCAGCTTTCCTTGAGTATTTAAGTTTTTTATAAACGAGCAGAGCAGATCTGCTTGATAGTTTAAGTTTTTGTGCAGAAAAGGATAGTTGAAAGCAATTATGTTGGCTTTTAAATCTTTTAGCGATTCGGCGATTCTTTTCATAGAGAATTTTGTGCGTCCGAAGTTGTGCAATAAGATAACCGAATCGGAATATGGTGATTCTAATTCGTAGGCGTCTATATATTTTAAAAGTGTATTTTTGCAGTCTTCAAAGCTGCCGGAGCCGCGTCTGATAGAATAATTATCCAACAGTCGGTATTTTTTGGTGCGGATATGACGCTGAATTACCCAATTTTGGTAATTAAAAACGTCTTCCCAAAAGAATCGACCGCCAAATGTAAAAAAATCAAACTTCATAACGAATCTCCAAACGAATCTTTACGAATCTTGCTAAAAATAAATTAAAAAAATGTTAACTTTTTGATTTATTGAGCTTTTTATGCTGAGGGAAATTAGCCGTATAAGAAGGGGAAGCCGATATTGTGGGTAATCAGAATTGAAATGCCGTAAAAAAGGTTTAAATTTAATTTTTCGTAAAAACAGAGAGTTAGGCAAGTTGGATAAAAAAAGTAAAAAAAATGAAAAAAAGTTATTGACTTTGTGGAGGGATTATTCTATACAGTCAATCACCGGCTGATG
>CAKQPS010000002.1 GCA_934270475.1 uncultured Alphaproteobacteria bacterium
CGTGAAGGCGGTCACACAGTTGGCGCCGGCGTTGTTTCTAAGATTTTGAAATAATCTCGCCGAGTACGTTAAAAAAAATCTCCATTATTCTATTGAATAATGGAGATTTTTTGTTGCAGGCAAACATTGTTTTTCTTTTATGAAAGAATTTTAGACGATTTTTATGGTATATTTCTTTTATAAAGGAAATTTCACCATATTTTATTGATTTTTTCTTTTATAAAGGAAAAATTTATTGATTTTTACTCATTTTTCTTTTATATTATAAAAAAGTGAGGTAAAAATGATAAACAGACCTATATATTTGAACAAATTACTGAGTTTCAAAGATAAAGAACAAATAAAAGTTATTACAGGTATCCGACGCTGCGGAAAATCAAAGCTACTGGATATGTTTATTGAACACCTCAAATTAAACGGCGTAAAAACAGAAAACATTATAAAATATGATTTCGAATCACTAAAATATAAGGATATGACTTATCAAAAATTATATGAAGAAGTGATTGAAAAAAGCAAAAACGCCGCTGGCAAAATTTATTTATTTTTTGATGAAATTCAAAAAGTTGAACAATGGGAACTGGCTATAAACTCATTCAGAGTCGATTTAGACGCCGATATATATATTACCGGTTCAAATGCTTATTTATTATCATCTCAACTGGCAACATATTTATCCGGCAGATATGTTGAAATAAAAGTTTTGCCTTTATCCTTCAAAGAATTTTTAGAATTCAACACTTTTGCCGAAAATGTAACAATATCACAAAAATTTGCTCTCTATTTAAGATACGGCGGAATGCCAATGCTGGCAGATTTCAATTTCAATGAAGAAGCTATAAATCAAGTATTGGACGGCATTTATTCTTCGGTTATTGTTAAGGACGTTATAAACCAAGCAGATGTGCGAGACATCGATTTACTTGAAAAAATAGTCAGATTTTTGGCTGACAATATCGGCAATACAACTTCAACAAACAACATAAAAAATCTTTTGTTAAGCGAAAAGAGAATTGATAAAAAAACAAACGTAAGTACGGTTGACAATTATATAAACCTCTTAAAAAACGCTTTTATTTTTTATAATGTTTCACGTTTTGATATAAAAGGGAAAGACTACCTGAAAACACAAAGCAAATATTATATTGTAGATATCGGACTAAGAAATTATTTGCTCGGATTCAGAAATATAGACAGAGGACATATTCTTGAAAATATTGTATTTTTAGAATTATTGCGCCGCGGCTATCAAATAAGCATAGGTTCTATCGGAGACAAGGAAGTCGACTTTATTGCAAGTAAATCAGCGGAAAAAATATATATTCAAGTTACAGAAACTTTACTTAACGAAAACACAAAAAAACGAGAATTAGCCCCATTGCTGGCAATTAAAGATAATTATCCGAAAATTATTTTAACAACTGATGAATTATTTAGCAACAGCGATGAAAACGGCATAAAAATTATTAACATAATTGATTGGCTGCTAAGCAATTAAACAAAAAGAAACGCCCGAGTTAGGAGCAAGGGCGTTTCGGAGAAAAACTGCCGCTTTTTTTTGACTATGAGGGTAAACGGCTAGTTTTTGGAAAACGCGGACGGTTTGAGACTAGTCTATCAAACCGCTCACTTTTCCAAACTCAGTAATATTTCCACTGCAGCGAGCAGGTATTACCTTTGGTGCAAGAACAAGATTGAGCCGCTTCAACCACAGACATCGGCACGGACAAGTTCTTGCCGCCAGGAGTAGCGACAGCAGCCTTTACAATATCACCAGCGGTTGCATCTGAATTCAATTTTGTACCTTTGTCACCGATAAACACGCCATCAATAGCTATTTTATCAGCACCATTACCATCAGCATCCCCTGTTGAAGATTCACCGCTGGCGCGAATAGCAATCAAACCTGATGAATAACCGGAACCCCAGTCATTGGTCGCCAAAGTAATGCAGGCTTCGCGAGAAATACCGGAAAACGCCAACACAAACGCTTTTTTATCAGTAGCGTCAGTACTACCTGATACGTGAATATCAACAGTACCATTAAACGCATTAGTTAAATGGTCATATTTACCTTGAGAATCTTTAACTACCAATTCATCAGGCACAACCCCCATAGAAACGGCGGTTTCATTATTCAAGCCATCGTATGTATTTTGCTGAGCGTAAAGAGTTTTAATGTTTGCCACCAACATAGAAACGTTGTCGGCAATTTTGTTGGTTTTAAATTTATTCATGGCTTTAGAGTAACCGGCAATACCGCCCACGCTCAAAACGCCGATGATTGCCAGCACGCCCAACATTTCAATCATTGAACGACCAGCTTCTAATTTCTTATAATTATTCATTGTTTTTCTCTTCCATAATTCTTGTTAAACACAAAAAAAAGCTACCGAAAGGCAGCTGGAAGTTCGTAACTACTAATCAAAAAATAGTGTAGCATATTAGCTGAAATATCAGCCTATTTTGCTACCTTCCAGCCATATGGCTAGAAGGTATACACAAAATTTACGTCTTTGTACCTAGACGTTTGATTACGAGGCTACGACACCCCAGACAGACCTTCATCTATCCAATTATTAGAGTAGCAAAGATATTTGAAAATGTAAAGATGAAATAAGTTATATAACTTTAGTAATAGCGCTATATTTAAGCAGACATATCATACTGGATACTCGGTAAATAAGCTAGCGCTCAAAGCCTAGGAAGATAAATATTGATACCTTTAACACCCCTCACCCGAGGCTTGCGCCTCGACCAACAAGCCATCAAAGAAAGAACTTTTATATTTCTCAATCTGCCTGACACGCGGCAGATATAACAAACGAGGTGCAGCCAATACCTCCAGTATTGGCAAGCCGAGCGCGTGTATTAGATGCCGATGTGTCGGCAGACCCTTCGGGCAAACAATAAAATTTGTCCTGCTTGCTCCTTTTGCTTGGTGTAGCGCTCTCTACACCGGCGCAAAAAGAACGGCGCATTACTTCTTTTATTGTTTGTTGCGAGGTATAAAAGTCCTTCCTTTGGTGGCTCTTGGGGGCGTGGTTATTGGATTGCTTCGCTATGCTCGCAATGACGATAGAATAAGTAGTTGGCATTAAAAGTCATAATTCGGCAGGCGGGAGAATTTGTCAGCAAGAGCATGATATGCCGCGGAAATTTGCTTAAACTTTTCTTCGGCATTTTCGTCTTGTTTATTAACATCAGGGTGATATTTTTTAGCCAACTTTTTATACTGTTTCTTCAAAGTCTCTGGATTAAGGTCTCTAATATCCATTTCTAAAGTTTGAATGTAACAGCGTTCTTCAACCGTAAAATATATGCCGTCCGCCGAATATTCGCGGCTGGAATCGGACGGATTAGCATAATCGGAATCGAAAAATTCCGCCTCTTCCCATAAATCATAACCAAACTGATAGCGAACTTTTGACTTGAATCCTTTTTTGAAGTGCATTTTAGAGCGCAGATGCTCTTCTTCCTCGGCGGCGCTTTCGCCGTTGCCGTAATAATTCCACTTGGCGTTATATTCCTGCACATGTTTAAGGCAGAACCAGTAATATTCCTTCAACTTACGGTCTTTAGGCGCGCGGTATTCCCCCTTTTCGGTACACCCTGGGTGGTCGCATTTGTGCTCGACATTGTCATTTTGCGGCGCATAATATTTTTTGGTTCTTTTTAACATAAACTTCCTTTTATAAACATTCAGAATAGTTTAATCCTGTTTATAAATAATGGCAAGCAGATTGCAAACAAATTCTACACCGTTATTATAAATGGCAAGGAGATTGAAATGCCTGAGTTACCGGAAGTAGAAACCATAAAAAATACTGTTGCCAAAACATTGCTGCACGCCCGCATAAATAACGTAACCGTGCGGCAGCGTAAATTTCGGCAAGCCGTGCCGGAAGATTTTGAACAGCGAGTAAGCGGCGCCACGGTTATTACCTTGCGGCGAATCGCTAAATATATGCTGGTGGATTTGGATAACGGGCAAACCATTATTTGGCACTTTGGCATGAGCGGAAAAATCAAAATAGAATCGAGTCTTCCGGAAAATTTAGACAAGCATGACCATATAATTTTTGAAACTTCCAACGGCGTTATTATTTATAACGATGTGCGGCGGTTCGGACTGGTTACGGTCTGCGAATCCGACAAGCTGAAAGAGAATCCGCTGCTTACCGAATTAGGCTTAGACCCGTGGGAAAAAGAACTGACACCGGAATATTTGCAAAACAAGCTGAAAAAGAAAAAATGCGCCGTAAAAATATCATTGCTTGACCAAAGCATTATTTGTGGAATCGGCAATATTTATGCTTCGGAAATTCTTTATAAAGCGCGAATCCTGCCGGATAGAGAATCCGACAAAGTAAGCCTTGAAGAATGTGCACTGATTATTAAATATACACGAGAAATTTTAGAAAAAGCCATTGCCGCTGGTGGTTCAACCATTCACGATTATAAACGTCCGGACGGCGACATCGGCTATTTTCAAAACCAGCACTGCGTCTATAACAAAACCGGACAACGCTGTCCCGATTGCTGCTGCGGCGGTAAAAGCCATATTGAAAAAATTGTGCTGGGCGGACGTTCAACTTTTTTCTGTCCGGTTTTGCAAAAATAAGGAGAATGCTATGAAAAAAATTTTTTTAAGCCTTTTTCTTTTATTGAGTTTAACTGTGCCGGCTGTTGCCGCTAATTTTGTGGAAGGCATGGAAGATGTACCGATGATGGACGGGTTATCGCAGATTACTCAAGACGACATTTCTTTTGGCAACGAGGAAACCCGCCTTTTGGAAGCCTATTTAACATCAAGGCGCCTAAAATTTGCCGCAGTGGCAAATTTTTATAAAGAATCGCTGCCGCAACTGGGCTGGATATATCAAGGGAATCGGAGCAACGGTCTGCTGTTTGACCGCGACGGCGAGACGCTGGAAATTATCAGAGAATCGGCAAAACCTTTGGTGGTACGCATAACAGTCAAGACAAAACCTTAAAAAATCACAAAGATTTTGAAAAATTTAGTTGACTTCAAGAACGGTCGTGGTTATAAAGTTTACCAGAGTAAATTTTGTGTTAACTAAACAATTTTAATAGGAAGAAAATTATGGCCAATCATAAATCGGCAAAAACAAGAATCGTAAGAAACAACAAACGCAGTTTGATTAACGGCGCACGCAGAAGCCGCGTTAGAACTTTTGTTAAAAAAGTTGACGCCTTGATTAACGCTAAAGACAAAGAAGCAGCTGCTGCAGCTTTTATTACTGCTGAAAGCGAAATGATGAGAGCCGCTCAAAAAGGCGTTTTCAAAAAGAACACAGCTTCTCGTACGATTTCTCGTTTAGCTCAAAAAATTAAAGCTCTTTAATTTTTTAAAGACTCTAGGAAAATCCTGAAATGCAAGTTGTTACCCTTGGGGGACAATTTGCATTTTTTGTTGTAAAACAATAAGTTATATTCCGACTCTGCAAAAATACCTTGTCAAGATATTTAATTGCAATGTTCGCAAAAAGTTCTCTTGTAATTATGTTTTTTTGCTGTTAACACTTAATTTAGATTTTGAAGAAATGATGTTTAATAATTTGATGAGGTTTAAAAATAAATTAAAAAATAAACACCATCAAAAATTGGAGAACAAAAACTGAAAAATTGACAGCACTAGGCAAAACAGCAAAAACCGATAAGCTAAATATGCAGATTTGGTAATGCTTTTTTGCACGGCAAAAAGCTGGAGGCAGTTATTCTGCAGACGGCAATTTGCAAAGGGTTAGTTTGCGGCTGGTTGGCGGGCTTGTTGGCAAGAGGCTGGTTGGCGGGCTTGTTGGCAAGAGGCTGATTGGCGGGCTTGTTGGCAAGAGGCTGGTTGGCGGGCTTGTTGGCAAGAGGCTGATTGGCGGGCTTATTGGCAAGAGGCTGATTGGCGGGCTTATTGGCAAGAGGCTGGTTGGCGGGCTGTTGTTTTTGCAAGCGGCTGATTGACTGGTTGGCAAAGAACTACTTTGCAAGTGGACTAGTTGGTAAGCGGTCGTTTTGTGAGGGGCTAGTTTGCGAGCTGTTGTTTTTGCAAGCGGCTGATTGACAAGTGGCTGTTTGGCGAAAGGCTGGTTTTCAGACTGCTAGTTTTGAGAAAAGCTTTTTGCCATGGTTGTTTTCCAGTTTATCATTTCGGATACTTAATATTATTTGGAACAATTTTAACTGAACAGGATATTGAAGATGGCTGAACAGGCAATATATGACGAAGATTTTTCTATCAATGACCAATGGGAGCAAGTTTGTTGCCAGTTAAAAAATGAATTCGGCGAGACCGCTTTTGACAGCTGGTTAAAGCCGCTTAGCGTCAGCTCGTTTGATGACGGTGTTATGAACATCTGTGCTCCGACAGCTTTTATGAAAAACTGGGTTATCGCACATTATTCCGATAGAATCCACAGAATTTTAGAGCACAAGAATCCGGACATTAAAAAAGTACAATTTATTGTTAAAAACGTCAGCGTTCAAGACACTTCTCTTTTGAAAAAAATTAAATCGACTCCGACACCGCAAAGCCTTTACGGCTTAAACAATGTGGCAAACAGCTATGCTGCCGATGACGAACAATATCTATCATCTAAACTGAATCCGGCTTATACCTTTGAAAACTTTGTAGTCGGCAAAACCAATGAATTTGCTTATGTTGCCGCTAAAAAGGTTGCCGAATCGAGAAATATCTCTTTCAACCCGCTGTTTTTATATTCCGGCGTCGGCTTGGGCAAAACCCACTTAATGCACGCCATTGCTTGGGAAATTAAAAAGAAAGACCCGTCCCGTAATGTGGTATATATTTCCGCTGAGCAATTCCTTTATAAATTTGTAAAAGCTCTGCGCTATAAAGACGCCGAAGCATTCAAAGAACAGTTCCGTTCGGTTGACGTTTTGATGATTGACGACGTGCAATTTTTGGCAAACAAAGAAAAAACACAAGACGAATTTTTCTATACCTTTGACTCTTTGATGGAAGGCGGTCGCCAAATTATTTTATCCGCCGATAAATCGCCAAACGACTTAGACGGAATCGAAGCTCGCTTAAAGTCACGTCTCAACAGCGGCTTGGCTGCTGACATTATGCCTACAGACTTTGAGCTGCGCGTAGACATCTTAAACAAAAAAGCAGCCCAGCTCGGTATTAACCTGCCGCAAAACGTTGCTGACTTTTTGGCACAGAAAATCACTTCGAACATTCGCGAACTGGAAGGTTCTTTAAAGCGAATCGCCGCTCACTCTCAGCTGCTGTCCGGTCATGAAATTACCTTGGATATGACTCAAGACGTGCTGAAAGATATGCTGCGTTCAATTGACCGTAAAACGACAATTGATGAAATTCAAAGAAAAGTTGCCGAATATTTCAATATTTCGGTAAAAGAAATGCAGTCTTCTCGCCGTGCCCGCAATGTTGCCCGCCCTCGTCAGATTGCCATGTATTTGGCAAAACAGCTGACATCGCGCTCACTGCCGGAAATCGGACGCAAGTTTGACCGCGACCACACTACGGTTATGCACGCCGTACGCAAGGTTGAAGAATTGATTGTGGAAGACACATCGCTTTCTGAAAGTGTAGAGGCATTGCGCCACCTTTTGGAAAATTAAGCAAAAAACTTGTTGACGACTCATCAATTTGTCTTCTTATTTTGTTGCAATTTTGCTACTCTGCAAGAAGAATTAAAAGCGGTGAGTCGCTTTTTATATAGGTAGAAACATTTAAGATTGGTGAAAAGAAAATGAAGTTTACAATAGAAAAAGCTGTTTTGTTGAAAACTCTGGGACACGTGCAAAATATTGTGGAAAAAAGAAACACGGTTCCGGTATTGTCTAACGTTAGAATCGAAGCAAGCAATGAAGGTATCAGCTTTAAGGCAACCGATATGGATACGGAAATTACCGAAATTGTAGACGCTAAAATTTTGGAAAACGGTGCAATTACCGCTCCGGCGCATATGCTCTATGACATTGTGCGCAAACTTTCGGACGGCTCCGAAGTTGAGCTGACCTACCCAGATGAAAAAGAACAGCTGAGCATTGCTTCCGGTCGTTCCAAATTTTCACTTTCCACTATCGGAGTTGAGGATTTTCCTGTTATTTCTACCGATGCTTTGCCTACCAATTTTGAAATGAACCGCGATGAACTGAAAGATGTGATTGACCGCACTCAATTTGCCGCTTCTACCGAAGAAACCAGATATTATTTGAATGGTTTATACATTCACCCGAAAAATGAAGGCGAGACTAAAGTTTTGCGCATTGTGGCTACTGATGGTCATCGACTGGCTTGCGTTGAAACTCCGCTGCCGGAAGGTGCTGCCGGTATGGAAGGTGTGATTCTGCCGCGTAAAACCGTTGGCGAAATCCGCAAATTGTTAGATGATACTTCAGCCGAATCCGTGCAAATTGCTTTGTCTGACAGTAAAGTCCGTTTTACTTTGGCAGATGTGACTTTGGCCTCTAAGCTGATTGATGGTACATATCCGGATTATGAACGCGTTATTCCAACCGACAATGACAAAATTTTGGAACTGAATGTAAAAGATTTGGCAACAGCCGTTGACCGTGTATCAGTTGTGGCTGAACGCACCCGCGCTATTAAAATGATTGCCAATAAAAACCATGTGATTATCACAACTTCCAGTCCGGATTTGGGCAGCGCTATTGAAGAAGTTGAAGCAACTTATGACAGCGAATCGCTGGAAATTGGCTATAACTTCCGCTATCTGCTGGACATTTTGGCAGAAATCAAAGGCGATACAGCTAAATTCAGTTTCAGCGACGGAGCTTCTCCATCGGTTATTCACGATACTTCTGATGCCAGCGCCATCTATGTTTTGATGCCGATGAGAGTCTAAGTTGTCGGAATTAACTGAAAAACTAAATGAAATTACTCAAGAAAAGTCAGGTGTTACACGCCTGACTTTATCTGACTTTAGAAATTACCGAAGCTTGCGAATCGAGGCTGATATAACGCCGATTGTCATAACCGGCGAAAACGGCTCCGGCAAAACCAATATTTTGGAAGCAATTTCTTTTTTGTCTCCAGGACGCGGATTGCGCGGTGCAAAGCTTGCCGATATAAAACGAATCCTGCCGCCGGAAGAAGAAATTTTGAGCACCAACAGTGGCTGGAGCGTAGCGGCGGAGATTCTTAAAAACGATGAAGAATATTTGATTGGCACTGGCACGCAGAAAAGTTTTAGAGAAGACGCCGAAGAAGATGAAATAAAAAACTTTGAACGGCGAATCGTTAAAATAAATCAGCAAAAAATATCGCAGCAATCCGAACTTGGCAAATATATATCGGCGATTTGGGTAACTCCGCAAATGGACAGGCTGTTTTTGGGCGGCACTCAGCCACGGCGCAGTTTTCTTGACCGCTTGGTTTATGCTTTTGATTTGGAGCATGCCAAACGCACCGCTAATTTTGAACATTTATACCGCCAATGGTTTCAAATTTTGAAAACCGGACACGCTGATGAACATTGGCTGCAATCGGTGGAGACCGATATGGCGACTTTGGGTGTGGCAATAGCGGCGGCGCGCCGAGAACTGATTGCCCGCCTCAACACTTTTATTGCTCACGAACCTGACGATATTTTCCCTGATGTACGGCTGGAATTGGACGGCACCATAGAAAAAATGCTGGATACCCTGCCTGCGGTTAAAATTGAGCAATTTTATGCCGAGCAGTTAGCCCGCCAACGCCGCAATGTTTTATACAACGATTACGTGGACGGCGTAAACCGCACTGATTTTAAGGTTTATTTCAAGAAAAAAAATATGCCGGCGGAATTATGCTCTACCGGCGAGCAAAAAGCCCTGCTGGTCAGCATTATTTTGGCGCAGACCAAATGTCAGATTTTAGATAAAGGCTTTACCCCTATCCTGCTGCTTGATGAAGTGACTACTCATTTGGACGATAAAAAACGCGATGCGCTGCTTTCTAAAATTGCCGCCCTGCACCTGCAAGCTTGGATTACTTCTACTGAGCCGCAAAATTTTGACACTATTAAAAACATATCACAGTTTTTTGAAGTAAAAGACAACAGAATCGTCAGAAAATAAAATTTGCTCATTAGAAATACTGTTTTCAGATTTTGCACATTCAGCTTGACTTAAAAGTCATTATTTTCTAAAATCAAATCAGCTTGAAATAAAATACAAGTCAGCGCCGAATATCTAAGGCGCGGAGTTTACAAAGACTCTTGAACTTTACATCACGGTGTTAGGATATAACATCGTTAATTGTCGGCTGTATAAAACAGTTGTCAATGAATATATCCCCGATTGTAGCAATATGGTCGGGGAGCTTTTAGCGTATGTTCAGGACCATAGGTTTAAAGGCTAAAAGAATCATTTTGATGTAGTGATCTTTGTACTCTCCGACCGCTTTTTTAGCGGTTTTTTGTTATAAAAAATTATCGGAAAGGAAAAAGGATTATGTCATTTAAACATAAAACATTATATGCTTCGCTGTTTTTACTAAGCGCTTGCGGCACTGTTTTCAGCGGCTCGTCACAAACAATTACATTTGATTCTAATATAAAAGAAAATATTGATATTTATGCCAACGGAGCTTTAGTCTGCACCAAAACTCCCTGCGTTGTTGATATAGACCGAGGATCGGCGCCATTGACCATTATCGCCAAAGCCAAAGGCTATGAAGACTCCGTGATGCAGGATAAGTCTAAAATCAACACTGTTTCTTGGGGTAACCTGCTGAGCGTCTATAGCTGGACTACGGATTTTGCCACCAGCTCGATGTGGAAATATTCTGAAAGCGGCGTTTATATCAATATGCGCAAAAAAGATATGACCACCGCCGAACTGAACAAATATAACTATGATGCAAAAATTAAAGCTTTTGCCCTTTATAACTTTGCCGAACTAAAGCTTGATAATCCGGAATATATATCGGCAATGCAGGAATTAACCTCAAAAAATAAACAAGAGTTGGCGGTTATCGTTCAAAATTCGAACACAGAAGTTGAATTGGCAGAAAATTTGACTTCTCTTTAATATATGAAAAAAGGATAGCTCTTATACAAAGCTATCCTTTTTATTGTATCAAAGCATTTTACGGAAGTAAAAGTCAACAGAATCGTCAGAAAATAATGCTTCTAAACTAAAATTCAACAGTCAACAAACAATAGTCCTCACCCAAAGCACAAGATTGGCAGTCTTGTTTCATTTCCGACATTGTCAGTGTTCGCAAACATTTTTGATTTGCACCACAATATCCGTCTCCAAAATAAGAGATAGACCCTGTTTTGGATTTAAAAACAAAAACTTTGTATAACATACTATGCAGCGGCTGAAATGCCGTATTTAACAACTCAAAGCAAATTTTATCGGAAAAATTCGTAGAAGCTATTGACTGATTAACATTTTCTACTGTTCCTAAGTGGATATCAAATACAATTTTTTCTTTTCTAGTAAAAATGGTAATATTATTTCCTAAAGTATCAAATATTCCAGATGAATTAACTTTCCACCCTTCCGGCACCAAATTTAAACCTTGAATGACATCGCGCAAATGATATCTATGATCATCGTTTTCTGTGCCGTTATTGTATTGCAGAGGTCGAAAATCGTCGATATGTTCTAAAAGTCCTGCTATCAAATAACTATAGCCTTCAACGGTTTTATTTATTTTCCACTTTTGCATGGCTTTAGAATAGCCAGCAATACCACCAACAGACAGCACGCCGATAATAGCTAACACGCCAAGCATTTCAATCATACTGCGACCTATTTCTAAATTCTTATACATATTTCCGAATCTCCTAAAATACCTAAAACAAAACCCGCTATTTTAAAGCGGGCGGATGTTCAGAAACCGTAAAAACCTTAACGGCTCGGCTTATTCAGCACATAGCCTTATTTAGCCGACATCCGTCCAAAGAACAGAAAATCGGCATATAACAATTTTAAGTCGCTTATGCTTAGCGACTAGGTTTTTAAGGGTTTCTGACGCCCTAGACATATCTCTACGCCTATAATTTTGATAGCCTGAAAATATAAAAAAGTAAAGATATTTATCGAAAAAAGGATAGCTCTTATACAAAGCTATCCTTTTTGATTACTTAATAGAATTTACGGTTACGTCCTTACCCTCGTTCATATTGAAGAAGTTGTTGATGATTACATCATCATAACGCAGTCTGTAAAATCCGTTTTCATCCTCAAGAGGCTGACGCTCTTTGTCTACCCAATAGTAGTTACCAAAATTTTTGGTCTGGTAGAACTTGCGCGGCTCCAACTCGCCAATGTTCTTAGCGGTCAGAATCCCTAAATAAGCAGCTCCTTGAACCCAATGGCGCTTGAGTAAACCATTGGCACGCTTGCCGGCTGACTTCCGATACTCCGTCATCTTATTGACACACTTTTCAGGTGCATCGCCATTGTTGACAGCAATAAAGAACTCGCACGGTTCCTTGAGCTTTTCGCCTTGCACTGAATATCCGGTCAAAGCCTCTCCGCCCACATTATAAACAAACAGGCAAATACCGATGATTTGCTCGTCCGTTAATTTGTGTTTGAAGTATACTAAGAACGGATAAACGTTTTTGCGCAGGTGTTCAAAAGACCAAGCCTTAGCGGTTGCCTTTGGAATACGCTGACCTTTTTTCAGCAATTTGCCATCGGGGCTGGTGGTCACGCCGTACCATGTAGTCCAGCGTGCTCCGCA
The DNA here is from genome assembly GCA_934270475.1 of uncultured Alphaproteobacteria bacterium. Lineage (GTDB taxonomy): Bacteria > Pseudomonadota > Alphaproteobacteria > RF32 > CAG-239 > RUG410. The sequence continues at coordinate 12,716 of CAKQPS010000002.1, forward strand.
ATGATAATTTTCACCGGTGTTCTCATTCAAAACTCCCCCCTCTACAAGGCAGATGAATGAAAAGATATCCTCAGAAAGCTGATTGGCACGGGCAACATTATCAAAAGTTTCCTCCACCCGCTCAGTTTCCACACTATCCACAGCCTCAACCTTGTTTTGATTGTTGCTGCAGTCCGATATGCTCATATAAGCACCAAGCATTACCACTGTGATAACACCATAAAAGTAATTAACAAAATTCTTACGCATAATATATAATTTTTAGAATTTCAGTATAACACCTTTTTTCTTTTTTGACAATATATTACTATCTTTTTGTCATTTTAGACTTGCTGTAATTCAAAAACTGTGATATTTTTCTTTTTGGTTTTCAGATTATTAACGTTTAATTATTTTTTTATATGAGTAGAAACATTTCTCTTACTGAAAAAAAGCAAATTGCTTTGATTCAGAACGGCAATCACAATGAGATTTTGCAGTTCATTTGGGCTAACACGGCATTCCGCTTTACCGGCTCTGCCAGTCAGGTGTTTGTAGAGCGCGGTAATTCCGAGGAAATTTTAGCTTATATTGCGACTCGCCCTTTGCCGGAACGCGGTGAGCTGGCATTGCTTAAACGCGGAATGCCGCAGGAGATTTTGACTTATGTCAAAGGTCACAAACTTTTTGAATCCGCTGAAAAAATACTGATTCAGCGCGGTGTGCAAAATGAGATTTTGGCTTATTTGGATACTAACTCCTTTAGCGCCGATGCTGTTAAAGAGTTGATTCACCGCGGCGACCTACAGGAAATTGAAAAGGCAGCAGCCCGCAGTTCTTTTGGCTATAAGGGCGAGCTTGAGCTTATCAGTTTTGGTATACACCGCCATATTATGACCTATATCAAAATCCGCAGATTCTGCCACCCTGCTTCGCTTCAGGCTCTGTTTAAACGCGGAGACAAAGAAGAGATTGAGCTCTATAAGTCTTTGTACGGAGTGCAGTAATTCTACATCAACTAAACTTCAGTTCTAAACGGACTGAAGTTTTTTTATTTTTTGCTTGCTTTTATTTTTTAAATGGAATATAAATTTTTTAGAATCATTCTAATTTTGGAAGTGCGATGACAAAACAAAAACGCTTAATTTTAGATATTATAAATAATGCCTGCGCCCACTATACGGCAGAAGAAATTTTTGCGCTTGCACAAAAGCAAATGACGTCTATTGCGCGTGCCACGGTTTATAATAATTTAAACGCGCTTTTAAAAGAGAGGCTAATCCGCAAAATCTGCCTGCCGAATCATATTGATTGCTATGACAAGATTTTGCCGGAGCATGACCATCTTGTCTGCGCCAAATGTGGAAAAATCTCGGACATAGTGATTTCCGGCGTAAAGAAAGAGATTGTACGCCAGCTTAAAGGCGAACTGATTTCTTATAGCCTGAACATCAGCTATATTTGCAATAATTGTAAAAACTTTAAAGGAATTGATAATGACAAATAAATATAAAGGCACGCAGACTGAAAAGAATTTGCAAACCGCATTTGCCGGCGAAAGCCAAGCCCGCAACAAATATACTTATTTCGCAAGTGTTGCTAAAAAAGAAGGCTATGAACAAATTTCTGCTTTGTTTACCAAAACTGCCGACAATGAAAAAGAACACGCTAAAATGTGGTTCAAAGAATTGGGCGGTTTAGGAAACACTGCCGCCAATTTACAACAAGCTGCTGAAGGCGAAAATTACGAATGGACTGATATGTATGACAGTTTTGCCAAAACTGCCGATGAAGAGGGTTTTCACGATTTGGCTGAAAAATTCCGCGGGGTTGCCGCTATTGAAAAACATCACGAAGAACGCTATAGAGCTTTGCTGAAAAATGTTGAAACTAAACAGGTTTTTGCAAAGTCCTCTGTAAAAGTTTGGGAATGCCGCAACTGCGGACATATTGTAGTAGGCACAGACGCTCCGGCTGTATGTCCGGTATGCGCTCACCCGCAAAGTTATTTTGAAGTTAGAGAAGAAAACTACTAAAGCCGTATTCAGAAGGTATTTAATAAGCTCCGGAGACGTTATGCTTCGGAGCTTATTATTTTAGGTGACTATCGTCTTTTTCCTCTTAAATCAGCAGTTTCACCGGCTTTAAAATTATATATCGGCTTAATGATATTTACAATTTCCGCTGTCGGTGTAATATTTTTAACAATATCGTCCATATTTTTATATGCCATAGGACATTCATCTAATGTTTCCGCATTGATTGAAGTAGTATAAATTCCCTGCATGGAATTTTTAAACTCTTCTACATTAAAAGTATGTTTTGCCTGTATGCGGCTATAAAGACGCCCTGCTCCGTGCGGAGCTGAATAATTCCAATCGGCATTGCCTTTGCCGCGGCAAATAAGGCTGCCGTCTTTCATATTTATCGGAATAAGAAAAACCTCTCCTTCAGCAGCAGAAACCGAACCTTTGCGCAGAATCATCGCCTCGGTGTCAATATAGTTATGAATTGTAGTAAATGTGTCATCTATATGCACACCCAGCGCCTCAATAATACTTTCGGCGATAGCCATTCGATTATAAACTGCGTACTTCTGCACGATTTTCATATCGTGAATATAGCTGTCAAACAATGCTCCTTCTACATAAGCCAAAGCCTTGGGAACAACCTCATTTTGCCCTTGCTGCATTTTTAAGACTTGCTGAATTTCAGATTGCCTGCCTTCCTTTTTTAATTGAGCTATCAATTTTTGTTGTTTGGCAAATTGACTATCGTTGTTCAGGCGCTTAACCGCTTCATTTTGATAAAGCTCGGCTACTTGTTTACCTAAATAACGGCTGCCGGAGTGAACAACCAAATAAATATTTCCGTTGTCATCGCGGTCAATTTCAATAAAATGATTACCACCACCCAACGTGCCTAAGCTAAGAGCCGCTCGTTCTTTATTTATTTTATCAAAGCAATCAAGTTTTTCTAAATCTATATTGCTTATATATTTGTGCGGAACATCGCGCACATTCATTCCGGCAGGAATATCTGAATAAATAAATTCATCTAATTTTTGCAGGTTTATTTCTTTTTCTTTAAGAACATATACTGCCATACCGCAGCCAATATCAACTCCAACCAAATTAGGAACTATTTTATCGTTAATTGTCATAGTCGTTCCAATGGTACACCCTGCGCCGGCATGCACGTCCGGCATAATACGAATTTTACTGTCTTTCACAAAAGCTTGGTCGCATAAAGTTTTAATTTGCTCTTTCGCTGCTTCGTCTATAACATTTGTAAAGACCTTTGCCGTGTTATATTTACCTTTGATTTCTATCATTTTTTACCTCGACTACATTCTGTCATATTTTACGATATAACTGTATAGCAAAAAAATTGCAACCATATATTGACTATTACCGAATAAAATGTTATATTTATATCAGTTCACCGGCAGGAATGAAATCGAAATCGCCTGCTGCGTATCTCCGAGTAGTGCCTGCTAAGCCGCTCGGAGGACTGAATAGCATTGGTACCTGCGGTATAAAAGTGTATCTTAGTCAATATCGTAACATTGTTAAAGCCGGCGAAAGTATGGTTGTTGATGCTTTAAAGATTTTAACAAAAAACTTTATCTGTTATTTTACCTCCTTTTATATTTTTAAAACACCCCCATACACAATGTATAATGGGGGTGTTTTTTAGTACCTATCTATAATATAAAAACTAGATATTGTTCTTTCTCCATCTACTGGTGATGTTACAACTTTAAATTCACCTTTTGGAGTTTGTACCACGTATATTTTCTTATTCCTTGAAGATATTTCATCTGGTTTTCTTTTTAAAATTTTAGGAATACTTTGTGCTTGTTCCTTTGTTGCACTATGTTTAAATATTCCCTTAACTAATCCATAATTTCTTTCTGTACCAGCCGCCCTTTCCAATTCTCTACCAGATACTTTTATTTTTCCATCTTCCCCTTTAATCACTTCACCTCGTTGCAAAAGAACCTTTTCTCCATCAGCATCTTTCATTTGGGTAATAACATCAGAACCTTTACCTTGAATAAGAAAAAACATTTTATAATTGCACAAAAAAACAGCGCCTATTTTCATAGGTGCTGTTTTTTTAATTAGAAAGATAACCGCTTACTTTACTGCTTTATAGCCAGCAAAGATTTTGCCGTTTTTCTTGACCGTCAATGATGAACCGCTATGCCCAATCTCAAAGCTGAAATCGTCGTTATGAACAGTTGGATTGCCATAATTCCAACCCCACATTTGAGCCGTAGCAAGGTCTAACGCGTTAATCATTTGTGAGCTGCCGTTATACCAAGCCATCATATTCTTCTTGTCTAAAGCAACAGCATTCTGCCACTTTCCGCTTGTCGGGTTATACACGCCGCCGTTATAATTCGGGTTCGTGTCATAAGCAAACAAGCTTGGGTCAATAGTTGCCGATGTATCGTTCTGTCGAACAATCACAGGCAAGGTACCGTTTGTAAAGTGCAAAGACCAGATATATACCCAACCGGTGTTTGGCTCATTACAAGAAAGTGTACTGACTGCGGAGACAAACTTACCCCACTCGGCAGGAAAATCGGGATTCCACGCTTTTTCCACATTGATAACGCCAGGGGCAGAACCGTTTATGGTGTTATTGCCGAACATAACGTTAATCTTATCCGAATAAGAATAGGTAGTCTTCTCATCATCGTCCGCTGCCACGTTGACAACAGAACCAGCTTCCTGAGCGTTAAAGTTCAACACGTCAAACTGATATGTTTTGCCGTTGCGGCTGTAAACAATAGAGTTTGGATCTACAGACTTCCATTTGTTAGTCTGGGCTGAACCATTCAGCTGAGCAGTGGTGGTAATTGAGCGAGTTTCGTTGTTAAAACTCCAGAAACCGTCGGTTTTTGCCTCTGTTCCCAAAAGAGAAACATTAGCAAAGCCGGTGCTTTGATTTGCGTTCTTTTCGGTAGAATTCCAGTTTGATTCAGTTGTGAACATACGCTGGAAAATCTTGCTGACAGTTTCTGCTTTTTCTTTACCGTTAGAATATTTGGTAACAAAAACCAATTCAGCCTGAACGCTGCCGTCAAACACAGTTAAAGAGCCGCTGCGGAACTCATAATCCAAAATAGTTACAGCATAAATAATTGTACCAGAGGCGGAACTTTTTACAGTATTATTGCCATAGGTTACGGAAATATTATCTACATAACTGTAACGCATTTCAGTTTCGGTTTCACTCAGCAGTGCAACTTTTGAGCCGGTCTCTTGAGCTGAAAGCATAAACTTGCCGAAATCACAGCTTACACCGTCGCGGGTATAAACTATGGAATTAGGCACAACTGCCGTCCAGCCGTTTTCTTTTGAATCGCCGCCCAAACCTGCAAAGTTGGCTAAAGTCGTAATATCGTAGGTTTCATTGGCATAAGACCAAAAACCATCGGTTACGCCGTTAGAGCCTTTCAGGTTCACATTTGCCGTCAAAGTCGTCGGATTGGTATTCTGAGAATTTATCGTCCAATTAGTATTACACTTTAAAGAACGGGCAAAACTCTTAGAAACACTCTCCTTGTCTTCGGTGCCGTCATTGTACTTTGTCACAAAAGTAACGGAAGCTGTCACACTGTTATCGGTGATAACAATGTTCTTGTCGCGAAATTCACGACCGACAACCTCACGGTTCTTTTCAACAACAATAGTGCCAGGAGCCGTGGTTGCAACCGTATTATCGCCAAACATCACGTTAATGGTGTTGGCATATTTATAGGTTTCAACCAAATTAGCTTTTCCGGCAAGCTGAGCATTGGAGCTGACATAGGAAACATCAAACTTTAGCTTTGTAAAGCTGCAGCTTACGCCGCCGCGAGTGTAAACAATACTATTCGGATCAACCGACGTCCAGCTGTTTTCTTGCGACGAAGCATTAAGAGTTGCTATTGCGGTAATGGTCTTGGTCTCTTTAAGATAAGTCCAATTACCGTCAGAAACTTTTTCCGAACCGCTCATAACAAAACCAGGATTGGCTGTTGTCTGATTGGCATTCTGCTCGCGTGCAGTCCAGTTGGAATTGCAGTTAAGCGAACGCGGAAAAGTTTTTGATACAGCCTCTGTTGCCTCGGAGCCGTCAAGATACTTGGTGACAAAAGTCAGAGATGCCACAACGCTGTTGTCTTTGACCACCAGTTTGCTGTCGCGGATTTCATAAGCCGTCGCGGTTTTGCCATCTACCAAAATAGTGCCGGGAGCCGTTGTATCTTTGATGTTGTCACCAAAAGAAACAGACAGATTGTCGGTATATTTATAGGTAGATATATCGCCGTTTTTGCCTGCAAGCTGAACATCATCGCCCTTATGGATTGCAGCAAACTCAATCTTGTCAAACGCATAGCTGCGACCTTCTCTGGTATAAATTATATCGTTAGGGTCAACAGAGGTCCAACTGTTTTGCTGAACTGAAGAATCCAGCTTAACCTTGTTGGAGATGATTCGGGTTTCATTGGTGAAACTCCAAAAACCATCGCTGCGCGTGTTCAAAGATTTGAGGTCTACACTGACATCAGAGGTCTGATGATCGGTGAGAGTTTCCTTAGACGTCCAATTGGTGGTGCAAACCAAACTTCTGGCAAATTCGTGAGCCTCATTATGAAGCTCCTCCGTGCCATCAGCATATTCCACAACAAAAGTCAAAGAGGCGATAACTTTATTGTCTTTAATCTCCAACTTAGCGTCGCGAATGTCATAGCCATTTACAATCTTAGAGATTTTGTAAAGATACACTTTCTCTGAGATGTCATGAATATATGACATATAAGAAGCTCTGACAGCATTGTTGAAAACTGCTTTGTCGTAACCGTCCTTATCGGATTTTGCATCGGAAACATGATTAGACACTTCGGATACTTCAATATCCTCAAAGCCAAAATCAACTTCCACATACGCATCCTTATAAACGGTGCGCTCGTGATAGAGCGTGTAGTCGGTAACAATCAATTCTGCAACAATCTTGTTAGAGACGTCAGAAGAATATTTGTTACTTCTGCCATAAACAGACCAGTTTCCTTCATTGCGGACAAACCGCTCTGAACCATTTGCCAAACCATTTGAACGGAGCAAATTATAGGCAAAACTCTGAACATATTTGTCATAAGGCTCTATACCCTTAAACAAACGGTTCAAAATAATGCTTTTTGCCGAACGTTCAACCGAACCGCTCTTCATATACAACACTTCTTCAAATGAGCATCTTTCAGTAGTGGCATCAAGAACAACTCGGTTCTTGTTTTCTACCTCAACCTTTTCAATGTCATCGTCCGAAAGAATGTAGCGTACAGCGTATCCCTTGAGATAAACTGAAAAATGCTTAGGAGAGCTAACGTTCTTTTCGGCAAAATTAAGCTCTACCGTATATTCGGTATTAACTTTTTTTGACACATAAGATGCACGAGTTTCGGTTACAGGCAAGTTTTTTACCGATAACAAACGGGCGCTAATCAGTGTATCACTGCCGCAAAACAATGTCTCTCCGGCATATCTGACACCAAGAGTGCTGATATTAACCGGAACTGTCAGAATTTGACCATCGTTGAGCTCAATCCTGACGGTGTCTCTCTCCCAATAAGCGTAGGAAATATCAGCCACAGGGCTGTATTTGCGCGCAATATCAGAAGAAACGACCTGCGAGTTAAGCAAGTCTTCCGTGATGTTGTATCCGGTTTTTGCAACTCTGAGAGCTGCATTCATTTCCGGATATTTCTGCAGTATGAGCGAATCCACTACATTGATGCCGGAAGTATTGTATCCGACAAAAGTGGCTGTCATGTGGTCATACGCAACACCAACCTGAGCTGTATCCAGCTTGTGGGCAAGTGTGTTAACATACTTGTATCCATCAACTGCAGGCTTACCTTCATAAGCCTCAACACCCTCGTCAGTGCAGGAAATTGCACAAACGAACATCACAATCATCGTCAAAATGACGTTCAAAAAATGAAATTTACGTACCATAGCTGTGTATGAATGAAATTTAATAATTTTACAAGTTTCTTATCTCTCAATCACAAAAGACTTCATAAAATTGTTGGTTTTATGAAGGTATATAGCGTCCATGCCTGAAGCAGGGAGAAAAACAGTGCAAAATTACCAATGAAAAGATAAAGCAAATATATCAGCGATAAATTCTGCTATCTTTCCGACAATAATAGGCATAATAAGCATCCATTGGTAATTTTTTTACAATATTACAGTAGCATATTTTTTTCATTTTGACAAGAATTTATACAAAAAAAATACCGCCGGAACAAAGGCGGTATCAAAGGAGCTTAGGTATTATTTTTTGCCATATTGCCGATATTCGGTCAGCTCATTTTTATCATTCGGAGTTTTCGGTTTTTCCTGAATATTGGAATGTTTAACCGGAAATACCTTTACACCTTCATAAGTCATGGCTTCCGCCTCGTCTTTTTTCTTTTTAGCAATTTTTGCTTTGGCTTTGTCATAGGATTGTGAAGCATGATTATACTTTATTATGGTATCAACGTTCGGAGCCGGCTGTTTAGGTTCTGCAGCAGCGGTTTCGGTCGGCTGAGACTGCGGCGCGGCGGCGTTTGCTGCCGGAGCCGGTGCCTGCTGCGAAGCATAGCCGTATTGAACCGGAGCTTGATACGGCGTTGTTTCCATTTTTGGAGTTTCAGTTTTGACCTCGGCTTTTTTGACCTGAAAATCTTTAGGATTCATGGAAATATCTTCCGGCAGACGCAGCAGCATATACCCCGAGCCGCCGCCAAATGCCGGACCTGACAAACCAATAGAATAGAAACCGCCGATATAGTTATAGTCCAAATCAATATAATCAATAGCAAACAAGGTTTTTACCGTGCTGGTACCGATAGTTGTCAGCTTGCAGGCATATCCATTGTCTTCCATAATTACATTATTGATGTTTTTAGCATACAGTAAAGTTTTGCTTGGACGACAAATCGGAGTTTGACCATTATAGGTGATATTCCAATTTAAAATCAAATCCAAAGCTGAAGTGTTTTTACGGCTGATGGAAACATCGGTGATTTTTACATCATCAATATACAAATAAGCCGGAGTAATTCCTACCGTAATCGGCATAGAAACATATTCTTCGGTGCAAGAGTGGCTGTTAACGTCGGCAGCGCAGACCAAAGCCCGTTTGCGGGCGTTGCTGTCAAGCATATGCAGCAAAGTGTTATATATATATTCCTTAGATGTGGTGGTTTGCGCCGGCGCACATTGTTTAGCACGGCAGACAATTATTGACTTAGGCATTTTGATTGCCGGCTGCTGAAAAGCAACGTCGGGAACCGTTTTCGGCTCTGTCTTTGGGTCTTCAGCTGTATGACAGCCCAACAACGCAATGCAGGCAGTTGTTAATATTCCTAATTTTTTTAACATATCGGTACCTTATATAAAATCAGTTATAAAACTTTAGCTTACATTAGCAAAATTATATGAAAGAAAAGTAAATAAAATAAAGTTGCGTCAAAAAAATATCCGGTTATTATCAGCTTAGGAGGTATGCTATGAATCGCTTTTCACTGATGTTTATTTTATTTGCCGCATTATTTATCGCCTGCGCGCAGTCAAACTCGTTTTCTTTTGCCAAAGCAGATGAACAGCTGTATCCGGTAGACGGCGACTCACTGGAAAATTCCAGCAGAAGAATCCGCCTGCAAGGTATTGACGCGCCGGAATATAAGCAAAAATGCTTTGACAAGCTGGGCAAAAAATACCGCTGCGGAATAGAAGCGCTTGACTATATCAAAAAACTTATGACCGGAAAGACAATCCGCTGCGAGTGCGAGGCAAAACCCGACAGATACGGACGGGAGCTGTGCGTTTGTTACGCCGATGACATAGAAATAAACCGGCAGATGGTGGCACATGGTCAGGCAATAAGTTACAGAAGCGACCGTTATAATGAGGAAGAAAAAACGGCGAAAGAACAAAAATTGGGAATTTGGCAAGGAAAATTTATGCGTCCGGAATTATACCGCGCCCTAAAAAGAGAGCGAGACGCTAAATGGTGCCGGCAAAACCCCAATGAATGTAAAGCGAAAAAAGAGCGGATTAAAGCTTATAAAAAATCTTTAAAGCAAAAACATTAAAACCCTGCAAACAAAAAAACACAGCGTCTTCCCGACGGAAGACACTGTGCTTTTATATATATAATTTTTCGAAAAACTACATAGGAACTAGTACATACGTACGACCTTGCGTGCGTTTAAAGCTTTCTTGTAGCCAGCCTTTGAGCCAAACAATTTGTTAATTGCTTTCTCATTGTACATCTTTTTACCAAGAACAAAGTTTACGCCAAGAGTGACAGATGCACCAAAGCGAACCTCTGAACCGTCAAAGAAGTACTCGTGACCAGCATAGCCGATAGCTTTTACATAAAGATTACTTCTCTTCATGTAATTTTTGAAGTCAACGCGAACGCCGCCTCCAAAAATCATGGTGGAACCCTTAACCTTGAAGTCAAGAGAACCATCGTGCGCATCGTCGGTAAAAGCGTTATAGTTCTTGCGAACCTTATAACCGAAATTACCTATGAGCCATACTTCCTTCTGGTGGAGGTAACGGCTAGGAAGATCGAAAAGTCTCACGCCAGCATCAAGATTGAAGTTGGTTGTAAGATACTTCTCGCCTGCCTTAGAAGACTCTGAATTGTACTTGCTCATACCAACATTGGCAGAAGCAGCAAAAGAGAATCTCTTACCATGGTAGCCGAGCTCTGCTCCCACGGTTGGGGTAACCATGCTGTTGAAATAATCAACGCCGGCCTGAACACCAATTTCCAAACCGCTGTTTGGAGCGCTTTCCAGCAAAACGCGCTTACCACCGACCTCTACAGACCGATAGTCATAGTTAGCTGTACGACGATGCACAGCCTCAACGTACTGGAAGTCGTCTACCTCGATAGTGTCAACCTCTACTGCCTCACTTGCAACAGTTTCCTGCGCAGGAGCAATTGCCTCAACAGGAACCTCCTCGAAGAAGTCCACGTTTTCAACACACTCAGCGTTAGCTGAGAAAGAAGCTGCACACATTACGATACCACACACGATATTTCTAAGACTTAACATAATCAAAAGTTTTTGAGGTGGAAAGACAAGGTGTTACCCTCATCTCCCCACAAGTTAGTAACTATTTTGAGGTAATCCGCTTCAATAGGCAGAAAACCGAAAGTAAAAAACTAAAAATCCTTAAAAAGAATTACTTAGAGCTTGCTCTGTAAGAAGCGAACTCCTTGCCGTTCTTCTTAACTACGAGAGACTTACCATTGTTTGAAACCTCGAATGTAAAATCAGAGGTAAACACGGTAATATTGCTATTGTTCCAACCCCACATTTGAGCAGTGGCACGGTCAAGAGCATTAACCATACCGCTATTGCTGTCGTACCAAGCAAGCATATGCTTCTTGTCCTGAGCAATAGAGTTCTGCCACTTGCCGCTTATAGAGTTGTATACAGCACCGTTAAACGAGTTATTGGTGTCGTATGCGAACAAAGACTGGTCAATCACTGCATTGGCAGCATTCTTGCCAACAGCTACAGGAAGAGTTCCGTTCTCAAAGTGAAGCGACCAACCGTACATCCAGTCGGTGTTGTTCTCGTTGCAAGTAAGAGTGCAGAATGCACCAACAAACTTGCCCCACTCTGCAGGAAAATCACCCTTAATCTCCTTAGCAACAATAATCTTGCCAGGAGCAACGCTGCTGATAGTGTTGTTGCCAAACACAACATTAAGTTCTGCACTGTAAGCGTAAACGTCCATTTCCTCAGACTGTGAAGCAAGTGTTACCTTACCTTCCTTGTCAATTGCCTTGAACTCGATAGCGTCAAAACGATAGGTCTGACCCTCGCGAGTGAAGGAAATAGAGTTAGGATCAACAGAAATCCAAGAATTTGTCTGATCGCTTGCAGCGAGAGTAGCGAGATTGGTGATGGTACGAGTTTCATTAACCCATGCCCACTCGCCATCGCGCTTTGCATCAGAAGAAGTAAGAACTGTGTTCATCATGTGAGTAAACTGAGTTGCCTCATTCTCGTATGATGTCCAATTGCTGGTGCACTTGAGTGAACGAGCAAAAGTCTTGCTAACCTTCTCAGATGTTTCAGTACCGTCGTTATAAATGGTGACGAACTCTACAGAAGCAACTACATTGTTGTTGTTAACAACAAGAGTGGCATTGCGGAAGTCGTAACCGGAGATAGCGCGAGCAGTCTTGTAAAGGTTTACATATTCAGAAAGATTCTGAACATAACCAATATAAGAAGTGCGGATACCGTTGTTGAAGATAGCCTTGTCATATCCAGACTTGTCTGAATTAGCAGTGCTAACCTCATTCTTTGCCTCAGAAACAGTAACGTTTTCGTAACCAAAAGCTACTTCAACATTAGAGTTCTTAAAAGAAGCGCGCTCGTGATAGAGTGTATAAGAGGTCTGGAAAGCATCTACAGCATAGCTGTTGGCAATGTTTGCAGAATACTTGTCAGTCTTACCGTATACAGTCCAACCCTCAGCGTTCTTTACCTGAGACTCAGCACCGTTTGCAATACCGTTTACATTGGCAAGGTTGAAAGCAAAGCTGCCAACAAACTTGTCATATGCCTCGATGCCCTTGAACTCGCGGTTCAAAATCATAGAGTAAGAATTGCGAACTGTCTCGCCGTTTGTCATGGTGATAACTTCCTCGAAAGAAACTTTCTCGGTTGTGTCGTCAATGACAACACGATTCTTGTTCTCGACCTTCACAGACTCAATGTCGTTAGAGGCAATGAGCTTGCGGGTAGCGTTTGTTGTAAGATATACAACAAACTCCTTGGCAGAACGAGAAACGTTCTTCTCAGTGTAGGTCATCTTCACTGTGTATACAGTGTTGTAGACAGTCTTCACATAAGAAGAAGCGGCGCGTGTACCAGAAGTATAGTTCTTAATAGATACCATCTTAGCATCCTTAAGTTCTACGCTTCCCATATCATGACCATCAGTCGTTGTATAACTGGTGATGGTAGACGGACACTTAACAACCTGACCGTCAGAAATGTTGAATACAACAGTGTCGGCAACTGCCTTACCATTGTTTTCAACAGTCTTAACATCCTGATTGCGCAAGATGTTGCTGGCAACCACTGAGCAGTTAACCTGATCCTCAGTGATTATGTAATCGTTTTTCTCTGCAAAGATTTCGGTCTCCATCAAAGGATAACGAACTTCCTTGCGCTCAGAACCTTCAACAATCTCGCCGTTTTCCACAGCAGCGATTGTTGTGGTTGCTATCATGCGATCACGAGCAGCAGTCTTTGTGCTGTCCCAGTTGTGAGTGAGCTCGTCAGTGTACTTGGTACCCTTGACGATATTCTCCTTAACCTTGTATGCCGATATATCAGCGCCCTCATCGGTGCAAGCTGAAAATACAAACAAAGAAACAACTACGATTACTAAACTCTCAACGAATGACTTAAAATTGCGTGCCATAGTTTTAATATTTTTAATTTTTGCACTAATTTGGTTTCTACTAAACTGTCTTCTCTAACAAGAAAACATTTTTCTGAATGCTAAAAGCAAACAGGTCAATACAACTCCGAAGAAACCTTTTTTCGAAATCGTACTAACAGTCAAATGTTTTCTCAAAAGAAAACAAGGCTACTCAAGCTGACTAGGTCTCGAATAGTTATATATAAATCTATACATGTTCGTGTACAGAAGTGTAAAAACTCAGATTATCTATGGATTAGAAAAACTTAGGTTATGTACTAACTTTAGTAGTTCTTCTCACGTTAATAATTCTTTTAATGGTATCCATAGATAATATTTTTATGCAATTTTAAAGTAGCATATTTTTTTTTGATAATCAAGAGTATTTTAAGTAAAAACCAGCCTTTTTTGACAAAAAAAATCCTTTCAATTCGACTAGGATTAAGAAGATTGCTTTTAAGAATGTACAAAATATTTTCTATAACCTGCTCAGGGCGCTGTATACTCCATTTGGGCTGAATCGTTCCAAATCATCTGGCTCAATGCGGAGTGCTTTCAGCAATGAGAACAATTCGCTATGACTTGGGCGCGGCATTTTAATAATCTCGTAATTTTCTGCCAGCATTTCCTGCCAATTTTCAGCAACGCAAAAGCAAATTCCGCAAGTATCCAGCTCAGGCAAGCCCAGTTTTTCTATCACCGGCTGATGCGTTACAAAATGATAATGCTTGTTTTCCGGCGTTGAGTTTTGAATTATGCCGTTTATGAATCTTCTAACCATAAAGGTTGAGATATCTTCTTCTAGTTCCTTGCTTTCCAACAAATTCCGGCAGCGCATGCCCAGCCCTAGGAATTTTGAAGTAGCCACCGCCCGAGCAATTGGAGAGTAATATATGGCATCGCAGGGAGGCAGTTTTTCGGCTAGCAGCCTGCCGCCCAAAAATGACTCCAGCATACTCATATGCTCTATGGCTGTATCAATACCATAACGTCCATGACGACCAAAGCTCAGATATACTTTTCTATCATCCATTGTTTGTTTGCTCCTTCTTTTTCAAAAGTGAAAGCAAAATACCGCCGGCAAGCAATCCAACCGTAACGCTGAGCGACTGCCATTCCTCAACTTCTATACCAATTTTGGGCAAGAAAATCTTAAAGCCGATAAAAATCAAAATAATCGAAATTGCCGGCTTCAGATAAACAAACTTACTTATGATGGCCGCCAACAAAAAGTAAAGCGCGCGCAATCCCAAAATAGCAAAAATATTACTGGTATACACGACATAAACATCGGTTGTTACCAAAAATATGGCAGGAATACTGTCAAGAGCAAAAACAACATCCATTGTTTCAATAATCACCAATGCAAAAAACAGCGGTGTTATATAGTGTTTGCCGTCTTTTTTATAGAAAAAGTGTTCGCCGTGAATTTCATGTGTCACATGAAATATTTTTGACAGCCATTGATAAATTTTAGTGTCTTTAATATTGCCCTGCTCAGCTTCTTTGGTTAAAAGCATTTTAATACCGGTATAAATCAGAAACGCGGAGAAAATATAAAGAATCCAATGGAACTTGACCACCAAAGCATCGCCGACGCCGATTAAAATTCCACGCATTACCAGTGCGCCTAAAATTCCCCAAAACAAAACGCGGTGCTGATACATTTTCGGCACGCCCAGCGCGGCGAAAATCATGGACATCACAAAAATATTATCCATAGAAAGGCTCTTTTCCAGCAAATAGCCGGTAAAATAGTCCATACCTTTTTTGACGCCGTCTTCATACATTACAAACACGCCGAACAGCAGCGCCGCCGCCACATAGGCCACGCAAATCCATAGCGTATGCCAAAAATGAGGTTCTTCATTTTTGCGATTAAACCAAAACAAATCGGCAGCCAGCAGCAATATTACCGCCACTCCGAAGCTGGACCAAAGCATAACCGGCGACATTGCCGGATGATTAGCAAAATTTTGTATAAAATCTTCCATTATTTTTCCAAATTCCAAACTGTTTTAACAATTTCATCAATATCAGTATATTTAGCCTGCCAACCCAAAACTTTTAAAGCCTTAGCGCTGGTAGCAACCACATCGGCGGGGTCGCCTGCCCGACGTGGCGCAAAATCATAGTTGATTTTTTTACCGCTGACGCGCTCAACCGATTTGATAATTTCCAATACCGATGTTCCTTTTTCCGTTCCGAGGTTAATCACTTGCGAATCGCCTCCGTTCAACAATTTTTTGATTGCCAACACATGAGCCGCAGCCAAATCTTCTACATGAATGTAGTCGCGTCGGCAAGTTCCGTCCGGCGTGTCATAGTCATTGCCGAAAACATGCAATTTTTCACGCTTTCCGGTTGCCACTTCCATAATCAGCGGCAACAAGTTTTGCGGATTTTTTTCTTTACCGCGAATACTGCCGTCAGCGGCATAGCCAACCGCATTGAAATAGCGCAAAGCAATGTAATGAAAATCTTTAATCCGGCTATACCAGTCCATCACCTGCTCTATTGCCATTTTTGTATAGCCGTAAAAACTCATTGGATTAAGCGGATGATTTTCATCAAGCGGCAAATACTGTGGAGTTCCGTACACCGCCGAGGTAGAAGAAAACACCACATTTTTTACTCCGGCGTTCAGCATAGCGTTAAAAATATTTATCGAACCGCTGATATTGTTTTGCGAATAAAGCTGCGGATTTTCCATGGACTCGCCCACCGCTTTTTTGGCGGCAAGGTGTATAACCGCATCAAAGCCGCCCTTCATCACTTTTTCCAAATGTGCAAAATCTAAAATATCACCTTCAACAAACTCCGCTTTGGAAGCTAAGTTACAGGTTTGTCCAGTTGAAAGATTGTCATACACGGTTACGGCAAAATTTTCATGCAGCAGCGCTTTTACCACATGGCTGCCGATATAGCCGGCGCCCCCGATAACCAAAATTTTTTTATTCGCCATCAAATGTCTCCTTTTTGAGATAAAATAGCTCATTTTAGCGAAACCACCATTTTTTATACCCATTATCCACAGGATAAAAAATATTTCAGTCCCATTTCAAGATATTTTTCATTATAACAGATAAAAATTTATAAAAGTATTAAAAAAGAGGACTTCTATGGAAAAATTGGACGCCACACGTCTGCCGAAAAATATTGAAGCGGAACAAGCCTTAATCGGCGCTATTTTAGCAAATAACAAAGCTTTTGAAAAGGTCTCGGAATTTTTGAAAGCGGCGCATTTTGCCGACTCGACCCACCAAAAGATTTTTGACGTGATGTCAAAGCTTATCACTAAAGGACATGTCGCCGACGTTATCACGCTGAAAAACTATTTTGAGCAAGAAGGCACGCTGAATGAAGTCGGCGGATTTCCGTATTTGGTAAAACTGGCGGAAAGCGCCTCGCCTTTAACCAACGTTGAATACTACGCCCAATTTATTTATGACAAATATCTGCGCCGCGAGCTGATTAACACCGGCTATGAAATTGTTAACCATGCACTAGAAGAAAGCATTGATTCCTCGGCAACCGACCAAATCGAAAGCGCCGAAAAAATGCTCTACACCCTTTCTGACCAGGGCGACGCGCAAGGCGGATTTGTAGATTTTTCCACCGCGCTAGGCTCTTCTTTAGCCGCTATTGAAAAGGCTTATCAAAAAGAAGGCAAAATTTCCGGCACACCGACCGGCTTAAACAAGCTGGACTACCGAATCGGCGGTTTGAACGATTCAGACTTAATCATTTTAGCCGGACGTCCAGCCATGGGTAAAACCGCACTGGCAACCAACATTGCCTATAACGTGGCAGAATTTTATTCACGCGACAAAGAAACTCCGCCGGAAAACAAAGGCGTAGCGTTCTTTTCACTCGAAATGTCAGCCGACCAATTAGCCTCGCGTATTCTTTCTACCGTTACGCAGACTTCAAGCCAAAAAATGCGCAACGGCGAACTTGACGCTTCGGAATTTATGCGAATCGCCGCGGCGGTTAAAGAGCTGGCGAATATTCCGCTTTATATTGACGATACCCCCGGGGTAACCATCAATGCTATCCGCACCCGCGCCCGCCGTTTGAAACGCAGCAAAGGTTTGGGGCTGATAGTGATTGACTATATCCAACTTATTTCCGGCTCAAACAACAAACGCAACGAGGGGAACCGCGTGCAGGAATTGTCAGAGATTTCCCGCGGGCTGAAAATTTTAGCAAAGGAGCTGAAAGTTCCGGTTATTGCCCTTTCCCAATTAAACCGCGGCGTAGAAATGCGCGACGACAAGCGTCCGGTAATGTCAGACCTGCGCGAATCAGGCTCTATCGAGCAAGATGCCGATATCGTTATGTTTGTGTTCCGTGAAAACTACTATATTCATAATGCCGAGCCAAAGCAGCAGGAAGGCGATACGCCGGAAAAATTCCAAAAGAAGCATGAAGAGTGGGTGCAGCGCGACCGTGAAACCGCCAATATCGCCGAAGTTATTATCGGCAAACAGCGTCATGGTCCGACCGGAACGGTAAAACTGTTTTGGAACGGCGAATTTGCCCAATTCGGCAATTTGGCAGAAGAAGATAAAATGGCGGAGAAACGCGGCTAATGGTTAGAAATCCAGCTGAAATAAACCCCGAAGAATGGGAAAAAATCTGTCAGCGCTGCGGTCGCTGCTGCCTGCTGAAACTGCAAGATGAAGAAACAGATGAAATTTACTATACCAATGTTATCTGCCGCTATTATGATACGGAAAAGAATCTTTGCACCGTTTATGACAAGCGCTGCGAACTGGTGCCGGAATGCTTAAAGCTGACGCCGCAGAATGTTGATAACATTGCTTGGATGCCCAAAGCTTGCGCCTATCGCCAACTGTTTGACAAGGACTATAAGCCGCAAAAGCTGCAGCCGCTGCAGGGACGAGTGATTTCAGAAGCCTTGGTAGCCGAATCGGAGCTGGAAGACCATATCACGGATGAGGAAATTTGATGAGCGTGCAGAATTTAAACGAATCCGAATTTAATCCGCAGCAGCGTGTTGATGAATTTAAAAAACTCGAACCGGAATTTTGGAAACATAAAAAACTTGACGAGATGAACGAAGCAGAATGGGAAGCCTTATGCGACGGCTGCGGCAAATGCTGCCTGAACAAAATAGAAATAAAAGGCAAAATTCATTTTACCCGTGCCTGCTGCCGCTTTTTAGACTGCCGAACCTGCCTCTGCAAAATTTATGAGCATCGTTTTGAAGCCATGGACGACTGCCGCAAAATAGACCTTGCCGCTGTTAGAGAAAAACCGCGCTGGCTGCCTAAGACCTGCGCTTATTGGCTTTTAGACAACGGCTATGATTTGCCGGAATGGCACCCGCTATTAACCGGCAGAGCCGACAGCGTGAAAAACGCCGGCATGGATTTAAGCAGCCGCGAGCTGATTAGTGAAACCAAGGTTAAAGATTATGAAGATTACATTGTTGACTGGCAAGACCTTTGACATTAAAGAAGCCGTGGGTATGGACATCAAAGTTGTGCAGTCGCCGAACTCGCGCAAGCTTATTTTACATATCGATAATAAAAAACGCATTCCGGTGCTGTCTATTCCGCGCTTTTGCTCCCGCAAACGGGCAATAAACTTTGTAAACGAAAATATGGACTGGATTTTGGAAACGCTGCAAAAACTGCCGGAACGCAAATATTTCAGCAACGGCGAAACTATTTCCTTATTCGGGCAAAATGTAACGATTTCTCATCAGCCGAAAGCGCGCTGCGGCGTGAGACTTGAGGGAGACATACTGATTGTCTCCGGCGGCGCAGAATTTTTGCATCGGCGGGTTAAAGACTATATCCGCAAAACCGCGGCGGAAGAATTTTATAAATTATCAGCACCTCTTGCTGCGAAAATCGGCTGTAAAATCAACAGCATCTGCATAAAAGACACCAAGTCGCGCTGGGGCAGCTGCTCTACGCTGAACAATATAAACTATAACTGGCGCATAGCGCTTGCCCCAAAATATGTGATAGATTATTTAATGGCGCATGAAATATCGCATTTGAAACATCACGACCATTCGCCGGATTTTTGGCAATGTGTGGCAAATTTATATCCAGATTGGCAAAAAGGACATGATTGGCTGCGAAAAAACGGGCGTTTGCTATACACTTATTTTTAATATTTAGCCGCTATATACATACATGATTTTAAATTTTGAAACAATTTGTTGCCAAAATTTATTACAATATTGCTTGACTATTAACTTTTATCGCTCTAAATTAGCGTTGTTACAATACGAATAGTAATATTGTTGTTCAAAAGTAATATTTAGAAGGAATAAACTATGAAAAAATTTTTGTTATTGGCCGGTGTTGCCTCTTTACTCAGCGTTAATGCGCAAGCTGAAGTAAATCAATACGTTTCCGGTAAAATTTCTTATGACTTCAACAAAGTAAACATGAAAGTTGCTGAACAAGATCAGCCTGAATTGTCTCGTGAAAAAGCTAACAAAAACTTGTTTGGCACACACGTTGCTTACGGTGTTCAAGCTGGTTATGTTCGTGGTGAATTGGAATTGAACAATTCTCGTAACATTAAAAGAAATTACTTTGATGAAGACGGTGATGTTTCTCACTTCAGACTTTATAAACACTCTGTAATGGCCAATGCTTATTTTGACTATTTGACATGCACACCTTGGACACCTTATGTTGGTGCAGGTTTGGGTTCTGCTTACTTGAAAGCTGATGACGGCGAACAAGCTAAATCTGTTTACAATTTGGCATGGCAAGTTATGGCTGGTTTAACATATGACATCAATTCTCATTGGACTTTGGATGCTGGTTACCGTTATGCTGACTTGGGTCGTATCCGCAAGAACTTTGGCGAAGGTCATGTTGCTAAATTGACAGCTCGCGACCATGAAATTATGCTCGGTGTTAGATATACTTTCTAATTTTGACGAGTTAGAGTTTGAAAAGACGATGCTTATTGCATCGTCTTTTTTTGTTTTATGCAATGTTACAAAACCGTAACTTTTTGTGTGTTGCACCACTGCAAGAATCGATGTAACCTGCAAGGCAGTTAAAAACATTTTTTATAAGGAAGATAAATTATGACAAATAAACCATCTACCAAAATCAACTTGTTTGACTGCGCTACTGCTCAAAAAGTTATTGGTCAGGAAAAATTTTTAGACTCTTTCAAAACTATATTAAACCACGGCGCATATTGCCAGGGTCCAGAAACTAAAGTATTGGACGAAAAATTAGCTAACTTTGCCGGCACAAAATATTGCTCTACCTGCGGTTCAGGCACTGATGCCCTGACCCTTGCCCTGATGGCTTGGGGCGTTAAATCCGGCGATGCCGTATTTGTATCTTCATTTACATTTGTTGCCTCGGCAGAAGCACCGGTTTTGCTTGGTGCAACTCCGATTTTTGTAGACTCTGATCCAAACACCTACAATATGAATCCGGAAGATTTGAAAAAAGCCATTGCCGAAGTTAAAAAAGAAGGCAAACTGAATCTTAAAGCCGTTGTTGCTGTTGATATTTTCGGCTCTCCGTGCAACTATGATGAAATCATTAAAATCGCCCATGAAAACGGTATGAAAGTTTTGTCTGATTCCTGCCAATCTTTTGGTTCGGTTTACCACGGCAAACACGCTGGCTCCATTGCCGATATGACAGCAACATCATTTTACCCGACAAAACCGTTAGGCTGTTATGGCGATGGCGGTGCCGTATTCTCTAACACCAATGAAGAAAATGAATTGGTTAAATCCTGCCGCGTTCACGGTATGAGCCCTGAAGACCACTACGACAACGTTCGTTTGGGTATGACCGGTCGTATGAACTCTTTCCAAGCTGCTGTTTTGCTCTTGAAATTGACAGTATTTGAACAAGAATTGAAAGACCGTTACAAAGTTGCAAAACGCTATGACGAAGAATTAAGTCCATACTTTAACAAACAGCAGATTTTGCCTAACTGCCAATCGGCATACGCTTTGTACACCATTAACTGCGAAAACCGCGATGAATTGATGGATTACTTGAAAGCCAACGGCATTCCTTGCGGCGCTTACTACCCTCGTCCGGTAAACACTCAAACTGCCTATGCTAAATGGAACAATCGTTCTTTGCCGGTTTGCGAAAAACTATCTAAAACCGTTTGCAGCATTCCAATGACTCCTTACTTGACTGAAGAAGAGCAGTCATACGTTATCAGCAAAATGAACGAATTTGCCGCTGAAAAAATGAAAAAAGCTGCCTAAGCTTTAGGTATTGCAAAATTCAACCCCGCTAAAGCATTTGCCTCGGCGGGGTAATTTTTTATATCATCTTAAATTTATCGGTTAATTTTATATGTTCAAGAATCCGGCAAATTGATTTCGGCATCATCATTGAATTTGCCTGATGTCTAATATCATTATCATCTTCAGGAAACACCTCGTCATGATTAGAAATGTAGCGAATAACCCCGACATCTAGAACACTGCGGACATAGTTGCCGTTATGAAAAACCGGCGAGTGATCGAACATATACAAATCTATGTTTTTGTTAGGATATTTCGCCCGAAGCCTTTTGATATGATAAACTATTTTTGCATCATTAAGACACACATCTTTCTTTTGATCTGCTAAATGGCTTATGTATATCAACAGCACAGAATCTGCAGCCTCTATAAAACTACGATTTCTTTCCCATCGCCGCTCATACTTTTTCTTAAAAGCAGAAAATTGCTCTTTAAACGGTTTATCCTCAAAAAAGTCATGATAATAATAAGTCAAAGTTCTTGTATTATACATTGGCAGCTCTTTATGCGCCGGAGCTTGTAAATTTTCAGCTGCTTTTTTGTTTAACACAGCTTGAGTAAATCCACCCAATTCACAATCATACTTAGGGTGCACAGGAGTAAAATCTTTATAATTCAGCCAATGATCAAAATCTTTATATAGCGCCTTTATTCTTTTATATATGCCGTCCGCTTTGCCGGTGCCGGACCAATCCCATGGTCCATCAAATAATTTAAGCCCATTGTTATTCAAGAGCGAGGAGCAATGACATAACTTTCCCAAGGTTATTACATAATCATATTTTTTGATAGTTTCAGACATTATCAATTCCTATTTCATCAACTTCTAATACAACAAAAAAATGCTGTCGATAAGACAGCTGGAAGTTGAGAACGTACTTAATGCAATGTAGTGCGACATATTAGCGATATGCCACATATTTCTAGAATCTATGAGCCATATTTATTATAGCCTATTTTGTCGCCTTCCAGCTACGACCAGAAGGCTTTTAACGTCATTTTAGACGTGCATTAACGAGGTTCTCACACCCCAGACAGACTATTGTCTATCCATTTGCTATTTTAGCTAAAGATTATTTGAATGTAAAGATAATTATTCTGCAACTCCTATCAGGTAATTAAACAGAATAAAACTCATTATTTTCACACACTATTTAAGATTTTAAGGATATTATAAAAGGTCTTAGATGTTATTGGAAAGTTATAAATTTAAGCCTGTAATTTTTTACATTTTCAGCTTATAACATTATTTAGCTTGATTTTATTTTCATGGTAGGGTCGGAGAGCTTGTTATATTCCTACTCTTGCAAACAAGTTTGCACGAGCAGTGCCTTTCGCGTCGCAACGGCTCAACCTTCGCTATCACTCGGTTTTGCCGGCTATCCGCTTCGAACTCTCTTATCGAGTTCGCTTCTTCCGGCTTTAAAACAAAAAAACACCCATTCTTACGAATGAGCGTTTTTAGTTTTATGGTAGGGCCGGAGAGCTTGTTATATTCCTACTCTTGCAAACAAGTTTGCAAGAGCCGTGCCTTTCGCGTCGCAACGGCTCAACCTTCGCTATCACTCGGTTTTGCCGGCTATCCGCTTCGAACTCTCTTATCGAGTTCGCTTCTTCCGGCTTTAAAACAAAAAAACACCCATTCTTACGAATGAGTGTTTTTAGTTTTATGGTAGGGCCGGAGAGAATCGAACTCTCAAGACATTGCTGCCACCAGATTTTGAGTCTGGCGCGTCTACCAATTCCGCCACAACCCCATAAAAATTACACTACGTTAATAGCGGATATTTTTTAGTTAGTCAATACTTTTTTTGCATTTTTGTAAATATTTTTTCTTTTATTTTGCGTACTCCTATGTTATACTTCCTGCCAGTTGATAAAAAATTGAGGTTACAGTGGAAAATTTAGAGCATCAGGCTTCGGTTTTATTTGGCGAAAAACAATTTCAGAAAGCTTTGGAAATTTACCAGCTTTTATTACAAGGTAATCCAAAGGCGGAGAAATATGCTATTGCCTGCGGCAACTGCTTTGATTCGCTGGGTGATAAAGAAAAAGCAATTGAACTATATAGCCATGCCTTGAAATTGAATAAAAATTCTGAAGCTGCACTATTAAACCTTTCAACAATCAATTATGAAATCGGCGATTATGATAAATCGGCTGACTTTGCCAACAAAACTCTTAGTTTAAATTCCAATAATATGTCAGCATGGCAAAATTTGGCAAATATAGCCTTCTGCCGCGGCAACTATGAAGAAGCTCTTACCTATTATCAAAAAATGTATGAGCAAAATAACAATAGTTATATTGCAATGATTAACCTTGCCAACACTTATTATTCGCTTGGCAAATATGTTTTGGCACTAGAGTTTGCAAAAAAATCTTTAGAGCGCCACCCTTCAAGCGTGGTTGCCAATATGATTTCAGGCAATGCACTTGTTGCCATGCAGCGATATGAAAAAGCCATTGATAAATATTTGCGAGCTTATGAGCTGGACGAGCATAACCGCGAGGTTTTAAACGCTTTAAGCGAAACCTACCGCTCGTTAAATGATTGGGAAAATTGCATTATTTTTGCTTGGAAATATGTTAAGACAGCACCGGAACAAACCGATGAAGTAGCATTAAATTTCGGCTATTTGCTTTATGAATGTTATTCTGAAAAAAGCGAAGAACTGGCAAAAAAATATGCCTCAAAATGGCTAAACTTTTTCCCGAATAACAAAATTGTACAGCATATGGCGTGCGCCTTGACCAATGGTCATGCACTTTTAAATTCGGACAGCCACTTTATTAAAGCAACCTTTGACTCCTTTGCTCAAGATTTTGATGAAACGCTGAAATCTTTAGACTATCAAGCTCCGACTTTAATTGAAAATGAAGCGGCGAAACATCTTAAAACTTCGGTTTTCAAAGGATATCATATCCTAGACCTTGGCTGCGGCACCGGTTTGTGCGGTGAAAAAATGAAAAAATTTGCCTCCCGCAAGGGGCTTATCGGCGTTGATTTGTCGGAAAAAATGCTTGAACAAGCAAAAGAAAAGAAAATTTATGCTCAACTGATTTGCGATGATATCTGTCATTATATGGAAACGACCGATTACTATTTTCATGTGATTATTGCTTCTGATGTACTGACTTATTTCGGCGATTTAACCAAAGTATTTGTGCGAATTTCAAAGTCATTGACTTCAAACGGAATGTTCTTTTTTTCGGTGACAGAAAATCATTATAATGATGATGATTTCTTTATGGCTCCAAGCGGACGTTTTGTACATAATCCCAACTATGTGGAAAAAGCCTTAAAAAGCACTGGTCTAAAAGTTATTAACTGTGAGCGGCATATTCTGCGGAATGAGGCAGAAAGCCCTGTATATGGTTATATTTTTACTGCTGCCAAACCTGAACGAGCCAAACAATGATAAATATGCATAAACTTTTGCTGCTGGCAGCTGCTTTATTTTTTGTGCTGCCGCCGGTTTTTGCTAAAGAACCTCCGCTTATCCGGCAAAATTCCGTTAATCGGCAGTTAATTTTACGCCGCGCCTTAAACGTCCCTCAAGCCATTTCAAAAAACGAACGATCTGTTGCTATTTATCTGACTAAACCATTTGACAATAAAATAGAAAAAATGCAGGCAATAGCCTATTGGATTGCCACCCATATTGCCTATGACAGTTATAAATTTGATAATGCGCCTAATCTAAAAAATATGAGTTATCATTATGATGTTTTCAAAGCACGTACCGGAATATGCTTGGATTTTGCTAAATTGTTTCAAGAAATGTCTATGTATGCCGGCATACGCGGCGTCAGGATTGTTTCAGGGTATGTTGTAACCACTAAGAATTTGCAAAAACAATACAGACCGCAGCAGCTTGGAACTGGTCATGCTTGGAATGCCGTAAACCTTAACGGCTATACTTATTACATTGATACAACCTGGATGGCTACCCAACATGTGGCGACCAAAGGAAACAGCAAATTTAACCAATGGAATCACAAGCAAGAAATTTTGAAACGCTTGCGCACTAACACCGCAGCCAAAACTATTGCAAATATTCGTTACTATTACTTTTTATTCACTCCTCAAGATGAAGTGCGCAAATTTGGCGAACACCATTTTGCTGTGAGCAGCGACTAAAGAAGTTCTTTGATTTTTGCGCCTAAATCAGCCTCAATTCTGACAGGTCTTTTCAAAGCTAAACTCATATGAATCAACTTTACTTCAATTTTGGTCAGTAAAGTATCGCCGCGGTAAATTTCTTGCTGCACGCGCAAGCTGGCACCGCCGACTTCCAAAATTTTACAAGTAACAACCAGCGCGTCATCTAAACGAGCCGAGGCAACATAGTCAATGTTACAGGAGCGAACGACAAATCCGGTCTGTCCGGCTTCCAAATTTTTTTCCTGACTTACCCCCAGCGTACGGATAAATTCCGTGCGGGCGCGTTCGGCAAACTTCAGATAATTAGCATAATAAACAATCCCGCCAGCATCGGTATCTTCATAATAAACCCGTACCGGATAAGCAAAAATTTTGTTTTCTATTTTGCCCAAAGCAGGGAGTGTGCTCTCAAACATTGTCTAATCCTCCAAAGTTTCCAAAAGTTCATATTGCTTGGTTTGTTTCGCCGGCATGTTAATTCCTAAATAGCGATAGCCCAGCTGCGAGATAATGCGTCCGCGCGGAGTGCGCTGCAAAAATCCGAGCTTTAGCAAAAACGGCTCCACAACTTCTTCAATAGTGTCGCGCTCTTCCGAAAGGGCAGCCGCCAAAGTATCGGCTCCGACAGGACCTCCCCCGTAATTTTTGACAATGCAGTTCAAATAGCGGCGGTCAAAAGCGTCCAGCCCGAAATCGTCCACATCTAAGCGTTTCAAGGCAAGGTCTGAAATGTGCGAATCTATCACTTTTTGCGCGGAAACCGCGCCAAAGTCGCGCACGCGGCGTAGCAAGCGTCCGGCGATACGAGGCGTTCCCCGAGAACGTTTGGCAATTTCCATAGCTCCGTCTTCCGAGATTTCTATGTTTAAAAGTTTAGCGTTGCGCTGTACAATTTTCTTTAAATCTTCATGGGAATAAAAATCCAAGCGCAAAGGAATTCCAAAACGTTCGCGCAGCGGAGTGGAAAGCAAGCCGGAACGCGTGGTGGCGCCCACCAAAGTAAACGGCTGCAGGTCTATGCGTACAGAACGGGCGGAAGGACCTTCACCGATAATCAAATCCAGCTGAAAATCCTCCATGGCGGAATATAAAACTTCTTCAATTGCCGGATTTAGACGGTGAATTTCATCAATAAACAACACATCGTTGCGTTCCAAATTGGTCAAAATCGCCGCTAAATCTCCGGATTTAGAAATCATCGGCGCCGAAGTGGCTCTGAAACCTACTCCCAGTTCTTTGGCGACAATAGAAGAAAGCGTGGTTTTACCAAGCCCCGGAGGACCAAACAACAGCACATGGTCAAGCGCTTCTCCGCGTTGTTTGGCGGCGGCGATAAACACTTTTAAATTATCGCAAACATCACGCTGTCCTACAAAGTCGTCCAAACTTGTCGGACGCAGACTCACCGGATTGTTGCCGATTTGTTCGTCTTCGGCTTGGGCTTGCGGGCTAACGATTCGCGTATCATCTTTCATGGTCTAAAATTCCTTTTGAGCAAATTCTTTTAAGGCAAGGCGAATAAGCGTCGGCACATTGGCGTCCGGATTTTCTGCCAGAGCTTTAGATACGGCGCGATAAGCCTCCAAACGTTGATAGCCCAGATTAACCAAAGCCGAAATAACATCTTCGCTTTTAGAATAATCGGCGTCTTTGGGCAAAACAACCTGAGCTGCTGGAGCGCCTTCTATAGCTTCATCTGCATTGGTGCCGGAAATTCCGACCGGAATTGTAACGATTTTATCTTTGAGTTCGGTAACTATGCGGGCAGCAAGTTTTGGACCCACACCGGAAGCGCGGCAAAATGATGTTTTATCTTGCGCGCTGACGGCTTGTGAAAGCTGTGCCGGAGTTAAAACCGAAAGAATACTCAGGCAAACTTTGGCACCTACTCCCTGAACTTTGGTAAGCGTGGAAAACCATTCTTTTTCCCACGCATCGGCAAAGCCAAACAACGACAGACTGTCTTCCCGCACCACCATTTCTGTCAAAAGTGTGGCTTCCTGTCCCTGAACCAATTTACCAAGAGTTTTAGACGAAGCGGAAACGAGATAGCCAACGCCGTTCACGTCTATAATGCAATAATCATCGCCGATTGTGTCAATCAGCCCGCGTAATTTAGCAATCATCTTTTTTACAATCCTTTTGTTGGCATAAGAGTAGCGAAAATATGCAAGCGGTGCAAGAGTTTTGTTGCTTTTCTGCAAAGCTTAATTTTATCAGATCAGTACATAACTTTATTCAGATACAAGCCGTAGGCGGGGGCGCTGATACCGGCTTTAGTACGGTCACAAGCCTCTAAAATGGTTTTGACGTCTTCCGGTTTGAGGCGTCCGTTGCCGACTTCTTTCAAGGTGCCGACCATATTGCGCACCTGATGATAAATAAACGAGCGCGCTTCCACGGTAAAAATAATTTCATCTCCGTTGCGCTCTATATCAAGTTTATCTAAAGTTTTCACCGGACTTTTTGCCTGACAGCCGGCTCCGCGGAATGAACTGAAATCGTGATGTCCAAGCAAATATGCAGCTCCTTGCCGCATTGCTTCAATATCCAGCGGATATGGCACGCGCCATACTCTGTCTACCAGCAAAGGACTAGGACCGCGGCGGTTCAAAATTCGATAAATATAGCCGCGTCCGACTGCGGAAAAACGGGCGTGAAAATCGTCAGTTACTTTTTCTGCCTGTAACACGCTGACCGGCGCTTGTAACTCGCGCAGCAAAGCGTTCAGACTTTCCATTATTTTATATTCGCTCAAATCGATGTCTAAGTCAAAATGCGCCACTTGCGCCAAAGCGTGAACTCCGGCATCGGTTCGTCCGGCTCCGAACACTTCGGTTGTTTGGTGTGAAAAGCCTAAAATAGCTTTTTCTAAAAACTCCTGCGCGCTGGCGCCGTCTTTTTGCTTTTGCCAGCCTACCAAGTGAGTTCCCTCATATTCCACCGTGATTTTATAGCGCATAACCAGCCTTTCTTTAATTTTTTGCAAAGATTAGGCGAGGATACGTCAAAAGTCAAATAAAAACATTCCATAGCTGTTTTAACGCAAGAATTTGATGACTTCTAAAGCAGCTTTAGCTCCTGAACCAGCGGCAATAACCGCTTGATGATGCTCCGGCTCGCAGACATCTCCTGCCGCAAATACGCCTTTTATATTGGTAGAACAGCCGTTTGCCCCTGTGGCGATATATCCGTTTGAGGTTAAATTCAGATAATTACGGAACAGCTCGGTGTTCGGGTGATGCCCTATTGCCACAAACAAGCCGGCAACATGCAGTGTTTTTTGCATATCTGTTTTGACATTGCGAATCCTTAAACCGGTTACGGAAAGCGGCTCTTCTTCACCTAAAACTTCTTCAATCACATTATTCCAAACCAACACAATTTTCCGATTTTGCAATATACGCTGCTGCAAAACCGTATCGGCACGCAAAGAATGGCGGCGATGAATTAAATAAACCTTATCCGTAAAAGCCGACAAATACAGCGCTTCTTCTGCCGCCGTATTGCCACCGCCGACTACCGCAACTTCCTTGCCGCGATAGAAAAAGCCGTCGCAGGTGGCGCAAGATGAAACGCCGTGACCTATATATTTTTGCTCACTTGGCAACCCCAGCCAATTTACAGATGAACCGGTTGCCACAATAATAGCTTTTGACTGATAGGAATTTCCGCCGATAGAACTACAGGTAAACGGGTGATCCAAAAAATCGACTTCCGATATGGTGTCGTCAAGCACAGTTACACCGCGCACTTCTGCCTGCTGCCGCATTTTTTCCATCAGCTCAAAACCAGTCAGCGTTTTGACAAACCCTGGGTAATTGTCTACTTCGTTTGATAAAATAAGCTGTCCACCCTTTTGATTTCCGACAACGATCAAAGCTTTCAGCCCTGCCCTTGCGGCATAAATTCCTGCTGTATACCCCGCCGGTCCTGAGCCTATTATTAAAACGTCCGTTTTATATTCTGCCATATCGCCTCCTTTTATCCTATTAAATATGCCTGTTTTTTAATTTTACAACATTTCCCGTTTTGTCCAAAAACACACTGGACTTTTGGGAAAATACGCTCTATAATATAATAAATTTTAAAGGTGTTGCGAAAATGAAAAAAGAGTATGAAAATTTTTTGTTAAGTGAATATAAAAACAGCATTTTTGAGCCATTTAAAACTTCTTTAGGGCAATATGACTTTATTGTACCGGCGGCATACGCAGACGGCACAACTAATAGCGATGCCTTTGAGCAAGCACTGTTCAGCCAATATCTAAAAAATCAAGCAGCGGAAATAGCCAAATACAGCAAAGACGGCACACGGAAAATTCCGACCTTGCGTTTTGCCGATAGGGTTATTGTCAAACCTTACAGCTTAAAAAATGTGCAAGATGATGAAGCAAGACGAATAGTTGTTGAAAATATTTATGCCCGCTATAAAAAAGCTGTCCGCCTGACAATGCTTTTAAACAACGCCAATCCCAAAAACAGATTTAAGGTTTTGGTAGATACAGACAGTTTAAAAAGATTAAATAAAGCCTACAATCGTTTTCTGGCTCAAAAGTTT
The DNA here is from genome assembly GCA_934270475.1 of uncultured Alphaproteobacteria bacterium. Lineage (GTDB taxonomy): Bacteria > Pseudomonadota > Alphaproteobacteria > RF32 > CAG-239 > RUG410. The sequence goes on from CAKQPS010000002.1 coordinate 43,230, forward strand.
AAGGACAAGGCGCTTGCCTCTTCTGCAAAAATGAATGATTTTACCGAACGCGGCGGAAACTTTCTTTACGGCACATTCAAAACTTTAACGGCGCCTATTTTCAAAAATATGAATGATAAATATTTGCAGCGTATTGAGCATATTAAAAGAGTTTTTGAAAAGAATCGGCGAAAAATGGGAGCTGTTTTGGGCGCTGCCACCTTGAGCGCTTTTTTATCATTGGGCGCTTATAAATGTTCAAATCAGGAAAAAGAACGCAAGACCGATGTTATTGAAGACGAAATTGCACCGACTAAAACATTGAAACATTTTTCTGAAGCCGTGGCTCGCTATACGCACACAACTCAGAGCGCGAAAACGCCAAAAGACAAACAAAAAGCCAATACTCCTGCTGTCGGCTTTAACACTTTGGATAAAAACGTGCAAGAAGCGCTGACAGCTCAAGGTTTGGGCAAAGACCAATTAAACGATGTGCAAAAGCATAACCTGAAAGCATTTATCAATACCCAGCAAGATTTCAGAACATTTATGGCATTTGCCGAAAACTTCCATGCCACTACATATGACGACAACAAAGGATTTTTGACTATCGGCTACGGCTGCACAAATTATATTGATGAAAAAGGAATGCCTTTGGAAAAACGCGGCGCAAAAGGCAAAATGTCGGCTTTTGTGCAAAAGGGACAATATATCACCCAGCATCAGGGAATGCAGCAAGTCGACCGTTCCTCTTACTTTTACTTGCTTCCAAAAATTTTGAAAAATGTAAAAGTAAAGCTTAATGACACCAAAATGTTTGTGACTAAAAACTTTGCTTTTGTGGCAAATAACGAATTTGGAAATTCAGAATTTGTAAAGGCGCTGAATGAAAATAAACCTAACAGCTATTTAAGCCGCTGTTTGGCGCTGTGGAAAGTTGACGCCGGAATTTCTAAAAGATTCTTTGTGCTGCATATGATTTTGAACAATTACATCAAAACCGATGAAATAAAAACCTTTAAGCCAGCCGGCTGCTATGACCTGCAGGTTGACCAATGTTTGGTTTGCAATAAGAATCCGGACGGCTCGACCAAAATGAAAAAAACTCCGGTGGTAACTACTGAAATTAAAAACGGAAAAAAGAAAAAAATAAGACGCTTTAAAAACCGTCCGGTGTATAAAATGAAAAACGGCATGCCGCAATTTTATTGCGAACGGCAGGTTATTGACGATGCTATTGCTTTGATGAAAGCCGAGCCAGACGAAAAATGCGTGGCGCAAATTGTGCCTTCTGAAAAAAAGCAGATGTATTATTTGAGCGAAAACAAACCAAAAGTTAACTTAGCACAGGCTAAGCAAAACAAAAATGAACGCAGCTGATAAAAAACACTTGCTTTTATTATGAAATGTTTTAGAGTAGTTTCCGCTGATATAAAAATTTTAAGGAGAATTAAATATGCCTTCAGTAGTAAATAACAACTGTGTAAAATGCGGCACTTGCGCCTCTGTTTGCCCAGTAAGCGCTTTTCATGTTAGCGATGAACAGTATGTTGTAGATCCGGATACCTGCATTGACTGCGGCGTTTGCATTTCAGAATGCCCGCAAAGCGCTATTTCCAGCGATGCAGAAGCTGACGAAGCTGCTATCAAGTTCAATGCTGAACAAGCTAAAGTTTGCCCAAACGCAAATGACTAATTTGTTTAGCAAATAGGCTTTAGCTCAGGAGTTCAGCTCCTGAGTTTTTTTGTATTAAAAGGAAAAAAGCAATGCTGCCGCCATATACTTCAGATTATCTTCTAGACAAGAAAGTTAAGATTTTTCAACCGGTTGACGGATACCGCGCCTCAACTGACGCCGTATTGCTGGCAGCTTTTGCAGCAAGCCTGAAAAATGGAAAAATTTTAGATGTCGGTTCAGGCACCGGCGCTGTGTCATTGTGTTTAGCCAAACGTTTTGAAAACAACAATGTCGACATTTTGGGACTGGAGCTTCAGCCGGAATTAGCGGAATTGTCAACATTCAGCGCGCAAGAAAACAATTTTAAGCATTTACATTACCAAAACGCAGACATCAGACTGGGAACAAAAGAAAATAATCTTGTTCCCTGCTCGTTTGACGCGGTTGTCACCAACCCTCCCTACAGCGAACACGATTTGCCATCACCGAACAAAAGCAAAGCAGCAGCCCACAATCACAGCGGCTTTGACTTGTGTCATTGGCTGGAGTTCTGCCTGAAAATGGCAAAGCCGTTCGGTAAAATATATATAGTAAACCGCGCCGAAGCCCTGCCGCAAATTTGCAATATTTTGCACAACAAAGCCGGTAATTTGCAAATTTTGCCGATTTATTCCAAAAAAGGACAAGCGGCAAAGCGGGTTTTAGTGGCGGCGCAAAAAGATTCTAAAGCCCCCTGCCATATTTTACCTCCATTTATTACCCATTTAGAAAATGGCAGCTACAGCGAAGCGGCGCAAAAAATTTTACGCTCCGGCTTGGGCTTTGAAGACATTATTTAAGATAGTATTTACTTTTTGAAGCTAAAGTATTATTATAACGGCTAACAGAAAGGCTTTTTAATGTTAAAATATATTTTGTTTGTGTTTTCTCTTTGTTATGCTTTTGCAGCAAAAGCTGATGTGAGCAAGTTTGTGTTTCCAGAATATTTGGACGATGAAACTTATGAACAATGCAGCAAAATAACCAACAATAACGATGAATGCGCTAAAGAAGAAAGCCAGCGTATTTTACGCGACGTAAAAATTCTTTATAAAAATCTGCTTGCCGACAACAGATTGATTGGCTGGAACGGCTCTTTGGATAAAAACAAAGATATGCTGCGCGATATGTATGAAAGCTGGACGGCTTACCGCAACCGCATTTGTTCGCTGAATGTGCCGGCAACTAAATATATTGCTCCATTGATTGATCCTAAAATTTCCTGCACCTTGTATCAAAACTTTTTGCAAAAGGATTATTTAAGCAACATTCTGCACAATCTTAATATAAACAATCCGCGCAATCCGTATGCGTCGCGGCTTATCAATGCCGACGGCGGCAACAGATATTTGGAAGTTGATCACGACGAGCAATATAACTCCTGCATTGCCGAAAAAAAGCCGCAAGATGAATGCATTAAGGGCGAAATAGAACGCACGACTAAATATATTAAGAACGACTTAGCCACTATTTTAACTATGCCGACAATTGAAAAATGGAATAACGGACCGGATATTAAAAACGGCAACATCCGTGATATGTTTGACAGCTGGGTGGCTTATCGCAACCGCATTTGCTCGCTGACAGCTTATGTGCAAAAAATTGCAAATCCGCAAAAACCGGTATCTTTTGATTATTGCATACAATATTATAATGAAAGCTTTGCCGCTTTGCTGGATTTATATTTGAAAAATGCCAACTCCGTTTTGGACGAAGACCCAACTGACAGCAAAGAACCGGAAGAAGGCGGCGCAGAAGAAGGACGTTCCTTAACTCCGCTGAAACGGCATATTGTAACCGATTTAGACAATTCGGTTGCCTCTACTGCCGCAGATGATGAAGACGGCGAAACTGTGCAGCAGGCAGACACAGCGAGTGCACCGGAAACCACAGACAAGCGCGGCAGACAGCTGCCGTCTTGGGCAACTAAATAAACAATCTAAATTTTAATAAGTTTTTAATAAATATACATACCTGAATGTATAAAAAAAATATTGAAGTTTTTGAATTTTGTTTTATACATACCATTTGGTATAATATAAATCAAAGGTATATCCGCAATGCGCAGAACAAAAGAAGATGCAGAGCAAACCAGACAGGCGATTTTAGAATCCGCCATGGATATCTTTTATGAAAAAGGCTATTCAAAAACCACTTTTGATGAAATCGCCAAACGCATAAATTTGACTAAAGGCGCGGTTTATTGGTATTTTCGCAACAAGCCGGATATTGTCGCTGCACTAATCAATGATTTTGTGCAGAAACATATAAAACGACTTGAAGAATTTCGTGCCGGTAAAGAAGAAGAAAATTTGGATATTTTGGCTGATATGATGCTGCTTGCTTATCATCACATGAAAAAAAATCCGCTGGAATATAAATTTATCTTTTTTATTACCTGTCAAATGGAATGGAGCGAAGCTATTTTGGTAAAAATCCGTCCTTTAGTGGAACAAACCAGAGAGGTTTCTCGCAAAATTATGAGCGACACATTGTGCAAGCTTAAAGAAAATAAAAAAATAAAAGCAGATGTTGATGTTGAAAGCATCACGGAAATTTTGCAAGCTTTGTGGATGGGTCTTTTAGAAAACTATTTGGCAAAACGGATGACTTTGGATTTTGAACAAATTGTAAGACAAGGATTTAATTTAATTTTTAACAGTATAAAAACGGAAGGTGTAAACAATGAAAATTAGTTCTCCAAACATTAAAGGAGCCATTGTTAGAATTGCAATCTTATTGGTGTGCATTTCTATCGGTTGGTATTTAAAAGGACGCTTGTCTCCATCGGCTCAGGGAATGGGCTATGGAATGGGCGAAGTTTATGTCTTGGCGCAAAAAAGCGAAACAAAAGATATCACTTCGGCTCAAACAAAAATTTCATATGTTGAAACAATAAACGAAGTAAACATTTTGCCGCAGGTTACCGGCACGGTTGAAAACGTTTTGTTCCAAGAAGGCAAGTTTGTTAATGAAGGCGATGTTCTGTTTGAAATAGACCCTTCTAAATATCAAGCCGCTTATGATTTGGCAAAAGCCCGCCTAGACAGCGCCAAGGCTAATTTGGTGCGCGCCGAACGCGACTATAACCGTCAAGTAAAATTGAGCAGCGAAAAATTTGCATCCAAAGCAACTTTTGACTCTTCTCAAAGCGGATATTTACAAGCTAAAGCCGCTGTTGAAGAAGCTCAAGCCAACTTAGATGTCGCTAAAATTGATTTGGACAACACCAAAGTAGCCGCTCCTATCAGCGGACGTATTGGTAAAGCCTTGGTAACTAAAGGTAACTATGTTGTTGCATCTAATCAGGTATTGGCAAAAATCGTACAAATCAGCCCGATGAGAATTTCTTTTTCTTTGACGGATAAAGAAGTTTTGCAAGTTAAAAAAATGGGACATAAAGCTGAAGATTTAACCGCCCGCATTACCTTGGCTGACGGCGAAGTTATAGATGAAAAGGTTGTCGACAAATTCTTAAACAATGAAATCAATTCTTCCACCGCTACTGTTTCTATTTTTGTAGATGTAGATAACTCCGACCAAAAATTGATTCCGGGAAACTATGTTCAATCTGCTATTTTGACCGGTAAACCAACATATTCTGTTGTGGTTCCGCAATCTGCTTTGAACTATGATACCGACGGCGCATTTGTTTATATTGCTAAAATTGATGAGAGCAAAAGCAAAGAAAATGAACTTCATGGCGTGGCAGAACAGCGTCGTGTTGTTTTAGGCGATTCAATTAACGAAAACGAACAAATCATTATGAACGGCTTGAAAGAAGGCGAATTGATTGTGGTTTCCGGTACAGTGAAGATTCAAAACAATTCTCCGATTAAAGTCGGCGTTTTAGAAAAATAAAAATAGGATAAAAGAAAAATGTTTTCTAAATTTTTTATTGAAAGACCTCGTTTTGCCGTAGTAATTGCCATTGTTATGGCGTTGGCAGGCTTGGTTTCTGTATTTACGATGCCTATCGGCATGTATCCGGAAATTGCACCTCCAGAAATCCGCGTATCAACCGTATATGTTGGCGCCAGTGCCGAAACTGTGGCTAAAAACGTTGGTATTCCGCTGGAAAAGAACATTAACGGTATTGAAAATATGCTGTATATGTCATCTTCTTCTTATAACTCCGGCGCTTATCAGCTTTCTATTGCCTTTGAAACAGGTACAGACCCTGATTTGGACCAAGTAAAAGTGCAAAACCGCGTACAGCAGGCTTTGAGTTCTTTGCCGTCAGAAGTGCAAACCTATGGTGTGACTGTAGAACGCCGTTCTTCGGATATTTTGGCGTTTATGCAGGTGACGTCTCCTAAAGGAACCTATGACAGCAACTACTTAAACAACTACGTTGAAAATAATATTAAAATTGCTTTGAGCCGTGCTTATGGTGTGGGTGAAGTTAATATTATGGGTTCGGCAACCAGTATGCGCGTATGGATTGACGCCGACAAAGTTGCCGCTTTGAACATTCCAGTTTCGGCGATTAAAGCCGCTATTACCAGCCAAAACGTTCAACCTTCTTTGGGTTCTATCGGTTCGGCTCCAGGTGACGGCAAACAGGTTTTGGTATATTCTTTGGAAACTCAAGGCCGTTTAAACGACCCGAAAGATTTTGAAAACATCATTGTGCGCACGGCCGAAGAGGGCGGATTGGTTCGCCTAAAAGATATTGCCCGCGTAGAATTGGGTTCGGAAGACTATTTAATGAATTCCACCGTTGACGGACAGCCGGCTGTGTCTATTATGATTAACAAATCCTCTGGTGCAAACTCTATTAACGCCATGAAAGCTGTTCGCGCCGAACTAGCTAAATTGGAACGTTTTTATCCGGAAGATTTGGAAGTAAAAATCTTTAAAGATACTACTGAATTTATTTCCGCTTCCATTGAAGAAGTGTTCTTTACCTTGTTCCTAACCTTTATGCTGGTGGTGCTGGTTTGCTATGTTTTCTTGCAAGACTGGCGCGCTACTTTGGTTCCGTCAATCGCAATTCCGGTATCTATTTTGGCAACCTTTGCCATGATGAAAACTTTGGGCTTTAACCTGAACATTTTGACTTTGTTCGGTTTGGTTTTGGCTATCGGTTTGGTAGTGGATGACGCTATTGTGGTGGTGGAACGTACGCTGGCTTTGATGCAGGCAGAAAAACTAAGTGCTAAGCAAGCCGCAATTAAAGCTATGAGCCAAGTTTCCAGCGCCGTTGTGGCCACAACTTTGGTATTACTGGCAATTTTCGTGCCTATCGCTTTCATGGGCGGTATTACCGGTAAAATTTATCAGCAATTTGCTATTACCATTGCCTTTGCCGTAGGTTTCTCTGCCATCAACGCTTTGACTCTGTCTCCGGCATTGTCCGCAACATTTCTGCGCCCGTTTGAGCAGAAAGAAACCGGATTTTTAGGCTGGTTCAACCGCTTTATTCAAGGCGCAACCAACAAATATTTGGTGGCTGTAGGCTACATCGGACGCAAAATCAGTGTGATTGTGTTTATGCTTTTGATGCTGTTTGCACTTAATGCATTCTTTATCAAAATCACTCCGACATCATTTTTGCCGGACGAAGACCAAGGTATTATCATGGTTAACGTTCAGCTGCCGGAAGGTGCGTCTAATGTTAGAACAAAAGCTGTAAATGAAAAAATACTGGAAGTCATCAAAGACCATCCGGCTATTGAATCCGTGATGACCATGGAAGGCTTCAGTATTATGGCTGGTCAAGGCGAAAACGTGGGCTTTGCCGTTATCTCGCTCAAAAACTGGGCAGAGCGTAAAGGCGACGATATGTATTCTACCAACGTTTTGCGCAACCTGATGGCTCGTGTTTCCAACTTCTCGGAAGCTAAAATTCAAATGTTTGAAATGCCGGCTATTCCGGGGTTGGGCTCAACCAACGCTATGGACTTCAAAATTCAGGCGGTAGACAATACAGATATGAAAGATTTGGAAAAAACCGTAAATGCGTTCACCCGTCAGGCTATGGCTTTGCCGCAAATTTCATTGGCTTATTCAACATTTAACGCGCAAACACCGCACGCTTATATTGAAATTGACCGTGAAAAAGCCGAATCTTTAGGTGTTGCCGTTGGCGATATTTACAGCACCCTGCAAACCTACATCGGTTCTTCGCACATCAACGATATCAACATCGGCACACAGGTTAACAAAGTTAAAATCCAAGCTGATTGGAAATATCGTAAAGACCTTGACAGCCTGAACAAAATTTATGTTCAGAGCGGCAAAGGCGAGATGGTTCCGCTGGGAAGTTTGATTAAAATGAAAACTGTGCTGCTGCCGCGCGGTATCGATCGCTACAACCAATATCCGGCTGCAACCGTAAACGCAGTTGCTGCCAGCGGATACAGCTCTGGTGAGGCAATGCAGGCTTTGGAAGATTTGGCTACTCAGACTTTGCCTAAAGGCTATACTTATGCTTGGTCTGGTACCAGCTTGCAAGAAAAGAACAACCAGGGACAAATTTTCTACATCATCGCATTTGCCGCTTTGTTTGCATATTTGTTTATGGTTGCCCAATATGAAAGCTGGATGATTCCATTGGCGGTTATGCTATCTGTTTTGACGGCTATGCTCGGCGCAACCTGCGGCTTGTTTGCCACCAACATGTCTTTGAGTATTTACGCTCAATTGGGTTTGGTACTGCTGGTAGGCTTGGCTGCTAAGAACGCAATTTTGATTGTGGAATTTGCACGCGAAGCCCACATTGAAGGCAAGTCAATTCTGACCTCGGCTCTGTATGGTACGCGTGAACGTTACCGTGCCGTGCTGATGACTGCCTGCACCTTTATTTTGGGTGTGGCTCCGCTGGTATGGGCAACAGGCGCTTCCGCAGGCAGTCGTGTAGCTGTGGGTGTGCCGGTATTTACGGGTATGGTTGTCGGTACATTAGCCGGTTTGGTATTCATTCCGTTAATGTATATCCTGATTCAAACCATTACCGACCACAAAAAGGTGAAAGGCAAAAATGCAAAATCTAAGGATTAAAGCAGCACAAACTCTGCAATCCGTCTTAGAGGACAAGGTCTTTTTCGGAGAGCTAAAAAAGCAATTCTCCGAAAAGGACTTGCCTTTTGCCAATATGCTAATCCTGACCGCATTGCGGCGCTATGTGGCGCTGCGTGCGGTTTTACATTCTTTTTTAAGCAGAAAAATTCCCAACAAACACCGCTTTGCCGAATATTTGCTTATTTTAGCCGAATGTGAAATTTTATATATGCAGACCGCGCCGTACGCAGTAATTAACGAAACCGTTGCCAATATCTGCAAAACAACAGACCGCTTTTTAGGCGGGCTGGCAAATGCCGTCTTACGCAAAATTTTAACGCAAAAAGAAGAACTGCTGAAAAGAATAGAGACCATAAATCCCCTGCCCGAAAGTTTCAGGCAGATTATAGCCGATTATTCAGAGCAGGAACAAAGCAGCATCGCACAGAGTGTTTTTGTTTTGCCGCCGCTGGATATTACAATCAAAAAAAATCCGGCGGAATGGGCGAAAAAGCTGGGTGCAGATTTATTGCCGAACGGATCTCTGCGGTTATACAATAATCCGAAAATTCCAACACTTGAAGGCTATAATAACGGCGCTTGGTGGGTTCAAGACGCCGCGGCAAGCTTGCCGGTGCAAACTTTAGGCAACGATTTGTCCGGTCTGAAAGTTTTGGACTTATGCGCAGCCCCTGGGGGAAAAACTGCGCAGTTAGCCGCCCGCGGCGCACAAATTACGGCGATTGATATTTCTGCCGAACGTTTGGAAACCTTAAAGCAGAATATGCGGCGCTTAGGCTTGGAAAACATAAAAACTTTGGCTGCCGACGCTTTGGATTTTTTACGGTATAACACCGAACAATTTGACATTATTTTATTAGACGCGCCTTGTTCGGCAACTGGAACTTTCCGCCGCCACCCCGAAGTGTTATATCTTAAAACAAAAGAAGACACTGCTTTGCAGGCGGCGTTGCAAAAACAGCTGCTTGAAAACTGCAAAAATGCTGTAAAAATCAACGGCATTTTGGTTTACAGTACCTGCTCTATTGCCCAAGATGAAGGCGAAAAACAAATAAATTCGTTTATCAGCGAACAGAAAAATTTTGAAATTATACCTTTGAGCCTTTCCGATATATCCGCTTTCGGCGAATGGAATGACCAGCTTGTCACACCGCAGGGATTTATCCGCACTCTGCCGTTTTATGCTGCCGATAAAAAAGGTATGGATTCATTTTTTATTTGCAAATTGAAAAGAATAATTTAACAAATTACGTTTATACTAGCCCTAAATTTATGGAGATTTTAAATGTTGAGTGCTGGTATATTTATATTTGTGTTATTGGTTATTGCTGGTTTAGCCGCTATGCTGCTTGTTTTTACGCCGATTGCCAATAAATATATGCAAACGCTGACTATTACTCCGACAATGCTGCCGTTCAGCTATATTTTAGGATTTTATGCCATTGGCGCAATTTTAATTTACTATTTTTCACCGCTTAACGATTTTATAGAGCCGTTGACAGCAAGTCGCTTTTTTATCCCTTTGCTTTTAGCGGCAATTATATTTATTTCTTCTATGTTTTTTGACAATTTAATTTTTATACCAATTGTGATATGCTGTGTGGCAATTACGGTTTTTCTGCAGCCGCTGGACGACGGATTTCCTTATTCCTTTTTACCATTGTGGGCGTCGCGCCTTGTGCTTATTGCATTTTTTTCAGTCTTTTGCATTTTTTACGGCGTGCTGAATTTTTTACCGCACACCATGATTATTTCAGCAATCATCACCTTATTGGGAATTTCTTTACTGCCGTTTTTTTCTGCCGCTCCGTTTTACTTTTTATTCTGCTCGGCATTGCTGATTGGAGCTCTTGCCGGTTATTTATGCGTCAACTTAAACACAGTAAAAGTTCCTTTTGACAACGGCTCTTGCTGCACTCTAGCCTATTTGTTAAGCAACTTGATGCTGCAAGACAGCGGCGAATACAGCTTTAGCTCCTGCATTATTTTTACCGCATTTTTTTGGAGCGAATTGGCGTTTGCTTTATGGAATAAATTTGTAATTGTCAAAGCCGGAGCTTTATATGAAAACACAAACTGCGCATTAGCCGCCCAAAAATATAATTTACGCTTTTTATCGGTCAGCGTTGCCAAAATCTGCGGAGTAAGCCTGTTAATCGGCTGTTTCCAGCTTTTTGCCGTCAACCAATATTCGCTGATAATAATTTGCCTTATCATAACCGGCTGGCTAAGTCATTCTATGTTGCACCCGTTTAACTCCAGCTTTAAAGAAATCAACGCCGAATTTGTGGCAGACTTTAAACAAAACCTTGCCGATATTCATAATGACCTGAAATCTTTAAAGCAGCCGGATTTGCCACCCAAAACAAAACAACGGACCAAAACCAAACATCGCAAATCAGCACGCACCAAGCGCGAGGACTAATATAATATGTCATTTTCACCGAATTTATTAAATATCCGCAGCCTGCTCGGCTCTGAGAAAAAGCCTGACAAAAACAGCTTATTTCGGATTACCGTCGTTGCGTTTGAAGACAAGTGCAATTTAAACTGCGGTCTGCGATTTGCCGAGCTTTTGAAAAAAAGCAATTTGTTTGACATAACATTTTTTAATGAACCGTTTGCCAAAGGCTTTTTAAATTTGCAAAGCCGTAACTTTTTTGACTTTATCGACCGCGGCAATAAAATTTTGAGTTCGACTCAAGCTGATATTGTGATTTGGGGATATGAAGATGAAGGAAAAATCCGCCTTAATTTTCAGACAGCAAATCAATACGCCATTCCTGACAGTCTGTCTTTTTCACTTTTGGATAGTTTATTTATTCCGTTAAGCTATTTAACTGACACTGCGAATTTTTCCGAATCGCTGCTGCTTTTAATATACGGGATAATTGTGGCGGCAATAAATCCGGTCAGCAACGCGCAAAAACAAAGGCGTCCGAAGATATTGCAGGAGCTCATCACGCTTTTATCCGCTGACAGAACGCCCAAAGACATATCCAAAGAATTTATGCCGTATATTATGAACTTGCTGGGAAAAATATATTTGTGCAATGCCAGTAGCAGTTTGACTGAAAAAGATATTGAAATTATCCATAACCTGTTTGAATTGGCGCTGAAAAATAAGCAATATATCCGCCTGCCTATTTATTACGGCTGCATTTATAACAATTTTGGTCAGTTATATGAAACAGCGTTTCGGCAAAGCCGGCAAGGCAATCTCTATTATTTGAAACAAGCAATTTCCAACTATCAAGCGGCGCAGAAAAATCTAAACCGAAATTATCCTTATGATTTTGGGCTGATTGCCTATCATTTGGCGCTGCTTTATTTTGAATATTGGAAGCACACTGCCGATTTGCAGGCTTTACGCGATGCCGTATCCAAGCTCCGCGAGGCTGAAAAAGTTTATTCTTTGGCGCAATTTCCGGAATCTTGGTGCCAAATTGAGGGGCTTTTGGGCAATTACATTACTTCCCTTGGAATGCAGACCAAAAGCAACGAGCTTATGCAGTTAGCCATTGAATCCTACAAAAATCAGCAAAAAATTTATACGCAAAACAACGCACCGGCAGTTTGGGCGGAAATTCAAGAAAAAATCGGCAATATTTTTTATTTGCTCGGCAAACAAAACGACGACGACCAGCTAATGGAAGAAGCGCGCAATTATTTTAATTCGGCGCAGGAAATATATTGTGAACTAAATCTGAAACAAGACATAAAAAGCGTAGAACGAGCCTTGCTGAAAGTCAGAAATTATTTAGGCTGACCTTGATTTTTGGCGGACAGAGCTTATCTCCTGACTTTGAAGGAGATTTAGAATGACACATTGTATAGAACAAGACAGCTTAACCCGCCGCCGCTCCATTTATGCGTTGGGGCACACGCGGGTTGTTACGGATTTTTGTTTGGAAGACACCTTAAAAGACTGCTTAAAAAATTGTCCGACGCCTTTTAATGCGCAATCGGCGCGGCTTGTGCTTTTACTCAATAAAAAGCATTTAGATTTTTGGAATTTGGTTTTGCAAAAAGTTTTGGCGGTTACTCCGCTGGGCAAAAAAAACAGCGCGGAGCAAAAAATAAACTCATTTGCGGCAGCCTATGGCACAATTTTATATTTTGAAGACACCGATATTTTGGCGCAGCTGCAAAAAGATTTTCCGCTGTATCAAAAAAATATGCATGACTGGACTTTTGAAGCCAACGGCATGCTGCAATATATGGTTTGGCAGTCTTTGGCAGAAAATGAAATCGGCGCCTCGCTGCAGCATTATAACGAGCTGATTGAAGAAGATGTCAAAAAAATGTTGGACTTGCCGGACAGCTGGAAAATCTTGTCGCAAATGCCGTTTGGCAGCATAGAAAAAACGCCGGCGGAAAAAACCTTTTTACCGCTGGAAAACCGTTTCAAAATCTTTAAGTAAAGTTATTTATGATTCAGCTTTAAGCCAAGCTGGTTAGAAAATTCGGCAATGCCTTTTTTGAAAAGCACGCCGATTAAATCGGCGACCAAATTGATATTGGCATCCAAATTTGCTTTATCCGCTTTAGAAAAGCCGGAAAGAACATGATTGACAATGCTGTCAGCATCGCGGTTTTGCGGGTGTCCGATACCAATGCGAATCCGGTTATAATTAGGAGTAATGCAGGAATCTATGCTTTTTAAGCCGTTGTGTCCGCCGGCGCCGCCGCCAAGTTTGGCTTTTATTTTATCGGTCGGCAAATCCATATCATCATGAATAACCACAATATTCTGCGGCAGAATTTTGTAAAAGTTAGCCGCTTTGACAACGCTGTTGCCGGAAAGATTCATAAATGTTTGCGGTTTCAGCAGATATACTTTTTCGCCCTCGATGTTTCCTTCGGCAATCAAGCCGTCAAATTTGGAGCGGAACGGCGAAAAATTATAGCGGCGATGAAGCTCATCAGCCGCCATAAATCCAACATTATGGCGGGTAGCCGCATATTCCGTTCCCGGATTACCTAAACCAACCACCAAAAACATAATTACACCTTATTTACGCATAAAATCAACGTGAATAGGCTTGTCAGAAACCGGATGGAATTGAACGTCTTGGCATACGGTTTTAACTTTTTTGCCTTCAACATCAACAACAATTTCAGATTTGTAGAAATCTCTTAAATCAAGAGCTTTTTCCAATTCCACAGGGTCAAGGCTGATTAAAACAGCGTCTTTTTTACCACCATAAATAACGGCAGGAATGCGACCCTCACGACGACATGCACGAGCTGCCCCCTTACCTGCTTTTTCACGCTTTTTTGCATTAAAAGTAATTTCTGTCATTTTTGTATCCTTTAATTTAAATTTAATTCACCCGACGACCTCCAGGGGTGTCGCCGGTAACGGCTTTGTACAACAAAAAAGCCAAAACTTCAAGCCTTTTTAATAAAATTTTATGATTTTTTTGTTATATTCCGCTCAAGTAAATTTACGGAGGTTTCTATGTTATACATTTTAGCGGGCTTTGTGTTTGGCTGTTTGATTCCCTATTTAGCGCGCCGTCTTGGCAAACTGATGCCGGCGACCATGGGTTATATTCTGCTCAAAATTTTTATTCCTCAGCATTATATGCCGTGGAACAAACTGAAAAATGACTTTGAATATATGGAGTTATTTAAAAGATATATGATGCGAAGCTTAGGCTGGGGAATTTTCTGCTCCGCCGCCACCTATTTGTTTGCCGTAAATTTTGACCAGTATTACACCGGCTGGTACCTTGCTTTTTTGTGGATTATGCTGCTGTTGGTGGAAATTGACAAGCGCTTTATGCTGCTGCCGGATATTTTGACCCTGCCGCTGCTGGTTTTGGGTTTCGGCTATGCGGCAATCAACGGCGTATGGCTGGATACGGTTGACCCTCAGCTAATTTCTAATGCGCAAAACAGCTTTATGGGCGCCTGCACCGGCTATTTGATGCCGGTTGTCGCCAGTATGTTTTTAGTATGGAAATATCCGGACGCGTTCGGCGGCGGCGACATTAAGCTTTTGGCGGCTATCGGCGCTTGGGTCGGCTTAGAACCTGTTTCATACATTTTGCTCGGCTCCTGCATTTTGTTTGCTCTTGGCTGCGCCATAAAAAAACAGAGAGTCGGTCCGTTTGGTCCGTCTATTGTCTATGCCACTCTGCTGGTTTGCGTTTTCTTGTTCGGAATTTAGCAAAAAAATTTTTCAGGCTTCTTGACATCGCATTTTGTGAACACTAACTAAACAAGTAGTGAATTATAAAACTATTTGTTTAGGAGTATTAAAATGAACATCAAACCATTGCACGATAAAGTTTTAATCAAACGTGTAGATGAAGAAACAAAAACCGCCGGCGGAATCATTATTCCGGACACGGCAAAAGAAAAACCGTCTGAAGGCGTTGTTGAGGCGGTGGGCAACGGTCGTGTTGCTCCGGACGGCAAAATTATCGCTTTGGCTGTTAAAGCCGGCGACCGCGTGCTGTTTGGCAAATGGGCCGGCACAGAAATTAAAGTTAACGGCGAATCCCGCTTGATTGTTAACGAATCTGATATTTTAGCAATTATAGAATAATCTGCGAAAGGTGAATTAAAATGGCTGCAAAAGACATTAAATTTGGTACTGACGCCCGCAGCAAAATGCTTAAAGGCGTAGAAACATTGGCTAAAACCGTAAAAGTAACATTGGGTCCTAAAGGTCGCAACGTTATGCTGGACAAATCTTACGGCGCTCCGAAATTAACAAAAGACGGCGTTTCGGTTGCTAAAGAAGTTGCTTTGGCTGATAAATTTGAAAACATGGGCGCTCAGCTGATTAAAGAAGTTGCGCAAAAAACTGCCGACAAAGCCGGCGACGGTACAACAACCGCCACTGTTTTGGCAGAAGCTATTATCCGCGAAGGCTGCAAAGCCGTTGCCGCCGGAATGAACCCGATGGACGTTAAACGCGGTATTGATATGGCTGTAGAAGCTGTGGTTAAAGATGTTAAATCTCGCTCTAAAGCCGTTCAATCTTCAAGTGAAATTGCGCAAGTCGGCACAATTTCGGCTAACGGCGACACCACAATCGGCGAATATTTGGCAAAAGCTATGGAAAAAGTCGGCAATGAAGGTGTGATTACCGTTGAAGACGCCAAAGGTTTAGAAACAGAATTGGACGTTGTAGAAGGTATGCAGTTTGACCGCGGTTATTTGTCACCGTATTTTGTAACAAATCCGGAAAAAATGAACTGCGAATATGACAATCCGTATATTTTGCTGTATGACAAGAAAATTTCTAACCTGCAGCCGATGATTTCTATTTTGGAAGCCATTGTTCAATCCGGACGCGCTTTGGTTATTGTGGCAGAAGATATTGAAGGCGAAGCTTTGGCTACTTTGGTTGTCAACAGAATCCGCGGCGGCTTGAAAGTTTGCGCTGTAAAAGCCCCTGGTTTTGGCGACAGACGCAAAGCTATGCTGCAAGATATGGCTGTTTTGACAGGCGGTCAGGTTATTTCTGACGAATTGGGCATGAAGATTGAAAACGTTACTTTGGATATGCTCGGCACGGCTAAACGCGTTGAAATTACTAAAGATGACACCACAATCATTGACGGTGCAGGCGACAAAGAAGCCATTGCCGGCAGAACCGCGCAAATCCGTCAGGAAATTAGTCAGACCACCTCTGATTATGACCGCGAAAAACTGCAAGAACGTTTGGGCAAACTTTCCGGCGGCGTAGCTGTTATTAAAGTAGGCGGCGCTTCGGAAGTTGAAGTAAAAGAAAAGAAAGACCGTATTGACGACGCTTTGCACGCAACCCGCGCTGCCGTTAAAGAAGGTATTGTTGCCGGCGGCGGCACTGCGTTGCTGTATGCTACCAAAGCTTTGGCAGATTTGAAGACAGACAACCAAGACCAAAATGTTGGTATTGACATTATCCGCCGCGCTTTGCAGGCTCCGCTGCGTCAAATTGCTGAAAACGCTGGTGTGGACGGTGCTGTGGTTGCCGGTAAATTGCTGGAAAGCAAAGATTATAACTATGGTTATAACGCTGCTGCCGGTGAATATACCGATATGATTAAATCCGGTATTGTTGACCCGACAATGGTTGTTAGAACCGCGTTGCAAGACGCTGCTTCTGTTGGCGGTTTGTTAATCACCACCGAGGCAATGGTTACAGAAATTCCGGAAAAAGAATGCCACTGCGGCGACGCTGCTGCCGCTGCCGGCGGTATGGGCGGAATGTACTAATAATCCTCCAAATTATGAAACTCCCTGCTTTGCTCTCAAGGCATGGAGTTTTTTGATGGATTAGTACTTGTCATTCTTGGCTTTGAGCTGATGCTCAAAGCCAAGAATGACAGTGTTAGGGGTGAAAGTTGATTACCAGGCTTCCTTGTACTTCAACGTCGGGTCGTCCAACCTTTTGGTACTTGCACTTTCAGACTTTTTATAGTCATCAGGTACGCCTGTCATAGTCTGCATATATCTATAAGTATCAATAAAACTATCATGGTTATTGAAAGGTCCACTTTTTTCATTGTCAGGATCTTCAAGCATATTTGTTCTGTTGAAGTAGCAATATACAGTCGCATATCCTTCTATTGTTCCTCTCAACACCGGAAACACATTCCAGTAGTAACTATCTGGTTTAATAACCTCTCCCTCTCTTTTTTGCATAAATATGCCATATTTAGCTCCGGAATACAAAAATCCTGCAATTGCCGACCAACCTTGGGTATAATTACCGTTTGTTAATGGCACCACCATTGATTTTAATCTAGTGCTTTGCTGGAACATCAACGGCGCCGTCAATGGAAAAGCTGTATCAGCTTGTAAAACATAAGTGCTTGTTTTTACCTTACTGATATCAGCAAAGCCTTTTTCAGCCCCTACAGTTACAGGTATTGAAGTAGAAGTAGTAGTATTATCACCATTATCTACCTCCATGCTGACTTTATTAAATGCTGGTCTCGTATATGGATTTGCTGCTACAGCTACTTGATCTCTGCTTGTTGGAGTTTCAGGCATTACATAATATTTATAATTATGTGAACCAGCATCTAACTGTGAACCACCACCTAACTGTATTGTACCGGCTTGCGCCATTTCCCAACTTGCCGGAGTCAAGGTTATCACGCGCATATATCCTGGAGGACACTGCGGTGCTGGCACTACCCCCATAAACGGCGATGCCCAACTGGTATTATCCCTCAAATTCATTGAGCCTTCAGGTAAATCTTCATTTTTTTCTTGGGCTTCTGAATAAGAATTACCTTCTGCACTAAAATCCCAATCTTTTACATTTCCTTCAGAAACGGTATTGTTAACCACATAAATACCTTTATTGATAAAGTCCGGCAAAATATCACTCAAGCGAGCTCCGCCGCGGGTGGTTAATTTGATATCGTGCATAACTGAAGTATACGCCGGATTTACCATATAGGTATCATATCTTTTACTGTCATCTATTCCATAAAGATCCTTTTCATATTGTGATAAAATATCAGTTACAGCAGCACCGTGTACAGAGCTAGCCTTACCATCGAGATCAATAGCAGGGTTGTTTGCAACAAAGCGGGAGGCGGCAACTACACCTTTGCCTTCTAGTGCGCCAGTTGCTGTAGCTGGCTTACTGTTTTCTCCGCGGACTTCTACATATCCCTTACGGATATATACAGTACCTGGTTCTGTGTTGCTGCGACTATTGCCTGGCACCGTATTACCATCCTCATCTTTTAAATATCCATAAGTACCACCTTGATCGATATAAACAATGTTGGAAGCTTCACCTGCTGTGTTATTCGGCACGATGTTTACACCAGCTCCAGCATTATATTGACCGATAGAAACATGATATTTTCCGTTGGCTATATTAGTTTCTGTTCCGCGTGCAAATTGACCGGATTTAGCATCACCAATAAGAACTCTGCCGTGCATAGCAATATCATAAGGATTGTCATATTTATAGCCAGCAGTTTCACTTTTTGTGCTGGTGAACTTATCTTGAAAAGCATTGGAATTTGGATTGTCATTTGCATGAACACTAAACACATACCGTTTATCGGCAGTTGCATCATTATCGCCTACACCGATATTAAAGTTAGCGTCAGCCAAATCTACCGAACCTTGATTAAACAAAGTTCTTGCACCCGTATCGCGTCCTTCTACATATAAAGTGTCATCGCCCATAACCGCTCTCATTTCGCCACCATACAATATAGCTGCAGTATCATAGTCGTGTATAAATGGCTTTAATGTGTCTGGAGCATTCTGAAGCAATACAAGTCCAGCATCTCCGCTGTAATCGTTGTCAGCTCCAACTTCTAAATTAACAGAATCCTTCTGAAAATGAGCTCTAGTTCCTGTGTTGCCTGTATCTTTAATTGTGACACCATCTTTATCGGCGGTCAGCCATTTTTCGCTGTCGTCGATGTTTGCAGAGCCAACAGAAAGCGTTGCCGCACGTATTTTTTGCGTATCCAACTGACCAGCGGCAAGCAAGCCTTCAACTTTCATATTAGAGTCAACCCCAACTGGAAAATATTGAGTTGCATTATATTGAGGTGCTTTCACATCTGCTGAAGCAGTTGAAGTACTGCCATCTGCAGCCGTAGTTTTGCTATTAACTTTTTTATAGCCGCCGTTCATAAAATAGATAGTATTATGTGTAGCTTTTCCTAAGTTTTCATCATCACTCGGCATTTGGAAAGAAGCAATATTTTCATTGATTAGATATAATTCGCCTTTTGGATTATGCTTATGGTCGCCTTGTATTAAATAACTACTTTCAGCTAAGTGAGGACTATTACCTAATGCGCCGATTTTTACGTCGGTCCAAGCCGGACCAGATGCGTCATCTTTGAGTTTGGAAGCCAAGTTAACGTCCATTAAGTTTGTCAGCGTGCCATCGGCTGTGGTGTTACCCTCGGTGTCAACCTTAAAGTGGAATTCTTCAGTTGTTGTGTCGCCCTCTGTAATCAGATTGCGTCCAAAACCCAAACGATTTGCGTTGGCTTTAAATTGTTCTTCCGCAGCAATCAAATTGCCATGAATAAAGGCGTCCGGTTTGCCACCGTCAGCAATATAAAGTCCGTAAGGAGATGGGTTATCTGTGGTTTCATTTGGATTTCCCTCTGCACCAACAATCAAGCTTTTAATATTACGGATACTAAATGTTTCTGTTGCAGGGTGATGATTTGCATTATTATACACATCGTAAGTGTTATCAACATTGCCCATGTACAAATCAGTACGCATACTGTTTTTCCACAATGTTTTCGGATCATCACCATTATCGCGTCCGCGCTGCAAATATTTATCCATATCAATTTCGTTGCCGGTCGCGGCGCTGATGGTATCCGCCGACGCCGTCACAATGGAATATTGCGCCGCATCAGCTCCATTTGGGAACACTTTGCTATATTCCTCGCCTTCAAGTTTCCAAATACCGCCGATACCGCGGGCTTTTTTCTCGCCCGTCACATAACCGCCGCTAGAACCAACCAGCGAGGCAATGCGCGAGGTGCGCTCTTGTCCAATGTCGGTGTTAGTTTCAAACAGCGCAAATGTGGTCAGGTTATTCCCCTTTTTGGCAATAGCCAATTGAGGCGTGCCGTAATTATACAGTGCCTTGTTAACATCAAAACCATAAGGCAGGTACGACGTAATCAGACCTTCAGGTAATGTTCTAACAGAATCCCCTTCACCCATATCCGCAATAATGGTTGAATAGTTAGCACCCACATAGTCATTTGCCGCATTCATAATGGTGCGAATGGTGGACGCAGTGTTGATGTCTTCTACCTCCATGGTTCTTTCAGCCGACTTTTTATACATGGTCGGGGTCACAACGGCGATAAGTCCCAGCATAGCCAGGGCTTCAATCATCAAACCACCCCGCTGCGCTATAGATTTTGAGATATTACGACTTTTCATCTTCGTTCTCCTTATTCTCCACTATTATCATGCTGCCCATAGCAGTGCCTGCTGACATCGGCGTTTCGATATTTGTCAAATGCAAACAAGCAAGGCTTGCCCTGCATACACTTTTTTTGAAATGCTTTAGAGGCGTTATCTGAGCCAATATAAAAAACCTTCGGAAACACAAAGCTTACATACTTAGCAATTGAACCTTTCGCATTTTGCGGCTTCTTTTCATACACAATTTGAATTGCCGTACGCCCCACCAAATGGCATTTGGCGGTTGAATCAGTGCCCTCACACCACATCCAGCCCATATTTTTGACTCCGGAAAGCTCTTTTGCCAAATAGTTGGTAAAATTCGGGGTCGGCGCAACCATTTTTACTGTGCGCGAAGATTCGCCTTCAGGAATGGTAATCTCAGTTTCAGTTTTGGAATACCAGCGTTCCGGTATTTTGGCAAAAGAAATGGCATATTTGTTTTTACTGCCTTCATTGCTGCTGCACTTTTTTACATTTGCGCCGTTTTGTATGTTGTCGTCAAAGCAATAAATGGCGTGCGTGGATTGAATGCTAGTCATATCATAGCCCAAAGGCAGATTGTCTTCCATTTTGCTTAGACAGTTATTATTTTTTGTGCATTCATACGGGATATCATAATTTCCACTATTCCAGTTATAGATCATTTCGCACTCGGTGCCGCGATAAAACGCAAGGTGTTCCGCCCGAAAACGGTTCACGACCGTGGCGGCTTTTATCTCGGCGAATACACCGGCTTTGTCCTCGCGCGGAGAGGTGTTGAGAAAACTCAGCGCCACCATTATCGTTGCAAGTAAAATCCAAATATACATAACCCTACCTCAAAATGCGGTTTTATCTAGTTATAATTTACCATAAAAAAACGCCTATAACCAGCATATTTTGCGAAAGCAGGCGATTCTTCACAATTTTGTAACATTATTTAGCATTAAGGCAGTAAATTTTTGGTTAAATATCGCTTTTTCCTGTTTCCAACAAGGCGGCTATGATTGGCTTGTCCGCAGGCGCAAAGTCATATTGAACCAGCTCGCCCGCCGGCACCCAGCGATATTGCTCATGCTCGTTCAGCTCGGAAATTTGCTCTTGCGCGCAAACAGCCTTGTAACAATGCAGCTCAACCCTGCCAAAATCATAATCATAGGCTGTGTCCATAAAGTGGTCGCCAACCACAATGGGCAGGTTCATTTCTTCCAGCAATTCACGCGCCAAGCACTGCTCATAGGTTTCGCCCTGTTCCAACTTGCCGCCGGGGAACTCCCATTTATATTCCAAATTTTTGCCATGCTTGCGCTGCGCTATCAAAATATGCCCCTTGCAAACGATGATGCCCGCCGCTACTTTTATGATTTTTGTGACTTTTTCCATTTTAACTTTCCTTGTTTTGACCGCCTGCCATCATAATATTGTTCGGCGGAAATGTAAATTTTTATTTTTGGTTAAAGGCAAACGGCTTAATGCGCCATTCCTAATCTCTGCAAATTATGCGGAGATTAGCGAGCGTTTTCTCCGCAAACGCAAGGTAAAAATATGTTGTTTTTCCTCAAGCCCTCTCAGGGTTCGATTCCCCTCTATATAAAAAAACAAAAAGCACCCTGTTGGGTGCATTTGTTTTTTTGGAGCAGATGAGGGGAAGACTAACTCGATTTTTTGAAGGTTCGCCGCGCTTCGCTGATGCTAGCTTGCTTACCTTAAAATCTTCGCCTTACGTCAAGAAAATCTCCACCGGAGATTTTCTTTTCCTTAGCCCCGCCTCCGGGGTTCGATTCACTCCATATTATTCTGTTCCAAACATAAAGCCCCGACAAGCGGGGCTATGTTGGAGCAGATGAGGGGAATCGAACCCCCGTTATAAGCTTGGGAAGCTTCTATTCTACCATTGAATTACATCTGCAAAACAATGCTTGCATTAAAACGTAAAACATTGTTCTTTGCAAGCATTTTTTTATTATTCTGCACTTTCATGCATCGGAACATTTGGAGTTTCCGTTTCCGCTGAATTTTCCGGCTGGGCTTCCGTTTCAGCCTCTGCCGACTCTGCAGCTGTCGGCTCTTGAGCATCTGTATCTGTATCAGTGTCGGTGTCGGCATTAGAATCCGTATTTACATCGACAGTATCAGCAGAAGTTTCACTAGAAACTGCATCCACAGCATCGGCGTTTTTGCTATTGTTATCTGATATATAATTAGCAACACCAGCTACAATACTTATCAAAACATATAAAATAATGTAAAGATTGGCAAATTTGTCATATTTTGAGTCTTCTTCAACCGGTTTACCGAATCTGTTTTCTTCGGTTTGACCTTTACGCAAATATAAGATGAACAGCCATACGATAACGCCTAAAAAAGCAATACCGGAAGCAGCCATCAGAGCCGTCCCAAAAACTACGGCTTGTAATTTTGTATCAAGCACTATGCCCAATATAATACAAAAACCGAATATAACAGGCAGCCATAAAAGCTGACCGCTGTGGTTTGTATCATGCAAACGGCGTGCTGACAAAGCTAATACGGCAATAAATTCCACTATTGAATATACATAGTATATAATTATGCCTCCATACAGTGCTATTATAGGGAATAACGGCGACAAAAGCATTCCGGCAACAAGCAAAACCAGACTAAACAGAAAATTGGCAAAAATAAAAGCCCAATAATCATATTTACTGGCACGAGTTTTAAAATCAAACATATTTTTGAAACCGGCTACAAATGCAGTCAGCAAATTTTTTTCATTTTCAACCTTTACAACAGATTCAGTCATCATTATTCCTTTCTTGTTTAGTACAGCTGCGCCACGGTCTGCAGACCCCCTGCGGCTGTAACGGCTCCACTTTTGTTTTATTTTTCTTAAAGATATACCCTCCGACGCTATTGTCAATATTTTTCCCATTTATTTTGATGTTACCTTGCTTGGAAAACTCTATCGAATCCAGATAGATACATTTTTTCGCATCACATTTTAAATTGATGTTTTCAAAATTTGTTTTAGCGCCGGCAAAAATTTCTTTTAGCTCTTCTTTTTGTTTTTTATTCAACTCTTTCAAATGCAGATTTTCACGCCAAACAGAAACCGTCCAGTTATCAGTTTTCATCGGCATAAGCAGCATTTCTCCATTTTTATCGCGCAGAGCAATCCCCTCGCCTTTGGGCGCAAAAACCATATCCGGCTGCGAGCCGAAAAACATTGAGCCAACTCCAATCAAAATCGGCAGCACTCCCCACAAGCGCCATTTTCTTTGCCACACACACAGCCAACAACCGCCGCAGACAATAAGCGCGAATCCCCAAAACGGCAGCGAATCCACATACACCACACTATGCGGCAATGCAGCGACAAACTCCGTAATTTTATTGAGCCAGCCCACACCATAGCCCAAAGCTTGCAGCGGATATAAAGCCAACCCCAGCGGCAGAGCGACTAAACAAAGCAAAATCAAAGGCATCAAAATCAAACCAATCAGCGGACCGGCAAGCAAGTTGGCAAGACTAGTATAGACCGAAACACGGTGAAAATGATAAATGGCAAACGGCATCGTCGCCAAACTCGCCACAAAATCACAAATCACAATCCCAGCCAAATAAAAGAAAATTTTGCTGAAAATTCCCCGATTTACTGACCATAAAGCAATCTTTTGCGCATATTTTTCATAAAAAGCGATTAAGGCAACCACCGCCGCAAACGACATTTGAAAACTGATAGAAATCAGAGCTTGCGGAGAAATTATCAGCAACATCAAACCGGCAAAACAAACCATTCGCATAGAAATCGCCTGTCGGTTAAAAATAACCCCGAGCAGCACCACCGCGGTCATAATAAACGCCCGTTCTGCCGGCACTGCCATTCCCGAAACCAGCAAATACAGCGCGCTGAAAAGAATCGCGCCGAATGCGGCGAGTTTTTTGACATCATAACGCAAAGCTACAGCCGGAAACAGTGCCAGTAAAAAACGCAGCACAAAAAACATCAAGCCGGCAATCGCGCCCATGTGCAAACCGGAAACCGACAGAAAATGCGCCAGCCCCGAATCGCGGTAATTATTGACTATGAGCTTTGGCGTGCGGCTTTGTTCGCCAATCAGCACCGCATCGACAATTCCAGCTTCATCAGGCGGCAAAATTTTTGCCACATCGTCTGTAATATGCTGGCGGATTTTGTTCAGGCGAATCCGAAAAGACGACGGCTGCCACTGCCCGCAGTCAATCACAAAAACTGAACTGCTAGCATAGCCTATCCCACTGATTTCTTCATAAAAATATTTTCTATCCAACTGAAAACCATTCAACACCGGCACCGGCGACGGCGGAAAAAACGTACCGACCAGCTCCACGCATTGTCCGACTTCTAGTTCAGTATTTC
Source organism: uncultured Alphaproteobacteria bacterium (assembly GCA_934270475.1). Taxonomy (GTDB): domain Bacteria; phylum Pseudomonadota; class Alphaproteobacteria; order RF32; family CAG-239; genus RUG410. Next base: position 68,243 of record CAKQPS010000002.1, read on the forward strand.
CTCTGTTCATCAGGGTAACACGGTATTTACCTTTAAGCGGCTTGTCAAAATTTTCAGCATTCTGCAAAAGCAGCCGCTTGCGTCCTTTTTCATTATATGAAACCGCACTGATTTGCCCTTTAATATAGTCCGTAATTTCTGGCGTAAATGCGACTTTACGGCTTTTCAGCAGAGTTTGCAGCTGAATATCCATAAAGCCGAATTCAAGCAAGAGAATTGCCGTAAAAAGCAGATGCAGCCCCTTATGGCGTAGCAGATAAAATAACAGCAAAGTCGTTTCAAAAACGCCTAAACTATACCAATAATTCGGCTCACACGGCAAAGCAAAATACAAAGCTATGCCCAAACCGAACAAAAACGGCACCCAAGCCAGCCACCTGCTCTGTTCAGCAAAAAAATTTTCGGAGACATAAGCTCTTATCTTGCGGAAAATTCTCATTTTTTATAGGTTTTTATCGCCTTTATAATAGCGGCGGCGGCATTATCGCTTGGCGTCTGCTGCCCCATGCCCAACAGTTTGCGTACCTTTTCAAAACCGTCCATTTGCTGATTATAAACCGGCTTATGTTTCATAAACTGCTCTATATAATACATAATTTTCTCTACAGAACAATCCTCCTGCAGCAATTCCGGCACAATCTCTTTGCCCAGCAAAATATTGCTCAAGTTCACAAACTGAATATGAATAAAGTGACGCGCCAGCCATTCGGTCAGCTTTGGAACTTTATAGGCAATAATGTGCGGAACATCGACAATCGCCAATTCCAGCGCCACCGTGCCGGACGCAGCAATCGCCACATCGCCACTCTTGAAAGCGTCGTGACGTTCTTTGGTTCCCTCAACAATTTCTATCGGCAAACCAGATTGTTTTACCATCTCATTAACCTGCGCGGCAACTGTGCTGACTGTCGGAATCACAAAAGAAAAATCGTTATATCGTTCATGCAGCTGCTTTACAACTTCTAAAAACGTTGGCAGCAAGCGTTCTACCTCATTATGACGAGACCCTGGAAGCACCAAAAGCAAGCGATTTTCTTCCGGAATATGATGACGTTTTTTGAAGTCGCCTTTAACACCGTTGACAACTTCGCTTTCAATCACTGGATGCCCGACAAATTCAGTCGGCAAATTATACGGAATAAAATATTTAGGTTCCTGCGGGAACAAAGTCAGCAGCAAATCAATATATTTATACATGGTGCGGGCGCGTTTCTTTTTCCAAGCCCAAACCTGCGGCGCCACATAGTGCACCTGCGGAATATTTAATTTAAGCTGACGCAGTTTTTTATGCACGCGGGCAGAAAAACTCCAGCTGTCAATTGTCACCACCACATCAGGCTGCACTTTTTGGATATCGGCAACCGTTTCATTGATACGGCGCAGCACGCGCGGAATGCTCGGAATAACCTCTGCCAGCCCCATAACCGCCAAATCGCTGATATTAAATAAAGACTGCACGCCTTCTGCCTGCATACCTTCTCCGCCGACTCCATAAAATTCGGCGTTTTTATCTTTGCGGCGCAAAGCCTGAATTAAGCGCGCACCAAGCGAATCTCCCGATGGTTCTCCGGCAATCAGATAATATTTCATTATTTTTTCTCCTCTGGGACAATTCCCTTTATAAACATTCCGTATTTATCAGCTAATTTTATAACCTCTTCGGCGTCAACCATAAGCGCATTGCCAGCGTGCACAGCCAAACCGCGGAAACCGGCATTATGCAGATTTTCTATCGTCCGCACGCCTATAGCCGGCAAATCTATGCGCAAATCCTGCTGCGGCTTACGCAGTTTAACCAAAATTCCGGCTGCGCCTTTGCGCCGATAGGTTCCGCAGCGGCGCACCAGCTCATCGGTTCCCTCAATACCTTCAACGCCAAGAACCAAGCCTTGCTGCACAATAACCGACTGACCAACGTCCAGTCTGCCCAGCGCCAAAGCAACTTCCACGCCGCGTTCAATATCGGCTTCCGCCTGTTTGTCCGGCTTATGCTTAGTCAAAACGCCCTCTTGCGCCAACAGTTCAGGCATAACCTCATGAATACCGACCACCCGCATATTTTCTGATTCTATCTCTTTTATCAGGGCGCGCAAAATTCCGTCATCGCCAAGTGCTTTCATACCGATTTTAGCAAAAAACGCCGCTGTGCGCAAATCCGGTACCAATTCTGACAAGGTCGGGCGGTGAATCGTGCCAATCATCACGACTTCTTCCACACCTTCATCGGCAAAAGTTTTAAAGCCAGTTCCGGCTTGTCCAATGCGAATCCATTTATGCGGAATCAGCGGAGTAAAAGCCGCCTTATCGGCATTCCCCTCTATTGCCAGCACATAAAACTCACGACCGGTGTCTAAGCAGTGGTCTATCAGCATTTTCGGCAGTCCGGTGCCGCCGGCGATAATTCCTAATTTTTTTTGAGATTTTTCCATTTTTAACAGCTCTGTTATTGATATATGTTTTTGATATTAGCAGACACCGCCGCAATTACAACATTTTTTTTAGAAAGGCACAGAATCAATGTTGACAAAAGTTGTTAAAAATGGTATAAATAAACTTGATAGCAAATATCATTATGTTTAATTTTTTAAAACTTTGTATATATGAATAACATGTATATCATTTCAGCTGAGAATGCCACTGTAGTGTTGAACAACCTCAAGTCTTTGGATCGTCCGCTTACAGCAGAAGAGAAGAAACTTGGTCGTAAGGCTGCACTTGCTCAGGCAGATGCACTTCACTCACAAGCACTTGCTTCTGCAGCCAGTCTCCGTGAAACAGAACTCAAGTTCTACATGGGACAGGGCTACACGTTGGATGAGGCACGCGAGCAGCTTCGTCTTGACAAGAGAATCCACGACGAGAAGATTGGCTTAGGCAAATCGCATCGTTGCCACCCTTGTAAAGCCGCATCTCGCTACTTGAGTGTTCTGCCAGGTTTTTTAGGCTGAGAACGTTTGACCGCTTTTTTCTGTAAAGAAAATAGCGGTCTTTTTTGTTCTGAATTTTGGTTTGCGCAAAATTGACAAAATAGATAAGAAGATTTTACATCTGCCTTAAATATTTACCAAATATCAGGCTAAAATAAATGTCAGTTATATTTCAGTAAAATCCGATAAAATTGATGTAATTAAGTCTCTACCTAGTATTTTCTGCAATGGCATATTTTCATTTTATATTGAGCGTTATTTAATAATTTGGGGATTTTTTTAATTTTTAGTAAAAAAGTTATTGACAAAACACACAAAAAACTGTATATATTCTATAGTTTTTTAATTATTAAGTTATAACTATGTGTACAAGCTTCATTAAAGGTCATCTGGTGAGTGGTAGCAAAGTTGTTTGTTTAATCAAACTTCCTAAAAACCTGCCTTTGAACAGATATCCTTACGTGCTGGACTACAAAAATCCGGTTATCAGTCAGATTATTCCCTGCATTCAAACCGGTAACAGCTTCTGCGATGTTCGCTCCGGCGAAAAGGTATCTGTTGATGACAACACGCTTATTTGGCATGTTTCAATCGGCACTGTGTTTAACTATCCTGATGGCAGAAAAGTTTTGCTTTCCCGTCAAATTGCAACCCCTGAGTTGCTCTTGGTCGAGGATTCCGCCTTCACATTCAACCCATTGTCTATGGTATGTTACGATGTAAAGGCATAACATTATAAAACCGTTCTTTTTGTAGAAAAAGGACGGTTTTATTTTTTATCAGACTAATATTGTTGTTAAAAACAACGGTCGTTTTTTGCACACTTTTAGTTATTCTAACGCTTTGATTGTTATCTGAAAAAAATCTTTATTTTTCGGAATTTAAAGCGCGCCACTCAAACCACTTGGCGATTTTCAAAAAACGGAAATAAGCGTAGGTAGTCGCCATCCAAAATCCGCAGGTTCCATACAAAAAATAACGCTTTTTAAAATAATATACCAAAAACTGACGCGGGAATTCCGTATATAAACGCAAACGCGTATAATAACGCCCTTCTTTAATGGCAACTTTAACCAGCTCATCGGTATACATATTCAGCTTGAACCAAGTTTGAGCCAAAGAAACATATGAATAATGATGAACTTTTGACTTTAATTGCTCTACCACTGCGCCTTCGCCAACCACAACTCGGTCATGCGTCAAATCATCGGGCATATTGCTTTTCTTGCGATTATACAGGCGCACTTGGTTATACGTCTTGGCAAATAAACGCGGCTTTTTATCTCCCGGAAGCATATCGCAGATTTTTATACGATACGCATCAGCCGCCGGATTTTTCATTTTTTCTTTAATTTCGGCAATCAGTTCCGGCGATAAAACTTCGTCAGCGTCTAAAGACAGCACCCAATCATTGTGACAAAGCTCCTGCCCATAATGTTTTTGCGCCGAAATATTTTTCCACTTATGAAACAAAAACCTAGCACCGTATTTTTCGGCTATTTTTTGAGTTTTATCCGTGCTTCCGCTGTCTATCACAAAAATTTCATCAGCCACTTTTTTCAGTGCCTGCAAAGTTCTGCCCAAGCGTTTTTCTTCATTCAATGTAACAATATATGCCGAGATTTTAACCATTTATCTTTAACCTTTCTGGCTGCAGATTAGGCTATTTTTACACAGCTTGCAATAAAAAAAGCCCCCAACCGAAAAAATTGGGGACTTTTTTGCTGATATATGGCAGCTTAAAATTCTTTAAGAACATCCGCACTTTCGGCAGCGTTATCAATATTTACCATGGCAATTGTGTTATATCCGCAGTCAACGTGCAAGACTTCACCGGTTACGGCAGAGCCTAAATCAGACAGCAAACTCAAAGCCATATTACCGACTTCGGTCTGATGAACATTGCGCTGCAGCGGAGCGTTCAATTCGTTCCAGCGCAAAATTGTGCGGAAATCGCCGATACCGGCAGCAGCCAAGGTTTTAATCGGACCGGAAGAAATAGCGTTTACACGAACACCCTGTCTACCCATATCCACAGCGGCATAGCGGACAGAAGCTTCCAAAGCGGCTTTAGCCACACCCATAATATTGTAATTCGGCAATACGCGTTCTGAACCCAAGTATGTCAAAGTCACTATTGAACCGCCTTCATTCATAATTGGAGATGCACAGCGGCAAGCTTCCAAAAAGGAGTAGCAGGAAATGTGCATAGTCATTGTAAAGTTATCCAAGGTGGTGTCGATTGTACGACCGCGCAGCTGATCTTTATCCGAAAAAGCAATAGCGTGAACAACAAAGTCAATTTTGCCCCATTTTTCGCCCAATTCCTTAAAACAAGCTTCAACCGAAGCAGAATCGGAAACATCGCATTTAATCAAAAGAGGATTGTTCAGCTGTTCTGCCAAAGGTTTAACTCTTTTTTCCAGCATTTCATTTTGATATGAAATTGCAAGCTGCGCACCGTGCGCATTCAAAGCCTGAGCAATACCCCAAGCAATAGATTTGTCATTGGCAAGACCCATAATCAGGCCTTTTTTACCGGCCATAAGTTGTTCAATAGCCATTTTCTAGTTCCTTTATAAATTTTGTTCTAGACTACTTCCCTTTTTGGAAGTAAGTTACTGTAGAGATACTTATACAAATTTATCTGCTTTGTAAACATTTTTTTGAAAGTTGTAAAATGGCGAATCAATTTGACACCGCAAAATTCAGCAAATTCTGCCAACTTTTTTTTAAATATCTGCGCTGGCGCACCAAAGACGCTATGATTTTGCGTGTGGCAGCTTCGCTCAGCTATACCACATTGATTGCCGTGGTGCCGCTGATTGCCATTGCCTTGGCGATTTTCGCCGCCTTTCCGGTGTTTGAAAATGTGCGGACACAGGTGCAAGCTTCGCTTATTCAGTATTTTGTGCCTAACATAGAGCAAAACATTCAAAATTACATTATGCAGTTTGTAGCCGCCTCCAGCAAACTGACCACCATTGGCGTTTTGGGTATTGCCGTGACAGCGATTTTGCTGCTGTTTACCATAGAAAATAGCTTTAATTTTATTTTTAAAGTCAAAAAACACCGCCGCTTAGCCACCAAAATCACGCTTTATTGGACTATTATTACTCTTTGTCCGCTCTTGGTAGGCACAGCCCTTTCGCTCAAAGGCTATTTGCTGACGCTAAAATATTTTCATCCCGAACATTTTTTGGGCTATAATTTTTTTATGACATTTATTCTGCCGAATTTTATTACATTTTTCTTTTTATGGCTTTCATACGTGATTGTTCCAAACAAAAAAATCCGTCTTTCAAGCGCATTTGCCGGCGCTTGCGTCACTTTGGTTTTAACCTTGCTCCTAAGGGTGAGCTTTGGCTATTTTTTGGTGTTGAACGTCACCTACCGCACGCTTTACGGCGCGCTTGCCACAGTACCGATTTTGTTGGTTTGGATGTATTCCTGGTGGACAATCGTTTTGTTCGGCGCCGTGGTTACCGCCACCATTGAAGAGTTCCGCAACCGCAAAAAACTGTGGAAATAAACTTAGCGCAAATATTGATGATTTTGCAAGAAATCAGCGAATCGGCTTAGAAACTGCGTTTTAAACTGTTCGTCAACACACAGCCACTTAAATAAATCCAGCAGACGCGGTGTAACATTCAATTTTGCGCAAAAATCAATAGCATATTGATAGTTTATATCATAATACCAGGTCAGATAGCCAACAATGCGGTCGGCGACAGTTTCTTCAACTCCGCGCGGCAAAGTGGTGTATTGGTCAATCAAATTCCAAACAGACTTAGAAATATGCCCGTCAATTTCAGGCTCTACATCTTTTTTGCCATAAAACAAATAGCGCATCTGCGGCTCAAAAGCAAACATACGCAAATTAGCGATTTTATCTGCGTCGCGGATAATGAAGCAAATCCGCGCAACCTCTTGTTTCAGCTCTTCATCGGCAATATTTTTATATTCTTCGTCAGCATACAAAGCTTCTATCAAATGTCCGTGATGCTTTATCGGCAGCCAAATGCGAATATCCGAAAATTCCGGCACGGTGCGCAAAAATTCGCCGCCGGCGACTCCGTGATCTATCTGTCGGTTATGCAGGCATTTTTCCTCTATCTCGGCGAATCGGCAGATATCATGCAAAAGCACCGCCGATTTTACCATATCCACATAGGCAGAATCTTTGCTTTTCAGCCATTCCACACGCGGAATAATGTAGTTGCCTACCCCCATAACTTGATAGGAATGGCGGATTTTTTCTTTGGTATAACCCACAAAAAATTCATCGTGAGCCACTTTTTGCAAACATTCTTCCGATTTTTCTTTCAACAGCTGATAAGCATCTTCCAACATGGTATTTCTCCTTTGTTTTTACTTAGCACTTTTTTCCAGCACAGTATAATTTTTAAATAATTATTCACAAATTTATAATAAAGTGCTTGCCATAAGAACAAAATTAGAACAATATACATTTCAGCGGATAAATTCAGACTCGTGTTGAGTTTTTGCTGAAAATGCGGGATAAAGAATTTAGGATAATTTTTTAAGGATAACAAACATGGAAAAAGATAAAGCGTTAGACGCCGCTCTGAGCCAAATTGAACGAGCTTTCGGTAAAGGTTCTATTATGCGCCTTGGGCAGAATACCAACATTGATATAGAGGCTATTCCGACTGGTTCTTTAGGTATTGATATTGCTTTGGGAATCGGCGGTTTGCCAAAGGGGCGTATTATTGAAATTTACGGTCCGGAAAGCTCCGGTAAAACCACATTGGCTTTGAGTGTAATCGCCCAAGCACAGAAACGCAACGGCACTTGCGCCTTTATTGATGCCGAACACGCTCTTGATCCGTCATATGCTAAAAAAATCGGCGTAGATATTGAGAACTTACTGGTTTCACAGCCGGATTCCGGTGAACAGGCTTTGGAAATTGCCGATACCTTGGTTCGTTCCGGCGCTATTGACGTGATGGTTGTCGACTCGGTTGCCGCTTTGGTACCGAAGGCGGAATTGGAAGGTGAAATGGGCGATGCGCACATGGGCTTACAGGCTCGCTTGATGAGTCAGGCTTTGCGTAAACTGACCGCAACGGTTGCCCGCTCTAACACTTTGATTATCTTCATCAACCAAATTCGTATGAAGCTGGGCGTTATGTTCGGCAATCCGGAAACCACTACAGGCGGTAACGCTTTGAAATTCTACGCTTCTGTGCGTATGGATATCCGCCGCGTGGGTGCGATTAAAGACAAAGATGAAGTGATTGGCTCGCAAACCCGCGTGAAAATTGTGAAAAACAAAGTTGCTCCTCCGTTTAAGACTGTGGACTTTGACATTATGTACGGCGAAGGAATTTCCAAAACCGGCGAACTGATTGATTTGGGCGTAAAATCCGGAATTATTGAAAAAGCCGGCGCTTGGTTCTCGTATAACGGCGACAAAATTGGTCAGGGTCGAGAAAACGCCAAAAAATATTTAATGGATAATCCGGCAGTTGCCGATGAAATAGAAAACAAAATCCGCGCCGACGCTGGTCATCTGACTACAGAAATGATTGGCGAAGACGAACCGGAAACCGAAGACTGATTTTGTTTTATAACTATCTCCAATGTGTTAAGCCTTGCTTTTCAGCAAGGCTTTTTTATTGCTTAATTCATTGCGAATCGGGATATGGAAAACTAAGACTGTTTCTTAAAATTTTTATAAATAGCATAAACCAAAGAAATAACTAGCAAGATACTTGTACCATAATCAAAAATTGAAAATGCTTTTTATATGGGATTATCTTGATAATCCATAAAATAACTGGAAGCAATAAAACCAACTGTAAAGATTATAAAAACATAGGGATACCAACCTATAGAACTTAAACAACTTGAAATTTTAGGATAACCGGAAATCATACATTCTAAAAATCTAAGTTTTTCTTAAAAAAAAGCATTATTGCTAAACCGATAAACAGTAACAGTAGGATTCCGCTGATTGTTTCATTAAAATAAGTGAAAGGAATAGCTAAAACAGTATATAATCCGCCTAAAAGCATAGCTTCTTTAGAATACAACTTCATTTTTACTCCTTTCACTTTTTAGTATTACAAAAACATCACATTATGCAATTATTTTCTTTGTATAAAACGAATCGGAAAAACATCAATAAAACTTTAAACCAACTTCGTAGGTCGATTCATTGCCGCAATCACACACTCTACTGCGGTTGTTTTTGGTAACAGAAAAGCCTTGGCTAAAACCAAGGCTTTTGAAGTGGTGGTCGGGGACGGTTTCGAACCGCCGACACAAGGATTTTCAGTCCTTTGCTCTACCAGCTGAGCTACCCGACCATCATTTACGAAACACTTTATAAAATAGTTTTTTCCAAAAGTCTACATATTTTTTTATAAATGTGCATTTTTTTTATATCTTTGGGTCGGAAGCGCCGTTTTTTCTAGTTTAATACTCGTTTTTCCAACGCGTCTACTCTTGCAGCAATACCACCGCGGAATACTGTCTGAATTTCTGTAGCCATTTTATATTCATTAAAATAACCATGACTGCGGAAATAGTTTTTCACTTCTTCAAGATTATCTTCTATGTCATAAATTGCATTGATGTAAGCAAATTGTTTTTGATTCATTTTTCGGCTCTCCTTAAAAAATCAGCGGCAGCTGTTACGGCAAACATCAAATTCGCAATTCAAAATGCGCAGTTTGTTAAGTTCATTTTCATGATTAAATTTCAAAAAGCTGGCTTCCAGCATTTGTAATGATTGATAAATGCGGTTAGGCATTATAGCTGTTCGGTTCATTTCTAAATTCATAATATCCTCCTTCATTTTTCTGTGGATAAAATAAGAATAATAAATTTTCCACAAAACAGAAGACCAAAAAAATATATGTCTGAATTATAAAAAGGGGATATTGACTCTGTTTATAAGAGTATTATATATATAAGTATAGAGTTTAATTCTAGGAATAATTGTGAGCGAGGATAACTAAGTGTCTGTTAGAAGTGACATTTTATTATTTAAGCTGTTATCTCATTATGAACTGGTAGTTGAACACGGACAGCTTAAAAGCGCTGCTGAAGAATTGGGTTTAAAACAATCTAACCTGTCCAAAGAAATGAAGCTACTGGAAGAGATGTTGGGAACCGAGCTTTTAGTGCGCACCAGTCATGGTGTGCGTTTAACGCTGACCGGAGAACAAGTATTTACCCTTGCCAAAGACTGCACAAGCCGCGTGGTAGAATTAGCTAACCGTTTCCACGGCGAAATTCAAAACGCCAGCATCACTCTGCAAGCCACATCGGCAACCATGGTGTCTTTTCACAAATATCTTGATTTATTCAAACAAATTTATCCTTCCGTCACCTGCAATTTTTATGACGGAGTCATATCTATTCCCAGTATGCTGAAAAGCGTGGACGTCTGCGCCACCTATTTGCAAAACAAATGGCCAAATGTTGATGTAATTTGCGAAGGTAAAATAGTTTTCTCGCTTATCACCACACAAAAATATTTGGATATATACGGTTATCCCCGTGATTTAGACGACTTACGCCAAAACCACCATCTTTGCCTGTGTGAAGAATATTCGCGCTATAATCCGCAATATGACTACTTGATGGCAAACTGCCGGCACTTGGATTTTCAGGTTTCAAACTTTGATATGATGCTTTCTATGATACGGCGCAAATGTCTGATTGGCGAAATGCCGGCGTATATGACCCGCGTTTTTCCTGAACTGATAAAAATAGACGTGCTGGGATGGCAGCTGAAAATGCCTATACAAATTATTACTGCCAGCGGCAGAAGCAAAATACCTTATGTCCACACTATGTGCAGCTTTATGATTGAATTATACCGCGAAATAGTGCGTGCTGGCGGTATTGAAGATTTGGTTATTTATCCGTCATATACCAAGAATAAAAATTTAATTCCGTTAAAACTTGAAAAATAGCAATTTTTGCCTGTCTTTGCACAATTTTTGCATAAAAATGAGCTAAAATTGCATATTTTTGTTGTTTTTTATGCAAAATCAGAATATAGGAATAGCAGGTTAATTTTTAGAAAAGGAATAAATATGTCAAATCCTATTGATACCAAAGTTATTAGCAAATTGGCTGAAATTTTGGATAAAAATCAATTAACTACCTTAAATTATGAAGATGAAAGCTGTAAAATCTCTTTAGTTAGAGAAGTTTCCGGCGGTGTTGTTCCGGCGTATGTTCCGGCTCCGCAGCCTGTTGCAACAGCCGCTGCGGCTGCTGCTCCGGCAGAAGAAGAAACTAAAGAAGCTATTGTAGATTATAGCAATAATCCAAACGCTATTAAATCTCCGATGGTCGGCGTGGTATATCTTTCCAGCAATCCAAACTCTCCTAACTATGTTAAAGTCGGCGATTCGGTTAATGAAGGCGATACCTTGTGCCTGATTGAAGCTATGAAGACATTTAATCCGGTAAAAGCTCCGCGCGCCGGCAAAGTTGCTAAAATTTTGGTAGAAACAGGCGACCCGATTGAATACGGCGAACCATTGATTGTGATTGAATAAAACAAAGGATTGCTATGTTTGAAAAAGTTTTGATAGCCAACCGCGGTGAAATTGCCTTGAGAATACATCGGGCGTGCCGAGAAATGGGCATTCGCACTGTGGCTGTGCACTCTGAGGCTGACGCCAACGCCATGCACGTGCGTTTAGCCGATGAAGCTGTGTGTATCGGTCCAGCGCGCTCCGTTGATTCATATTTGAATAAACCGGCAATTATTTCTGCCGCCATTATAACCGGCGCCGATGCAATTCACCCTGGGTATGGTTTTCTTTCGGAAAACGCAGATTTTGCCGAAATGGTGGAAAAGCACGGAATTACTTTTATTGGTCCAACCGTGGCGCAAATGCGTTTGATGGGAGATAAAATTACCGCCCGCAAAGCCGCAAAAGAAGCTGGTTTGCCGATTACCGAAGGATCGCCTGCTTTGGAATCTATTGAAGATGCCAAGCATTGGGCTAATGAAATCGGTTATCCGGTAATCATTAAAGCCAAAGACGGCGGCGGCGGCAAAGGTATGAAAATTGCTTTTAACGATGAGGAAATAGGCGAAGCGTTTACAATGGCAAAAGCCGAAGCTAAAGCCGCTTTTCCAAGCGATGTTGTGTATATGGAAAAATATTTGCAGCACCCGCGCCATATTGAAATGCAGATTTTAGCCGATAAATACGGCAATGTTGTTCATTTGGGCGAACGCGACTGCTCTATTCAGCGCAACAATCAAAAAGTGATTGAAGAATGTCCGTCTCCAGCTCTGAACCAAGAGCAACGCAAAGAAATCGGCGATATTGTACGCAACGCCATTGCTAAAATCGGCTACTGCAACGCTGGCACGCTGGAATTTTTGTATGAAAACGGCAAGTTCTACTTTATGGAAATGAACACCCGTCTGCAAGTGGAACACCCGATTACCGAAGCTGTTACCGGTATTGATATTGTTAAAGAGCAAATCCGCATTGCGGCAGGCGCTCAGCTGGGCTATACGCAAGATGATATCAAATTCAACGGTCATGCCATTGAATGCCGCATTAACGCGGAAGATCCGGAAACATTTGTGCCGTGCGCCGGTAAAATTGAAGAATGGCATGCCCCTGGGGGTTTGGGAGTACGCGTGGACTCGGAAATTTATTCCGGCTACACAATTCCTCCGTATTATGACAGTATGATTGCCAAGCTGATTGTGCATGCCGGCACCCGCAATGCCGCTTTGATGCGTCTGCGCCGCGCCTTGGAAGAATTTGTGATTATGGGTGTGAAAACCACCATTCCGCTGCATCAAGAAATTATCTCGCAGCCGGAATATTTGGATGCTCAATATGACATTCACTGGCTGGAACATTTTATGAAGAATCGCAAAAAACAATAAGCGCTTATTTATATAGAAAATCCTAAACATCGGTTTAGGATTTTTTTATGCGGTCTATTAAAAGATTTGCCGATTTTATAGGCAACCGCCAGCGACATACAAAAACTAAATATCATTTTTAGCCAAATTTTAATATCTGCTTTTTATGCTGAAGGCAAATAAATATTAAAGGAGAAAAAATATGAAAAAATTTTTAGCGCTATTATTGGCTGCTTTAGCCTTTTCGGCAACAGCTTCGGCGGCTGACGTAAAAGACCCTGAAAACACTTTGGTTATGCAGCTTAAAGACGGCACTGTTTTGATTGAAATGTATCCTGACGCAGCGCCAAACCATGTGGCAAGAATTAAAGAATTAACTCGTCAAGGCTTTTATGACGGCTTAAAATTCCATCGCGTGATTGAGGGATTTATGGCGCAAACCGGTGACCCGCTCGGTAACGGAACCGGCGGCAGCGGTAAAAACTTAAAGGCTGAATTTAACCACAAACATCATGGACGCGGTACAGTTTCTATGGCAAGAGCCGCCTCGCCTGATTCGGCTGACAGCCAATTCTTCATCTGCTTTTCCGACGCCGGATTTTTAGACGGGCAATACACGGTGTGGGGACAAGTTATCTCCGGTATGGAATATGTTGACAACATCAAAAAAGGCGACAGCGCAAACAACGGTATGGTTATCAATCCGGACCAAATAATTTCGCTAAAAGTGTTGGCTGACACTCAAAAATAAAATCGGTATAAAATCAAAAAAACATCGCTTATTATTTTTGTGAGCGGTGTTTTTTATGTTATATAAACAGAAAACCCCCTAAAAATATCCGAAGATACTTTTAAGGGGGGCGCGGAAACGAGAAATTAAGATGCAGAACCTGTTACCGGCGATGGTCGAGGAGCCTTGCGCTTCTTGCGGTTGAATTCATCGCGGGTCTTCTGATACTCTGTCTGAATCTTGCTCTTTTTGTTTTTACCCTTTGCTTTTTTATCGTTAGCAGAGGTGCGATAAGCTTTCTGTGCCATAATTTAAAAAATTTAGCAGGTTAAAAAATATGTTAATAATCTCAAAGTATGTGTGATTATATACTCATTTACTTTTTTGTCAATATGTTTTTTTGATAAATTTAGGTAAAAGCAAAGCCGCCTCAAGTTGGCGGCTTTTATCTTTTAGACAGAATAGATTATTTTAATCAATAATCATCGCTGTTAAATCGGCTTCGGAAACAACTTGGTCGTCAACCATGCCGACTCCGTGGAACACAAAAATGTTACGGCGTTCTTTAACTTTTTCAACGTGCATTTTCAGCTGATCGCCTGGGCGAACCGGCTTGCGGAATTTCACGCCGTCTACAGCCATAAACAACACACTGCGCTTTTTATTGGCATAATCCGGATCAGCGCTCATCACAACGCAGCCGGCTGACTGCGCCATAGCTTCAATTTGCAGCACACCCGGCATAATCGGATTGCCGGGGAAATGACCTTGGAAAAATTCTTCATTCATAGTTAAATTTTTAATACCTACGCCTTTAACTCCCGGTTCTTCAACTTCTAATCTGTCCACCAGCAAAAACGGATAACGGTGCGGCAACATTTTCATTACTTCATCAATGTTATAAATTTTCTTTTCAGACATTTTTTCCTCTCTTTATTTTTTTGAATTTTTTTGTAAAAATGCGACTTGACGCATAAAGTCTTTAAACGGCACGCACGGACTGCCCATCATCACTGCGCCGTCTTCAATATCACGCATAACGCCGGACTGAGCAGCAATTTGCACACCGCTGCCGATATGCAGATGGTCAGCCAAACCGACCTGTCCGCCGCAAACGACATAATCGCCTAAAGTACAGCTGCCGGCAATACCAACCTGCGAAACAATCACGCAGCCGCGTCCTAATTTATCGTTATGGGCAATCTGCACCAAATTATCAATGCGGCAACCATCGCCGATAACCGTATCGTCCAAAGCTCCGCGGTCAATACAAGCATTTGCCCCGATTTCCACATCACTGCCGATAATCACGCGTCCCAACTGCGGAATACGGTGATGATGACCGTTCATCAGCTGAAAACCGAAGCCGTCTTGTCCGATGCGCGCACCGGTATAAATATAGCAATTATTGCCAATCAGCGCATAAGCTATAGAAGCGCCGGCGCCGATACGGCAATCACGACCGATTTTGCAGTCATGAGCAATTACAACATTGGCTTCTATACGGCAATTATCGCCGATTACAACGTTATCTTCAATAACCACATTAGCACCGATTGAGCAGCCCTCGCCGATTGTGGCGAACATGGATATTTTAGCGCTCGGGTCAATTGCTGTTTCAGGCTTTTTTTCGGAGTACATATATTCGTTAAGATGAATAAAGGCTTCTTTAGGGTTTTCACAAACCAAAGCCACAACGTCAGCCGGCAGAAATTGCTGCAAAGCCTCGGTGGTAACACAAGCTTTAGCCTTAATTTCGGCAGCTAGCTCTTTGCTTTTACGGTCATAGAAAAAACAAATTTCATCAGCTTGAGCAGATTTCATGGTGGCTATGCCTTTAATTTTTTCACCGGCTTTTGCCGAATCCGTCAAATTTGCTCCGGTAACCTTAGCCACATCGGCTAAGGTTACGTTTTCTTTTATATTATAAAAATTTTTATCTACCATTATATTCTCCTAGAGGCTTGTACCAAAGTTCAAGCGGAATACTTCGGTTTTATCATAATCGGTCTTGCTGATAGGGAAGCCAAAGTCAATATCAATTTTACCCATCGGAGACATCCAGTCAAAACCAAAGCCGACAGAGCTGCGGATTTTTGATGAATAGTCAATCTTTTGCGAATCGAAATTATCAGGTTTACCCAGCATACCAATATCCCAGAAAGTACGACCTTTAATGCCGAGTTCGTCCAAACCTATCGGGAAGGTCATTTCTGCACCGGAATACATCATCCAGTTACCACCCAAAGCATCGTCTGTGCGTTTATCGCGCGCGCCGATACCGGCAAACTCGAAGCCGCGCAGCGTCTGTCCGCCCAAATAGTAGCGGTCAGACAAGCGGACTTTTTCTCCGCTGTAGCCGGCAATGTAGCCGCCGGTTGCAAACAGCTTGAATGTGTAATAGTCGGCAAGAGTATAGAATTTATAGGCTTTAGCGTCGAATTTATTATATTTATCATCTCCGCCCACACCGGCAAAATCGTTGCCGAATGACAGATAGTAGCCTTCTTTAGTATTGATAGCATTATCACGTTTATCATATACAAAAGTCTGACCGATTACGGAAGCGGTGCTGCTGCCCTCTTCGGCTTTTACAAATTCAGAAGCATAAGATTTTACGTGATTTACTTCATTCTTACTCAAAGTATAGCGAGCGTAGTGATAAAAGTCATCGGTATAGTTCCAGCCAAAGCGAACGCGTCCACCTTTAGAGCTTGTGTCATAAGATGCCTCATCTTCATAATCTTGCTCGGTCATAAACAAATCCGTACCGGCGCTCAAGCGGCGTCCCATAAAATATGGTTCGGTAAAGCTGATGTCATAATCTTTAGTACGTTGAGAAATACCAATATTAAAGCCTAATTCCTGACCGCGACCGCGGAAGTTGTTTTCGGTTACTCCGGCGCGCAGCAAAGCACCGTTGGTGGTTGAATAACCAATGCCGACATTAAAGTAACCTGTAGATTTTTCTTCTACATTAACATTCAAATCCGCCTTATTCGGACCTGTCGGCTCGGTTTGAATATCGACCTTGCTAAAGTAGTTCAAATTTTCTACATTGCGGCGGGAATCGCGCAGTTTAGAAACATTCAAAGCATCACCTTCATCCAAGCGGAACTCACGGCGGATTACTTCATCTAATGTCCGGTCGTTGCCGGTAATGTTTATACGGTCGATAAACACGCGCTGGCTTTCTGTTACATTAAATATTAAATCAACAGTGCCGGCGGCGTTGTTGCGCACAAGTTCAGAATCCACATCAACAAAGGCAAAACCTTTTTTACCCAAAGTTTCGGTCATAGCGCTGATTGATTTATCAACCAAATCCGCATTATACCAATCGCCTGTATCCAATTCCACATCATCATACAGCGGAGCAGCGTCCACATCTTTAACTTCGGACTTTATGCTGATTTTACCGATTTTATAACGCATACCTTCATTCAGCGTAAAGGTCAAAATAAATGACTTTTTATCGGCACTGAGCTCGGCAATGGCAGATTCAACTTTGAAATCGGCATAACCGCGGTTGGTATAAAAACGGCGAAGCAGCTCTTTATCATAGTTCATTTTTTCGGCATCATAAGTTTCTGATGAGGTAAAAATGCGATACCAACGGCTTTCCTTACTCATAATTTCATCTTGCAAGTCAGAGTTGGAATAGTGAGTGTTGCCCAAAAAGTTAATTTTATCAATTTTAGCGGCTGAACCTTCGTCAATTTCATAAATCAAATCAACACGGCTGTCATCACGTTTAATGATTTTTGGTTCAACTGACACGGTATAGCGTCCGGTTTTGCGGTATACGTCCAAAATTCTCTGCACGTCTTGTTGCACTTTAGCCTTGTCATAAATGGAACGAGGTCCTAACTGCACTTCGCTTTCCAAAATTTTATCATCAATTTTGTCGTTGCCGTCAAACGCGCGTTTGCCGATAACCGGATTTTCTTTTACGTTAATAACAAGCGTGTCATTCTTTGATGTATCAAAGTTTACATCGCTGAACAGTCCTGTGTCATACAAGCGCTTAAACGAACTATCTAACTTGTCTTGTGAAACCGTGGAATTTTGCTTGATGTTCAAATATGAAAGCACTGTCGCTTTTTCCACGCGCTGAAGACCGTTAACTTCTATTTTTTTAACCAGCATATCTGAAGCCATAGCTTCAAATGCAAATAGGCTGGTTGCCATTATACCGGCAAAAAGTTCCTTTTTCATTTTTTGTTTTACTCCTTAGTCAAACCACCGGTTAATCAAGTGCATAACGTCATTCCACGTTGCCAAAACCATAATGGCTAAAATTAACAAAAGTCCAAATTTAAAAATATAATCCTTTACCTGAGGCTTTAATTCGCGGCGGGTAATCATTTCGCATAAATAAATCACCACATGACCGCCGTCCAAAACTGGAACCGGCAAAATGTTAATCAGTCCCAAATTTACGGACAGCAGCGCCATAAAATAGATGAATCCGATTAAACCGCCTGTTTTGCTGACATCGCCGGACAATTCGGCGATGCGGATAATACCTCCGACATCTTTGCCTCCACGCTGTCCGGTAATCATCTGCCCCACGGCGCGCAAGGTTGTTACAGTCAGGTCATATGCCTCATAGCAGCCTGATTTTACGGCATCGCCAAAAGTCATGTTATCATCAGCCAAAATAATTCCCGGCATAGACTGAATGCCCAGCATACGGCGCTTAGCCGGTTTGCTGCCGTCTCCGGTATCAAAAGAAGTTTCTCTCAGCACTGCCGTAACTTTCAGCGGACGGCGCACTTTTAATTCAATTTCATCTTCGGTGTGTGCTGCAACATAGTCTTTCAGTTGGATAAAATCTTTAAGTTCCACACCGTTAACGCTATCCAGCAAATCCCCGCTTTGCATACCTGCCTCCGCCGCAGCGCTACCGGCAATCACATTGCCTATTTCAGCCGGAGACGGTAACAGTTCGCCGGTCTTTTCATCCACAGGAGCCGGCAGAGACATTAAACCTAAAATACGTTCTTTTTTAGGTTCTGCCGTGCAGCATGGCACTTCAACTTCTTTTGTAAACAATTTATAAGTCAGAGGGCGTTCAATTTCGACAACCACTTCATCTGTTGTCGCCAAAGAAATTTCATTGCTGATAGATTGAAAGTCAGGAGTTTTGCTACCGTTTATGCTGATGATTCTATCCCCTGGTTTAATTCCAGCCAAATCAGCGGCTTCACCTTCAACCACTGCTCCGACAACCGACGGATAAACGATTTTGCCATAGCAATAAAAAATACCTATGAAAACGACAATCGCAAACAAATAGTTAAATGCAGGACCGGCAACCACGATTGCCAATTTTTTCCAGCTTTTTTGATATGGGAAAGCGTGTTTTTTGTCTTCTTCCGAAAGTTCAGCCGTTTTTTCATCTGAAGTTGAAGAAGAGGCATCGGCATCGCCTAAAAACTGGCAATATCCCCCCAAAGGAATCGCACAAATTTTCCACTTTGTACCGTGTTTATCAATGCGGCTCCACAGCTCTTTGCCAAAGCCTATAGAGAAATCGGAAACAGCAACCCCTAAACTGCGGGCAATGATAAAATGTCCAAACTCATGAACAAATACCAACACCCCCAGCAGGATAATAAACGGCACAATATAATAAATAATATTTTGCAAAATTTCCATTTTTATCACCTTATCTCATAATATATACAAAAAACATATACACAAACGGAGCCGAGAAAATCAAACCATCAACGCGGTCAAACACTCCGCCGTGCCCCGGAATCAGTTTGCTGGAATCTTTCACACCGACTTTGCGCTTGATGGCAGATTCAATCAAATCGCCGATTTGCGCCAGCACGGCAATCAGTGCGGCAACAAACGCATACATCATTTGGTCGTTAATAGTCCAAACATAGCGCAGGTTCAGCGGCGAATAGGTAAATGAAATATGGTTGAAACTATTTGTATAGAACGGAATATCCATAACTTCGGTGCAAATATACATAAAGATTATGCTGACGGATATAGAAAGCAAAATACCGCCGAATAATCCAGACCAAGTTTTGTTAGGGCTGATTTTCGGAGCCAGTTTAGGACCACGCAGATTGCAGCCGACAACCAAACCGCCGATATCCATGCTCCAAACCATCAGGAAGAACCACAATGTCATCATAAAGCTGTAATTATATTGCGGATCATAATAACCTTCGCTCGGATCAAAGCAGCGATACATCCAAATCAGCGAGCCAATGCCGATAGAAATATATGGTACGCCGAGCACCACCAGCGAGCGATGTTTTTCTTTTTCGGCGATGAACCAAACCACCAGCGAAGTTACGGCAATCATGGTAAACAACACTGCAAAATTATAGCTCCACAAAGAAACAGCCAAACTCATAACATAGGCTGCAACATATGCCGATGCCTTTTGCGTCGACAGCAGGTTAGCCCATTCCCAAGCCAGCAAACCACCGACAACGACAGCCAAAACTTCAACATACGGGCTACCGATGTACAACACTTCAACCGCCACCGGAATCATGACAACCGCTGCCAAAATTCTTTTGGTTATCGCGCTCAATTTACGACTTACCATATCTTCTCTCCCTACTATTAAATTCTTTAACAATCTCTTCTAATTCTGCTTTTGAAAAATCCGGCCACAGCGTCGGTGAAAAATACATTTCGCTATACGCCAGCTGCCACAGCAAATAGTTGCTTATTCTTTGCTCGCCGCTGGTGCGTATCAGCAAATCAGGTTCAGGCATTTCCGCCGTATACAGTTGCGAAGCAAACGTATCGCAATCCACATCTTCCAACAGCAAGCTGCCGTTTTGCACCAATCTGGCAATTTTTTTCGCCACAGTAACAATTTCCTGCCTTCCGCCATAGCTTAAAGCCACGCACAAAGTCAAACTGTCATTATCAGCAGTTCTTTCTTCTATCTCTGTCATTTTTGCAACAATATCTGCTGCCAGCATATAACGTTCGCCGACAAAAACTATCCGAACATTATTTTCTTCCAGCTCCTTAAAGCTGTTATCCAAATAATTGCGCAGCAAATTCATCAGTCCGTCGACTTCAGACTTTTCACGTTGCCAATTTTCGGTAGAAAACGCATAAACAGTCATATATTTGACACCGAGATTTTTTACAGCTTTTGCCGTATCTATCAAGGTTTCAGCGCCTTTTTTATGTCCCATAGCCACCGGAAGACCATGTTTTTTTGCCCAACGGCGGTTTCCATCCATAATAAATGCTATATGTTGCAAATTTTCGACAGTCACAGCTACTTATCCTATACCTGCATAATGTCTTTTTCTTTTAGTGCAACCTGTTCATCTACTTTGCGAATAGCGTCATCAGTCCACTTCTGAATATCATTGGTATATTTCTTTTCTTCATCTTCAGAAATAAGCGAATCCTTTTTCAGTTTTTTAACTTCGTCCATAGCGTCACGACGGATATTACGAACTGCAACTTTGCACTGTTCGGCATATTTGCCGCAAATTTTTACCAATTCTTTACGTCGCTCTTCGCTCAACGGAGGAATAGGTATGCGAATCAGCTGACCGTCAGACATTGGGTTCAAGCCTAAATCGCTTTCACGCAAAGCTTTTTCCACAGCCTTAGCCAAACCTTTATCCCAAACACTTACCGACAAAGTGCGCGCATCAGGCACACCCACCGTGCCGACTTGGCTGATTGGTGTCATACTGCCATAAGCTTCTACCAACACGCCGTCAAGCAGGCTGGCATGAGCACGACCAGCACGAAGTCCGGCAAAATCTGTTTTCAGAGCCTCCAAACTTTTTTCCATGCGGTTCAAGGTTTCAGTTTTAATTTTTTCAAAATCAGACATTTTTACCTCTTTACTTTATTGAATTATAGTACATTTTGCCAGACCGCAGACAGCCTCGACAATTGAATTTTTCCCTTTTTGAGCAAACACCATAATCGGAATATTATTTTCCGCAGCCATGGTAATTGCCGTCATATCCATAACTTTAAGCTTTTTCTCTTCTACTTCGGCAAAACTTACGGTTTCATAGCGTTTGGCATTTGGATTTTCTCGCGGATCAGAATCATATACCCCATCAACCTGAGTTGCCTTCATTATCACATCGCAGTGCATTTCAGCAGCACGCAGAGCTGCGCCTGAATCCGTGGTAAAATATGGATTTCCCGTACCTGCAGCAAAAATAACGACTTTGCCTTCTGCCAAAGATTTCATTGCCTCACGAAAACTATAAGTTTCGCACACTTGCGGCATTACCAAGCCGGAATAAATTTCTACCGGACAGCCCGCACGCTCAATTGCCGTTTTCATAACAAGCGCATTCATCAGAGTTGCCATCATACCCACTTGGTCGGCAACGCTCCTATCCATTCCTTCGCTGGCATTTTTAGCGCCGCGGAAAAAGTTTCCGCCGCCGATTACCAAACAAATCTGCACTTCCAGCTCGCGCACTTTTGCAATTTCTTCGGCAAGCGCAGCGGCAATACCGGCGTCAACGCCAAAGCCTTTGTTTCCCATTAAGCCTTCACCGGAAAGCTTGAGCAAAATTCTTTTATAAACAGGTTTCATTTTACCACCTTATACTAATCTGATTGTATGTTACGCATTTTGCCGCCGTTGTCATCAATATTTTACACGTTTTCAGCAGAATTTTTTTAAACAATAAAATAGGGTTGAAAATTTTGCGTTTTCTGTTAATGATAGAAAAAATTTCATAAAGGAGAAATGAAGATGATTTTAGATTTGTTCTTATGTGCAATCGGCGGCTATTTTGCCGGTTCAATCCCTTTCGGCTTGGTTTTGTGCTTTATTGCAGGCTACGGCGACATACGCAAAATCGGCTCCGGAAATATTGGCGCCACCAATGTTTTGCGCACCGGCAACAAAACCTTAGCGTTGCTAACTGTGCTGCTGGACGCATTTAAAGCCGGTTTGGCAGCTTATGCGGCTTATCATCTTTTGCCGGAAACACCGTTTTCTTTTGCCGGCGCAGACACAACCTTAAATGTGTTCGGCTCTTTGCTTGCCGGTTCGTTCGGCGTTATCGGACATAACTTTCCGGTTTGGCTCAAATTCAAAGGTGGAAAAGGCGTTTCCTCCGCTTTTGGTTTTATTTTAATGACGCAATGGCAGGTTGCTTTAATTGCCTTGGCGGTTTGGCTGGCAATGGCGTTTATTTTCCGCTATTCATCACTTGCAGCTTTGACGGCGGCTGTTTCTATGCCGGTAGTAGCATTTTTTATGTGTCCTCCGGTTTATGCAGTTTTTTACACACTTATCGCCTTGCTGGTAATTGTGCGCCATCACGCTAACATTGCACGTTTGTTAAACGGTACGGAAAGCAAAATCAGCTTAAAGAAAAAGGCTTAAAACGTGGCTGACAGCAAGCTCTTAAATATTTTGCGTTTGATGCTGACCGAAGGAATCGGTCCGGTGACATTTTATAAGTATATGCAAACTTACAATAGTTTGGATAAAGTTTTAGATGCAGCCGCGCAAAAGAAAAAACTCTGTCCGGCAGCAGAGGCAGAAAAAGAGTTTGAACGAGCCGACGCACTCGGCGTCAGGCTGATTGCTTACACCGATGCCGATTATCCCGAATCCTTAAAACAATTAAACGACGCTCCGCCGATTTTATATGCTTTAGGCAATGCGGATTTGCTGAATTATCCGCTGAGCATGGCGATTGTCGGCGCTAGAAACGCCTCTATCAACGGGCGTAAAATTGCCTCGCGAATCGCCTATGATTTAACCGAAAACGATGTTTTAGTAGTTTCCGGCATGGCACGGGGCATTGACAGCGCCGCCCACAAAGGAGCTTTGTATGCTAAAAACAAACAAGGGTCGACCATTGCGGTTTTAGGAACCGGCGTTGATGTTGTTTATCCGCCTGAAAACAAGGATTTGTACAAAACCATTGCCGAGCAAGGCTTGATAATTTCTGAACTACCGTTCGGCACGGCGGCGCAGATTTCTACTTTTCCCCGCCGGAATCGGATTATTTCCGCACTTTCTGCCGGTACACTGGTGGTGGAAGCCAGCATGCACTCCGGCTCTTTAATTACGGCTAAATGCGCTTTGGAGCAAGGCAAAGATATTTTTGCTGTTCCAGGGTCTCCGCTGGAAAACCGTTCACAGGCGCCGAATCATTTAATTAAAGAAGGAGCGGTTTTAACAGAAAATGCCGATGACATACTTAATATATTAAGTATAAATCAAAACCGGCAGATAAAAAACGCGCAGCTAAGTTTGAAGCCTCTTGACAAAGCGGAAAATCGTGTAAATATTTCTGACATTAAAGTTGCTGAACCGCAGCCGAAAAAAGAAGACAAAGTTTCTTTAGTTGAACTTATCACTTTTGAGGGTGTGGATATAGATGAGCTGCTGCGTTCCAGCGGTTTGACGCAAGCCGACTTTTTCACTCAGCTCTTGGATTTGGAGTTTAGCGGAAAAATAGAACGGCAGGCGGGCAACCGTGTGGCGCGCTTAAAATAAGGTGTATGATAAAATGAAGTTAGTTGTTGTAGAATCTCCGGCAAAAGCCAAAACCATCAACAAATATTTGGGTCCCGATTATAAAGTGCTGGCAAGCTACGGGCATATCCGCGATTTGCCAAGCAAAGACGGTTCGGTTGACCCTGACAATGATTTTGCCATGACATGGGAATTTAGTCCGGTGGGCAAAAAGCACCTTAATGACATTATTGCCGCGCTCAAAGACTGCGACACGCTTATTCTCGCATCCGACCCGGATAGAGAAGGAGAAGCCATTGCTTGGCATATTTTAGAAGAACTTAAAGAAAAGAAAAAACTGAACGGCAAAAAAATTGAGCGCGTGGTATTCCACGAAATTACAAAATCAGCCGTTAAAGAAGGTATTGAAAATCCGCGCGAAATAGACCAGGACTTAGTCAGCGCTTACATGGCGCGCCGTGCTTTGGACTATTTGGTGGGCTTTAATCTGTCGCCGATTTTGTGGCGCAAGCTTCCGGGGTCTAAATCGGCAGGACGCGTGCAGTCTGTGGCTCTGCGCCTGATTTGCGACCGCGAAAATGAAATAGATAAATTTAAGCCGGAAGAATATTGGACTATTGATGTTAATGTTTTGACCGCGCAAAAAGCGGAAATGTTAACCCACTTAATCAATTTAGACGGCAAAAAGCTGGATAAATTCACCATTAACACAGAAGAAAAAGCCCTTGCCGCCAAAGCTAAAATAGAGGCTCAGGATTTTGCTATTTCCAATGTGGAGCGCAAAAAAGCCAGCCGTTACCCAGCTCCGCCGTTTACAACCTCTACTTTGCAGCAAGAGGCTGCGCGCAAACTTCGTTTTTCAGCAAAAAAAACCATGCAGGTGGCGCAAAAGCTTTATGAAGCCGGTATTATCACCTATATGCGTACCGATGCCGTGAACCTTTCTAAAGAGGCTATAAAAGCCTGCCGCGAAGCCATTGAAAAATATTTCGGCGCCAGCTATTTGCCAAAGACTGCCAAAGAATATAAAAACAAAACCAAAAACGCACAAGAAGCGCATGAGGCTATTCGTCCGTCCGATGTGATGAACACGCCGAAAAAAATGGAAATGAAACTGGACAGCGACGCCTACAAGCTTTATGAGCTGATTTGGAAACGCACGGTTGCCTGCCAAATGAATCCGGCGATTTTAGACCGCGTTGTAGTTGACGCCAAGTCTGCCGACGGCAAAATTTTGCTGCGCGCTAATGGTCAAGTTATTCAGTTTGACGGCTTTTTGAAACTTTATCAAGAAAGCAAAGACGACTCCGACGATGACGATGAAAACGCAATTCTGCCGAATGTAGAAACAGGAGAAACTGTCGAAAAGAAAGAAATTAAGCCGGCTCAGCACTTTACCACACCTCCGCCGAGATTTACGGAAGCTAGTTTGGTTAAAAAGCTGGAAGAGCTCGGCATCGGGCGTCCGTCTACCTATGCCAACATTATTGCGGTTTTACAGGAGCGCAAATATGTAAAAGTGGAAAAGCTGCGCTTTATTCCGGAAGACCGCGGGCGTATCGTGACCGTATTTTTGGAAAACTTCTTCAAAAAATATGTGGAATATGACTTTACGGCGCAAATGGAAGAATTCCTAGATGATGTTTCCGCCGGCGCTATGCAATGGAAAAAGCTGCTTGCCGGATTTTGGGCTAAGTTCATTAAAAACATTGACGAAGTTAAGCCTTTGCAGCTGACAGAAGTTATAAATAAAATTGACGAAGCGCTTTCTGCCCACCTGTTTCCGCCGCGGGAAGACGGTTCCGACCCAAGAATTTGCCCGAAATGCGGCAAAGGTCGCCTGAGCATAAAATTTGGCAAGTTCGGAGCATTTTTAGGCTGTTCAAACTATCCGGAATGTTCGTATACAAAACCTTTGACCGACACCAAGGAAGAAGAGGAAGAAGCAGCCAACGCCAGCGCGCAGAAACTTGCCAGCGGCGAAGATAAGATTTTGTGCAAAATGAATGAGCAGAACGTTTATTTGCGCAAAGGACCTTACGGTTATTACGTTCAGCTTGGAGACACGACCGGCAACACAGAAAAGCCTAAGCGCTGCTCGCTGCCTAAGTTTGTGAAACCGGAAGAATTAACCGCCGAACAAGCACAAATTCTGCTTTCACTGCCGCGTGATTTAGGAAACGGCATTGAGGTGAATATCGGCAAATTCGGACAATATATCAAACAAGGCACAAAATCTAAGTCGCTGAGCGGCGAAGATAATATTTTCAATATCACGGCAGAGCGCGCCGAAGAGCTTTTGAAAAACGCTGTTGCTAAGCCTGAACCGCAGCTTTTAGCTCAGCACCCGACCACAAAAGAAAATATTACCTTAAATAAAGGGCGCTACGGCATGTATTTGAAATGCGGCAAAAATAATTACGCTATTCCAAAAGGTTATGCACCAAGTTCACTGACTGCGGAAGAGGCGATTCAGATTGTCACGGCAAAAAAATAGCGTATTTTTAGAGGATTGCTGACAAAATTACTTGCAAAATTGATTATAAACAGTTATACCTTTGACAAATATTGAAAAAAATGAGGTTTTAATGAGTAAAGAAGAATTGTTGGAATTGACCGGTGAAGTTATTGAAAAACTGCCAAACGCTATGTTTCGCGTTCGTTTGGAAAACGGTGTGGAAATTTTAGCGCACACCGCCGGTAAAATGCGTAAGTTCCGTATCCGCGTGATGGTCGGCGATAAAGTCGATATTGAAATGACTCCGTACGACCTGACTAAAGGACGCATTACTTTCCGCCATAAAGACTAAAAAAAATGAGCCTCTGCGGCTCTTTTTTTTATGCCCTCAGATTAACTGCCAACAAAAAATCCCCAACCGCAAGATTGAGGATTTTTTTGCTGAAAGTAAAAGACTTACCACTTATAGCGGATATTTCCGCCGACGCCCCAAGCGTTGTAGCTTGAACCAAAGGTATAGTTACCAAACGCACCCAGCGAGAAGTTTTTAATAATTTCCGCATCGGCGCCGACTTCAATACGCCCCAAAGTTTCATTTTCAACAGTCTTGTCAAAAGTCGTGTCGTTAACTTTGACATTGCCGCCATTAGCAATGGTTTGAACTACCGACGGTTTGATATAGCCTGTGGTCGGCAGCTGGCGTTCGTTGTTGAACTGATATTCATATTTGATGCCGGCTTCCAGTTCTATATCGTGGATAGTGTCAAAGCTTACCTCTTTACCGGTTGAATCTTTGATGTCGTCAAATTTGATATAGTCGTATGTCGCCTTAATTGACGGCGTCAAAACCGAACGCTGCGAAGTTTTAACATCATAGCCGACTTCAACCTGCGCGCCTAAATTCAGCCCGTCGGTTGAAGCACTGACATCGTTATCAGCTTTTATATCAGCACTTTGCACGCCGCCGTAAACCGCGCCGCTCATAAACAAGTCGCCGAAATATTTACGATAGTATGCGCCACCTAAAATGCTGGTGATATCCAATTCACTGCCATAGTTAGAAAGAATTTCGCCCTCGCCTTTGCCGCTGTTTTCATAGGTGCCGTCACGATATGAGCCAAAGATTCCAAACTGGCTGGAAATACTGAATTGATGGTCATAGCCAAAGTCAACTCCGTACATTTTAACATCGGTTTCAATCGGCTTGTCAAACGTACCGGAACGATATACCGGAGTAGCCCAAATACGATTTTTGCCGCCAAGGTCTTTAAAGTTGCAGACTCGGTAATTACATTCATCGCTGTAGCAATTGCAGCTGCCTTTATCCAAACGCTCAACGTTAAACAGCAAAGAACGGCTTTGCTCAATTGCCGAACGCGGCAAATCAATATAGGCAATAACTTCCGGGCTCAAGAACTTAGTGCGGTAGAAATACCAATCGTTAACCGTGCCGTTTTTATCGTGTCCGATACCGATTTCATAAATATTGCTGCTGGCTTTAGAAACAAATTTATAGTCATCTAAAGACTGCTCGGATTGAGTTTGCGCAAAATAGATGCGGTCATCAAGCTCAAGTTTTAAGTTTGTAGCATTGTCAAACGCAATATTAGTGGTGCCGTAAATTTTGTCGTTCACAATAATGCGGTCGGCTTTCAAGTTTGGATTATCAACATCAATGCGGATAGTGCCGTTTTCACTTTGCACCGTGTTAATGCTGAAGTCTGTCAGCACGCCGTCGCTCAAATTCAGCAATCCGGAGTTTTTGACAGTGTTTGCCAAATCCTTATTTGCCGTGCCGTCATTTGCCTTATAGTTAATGGTCGAACTGGCGGCAATATCAAAGTTATTGTTAGTCAGGCTGTCGCCGTCATCTAAATTCAAATAAGAGCCGGAGCTCAAGTTAACTGCCGTGTTTTTCAAATTAAGCGTCGGCTCATAGTCTATATAGCCGGCTTTACCGATATTCAACTGCGTGTTGGCAATGTTATAGGTACCGGTGCCGCCAAAGGTTGAGTTAAGAACAATCAGCGTTTGCGGCCGGTCCGGAGTATCGCCGTTTATGGTGATGGTACCAAGGTTATAGACATCGTCCGCTGCGGTGTTAAACACCAGCTTTGCCGTGTCAGATAAAGTGAAATTCATCTCACCTGCGGTTTCATTATAAATAGCACCACCCAAGCCACCGCTAGCGGTGTTGCCGTTAAAGGTCAAAACCGAATTTTTTTGCAAACCAGCTTCAAAACTGGCATTGTCGGAATTATATACCGCGCCGCCTTTTGCCGCTTTGTTAGCGCTGAAATTTATGCTTGCCGTATTGGTTACATTATTGGTTTGCAAAGTGATTTTGCCCAAGTTATAAATCGCTCCGCCGTTTTCTCCGGCTGCGTTGCGCGCAAACTGCACTGTTCCGTTATTGCCGACCGCCAATTCAATGTTGCCAAGCTCATAAGTTCCGGTGGTTTGGTCTAAGTTACCGGCGTTTGCCCAAGCACCGCCGCCAACTCCGGCGGTATTGTCGCTAAAGGTCAGCTCGTAGCCGTCTGAAACATTAAAAGTCATACCGTCTTCATCGGCATAGTTATACATTACACCGCCGTATTTGTTTGCTTTGTTTCCGCTGAAAGCAATATTTCCGCCGGTAGCATTCACGGTTAAACGGGAAATTTCACCGTCCGGATTGTTAGTGCCGGTTCCGCTTGCCGAATTTGCCAAAGCACCACCCAAATCGGCTTCATTTTGTTTGAACAATATGGTATGACCGTTTTCGGCAAAAATATCCAGCTGTCCCAAATTATCATTGGTTATAGCGCCGCCAACACCGTCTCCTGTAGCAGACAAAGCTTTGTTGCCGGATAATTCAATATCGGAATTGCGGGCAATCAGCCGCAGACGGCTTAAATGTCCGGAAGTATCAGCACCTTGAGCTCGGTTATAAATGGCACCGCCTTCAGCGCCGCCAGCAGCGCTGATAACCTGATTGTTTTTAAAAGAGCTATCAATAATGCTGCTTATCGGCGAGGTATTTTCACCCTCTGCCGTGGAATTAGCAAAAGCGCCGCCATACGCTATTTTTTTTGAGGAAGCTGAACGCGCATAGTTATTTTCAAACACCGAGCCGGTGATGGTTATTTGTCCCTCGTTATATACAGCTCCGCCTAAAACGTCATTTTGCTCATTTACAGCATAGTTATTGCTAAAAGTCGCGCCTTTAATTTCGGCAACGCCTGTTAAACCATTCCCCAAGGCTCCACCTTTTACATTAGCGCTGCCACTGATATGGTTGCCATCAAACACCAAATTGCCATCAGTTGCCGTAAAAATTCCGTTGTTATAAACAGCGCCGCCATACACACCATTAGAGGCTGATGTTCCAATACCTTGCAGGTAGTTGTTTGAAAACAGTGTGCTGCCAGTGATGGTATAAGAACTGTTTTTCTCGTTATAAAGCGCACCGCCGTATGCTAGGTTAGCCTCGGCATAGTTATTGCTGAAGTTGTTTTCATTTGCTGTATAAATTCCTTCGTTATATACAGCACCGCCAGCTGCCCTATCAACACCCTTGGCATAGTTGCCGATAAAATTGTTTTTATCCGATGTATAATTTCCAGAGTTATCTACTGCCCCGCCAACGGCTGTTTTAATGGAATATGCTAACACTGCAGTAGTCGACGGAGTTTCGTTTACAGCATAGTTGCCCTCAAAAACGCTGTTGGAAACGGAAATCACCCCTTCATTAAAAATAGCGCCGCCCACTGCATTAGTGCTGCCAACCACATAGTTGCCGCTAAAGTTGGTGCCGCCGTTATTGGTTATGGTCATATTACTGTTTTCTTCAGCGTTATAAATCGCACCGCCAGTAGCATCTACTCCTTTGGCAAAGTTAGAGCTAAACCTGTCGTTTTCTGAAATAAACGTACCTTCGTTATAAACCGCACCGCCCTTGGCTTTTTGAGTAGTTTTCCCCACAAACTGAGTTAACTGCTCATTGTCAGAAGAAGTTTCATTTGCCGCATAGTTGTCGGTATATTGGTTGTTTTTTGACACCAAATAGCCTTTATCCGTATCATCAAAAGCAATGTTTGAAACGGCGCCGCCGGAAATTTCACCTTCGCCCATTACATAGTTGCCACTAAATTTGCTGTTGTTGATAATGTTGTCTTGATTATTGCTGTAATTAACGAGGGCGCCGCCAGTAATCATTCCAGTCGGGTTACTGGCGCTGGCACTGTTATTTTCAAAGGTGGTGTTTACAATTTTTATCAGCGGCTGAGTAGAGGTCGCATCTTCATCTCCCACCGCAAAAACACCGCCGCCAAGAGATTTTGTCATAGCGCGGGTGTTGTGTTTGTTAGAAATGGTAACGCCGCCAGTTACTTCCGAGATGAGTCCGGTTGTAAAATCATATTGATAGCCGCTGTAGACATTGCCGCTGTCAAATATCCATGCACCAGCCTTTAATCCCTCTGGAGTTACACCTTCTGAAAACAATTCCTGTGTATAGCTTTGGTCAATAAACAAAGTGCCGATAGACTGTTTATTTTTTTCGGAGGTAGAGGTGCTGACAGTAGTCCCCATATAGTCTTTAAGATAGCCGATAGTCAGCTGACCTTTAGCATCTAGATCCCCCGTGTTGCTGGTGTTGGTTGTTTGATTAGACTCCCATTCCTCTGCAACAGCCGGAAACGCCGCCAACATAGAGGCAGCAAACAAATTCAGCATAAAGCATTTTTTCAAAACACTGCGATATTGCGCGTTTAACAAACCTAAAGTGTGGCTATGAGCTTTCATCATAAACATCTCCCATAAATTTGCCTTATGCTAACGCAAATTTATTAAGAAATATCTAAAAGCGGCGGGAATTTTTGCTAATCGGCAATATATACAACCTGATTAAACACATTTTCCAAAAAGAACAGACTGATAAAGCAAATCGCCATGGAAATTACCGGAGCGGCAACCCAGCCGACCATAATTTTGCCGACAATCGCCCAGTTTATACCGCGTCCGCCTTTCAAAAGCCCCAAGCCGACAATTGCACCGATAACCGCCTGCGTGCTGGAAACCGGCACCAACGGCAAAGACGGCAGCGCATGGCTTTCCAGCCAGTTATGCAAAGTTACGGACGAAAACAGCAACAGCACAACAGCCTGCGACAGCACCACAATCCAAGCTATAATCGGCGTCATTTTCATCAGGTTGTTACCAACCGTCATAATGATTTTTTTAGAATATGTCAAAATGCCGACGCTGACCGCAACCGCGCCTAAAAAGAACAGCACCTGTTCCGGAGTAAACGCGGCAAATCCGCCGACTTTCAGCGGCTTAAACGGACACGATTCCACAAACATTCCTACCGCATTGGCAATATTGTTAGCGCCCAATGCATAGGCGCTGATGGCAGCCGTTACCACCAAGCCGATACGGGTGATTTGGTCTTGCATCAACAGATGAACGTGCGAATATTTTAGGATACGCTTGAAGATAAAATATAAAATTACCGCAACCACGCCGGAAAGCATCGGGCACACCGTCCAAGTGGAGCAAATGCGCGCCAATGTTTGCAAATCGGTTGTTTTGCCGGCGTAAAGGTTCCAGCCGATAATGGCTCCGACCACCGCCTGCGACGAAGAAACGCTTAAACCGGTGCGCGCCATGGAATAAACCGCCAAAGCCGCCGACAGCGCCACCATAAAAGCGCCCGCCAAAGCGTTTACCGCACCCAAGCTGCCCAAGGTTTTGCTGGTGCCGGCGCCGCCGTACACCGCTCCCAAAATCACAAAAAAGCAGGAAATTAAAGCTATGGTCGTAAAACGCACCATTTTGGAGCCGACCGCCGTACCAAAAATGTTTGAGGCGTCATTAGCGCCCAATGACCAGCCCAAAAACAAACCGCTGCTTAAATAAAATAAATAGCTGATGTCCATCAGATGTCTCGCTTAATGGTGAAAATCAACAACGCGTCTATGCAGTCTTCGGCTTTATCCGCCACATCGGCAACTTCGCCAATCAGCATATTCAGCTGGATTTTATGCGCCAGTTCCATGTTAGAGGCAAACACGTTTTCTTTTAAACGGGCACTGGTTTTGTCGCTTTCATGCTCCAAAAAATATACCTTTTGCGCATAGTCGCGCACTGTTACAAAGTCGCGGAAAAACGCACGCGAGGAAATTGCCATATTTTCGGCGCAATCCGAAACCTGCTTAACGAGAAGCTTAAAGTCATCTTGATATTGTTCGGGAATATCCGGCTGTTCAATATAGAACTTGTGCGCAACTTCATCAAATTCATTGATAACTTTATCAATATTTTCAACCATTTGCAGCACATCGGCGCGCAAATCGGGAATCAGGTTCTGCGCATAGAGGCTGCTTTCAATTTCGCGGCGCAAATCGTCTGCCTGAGATTCAATGTTTTTAATTTTTTTGCTGGCACGGCGATAGGACAAGCTGCGTTTTTCTTTCAAAAATATGGCAAACGCTTCCTTAAAGAACATGGCGCACTCAATCACTTTGTCGTGCATCAAGTCTATTTTATGCTCCAGCTCTCTGGTGCCGGAAAATAATGAAATTTTAACATTGAACATTTTTATCTCCCTTTAATATAATTTTTCTTTGTACTAATAAAATGCAAGCTTGTCCACTCTTATTTTTTGTTTGCAAAACTATTTTTTGCCCTTGCAAATTTCAGAAATCTCAGCTATTTTTGAAAGTGATTTGAACGTTAATTATTTATAAGGACATATCTAGATGAAAAATTTTTCAATAATTCTTTCTACCGTTGCTGTTATTTTAGCCGCAGCCGCTTTGGTTTGCAGCCTGAAATGTAAATCAGCCGGCACAGCTGCTCCGACCGCCAGCGTTGAAGAAGCTCTCAAAGCCAACCCTAAAATGGTGGTAGACGCTTTGCAGGCTTATCAAATTCAACAGCAAGAAGAACAAAGAAAAGCTGCTGAAGAAGCATTAAGCAAATACGTTCCAGAAATCAACTCTTCTGCAAACGCTCCGTTTGTGGGTCCGGAAGACGCTAAAGTTACCGTTGTAGAATTTTTTGACTTTTCTTGCCAC
This sequence comes from uncultured Alphaproteobacteria bacterium, assembly GCA_934270475.1. Lineage (GTDB taxonomy): Bacteria > Pseudomonadota > Alphaproteobacteria > RF32 > CAG-239 > RUG410. The sequence continues at coordinate 101,785 of CAKQPS010000002.1, forward strand.
TTCTGCAAGAGATTAGCTCCGGCTTTGGAAGAAGTTATGGATAAAAACGCCGATGTTAAATTTGTGTTCAAGCCATTGTCTTTTGTTGATCCGGAAAATTCTCACTATCAAGCTCAAGCTGGTTTGGCAGTTTATAAACAAGGCAAATTTGTTGACTTTTACAAAGCTTTGATGGCTGCAGAAGGCAGAGTTACAAAAGACACTGTCGACGGTATTGCTAGAGGTTTGAACATTGACTTTGAAAAATATAAAGCCGATGTAGAATCTGCTGAAGTTAACAGCAACTTGGATGAAATTTTCAGCTTGTCTCAAAAAATTCAAGTTAACGGCGTTCCTACTGTAATTGTTAACGGCAAACATATTCAAACTATGCGCGCCGAAGATTTGCAAGCCGCTATTGACGCTGCAAAATAATTTGACATTGTCATAAAAACAAAAAAGAGCAGTCCAAACGGACTGTTCTTTTTTTTGCGCCTGACTTTATATGCTGAGAAAATTTGCTTTAACATTTGACTTCATAAAACAAATGGCTTAAATATATGGGTGTGTTGAATTTATGGATTATGATTGATGACCGATACCGCCGCTGTGGCTATTTCTGTGATTATTCCGATTTATAACGTGGAGAAGTTTTTACCGCGCTGTTTGGATAGTGTTATTCAGCAGTCTTTTTCTAATATAGAAATCATTTGCGTAAACGACGGTTCCACCGACAAAAGCGGAGAAATTTTAGCCCGATTTGCCGCAAATGACCGGCGGTTTTTAGTTATTACGCAAGAAAATCAAGGGCTATCAGCTTCCCGCAACAACGGACTGGAAGTAGCCAGCGGCAACTATGTGTTTTTTTTGGACGCCGACGACTATCTGCATAAACAGGCTTTGGAAATTTTTTATAAAACCGCGCAAAAAGCAGAATGTCCGATTGTGGTTTCACAAAAATTCTGCCGTATCGGCAAAGACGCGTTAAACACCAAAAACTATGATACGGATAAAGTTAACTTCAAAATTTGCAGCAATCCGCTGAATGATTTGTATAAATATCGTTTGGTTTCGGCGGTGGTTTGGAACAAATTATACCGCACCAGCGCCTTGCGGAGATTCCGCTTTATTGAGGGAATCTATTATGAAGACTGGCCGTTTACCGCCTGCGTTTTTTCAAACATAGAACGTTTTGCGCTAATCAGCGAAAAGTTATATATGTATAACACCTCTTCCCCTTCAATTGTCCGCAGTTCATTTTCCGTGAAAAAAATTCATGATTACATTCGGGGAATCCGCCATGTATATAATTATTTTACGGCAAAAAATAAAAAGGAACAATGGCAGACTATCCGCAAAAAACGCATCAGTCTTTCTTTAAAAATGGTGCTGTCGAAAATTTCTAAAAGTAAAGAAAATAAAAGCGAGCTTGAGGCATATTTCAAGCAAGAGTATCAAAAGCTGTTGAATGAAGGAATTATCACCTTTGCCGATTTAACGCTGAAAAGCAAAGTCAGACTGCTACGGCTGCTGTGGCATCAAAGAAACAGCTGATTAGTGCTTTAGATAAAATAAATCATACATTTTTGCAAAAATGATGTTGGTATAAACAAATATCACCGTGCTTATAGTATAGTGAAACCACTCCTGCAAATTAAAAATGCGGTCAATCTGCAAACTAAGCGCCTCGGGATAGAGCAGCGCCGCGGAAACGATTACAAAAGCAGTATAATTGCCGCGGGTTTTATTGCCAGCTTTACGGAAAGAAGCATTATGCCCCCGCAGTGAGGAAATCCACGCCAAATACGGCTTGCAAATCAAATGCGGAGCCAGCAGCGCCATAACGCCGTAAACCACCAAAACATTAACAAAAGACGTACCTATTCCTTTGGCGTCTGAAACGTTTTCTATTGCCGACATATAGCGCTCATAATAATCCAAATAAACATCGTTAAAGCCTAAGAAAAGCGGCAGCATCGGCAAAAGCGCCAGCCCCATTATCACCACAAACATCAAAACCAAAGCCTTGGACGACGGCGCCATACTGCCAAGCAGGGTTTTACTCAAAATATAGGGTTTCAGATGATAGTAATAACGATAAAAAGCACACCAAAAAATATAGTAAGTAGCAGCCCAAACCAAGCTGAGCGGATTAGACAAGCCGCCGTCTATGGATTTGAAAGTCAACATATACGCCATATTGACCACAAAAACACAAAGCGTAAAAAGTTTGTTATCCGCAATATAGCGGTTGGCGGCGCGGAAAATTGCCCCGACATACATTGTGATTTTAGGATTTTCCTTAGGCGTCATTTTAGGCATTGCAATCGTCCTGCTGCAGCATATAGCCGCCGTTATCCGTCACAATCAAACGACGTCCGCCGTTTTGCTCCACCTTTTGGCGCAGCCGATAAATGTGGGTTTCTATGGTATGGGTGGTCACATCTTCACTATATTTCCAAACGTTCAGCTGCAAATCGGTTTTAGAAACATAAGTCCCTTGAGTTTTGTACAAATATTTCAGAATACCTATTTCTTTTTCAGTCAGCTTGGTTACTTTACCGCTGGGCAAATCGACAATTTCGCGCAAATTAGGGCGCAATTCATAGCCATTAAAAGTTAAATACCCGTCCTCGGAATTGTCTAAATTATTATTAGCCGCGCGCAAAACATCGAGGAAATTCATCAAAGCAAACGGCTTTTTAACATAAATATTCAGCCGATCGTTCTGTTTGCTTTCCATTGAAAGAAAAATCAGCGGAACTGATGGATATTTCTGCCGCAAATCCTTGCACAATTTTTCATTTTCATCAACCAGCAGCAGGTCGGGAGCTGTTTCAACAAATGAAAAATCCGGAGCAAAACGCAGCACCTGCGCTTTCAAATCCTCGGCAAAATCTTCATTATCGGAAACAAACAAAATATGCGACATAACTGTTAAAACTCCACTTCTAAACCGCTGATAAATGCATAGCCGCGGTTATTTTCTTCTATTGTCTGTCCGCCGGTGTATTCAGCATAAGCCGCTGCCAAATACAGCGACACATATTTATGCACGGCAATTTTATTTGCCCAGGTTACAATTTTATCTTTATTGTCCGTTTTATCCGCCGATGAATAAAAATAGGAAACACCAGTGGTCAAAGGTCCGAACTCATAGCTAAGCCCCAAATTATATGCCTGTCCTTTGCGATAGCCGTCAAAATAATACGGAAGATTTTTGCCATCGTTCAGCGCATAGTCGCCGGAAGAAGTAAAAGACTTGCGGTAGGAGCCGCCCAAAGTCCAGCCCTTACGGTAGACGCTTAATCCGGCAGAAACCTCTTGGTTGTTTTTGCGGTTATAAGCATAACCAAGCGAGCTTTCCAACTCAAACGTGCCCAGCTCCTGATGATTGTATAAACCGACCGCATATGACGAACGGCTGTCATAGCGGCTGTGCTTGTTAATCAGACCGGCTTGGGAATAACTGTCCGGAGTATAGGACACCGCCAGCTTGGTGCGATAAAATTCCGGCGTGGCATAGCTGATTTTCGGAGCATCGGCATCGGTGTTTAAATAAGTTGAATTGAGCGTGCGGTACGAGGCGGTGCGGCTGTGGCGCTGCCAATTCGGATTGGTGATAAAGTCGGTTATCGGTGAATTATTGGCTTTGAAATACCCAACTTTCGGAGCGCCGACTGCCAGCTGATAAGCAGCGTTATAGACTTGTCCCAAACTAAATTCACCATAGGTCGTTTCCAAAGTTCCGTAAATATTTTCGCCCCATTTTCCCTGATTATAATCTTCCACCTCTTTACCGTCGGCAGCCTGCAAATCAAGTCCCATCCTGAATGAAGTTTCTTCATCAAAGCGATAGCCGGCAGACGAATATATTTCAGCAGCAGCCGGAGTATGATTATGTTTATAGCGCGGACGATACTTTTTAGCATATTCGCTGTAGCCGTAAAAAGAATTGCCGACACCGGAAACATCATAAAAAAATTCTCCGGCGCAAACCGGCGACGTTATCAGAAAAAAAGCAACAACCAACAGATTTTTTTTCATTTTATATCCTTAATATTTGGTTTTAATTTATGAATACTCACACTTTATGTCAATAAAAAATCATATTTTTATACTTTTTTAAAAATAAGTCTGTTTATAAATAAAAAAATAGTGCTTTTAAAATTTGTTTTCCTATATATAATAGTGAACAGTTTAAAAGATTTCTGATTTAATGAAAGGATACATTGATGCAAAGACCGGTTATGTTACTTATTTTGGACGGCTGGGGATACAGAAGCAAAACGACCAAAGATAACGCTATTGAAATGGGCGAAACTCCGAATTGGCACGAACTGTTAAAAACCTGCCCGCACTGCTTTGTAGAAACTTCAGGATTGGATGTCGGCTTGCCGGCAGGGCAAATGGGCAATTCCGAAGTAGGTCATATGAATTTGGGCGCCGGACGTGTGGTTATGCAGGACTTGCCGAAAATTGACCAAGCCGTTAAAGAACACACTTTGGAAAAGAATCCGGTTGTGGTTGATTTGATTAACACCTTAAAAGCCAATGGAAAAACCTGTCATGTTATGGGCTTGATGTCTCCGGGCGGAGTTCACTCACATCAAGAACATATTGTTGCTTTGTGTGAAATTTTGAACCGCAACGGCATTAAAGTTGACGTACACGCATTTTTAGACGGACGAGACACGCCTCCGACATCGGCTGAAGGCTTTTTAGCCGATTTCAACAATTCCATTAAAGATATGCCGTTGGTTAAATTGGCAACATTAGCTGGTCGTTTTTATGCTATGGACAGAGACAAGCGTTGGGATAGAGTTGAGCTTGCCTATAACAATATTGTTTCTGCTAACGGCAAGCGCTATGCCACTGCTGATGAAGCTATCAAAGCTTCTTACGCTGCCGGCGTTAACGATGAATTTGTAGTTCCGTGCGTTATCGGCGATTATCAAGGCGCAAATGACGGCGATGCCTTTTTGATGGCAAACTTCCGCGCCGACCGTGCCCGCGAAATTACATACGCTTTGGGCGATGACAAATTTGAAGGCTTTGCCCGCAATAAAATTGTAAAATTCTCAGATTGTGTGGGTATGGCTGAATATTCTGTTGACCATAACCGCTTTATGAAAACTATTTTTGCGCCGGAACAGCTCAAGAATATTTATGGCGAAGTAGTTTCCGAACATGGTATGACCCAGCTTCGTATTGCTGAAACCGAAAAATATGCGCACGTTACATTTTTCTTTAACGGCGGCGAAGAACGTATGTTCAAAGGCGAAGAGCGCATTTTGATTAACAGTCCGAAAGTTGCTACTTATGACCTGAAGCCGGAAATGAGCGTATATGAAGTAACCGATGCTTTGGTAAACGCTATTGAAAGCAAAAAGTTTGATACGATTATCTGCAACTTTGCCAACGGCGATATGGTTGGTCATACCGGTATTATGTCGGCAGCTTTGCAGGCTGTTGCGGCTGTAGATAAGTCTTTGGGACGCGTGATGAAAGCCATTAAAGACGTTAACGGCGTTTTGTTTGTTACCGCCGATCACGGCAATGTGGAAAAAATGGTTGATGAAAAAACTGGTCAGCCATACACCGCACACACCGTCGGCAAAGTTCAAGCCGTTTTATATAACGCTCCGGCGGACGTAAAAGGCATGGAAGACGGTAGATTGGCTGACGTTTCCCCGACTTTGCTTGATTTATTGGGCTTGGAAAAACCTGCCGATATGACCGGTCATTCTTTGCTGAAAAAATAAAAGAACGGACTTTAGTATTGTGCAGAAAAAATTTTTAATTTTGACTTTAATTTTGTTAGCTGCAGCCGAAGAGTGCGCAAGCACTGCTTCGGCGGCTGCTGTTTCCGCATCGGAAGTTGCCAAAGTGGAAGCCGAGGCTAAGCGCGTTTCCAAAGAGCATATGGAAATGGAGCAGAAAGCTAATAAACTTAAAGAAGAACTTAAAAATGTTAATCAAAAATTGATTGCCGCCGCCAAAAAAATTCAAAACGGCGAAGACGAAGTGCGCAAAAAACAGGAAGAACTTGACGTTTTGCAAAGAAAACTCAGCGAATCCGAAGAAAAGTTTAATTCGGAAAACGATATGCTGATAGAAACTTTGGCGGCGCTGCAAAATTTGGCTTTGCGACCATCCGAAGCCGTATTGGTGCAGCCGCTGTCTCCGGTTGAAGTGATGCGCAGCAGCATTTTACTGCGCGGCAGCGTGCATTCTTTGGAAAACCGCGCCAGCTCTATCCGCAAAAGCATTGAAGACATCAGCAGCCAAAAAGAGCAAATTGCCCTGCGTCTGCAAGATTTGGAAAAAGACAATAAAAAACTGGCGCAGCAGCAAGAGGCTATGAAAAAATTATCTCAGCAAAAAAATGAGATGTATGGTCAAATTTCCAGTAAAAGCGAAGAGGCAAAAAAGAAAGCTGATTTGCTGGCAAGCCAAGCGCACAACCTGAGAGATTTGCTTGAAAAATTGGAAAAGCAAAAAGAAATTAACCGCCGTCAAATGGCTGAAAAAGCCCGCATAGCCCGCGAACAAGAGCTGAAGAGAATCCATAAAGAAAGCCACGGCTTAGAGGCTATTGACGAAATGGAAAACACTTATACCGCCGCAGCCGCGACCACAGATTTCAGCAAAGCAAAGGGACGTTTGACCCGCCCTGCCCGCGGTCCGATTGTTACGGCGTTTCATTCCGAATTGTCTAAAGGCGTATATTCTAACGGTATAGACATTAAAACCGCTGCCAAAGCGCAAGTTATTGCCCCTTATGACGGCAACGTGATTTATGCCGGACCGTTTAAGAACTTTGCTAATTTGGTGATTATCGACCACGGCGACGGCTATACATCTTTGCTGAGCGGTTTGGGCGAGACCGATACCGAAGTCGGGCAAATACTGCTTGCCGGCGAGCCGGTCGGCACAATGCCTGCCGATGCCGACAGCAAGTTACATATTGAAATTCGCAAAAACAACCATCCTGTTGACCCTGATATATGGATAAAAAAATAAAATAAGAGGAACCAAACATGCTAAAAAAATCGTTGATTGTTTACACCTTAGTTTTGAGCTTGATTGCCGGCTGTGCAACCGCCAAAAGCAAAACCGAACAAGATGAGCAGGTTAGCACCTATGAGCTGCTTAATTTGTTTGGCGAAGTTATGGAACGCACCAAAATGACTTATGTTGAAGAAGTCAGCGACAAACAGCTGATTGAAGCGGCAATTAACGGCATGTTATCGTCATTGGACCCGCACTCCAGCTATTTAACCGCCAAAGACTATAAATATATGACCGAACAGACTAAAGGGAAATTCGGCGGTTTAGGCATTCAAATCACCACCGACAACGGCTTGGTGAAAGTTATTTCGCCGATAGACGGAACTCCGGCAGCAAAAGCTGGAATAAAAGCCGGTGATTATATTACCGAAGTAAACGGCAAAACAGTGATTGGGCAGACTCTTGATGAAGTGGTTGACAAACTGCGCGGCAAAGTCGGCTCAAAAGTAAAAGTAACTTTTAAGCGCGCCAACAAAAAACCGTTCACGGTTACGCTACGCCGTGCTGAAATTAAAGTAGACGACATTAAAAGCGCCATCAAAAATGATGATATTTTATATATCCGCATTTCGACATTTGATGAAGAGCTAAGCAAAAATGTGAAAAAAGAAGTAACCAATGCTCAAAAGAAACTGAAAAACAAACTTGCCGGTATTGTATTAGATGTGCGCAACAATCCGGGCGGACTTTTGAATCAGGCGGTAGATGTTTCTGATTTGTTTTTAGAGCAAGGCGAAATTGTTTCCACCCGCTCGCGCAATGTTGAAGACACTATAAAATATTCAGCTTCTGACGGCGATATTGCAAAAGGTTTGCCGATTGTGGTGATTATCAATGAAGGCACGGCATCAGCAGCAGAAATTTTAGCCGGTGCTTTGCAAGACCATCACCGCGCCGTTATCATTGGTGAAAAATCTTTCGGCAAAGGTTCGGTGCAAACTCTGTCGCAGCTTCCTAACGGCGGCGGCATGCGTTTGACCACAGCCCGCTATTACACACCATCCGGACGCTCTATTCAGGCTAAAGGCATTGAGCCGGATATTGAAGTAAAATTGGCAAAAGTGGAAGAAATTGAAGACAACGGCTGGAATATCAGCGAAGCTGACTTAAAAGGCGCCTTGAAGAATGAACAGGCAGACAAGAAAAAAGCCGGAGATAAAAATTCAGATAAACTTTCTGAAGAAGATAAAAATGACTACCAGCTTATCAGAGCTTTGGATTTGGTTAAAGCGCTGTATCTGTACAGACAATATGACAATACCTATGTCGGCATTCTACCAAAGCTTAATAAAGAAGGCAAGAAATAATGGCAGAATGGTTCAGACGCAATGCCGGAATAGTGGTTTTCCGCGCCGATAAAAAAGTTTTACTTTGTCAGCGCAATGATATGGCTGATTCCTGGCAGTTTCCGCAGGGCGGTATCGAATCCGACGAAACACCGGAGCAAGCCGCCGCAAGAGAATTAGAGGAAGAAACTTCATTAAAAGGATTAAAGCGAATCGAAACTTTAACGGAAGCGGCGCGTTACCGCTTTCCGCCGGCTGTGATTGCCTCTATGCAAAAACGCGGATTTGACAATGCCGGACAAGATATGTATTGGTCGCTGTTTTATTTTGACGGCAGGGATTCCGATATTAACCTGCAAACGGCAGAACCGGAATTTAAGGCGTTTAAATGGGGAACTTTAGAAGAGGCTGTAACGCTTGCCGTAGAGTTTAAAAAGCCGGCTTACGAAAAAATGTATCAGGCTTTCAAGCCCTTGATTGAGCAATATAAAGCTTAAATACATTTTTATATGTTTTTAAAAGAAAACCCTGAGTTCAGTCAGAATTCGGGGTTTTAAATATGAAACACTTATCAAGCAACCAGCAAATAGATTAGATATGCAACTTGCACAAAAATTGCTGCGTACAAAAAACCAAATGCCGCGGCTGCTTCAAATTTTTTAAGTTCCGTGCCGCGTTTTTGCTGCACTTCATACAAACCGACAAAAGCCATTACAAAGGCAGGAGCGTTGCATGACCAAAACAGCACATCAACCATTTTATGTTTTTGAGGTTCACCGGAGAAAAATATCATCCAAGCAAACATTGCCTGCAAAAATATAGCCGAGCAAATCAAACTGCCGTAACAGAGTTTGCTGCAGCGTTTAGGAGCCTTTAAATTGGGCAACTCGGCAAAACCGCTGGCTATAAGCAAAAAATAGACTGACAGTAACGAAACTGTGATAGATAAATCATTCATAACTAATAATTTTTAATAGCTAAATAATAGGCTTTATGCAAAACAAATTAAGAGAAAATCTAAATTTTGTCAAGCAGCAAAGATAAAAGCAATTTTTCAGTTTTTGATGATTTTCTGTAAATTCCGCAAAACTTCAGGATTAGTCAAATGCAAAACCGTGTTATCGGCAGTACCGCTGTCGATTTTATGCTGCACTTTTTCTTTATCCAAAATATTTTCATCTTCTTTTAGAACAAGTGCATGGCGCCATTGGTAAACTGCCTCATTTTCACGACCAACAAACCAATAAGCATCGCCCAAGTGATCGCTGATTACGGCATTTTCAGGATTGATGTCTGCCGCCTGCTCCAAAAAGTATACGGCTTTATCATATTCGCCGATTCTAAAAAGCGCCCAGCCTAGACTATCTATAATATGCCCTTCGTACGGGTAATTATGATAGGCTTCCAAAATCATCTGCACCGCACTGTCAACGTTTTTGTTATTATCCAAATATACATATCCCAAATAATTTAGCACATTCGGATTCCGATTGCTGAGCTCAACCGCCTTTTTCAAATATGCAACCGCTTTTTCATATTCATTTTCCTGATAATACAAAGCACCAAGCGCATAATAAATCGACCAGCTGGTTTGGTCAGGGTTCTTTTGAACCTCCAACGCCTGATGATACAATTTCATTGCCTCTTTATTTTGTTTGAGCTCGCGTTCAATATCCGCTAAATTACTCAAAAGCATAGCATTGTTAGGATATTCTTTTAACATTTCACGCAAATATTTTTCAGCGGTTTTATAATCTTTGAGAGCATTAAGATTCTCAATATTTTTTAAACGAGCCAAATAGTAAGAAGATGAATTTTTATCAATCTGCCCATAAATTCTGTTGGCATCAGCATAATCGCCCATATTTTCATAAACATTCGCCAGAGCAAATTTTGTAACTTCATAATCCGGATTCAAATAAACCGAAGCCGCTAAATAAATTTGCGCTACCTCAGGAATATTCTCCATGCGGTACATTGTGCCAAGGTTAAACATTACATCGGCAAACCCTTTTTGCGGCGTGTCAATTATGGCGGGGCTTGAAGAGTCCGTATTGTCAATTTTTTGACGCAGGCTTGTCAGCAGCAAAGCCATAGCACCGTTTTCTTTGTAATGATTAAAAATTTGCTCAGCCAAATTCTTCTGATTATGACGAATATAAAAATTAAGCATTACGTCCAGCAAACGATAGTTGATTTCCTCGGAATGTGATTTGAGAAATTTTCGATACGTTTCATCTGCTTTTTGATAATTGTCCAAATAGTCATAAATCATACCGGAGTGCATCAACTTTAACGCATCATATCTTTTGCCTTTAATTTTATTTAAGGAAGCAATCGCCGCTTTTTCCTGCTGTTCTCCGGCAAAAGACCAAGCGTCAAACAGCGGACGCACAACTTTTTTATAGAAAGGATCGCGGTCAAAAGGCAAAATATCTTTTCGAACTCCGGCATAATTGCCTGCTTTAAAATCTTGAGCAGCCACAATGATAACCGGCACTAAAGACTTATTGCCGTCTTTGATACTTTTTTGGGCATAAACTGCAGCCTCGTCAAAATTGCCTAGATAGAGCATAATATTGAAAACGGCATTAACGGCATTTTTGTTTTGCGGAGATTTTTCCAAAACTATTTTATAATATGCAGCAGCGTTTTCATAGTCATGGCGAATGTGTGCGACATGAGCCGCCAAAACCGCTCCGTATAAGGAATTTGAGCGCTGAATGTTCGCGTTGTTACCGGCAGCGGACTTTTGCGATTGTTTTGATGTTCCAAAATCAAACACGTTTTGCGAACATGCCAAAACGGCGGCAGACAATAAAATAACGGCGCAAACAGTCTTTTTCATAATATCTCTCATAACTTTTTACCTTAATGCACAATCTGTTTGTATAATATATAAAATTTATTAGCAATGTGTAAAGAGTCTTTATCGTATTGCAAAAAATGTATTTTAGAGTATGATTGGCAGTCAGGGAGAAAAAATGGAAGATTTGGAAGGAATATTGCGTTGGTATATGCTGGGCGGAGTTGATGAAATCTGCGCCGAAAAGCCTTTTGACGCTTTGGCAAAACAGACGCCTGACGCCACAAAAACAGCAACACCAGCACCGACGGCTGTTTTACAAGCTGCGGCGCCGCAGCGTCCTGCTACAACTTTGCTGGCGCAAAGCAATAACAGCGCCTGCATAAATGCGCGGGAAATCTGTGCATCTGCCCAAACCTTAGACGAATTGAAAAATGCCATGGAAAAATTTGAGGGCTGCACCTTAAAATTTTCGGCAAATTCCACGGTGTTTGGAAACGGCAGCCCGTCTGCGCAAGTAATGTTTATCGGCGAAGCCCCAGGGGCTGATGAAGATATGCAAGGCAAGCCGTTTGTCGGACGCAGCGGTCAGCTTTTGAGCAAAATGCTGGCAGCAATCGCCTTAAAACGCGAAGACTGCTACATTACCAACGTGTTGCCGTGGCGTCCGCCTGGAAACCGCACGCCTACCGACGGAGAAGTGGCGGTTTGCCTGCCGTTTTTACAGCGACAAATAGAGTTGGTTAAGCCAAAATGCATATTTCTGCTGGGTGCCAGTGCGGCAAACGCTTTGCTTGATAATGCCGACAGCATTTCACATTTGCGCGGAAAAGTATTGGACTATAAAACGCCGAACGGGGAGATTATTCCGGCTTTGTGCAGCTATCACCCAGCTTATCTTCTGCGCTCTCCGCAGCAAAAATCTAAATCATGGAGCGATTTGCTGCGCTTGCAAAGAAAATTGCAGGAAAATTGATTTTTTTGAAAAATTAAGGAAAATTAAACAATAAAGTTATATATATGTTACCATATTTAACCCTTTGGAGTGATAAAGATGCGTATGTTTAATAAAATTTTAGTTTCAGGTATCAGCTTTTTAACATTGTTTGCCTTGATGAATCCGACAATGGCAAAAGAAAAAAAAGAAGATGAAGCTTCATCTAAGCCGGAAGCAATTTTGTTTCGTATAGAAAACATAAAACCAATTGCCAATAAAGACGGTTTAATTGATAAATGTAACTTTATGGTAACTGCATTCAACCGTATGGATAAAGCCGTAAAAGAAGCTAAATTGAATTTTAAATGGACCGACAATATCTCGGGCAAATATGTAATTGATGGCTCGGATATTAAGGTAAAAAGTGGAAACGACGCTAAAACGGTTGTTAATGCCGACATCACTCTTTCGGATATTGCTCCGCACACGCAGAAAAGCTTTGAAACAAGCGTAGATACAGACAAATGCTTCCTGTTGTTTGATAACTTGGAATACACTGTTGAATCCTGCATGAACGAGGGCGACAAAGTAGAAATTAAAAACAGTAAAGTCGTCAGCAAAACAGAAGGCTGCAAAAACAACTTTGACTATATTGACTCGAAGAATCCGGAATATTATTCCGAATTTAAAGATGTGCCTGAAAGCGTGATTGCCAAACAGGCTGAAGACGAAAAAAATAATGAAGTTGCAAAAATTTCGGAAAATTATCAAAATACGATAAAAGATTTGCAAAAAGCCGTCACAACTCTTGACAGCATCAAATAATTCACCCTCATTTAGCGGAGAGCTTATATGCTGAAAAAGCTTTGTTTACTGACAGTTTTGTTTTTGGGAATAAATACGGCGCAGGCACAGATGTTTGCTCCTAAGCAAAATACGCAAAACACGTCTAATAGCAAGACGGTTCAAACTAAAGCAAACACTCAGGCAAAGCCGGACAGCAAGCCTTTACTTGATGAAAACGGAGCGCCTAATTATGTTGTTAGAAACTTTGTAGATTCTGAAAAAACAGAAAAAGAATATGACAACAGCAGCCGCAAAGTTTTCAGCCTGAAAATGGTAAACGGAGAAATTGTTGCCGACAATCCGCCGCGCTCTATTTTGATATCTTATGAAGATTACAAAATAAACAAAAGCTTTGATAACTGGATACGCTGTTCTTTGCGCATTTATGTGCTTAACGACTTAACGGAAAAAATAAACAACTTCAGCTTTAAGCTCCATTGGCCGGAAATGGATACGGCTATTCAAATGAATCGCCTAAACCCAGGGGTTAGAACTTATAAAGATGTGGTTTTGCTGGGAGAAGGCTGTTTCAATTTGGATAAAGCCCCGACTATTGAAGTAAACCGCTGCCGCGTTAAGGGTATGACACAGGAACAATGCGCCGATGCAGTAAAATGGTTTCAAAGCAAAAAATAATTATGGGAGCGCAAGCTCCCTTTTTTTATTGTCAAAATCTAAAAAATATCGTATAATAAAGGTGATTAAGGTATTTATTATAGGATGATTTTGTTTTACATATTTTGTTATGCAATTACAGGTCTCATGTTTTTCTTTTTTAGGGAAAACGCTATAATTTACCTTAATTTCGTGTTAGTTAAATTCATTCGTTAAATCCTAAAAAAATTATTATTATGGGACTTCTTATTGCTTTTATCGTGTTTTTGTTGATTGGCTGGTTTTTGAAATCTGATTTTTCGAAGCTTGGTGATATCATTGGTCCGGTTTTGGTTGCCATTTTCTTTTGGTGGATTGGCTCACTCTTTGCTTCTTTCAGCGAAGTTTTGAGCTTTAACTGGAGCCTTGGAACTATTTTTGCCGGCTTATGCTATATAATCGCAGGTTCGGTTATCTACATGCTGGCACGCACCTTGTTCAGCTAGTCAATGCAACACAATATATCACGGTTAGATTTTCAAATGTAAGTTTGAGAATCTGCCGTGATATTTTTTTGTTGTAAAAAGAACTTCTTTATTTTATACTGCTTTTGTTTTTTTAGAATTGTAGCAATAATTATGTTTTTATATTCATAATTTAATTTTTGTCAGTGTTAGTTTATTTTAGATAAAATCATTAAAAATTAAAAGTTATGGACTATTCTATTTTTGTGTTCGCAATGATTATCGGTGTTCTGATGGTTATATGCAAAGTTATTCGCAGATATCATGATTTATAATATGCGACACTTTATCACGGTTTATTTTTCTAACGAAAAATTACCGTGTTTTTTTATTGCCTTACTGAAAAATATATTATAAAATAAAGGTGTTATTTTAAGTATTATAGTTATCATTATTTATGAATGTTCATAATTTTCCTTTTTTAGGATGATGACTGTTTTTTACTTATATGTTTAATCTCTAAAAAATTTTGATTATGGAGTTCATCATTTTGTTTATGTTTGTTTTTGCCGGTTTAATCGCTATTGGCTGCACAGGCGGTTCGGGAGAGGATTTCTAAGGGCTGAAACTTTACATATCAATCAGTGTATCACGGTTAGATTTTCAAATGTAAGTTTGAGAATCTGCCGTGATATTTTTTTATACAAAAAATGTCGTTTTCTGTTAAAATTTAATTGAATATTTAATAATTCGTGATAATTTACAAGCCAATAAATGAAAATTGCAATTTAATAAGGTTTTATACAAATGGAAACACAAACTCTTTCTGATGTTGCTCAAACCGCAACAGAACAAATGTCTTTATGGGATTTGGTTTGGTCGTCTGACACCATTACCAAAGTGGTAATGATTGGCTTGATTGCCGTCTCGGTTTGGTCTTGGGCGATTATTATGGAAAAATTTTCTACCTTGCGCCAAGTCCGCAGCCTGTCTAAAAAATTTGAAGAGGCTTTTTGGTCCGGCGGCTCACTGGACAGACTTTTTGAGGCTATCGGCAACCGTCCGCGCGACCCGATGTCGTCTATGTTTGTTGCTGCTATGCGTGAATGGAAACGCAATACTTTAATGAAAGGCAAAACTGACCGTAGTATCCGCGGCGTTTCTTTGCAGCAGCGTATTGAAAAAGCCATGGTGGTTTCTATGGATAAAGAGCTTGACAGTTTGGATACGCACTTGGGCTTTTTGGCAACTACCGGCTCAGTAGCTCCGCTGATTGGTTTGTTCGGTACAGTTTGGGGTATTATCAACAGCTTTAACGCCATTGCCGCAACTCAAAGCAATTCGCTTTCCGCTATGGCTCCGGGTATTGCCGAAGCTTTGTTTACCACCGCATTCGGTTTGATTGCTGCTATTCCTGCCGTGGTTGCTTATAATGCCATCACCACGGATATTGACCGTTATGCTAAAAAGCTGGAAAACTTTATGGCTGAATTTACAACCATTCTGTCTCGTGAAATTGACGAAACCACTTTGAAAGCCGATATGGCGGGAGAATAATCATGGCATTTATGCAAAATTCTTCATATACCCGCCGCCAGTCCCGCCGCAAAGCCGATGTAAACATCACCAACCTGATGGACGTGATGATGGTTTTGCTGGTAGTATTTATGGTTGCCGCTCCGCTGATGACTTCAGGTATTCCGTTGGATTTACCAAAGGTTGGCGGAAAGAGCCTTGAAGGAAATGAAACTTCAGTTAATATCAGTGTGGATAAAGAAGGCTATTATTACATTGGCGAATCGGTGGTTAATGATGAAGATATTTTGGAGCGCTTAAAGGGAATTAAAGGCGCTAACGATGCTTTATCAGTTACCATTTCCGGCGATACCACCACTGCTTATGGGCGGGTTATCGGACTTATGGCAATGCTGAAAGAAGCCGGTTATGACAAAGTCGGCTTAAAAACCGAGGCTAAGCCTTATGCCGGTAAAAACAATG
Organism: uncultured Alphaproteobacteria bacterium; assembly: GCA_934270475.1. Classification (GTDB taxonomy): domain Bacteria; phylum Pseudomonadota; class Alphaproteobacteria; order RF32; family CAG-239; genus RUG410. The sequence goes on from CAKQPS010000002.1 coordinate 117,769, forward strand.
CGAAAAATAAATCTAAAAATAAGAAATAACAGCTGATGAACAAGTACTTAAAACAATCAATAGCTTTGCATATAGCGGTGTTTCTGCTCTTTATAATTGATTTGCCAAATTGGCATCATGACTTAACTTTGGGCAGTGCGCCGATTATTGTCGATTTGTCGCAAGTACGCATAGATGAAATGACTAACCTGCCGGCTAAAGCCGAGTTTGGACCGGAAGACCGCAAAGCTACGGTCGCCGAACGTAAAGAAGAAGCACAATACACCAAAGATACGGCGCCGGAACCTGAACCGGTAAAAACAGAAGAAAAAGCCGCGCCGGAAGAAAAGCAGCAAGATACAGCGCCGGAAGAACAGCCGACCGAAGTAAAACAAGATTATTTGGAAGCGCCTAAGCCGGAAAAGAAACCGGAGAAAAAACCGGATCCGAAACCGACTCCTAAAAAACCGCCGCTTCCGGATTTAAAGGCAAAGCCAAAACCTAAGCTGCAGCCGAAACCGGATAATAAGCCGAAAGATACTAAAAAGGCTAAACCTGAGGAAAAAGCCGCTTTGCAAAGCAGCGCCCTAAAGAGTCTGATGCAGGAAATTGACAACACCAAAAACTTGGATATCGGCGAAACCACGCAAAGCGCTATGATTAAAGAAGGCACCAAGGTTAACAATATGGGTATTGAGGGCGGCAACAGCAACGGTTCTTATTTGAGCGATTTGACCATTACCGAAACGGACGCGCTCGCCAGCCTGCTACGCCAAAACTGGAACTTGGACCCGGGGGCTATCGGGGTTGAAAATATGCGGGTAGAAATCAGAGTATATCTGAACCGCGACGGCAGTATTAGAAAGATTGAGTTCTTGGATATGAGCCGCTTTAATTCCGACCCAAGCTATCGTTCGGTTGCCGAAAGCGCTCAGCGTGCCATTATCGCCACTCAGCAGGCGTTTAAAGATGTGTTCGCCGGCAAATATTCGGGCAATTACGACAACTGGAGCAGCCTGCGCCTGAACTTTGACCCGCTTGACAAAGGCGTCAACTAAAAGAGCTGTCTTAAATTATCTTTGGATTTTGATATGGAAAACATCTATCAGAGAAAATCATTTATCCATTTTATTTTTATAATGTTGTTTTTAAATGCGATGCGGCTTTGGAAAAAGATGCTTTGCCGCCGGATAATTATCACTACCTGCAGAATTTTATCATAAAACCAGAAATATATGATGAATATGAAGAAGTCTATGAAGGTTTCTACAAAAGGAAAGCTGACTTTTAATTTGATATTTTGTGCGGACTTATCTGTCTTTTGGCTTGACATTAACAGAAAATAAACTAATTTATAGCCAACACTTAAAATTTTATGAATAGGAGAAAAAAATGAGTGCTATTGTTGATATTCATGCCAGAGAAATTTTAGATTCACGCGGTACACCGACTGTTGAAGCCGAAGTTGTTTTGCAATCCGGCGCATTCGGTCGTGCTGCTGTTCCGTCAGGAGCTTCTACAGGTGTTCACGAAGCTGTAGAATTGCGTGACGGCGACAAATCCCGCTTTGGCGGTAAAGGCGTTTTGAAAGCTGTTGAGAACGTAAACGACAAAATTTATGACGCTTTGGCTGGCTATGAAGCAGAAGACCAAATTGACATTGATAACACAATGATTGATTTGGACGGCACAGAAAATAAAGGCAACTTGGGCGCCAACGCTATCTTGTCTGTATCTTTGGCTGTTGCTAAAGCTCAGGCAGAAGAAGCCGGCTTGCCTTTGTATCGTTACTTGGGCGGCACTATGGCTCGCACTTTGCCAGTTCCGATGATGAACATTTTGAACGGCGGCAAACACGCAGACAACCCGATTGATATTCAAGAATTTATGATTATGCCGGTTTCTGCAGATTCTATTAAAGAAGCTATCCGTATGGGTGCCGAAATCTTCCAAACTTTGAAGAAAAATTTGAAAACTGCCGGTCAAAACACCAACGTTGGCGATGAAGGCGGTTTTGCTCCGAATTTGAAATCTGCTGACGAAGCTTTGACCTTTATTGTAAACGCCATCAAAGATGCCGGCTACAAACCAGGTGAAGATGTTGTTTTGGCGATTGATGCTGCTTCTTCTGAATTTTATGAAAACGGCAAATATGAAATGAAGGGTGAAGGCAAATCTTATACCAATGCTCAAATGGTTGAATACTACAAAGGTTTGTGCGACAAATTCCCAATTTTCTCTATTGAAGACGGTATGGCTGAAGATGATTTCGAAGGTTGGAAATTGTTGACTGTTGCTTTGGGTAACAAAATCCAATTGGTTGGCGATGATTTGTTTGTTACAAATCCAAAACGTTTGGCTATGGGCTTTGAAAAAGGCATCGCTAACTCTATTTTGATTAAAGTTAACCAAATCGGTACTTTGAGCGAAACAATGAAAGCTGTTGATATGGCTCAACGTCATGGCTACACTGCTGTATTGTCTCACCGTTCCGGCGAAACCGAAGACACAACCATTGCTGATATTGCTGTTGCTACTAACTGCGGTCAGATTAAGACAGGTTCTATGTCTCGTACCGACCGTATGGCAAAATACAATCAACTGATTCGTATTGAAGAAGAATTGGGCGATATGGCTGTTTATGCTGGTAAATCTATTTTGAAAAAATAATTTCAAATAGCTTGAAGGTTAAAAAGGAGTATCAAACGATACTCCTTTTTATATGTTTATAAAGACACACCGCTTAAACAACTTGATAATTTTCTAAAAACAAAAATAAGCGCCATTTACAAACGAAAACAGCCACAAATTATTCTTGCAGCTGTTTTAACTTATTTTAACTTAAATATCCAAATTATCTACGAATTTAGCACGTTCAATAATAAAGCGGAAACGCTGTTCCGGATCTTTCCCCATCAGGCGCTCCACCTGACGACGGGTTTCAAAGTCTTCCGCCCTGCCCTCTTCGGTTGAAGTGTTTGGAATCACCACCCGCAGCAAAATACGGTTGTTTTTATCCATAGTGGTTTCTTTCAGCTGCAGCGGGCTCATCTCGCCCAAACCTTTAAAGCGGCTGATATCCGGCTTGGTATTGCCTTTAACCACCTTTGCCAAAATCTTATCTTTTTCCTCGTCGTCCAAAGCATAGTAGTTTTTGCCGCCAGCAACAATTTTATACAGCGGCGGAGTGGCGATATAAAGGTGACCGTTTTCAATCAGCTTCGGCATATGCTGATAAAAGAACGTCATCAGCAAAGAGGTAATGTGCGCACCGTCCACATCGGCATCGGTCATGATAATTATTTTTTCATAGCGCAGATTTTCTTCATTGTAATTGTCTTTAACGCCGCAGCCTAAAGCCTCTATCATATCTTTAATTTCTTGGTTTTGCGAGATACGTTCCAAAGATGCGCTTGCCACGTTCAAAATCTTACCGCGCAACGGCAAAATAGCCTGCGTAACTCTATCGCGTCCCTGCTTTGCGGAACCGCCGGCAGAATCACCCTCTACAATAAAAATTTCGGTATTTTCGGCAGCAGCCTGCGAACAATCGGCAAGTTTCCCCGGCAGGCGCAATTTTTTGGTCGGCGCCTTGCGGTTTTGTACTTTTTCTTCTTTTTTCTTTTTGCGGGCCTCGGCTCGGTCTAAAACATATTCAATCAGAGCCTTAGCATTTTCCACATCAGAAGAAAGCCAGTGGTCGAATGAATCTTTCACAGCTGTTTCCACCAAACGAATCGCCTTAGTGGAAGTCAGCTTGTCTTTAGTTTGTCCTTGAAATTGCGGGTCGGTAATGAAAACCGAAAGCATCAGACAAGCATTGCTTAAAAAATCTTCGGCGGTTGCGGCAGCGATTTTCTTGAAACCAGCCATTTCGCCGTATTCTTTCAAACCTCGCAGCAAAGCAGCGCGGAAACCGGTTTCATGCGTTCCGCCTTCCGGAGTGATAACCGTGTTGCAGTAAGAATATGAAAACCCGTTTTCATCAACCGGCCAAGTAATAGCCCACTCCACACGCCCCTCGTTGTTAGCCAGTTCCGACTCGCCGACAAACGCCGCGCGGTTAATAGTGCTGCGTTCGCCGATTTGAATATTCAAAAAGTCCGCCAAGCCGTTTGGATAATGCAATTCGGCTTTTTGCGGAGTAGACTCGCCGCTGGCAATCAGTTCCGGCGCACAGCACCAGTTGATTTTAATACCTTTAAATAAAAAGGCTTTGGAGCGCGCCATACGATAAATGCGGTTAACAATAAATTTGTTATTGCCCTCAAAGATTTCAGCATCCGGCTTGAAAGTGATGGAAGTACCGCGGCGGTTCGGGCAATTTGCGACAAATTCCAATTCCGTCAACGGTTTGCCGCGTGAATATTCCTGCCGATAAAGTTTTTTATCGCGGGCGACTTCAACCACCAATTTTTCGGACAAAGCGTTCACTACCGAAAGCCCCACGCCGTGCAGACCGCCCGAAACTTTATAAGCACCGCCGCCGAATTTACCGCCGGAGTGCAGAGTGGTCAAAATAACCTCAAGCGCAGATTTTCCTGGATATTTAGGGTGTTCGTCAATTGGAATGCCGCGCCCGTTGTCGGCAATGGTAACCGAACCGTCGGCATTCATAGTCACATCAATATGATTGGCAAAACCGGCAACAGCCTCGTCCATGGAGTTATCCAAAATCTCCGCCACCAAATGGTGCATAGCCTGAATATCGGTGCCGCCGATGTACATTCCAGGACGGTGGCGAACCGGCTCCAAGCCTTCAAGCACTTCAATATCCTGCGCCGAATATTCAGTTTTTGCCGGCGCTGTGGACGAGTCAAACAAATCTGTCATTTTTACCTCAAAACACTTTATTTAATTGCCGTTAAGCTACAAAACTTTGGCGCAAAAAACAAGCAAAAACCCCAATCCATAAACAAAAATTTACCTTTTGTTAAAAAATAGCAAAATTTTGAAAAAAATGCTTGCAAATTTATAGGGTTATGCTAAAAATACGCGAGAAGCCGCAATGGTGCGGTTTTGTAATTTCACACGCAGACAGGCGGAAGAGTTTATCTCATTCGCTCCGGTGCTGTCAAAAGCCGAAGTCTGCGGAGGTTTAACCGGAAAATAAAGGATATATAAATATGACACTTCCTACTTTTACTTTGCGCCAAATGGTTGAAGCCGGCGTACACTTTGGTCACCACGCCCGTCGCTGGAATCCGCAAATGGCTCCGTATATTTACGGAAAAAAAGATAATATCCACATTATCGATTTGCAAAAAACTTACCCTATGCTTTACAATGCTTTGAATGCTGTTCGCGATGTTGCTGCCAACGGCGGTAAAGTTTTGTTTGTGGCTACAAAACGCCAAGCTCAAGACATTGTTAAAGAAAGCGCAGGCCGCTGCGGTCAATTTTATGTAAACTACCGTTGGTTGGGCGGTATGCTGACAAACTGGAAAACTGTTTACAAATCAATTTCTCGTTTGAACAAGCTCAACGAAATGGAAGCTAACAACGCTTACGAAGGGTATACTAAAAAAGAAGTTATGAACCTGAAAAAAGAACGCGAAAAATTGGCGATTACTTTGGATGGCATTAAAGATATGGGCGGTCAACCGGATATGTTGTTCGTGATTGACACTCCTAAAGAAGCTTTGGCTATTAAAGAAGCTAAAAAATTGGGTATTCCTGTTGTTGGTATTGTTGATACTAACGCTAACCCGAATGAAGTAGAATTCCCAGTTCCGGGAAATGATGACGCTATCCGCGCTATTCAATTCTACTGCGATTTGGTTTCTGACGCTGTTTTGGACGGTGTTCAGGCAGAAATGGAAGCTAAAGGCTTAGAAGTTTCTGACGCTGAAACTGTTGAAGCAGAAGAAAAAGCTGCTCCAAAGAAAAGAGCTTCTCGCAAAAAAGCAGAATCTGCTGCTGAATAAGCAAGCGCTTCTTTGAAGGCTTAAAAATAAAAAACGGCGCGGCGGTTGATTTTTGATTGCCGCGCCTCATAAAATCTGAATTTATACGTTATATTAGAGGAATTTAAATTATGGCAGATATTACAGCCGCTATGGTTAAAGAATTGAGAGAAACTACCGGCGCCGGTATGTTGGATTGTAAAAAAGCATTGGTTGAAGCCAACGGCAATATGGAACAAGCTGTTGACTGGTTGCGCAAAAAAGGTTTGGCTTCGGCTGCAAAAAAATCTAGCCGTGTTGCCGCTGAAGGTTTGGTTGCTGTTGCCGTAGACGGTAATAAAGGCGCCGCTGTTGAAGTAAACTCTGAAACAGACTTCGTTGCTAAAAATGAAATTTTCCAAGAATATGTTGAAGACGCAGCTAAAGTTGCTTTGCATTGCAACGGCGATGTTGAAGCTATGAAGGCTTTTGTTTGCCCTAAATGCTCTGAAGGCAAAACTTTTGGCGAACGCTTGACCGATATGATTGCTAAAATTGGTGAGAATATGAACCTGCGCCGCGCTAAAGTTATCAGCGTAAACAATGGTGTGGTTTGCTCTTATGTTCACAATGCCGTGCGCAATGGTTTGGGTAAAATCGGCGTTTTGGTTGCTTTAGAATCCAGCGCAGACAAAGCAAAATTGGAAGAACTTGGCAAACATATTGCTATGCACATTGCTGCTACAGCTCCTATTGCTTTGAACATTGCCGGTGTGGCTCCGGAAGCTGTTGAGCATGAAAAATCTATTTTTGCTGAACAAGCAAAAGCCTCCGGCAAACCTGCAAACATTATTGAAAAAATGGTTGAAGGTCGTATCCGTAAATTCTATGAAGAAGTTGTTTTGGAAGAACAAGCTTTCATTATGGATCCGGATAAGAAAATCAAAGATATTGTTGCTGATGCTGCCAAAGAATGCGGCACAGACATCAAATTGACTGATTTCGTATTCTTCAAACTCGGCGATGGTTTGCAGAAAAAAGAAGAAGATTTTGCCGCTGAAGTTGCTGCTCAATTGGGCAAATAAGCTTAACAAAAACTTTTATAAAAGGTTCCGTAAAAAACGGAACCTTTTATATTTCTTCCGAACAAATATAAATTTTGCTTTGATACGGAAACCTTTTATAAATAAAGAAAATATGCAGTCCAGTGCATAAAATACAGCAATGGCGGCGATAAAAATAAATCTTACATAACGGCTTTAAAAATTTTAACAAAACTTTCCACAGCAAAAAAATAACCGTATTCATTGTTTATCTCTAAAAATTCACTAGCTGATATACAAATAAAATTATTAAAAGTCAATTGCAAAAAGTCAAAAAATATGATATATGAAAATACACTATTTTATTATTATTTAATTATTTTAAACTTTTTCAAAATGAAAAATTTTCAATTTGTTTCGGTTTTAGTGCTGCTGGTTATTTGTATTGCCGGCGTTTACACTTTGACCAAGAAAACTGCTAGGAATGTGGAAGAAATAGAAAAAACTCAGTTGTTTTTGGTTTCTTCGCAAAAGACTGAAGACGGCAAGATAAAAAAATATTACAGCCTGCAGAGCCAACATAGCAAAGTTGTAGCAGATTGGATAAACGATGACTTTGGGAACCCGTTTATAAACTGCCGAGGCTTGGTATTTATTGGCAAAAAGCGCGGCGAAATGGAACTTTTTGACTGTCGAAAAAGTCCTTTTGAGCCAGTTTTAACGCACCAATATTTGGATAAACACGGCTATATTTTGGTGGATATGCGTCCACATTATAACGATGACAGTTCTGTGGTTATAGAGCTGCGCCAAAAAGGTGTTGACGGCTTTCTAGGCAAACATTTGCTGTCGTACGATTTGAATACAAAAAAATTAACGTCCCTGCTTAATTGAAAAAAATACCCCGAGAGCTTTATGTTTCGGGGTATTTTTATTTGCAGAAAACGCCATACTCTCTTGCCTTTTATAAATACGAGTGCTACAAATGAGCAAATATAGAAAATGGAGAAAAAAATGAAAAAGATTATTTTAACCGGCGACAGACCAACTGGAAGACTACATGTCGGACATTATGTTGGCTCGCTTTCTGAACGCGTAAAGCTGCAAAATTCCGGCGAATATGATGAAATCAACATTATGATTGCCGATGCTCAAGCCCTGACGGATAATGCCGAACACCCTGAAAAAGTCCGCCAAAACATTTTGAAAGTTGCACTTGACTATTTAGCCTGCGGTATTGACCCCGAAAAATCTACCATCTTTATTCAGTCTATGGTGCCGCAACTAACCGAACTGACTTTTTACTATCAAAATTTGGTTACGGTTTCCCGCTTGCAGCGCAATCCAACGGTTAAAACGGAAATTAAACAAAAGAATTTTGAAACCAGTATTCCGGTTGGCTTCTTCTGCTACCCAATAAGCCAAGCAGCAGATATTACTGCGTTTAAAGCTACTGACGTTCCAGTGGGCGAAGATCAGGAGCCAATGCTGGAACAATGCCGCGAGATTGTAAATAAATTTAACAGTGTTTACGGTGAAACTTTGGTAGAGCCGAAAATTGTTCTGCCTTCAAACAAAGCCTGCTTGCGCCTGCCGGGCATAGACGGCAAAGCGAAAATGAGCAAATCGCTGGGCAACTGCATTTATTTGTCGGACGAGCCGGAAGATATCCGCAAGAAAGTTATGTCAATGTTTACGGACCCTAACCACCTGCGGGTTGAAGACCCTGGGCAGGTTGAAGGAAATCCGGTGTTTATATATTTGGACGCTTTCAGCAAGCCAGAACATTTTGCGGAATTTTTACCGGAATATCAAAATTTGGACGAACTAAAAGCTCATTACCAGCGCGGCGGTTTGGGTGATGTTAAAGTTAAGAAATTTTTGAACAATGTTTTGCAAGCTGAACTGGGACCTATCCGCACCCGCCGTAAGGTTTGGGAACAAAAACTGCCGGAAGTTTTGGAAATTTTGAAACAAGGCAGTGCAGTTGCCGAAACCAGAGCAGCAGAAACCTTATCTGATGTCCGCAAAGCTATGAAAATTGACTATTTCAGTAGCGATGCCCTCATTTAGTTTGGGAATTTTCTATTTAAAAGCCGTACCTTGAAATGTGCGGCTTTTATTTTTTAGGCAAATTTGACAGAAAAAATATTGACAAAAGAAAAAATATCTGATAAACACTGTATTAACGAATGAATTATTGTACGTATTATTTACGATTTGCGTACTGAAAGTCTTGTTCTTCATTGTGATAATGCAGAATTCTGACTTAGCCGTAGTTTTTTTATTTTAGGATTAAGCTTCCGCTTTGTTGTGAAACACGGTGGAAGTATTTTGAAAGAAACACTAAAATTTCTATAATTGTCATTTTGCGATATTAACTCCAAAATGCCTGCTCGCCCTTGTTTTATTTGAAAACACGGCGAGTTTTTTTATACAAAATTCAAGGGGGTTTTCTTTCTGTTAGAATGTAAATTTGATGATTGTCAAGATTCAGTGCCTGTATATGTTAAATATCCAAAGAAATGGTAAAGAAATAAAAGGTAAGAAAGAAATTCCTTGCCTTTTGATTTTATTAGTATATCATTATATATAATTACAACCTTTGGATAACACAATATGTATCAAGAAAAAATAAAACAAAGCGTGACAGAAACATTTAAATTGTTATGGCAGTTTAAATGGTATGTTGGGTTATAAAAGGAATAAATTATGAAACTATATCACTACGTTACTAAAGGAAATAATGTATTGCAAAAGGGTTTGTTGTCTTTTGCAAATAATCCTAATGCTGATTTACACTATTATTTCAAGCGGACAGGCGGTAAAACAACGCATAAGGACATTTGCGATTGGATGGAAAATTGCTATAAGGGACGCAGTCGTGCAATACGTGGATTTTCTGAGCCAATACAATGGACAGAGCGAAGTATTCATTGCTTAAAAGATTTTATTGATAATGCCGATAAGTTTGAGATTGATATTTCTGCACTGGATAAAGATGGCTTAATAGAAGCGGTATATGTAAGCCCATCAGTTTTGGATATTTCAAATATAGATGAACAACAAGTTTGTGATGAAATGTGGATTAAACTAAAAAACGGCATTAAAGATATTGATTATTCGCCTATTGATTGGAGTGTTTGCGACGATGAACTCGGTCGTCGCTTTGCTTATGTGCGTTATTATTTGATAGTTGTTAAAGGTGGTGTTATTGAGCCAAAATATTTGAAAGTTACCAATTAAATGAAACTGCACCATTACGCGCCAAAAGGAAACCCGTCAAAGAAATGAGCAACAAGATTGGCTTGATTTTTTATTAAAAAATCTGCGCCGCTGCGTCGGCTTTATATGGCGATACTCCCGTCTCGCCAAGCCTCCTTGTCGAACACGCTTTTTCGCGTGTTCGTAACTGATTGCTTGCAATCTACAAACAAAAAAAGCCACCTTTTCAGGTGACTTTTTCTGTTTGTGGTCGGGGCAACGAGATTCGAACACGCGACATCTTGGTCCCAAACCAAGCGCTCTACCAGGCTGAGCTATGCCCCGTCGACCGATTTAGTTATTACAACATATTTTTCTATATTGCAAGCACTTTTTTAAATTTTTCTATTTTTTGGTAAAATCAAGCCTGAATTGCGAAAACTAAAAATTTCGTTTCTGGTCACAATCAAATGGTCATAAACTTCTATATCCATAGCATCTGCCACCATTCGGATTTCCTCGGTCAGCTGTTTATCAGCCGCCGATGGCTTACATTCGCCGGACGGGTGGTTATGTGCCAAAATAATAATCACTGCCTTATTATCCAACGCCGCCTTAATAATCTCGCGCGGATGCGCCATAGTTTTATTGACAGTTCCGGTATTCATCAGCCTGTTTCCTTTATAATGCAGCGCATCATCAAAGAAAAACACTCTAAACTCTTCCACCTCGTTATAAGCCATAAGCTGACGGCAATAATCCTCAAACTGATCCCAATAAGCAATAATCGGCTGATTACTATCCGAAAAACAAGCGCTTGATGAACGCAGCGCACAAGTCGCCACAACTTTGAGCAGCGCCAATGTATTCACGCTCAAACCGCACACATCTATCAATTCATGCGCCGGAGCATGCAAAACACCGCCTATATCGCCATATTGAGCAATCAATTTTTTAGCAAGCGGCTTAACATCTCGTCTTGGAATAGACATTGTCAACAGCAGTTCCAAAACTTCATAATCCGGCATACTCGCGCCGTCATCAGCCAAAAATCTGGCGCGCAGACGCTCTCTGTGTCCCAAATATAGCGGCTTATCTTGTTTTTCGTCCGTCATTTAACGTCCTTATTTATAAGGCGGTTTATCCATACCTTTCGGCGAATAGGTAAATACTTCAACACCGTCTTTAGTTACGCCCATAGAATGCTCAAACTGCGCCGACCACGCATGATCGCAGGTCACAGCTGTCCAACCGTTAGAAAGAATAACGCCGTCCTTTTTACCCATGTTAATCATTGGTTCAATGGTGAAAATCATACCTTCTTCCATAATCGGTCCCGTGCCTTTAACTCCGCAATGCATAACATTCGGTTCATCATGGAAAACTTTGCCGACGCCATGACCGCAGAACATATCAACCACCGAATAGCCGTATTTATGTGCATATTCTTCAATAACCGCGCCGATATCGCCGAAATGCGCTCCGGGTTTAACCACATCAATACCGCGCATCATGCATTCGTATGTCACATCACACAAACGTTTACCTTTAACTTTCGGCTTGCCGGCAAAATACATGCGGCTGGTATCGCCGAAATAACCGTCAACAATCGCTGTCACGTCAATATTTAAGATATCTCCGTCCGCCAATTTGCGTTCATAGTCCGGAATACCGTGGCAGATAACCTGATTGATGGAAATGCAGGTGGCTTTCGGATAGCCGTGATAGCCTATACAAGCCGAAACAGCTCCCTTACTTTTCATAAATTCATTGCAAAGGTCGTCCAGTTCACCAGTGGAAACACCGACTTTTACATAATCTGCGATATAATCCAAACATTCGGCGGCTACTTTTCCGGCTTTACGCATACCGGCAAAATCCTCTTCACCATAAATTTTGATACCGTTTTTATTTGTGCGAACCATAATAAAAAATCTCCCTTAACTCTTTTGTTTTACACATATAACATTCTGCAATAAAAGACAAGAGTTAAGAGAGATAATAACACGTTATATAAAGATAACTATCTACCGCCGCGACCTTTTTTCAAACCAATCGGCATACCTTTTTCATCAATAAGTCCGGCCGCCATAGCTGCTTTGCGCACACGTTCTTTCTTTTTCTTGCGTGATAGTTTTTCTTTTTGCGCATTATCTTCTTTGCGTGATGGAACATAGTAGTTATCTTCATCTTCTAGAGCCTTTTCCAGCGCTTTAGAAGCATAATCTCTTGCAACATCCGGACCATTTTCATCACGAACAACCATTAAATCTGCCACTTTTGTAAAGTCTTTGTTCACCAAAGTATATGTATATTGGCTTGCTCCGCCGGCATAACCAGTCAATGTTTCGCCCTGAACAGCAATCCAACGCTGGTCATCTAAAGGTTTTTGCTCAAGTTTTTTAGTACCGCCTGCCCATACTTTAATTTCATCGGCATTATGGCAAATAGATGGTTCGCCGCCAGCTTCGCGCACAACTTTTGCTGTATTTGCCAACTGATGAACATCACCGTGAATAGGAATAAACACCAGCTTGCTGCTGTTTTTACGATTATTGACAATCAGCTCAATAAATTTTTTCGTTTCCGAACGCACAGCGTGACCGGTACGCTGCATCAAAGCAGTTTCAAATTTACCGGTATTATTACCGGAACGATTCTCTATAATGGTTGCGCCCAAAGCCGCCAAACGGTTATACATGGCACGTACCTGTTTGCCGTTAATAGCTTCAATACAGCGCTGACGAGCCAAAATCAAAGTCATTTTATCAACCGTAAAGTAAGGGTGTCCGGCCTCGCCTTTGCTATTGCCTTTTACTTTGCCGTCTTTATCCAACGTAACTTTTTGCTGCTCAGACATTTTATATAAACCGGATTTCATACCTTTTTTAGATTCGGCAAAAGCACCGCTTGGAATAATATAGCGCTCTCCGCGGTCATATTTGGCTAAATAAGCTTTGGCGTTAGCGTTTTTCAAATCTTCGCTTTTATATACAACTTCGTCATAATCATGAATACCGCTGCGCTGCATAGCCATAAAGGCCAGCTTAGCCCAATAACCGTCAATAAACACCGTGCGGTTAGCCTGCTTAGCAGCTTCCAAGTCAATCGCCAAATTTTGAATACTGCGGGAAATAACAGCGGAAATTACCTGTTTTTCAGGGTGTTTACTAACCTGTTCCAAAGTATTGGCAACCGCGTGGTCAAAGTCTACTAAATATTCGTCGGTGCTGTCGCTTGAAGTGGAATCGAGCAAAACGTGTGTAACCGGCTTATCTTTCAAAAACTCCTTAAATTTATCTTCTTCAAAACCAGGACCTACTTTAGATTCTCCCATGCGATAATCGCCCGGGTCGATTATTCCGGCGCTGACGCGTCCGCGGACGGTTGTCAGAATATGGAAGCCCATAGCGCCGACGGTGGAGTGAGAAACGTTAAACGGGCTGACATGAACATTGTCGGCAACATCTATTGTCTGTCCTTCGCTGACAACTTTTACTTCCGGCTGATTTTCTGCTGGAACATGACCTTCTTTAAACGCGGTTTTCAAAAGTTCTTTTGTATACGAGCTGGTGTAGATTTCCGGAAACTTATAACCGGCGCGGGCTAAATGCACCAAACCGCCGATATGGTCTTCATGGCAGTGCGAAATAAACATTGCGTCAAGCGGTTTTTCTGCCGGCTGATCTTTATACCCTAAATACGGACGGACATCGGGAATAACGGAATCCAAACCCGTCCATTCCGGCGGAAACAGAGCGCCGCAGTCAATCATAACTCTTTTTACGCCCTCACCCTCTTCGGTGTGTTCAATCAGCAAGCTGTTACCGCCGATTCTGGCTTCATTGTTGCCGCCTAAAAAGTCAATTTTTGTGCCTTCTTCTACTTTAGCCATGTTCGTTACTCCGTATATTATTTAAAAGTTATACTTTATAATACACTTTTTTTGACAAAATGCAAATAAAAAATGTGACAAAAAAGAAAAACTTTTCCGGACTTGAAATTTTAGATTTCACTATTACCTCTATTGCAGGAGAAAGCAGATGTTTCAGAACAAATATATCAATTTTTTATATGCTTTTATTTCTGTAGGCGCCACCGCAGGATTATGCGGCTATTTGAATGATTTTGGTCTAAATACCTTTTATCAAAAAATCGACCTGCCGATGCTGACGCCGCCGAATAATGTTTTTCCGGCTGCTTGGAGTATTCTTTATATATTGCTGATATGCGCCGCAACGCTAATTCTTAACACCGCCGACAAGCCTAAAATTAAATCTGCCCTGCAGATTTTTTGGCTGAATATGCTTTTGCAAATTATTTGGACTTATGTTTTCTTTTACAGCGGAATGTTTCTTGCCGGATTTTTTGTTTTGATGCTTCTGGACTTTATTACCGTATTGCTGATAGACGCTTTTTATCATATACGAAAAACCGCAGCATATTTGCTTGTTCCTTATTTATTATGGCTTTTATTCGCTACTTATTTAAACTGGGGAATATTTGATTTGAACGGCAATGCTTACATTTTTTAATATATTTTTATAAAGAATGCTGAAGATTCTGCTAGACAACCTTATAAGTTTGCGCTAGTTTAGCCCCGATAAAATGAATTTTACTTAAAACTTTTTTAGGGACGTACAATGACTAGTGTAAATCAAATCCGCAAAACCTTTTTGGACTATTTTGCCAAGAACGGTCATAAAGTTGTTCCGTCATCATCCCTTGTTCCGGATAATGACCCGACATTGATGTTTACAAACTCCGGTATGGTGCAATTTAAAAATGTGCTCGCCGGCAATGAAACCCGCGATTATACCCGAGCGACCACTGCGCAAAAAAGCGTGCGCGCCGGCGGTAAACATAATGATTTGGACAGCGTTGGCTATGATGTACGCCACCACACATTTTTTGAAATGCTCGGCAACTTTTCTTTTGGCGATTATTTCAAAGACGGCGCTATTCCTTTTGCTTGGGAATTGCTGACCAAAGATTTCGGCTTGCCGAAAGATAAATTGGCTGTTACTATTTATTATAATGATGAAGACGCCTATAATTTATGGAAAAAAGTTTCCGGCTTGCCTGATGACAGAATTATCCGCATCAGCACCAAAGATAACTTTTGGCAAATGGGCGATACCGGTCCTTGCGGTCCTTGCTCTGAAATTTTTTACGACCATGGTCCGGAAGTTTGGGGCGGCTTACCGGGGACTCCGGAAGAAGACGGTGACCGTTTTATTGAAATTTGGAACTTGGTGTTTGACCAATTTGAAGATTTGGCAGACGGTTCGCGCATTAACTTAAAGCGCCCTGGTATTGATACTGGTATGGGTTTGGAGCGTATTGCCGCTATTTTGCAAGGCGTTCACTCTAACTTTGATACCGATATGTTCCAACACATTATCAAAGCTATTGCCGATATGGCAAACACTGACCCGAACGGTCCGTTAAAAGCTTCGCACAATGTGATTGCCGACCACTTGCGTTCTATTTGCTTTTTGATTGCCGACGGCGTTTTGCCGTCCAATGAAGGACGCGGCTACGTTCTGCGCCGCATTATGCGCCGCGCTATGCGTCACGCCTATATGCTGGGCATTAAAGACCCGATGATTTATAAATTATTGCCGACTTTGCAAAAAGAAATGGGCGAAGCTTATCCAGAACTTTATACCAGAGAAAATCTTATCAGTGAAACTATTAAAATAGAAGAAGAACGTTTTGGGCGCACTTTGGATAAAGGTTTAAAACTTTTAGATGAAGAAATTTCACATCTTGGCCGCGGAGACAAATTGAGCGGCGAGACTGCATTCAAATTGTATGACACCTATGGTTTTCCGTTGGATTTGACACAAGATGCTTTAAAGAACAAAAACATTGAAGTAGATACTGAAGGCTTTGACGCCTGCATGGCTCACCAAAAAGAAGAAGCCCGCAAAAATTGGGCAGGTTCTGGCGATACAGCAGTAGAAAAAGTTTGGTATTCCGTAGAAGATAAAGTAAACCCGACCGAATTTTTAGGTTATAATGTTACAAAATCAGACGGCGAAGTTGTTGCCTTAATTCAAGATAACAAAGAAGTTAATGAGGTTACTTCCGGTAAATTTGAACTTGTTGCCAACCAAACTCCGTTTTACGGCGAATGCGGCGGTCAAGTCGGCGACACCGGTTTGATTGTTTCTAAAAACTTCACGGCTAGAGTGGTTGACACTAAACGCAAGTTGGACAAGATTTTTGTTCATGTCTGCGAATTGGCAAAAGGCTCGGTTAAAATCGGTGATTGCGCTAACTTTGAAGTTGATGAAGAAAACCGCAAGCGTATTTGCGCTAACCACTCGGTAACCCACCTTGCCCACAAAGCTTTGAAAATGGTTTTGGGCGACCACGTTGCGCAAAAAGGCTCAATGGTAGAAGCCGACAGAATGAGATTTGACGTTTCGCATCCAAAGCAAATTACTGCTGAACAGCTGCGTCAAGTTGAGGACATTGTAAACGAGCAAATCCGCAATGACTTGCCGGTAACAACCGTTATTATGAACAAAGAAGAGGCAGTTAAACTTGGTGCCATGGCTTTGTTTGATGAAAAATACGGCGATGATGTGCGCGTTGTGACCATGGGCGATGAAAACGCTCCGTTCTCCCGCGAACTTTGCGGCGGCACGCATGTATGCTCTACCGGCAACATCGGCTATTTTCACATTATCGGCGAATCGGCTGTAGCTGCCGGCGTGCGCCGTTTGGAATGTCTGACCGGCGTTGGGGCAGACACTTACGTTTGCGAAACCGAAAATAAATTGCATCACGTTGCCGCAGCCTTAAAAACCAATCTGAATGATTTGGAGGCTCGTATCAACAGCTTGCTGGAAGAACGCAAAAAGCAAGAGCAAGAAATCTTCAACCTTAAAAAGAGTCTTGCCAGCGGCAAATCTTCGGCTGATGAAACCGAAACCGTTAACGGCGTAAAATTTGTCGGTAAATTGGTATCCGGTGCGCATCCGAAAGAATTGAAAGCTTTTGTTGATGATATTATGCAAAACTTAGGCTCCGGCATTGTTGTTCTTTGCTCGGATAAAGATGATAAAGCTTCTGTTGTTGTTGGCGTTAGCAAAGATTTGACGGCAAAATACAATGCGGTTGATTTGGTGCGCGCTGCTTCTGCCGTGGTTGGCGGACAAGGCGGCGGCGGTCGTCCGGATATGGCTCAAGCCGGCGGCTCTGATGCGGCAAAAATCAACGACGCAATCGCTAAAATTAAAGCAATGATTGCTTAATAATAAAAAGGGCGAACTTTTATGGCTAAACCGCATTTATTCCGCTCCTTCTCCGTTAATATTGAAGTGTACAGCATTCTTTATATGCTGTACACTTTACTTGCTTTTAACGGCATTTTCTTTGAAAAAATATACAGTTTAAGACAAAGCGAGATGTTTACCATCGGCACATTTTTTGTGCTGTGGGCGGTTTTAACCGTTTGCGGGCTGATATTATTTTGGAAATGGACGGTTAAGCCTCTATCTGTTTTCTTTTTAATACTCAACAGCGGCGTTTTTTATTTTGTAAAAAATTATCATATTGCAATTGATGAAGAAATGCTGCGCAACGTTTTGCAGACGAATCCGCACGAAACCGCAGAATTGCTGAACTTTACATTGTTTTTTTACATTTTGGCTTTAGGCGGAATACCGGCATTTATTATCTGTCGGCTCAATTTTACGGAAACCAGCAAAATCAAACAGCGCGGCGGTCTGCTGGTTTTATGCCTGCTGCTGTTTGCGGCAATTATTGTTCCCAATAGCAAAGACGTGGCGCAATTCGTGCGCAATAACAAACCGGTAAAATATTCACTGATTCCGGTGAATTATATCGGGGCTGTAAGCTCCACCATCAAACATAATATGCGGACAAATCACGAATTTACCCCTATCGGCACAAATTCGCATTTTACAAAATATTGGAACAATGACAAACCGCTGCTGATTGTTTTTGTGGTGGGTGAAACCGCCCGCGCTGCCAACTTTTCGCTGGACGGATATACGCGGGACACCAACGCTCCGCTCAAACCGTTTTCCAGCAATATTATAAACTTTGAAAACGCTGTTTCCTGCGGAACTTCGACAGCGGTTTCCGTACCGTGTATGTTTGCCAAAGACAATCGGACGGAATTTAATAACGGCAGTCAGGACTATACTGAAAACGTATTAGATATTTTTTCAAAAAACGGCTGGCGCGTGGTTTGGCTGGAAAATAACAGCGACTGCAAAGGCGTTTGCACGCGCGTTGAAACATATAGTCCATGCCCAACAGGAGCCGGCACCTGCTTTGATTCTGTGTTGACCGAAGAAATGAAAAAACAATTAGCACAGCCGGAACAAAACACCGTTTTGGTAATGCATCAAGCCGGAAGCCACGGACCAACATATTACAAACGCTATCCGCAGGAATTTGGCATATTCACGCCGGTTTGCAACACCGAAAAACTTAATGAGTGCACTAAAGAAGAAATTGTTAATACCTATGACAACACCATTCTTTACACCTCGCAGAATTTGGCGGACATACTAGCCTTGCTGCAAAATGACTATCCGCAGTATAACAGCGTGTTATTTTATGTTTCCGACCACGGCGAATCGCTGGGAGAATATAATGTATATCTGCACTCGGCGCCATATGTTATTGCTCCGAAAGAACAAAAGCACATTCCGTTTTTTATGTGGGCAGACGATTCTACCCTTAGTTTGTTAAGAATAGACAAACATTGTCTAAATACAGCCAAAAACGAAGCAATTTCACAAGACTCTGTCTTTCATACATTACTTGGAATAGGCGGGATTTCGGCGGAAGAATACAAGCAACAGCTTGATTTAGCGAACAAATGTAAAAAATAACAAAATTTTGACAAATTATGCTTGATTTTGCCAAAAAGCTATGCTATATACAATGGTATTGAATTTATTATTAACCTTTAAAATTATAATTATGAGTACTATTGCTGAAAAGAAGTTGAACACTATGGTTGCTAACATCAAGGCTAACAAGGCTTTTGAAGATTTTAACAAGAAGAATCCTAATCTCGTGGACCTTTCTTCGTGTGAAGCTCAGCCCCAGATGGTTAAGATTGTGCTACGCGTGCCGATGTTCAAGAAGAATGCCTCTGTGCCGTTCTACGCGTTCATCAAGCATTCAAAGAACCTCAACGCTATCGTGGATCTCCAGACAGGTTCTGCCAAGATTGTCGACTCGTCGGTTATTGCTTCGGAGACTGAGGTTCTCGGCAATTTCCGCATCAAGGGTGTAACCTATGGACTTAAGGACACGGTCAACGGCTTCAAGCGTTATCGTCCGTTATCAGTTGCTCCTCGCAAGCCACGCAAGCGTCTTTCCCCGCTCAGCCCGGAAGTAGTAGCTGCCGTTTGCGACAGTGAGGCTGGTACTGAAGACATGGATTTCTAATCAGCTTCTAAGCAAATTTTTAACAGCACTCGTGAAAACGAGTGCTGTTTTTGCGTTTATGGTTATATAGGGTTGCATAATGCTTAGAAATCTGTTATACTTAATCAATACTTAATCAATATTTAATGAAAAGAGGCTGTTATGTCGCTTGAATCGATGAATAAGTTTTTGAAATCTAAATGTACAACGCTTAGTTTAGCATTAGTGTTGGCATCTCCGACAGCCGCTCAAGCACAAAGCTATACTAAAGAGCAAATAAAAGCTCAAAAGAAAGAGGCGCTACAAAAAGTCAGAGATTACCAAGAAGGAAAAAGTAATACCCTTGTAATTCCTTTAGGAAATGGCAACGCGTTTGAATTTGTCAGAGAAAATGGAGTACGATATACGATTGTCAATGATGCGGTATGTGACAATGATATGCAGGCTCCTACTAAAACAGCTAAAGAAAAATATAGCAAAAAACAGCAACAAGCATTTAACAATGCTGAAAAAGACGGAACGCACAGAAAAGATTTGGAATCTTTTTTAGACGATATTAATGAGCAGGGTGCCGTTACAATTGGAGGATATTCATCTACTGAAAAAAATATTATAATACATTCGTTTAATTTAAAACCAGAAGAACTTAAAAAATTGGAAGAAAGTGAGGAATATACTCCTGAACAAGCGCAGCAAATTATAGAAAAATATAACAGTTTTACCATGACATCTTCAGAAGAAATTAGTACTTTATCTCACGAAAATCAGCATAAAATAAATGATTTAAATAATGCGTATGCTCCGGGCTTGAATGCCGTAGAATATGGAAAGTTAAATTGTTGGGATGAATGTTCGGCAAAGGTGGCTGAGCTGGTTGTTGCAAATCATAAATATAAAGAATCTTTATCTGCGGGAGCATCTAAAGAAGAAGCACTTAAAAAATTTGATGTAGCGGGTGGAGTTTTTTCGTTTTACAAAGAAGCAATCGCCGGAGGCCTTAATCCAGATAGTCATGAAGCAAAAGAGCTTATGGTAAATGGTACAATAAAAATGTGGAAGGAAAATTATCTGGAAATTTATATAAAAGAACAAATTCCTTCAGTTATGAGACAAGTTTCTTTATCAAATGACGTAAATGCTGCCGGTTTGTTAATTGGTAATGAACAGGACTATTCTCAACGCAAAGACAAAATGTTTGATTCTTTTGATCAAAATCCGGAAATACAAAAACTCGGTATAAAAGTTGGTAAACTTTCTCAGTATCTGCCTAAAGAAGATTTTCAACTTTCAGAAAATTTTATGATTGAGGCAAATAAAATAACTAAAGAAAGAACAGGATTCAGTTTGGATGAGGGTAAGAAAATAAGCGATGCTTTGCCGGGGTCGCAGGAAAGAGACCAAGAAACATTGACTAAAGTAATGTCACAGTCACTGCCTTCTAAAAAATTGTTGCGACTAAGCGGACGTATTTCAGCGGCTATAAATGAACCGGTAAAAGAAAAGGGCAACCCCATTACTCAAACTCAACAAAATTTAGCTTTATCTTCATTGCAAAAGTCTTCTGAACGCTGATATTTTATATTTTTTAGAGTAAATTTTATTTATTTGTAAATATTTTTGTTTTATGATGCCGTCATAGTTTAAAGTTTTTTTAAGAGGCTCATCATGAATAAAATTGCCATTGTTGGTGTAAATAACAGTTTAGGTCGTGAAATATTAAACATTTTAGAAGAAAACGGCACCCCTGCCGACAGCATTTTTGCCGTTGATACAAACAGTCCGCTCGGCACGCAGGTTTCATATGGCGAAGATGTAGACATGGATGTTTGGAATTTGGACGATTTTGACTTTTCATCGGTTAAAATCGCCTTATTTGCTACCTCGGAAGAAGTTGCAAAACGCTATATTCCGCATGCTTTGACCAAAAAAGTTATGGTTATAGACTGCTCTACGGCTCATTCTACCGACTCAGACGTTCCATTAGTTATTGCCGGTATGAATGATGATAAAATAGCCGAGGCTAAAAAAGGAATTATCGCCGTTCCTTCGCCGCAAGTTACGCAAATTATGCTGCCGCTGCAAAAAGTTGCTGAAAAGCATAAAATTAAACGTTTTGTGATTAACACTTATATGTCAGCCTCTATTTACGGGCGCGAAGCCATGGACGAGCTGTTTGCCCAAACCCGCAAAATTTTTATGAACGAGCCATTGGTTGACGATGAAAAAATTTTTCATAAGCAAATCGCCTTTAACGTTTTGCCGCAAGTAGGTGAATTTATCGGCGATGAAACAAAATATGAATGGGCAGTCAATGTGGAAATAAAAAAGATTTTAGGCGGAGACATCAAAGTTCACGCCAACTGCGCTGTTGTTCCGGCGTTTATCGGTATCGGCGAATTTGTTAACGTTGAATGCGCCGATGATGTGGATATAGATGAAATCCGCAGTCTGATGCGCGATACCAAAGGCGTGGTTGTTTTTGACAAGCACGTTGACTGCGGCTATGTTTCAATCAACGATGTGCAGGGTGAAAATGATATTTATATCAGCCGCCTGCGCCAAGATGTTTCGGTTGAAAACGGTTTCAGCTTTTGGTGCGTTGCCGATGATTTACGTGCCGGAACCGCTCAAAACGCTTATAACATTTTGAAAACTCTGCTGAAAAAATAGGAATAAATCTATGGTCAAATTTTTTAAAACCCTGTTTATTGTCTTTTTTGCCGCCCTGCTGTTTGCCGGTAATCTGCAAGCCGCAGACAGGGCTAATCCTAAAAATTCTATAGACTTTAACAAAATCAATAAAAAGCTGGAGCAAATTGACAATGCGCTGAAAGGCGAAAATTTAACTGAAGACAATATCAATGAATATGTCAGCTATTTGGGTGAGCAAGAAGCGCAAATCAGCGCCACCCGCAAAGATTTGGACAAGGATATAAAATATATTCAAAAGCAGCTGGATGCTTTGGGAGAACCTAAAGAAGGCGCTACCGAAGACAAGGTTATTACCAAGCAGCGCGACAGCCTGACTAAAGAATTGACGGCTGAAGACCGTGTGCTGAAAGAAGCTGATTTGCTGATTGTAAAAATAGAGGATTTGACCACACAGGTTCTAAACGCCCGCAGCAAACGCGTGTATGGTGACTTGATTACAAAGCAGTCGGCGCTTATCAACCCGATGGTGTTTTTCAACAGCCTGAAATTATATGCCATTTTCTTTTGGGATATAACAAAATCTCCGGTTGACTGGTATCGCAGCATTCCGACCGAAGACCGCAGCTATACTATTTTCAGCATTGCTTCAATGGCGCTGATTTTGATTGTAGCGCTTGCTGTTGCTATTGTTTTGCGTAAATACATATTAAACCACTGGGGATATAAAGAAGATATTGAATTACCGCACTTCAGCCGAAAAGTCGTTGCCGCTATTGCCGTGGCTATTGCCCGCGGCTTGATTCCGGACGCCTTTGTCGGAGCCTGCATGATTTGGATGGTCAGCACCAAAATTTTTGGCGACAGCTTGCTGGGACATGTTTTGATGATTACGGGATTTGCTTCATTTCTAGCCATTATTGAAGCAACAATTTCTCGTGTGACTTTTGCGCCAAATTACCCGCAATGGCGCTTGTTCAATATTCCAAATGACAAAGCTCTGCGTTTTACACGCGTGATATTTATGTTCATCATTTGTAACGCTATTGCGCTTATTCAAGTGGTTGTTGCCCAAAAAGCTAATTACTCCGTTGACACTATCCACTTTTTAACCATGATTTCCTGCGCGGTTAAGGCATTTTTCCTGATTTGGATTATCAAAATAACCGTTGACACTTATCGGGAAACTCATGGAATAACTGCAGAAAATATTGAAGAGACTGAGGAAGAAAACGACACTTTAGACAGCGGATTTAAAATTATGGTTGCCAGCAACCTGCTTTTAGCCACAGCCTTTGGTCTGTCTTTAATCGGCTATCCAGAACTGTCATCGTTTATTTTGCGCAACCTTATTCTATCTATGGTGACATTTGGTATTTTTGAACTTTTCCGCCATGCGTTTATTGATATTTTAAAACGTCTTATCTTGGCAAGCCCGTGGATGAGATCCATTAAACTAACCAAACGCAATGTCGGCAAAATAGAATTTTGGCTTACCTCTTTAATTAACCCGATTTTGGTTTTAGCCCTTATCTTTACGTTGCTGAACCTTTGGGGTTTGCCTGGGGACTTTATGCTGCAAATGGGTAAAAAGCTGCTGTTTGGTTTCAAAATCGGCGGCGTGCAGATTTCCTTAATTGCCATTGCTTTCGGTATTTTGGTATTCTTTGTTTCATTGACTGTGGTTAAAATTTTGAAAAAGCATTTAGCCTCCAATGTATTTAACAATATGGATATTGACGACGGCATCAAGCACTCGCTTATTTCAGGAATCAGCTTTGTCGGCTTTATCATATCTTGCTTGCTGGCAATTATTGCCGTCGGCGTAGACTTAACAAACCTCGCCTTCATCGCCGGTGCTTTATCGGTTGGTATCGGTTTTGGCTTGCAAGATGTGATTAAAAACCTTGTATCCGGTATCATCATCTTATTCGAGCGCCCGTTTAAGGTCGGCGACTGGGTGATTATGAACGGAACCGAAGGTAAAATTAAGCAAATCAATATTCGTTCCACCGAAATGGAAAGCTTTAACCGCACCAGCGTGATTGTGCCAAACGCGACCTTGCTTTCCAGCTCGATTGTGAACCTGACCCACGGCGACAACATCTCGCGCCAAAGCATTATGGTCGGCGTTGCCTATGGTTCTGACGTGGAAAAAGTACGCAGAATTTTGCTGGAATGTGCATTGGCTCATAAATATGTAATGAAAAATCCGGCGCCGTATGTGCTGTTCAAAGACTTTGCCGACAGCAGCCTGAACTTTGAACTGCGCTGCTATACCAACGATATTTGGAAAGGATGGATTGTGCCAAGCGATTTGCGTTTTGCCATAAACAAGCGTTTCATTGAAGAAGGAATTGAAATTCCATTCCCGCAGATTGTGGTTCACTCCGGTGAAAAAGTGGCGCAGAAAAACCAGTTCTACGCTCTCAAAAACGGAGAATTGGAACAACCGGAATAATGAGACAACAAACAAGCCGCTTTTTCAAGCGGCTTTATTTTTTTAAGAAACACTTTAGATTTTATATTTGCTGCTATTTATTTTCAGCATATGGATTGTCTGACTTGCGAATCGTAATTCTAATTGGTATTCCGCCCAAATTAAAAGTATCGCGCAGACTATTGGTTAAATAACGCAAATAGGATTCCGGCAGACCTTCAGGATTGCTGGAAAAGATAAAGAATGAAGGCGGACGAGATTTTGCCTGAGTAATAAATTTAAGCTTAATACGGCGCTTGTTTTTGCCCAGCGGCGCCGGATTCTGCTCTTGCACATCAGAAAACCACTTATTCAGCGGTGCAGTCGGAATACGGGTGTTCCAGCGGTCATAAACTTTGAGCACTGCGCTCATCAATTTATCCAGCCCCTCTTTTTTGAGAGCGGAAATGGTCACAGTCGGCACACCGGCAACTTGAGTAAGCGAGGTCATAAGCTTGTAATTAAGCTGCTCCAGCGCCTCTTTACGGTTGGCAATATCCCATTTGTTTACAGCAATTACCAGCGCTCTGCCCTCATCTATCACGCGGCGGGCAATGGTTAAATCCTGCTTTTCCAACACAGCATCAGCGTCCAAAACCAACACCACAACCTGCGCCATATCGGCAGCATATTTAGTGCTTTCGACAGACATTTTTTCCAGTGAGTTTTTTACTTTAGACTGACGGCGCAAACCGGCAGTATCCACCAAATTAAATTTGCGTCCTTTCCATTGCCAGCTTGTGGTTATTGCGTCACGAGTCATTCCGGCTTCAGGACCGGTCAGCATACGTTCATCATTTAGCAATGCATTGACTAATGTTGATTTACCGACATTCGGACGACCGACAAAAGCCAGTTGTATTGGGCGTTTGTTGGCTTCTTCTACCGAAAAATCTTCGGGAATCTGACCTAAAACCGCAACTTTTGTTTCTTCTGCAGCTTTTTTATTTTTTTCTTCTTCCGCTTCATGCAGGCAAGTGTACAAATCTTCAAAGCCTAAGCCGTGCTCAGCCGAAAAAGGAATTGGCTCGCCTAAGCCTAATTTATAGGCTTCAAAAATTCCGTCTTCCTGCTTTTTGCCTTCGCATTTGTTGGCAAGCAAAATAACCGGCTTATGAGTTTGGCGCACCAAATCGGCAAACTGTTCGTCATAAGGCTGTACTCCATCGCGCGCGTCAAACAAAAACAAACAAACATCAGCTTCGGCAATTGCCATTTGAGTTTGTTTCCACATGCGGCTTTCCATATTATCGGTTGTCGAATATTCATAGCCGGCGGTATCAATCAGCTGCAGTTCCAAATCTCTAAATTTAGCCGGAGCCATTTTACGGTCACGCGTAACTCCCGGCATATCGTGAACAATAGCCAATTTTTTACCGACCAAGCGGTTAAACAATGTGGATTTTCCAACATTCGGACGTCCGATAATGGCAACAGAAAGCACCTTAAATCTCCTTATTTATAAGCTATTAAATCGGCTCCAGCCGTTACAAAAAATACATACCCGCCGGCAGCAAGAGGCGCCGAGTTCAATTTTTCATCTAAATCAACGCTGTTCAGCAATTTGCCGGTTTGCGGCATATAAGCGTAAACCATACCGTTAGAGAGGGCAACTACCAAACGTCCATCCAGCATTATCGGATTAAAAATCATTACATCGGCAGGCTTTTCGCCCAAATTCAACGGAGTTGCCCACAAAATATCGCCGTTTTCTTTATTTACTGCCAGCAAATCATTAGTATTTGAAACAATATACAGTGTATTGCCGACCAACAACGGAGTATTTACGCTGCCGACTTCTTTTTCCCATTTGCGGGCGCCGCTGCGCATATCAATAGCCGTCAGCACATTGGCATTGCCTATGGCATAAACCGTTTCGCCTTCAATTACCGGAGCAGCCTTTATGGTGTCCAAAAAAGTGGAAGAATAGGCTTGGCGGTTAGAAATTAAAACATCAGACCACAGCGGAGTACCTAAAGTGGCGTTAAACGCTTGAATTTCGCCGTTGGAAAAACCGGTAACAACCATGTCCAAATCTGCAGAATATGCGGCAGGAGCACCGCCAACCAAGGTAGTATTTTCAAGTGAAATATCATACTTCCACTGCTCTTCGCCGTTTTTAGCATTCAGCGCATAAAATTTATTATCGACGCTTTGCACAAAAACATTGCCGTTTGCAACCATCGGAGCAATTCGAAGCGGAGACTGCAGCGATTTGCTCCAAAGAATTTCGCCTTTCTGTGCATTTACGGCATAAACCGAGCCATAACCAGTGGCGGCATAGACTGTGCCGTTGTTAAAAGCTATGCCGGCGCCTTTTAAGGACGTGTCGTCAACATTGTCATTTTCGGAGTGCAGTTTTGTTTTCCAAAGCAAATTGCCGCTGCTTATGTCAAAAGCACTCAAAAGTCCTGCGGCGTCCAAAGTATAAACCTTGTTTTTAGCAACCAGCGGCTTAGAGATTAAAAATTCTCTTTTAGACCGCCCTTTGCCGAAACTGCTTTCCCATTGTTTTTGAAAAGCTGTGCCGACTTTGAAATTTTGCTGTGCATGCAGAGCATTAAAACCTTCTTGCTGCCAATCAGAATTAGCAACAGCCGCCGGAATGTTTATCTGAATGCCGGAAGACGCCACATCGGGACGAATTGCTGCAACAGGCTCCAAAACCGCAAGGCGCTCGCCTTTAGGCAACACTTTGTCGCTGGAACATGCCGCCGCAGCAATGCTCAGCAGCAAGCCTGCCAAAACTTTAGTTTTTGTGTTCAACATCTGCACACCTGTATTAAAAAATTATTCAGCACCGCTGCCGGCATTGTTCAATGAAGACAGCATTTCTTGAATTTTAGACTTGAAACTTTCAGGTAAATCTTTAACTGTCAGCAATTTGCTGTAAATATCACGGGCTGTCTGCCAATCGCCTTCACGGATTGCAGCCATTGCCAGCAAGTCATTAGCCAAAGGCGTCCAAGAATTTTCGGCGGCTAAAACCGGTTTCAGCAAATCAGACAATTCTTGCTTTGACATGGTGTCAACTTTATAGGTTGCATATTTTATCAGCGCGATCTGACGAACTTCGGAATTTACCTGTGTATCTTTAGACAAAGACTCCAACATAGCCAGTCCTTCATCTTCTTTTTGCTGGTCAATCAGCAAATTAGCAATTTGCAAACGAGCAAAATCACCATATATACCATGGTCGTTTTGGTTAATTTTTTGCAAAGCCGCCATCATTGCTTCCGGATCCTGCTTGCGGGCTGAATCCATATAAGTTTCCGTAGCAATTTGATTATGCTGCTGGCGCCAGCTTTTTATACGTTCAAAAGAAACTGCGCCGCAAACCGCAATTACTACCACCGCAATAATTGCCAAACCATAGCGGTTCCACAAGGCTTTGAAATTATCGTTTTTAACTTCTTCGCTTACTTCATTGATAAAAGCATCGGTTAAATCCGGATTAACATCGGCTTTAGCTTTTACCGCAGCGGCTGTTGTCTTGACGCTGCTTTCAGCTTTTGGAGCAGCCTTAGGAGCAGGATTTTTCTTTGCTGCAGGTTTTCTTGTTTTTTTCTCTGTATTTTTCATAATTTTATCCCCATAAAATCAAAAATTATCTTATCCATAGCAAATATTGCGTAATAAAGCAAATTATTTTATCAGTCTTGTTTAACAATTTCACGAATAATATAACCGCGCACCCAACGCAAATCTTCAACCGGCATATTTTTACCGAAAATCATATTGCCGTTATGCGAAATAACCGAAAGATAATAGCGGTCGGTTGTTGGATTATGTCCCACATCAACAGCCTCTATTTGGTTCTTTGGCAAAAACTCCGCGTCCATTCGCAAAAACATTATGTTATGACCTAAAATAATATCTCGGTTGGTTACAATCAACACATCTTTGCTGAAAATCGACACGATTGCAAACAAAATAACCGCCGTGCAAAAAGCCAAAATTCCGCTGAACCACCATACGCCTAAAAACGGCAAGACCATTTGATGAAAATAGAGCAAAACCGCAGCAATTCCACCCACAGACAATGTTCCCAAGCATGCCAGCAAACTATAGGCGTCTAAAAACAAATATTTTTCTTTGACTATAACTTTATTATTTTTCACACGGCATTTTACAGAATCCGGCACCGCCTGCTCATTTTGATTTTGATACAAAGCTTTCAGCTGCCATTTTTTTGCCATTTCCTTCAAAGTTTTATTGAGTTCGGTATGATTGCGCGAAATCAAGCCCTTATCAGTTAAAAACAACGCCGGCATTTTCAGCTTTGAAGCATAATATTCCCAAATTTTACGAATATTTTTTCCGCTGGTGCTGATATAGAGAGGAACGCGTTTATTTTTATCGGCGTGATAAAGCTCGATGACATAGCGGTTGCGGTTGATTAAACCAAGCTGATAATATTCAACTTTGAACAGCACACCTAAATAATTATACAAATCTTCAACCTCGACCTGTTTTTCACCAAACAAAGGCTTGTGAATTATCTTGATTTTATCGCCGTCGAAAAAAATCTTTTTATAGCGCATCATCGCCGCTGCCGAAAGCAGAATAATCACAATGCCAAACAAAAAAACAAACGCATCAAAAGAATAGCGCAGCGGACCGACATCTACATTTTTGCCCTGTTCCGGCAAATTAAAATTATAGCTTACATCAGCCGGTTCAAAAAAATATGACACCGCCTCAAACAGCCCCAATGCCGTAAACACCAAACCAAAAAACATTCCCCACACCGCCAAGCGGCAAGGAATCCGGTCTTTTTGCGACGCCGGCAATTTTTCTATGTCAAACTTAAATTTATAGCTGTAATGGTCTGGAGCCGTGTATGTCATTTTTTTCTCCCACTGTGTCTAACATCTTAAACTTAGCGCAATAAAAAATTTTTTTCACTAATTATTTTAAAATAATGTTGGTTTTTATAATCTTTGCAGCTATTATAGAACAGATTTTATTAAAAATGGTGTAACAAATGCTTAGTTCAAGTATATTTTATTCAGGCTATAATGTTTTATTCGGCGTCTTATCGCTGTTTATCGGCTTGGGCTCAACTTTTTTTGTTCGCTCTTCCAAAGATTTCCGCGGACTGATGATGTTTCAGCTCGGCGGGCTCGGTGTGGTTTTTCTAAACTATCTGACGCAAAACGAACATATTTTATATAAAGCCGGACTGAACTATAACTTTGTTGCTTTTGCCTGCATGATTATTGCACTTTTAACTTCGGTTATATGGCTTAACGCCTCTTCTGAACTGCTGAACAACAAATCAGCAAACCGTGAAATTTTGACTTGTTATGTATCCATAGGTTTGACAATCGGTCTTTATCATACATTTTTGAACTACAATCAAAGCAGTATCAATATCTTTGATTCCACCCTTATTCTGTTCAGCTTATCTTTGGTCGGCGCTGTGGTTGCCCGCCAATGTATAAACAACTTCAGCTTGGGATATTTTTTATTGTTCTGTTCGGTATTTATGCTTTGGGGAAAGCTGATTGTTTCGACATTTTTCTTTAAATATAACTGGCTTAATCTCAACATTTTGAACTGGTTTTGGCTATATGTATTTGCCGCCGCCGTGATTTTTATCAAACTTCATATGCAGCAGCAGGATTTGCAAAAAAGCTGGAACCTGATAGACAAGCTTAATTTGCAAATAGCCGCAATGATTGACTCATCGCCTTTTCCGATTATTATTTCCAAAATCACCGGCGATAAAATTCTGCTCATCAATAATAAAGCCGGAGAGCTGTTCGGTCTGACCAAAAAAGAATGCGGATACTTTAAATTAAAAGATTTTTTTGTAGATGAAAAAAGCCGCAAAGCATTTTGGGAAAAACTGGAAAAAGAACATGAAGTTCAAGACTTTGACTTAATGGTTTGCAACCTTATCAACTCCGCACCGTTTTGGCTTTCGGTTTCGGCAAAAGCCATTGAATATAACAATGAAATGGCTTTGTATATGGCGTTTCAAAACATTACCTTGCGCAAAGCCCGTGAAACCTCTTTGCAATTTCAAGCCGAGCGCGATCCTTTGACTTTGGCTTGGAATCGGCGGTATTTTGAAAAATTGGCGCCGGAACGCATTAAAGAAGCACTAAAAAAACAACAAAATTTCAGTCTATTGATGATTGATGCCGACAAGTTTAAAAATGTGAATGACACTTATGGTCACAAAACCGGCGACAAGGTTTTAACAGAGCTGGTTGCCTGCTGCCAAAATGATTTGCGTGAAGACGACATTGTCTGCCGTTTTGGCGGTGAGGAATTTATAATTTATTTGGATAACACCGACTCTCATTCGGCACTGATTGTTGCCGAACGCCTAAGACAAACTCTTGCCAATTTGGAAATAGAAAGCGAAAACGGCGAGAAATTTCATTTTACGGTAAGTATCGGCGTGGTTTCTTCGGAAAAAACCGCAAGTTTAGATGTTTTGCTGCGGCAGGTTGATGATGCTATGTATTTGGCTAAAAACAACGGTCGCAATCGGGTAGAAATTTATGATGAACAAAAAGTAAAGCAGATTATGAAAAAGAAAACTTCCAGCAAAAGCCGAAATATTCACCCTGTTTTTCAAAATGAGGAAACAGAAGAAATATCACTTTTAGATAACTATGAAAATAAAATTTTGTAAGGAAAGAAAATGACTTGTCCATATCAACAAATTTGCGGCGGCTGCCCTTACCGCAATTTAGATTTTACAGATTACAAAAAGTTAAAAATTGAACAATTTGAAAGAGTCTTAAAGCAGATAAAACAAGATGAGATAAAAACCGGCGAAGCTGTTTTTATTGCTGACGGGACACGCCGCCGCGCCGAGCTGGCTTTTAGGCACAACCGCGGAAATTTGGTGCTTGGCTTTAATGAAAGCAAAAGCCATGAGCTGATAAATGTGGAAAGCTGCCCGCTGCTGACGGCAAAAATCAACAGCCTTATTCCGCAGCTGCGCAAATTTTTGAGTGAATTTTGCAATATCAAAGTTTCGGAAAAGCTTAAAAACAAAAAATTCCGCACTTATAATATCGGCAGCGGCGACATTTGGCTGACCGAGGCGGCAAACGGCATTGATGTTTTGCTGGAAATAAACGAGCCTTTGGGCTTGGAACATCGTATGGCTTTGTGCGACTTTGCCAACGGTTCGGACGATATTGCCCGCGTTTCGGTGCAAGTCGGCAATGGTAAGCCGGAATCGGTAATTGAAAAAAGCCGTCCTTATTTGAGCATCGGCGGCTATCAGGTGTTTATACCAGCCGGAACATTTCTGCAAGCTTCCGGCGCCGGTGAGCAGGCTTTGATAAATTTAGTGCTGAAATACATCGGCGAATCGCAGGGCAATATTGCCGATTTATTCTGCGGAGTGGGGACTTTTTCTTATCCGCTGGCGGCGAATCCGAAAAATAAAATAACTGCAGTTGATTCTTCGGACGAATTATTGGACGGTTTTCAAAAATCGGTTAACCACAACACTATTCCAAACATCAAAATCAGCCGCAAAAATCTGTTTAAATATCCGTTAGATGCGAATGAATTAAAAGGATTTGACATTGTGGTTTTTGACCCGCCGCGCGCCGGAGCCGCTGCACAGACCGCGCAGATAGCTGCTATGACTGATAAGGATAAGCCGCAAAAAATTATTGCCGTGTCCTGCAATCCGCACACGTTTGTAAATGATGCAAATACGTTGATTTCCAGCGGCTATTGTGTTATAGAAATAACACTTGTCGACCAATTTGTTTATTCAACTCACAGCGAATTAGTCGCTTTATTTGAAAAATTATAGGAGAAAAAAAATGAATACAGAACAGCATAAATTACAGCAAATGGCGAACGCTATTCGCTTTTTGAGCGCTGAAGCTATTGAAAAAGCCAAATCCGGACACCCTGGAATGCCTTTGGGCATGGCTGATGTTGCCGCCGTATTATTCGGAAGATATATCAAAATCAATCCGGCTGTTCCACGCTGGTTTGACCGCGACCGTTTTGTTCTTTCCGCTGGTCACGGCTCTATGCTGCTGTATTCGCTGTTTTATTTGCTGGGCTATAACGACATTACTTTAGACGATATCAAAAACTTCCGCCAGCTGGGCTCAAAAACCGCAGGACACCCTGAATACGGACATTTAGCCGGCATTGATATGACCACCGGACCTTTGGGACAGGGAATTTCCTCCGCCGTCGGCATGGCTTTGGCAGAACGCCGCATCAATGCAGAATTCGGCGATGATTTGTGCAATCACTATACTTATGTAATATGCGGCGACGGCTGCTTAATGGAAGGTATTTCCGAAGAAGCGATTTCGCTTGCTGGTTTATGGAAACTGAACAAGCTAATTGTCTTTTGGGATAACAACAATATCACAATTGACGGCACGGTTGACAAAGCCAACGGCACCGACCAAATCGCGCGCTTTAAGGCTGTGGGCTGGAACACAATCAGTGTTGACGGGCGCAATCATGAAGAAATTGCCGCAGCCATTGAACAGGCACAGAAATCCGACAAGCCGACTTTGATTGCCTGCAAAACAACTATTGGTTTCGGCGCTCCGCATAAACAAGGTACTTCTAAAGTGCATGGCTCGCCACTGGGAGCCGAAGAGCTGGAAGCTATGCGTCAAAATTTAGGCTGGACGGCAGCTCCGTTTGAAGTACCGACCGAAATTATGGCGGCTTGGCGTGCGGCAGGTCAGCGTTCGGCGGCTCAATATGCCGAATGGCAGAAAAAAGCCGAAAACAACCAAAAATTTATTGATTATATCAATGACAAACTGCCGGCAAACTGGGACAAAGACTTAGACGAACTGAAAAAGAAAACCATTAAAGAGCAAACTGCCGTTGCCACCCGCAAGGCTTCGCAGCTTTGTTTGGAAAACATTATGGGACGTATTCCGCAAGTTATCGGTGGTTCTGCCGATTTGGCAGCTTCAAACCTGACCTTTGTTGAGGGAATGAAAACCATTACTTCTGCTGACTATAACGGCAACAATGTGATGTATGGCATACGCGAACACGCCATGGGGGCGATTATGAACGGTATGGCGCTGCACGGTGGCGTGATTCCTTACGGCGGAACTTTCTTTGTGTTCTCCGACTATATGCGTCCTTCTATGCGCTTGGCGGCGCTGATGGGGCTGCGCGTGGTTTATGTGCTGACGCATGATTCTATCGGCGTGGGTGAAGACGGACCAACGCATCAGCCGATTGAACATTTGGCTTCGTACCGTGCAATGCCGAACATTTATACTTTCCGCCCGTGCGATGTGGTTGAAACTGCAGAAGCTTGGGAGATTGCTTTGGAGAGCGAAAAAACTCCGAGCATTTTGGCGCTTTCCCGCCAAAGCGTACCGACTTTGCGCATAGATTCCGCCGAGAATTTGAGCAAACGCGGCGGCTATGTTATTTCTAAGGCGCAGCGCGAACCGCAAGCCACAATTATTGCCACCGGAACGGAGGTTTCATTAGCCGTTGAAGCACAAAAACAGCTGCGTGACAGCGGAATTGAAGTAAATGTGGTTTCTATGCCGTGCTGCGAATTATTTGACCAACAACCAGAAGACTATAAGCGTTCGGTATTGGGCAGCGCACCTCGGGTTGCCGTTGAAGCCGCCACTGTTTATGGTTGGGAACGCTATACCGGCAAAAGCGAAAATGTAATTGGATTAAATAGCTTCGGCGCTTCCGGCAAAGGCGATGAAGTTTACAAACATTTTGGCATTACGGTTGAAAATGTAGTTAAAAAAGTGAGAGAACTTATCTGATAAAGTGTTCATTTTTCAAAGCTCCATGGTTTTAATTCCATGGGGCTTTTTTATTTACTTTAATGTTTGACATATATAATTTTAATGTTTAGATTGTAGGTTAATAAATTTAAAATGAGGAAAGAAAGATGAAAAACAAGCAAACAAAAGGTCTCTCTCTCTCTCTCTGCGAATCCTATACATCTGATTAAAGGCGCTTTTTCTGCTATCCAGCGCGTTTTTGCAGGGGTTATTAAATCACCATGCGTTTTGAAACACATTACTCTCAAAGTCATCCCTGGTATAATATCCATATTATTAAAGGGTTTGAATGTCACGCGTCAATACGAAGCACTTTTTGAACGTGGTGTACAAAGCAGTACACGAGTGAGAAAAGCGCAAGTAGTGACCCGACAGACAAACCCGCTAGGGCGGAGTATGATAGAAATGCTGGGCGTGCTGGCAATTATCGGGGTGCTGACGGCTGGCGGGATTGCTGGTTATGGCAAAGCGATGATGATGTGGCGCTCCAACCAGCAAAGAGAGCAAATCGCCCAAATTTTACATTCGTTCATCAGGCTGCGTACCGAACTCAGCCGCGAGCATAAAACAGACAATACGCAATATCAACTTATGAGCATTTTAAATGCCTTAGGCGAAGTCCCCGCCGGTTTAACTTATAGAAACAATGTTTTGTATGATAAGCTGGGAAATTATTATTTGGGCTCTTATGGGAGAAACTGCTGGACAATATCTAAAGACAGCAAGGAACTGCAATGTGCTTTTCAGTTAAATTTTGATGTTATGCTAGTCAAAACAACATCGTCCTTAACCCCATCTTCAGAAGGCTTTTGCGAAAATATGATTTATTTGGCAAAAGAAAACGCTCAAGATTTAAACAGCGTCGTAACTTTTTGGGGAAATAAAGAAGGTGAAGACGACCCCAACCATTGGCGCGGTTATACTCAAAAAGATGCTTTTTATGGCACAAACATAAAAAATGCAACGCCTGTACAAATTAAAAAAGTGTGTCAGGAATGTAAAGAAAACTCATATTGTAAAGTATCGCTGCACCTAAAACCTTGATTGTTGAAGTGGGGATTGTATAATTTTGCGTCTTTAACGCCTACTTTTTCATCTGAGTTGATTGTTGGAAAACTCAATATAATGTTATAGATATAACCGAAAAAGTGCTTGCATTTTGCAAATATTGTGATATACAAAACAAGCAGTTAGGGATATGTGTGTCCTTGGCTGATTATGTTTAACAATGTGGGAGACCAGCCATTGGTCTTTACCACTAACCTACAATGAGGTATTATAATGGCTAAATCTAAAAAGAAAATTTTAGGTCTTATCAAGCTGCAAATACCTGCCGGAAAAGCTAACCCTTCTCCGCCGGTTGGTCCAGCTTTGGGTCAAAAAGGCCTGAATATTATGGAATTTTGTAAAGCATTCAACGCTAAAACTCAAAAAATGGAACCAGGCGTTCCTGTGCCGGTAATTATTACCGCTTATGAGGATAAAAGCTTTACATTCATCACAAAACTGCCGCCGGTTTCTTATTTGATTAAGAAGGCTGCCGGTGTACAGTCCGCTTCTAAAGAACCAGGCAAAACTGTTGCCGGTCAAATTACTTTGGAACAGGTAAAAGAAATTGCTACTACCAAATTGCCAGACTTGAACTGCCCTACAGTTGAAGCTGCTATGAATATGGTTAAAGGTCAAGCCATTTCTATGGGTATTAAGGTTACGGAGTAAGTCGATGAGCGGAAAAAGATTAGTAAATGCATACAAGACTCTGGATAAGAATCAAGAGTACAGCCTTAAAGAAGCTATTAAAATCGTTAAGGAAAATGCAAAAGCAAAATTTGATGAAACCATTGATTTAGCAATCAATTTGGGTGTTGATCCAAAACACGCCGACCAAATGATTCGCGGTGTTTGCCAATTGCCGCACGGCAATGGTAAAACAGTACGCGTTGCTGTGTTTGCTCAAGGCGAAAAAGCTGATGAAGCTAAAGCAGCAGGTGCTGATGTTATCGGTGCTGAAAATTTGGTTGATTCTATCTTAGCCGGCAAAATTGACTTTGATAGATGCATTGCCACCCCTGATATGATGGGTATGGCTGGTCGTGTTGCCCGCGTTTTGGGTCCTAAAGGCTTGATGCCAAACCCTAAATTGGGCACAGTTACCGCAGATGTTGCCACAGCTGTTAAAAACGCTAAGGCTGGTGAAGTTCAATATCGTGTAGAAAAAAATGGTATTGTTCACGCTGGTGTTGCTAAAGCGTCTTTCTCTGAAGACAAAATCTATGATAACGCTAAATTGTTCATCGAAACAATTATCAAAGCTAAACCTGCCAGCTTAAAAGGCACCTATTTGAAAAAGATTTCAATCAGTTCTACAATGGGTGTTGGCGTAAAGGTTAACGCTGCAGAATTATAGTTTTTAACTATATTAAATAATACTTGCTTTTTGATAAAAAATTTGTTAAAAGGCAAATCAGTTTAGGGCAGAACAACTTTTTTAGAGTTTTTTCTGCCCCACTCTTCAAGAGCGCAAGCTCTTGAAACTGTCCAAGACTGTGGGCGGCTCTCGATACCGAAGGCTTTTTGCTTGTAACTAAAGCTGACGGTGTCGTGAAGCCTTAAATTCCTACATAGACGGGAGTGAGTTTTAGAATTAAATTTTTCTCCTGGACAGATTTAGGTTCCGCAAGATTCTTTTTTTAGAATATTGCGGGTTTGGTAACGGTTTAGACCCTTGCGGTCTGAATTTAACATTTTCGTTTGGAGACAATAAGTGAACCGCGAAGAAAAAACAGAGTTACTCAACATGCTGCATGAAGTATTATCTAACGCAGAATCAGTTGTAATCACCGAATATTTAGGTTTGACTGTGGCTGAAGCTGACGAATTGAGAAACAAAGTGCGCGATGCTGGTGCCTCTTTAAGAGTTACTAAAAACCGTATTGCTCGTCTTGCTGTAAAAGATACAAAATTTGAAGGCTTAGCTGACCTGTTCAAAGGTCCGGTTGCTATGGCTTATGCCAACGATCCGATTGCTGCCTGCAAAGCTTGTGTTGAATTTGCAAAAAATAATGAAAAATTGGTTATCATCGGCGGTGCTTTGTCTGACAAAGCTCTGACACTTGATGAAATCAAAGCTTTGGCTGCAATTCCTTCTATGGACGAATTGCGCGCCAAATTGGTTGGTCTGTTGCAAGCTCCTGCTGCCAAGTTGGCAAGAGTTACAAAGGCTTACAGCGAGAAAGAAGCCGCATAGATTTCTTTTTCGTTTTATGCGGGTCATGCTTGCTGATTTATCGCTTATGTGCTAAGTTGTACACTGCGCTCAAAATCAGCGACACAGCACTCGACCTAAAACAAAAAAGCTTAGATATGTAAATGGTTTTTAATTAGAAAATTTTAATTTAATTTATTTGGAGAAAAAAAATGGCAGATTTGGCCAAATTAGTAGATGAATTATCAGCTCTGACAGTTATGGAAGCTGCTGAATTGTCAAAAATGTTAGAAGAAAAATGGGGCGTTTCCGCTGCTGCAGCTGTTGCTGTTGCCGGTGCTGCTGGTGCAGGCGCTGCCGCTGCTGAAGAAAAGACAGAATTTGATGTAATTCTGGCTGAAGCAGGCGCTAACAAAATTAACGTTATTAAAGAAATCCGCGCTATTACAAACTTGGGCTTGAAAGAAGCTAAAGATTTGGTTGACGGCGCTCCTAAAACTGTTAAAGAAGGCGCTCCTAAAGAAGAAGCTGAAGCTATCAAAGCTAAATTGGAAGCCGCTGGCGCTAAAGTTGAATTGAAGTAATTTAACTTTTACTAAAGTTTTAAAACTCTCAATCGCAAGATTGAGAGTTTTTTTATGCCTGCCTTATAGTCTACCCTTCTTATCGTAGTCTGTTAAGATACCATTAGGCATATTCCGCGCCGAAAAGCGTTATCAGTCATAGGGATTACAGCTGATTAACGCCCTAGTTTACCGGAGAATAGCTATCATATTAACACTAGCCTTAAGACCAAACATTTTGGTTATAAGCAAAAAGCCTCCAAAACGGAGGCTTTTATCAAAAAAATGGAGTATTATTTTTTTACTTTTGCAAGGCTAGATAAATTTCATGAGCAGACTTAGCCGCACGTATCTGCCGGCAAGTTTCCTCATTCTTTAACACTCTTGACATTACGGCTAAAGCCCGCAAATGGTCTTCACCGCTTTTTTCCGGCGACAATAAAAATGCAACCAAATCAACAGAGTGATTGTCTAAAGAATCATAATCCACACCTTGAGCCAAACGAGCAAAAACGGTTATTACTTTATCCAGTCCGTCAATGCGGGCGTGAGGAAAAGCCACACCATCGCCATAGCCGGTGGAGCCCAAATTTTCACGTTCTAAAATTGCCTCAAAAATCGGATTTTTATCCATATTTTCTTTTTCTGCAACATAAGCCGACAATTTTTCAAGTAAACTACGTTTGCTTTCTGCCTCAACATTAGCTAAGACCATGTCTTCAGACAAAATTTCACTAATTTCCATTTTTACCCCTTGCTGTAAAAAAATTATTCCGCAGGTTCAACCCAACCGATGTTGCCATCTTTGCGACGATATACCATACTGATGCGGTTGTTAGCGCTGTTGCGGAACATCAAAGCGTTTTCATCTGCCAAATCCATATACATAACAGCTTCGCTGACGGTGCAAACTTTGATGTTAGCATCTGTCTCGGCAATAGTTAACGGAGCAGATTCGTCGATGCTCATTTCATCTTCGGTTTCTTTAACAGGGAAAACAGCAGCGTGAGCCATTTCCACAATACCGGTTTTACCCTTGTGGTCGTTCAATTTTGTTTTTTGACGGCGCAAACGAGTAGCAATATGTTCGTTAGCATTATCAAAAGCAGAATACGGGTCTGCAGCAACACCGGTGCCTTTCAACACAATATTTTTTGCAGGATGAACGGTTACTTCAGCTCTGAAATCTTCGCCGTCTTTAGAAAAAGCCACACTGCAGCTGATTGGAGCGTTAAAATATTTGTTTACAGCGTTTTCAACAGCCTCTTCAACACGACCGCGCAGTCTATCGCTGATGTCAACTTGTTTTCCTGTTAATGTAATTTTCATGATTTACCTCATTTTGTTAATTATTTCGGCACAATCGCCTTTGTAACTTTTTATAGTATAACACTGTTTAAGCAAAAGTAAACAATATACTTTTTATAGTGAGAAATTATCGCCCAAATATACTTTGCGCACTTCTTCATTGGCAACGATTTCGTCAGGCGTTCCTTCCATCAGAACCGTACCACCATGCAAAATATATGCCCTGTCAATAATATCCAAAGTTTCACGCACGTTGTGGTCGGTAATCAGCACGCCCAAGCCGCGGTTTTTCAGCTGCGACACCAAAGTTCTGATTTCTCCCACCGCAATAGGGTCAATACCCGCCAAAGGTTCGTCCAGCAAAATAAAGCTCGGCTTGCTGGCCAAAGCACGGGCAATTTCCAAACGGCGGCGCTCACCGCCGGACAATGCCAATGCCGGAGATTTGCGCAAGTGGGCAATCGAAAACTCGCTCAAAAGCTCTTCCAGCATATTTTCCTGCTCGTTTTCATCTTCTATTACAATTTGCAAAATAGCCTTAATATTATCTTCAACGCTCAAAGTACGGAAAATAGAAGCCTCCTGCGGCAAATAGCCAATACCCATGCGGGCGCGTTTATACATCGGCATATCCGTAATATCCTTGCCGCCCACATACACATCGCCGTAATCAGGAGTTATCAAACCGGTAACACAGTAAAAGCAGGTGGTTTTTCCGGCGCCGTTAGGTCCGAGCAAGCCGACAGCCTCGCCTTTTTTAACATGTAGCGACACATTTTTCAGCACCGTGCGTTTTTTATATTTTTTGCCGATGTTGAAAATTTCCAGCTCTTCGGTTTCATTTGTCTGATTTTTTACCATTTTCCGATTTCCTTTTGCTGTAAAACGTACCGGTAATTCTACCGCCTGTTTTTTTGTTTCCGCTAATTGTACTTATTTGAGTTTGCAAATCTGTTTCGGCTTTGCTGCCGTTGATAACATTACCCTGCTGCTCTATTGTTACTTTTCCCAGCAGCTCGACTTTTGAGGTTTTGGGATTATAAACTCCTTTATCTCCGTAAGCCTTTCCTTTGGGAGTAACAATGCGCACATTGCCATAAGCTTCGGCTTTTTGCAGCTCGTTAGAAGTATTGTAAAAAGCAATTACTTTATCTGCGTATAAAATATTGTCGCCCTGCCGGATAATTACATTGCCCAAAGAAATGCTTTTATGCGCATTTTCAAAATAGCGGGTTTCCTTTTCCGCTGTCAGCGTGCCTTGTGAAGTTGTAACAATATGCTTGCCTTTCAGCACCAAAATATTGTCCAGCTTAAAAAACTCAAAACCCTGCGCCTCTAAATCGCCCCAAGTTCCTTCGGCGTTGATGCGGCTGCTGCCGTAGCCATAGTTTTTGTTAAAATCATAATCCGCTTCTTCGGTAGTTATTTTATTTTTATTTTCATCTGTTGCCACAACCTGTTCGCGCAGCTTTAAGATTCCGGCGTCCTGATTAAAAAATCCGGTTTTAGAAAGAATATTGATAATTCCTTTCGCCGAGGCAATTTCCGCTTTAGGGTTATTTATTTTAACTTCTTTGGTTCCAGGAGCCAATTCATCTACGCTGTCGGCGATAATTTTGCTGACGCGGTTGGCGGCATCGGTTGCGTAATAAACAGTTTGCTCAATATGCAGCTTTTCCATTTCATTTTTACGCGGAACGGTTATATCATCTTGCAAATCCACGCTTTTTTTGATGTTCGGCATAACCACCATCACACCGAGAATCGCCGCTGCCAAACACGGAAATCCCAGTTTGACAAAGCGCAGCCACACCGATGTTTTAGGTTTGTCATCAGGCTTGGCATTTTCAAAGGGACGCTTGCCGTCAAAATAGTCATCTATTTTGTGCGAATCAAACATTTATCAGCTGGCTCCGGCTCTCAGGCAGTCATGAATGTGAATAAGCCCGATTGGCTTGGTTCCTTTAACCACAAACAAATTGGTAATTCCGCGACCGGTGTTGTTCATAACATTAACAGCTTCGGCAATTAACGCATCAGGTGAAATGGTTTTAGGATTTTTGGTCATAACTTTAGACACTTTTTCGCTGATTAAATCCGGCGACATCCAGCGACGCAAGTCACCATCGGTAATTATTCCGATTAAATCGCCGTTATCGTTGACAATGCCGACGCAGCCAAGCATTTTTTCAGACATCACAATCAAAGCATCCTGCATAATGGCATTGTCTTTAATTAAAGGCATTTCATCGCCGGCGTGCATTAAATCAGAAACATGGCGCAGAATAGAACCGAGTTTTCCGCCCGGATGGCGCAAATGGAAATCATCTTCGGTAAAGCCTTTGCGCACCACCAAATCGGCAGCCAGCACATCACCCAGCACCAAAGTGGCGGTAGTGGAAGAAGTCGGTGCCAATCCCAAAGGACAAGCCTCGCGATTTGTCGGCAGTTTCAAAATATAATTGCAATTTTTACCCAAAGAGCTTTCCGGATTTTTTGTAATGGCCACCAAAGGCACGCTAAAACGGCGGCAATATATCAAAATATCGGATAATTCTTTAGACTCGCCGCTGTTGGAAATGGCTATAACCGTGTCATCTTTAGTTATCATACCCAAGTCGCCGTGGCTGGCTTCACCCGGATGTAAAAAGAACGCCGGAGTACCGGTTGATGCAAATGTAGCAGCAATCTTACGACCGATATGCCCTGATTTTCCCATACCGGTAACAATCACGCGGCCTTTGGTTTTTTGCAAAACATCAACCACCGTCGTTAAATTTCCATCGAGCTCATTTTCCATAGCTTTTAATGCTTCTATTTCGCGGTCAATAGTTTGTTTTGCAACTTCTACA
Source organism: uncultured Alphaproteobacteria bacterium (assembly GCA_934270475.1). Lineage (GTDB taxonomy): Bacteria > Pseudomonadota > Alphaproteobacteria > RF32 > CAG-239 > RUG410. The sequence goes on from CAKQPS010000002.1 coordinate 160,156, forward strand.
TCTTTATTTTCAGTCACGATAATCTCCTTGTAAAAAAGTTTTCTCATATAATAAAATTTTTGTCTGCAAATTCAAGATATTTTTCTTTTTTATGCCCTTATCAGGCTTTTTGTTCCCATTTTCCGCTATTATTCTGCTGCCAGTAATAAACTTCGCAGCCTGAATTTTTAAAATTTTTCCACAAGAACCGCGCCTGTTGCAAAGCCGTTTCGGAATTACCGTCAAAAATATTAAACACACGTTCATAGTTTTGCAAATTCTGAATATTTTCTTCAGCTCCGTCTACTAAAAATAAGAAAGCCGCGCCATTCGGATTATCTGAATCCGCCGAAAGCCATATCGGTTGTTGTTCGGCAAAGCCGTCTTTTTTGGAACCGTGAGGCAAAAAACTTTCATCATTATATGTCCATAGCAGCGAATTGATAAATTCAACACGCTCTTCCGTTCCAACTTTTATTTTTATGCGTTTGCCCGTAGAATATGCCTTTTGCAAAAGCAGCGGCAAAACCTCGTCCAATGTTTTTTTCTGCAGATGATAAAAATCTACTCGCGTCATTATTTAGCCTTTACCTGTAAAGAAACGCCGTAAGCGCCTTCGCTGTCTTTTAATTGCAGCAGCAGCGCGTTATTTTTTGCCTGTTTTATTTTTCCGCGCATATCCTCAATACCGAAAATCGGCTTGCCGCCGGCGGCTATAACCCGATCGCCGATTTTAATTCCCTTTTCTTCAGCTTCCGAATTGGCTGATACATTAGTAATTGCCAATTCTTTGGTACTTTCATCATAGTATGCGGCAAAACCTAAAGCTTCAAAATCCACCGCTTTGCCGATTTTATATTTATCCAAGCCAAGTTCCTCAAAGCTGCGCATCGGAACACTGACCAGCTGCTCCTTACCGATTTTAGTTTCAAGCGGTGCATTTTTTATGGTAACTTTGGTTTCAAAGACCTTGCCGTCACGGCTGAATTGCAGCGGCACGACAGTTTCCGGAGCTAATTTTGCCACATCTAAGGAAAATAAACGAGGATTTTTAAGGCTGATATTACCAAACGCCAAAATTTTATCGCCTACTTTTAATCCGGCGGCAGAAGCTGGTGAATTTTCGGTCATTGCCGAAATAACCAAAGCATTTTCATTTTTTCCGCCTTTAACGCGCACATTCTGCACGGCAACGCCCAACCAGCCGCGAATCACTTTGCCATGCTGTTTTAATTGGCTCACTACCCACTTTACCACATTTGACGGAGTAGCAAAACCAACGCCGGCATTTTTACCGTCTTCCGAAAAAATCGCAGTGTTCATACCAATAATTTTACCTTCCATATTGAACAGCGGTCCTCCGGAGTTGCCTTGATTGATTGCGGCGTCGGTCTGCAAAAAGTTATCATATTGCCCTTTGTCAATATCCCTTTCTTTTGCCGAGATAATTCCCAAAGACACACTATTGCCCAGCCCGAAAGGATTGCCGATGGCAAATACGGAATTTCCAACACGTATAGCGTCCGAATCGCCGAAATGTCCTGCTTCTAAATTAAGAGGCTCTTGAACTTTCAGCAAAGCGATGTCTGTTTTTTCATCAATTCCGACCAATTTGGCGGCAAAACTTTCGCCGTCCGGCGTCTGCACGGTAATTTTTTGCGCATTTTCCATTACATGAGCATTGGTAACCACATAGCCGTCGGCGCTGATAATAATGCCCGCCCCTAAAGCCTGCTCGTCATCGCTGACATCAACTGCAATGCTCACGACCGACGGATTAACCTCTTCAATCACATCTTCAAGCAGCCGCTGTTCTGCGTATGCCGGCAAAGCCAGCACAACAGCAAACAAAAATGCCACAAAAAACTTTTGCATATTTTTACTTTCTCATTGTTGCATTAAAATATTTGAAAAACTGCGAATCCGGCGACAAAACAAAAGAAGTTTCGGCATCGCCCAAAGATTTGCGATAGGCCTCAAGACTACGGTAGAACTCATAAAATTCCACGTCCTGCCCCACGATTTTGTTCCAAATCGCCACCGTCTCTTTATCGCCTTCACCGCGTAAAATCTGCGATTGTTTTTCGGCTTCCGCCACAATTATTGCCGCTTCTTTATCGGCAGTGGCGCGGATATTCTGCGCTTTTTGCTGACCTTTGGCGCGGAACTCTTTAGCATCGCGCTGACGCTCGGTTTTCATACGCTCGTTAATTGCCTGCATAACTTCAATCGGCAAATCGGCACGGCGAATCCGCACATCTGCCACACTTACGCCTATCGCCTCCGCATCTTTTTTAACGGTTTTGCTGATATCAGCCATAATTTGCGTACGCTGCTGCGACAGCAATTCTGTCAAAGTAACACGTCCCAAAACCTTGCGCAAAGAAGAGTTGACAATTTCTTCCAGCTTGCTGCGGGCTTGAGTTTCGGTTTTTACGGTTTGATAAAATTTAAGCGGATCAACAATTTGATAACGGGTAAAACTGTCAACGTCCAAACGCTTTTTATCATTCAAAACCACTTCTTGCGCCGGCGGGTCTAAATTGAGCAAACGGGTATCATAAAACACCACATTTTGAATCAAAGGAATTTTGAATTTCAGCCCAGGTTCTTTTACCCAGCGCACCGGTTCGCCGAATTGCAGAACAATCGCCTGTTCCGGCTGGTAAACAATGTAGGTTGAACCCCAAATAATAGCAAGAGCCACAAGCCCTAAAAAAGTATATAACTGCGCTTTAAATAAACTCATTTTCTTAATCCTTTGTTTGCGGTTGCGGATTGTTCAGCTGTAAAACCGGCAGCAAATTGCCTTTTTGCGACGGATCGACAATCACTTTGTTAGACTTTTGCAAAACTTCTTCCAAAGCATCTAAATACATCTTTTTAACCGTCACATCTTTTCCGGCTTTGTATGCAGCATAAACCGAAGCGAATCTGTCAGCTTCACCTTGAGCTTTGTTAATCATAGTTGCCTTATAAGCTTCCGCATCTTGCAGAATCTGCGCCGCTTTACCATGAGCTTTTGGCAAAACCTCATTACGATAGGCTTCCGCCTCATTTTTGAAACGTTCCATATCCGCCTTGGCGCGCTGCACTTCATTAAAGGCGTCCACAACTTCTCTCGGCGGGTCGGCTTTTTGCAGTTTTACACGCACAATTTGGATTCCGGCGCCGAACTCATCTAAAACACGCTGCAACTCATCTTTGGTGTCATCTTCCACCTTGCCGCGGTCGCCGGTAATAATCGGCTGCATTTCCGATTGCCCGACAATTTCACGCAATACGGACTGCGCCGCCACACTAACAGTTACGTCAGGGCTGCGCATACTAAACAAATAATCCTTGGCGTCTTTAATTTTCCAAACAATGGTCAAATTGATATCCACAATGTTTTCATCGCCGGTCAGCATATGGCTTTCCGTAAAAGCATTGTTGCGGTAGTCACGGTTTTCGCCTGAACCGAGATTGATACTGCGTTCCTGCGTTACATTGACTTTTATCACATCTTCTATCGGATACGGCAGATGATAATGCAAACCGGCATCGGTGGTGTCGACATAGCGACCGAAACGCAAAACCACGCCCTGCTCGCTCGGCTGTACCTGATAGAATCCGGACGCCAGCCACAATGCCGCCAAAAGCATAAGCGCATATTTTAGCCAGCCGCCAAAGTTATCTTTTGAACCTTGCATATTGGCAATTTTGCTAAAATCTACAATTTTGTTTTTCTTAAACATTTCACCGCCTAAAGACCAGCCGTCTTCATCGCCGCCGTTATCCCATGGATTTATTTTTTTTACCATCGTTTTTCCTTTTTATTTTAAATAATTCTTGCAATAAGATAGCCTACATATTAGATAAAAACAATTAAGGAACAATGAATATCCACACTATGGAGATAATAATGACACCTGATGAAATCAAAAATATCTGCAATAAATTCTATCCGGCAGAAAATATATCCGATATTAAAGAACTGGGAAACCGTGTGATTATTGAGTTTAAAGACTTAGCCGAGAATCCCAGCGTAACCGCAGATTTAAAGCAAGAATTATCGGCTGTGCTGCCGGATAAAAAAATCTCCGTGGTGTTTGTGGAAGATAAAAACGCCAATCTCGGCACCAATGCTATTGCCAAATGGCAGCTGCCAACGGTTAAAAAAATTATCGGCGTGGCGTCCGGCAAAGGCGGGGTAGGCAAATCGACCACCGCCGTAAACTTAGCCTTGGCTTTGGCGCATGAAGGCAAAAAAGTGGCTTTAGTAGACGCGGATATTTACGGTCCTTCAATTCCGACAATGCTGGGCTATGAAGGACAGCCGCTGCTTTCGGACGACGGGCAAACCTTCAATCCGTTTGAAACTTATGGTATAAAATCAATTTCCATCGGCTCGTTAATCAACCGCGACACGCCGATAATTTGGCGCGGGGTTAAAATAAGCGGCGCCTTAGAGCAGTTGATGACGCAAACCAACTGGGGCGAGATTGATATTATGGTTATTGATATGCCTCCTGGAACCGGTGATATTCAAATTACTTTGTCACAGCGCGTGGAAATGGACGGAGTGGTTATTGTTTCCACCCCGCAAGACATTGCTTTGATAGATGCCATTAAAGGCGTGAATATGTTTAAGAAAACCGGCACGCCGATTTTGGGCATTATCGAAAATATGAGTTATTTTATTTGCCCGTGCTGCGGCGAGCGGTCGGATATTTTTGGGCATGAAGGTGCTAAACAAACCGCCGAAAAAATGGGCGAAACCTTTTTAGGCGAAATTCCGCTGGATATGGCAATCCGTCAAAACGCCGATAAAGGCACACCGATTGTGGTTTCAGCACCGGATAGCCCGTATAGTCAGGCTTATTTGGATATTGCAAAGAAAATAATCCGGCGAATCGGATAAAATTGCATTGAAGTAAATTTCACTATTTATGACAAAATTGGGAAAATACTTAACAAATTTTATAAGACTGATATATTACCCCGTATAGAGTTAATTATCATTATTGTTAAACTAAATTTTTTTAGATTATATCAATACTTGGACAACTTTTCCGTTGGGCAGAGAAAAATGCCAGAGACAAAGAAATCAGTGCAAACAACAGGGCTAGAAGCAACGGCGATGGATATTACTATTCGCCCAACAGCCATAGATTTGTAAAGACAAGACGGTACTAGCCAACGTAACTTCAGTATTAACAGACTGATATTAAAAAAATCCTTGCCACACAAAGCAAGGATTTTTTCTTTTGGCTATTCAAACATTTTCTATTTTAGAAAACTGAGTCCGGTTTAGTAACTTTTTTATTGACTTCAAGCAATTATACAGTTATAAAAAAGGCGAAAATTACCGAGAGTCTGCATGGGGCAGGCTTTAAATAACTAATAATTAACCGGAGATTTTAAAATGAAAAGAACTTATCAGCCAAGTAAATTGGTACGTACACGCCGCCACGGCTTTAGAACTCGTATGGCAACTGTTAGCGGTCGCAAAGTATTAGCAGCCCGCAGAGCTAGAGGTCGTAAAAGAATTTCTGCTTAAAGTAGCAAAAATGAGTGAATTTCTGATTCTGAAAAAAAGAAAAGATTTTCTCAGAGCCGCCAAGGACATCACTATGGTTTCTAAAAATGTGATGCTGCAGGCGGCTCGCCCTTTATCTGCCGATATTCCGGCAGAGGAAAACCGTAGAGCGCGAATCGGCTTTACGGCTACTAAGCGTTTGGGCAAAGCGCATATCCGCAACCGCACAAAACGCCGTCTGCGCGCTGTGGTGCGGGAAATCTATAAAAAATATGCTTTGGATAATGTTGACTATGTTTTGGTCGGGCGGTTTGATACTTGGTGCTGTCCGTTTGAAGATTTAAAGCGCGATGTTATCTGGACTTTCCGCAAAACTAACAAAATGATTCTGCAAGGGGATGAGAATGCTGAAAAAACTGCTCATTCTGCCGATTAAAATTTATCAGCTCTGCATTTCTCCTTGGTGTTCCGGCGTTTGTCGTTTCAGACCGACCTGCTCGCAATATATGATTGAAGCCATACAAATCCACGGTGTTTGCAAAGGATTATATTTAGGAATAAAACGCATTTTGCGCTGCAATCCGTGGGGCGGCAGCGGCTTTGACCCTGTACCGCCGAAAGAAACAAAGCATAAGTCGCTATAATCGCTTGCTTTTTGTACTATTTTATTTTAGATAGAAGAAGATTTATTTAATGGGAGTTTACTATGTCAAGTGATGATTTCAAAAGTTTTATAACTGCCGTATTTTTGTCAGCGCTGGTAGTTTTGGGTGTTAACTATTTTTTCCCGCAGCAAACAACCGAAGCTGAAAGCGAAACTGCGGCAATAGAAGAAACTCAAACGCCGGTTGCCGAAGAAATGCCTCAAGCAAACGATACGGCTGTAACCATCTATGCTCCGGTTGATGAAGTGCTGAAACAAGATGAACGCCTGAAAATCAGCAACGGCGTTATCAACGGCAGCATTCGCTTGAAAGGCGCGCGCTTTGATGAAATTCTGCTTGATAAATATAAATTAACTTTGGACGATGACAGTCCGGACGTAGAGCTGCTGTCTCCAGCAAAAACCGAAAACGCTTATTATGCCGACTACGGCTGGCTTTCCAGCGACAAAACTTTATTGCTCCCGAATAAAGACACGTTATGGACGGTTGCCGGCAATCAAGAATTGACGCCTGATACTCCGGTTGTGCTGGTTTGGGACAACGGTCAAGGCGTTAAATTTATGTATACCATCAGCTTAGATGCCAACTATTTGTTTGACATTAAGCAGACTGTAGAAAATAACAGCGGTCATGAAATCACGGTTTATCCGTATGGATTGTTCAGCAAAACCATTAAAGATGAGCAGCAGAACCGCAGCGTTGTGCACGAAGGCTTTACCGGAATTATTGACGGCGACTTAAAAGAGATTCGCTACAGCAAGCTTGATGCTGAAAAAGAGCCGGAAACATTTGAAACCACCGGCGGCTGGATTTCTTTGACCGACAGATATTGGTTCAGCGCTTTTATTTTTAACGACACCTACAAAGCTAAAGTTACTTTGCGCAAAACCAATGACAATACTTTTCAGCTGGATTTCAAAGGTCTGCCGATGCAGATTCAATCCGGCAGCTCGGCAAGTTTCAGCTCACAGATGTATGCCGGTGCGAAAGAAATCAAGCTTTTGGATAAATATTCAAAAAGCATCAAAAAGTTTGACTTGAACGTTGACTTTGGCTGGTACTACTTTTTAACAAAACCATTCTTTTACATTTTGGACTATTTATATCATTTAATCGGCAATATGGGCTGGGCGATTTTGCTGTTTGCGGCACTGCTGCGTCTGCTGATGTTCCCGATAGCCAACAAATCATACGAGAGCATGTCTAAAATGAAGAAACTGCAGCCGAAAATGCAAGAACTGCAAGAACTTTATAAAGATGATAAAGTATCTTTGCAACGCGCCACCATGGAGCTTTACCGCCGCGAAAAAGTTAATCCGGCTTCCGGCTGTCTGCCGCTGTTTATTCAAATTCCGATTTTCTTCTCGCTGTATAAGGTGCTGAATATCGCCATTGAAATCCGCCATGCTCCGTTTATCGGCTGGATTAAAGACTTGTCGGCTCCAGACCCGCTGACAATTTCAACTTGGGCGCATATTTATGTTCCGTCTTTGCTGGATATCGGCGTATGGCCGCTGATTTACGGCGCAACTATGTTCATTCAGCAAAAGCTGAATCCAGCTCCGGCAAATAAAGATCAAGCCCGCATGATGGCTTTGATGCCGCTGATTTTTATGATTATGTTCGCGCATTTTGCCGTCGGTTTGGTGATTTATTGGACGCTCAGCAATATTCTGTCGGTTATTCAACAAAAGTATATTATGCATAAAAACGGTGTAAAATGAGCGAAAAATTTACTAAAGAAGAACTGGCTGCGGCAACCGCACAATTTACCCGCCCCTGCAATTTTATAATCAGCGTGGCAAATTTAGTGCAGCTACCGGAGTCCGATTTTGATGAAGTCGCTTTTGCCGGACGTTCCAACGTTGGAAAATCCAGCCTGATAAATGCACTGTTTAATCAGACCAAGCTGGCGAAAACTTCCAGCACTCCGGGGCGCACCCAACAGCTTAACTTTTTTAACTTTGACAATAAGCTTTATTTGGTAGACCTTCCGGGTTATGGCTATGCCAAAGCTCCGGAAAAGCTGGTAAAGCAATGGCAGGTTGTGCTGAAAACATATTTGCGCGGAAGACCTACTTTACGCCGAGTTTTTCTGTTGATAGATTCCCGACATGGCTTAAAAAAAGAAGACCGCGAGATTATGAAGCTGCTGGACGAATCCGCGGTTACTTATCAAGTTGTGCTGACTAAGATTGATAAAATCTCGGAAAAGGCATTATCCTCCGTCAGCACAGCGATTGCTGAAGAATTAAAAAAGCATGCTGCAGCCATGCCTGAACCATTGACTACAAGCTCCGAAAAGAAAATCGGCCTTGATATTCTTAAAGCCGAAGTTTGCTCTTTTATGAAATAAATTCTAGGTTACTTCCGTAATGGCACGCGTATTGCCTAAACGGCAAATTTGCACCACGTGCAGTTTGCGTTTCATTTCATCTAAAGTTTGCTCCACATTTACCGTACCCTGCGTAGAAGCTTGGATACGTTTGATAAATTGCAGATATGCTTCTTGCGAACTTTCGGCGTGGATAGTGGCAAAACAGTTATCGTGACCGGAACCCATCAGCTGCCAAATACCGCTGGCGTTGCTGGTGGAAATCTCGCCGCCGATGATAGCGTCAGGCGTAAAACGCACTACCAAGTCGATGATTTTTGAATAGTCCATTTCGTTAGCTTGGTCGGTACGAGACATTACCAAGTGAACGCGGTTCGGGTGCGGCACAATCAATTCGCGCGTATCTTCCACGGTAATAATGCGCTTGTGAATATCCAAAATTTTCAGCAGGTTATTCAAGAATGTAGTCTTACCGGTAGAGGTTGCACCGCTTACCAAAATGTGCTCGCCGCGTTTGATATACAAAAGCAGGCGTTCGTAAGCGTCATCAGGCACTTTAATATCTTTCAGCGGATTTAATTTTTGCAGCGCATGTCCTTGCCGCATACCATAATCTTCTAGTCCAAAAGCCACATCATCGGCATGCAGACGGATTGCCAACGCCACGCCACCGGTTAAATCTTCTTCGTCATACATCACGTTACGCCCGCAAATCGCCGAAAAACGGTGATCGCCTGGGATTGTGGCATATACCAGCGGAGAACCCTGCAACGGGTCAAATTTCAGCTCATAGGTATTGGCAATGATATAAAGCAAATCGGTCAGATATTCTTTAGTAAGCTTTTCATCTTTATACATTACCCACGGATAGGCGCGTTTTCCGCGCATACGCAGCCAAATTTGCCCAGCACGGTTAATGGCTACTTCTTCCAAATTGTCTTGAGTATACCAATAGGATAAGGGGCGTAAAACAGATTCTAAAACTGAAAAATCACTCATTTTTTACCTCCTATAGCAAAGACGGAACGTCATCATCTTCCGGTGTTGTAATCGGTGCAGTCTGCTGAATATCGGCAGGAACACCGCCGTTTTGCTGCTGCAGGCGCTGTTGTGCCCGCAACTGCTGCTGACGAGCATTAGCCCTTTGCGCGCCGCCAGTCGGGCGAATGTCCTCTTCGTATTCCGAACCATAATACGAGTTGCCGGTGCTGCTGTCGCTGCCCATAAATGTATCTGGATCAGTAGTTAAGCCTGTTTTGGTTTCATAACCATTTTCACCATTTTCACCATTTCCGCCGTCTTTACCTTTTTTATCGTCTTCTTCAGTTCTGAGCCACAAATCCTGATTAGCAAAAATTATTATACGCGTGCCGGCAGGAATATAGGTTACAGACCGAATGTTGGCTTTTGAAGTAATTATCTCATCAAAAATAGACTGCATCTGCGTCAAGAAGTTTTGGCGGGCATCTTCAGCTGCCTGACTTTTTGAATCGGAAGTGGTTGAACCGTTAGAAGATTCCGTGCTGCCGCTGCCTGCCGCCATCACATAGGCTGTTGCGCTTTCCATTGCCGTCATTAACATCGGAGCAGAATATTTCTTCAGCAGCTGCTCGTCTAAATATCCGATTGCTCCAGCTCGACCTTGAGCATCGGCGGTTTGAGCGCTGCCCAAATTAAACTGCGAACCATCAGGACGAATCAGACGTTTCCAGCTAATGCCGATTTTAACCGCACCGCCGCTGTTGCCACCGCTGGAACCTTCGCCGCCCATACTGCCGATAACTCTTGAACCAGCCGGAATAATAATGTTTCTACCTTCTTCAGAATAAACGTTGCGCTCAACTATCGCCGTAACCGGAATATTTGAACCCAAACCGTCAGAAGCATAAACAGAACGAGACAAAACCGCCGGAATTGGTTTATCTTCCAAAATCATATTGCTCATATCAACACGCCAGGTCGAAATATTTTCTTTTTTTCCGCCCCACGCGCCGTCTTCATAACCGGTAAAGCTAGATGCCTTATACTGACCTTTTACTTCGCCGACAGCCATTCCGTGGCGGCGGGCATTTTGCAGCTGCGATAGAGCGCTTGCTCTTGCCGGATCATAGCGTTCACCGGCGCCATAGCCGCCTCCAGGTCCTAAAGAGCTTGGTTTTGAGCCAATACCGTAAGCATTGCCACCGCCAAAAGTTCCGGCAGGCACAAACATATTTTTAGCTGAGGCATTTTTAATTTCTTCAACACCTATCGGATTATATTTTGTATCAACAATCATACCGTCCGGTGTTCTGTAGCCAATATGGTTGCCGTTATCATCATAAACCTTGTTGTCATCATAAATGCTGCCCAAAATATCGCCGTCCGGATTCAAGGCTATGCCTATTACTCTCCGGTTAAAACCGCCGGTTGAGTTTACATTTGTAACAGTGCCGTCTTCCCCCATCGGTTTTTCATTTTGAATTTGAACCCTCTTATAGTCTGCCCAATCTTGTCTAGAATCAACAGCTTGTTTTTGTTCGCCGAGCTGATAGTATTGCAGCGGATATGCCTTGGCAATTTCATCGCCGGCAGTGTTGCGGATAGTTCCGGTTTCTGACAAATAGCCGATGTTTTTGTTGTCATAATCCAAAACATTACCGTCCATCTGCAATTCGCCGACTGCATTGTTGCTGACATCACGCACCGTATAGTCGCGGTTGCCGCGCGCTGCCACATTACCGGATTTATCAAGCACAAAACCTTTATCCATTTTTCCCATACGGCTGCCGGCAGTGTTGAGAACAGTACCGTCTTTCAGGATATAGCCGTATACCACAAAATCTTCATTATACATATACATATCATACAAAGCATAGCCAACCTGCTCGCCGTTATGCTGCACGCTTCCGTCAAAGTACATCTGACCAACCACATCACCTTTGGAATTTAGCACCTGACCCGAATTTTGCACCAGTCCCATAAAGGTATTGTCATTGTTAAACGCCACTTTATAGCGCATAGCGTTACCTATGGATTTTTTAGATTTTGAAACAGCATTACCGTTTGGCTGAATTGAGCCCAATATCTGATTATTGTTATCGGCAATAGTGCCGTTATCTAAAATCTGACCAATGATATTGTTATCAAAATCAATAACCGGATTTGTCTGAATCACGCCGTATTGCCATTGATTGTCGGCATTAACAATAATTCCGCGGCGATTAACGCAGCCTAAATTTTTGTCTTCAAAATCAACGCCTTTGCCCAAGTTAAGCAAACCGGCAAAGTTTCCTTCAAAATCAATTAACCCTTTGCCAAGCACCGAATAACCAATATACGAGCCGACATCGGAAACTGCTTGTCCGTTCGGAAGCACTCTGCCAATCGGCACATCTCGGCTGTTTACAACCTCGCCGCGTCCGTTCATTACGCCCAGCATTGCGCATTTGTCGTTGTTTATGCTCAAAAACGGCACGGTTTTACCCACAACTGAGTTATTATTATCACTGACATAGCCGCTGTACAAAACCTGCCCCAGCTTATTTCCCTGCAAGTCATTGACCTTGCCTTCCGAATCCGCATATCCCAGCAAATCGCCGTTAGACGCAACAACCACGCGGCTGCTGCCGGCATAGCCCCGCAGCGGCATAATGTTTTGCGACAAACCGCCTGCCGAATCCACCACATAATTGCCTGGGACAACTTTTGCCGCCAGTTCGCCGTTTTCATTAAATATAAGATTATCGTTATTGAGAGTGCCTAATTTCTGCCCTTTAAAGCCAAGCGCGTATAAAATATCCAGCGTTGAACCGATATAACCGTTTTTACCGATAAGCACCCCGTTCATATTCATTTTTGCATCAGGCATATCACGGTAAAGTGCGCCGTTTGGCGTTATATATGAATAAATTTGCCCTTCCAAACCGTAAATCGGCGACATCAAGCGGCTTCCACCATTTATTTTGTTATCTGCAGCAAACAGATATCCGAACGGCGAAACTTTTTGCTTATCCGAACCTGACGCAGCAGTAGCATCTACTTCGGCAGCCCCATACGCTTTATCCAAACTGCTGTATGCCAGCATATTTTTAACTATACCGCCGGAAAGCATACCATTGCCGTCAAAAGCCCAAGCTCCGCGCATACGCCCCAAAACTCCGCCTTTTAACGATATATACAAGCCATTGTTCATACTTTGACCGATAAGCTGTCCAAAAACGCCGAATATCGGACCGGTTTGCGTCAACTGACCGATTTTTTGATTGTTACGGTCATAAACATAGCCGCCGGCTCCGATTTTACCGATAACTTCTTTTTCTTTTGCCACTAAACCTTTAGGCAAAACACGCCCCAAATATTGACCTTGATTATCGTTGGCTGTGGCAGAAAGCGGAACAGAAAAACCTATTACTTGATTATCTTTATTTACAATATTGCCGTCGGCACGATAGCGTCCAACTTCGGCTGTGCCGTTTACCACAGTACCGTTATAGGTTATCACGCCCATATATCCGCCATTTAAATCAAAGGCATAGCCGGTGCGCACAACCCGTCCGATAATGCCTTTATCGGAGGCATACACATATTCGTTAGCATGCACAGTGCCGATTTCTTTGCCTTCAAAATCTATAACCTTCCCCGCAGGTGAAATACTGCCGATAAATTTACCGTTCAGCGAAACCACCATTTTAGAAGACATCAAGCGACCGTCTAAAGTATAACTATCGGCGTTTTTGCGATAAGCATAACCATTGGCTGAAACAAAACCGACTTCGCTGCCGTCCAAATTGGTATAGGTTCCGGCGCCGGTCAAGCGTCCCAACGGATTCCCTTCGGCAGAATACACCAACCCTGGGAACAAAATTGAACCAATAACATTATATTGCTCATCAATAACCAAACCATTCGGCAGAGCTTTGCCCAAAGGCTTGCCGGTTAGGCTGCGCACAACGCCGTCGCTGTTGATTTTACCGAGCGGGCGGTTATCATTACCGACAGCCACGCCTTGCGGAACCACACCGCCGATGACTTCGTTATTGTCATCTACAATCAAGCTGTCCGCCGTGATATAGCCGATATTTTCTCCGTCGGCATTGATAACCATACCTGTAGAAATCACTTGTCCCATAACGTTACCGTTAAAATCAACTGCGGTAATTTCAACAGCTTGAGCTGAATTACTTTTCAAACCGAACAAAAACAGTGCAAAGACAACTAATTTAAAATATTTTGATTTGCCTAATTTCATTAGTTCCTCCGATTCTTTGCGACTTCAGGCAGCAGATAGCCGGCTACATTTTTATCTGCATCAATGAAAGAGCCGTTGCTCTTCATATATCCAATTTCTTTTCCGGTATCAACTATGACCTTGCCATTTGCCGCCAAACGTCCAGCATAGTCGCCGTTGTTAGAAAGCACAGTGTTGCCTATGCTGTAAACATGACCAAGGATATTGTTTTGATTATCAACCGCCAAACCATCTGTCAGCAGTTTGCCGATAACGCTGCCGCCGCTATATACCTTAGCATCAAAACCGACAAAGCCTTTTACCTTATCATCATTGCCGATGACAATGTCTCCGCTCACAACCTCGCCCAGCAATTTACCGTCAAATCCGGCAACCTTTCCATCTGCCATAACCAGTCCCATGATTGCCTTTTGATTACTCATAAAGCGACCGTCCGGCAAGATTTCGCCCATTATATTGCCGCCAAAATCAATAACCATTCCTTTAGGCATCGGCGAGATATTGTCGCTGGTCACGCCGCCAGGGAGCAATACGGAAACTACGCTGTTATCTCTGCCGACAACTTCTCCGAATGCGTTTGAAAAACCGACATATTTACCAAACAAATCTATCATTGCGGTTTCCGGCAAGACTTCACCGATAATTCGTCCGTCACGCACTATATGCCCGTCAGGCACAACTTTACCGGTTATGTCGCCGCGTTTATATTCGTTGCCGTCTGCATCTTCTGTTTTTTCTTCTAATTCAACTACTTCGCCTGAAGACACAACATAACCCAAATATGCTCCGTTATAGCCGCGCACGCCGCCTTGACGCACAATTCCGCCCAACTGACGACCGTTTTCATCTATAAAGCGACCTTTAGCGTCGGTTTTGCCAATTACACTGCCTTTAATATCAACAATGTTCATATCATAGTTAACAAAACCCAGCGGCTGACCGTCCATATCAACCACGTATCCGGTTTCCAAAAACTTTGCCGGCACGCCGCCATATAGTCCTAAGCCATTGCCTTTTAACGAGTCAACAACCTCTCCCGTGCGGTCATAAACATTTCCATCTGGAAACAGATGTCCCAAAATGCTGCCGTCCGCACTGATAAGAATATTTACTTCAGGCGCGGCGAAACCAATGATTTGATTGTTGTGACCAGCAATCAAATTTCGCAAAAACAACCGAACAGGTCCTTGCCCCGAAACCGTTACTCTGCCGTTTTTATCAAACAATCCCAGCAGCTTACCGTTAAAATCATAAGCATAATAAGCATTGGAAACTTTGCCTAAATAGCCCATATCTTTATCGTAAACTTCGCCATTGTGGTTAGCGCAGCCGATGACATTGTTTTCTTTATCGCGTAAAGCTCCGTTTGCCTCCAAAACGCCTAAACTTTGCCAATTTACCGACATAACCTCGCGCTGACGCACCAAATGTCCTTTAATCTGCGGTTTTTCCAAGGCTAAAACCGAACCGTCAGGATTAAGGCAGCCTACTTCTTTGCCATAGGCATCGCGCACATATCCATCGGCGTTTGCCTCGCCGATGTAGTTACATTCATCGTCATACACGCTGCCTGTTTCAATTATTTTACCGGCAAATTTACCGTCTTCAGTCCAAGCTGTGCCGTCGGCAAAAATCTGCAAGCCGGTTTCTTCGCCTTCTTTGCGGATAATTCCATCTTTATCCAAGCGGTAATCATAGCGGCAGCCCCAATCGGCAATATATCCAGCATGAACGCCGCGTGCCAAAATCTTGACACCGTTTTTATCAACCACCAAGCCGTTCGGCAGCATTTTGCCCACAACTTTGTTTTGACTGACAATCTCGCCGCGGTTGTTGATTTCGCCCAAAATTTTACCATCAGGAGTAATCGGCAGCTGCTGCTTATCCAACAAGCCGCCTATTTTACGCACGCCAAACACACGAATATTGCCGCTTACATCAACAATGCCCAATTTTTTACCGTTTTTGTCATAGACCACGTTGTTTTTATCAACATAGCCCATCACATTACCATTTTTATCCAGCGCCAAATTTCCGTTATCACCGACTCTGCCGATAATATTGCCGTTTTCATCAATAATATTGCCGTCAGCGTCAATTTTGCCGATAACATTGCCGTTAAAGTCGCGAACAGTACCGTCCTCGTCGACATAACCGATGACGTTGCCGTCTTTATCATAGGCAATTCTTATAGCTTTGCCTTTTTTTCCGGCTATAATGCGCTCGCCGGAATCTTTAACCGTACGCACCACATTTCCGTCTTTATCGGTTCGACCGACAATATTGCCTTTACCGTCTCTAACCGTGCCGTTTTCGTCAATATAACCAATCACATTGCCGTTTTCATCTATTGCCAAATGCTTTTTGGCGCCAGCTTTACCGATAATATTGCCATTTTCATCAATGATATTGCCGTCAGCGTCGATTTTGCCGATAACATTGCCGTTAAAATCCCGAACCGTGCCATCGTCCTCAATATAACCAATGACGTTGCCGTCTTTGTCATAGGCTAAATGCTTTTCGGCGCCGGCTTTACCGATAGTTTCAGTTATCATCTTATCGCCGATGACGTTGCCTTCTTCGTCCACATAACCGACAACATCGCCGTTATTGCGCACAACGCCGGCATCATCAATATAGCCGATAACATTGCCTTCTTCATCTAATGCCAAATCATGCCATTGATTTTCGGTTCTGCCGATAATTTTGCCGTTGACGTCAACCACATTGCCATTTTCATCAGCCTTGCCGATGATATTGCCGTCAAAATCGCGAACAACGCCGTTTTCATCAACATAACCGATGATATTGCCGTTTTCGTCATATACCATTTGCGATGTTGAGCCGCGAGTGCCGACCTTTTGCTTTTGGAAAACATTACCATTTTCATCTGTATAGCCAACCACGTTGCCGTTTTCATCAACAACTTCACCGTTTGGCATTACAACTCCCAAATGATTACCTTTTTCATCAAAAGCAACCTCGCCTGATTTTGCCACATAGCCGATAATATTGCCGCTTTTATCAACAACTTCGCCTTTTTCATTTACCCGACCAATGACATTGCCGTCCAAATCAACAACCGTACCGTCTTCCAGCACTTTGCCGATTATATTGCCGTTGCTGTCATAAACATAGCCGGTACTAACGGCTTTACCGACTATTTTACCGCCTTCGCCGATAATTGTGCCGTCAGCCATCATGGTTCCGATGACTTTTCCATCTTCATCATGAGCCAAGCCGTTGGCATCAACATAGCCGGACACGTTGCCGTTTTCATCTAAAACCAGTTTTCCGGTTGAAGATACGCCGATAATATCGCCGTCTTTGCTTATAATCATTCCATCGGCGTTGGTTCTGCCGATTTCATTTCCTTTAGAATCGCGAACAATACCGTCTTCACCGATAATGCCGATAATTTTGCCGTCCGGTCCAACCGCATAACGCACCGCACTGCTGGTTTGCAAATCGGTTTGCGAAACAGATGCCGAACTTGTACCGGAAGAAGCGCCGTCGCAGAAATTACAATCTTCTTTATGAATTGCCGTGCCATAAACCGGCACTTCATCATGCTTAGCGTTGCTGTCAGAAACATTGGTTTCACGCCAGGTAATTTTAAAATTATTCTGCACATTCGCTGCCACACTAGGATTCCAGCGCATGGTCACAGTACAGGTAATTTTGCCGCGCAGCTCTTTATCATTACAATTATTTTCAAACTTGAAGCCTTCAAAAGCCGCCTCTTCCAAATCTACGGAAATAATGCGAATCGCAGCTTTTCCGTTAGTACCGATGGTTAACACATTGGTGGCTTCATTACCTAAGACTACTTGTCCCATATTTATAGGGTTCGGCGTTAAAGTTATTGGACGTTCAACTTCCGTACCTTCATCAAACTCTATTTCCGCCTCATTATTTGTGGTATTTCCGCCCATACCCAAATCAGATTCCGCATCAATGGTATCTTCTACTTCATAGTGCTGCTCTTCTTCAGGAGTTTCGGTGGTCAAAAGCATAAGACCAAACAAAAACACCAGCAGGGTTATGATACCGACAATCAAAATAATCCTGTTGGTCTTGCGTACATATCTATCCGAATGTGTTAATACCTCTTTTGCCATTTTTCCTGCTTTACTGAATTCTTACTACACTGCAAAAAACACCGCTGCGCCCCAGCTGACTGCAAACATTATCGCCGCTTTCCAAGCTTTTAACCGGACCGACGCGCAAATGGAACAGCTCTTTGCCTTGTCCGTCTGCCGGAGTGTCCACTGAATAAAACGGTTCAAACCCGCCAAGCAAAGACGAATAGCGTCCGGACAAATCTTTCCAAAGATTTTCCAAATTGTTCACATCAGAATCTGTGCCCAATTCAATGGAGAGATTTTCGCCTTTCTGCCCGATAAAAGCACTGCCGTATTTGTAACCGGAATATGAATTTTTAGAAGTTGTGCAATCCGGCATACTCGGCAGACAACCGCTTACAGCATTTCCACCGCTGGCTGCTCCGCCCAAACCGCCTGCCGAGCCGTTAGCTCCGGCGCCGCTAAAACCGTTTGTTCCAGCTGCAGAAGATGAACTTCCGGTTTCGACGTTGGCATAATTAGGAACGGAAATCATACCGGACATAGTTCCGCCGGCAGAAGCTTTACCTTCTGCTCCAGCACCTGCGCCGCTGCCGGTTCCGTTAGCACTGCCGCCATAGGCGCCGCCGGAAGCTGCATTGCCGCCCGCCGAACCTGCGCCGCTGCCGGCTTTAGCTCCACCCGGAATTGCCGGAGCTACGTCCCAATCATTGGCATCATCGGCATATGAAACATATTGCAAGCCTTCTTCATCTGAACGGCGCAGTTTGAGGCAAACCATACGCTTGCCGCTGCGCATAACCATATCGCCGACACCCTCGACAATAATCAAACGGTTGTTCGGTCCTTTGGTTCTGAAACCAACCGGCGTTTCTACCCGCTCAACAATCAAAGTCACAATCGGGCGCTGCGTCATATTCAATGCTTTTTCACCCAAATCAATATAGGTGAAAATATCGTCTCTCCAAACGCGCTCAGGAGCAATCACCACATCATCAGGGTTAGGCACATAAATTTCTATATCAAACCGGAACTTTGTCGGGTCAATCGGCAGACTTTTCAGCCAATCTTCTTTCAAAAAACGTCTGGTATACGTTGCATCGGCAGTTTTATTGTCGCCGCGAAATGCTGAAATACCGGAACCTCCGGCTACCACCCCTGAACTGCTACTGGGACTGCCTCCCGATGCGCCGTTTCCTCCGACGACATCAATATCTATAATCGAATTGGTCAAACGTTCGGTGTTGACTGCCTCGCTTTTAATATAAAACACATATTTGTTGCCGGAACGTCCGTTAATTACAACGTTGCTGTCCACGCCAACCTGACTTCCGCTGCGCGGATACAGCATAACCGTGTTAGGAGAAGAAATCTGACCGTCAAAAGAGCCTCTGTCGCCCAAAGTAATTTTTTCTATCAGCTCCCATTCCGGAAAATTAACTAAAGTAATCATACCTTCACGCACGCGAATCGGCAGCACCAAATCCGGCGTCCAGTAATATTTAGAATATGCCGGTTTAATTTGTCCTTCACCCAAATTCTGCAACGGGTCCTGCCATGCGCTTTGCACCATACCGATAGAGTTAAAGCCGGCATAGTTCAAGTTCATCGGCTGATAATTGCCTTGTGACTGGTCTGCATATTGATCCAGCGAATCCGTATTTTCGAGCAAATCGCCGGCAAATGCCTCGGCTCCCCACAATAAACTTATCAAAACTGTCAATTTAGCTAAATTTTTCATATTTTTTTCCTTAACAGGTTAATCTTTTAATTGCTTTGTTCCGTAAGAAATCACCTTGAAACCGACCGGATTTTTTAAGCGTTCTTTATATTGTACGCGCCGCGGCTGATATTGAACTTTCAGGCTGGTGCGGTAGCGAATGGTTTTTGGTTTGTATGAAGACGGCAAATAGTAGTCAACGCTATATTCAACCT
Source organism: uncultured Alphaproteobacteria bacterium (assembly GCA_934270475.1). Taxonomy (GTDB): domain Bacteria; phylum Pseudomonadota; class Alphaproteobacteria; order RF32; family CAG-239; genus RUG410. The sequence continues at coordinate 179,906 of CAKQPS010000002.1, forward strand.
GCCATGTTTTATCTTCAATTTCATTAACCGTCAAAATTTTTACCGAACTGGTCAAACCGTCTTGTTTCATACGCTGCATAAGCTTACGTCCGGTGTTTTTCAAAAAATCTTGGTACACAATGGAAGAAGACATTTCCTGCAAATCGCCGCCGTTTTGCCAGCGGGATTCCATTTCTTCGGTATCTGACAGCAAAGTTGTACGCAGCAAAATATATTCGCGCACAAATGTTTCGGTAATTGACTTTTGAGAGTCCATATCGCGGCTGTATGGCACAATACGGTAAACCTGCTCATCTTTGCTGCTCAAAGTTAACAGATACGGCTCAACCCGATATAGTGGCAGAATATTGGAAATTGTCAGCAGTAATATTAAATTGCAGCATATACTGATGGCTGTAACCACAGCAAATGCACGAGCTGTCCACAAATAGCGCTTTTCACTGGCGTTTACGACCAAACTGTCTTCATTGCGGTTTACACGGCGCATAGCGGGATGCACTCTGGTTCGCACCTGCGCTCCGGATTTTAATAATCTCTGCTGTGTATTATTTGTCCCCAGTTGGTCTGCCATTTTCCGTTACTCCGTTAAATTGTTTCTAAAAACCATTCCGGCACTTCTTTAATCAGCTCAACCTGCATGCAGGCGCACGGAGATAATTTCAGCTCGTTAACATCTTTACCTGGTCCAACCGCTTCCGGCTCATAATATGAACCAAACAAGCTGCAGGCGGACAAAACTAACAACAGCCCAATGATTAACAAAATTTTTTTAGACATCTTTGCCTCTTTTTTCAATATGTTATTTTCAGGCATAGAATCGACTATACCATAGGAAAACCCTAGCCTTGCGCCATTTTAGGGCTGACTAAGGATACTCCTTTGGCTATTATACTAAAATAAAAAGATTAAAATTGCTTAAACAAAAATTATTCTCTGATTTCATCTTGATTATATTTCATAACCGTAAAACCAAGCGGATTGATTAAGCGGGCAAACACGGCGCGGCGTTCAGGTATAAATTTTGGAGTTATCGAGGCGCGCATTTTTGTTTTTTTCAAAGTCAGAGCACCGCTTTTTCCGCTGCGCGAACGCGATAGGTTATAAATTGTGAAATTAACAATCCAAGCCGGACTGGTTTCACTAATGCGGTTAACGCTGTCTATGCGCACTTCGCTGGAATATTCATTATCAAACATAGCCTGCACATTGGCGGCATTCTGTCCCACAAATTCGCGGTAAACCCTCGGCGCCGACAAATATGCCACAATTCCCCCCGGTCCCCAGCGCGTACGCATTTCCTGCACGTCGTTAATCACGGTATTGCGCATTATGACATATTGTTTTATAAACATTTCATTCAGCTGTTTGATTGACGGCATTTTAGGCGTTATCGGCTCATAGCGTACCATTGTTTCAGAATCATTTTGGCTGATGATTAACAGCGGCTCCACAACAATTTCCGGCGCCAAGCGGAATATGACCAACGAAGCGCTCAGAAACAAGCCCAAAGATAAAATAGCGCAGATAATCACCAAACGCGAAAGCCAGCAGAAATAAATTTCTTTGACCGAGTTGCTGTTAATTTTGTCATCGGTAATGTATTGAAACTGCATTTCTTTTTGCGGAGCATTTTTATCCGTCAGCAGTTTTTGTTCCATTCTTTTATCTAATTCCAACGTTATTCTCCATTTTTATCTTTTATATGGATATACAGCGCAATACGGAGGGCGCAGATTTTCCATCTGTTTTTTGAAGCTATCGTTTCCTTCACTGTCATACTTATCAGTTAAAGCCCTATTCGCTCTCGCTGTTTTTATCTTTTCTTCCAGTTCGTCCAAATCATCATAGGCGGAAACAGCTGCTTCTTCATTTGCATCTTTTTTCAAAACAGCCAAACCATTTTCCAATTCGGCTTTACCGGAAAGAACCAGCTCGGTTTCTCCGTTGATTGAACCAATCAAATTTTCCAAACTGCGCATATAGCCTTGTTTATAGGTTTTCAGCGTATCTTCGGCTAATTCGTAATCGGCGGCTTTGCTTAAATCAAAGTCATCTTTAATTTCATAGCCCAAAGTTTTTTGATTGTCGGCATTGCTTAAACCTGAGGTATTGCTAGTGTTAGGGTGTAAAGATAAGAAAATTTCTTTAAGTTTATCTCTAATGCTTTTAACTTGCTGAGCCTGTATATCAACAGCATTTTGCGCCCGTGCGTCTAGTTCTTTATAGCCTAGATAGTCTCCGATTTGGTTATGTTCAAACAGCATACGCGAATACATAAAATAGTCACGCGCCGCGTTTTTATCTTTGTTTATATTGCCGGATTTTTCCAAATTATATACAGCTTTTTGAATATATTTATTAAAGGTAAGATGTCCGCCTTTAACAATTTTTAAACCGGCAACCAGTTCTATTTCTTCAACATAATCCAAAAGCTGCCCCAGCTCGCTGGCTTTAGACCAATTCTGCGTGCTTAAAGCAGCGCCGACTTTGATTGATGCGCCAGCTTCAACATCGTTACCTCCAACCAAATTCAGGCATTCATATGGCGCATAGTCGGCTTTTGCATAGCCATGCTCGCCAACCGTAACCGGAGTATTGTTCATCAGGCATGGGTAAATACCGGACGCAGCCGTAACATCAGCCGCTTCGCCGTTTTTGTGGAACAACTCATTAAAATCTATCGCTTTTTCAACATACGGACGATAAGAAAGCAGCTGTTCCCAAATCTTTGGCAAATCCAAACCGCTCAATAACAAACTATTGCCGATAAGCGTAACATCAGAATTGTTTTCCGGAATTTTATTTACGCCGGTTTTGAAATATTTAAGCACCGTGTCATAGTCATCCATATCAAAGTGGAAAACTTCACGCAGCGGAGCCGAACTGAAAGCTAAAGGAGTTTTCGGAGTGGTAAAATCGCGCTCTCTTTCCACAATTCCGACAAAATATTCACTGTCTTCGGCTTCTTTACCGGTTACAGTATCGGCAAAAATATCATTAAACTGTTCCAAATATTGGCTGTACGTACTGTCGTCCGGCGCCATATTCAAATTTTTAAGTTTTTCCAGCAAATTTTGATGGATAGATTTTATTTTTGCAGCACCGGCGGCTGTATATTTAGAATCGCCAAGTCCGATAATTTCATTTTTTGCTTCTTCAACATATTGCTTGGCTTGCTCACGTGCTTTTTCTAGCAGCCGATTAGCAATTATCATCACCGGATTTGTAACTAATTTGCCTTCTTTAGCTTTTATAAACGCCGCTTTGACCTCGGTATACGATTTTGCCGCCGCCGTAATTTCTTTATCGGCTTTAACCGCTGCTTCGTTATACTTAATAACATAGTCGGCTTTTGCCTGATACATCTGCGTATCGATATTTTCCAATTTTTTGCGGGTATTTTCAATTTGCTTTTTCAGGCTGTTTACTTTTGGCTGCATCTCCTTAATTTTCTTTTCTGCCGCGGCTTTAGTTATCTTGCTGTTTTCAATATCTTCACTAAATCCTTCACGTTGCGGCGAAACCGTATTGCCTCGTTCCAATTCTTTGCCGACTTTAATAGCGTCTTCCGATTTTTCCATTGAACCCTCAGAAGAACTAGCATCTGATTTTGCTTTATTCAGCTCATCAACCGTATTGCTGTAAGTTTCGCTTAATTTATCCAGCTGTGCATAAATTGCTGATTTTTGAGCATTTAGTGACTTCATAGAGTTGAAATAATCATCAGTTATTTTTTGCAAATCAGCCCGTGCCTGAGCTAATTTTTCATCTAATACATCAGAGCTCAAACCTGTTTCAAACGATTTTACCATATTGTTAATTGCTTTTGCAGTTTCCGCACGCTGCTGCTCCGCGTTAACTCCTTCGTACGGATACTTGGAGTTAATTGCCAAAGCCACTTTTGACAGCTGATTGATAATAGGCTGTTTTTCTATATAAGCCTCAATATTTTCATATTTGCCGTTTAAATAGCCGTCATAAAAATATTTTTGGTCGTTCCATAAAGAATAGCCGCTTTTAGTCCGTCCGAAAGTTGAACTCTTGGAAACAAATTCCTTATTTATCATTTGGGAGGTTTCCCGTCCTAAGCTCCAGTTCATCAAAGCATTAGCACGTCCTTCGGCGTAAATTTCTTCTTCCATTGACGGCTTTTTATACATTTTGGAATTTTCACCGTTTTCATCTTTTTTATAATTTTTATCGCCTTGAGCGTTCATATTATCAAAAGAAACTAAACCATCAGAACTCAAATCATCATTTTCAGAAACATATTCACTGGTGTTGGTGCCGTTTTCATAGCTGTTTTGATTTTTCTTATCTATTTTTTGATAGATTTTTTCCTGAAGAGCGGTCAGCCAGCCGTTTATGCCGCCGTTCTTTTTAGATAAGTCGCCGCGGCTGATAATATAGCATTTTTTAGAGTGGTCTTCGGTGCAGGCAACGTCATAATCACCAATGCTGGCAGTGGTGTCCGTAAATAATTTTTCCGGCGAATAATGACATTGATACTTATCACTGTCTTTGGTGCAGTTTACACCATACCAAGCAGCGGTAGATGAAGTATCCGTAAAATAATTGTTCAAATATCTGCCGACGCAACCCAAAGACATTTCTTCATATTTACCGGTTTTTTCCTTATATGCCAAAAAATTATTATAAGTTTCAAACACACTACGGTATTGCGGCAAAGCCTGTTTATAATTATGAGCCATAACAGCTTCATTCAGAGCCTTTTTTGCCTCGGCAATTATTTCCAAGCTTTTAAATTCTTTTTCTTTTCCGGCAACAGGAGATTCCAAACCGGCGCCGTCAAGAGTGTCAAACTGCCCTTCTACCGATGCATCTCTTAATGTTATGAGCTGATTTCGTGAATTTGCCGCTAATTTAGTGGTTTCTTTAAAAATACCTAAAGAACTTTGCTTTTTTCCTTTTTCATCAGTTTTTTCTTCGGCTTCGCGGATTTTCGCCGTACCGCCGATACTGCGGACAGCATTATATTGCGAGTTCATCGCCACCAAAAATTCATTGTAGCGCATAATCTTGTCATATAAACGAACCGCAGTCAAAGCATTGCGCCAAATGCAAACCTCATCTTCGGTGCCGTCGCTTTGGCAGTTATATTGTTCCAAGCCTTCTTCACTGCAATCTTCACCGGCAACCAAGCATTTTTCTATGGTATCCAGCTCGGCTAAAATGGTGCGGATTTCTTTATCCATTTCACGCGCGGTGATATACATTTCCAAGGTTGTGTCCATTGAAAGCTGTTTGCCATTGCTTTCATAAATCTTTTTTTCGTTGCCGTTTTTCGACGGGTATTGCAAAAACAGCTCAATAAAGGCTTCTTTTACCTTGGCTTCGTCTTTAATATCGGCGGCAACGGTTAATTTACTGTCTTCAATAGTCCGCGATGCCGAAACCACTTTTTTGCGCTTGGCCAGATTTTGTTTCAAATAATTCAGTTTGCTTTTACCAAACGACAAAGCATACGACGTAAAACTCTGGGTTATGGAGGTAATAAGCTCGCCGCCGGTCAATTTGTCGTGCATGGTGTTAACCTGGTCAATAGTAGAGGTTACAAAGCTGATGGTAGCCGGTGTGCATTGGAAGCAAATTTGCGGCGCAAACGGCAGCAGCGGGGTGTAGTCGGGAATAAGCGAAGCGTTTGCGGTTTTGAAAAACAGCAATCCGCTTACCAGCATAAATATTCTGCATATTTTTTTCATAGTTTTTCTCCCGATTAAAAGCTGTAATTACTTACCTTATCTTGAACAGTGCTGTTTGCCTTGTCTTTAAGCTTGTCAAGCAAACTCTTTTTCTTGTTGACATAATCGTCCAAGTTGAAGGCGGTGAAATCCTTGCTGTAGTCATTCAATTTATATTTATCATTCCACAAAATTATTTCTGACATTGCATTAAAACGCATTTGCGCCAGCAAAAGTTCCGTATAGCGGGCAGCGATTTTGGCATTTTGAATATCGGCGCCGATTTTCATGCTCATACCGCCAAAAATACCGTCAGGAGCTGTAACTTTTTCACCGTCTTTAGTTTCTCCGCCGGTGGTGCGCACTAAATAGTTTTCCGAACTGTCCGCAATAGTTTTGCCTTTTGCCGAACCAATTATAAGAACGCGCATTAAATTCTGCAAAGCCAAATAATATTCCTTTTGCCGCTTATATCTGACTCGGGCAATGGTTTCAGAACTTTCTTTTTCATATTTACCCAAAAAGAAATCTTTATAATCTGAAGCATACATTTCTTCTGTTTTTTCATTTTCTTCATCTTCTTCGGCAGCGGCAAAAAGCGCATCTGTGGCTTTTTCCATATAAGCTTTGCCGCCTTCATCAAATAATTCGCGGTTGAGCTTAGAGGCTTCATCGGCGTATTTTTGAATTTGCTTTTCCATTGCCTGCATTTTTTCATTCTGTTCAGAATTTTTGTCTTCCAGCGCTTTCAACTGCATGGCTAAATCAGCCTTTTCCTGAGCGATTTCCTGCAAACGCTTTGCGTCTGTTTTAGTGCTCGGCAGTTTTTCTTCCGCGTCCAGCAAAGATATTTTTGTTTTGATTTCCTGTTCTTTTTTACTCCGTTCCTGTGCCAACGAATATTTATAGTCGCTCAGCAAAGAATTTGCCGTTGCCAAGTCCAGTTTGGTGTTAGCATATTTTTGGGTTACACCTTTTACACTGTCTTTCAAATTAAAATTGCCGTTTTTCGCATTATTTTTCACATTGTCAACTATATTTTTGGCATCGCCTTCCATCTGCGTACGCATCATATTAAACAAAGCCTTGCCTTCCTGACCGCCGGCTTTTTCAACCTTTGCTTCCAAGTCAGACATAGCTTTATTATATTTTTCTTCCCATTCTTCTTTAATTTTTTGCACTTTTTTATTCGTATTTTCCAGCTGAGTAAAAAAGTCAAGCTTGGAAATTGCATAAACCGGTTGGCTTTGCAGGACAAATACGGCGCTCAACAATAAAAGAGCAAAGATATGTTTTGAATTATGTTTCATCTCATTTTCCTTTCTCTTTCTGCTTCGGCATACTCCAAGCCGAGCCGCGTCCAAAAGCGGAGCCTGAACCGAACGTTTCTTTTTGCAGTTTATCTGCTGATTCTTTTAAATCATTTTTCAGTTTTTCCTCTTGGGCTTTTTTAGCCGCTTCCTTAGCCGCTTCTCTTTTGGCGACTTCTTCGGCACTGTTGCCGGTGGCGTTATTCACGCCTTCCGCTCCGCTGACAACACTATCCAAGGCTCCCGACCAATTACCCGAACTAACGTTATCATACAAGCCCTTGCCGGAATTGTATATATCGCCTGAGCCGGACAAAGCATCGCTTACGCCGCTGCCCAAGCCGGAAGAATCCGCTAATCCGCCCAAATCGCCAAGAGCTGCGCCGTAATTACCGCTTTCTATATTGTCTTTAGCTTGTTTACCCTTATCATAAGCGGTTCCGGCATTAGACAACGCATCACTTACGCCTTCACCCAGACCGGCTGCGCCAGCTACTCCGCCCAAATCGCCAAGAGCTGCACCGTAATTGCCGCTTTCTATATTGTCTTTAGCTTGTTTACCCTTATCATAAGCGGTTCCGGCATTAGACAACGCATCACTTACGCCTTCACCTAAACCTGTTGAACCGGCAACTCCGCCCAAATCGCCAAGAGCTGCGCCGTAATTGCCTGATTTAACATCTTTATACGCATCTCCGGCTTTGTTTGCGGCATCTTTCCAATTTGGTTTATTTTTACCTTTCTTATCATTGTTTTTATCCGATTTTTCTTCGGCATTTTCCCCTGCTGATTTTTTAGCTTCTTCTTCGGCCTTTTTAGCCTCCTCATCCGCCTTCTTTTGCGCATCCGCCATTGCGGCTTCTTCCTCTTCTTCCGCCGTATTAGCCCGAATATTCAATAAACCGGCAACTGCTAGCTGACCACTGAAGTTCGCCTCCGAATCCAATATTGTTTTCCAGCGTCCGGTAGCACGATTAGAAACAACTTTATAAGCGTTTTCAATAATGCTTAAGTCTGTCATTTCTTCTTTTTCTTCATTTTCCAGCTGTTCATTTTCTTCTATTATAGAACGTCGCAAAACCAAAGACTTTGCATACATCGCCGCCACGTTTTCAACTTGCAAATCATTGATGAGCTTTTGATGTTCTTTTGCTTTTTGAACGTCGTCGCTGACCAGCTCTTTCTGCGTCATTTTCTGACCGACTTTACGAGCCATTTCCGGAGTCGCCACCGCGCCTTTCAACCCCTCGGTAACTCCTTTGACTGAAAAAGAACGAACTTTTACACGTTTCACATAGTCTTTGGCATAATTAAGAGCAAAGGTTTTCCCCATCTGTTTCAATTCATTCAATTTATCGCGGCTGTTTACAAGCTGCTGTAAATCAAGCTGCTGCCCCGTATAGGTCTTCAGCGCTTTGTTAATTTCTTCCTGCGCATTCAAAATTTGATCTTGAATAAGTGTTGTCGGGTCTAAATCCGCCTTAGCCATGCAAGGAGCAAGAATCAATACAGTACTGCAGATTATGACTGTTTTTATGTTCATTTCCTTTCTCCTTACTTTAACGCCTATTTGGATTTGGCAGTTACAACAACTTCGTCCAAGCAAACCGTGCAGCTGCCGTTATAGCATGCAACTTTTCGACCGCTGACATTATAGATGCCTGCCGGACACTCGCTGTCTCCGCACATACCGGTTTCCCAATTACTTATGCTGCCGCTTTGCTCTTGCAGAGTTCCGTTATCGCACATATCCGCATCTTCATACTTTTTACATTCGCCGCGCATACAAACCATATAGGTTCCGGCGCTGCCGTTTATCGGATATACGTTATCCGGACAAGTGATAACTTCTTCATGACAAGTATCATCTTCACTGCCGGTACAAACCGTTTGCGAACAATTATTGCCGTCTTTCCACGCAACACTACGGTTCGGATTATTTTCGGTTACCGTTATCTTGGTAGAAGTTGATTCTTGGTCTTTTTTGGCGTCTTTAGCTGTGCTTGCGCCAGAAGCTTCATCTTTTTTATCGCTATCGCCGGAAGCAGCGCTTTCTTGTTCAGCAATATCCTTAATAACTTTAGGGTCAATAGACTGAATTCCGCTGATTGCCTCATTTTTCAGACGCTCGGCATATAAATCGCGCATAGTGTTGATAACGTCCGTCAGGGTGCTGGTCGCATTAGCTATCGCCACATTGTCTTCGTGCTCGGTTTTGGTTTTGCCGGTTGCGTCGCCAAGTTCATTTTGGATATTTTCATAATTGGAAATTGCAGCGCCTTTGGCAATTGCCTGCGCCATCATAGTTTTCAGCTCCTCATAGCGGATTTCGCTGAAACGCTGTAAATTTTCCGCCCGAACCGAACTGTCTTTATCATTTATGCTGCGGGCTATATCGTTAATGCAATTATACAGTTTTGAGCTTTCTTTCAGCATATCCTCGGCGTTTGTTTTACAATAAATCGCCATGGTATTAGGAATAATCTGCCGTTCGTTGAAAACGCCGGTATAATTTGTGGTATCTTCTTTCTTATTGGCGTCATCTTTTTTGTCTTTATCAGCTGCAGAGCCAGACGCAGTTCCCGTGCTGCCGCTATCCTCCGCAGATGCGGAGCCTGCCGTGCCTGTTGAACTGTCGGAACCGCTGCTTATTGCTGAAGGGTCTAATCCGGTGGTGGCTGTGATTGTGGTTTTGCCGTATTGATCGGAAGTTTCTTTAGTTTCGGTTTTGCTTTCTGCTTCATCAACGGTTGACTGCAAAGGCGATTTTCCTTCTAAGTCCATATCGTCATTATTGCTGCCGGAATACTCGTTCCAACCCTCATCATTTTGACCTCCCCACATTTGAGCTTCGGTCAAAGACATAGGAGACACGCTTAAAAGCAATGCTGCCATAAAAGCAATTATTATAGTGTGTTTTCTCATTTCAGTCTCCTATTCTGTTTTAATTATTGCATCTTTAAATAATTAGCTGTTTTTACGGCTATTTTGCCAATTTTTAAATTGGTTGCTGATATCATCATTTATTTTTTCGTTTTCTTTTTCCATTTCTGCTTCGCGCTCTTTTTGACTTTCTTCAAATTCTTTTTTATTTTTTTCATACGCGGCTTCTTTAGCTTCTCTTTCTTTTATTTTTTCTTTTATTGCCGCTTCTTCCTTAGCGTCGTTTTTCATATTGTCGGCTATATTACCGACAGAACCTTTGGTGTTGTTATAAACATCTTTTAATGAACCGCCGTTTTCCAAAGTGTTTACACCGGAAGAAATGGCATCAACCGCAGAAACGCTGTTCTTTTTAACCCAGCTGTAAGCTTTGCTCCAAGCGCTTTTCTTAGCCAAACCTTCGCTTTCTTTTTGTTTTTGTTCGGCTTTAGCCTGAGCTTCTTCAGCAGCTTCTTTTTTGCGCTGCAATTCTTTTTCTGCCAGCTTTTCGTTGATTTCTTTACGTTTTTCTTTTTTAGACGCCACAGCCTGCGCATTTGCCGCGCCCGTTTCCAAACTTACGCCCAAATTTTTAACCATACCGCCATAGCGGTCATAGTCGCCGTTTTGAATTTTACCAAACAATTCTCTGGCAGCGGCGGCATAGCCTCCGTTTTGAATTTGTTTAATAATATGCATATTGCTTTGATATTCCTGATAAATTTCATCAATTTGCAACTTCGTGGTTTTGGCTGACTGTGCCAAACGCGACAAATCTTGGGTCGGCAACGGAAACGCCGACGCATTTTCAGCACATAAAATTAAAGAAAGGCAAAGAAAAACGCCGCTTCGTTTTATTATTCTGCATAAATCCATAATAGCCTCCTTTAATCCCTAATTCTTATTTAAAAAGTGTACCTCATTTTCGCGCAAAAGTGAAGACTTTTTGAAAAACCTAGGCAATATTTAAATATTTTGTAACAAATCCGTCTTCGCCATATTCTTTTATAAGCTGCTGAACCAGCAAAACATTCTTTCGACCGGAATTGTAAATACGCAGGTATTTGCCCAAACCGCTCAAGTCAACGTCCAAAATTACCGACTCGCCGGTTACCGGACGCGACAGCAAAATGGCATATGGAAAGTCACGATAGCTTTTACCAAAAATAAAGTCAAGTTCGCTTTGAGTTAAATTCCAGTTAGCATAATCTTCAAGCTGCGCCTGCGGGTTGCGGAAGAATATTACAGTTTGGCATTGACCGCGGATAACTTCGCCCACGCCCAACTTGTCAACAATATTCGGCTGTTGGAAGGCGCAGAGGTAGGCTTGGCGTTTTTTACGTCCTTCTTGCAGACCGATAATGAAATAGTCGCGGAACATCGGGTGTTTAAGCATCGGCGCCGTTTCATCAATCATAATCAGCGACGGCACGCCGGTTTCGCCGGTTTCGGACTGAATACGGTGCATAATATAGCTGATTACGGCAGGAGCAAGGTTTTCATCTTCAAAAATATGTGTGAAGTCAAACGCCATAAAGCGGCGGCTCTTCAAATCCAAGCTATCATTCTGTCCGTTGAAAATTGCGCCGTATTGGTCAGGATTTACCCAGCGGAACAGCTCACGCCGCATATTTCCGGTTGGCGAAAAACAGCTTTTATACAGATTTTTCAGCAAACGCTCTTCCGGACGCAGGTAGTCAAACGCAGTGGTAATGGCGCGAGCCACCTCGCGTTCTGCCAAAGCATCGTCCACCATGGTAATAGATTTCAGCCAACGACGTAAAAACGAGCGGTTTTCCGGCGTGTTGGCGCAGTCAAACGGGTTCAGAGACACGTTCTTTTCATCACCATCAAAGCCGACATACGCGCCTTTTATGGCTCTGGTAAAGATTTGCGCACCTAAGTGGCGGTCAAAGAAGAATACGCGCAAATCGCCGTGCCGCATAGCTTGTCCAGCCAAGAAGGTCAGCAAAGTAGTTTTACCTTGTCCAGTCGGACCGATAATGCAGCAGTGCGCCACCGCAGACTCTTCGCTGGAAACGTGGAATTGGAAGCGGTACGCCGAACCGGACATGGTGCGGAACACCGTGATGGCTCCGTTGCCCCAGTCGCTTTTGCCAAAACCTTCTGCTGGGTGATCCATAGTTACAGCCATGGCAATCACCCGCGACAAATAGCGATAGGTTCTTGGATAGGTGTCATAAGTCGGGAACTGCGTAAAGAACACGGCTTGGTTTACCCAGCCTTCACGCACCGGAGTAACGCCGAACGCACGGCAAATACGCTGCACTTCAGACTCGCCAAAGTTAATTTCTTCTTTGGTTTCACCCTTAATAATGATTGTCATAGCGTATTCGCATAAAGACTGATAGTTGTTATCGCTATCATCAATTGCCGCCAGCGCCTCGCTATATTGCTCGGCAACGTTTTCAGAAAAGCTGGTTACACGCGCCATTCTTTGCTGTTGAACTAAAAGTAAACGTCCTTCCGAGCGGAAAAGTGGACGGATATTGTGCAGAATCACCAGCTCGCAGTCAATGGCGTTTAAGGAATAAATCATACTCTCGTCCATGGCTTCACCGCTGACACGGATACCCATAGCGATTTCATACAGTTCTTTTTCACCGGAGAAAAATTTGATAATTCCCTCTTCTTTGGTAAAATGGATATGGTCGGCGGTCAGCATTTCGCAAAGTCTGACGCCTTCGGTGTTGCGGACTTTAGGCTCCGGCTTGGAAATTGGGCTGCAAAGACGCGAAAACACATAAAACGGACTGTCGGTTGCTTTGCTGTCCTCGGTTTCATACATAGGGCTTACGCCGTATTCACCCATAGTTGAAAGCAAGCTCTGCGACGCATAGTTCAAATCTTTTAAGGCGTCTTTGCGGTCGATAACCGACATTATTATATAGTGCTTATTGCTATATATGCGGTTCATATTGTTAAACCAAATCTGCGAAATGGAATCCAGCAGTTGGTTGCCGAAATCTCTTTTTTCTTTTTCCAAGGAAATTCTTTCGCGAATGGTAATCACACGGCAGACAATTTGCATATTTGCCATATCGTCAATCCACGATTTGCGGGCTTCCATCATGGAATATACTTTTTCGCCGGTTGCCGAAGCCAAATCAACGCCTTCCACTTTGAAAACACGGGCATAGGAGTTGTTGCTGCACTGAATGGTCACGCCGTCCGACATCAGCTTTGCAAAAGGCAAAAAGTCCGACACGCGCGATTCACGAGGCTGCGGCAAAACCCAGCGTCCAAAACGAGTTGAAAGCAGCACGGCAAACGACGCCGCCGAAGCGATACCGATAAGAGCCACCACAATCTGCACATTGCTCAGCCCTTCTACAAATATACTCATAAAATCATAATTATTCATGGCTCAAACTTATTTCCTTGTACTGCATATAAATTTTGGCTTATTTTGTTGCTGCGCCCATACGCCTGCAGCATGGTTGACAAATGCGGTTCTTTTATTCCGGCAACCACCAGCGCGGCATGTGCGGTAACTATACTTGTAATAAAAAACAAAGGGTTAACATCAGCAACACCAATACCCATAAAAAGCATAGGAAACTGAATACCCAAATTTATAATTGCCGGAACCATTGGGGCAAATAAAAATTTAGGCGGCTGAGCAACGGCTTTTAAAATTTCTTCACGCATTATCTCCTCCGTATTCTTTGTTTCAGATTGGTTATCACCTCAACATCTTTCACCGAATTTGCCGCGGTTTGCAAAACTTGGCGGTAGTCATCGGCGTTTTTAACTATCAAGGCATTTTTATTTTTGGTGCGGGCAACCGTATCTTTATACATTTGCGCCAATTGCGCCTGCTCATCTAAATCAACCTGTTTTTTGTTGCTGAGCAGGTCTTCCATTTCTTGACTGTTTTCAATGTTGGCGTTTGGATTGCGGGCAAGCACATTATCTATTTGGCGCATTCTTTTCAAACGGCTTAAATTATCCGCATTCAAACGGTATAAATTGGTGTTTTGCTCGCCGGCGGTTGCTTCCGCCTCGCCGTCTACGGTTGTGTCTATATAAGCGTTTGCCGAAAACGGCAGCAGAAAAAAAGAAAATATCACAGCAAATAATAATTTCATTTGCACCCGCCTTATTTATGTCCGCTATCAACCTGATTAGACTTGGCATTCTGACCGGTTGACGTACTGCCGCCAACACCGTTAAATGTAGTGTTGCTGAGTCCGTACTCTGTGCCTGCTCCCAAAAATTTATAGATTGCTCCGCTCAGCAGTGCCGTTAAAATAAATGTGCTTATCATAATATAAGACAAAGTTTTCCAGCTGATTTTATTAAATATCGCCGCCACAGCAAATGCTATTAAACCGATACCGGCGATTAAATAGCCCATTCTGGCTAAGCCAATTCCTAAAGTTCCACCCAAAGTTGATAATTTATCAAACACATCATCAGCGTGCGCCGGTTGGCAAAATGCCACAGTGACTATGGCAACAGCAAAAATAAGAACACAAAATCTTAAAAAAACGCATTTGTTCATTATTTTATCTCCATAATAAATCACTAACTTTTACCCAGCAAATCAGCCTTGCCGTCAAACTGACCGCTGGAAATGCTGCCGGAAATAGCCATTGCCACAGTCATTACAAAAATACCAATGGCAATCGCCGCAAACCATTTCCAGTTAAAACTACCGAACATACCAGCGATACAGCAGCAGGCAATACCGATGGTCGCCGCCGGAGCAACCAGTTTTTTCAATCCGGCAAAAATACGTTCACCAGCGCCACTCAACGCATCAAAAACGGCATAAGCGTCCGATGTGTATAAAAATACAGAAAGAATCAGACACAGTGTATATTTGTTATTATACATAAAGTTCCATATTTTCATAAACATCTTGAATGTCTCCCTTAAATAACAAATTTTCCTTGAAGGAAGGCGCTACAGCGCCTCCCCCGAAAGAACAACAGCTTAGAAGTTACCGTCATACGTCATACTCATGTTACTGTTATTACCTAAAGTATCTTGAAACCCGTTACTTCCACTACCTGTAGCGTTGTTTGTATTAGCAGCATAGTTCACAATAGCACCAGCGGCAGCCACAACAGCCAAACCGAATGCCAAAGCGGCAAACCATGCCCATTTAATTTTACCAAAAATAGCTTGGAAAGCTAAAGCAACCAAACCGAAACCACCGATAATGAATATAATCATTTTAGCGTTTTTGAACAAATTTACCAATTTTGTTGCACCTACACCGAACACGGTTTCAGCAGAAGCATCCCCCATCATTACCAAAGCAAACAAAAATGTCATTGTGGTAATGCTCAGGATATTTGATTTTAAAAATTTCATTTTAGTTCTCCTTAAGTCGAATTCTATACAATTTTATGTTAACGCATTTTTATAAAAAATTCCAGCTTTTTTGAATTTGTGCAACTATATGTTTTTTCACAATAAAATTGGCTGTAACAAAAAATTCACACTAACAAAATTGTTTTTACGGATTTTTTATAGCATCAAATTAGTAAATTTTTTGATAATAAAACTCTGTCAAAACATCTGCACTGGCTTTGCTTTACTTTGTTTTCGGCTATTAACTCTATTTTAACAAAATTAGTTGTATTCTGCGGCTAAGACGGGTGTACCGTATGCTTTTTGTATGCGGATTCCTGCATTTAAGGGTTTGAAAATGCCAAGATTTGGTTGGAAATGCTTTATAGGCAGCTTTTTGTTTTCTTTAGTTGTGGTGTTTGCTGCGGCTAAAGTCAGTTTTTTGCTGCCCGAAAATGAACAAGATTCCGTAGAGACAAATTTTGACGACCTGCGTGCAAAAGATATTGAATTATTTGCAACTTCTGAAGAAACAAACCCGATTGCCGAAAAATTCAAACAGATAAACAGCATTACGGCGAAGCAAACACTTGATACCGCCGCGATGCAAAATACAAAATCTACAGAAAAACCAGTTGTTACCGCCGCCGCAGAGCCGATTGCCCTGCCAAGTGACGAACCAGCCCTATCGGCAGACAGCGGCAGCGAGATTTTATTTGCTCCGGAAGATGATGAACTTGACAGCGCGTTGTCAGAAAAAGAAGCTAATTCCTTGGAATTAGCCAAAAATTCCGATAGCGGCAAAATTTCCGCCAAAACAGAAAAGAATCCTGAAACAGCAGACGCCGAAAATGAAGAGCCGCTGAAAATTGCTGATGCCAGCGAGGCTAAAATGTTCAGCATTCCGATAATGCACAATTTCAGCGAGCCAAAAAAAGATGTGAAAGTTTCATCAGAAGCTGAAAACAGCCAAGTTGCCTTAGCTTCTGATAATGTGCGCCTGCAAAATTTAGGAACAACCAACCGTTTGGCTATGGCAAGCGTGGAAACAAACACCGAAAGCAATCTAGCCGCCGACAGGGAAGAGCCGTATTCCGACCCTTGGATAGCTGCTTCCACAGGAAACGAGCACATTTCCAAAAACCAAATGAACGCTAAAGACGATGTGGCTCCGACCGCATTGGCGGTAGAAACTCCTGAACCGGCTAAGCCTGAAAAAGAGAGCAAAATCGCTTATAAAATGATGAAGAATATTTTAATTCCTATTCCGGAAGATATTGCCAACGATGAAAATTTAACGCCGCAGCTTTCGTATTCGGAAGAAAATAAAAAACTGAGCGAACGCCTGAAACAAAGCGGCGAGCTCGGCGACACGGCGGCAAAAGACGATGAGCCGAAAAAAGATGCCGTCAGCACGCCGCTGCCTAAGGCTGAAAATGCGGCTGAACAGAGCACAACTCCGCTTAACAGTTCGCCAAGCCTGACCGACAGCATTGCTGCATGGTTTTCATCAAGCAGCAAAAAATCAGACGAAGAAACCGCGGACAAAGCTAAAAAAGAAACAAAATCCGGTGAATCCGCCTTCAGCAAGCTGCTGGGGCTGGGACGCAAAGATAATTCAAGCATTGCTCCGTCCGAGTTGAAATTGGCGTTTCAGCCGAACCGCGCGGAAATTTCGGGTCAGACTTTGGAATGGCTGAAAGCCTTTTCCGACAACGCCGTAAAAAATGATGATGTCTTTATTGAAATCAGAATTGACGGCACCGGTTCATATGAGCTGCAACAAAAGCGCCTGAACCTTCTGTATTCTATTTTGGTAAATAATGGTGTGGATTATAACAAAATTAACATAATTTTTACCGATAGAGAACCAAACTCTTTTATTATTAGGAATGTAAGATACGCCAGCGAAGAAGATGCGAATAAAGCCCGCAAAAAGGCTTATAACCCTTGGTATTAACTTCTGCTTGCTATTTTTAATGCAACATGTATTATAGGACAATACGATGAGATACAATTTTGAAAGAAATATTATGACTAATAAACTTACGGCATTAAGTTTATTCCTGTGTCTTTTTGCACTGAGCGGCTGTATCAGCAATAGAAGCTATTTGGAAGAAGAATGTGAAAACGGAATTTGCACCAGTGAACAGGAATACCGCGAAGTTTGCACCGAAACTCCCGACGGTTTCAGCGTGTGCGAAGATTCAACCGAGCCTGCCACCGGCATAAACTATACCCGCACGCAGGCGGATTTCCGCAAATACGGCGAACGCACGCCGCGCGACCATCGTATTACCCAAGCCGGCGCCGGCAACAATATTTCTGCCTCGGTGCCGCCTAGCATAGATAATGAAGTTGTTGACTATGAAGCCGAAGTAATGGAACGCGACGGCAACGCTGCAACTGCTCAAGGAGGAAATTATGCTCAAGGCGGACGCAATGCCGCATATATTCAAGCGCAAAATCAACAGCAGCAAACCACAGGTGAACAACCTTCGGAAGAAACTAAAGCCGAAGAAGAAGACCAAAACAAAGACTGGCTGGCAGAAGAAGGTCAAAGTCTGAAAGAACTTTTAACTCAATGGAGTGAAGAATCAGGCTGGAGATTGATTTGGAAAACCAACCGCAACTATACATTAAACGCAGGCGCTATGTTTAGAGGCAACTTTGCCGATGTGTCGTCTGCCCTTGTACGCGCTTTTGCCCGAGCAAGACCGGCTCCGGTGGCAACATTTTATAAAGGTAACCGCGTCTTGGTAATTGAAACAATGGAGGACGAAAATGCGTATGACTAATTTGTTAAAACTGGCTGTTATCGGTATTTTGGGCGTTACCGTAGCTTGCTCTGTTTCACCGGAAATGGACGAGAGCATGGCGCGTCAAACCGAAAACGCTTTGGATTTGAAACAAAAAGCCGCCATGCCGGGCGACCCTATTCCAGACGACGTGGTCAGAGTTAAAAACGATATTTGGTTGGGCGATACCAGCAATATTGAATTTGAGGGTCAGCCTGTTCCGGCTTATTTGGAAACCAAAGACGGCATTACTTTAATCAGCAACCGCCCGATTACACTTTATGAAATCGGCAGTATGATTAACAAAATCACTTCTCTTTCTGTGCGCTATGCTCCGGAATTGGAAGAAAATGCTATTTCAAACGCCGATAAAAACCAACCGGCAATGAAAGATATCGGCGTGCAGTGGACTGATTCTACAAAAATGATTGTAAACTACAAAGGTCCTATCAGCGGACTTTTGGACGAAGTTTCCAACCGTTTCGGCATTTGGTGGAAATATGAAAAGAATGAAATTTATTTCTATAAATATATCACCAAAACTTTTGTACTATATTCTTTGCCGACAAACCCGTCACTCAGCGTATCTGTAGGCGGTTCGGGCGGTTCTTCAAGCATTTCGCAAAGCAGCTCGGTTGACGGCATGGATATGTGGAGCAACATTCAGAGCACTATCAGTTCTATGATTACCTCTGATTCAAACTTGGTGATGGATAAAGGCGCCGGCACAATTACCTTGACGGCAACACCGACAGATATTAAGCGCGTGGCAAAATTCATTAACGAGCAAAACCAGCGCGTGTCTAAGCAAATCGCCATCAGCGTAAAAGTTATTCAGGTAAATATTACCAATGCGGATAAATATAGCTTGGATTTGTCTGCAACCTTTAACAAACGCGGCTCTATCAAGTCTATCAGTGGAAACACAGCCGGAGAAATTGACAACCCTCTATCAAATTTGACCATGGGTATCAGTTCCAGCCGCTGGAGCGTTGACGCTGCTATGCAGGCTTTGTCGGAAGAAGGTCAAACCAATTTGGTTACCAGCGGTACGGTTACAACCATGAACAATAAACCGGCGCCGATTCAGGTGGTTAAGACTCAGAACTATATTTCGCAAATTACAAAAACAAACAGCGGTGATTCCAACACTTATGATATTTCTGTAGAAACAGAAGAAATTGAAACCGGTTTCACCATGAGCGTTTTGCCGCGTATTTTGGACCATGGCCGAATCTTAATGTTCTTTAACCTGACGCTGTCTGACTTGCTGTCTTTGGATGCAGTAAACGTTTCCGGAGGAAGTTCATCCAGCAGCTCTGATGACGACAGCAGCTCTTCGGGCGGCGACAGTGAGTTTATTCAAAACCCTGTTATCGAAACCCGCGGATTTACACAGGAAGTGGCTATGAAGTCCGGCGAAACCTTGATTTTGGCAGGTTACGAACGTGTTGAAGATACAACAGACAAGCAAGGCGTCGGCAATCCGAAAAACACTTTACTGGGCGGTTCGCAAACTGCTGAAAAAGACAGAACTGTGTTAGTAATTATGTTAACTCCGGTGGTTTTGGAATCTCCTTTATTGCCGGAATCCAGAATGAACTGACTTTTTGGGGAGAAGGCTCGTGGCTGATGATTTAGAAGAAGAAAAAGCATGGAAGTCGTCCTTTAACGAAGGAGGAGTAACTTATGCTGCCAGCTTGTTTTGGCAACCTTTAATCAATGAAGACAGCCCGCTGCCTGAAGTAAAAGAAGCCGCTGAAAACATTTTGGAAGGCGCAGACTTATACGTCGTCCGAAAAGGCAAATCATCTCAGTTTGGTTTGGCGGCTTCATCTCAAGGCTTTGTAAGAGGCACGCCGTCTGCAGCCGTGTCGCTGGTTACGGCTTTGGGAAACGTCACCTCATTTTTGGGCGTGTTTAAAGTTGACACTGGCTGGTGGTACATCTGCTTTAGAAACGATGTTATTCTGTCGGACGGCGATACGCTTTTTGTAAACGAAAAAGACGCTAAAGACCAATTTATTTCAATGCTTGCCGTGCCGGACTGGGACGCTTTGTATGCTCCGAAAGAATGGGGCATAGAAGAGACTAAGCCTGATGCTTTGGCAACGTTGATTAACCGCGGCTTGATTGTAAAGCTGGATAAAATCAACGGCAGCAACGATATGATTATGCTGGGCGTGGTGATTGTCGGCTTTGCCATTATTTTGTGGTATGGTTATTCCACTTTGCAAAATATGTTCTTTGCTGCGCCGGAAGCTCCGGTAATTGCTCCGGTGGAACAAGTTGAAGCGCCGGCGCCGGAACCGCCTGAGCCTAAGCCGTGGGAATCGGTCAAGAATCCGGTTGATATTATGCGTGAATGCTATAATGCCACTAAAAAAGTGGTGCAAGTGGTTACTCCAGGGTGGTCTTTGGAAGGCATTACCTGCAACAGTGGCGGCTTGGTTACCAGCTGGAAGCGCGAACTGGGACGCATTACCTGGATGGAGCAGGCTTTGGATATTTCGGGCGTTACCTTTACTTCCCGCGTTATTTCCGAAGACGGCAACACCTTTATGGTAACGGTGCCGATTGGAGAAATTTCTACACTGAACTCGCCGCCGGAATATTCGGAAAAAGAGCTGCGTGACATTATCAACGATTTGAACCAAACTTTGGATACGCAAATCTCAATGACGAAAACCAGCTGGACTTCTCCGCGCGGTGCACTTTATAATATTATGACGTTCGGAATATCATCTCAACAAGACCCGCTGACTTGGATTGAATTGTTAATGAAATTTTCAGGTTTATCTGTTAAAGAAATTACATATGATGTAAATAGTGGTACTTGGACTTACAAGGGGGAAATATATGAGTTATAATTTGAAAAATAAGAGTATTGTCATGATTGCCGTTATGTTTGCGGCAATGGTGGCTTTCAGCCAATCCGGCTATGCGCAGCTTGACGCCGAACCGGTAGAAAATAAGGCTGCTCAAGACAATCAACCTCAGGAACAGTCCGACGACTT
The DNA here is from genome assembly GCA_934270475.1 of uncultured Alphaproteobacteria bacterium. Lineage (GTDB taxonomy): Bacteria > Pseudomonadota > Alphaproteobacteria > RF32 > CAG-239 > RUG410. The sequence goes on from CAKQPS010000002.1 coordinate 200,980, forward strand.
ATTCGGTTTGGATGAAACTGAAAACAGTAATGCCGATGCCAGCAAAACCGATGCGGCAAATGCTAATGAGGCAAGCGTTCAAAGCGAGAATGACGGCAATGCTGTTGCTGCCGACGGCGCCGAAGCTGAAAATTCGGACGGCAATGCAACTGCTGACAATGCTGCCGCAGAGCAAAAATCCGAAAATAACAATGTTCAGCTTTCTCCGAACAGTTTGGATAATGTTTCCGATGCCGATATCCGCGATGCCCAAGGCGATATAGCTCCGGGTGATACTCCGGCAACCGGTGATGAAGTTCCTGCCGCCGATGCGCCTAAATCTCCGTTTGAACGTTTCGGTAACACTATTCTTTCAAAAGTAGACAACAGTTTGTTTAACCAAATGTCCAACATTGAAAAGCAAACCACCATTTTGAACCTTGAATACAAACGCGAAGAGGTTCGCAGCCGTATTGATGCTTTGCGTATGCAGCGCCTGAAAGCTAAACAGGAAGAAGCTGCCCGCCTGAAAGCCGAAGAAGAACGTTTGAAAGAAGAAGAAACCCAGCGTAAAATTAAAGAGCTTGAAGCTCAGGAAAAACTGAGAAAAGCTGAAATGGAACTTGAAAAAGTACGCCAAGCCCGCGTTTTGAATGAATATATGAATGAAATGCTGGTGGTTAACCAAAAATGGGTAGAAAAAAATGCTGCTTTGCAAAATCAGGTAAAAGAACTGCGCGATGAACGCAAAACCTTGATTGAAGGCTTTGAAAAGCAAATTACCGAAGTACGCCGCGAATCCGGCATAGTTTTGCAAAAAGCCGAAACAGCTAAAAAAGCCCACGAAAAGACCGTAACTTCTTTGGAACAGCAGATTACAAGTTTGAAAAAAGCAATTCTGCAAAACGAAGAAACCATGCAGCAAATTCAAAACGGCAATGCCGCTAATCCGTTTGCCTCCGGTATTGAAGAAAATGCAATTGATATGTCCAACGAATATGCCATTATGGATATAACCGGAAAAGGCAAAGACATTGTTGCTAAAATTTTGAACAAAGACGGTACAACCTTTATTGTTCACGTTGGCTCTATGCTGAAAGGCGGAGAAGTTGTAACGGCAATTACCGATAATTACATTGCTTTTGACAACAAAGGAGCTAAAGGATATTTGTATACAGGCGGTACAGTACGCGAATATGAGCCGGAAAAATCATTCAACGGCGCAGATAAAACTCCGCTGTCTGCCAAAGGAGCCATTAACAGAAACGCCTCTGTACGCAACGTCCGCGGTGCGCCTGTACCGGCAGCGCAAGGAAACGGCAATTCCACCCCTGCCCGTGCCGGAGCTGTTAATACAAACAACAACAGCCGCGACTCAGCATCGACTTCCGCTGTGTCATCTGCGCCTAGAGCCGCCAATGTTCACTCTTTAGGTCAAGGAATGTTTGTTAAATAAAAAAAATGACTGAAGAAGATGTAAAAAAAGTACAACCTTTGAGCAGCGCCGAACTTGTTGGTTCCGGCGCCTCTGAGGTTTCGTCTTCACAAAATGCAAATTCTCAAAGTGCAAACGCTGCTCCTACTGCTAATCCGGCGCCGAAACCGAAAAAAGCCGGAACATCGTCCTTGACACCGCCTCCATTGAAAAAAAGTTCGGACATTGAAGAAGAAAAAAGCGACAAGAAAGAAGGCGGCAACATCTTTGACACGCTTTTCGCCAATAATAACAAGGTTTTGACAGCCGAAGACGGCGACTTAAACATTAACAACGAAACCCGCCGTATGTTGGTGCTGTTTTCGGACGGTACATATTTAATTGATGAAGCTCACCGCTTTGACGGTCAAGTTTTAAACTTTACAGCCATTGCAAAACGCCGCAAACTACTGATGCATGCTCCTAAGTATGTATCAAGTCAGGAAATTTCGGCAATTTACGCCTATGCTACCCGCGGTTCAGGCGAAATTAAGATGACGGCGCAGGAATCTGTCGACTATCAAATGCAGATTGACTTCTTGAGCGTTATCAACCGCGCAGCTGCTAAAAAAGTTTCTGATATTCACGTTATTGTTGCCGATTCAACTTTGATTATGTTTCGTGTAAACGGTATGATGGAGCGGGAACTGGAATATTCGCAGGAATGGGGCGAAGCCTTTGTGCGCGCCGCTTTTGCATCGGCAGATATTTCTGATGCAAACTATGCGCAAAACGAGTTCCAAGGCGCTCAAAAGCTGGGTTCTACGCCATTGCGCGGCACGAACGGCAAGCTTTCTTTACCACACAACGTACTGGCTATTCGTTTGCAATTCAACCCTGTAGCTTTCGGTTCGCAGTATTTGGTTATGCGTTTGCTTTATGCCGATGATAACCCTAACGGAAACGGCGACTTAAAGTCATTGGGCTTGGGCGAAAGAGAACTTAACCTGTTTTACCGCCTGCGCGCCACCGCTGTGGGCTTGAACATTGTTGCCGGTCCGACAGGTTCCGGTAAATCAACAACCTTGCAGCGTAATATGATTAAGCTTATTCAGGAGCGTAACGGCGAAATTAACGTTATTACCGTGGAAGACCCGCCTGAATATCCGATTCCGGGCGCACGGCAAATGCCGGTTACCAACGCCAACACCGAAGAAGAAAAAGATGAAGAGTTTACCAAAGCGCTGTCTGCCGCTCTGCGTTCAGACCCAGACGTGATGATGGTCGGTGAAATTCGTTCTCTTTCCGCTGCCGATTTGGTGTTTAAGGGCGCTTTGTCAGGTCACAGCGTATGGTCAACCCTGCACGCTAACTCGGCGCCGGCAATTATTACCCGTTTGCGCGATATGGGCGTTCAGCCATATATGTTAAATGACCCTGAAATTATGAAAGGTTTGATTTCTCAACGTTTGTTCCGTAAAATCTGCCCTTATTGCCGGATTTCCATTAAAGAACGTATGAATGATCCGTCATATCAGCGGCTTAAAACCGCCTTGGGCGATTATGGCATAGAAAACACCTATTTACGCGGTCCGGGGTGCAAATATTGCGGACACAAAGGAGTTATCGGGCGTATGTCTGTGCCGGAAATTATTATTCCGGACGCACACTTTTTACAGCTGATGGTAAACGGCGACACCAAAAACGCCATTGACTATTGGGTCAGCGAACTGGACGGACGTCCTTTGCGTGAAGCGGCGATTGAACGTATGCTTAAAGGATATATTGATTTGGATGAAATTGAACGCTGGTGCGGACTATTAGACCAACGACCAATTTATTAGGAGTGAAAAAATGCCTGACGTCAAAAAACAGAGTCCATTTAACAAAGCTATGCGTAATAACAACCAATGGCTGTTGGCTTACGCTAAAATTATGTGCTCCATGGGAAATACCAAACGTTTGAAAATTTATCGCAAACTGGCGGCTTTGCTGCGTAACCGTTTCTCTTTGATGAACTCATTGGAAATGATTTACGGCGGTTTGTCCGAAGACGGCAAGCACCCGTCCGACCCAATGGCTATTGCCGTGGCAGCATGGGGACACGCCCTGCAAGAAGGTCACCCGTTTTCGGACTGCTTAAAAGGCTGGGCGCCAAGCCGCGAACGCTTGATGCTTTCCGTGGGCGATGTGTCTGACTTGGAAAGCGCCTTGTTAAACTTGATTAAGGTGACCGAAGGTTCAACCCGTATGATTCGCCCGATTGTCAGCGCTATTGCCTACCCTGGATTTTTGATGATGATGTCGGTGGTAATTTTGTACGCCATCGGTGTGTATATGGTGCCGCCTATGCTTGACGCCGCTCCAAATACCCGCTGGACCGGCACGGCTAAGACATTGATTGACCTTTCCGAGTGGATTCAGAAAAACTGGCTGATTGCCTTTTCTATTTTACCGGTGATGGGACTGCTAATTTATGTTACCATTGGTATTTGGACCGGTCCGCTAAGAGTAAAAATCGACCGCTGTCCGCCTTGGTCTTTGTATAAAATTTTTACGGGTATTACCTGGCTGCTGGCTTTGTCAGCCCTTGTAAAAGGCGGTGTGCCGGTTTCTGTAGCGCTGACCTCGCTGCGCCGAGATTCCAATAAATATTTAAAAGAAAAAATCGACGGTGCCCTATTCCACATTAAAAACGGTGATAACTTAGGTCAGGCGCTGGATAAAGCAGGTCATGAATTTCCAGACAGACAAATTATAACCGACTTAAAAATTTATTCCGAATTGGATAACTTTGAAGAGGCTTTGGATAAATTGGCTAATGAATGGCTGGAAGAATCGGTGTTTTTGATTGAACAACGCGCTGAAATTATGAACATGGTGGCAATGTTAGCCGTTTCCGGTATTATTGCATGGGCTGTATTCGGTACATTTGATATGCAAGACCAAATTACCAGCGCAATGGGCAGATAGGAGGCAAAAATGGCAATTCATCTTGATTTGGAACGAGCCCGCCTGAATGGGGTATTTGGATTTGCCATTTTGGCAGCACTGCTGGGATTATGCCTTGTCTTGAGCCTTACATTGCTGAACAATCCGCACAAAAAACTACAGCGGGCAGTTTTTGAAACAGCGGAAAGAGTGCATACCTATTACCGCGACCGCCCAGGGTATTGGAAACTTTCTACTGAATCGGCGCGGGCGGACAATTTGCTGCGCAATGATATGGAGCAATATAAAGCCTATGAGGTGCAAATTGGTCAGGGAAGCGACGGTGCTGCCGGTCTGCCAAGCGATATGAGCTTTGACATTACTTTGAAAAATTTAAGCAAATCCGCTTGTATTTCGCTCAGTGAAATGCCGCTAAAAGAGCAGGATAAGCTGCTTTTGATGAAAATCAGCATTATAAACAGCAACGGCACGGCTGAATTTTCTTGGGGAGGAGAATATAAACTGCCGATAGAGAAATATTCCGCCCGTAAGTTTTGTCAGAACGGAAATAATACAATTATGTGGACATTTCAATAATTATCCTATGTATAATAAGAAAAAACTTGACAATAGGTCACCTAATGTGATATAAAATCATCATGATGAAAAAGTGTGTACGAGAAATCGGCGCACTTTTTTGTTATATGAAAATTTAGTCACTCTCCTCAAAAGAACCTTTTGCTTTAAGCAAGCAAAGGGTTCTTTCGTTTTAAATTTATGATAAGGATATAAAAAAATGAGCAGAAGTATAAGAAAAATACCAATATTGCCGATGAGCCCGCAACAAATATACGAAATGGAACAAAGAGCCGTTGAATATCTAAAATGGGCGCAAAAACAAAACTGGGACGGTGTGGCATCAGCTTTTGTCGATGGGGCAAAGCAAGGCGCTATAGTAGGATTAGAATCGGCATTAAGCGGCCGCACACTCGGCGGATATGAATGGTTAGATAAAAAATTTGATTTAGGTAGAGAACGCCGCCTGCAAGAAATGCAGCAGCTGGCAGAAAGCGCAAACGCGGGAACAGCCTTTAAAATAGCTAATATGGCTGCCGAAGTAGGCGGAGGAATGAAAGGAATAGCGGAAAAAACTTGGAATTTGGGAGCTAAAGCTGCTCAACTTGCGCCGGTAATTAAAAATTCAAAAGTCATTGCTCCGGCAATTGGCGGAGCCGGATTATCGTCACTGGTAGAAAATTCGTTTAAATATGATTTTTCTGATTTGAAAAAAATCGGACTTGGTTCTTTGGAAGGCACAGCCGCGGCAGTGGCTTTGATAGCATTGCAAAACGGCTCGTTTGACGTTATTAAAAAATTTTTTCCTGAAGCCAATTTAGCCGGATTAAGAGGCGGTATAGACAATGTTTTGCAAAATGAAAAAGCAATGGCTACAGTGCAAAAAGGCATGGAAGTAAACTCAGATTTGGCACAGACTGTTGCCAAACAAACCCCAGCAGCCGCACAGCGGATAAATCAAAACACGGAAAATGTAGTAAATCAGGCATTAAAGCAGCATATAGATGTTCCGCAAACAGTGGCGAATCGTCAGGAGCAATTTAACAATTACCTACAACAGCACTCTGCTGATGAAGTGTTAGATGCGACACCTGTTGTAAGCAGATACACAGCCGGAGATGGTATACAAACTTTAAAAAGTATTAGAAAAAATATGCAAAAACAAGAACCTGATTTCAAAATGGCTATTGATAAAAATGGAAATATTGATTACCAGCATTTTACAAAAGACAATCAACGTGTAGAATATTTGCATACATTGCCTGAAACATATAAAAATCCCGATAAAATAGTTTTTGTTAAAAATAATAATGATTTACCAAGGGAATATAGAATGAAAGAATATTATAACCCCAATAATAAGCAGAGAGTTTATGATATAGATATAAAATCTGATGATGGAACTCTAATAACCAAATTCGCAAGAGAAGGAAATAGTGGAAAAAAATACTACAATAACATTGAAGATATGGGGCTAACATCCCAAGCGTCTGAGACTGCCCGAGGGCCAGGTCAAACGTGGACAGCTCACATCCCTGACTCACCCCGTATTATTTATATAACACCGCAAAAAAATGTTGTCAACCCTAATTTACCACATATAAGTGAATTATATAAAAATTTACCATATAATCAGCAAAAAATGCTACATGAGGCGTTTAACCGCGCTTTGCAGCAAAACAGCGCTAAAGCCGGTAGTTTGGGAAATTTGCAGTCTGCGGTAAATGAACTGGATAAAATGATTGAAATCCAAAGTAAAAACGGAGTTAATCCGGCAGAAATTACGGATTTACTTAATATAAAAAATTATTTAAGCCAACATTTAGGCGGAATGTACGAACAAGAAGCACAAAAACTGGCAAAAGCAAAGCAGCTGGAAAATGTTTATCAAGCCGGACAGCAATCTGCACCATTGCCGCAATCAGCTTCTAAAATTGAGCAAGCCGCCTATGCGCAAGGACAATTTGAAAATATGGCAGCAAATTCGGCTAATCAAAATTTAGCTCAGCAAGTATTGCAAGAACCGAATATAAATAACCGATTATCTCAAGAAACAAATTTGTGGTTGCAAAACCAAGAGGCAGCATATCAAAGAAACCAAACATTGCAACAGCAGGCACAACGCTATATGTTTAATGAACAAAAGCCAAGAAACTATATTGAACAGATAAAATATTATTTGGAAACAGACGCCGGACGCAAGGCTTTAGACCCGAATTTCGACGGGACAAACAAAAGGTATAGCCGGCAGCCGAAACCATATTTTTTGAACTCTGCCGTTCAAACATATGAGCGCAATACCGATTTGGATAATTCCGATATGACTAAAAAATAAAATTAGCTCTATATGCGCTAACCCCGCCAAGGCTTCGGACTTTGGCGGGGCTGTATAGTTTAAGACAACTGTATAAAAATTTTTACAACTTATTTTGAAACGACATCAAACAAAGGCTTGCCCTGCGCCATGCGGGTCATCTGCATTTCAATAGTTGTCGCCACGTTGATTTTACCGGTTTTAATAATATTACGGGTTTGGTCGCCTTGAGTTGTATTTGGGTTAGCAAACAGATATTGCACTACCGGACGCTTTTGCCCAATACCAACCAGCTGCTGATGAATTACTCCCAGCAAACCGCGGGAAAGCAAGTCGAATGCCAGCTCTTCACTCATTTCACCGCCGGAAGCATGTTTTACCAAAGCGTCAATAGCATCAGCAACATTGTTGGCGTGAATAGTTGAAAGCACCAAGTGCCCAGAGGTGGAAGCGCGCAGACATTCACTGGCGGCTTCCGGTGTACGAATCTCGCCCACCAAAATATAACGCGGGCGCGAACGCAAAGCTGAACGCAGCGATGCACCCCAGTCATCATTTTGCGGCTGAGTTTGCTTGCACAAGCCGATAGAGCCGTTTGCGGCGCGGTATTCACCGTCCAAAGGCATCTCAAACGGGTCTTCAATGGTATAGGCAAAGCCGCCGTTGCGGATCAAATATTCGCGGAGCATACTGGATACGGTTGTGGTTTTGCCTGAACCGGTGGCGCCGCCCAAAAGAATCAGCCCTGACGCGTTACCCAAAGTGGATAGATACTTAATCAGCGGCAGCGGATAGCCCAAACTTGCCAAATCCGGAACTTTTTTAGGCATTTTACGCATACAGAATGTTATGCCGTACATGGAAACCGTGCGCTCCACACGGAAAAAATAGTCCTCATAAATTACCGAATAGCTTGATTTTCCCTGATATGTTTTTTCCAGCAAGCTGTAAAATTCCTCAAAATCTTCCGGCTCCAGCGGCACCAAGCCAAACTCCGTGCGTGTGTCCGGCACAAACATCTGCTTGTCCGGAGTTATATATATATCAGAGTGGTACGTGTCATTTATTCTAACCATATTCGTGTTCCTTTATTCTTTAACTTATTTAAGATTTTCGGGATTAAGCCCTTTGAGCTCAGGCAAGACAAACAATCCGTCTTTGCGCACCAGCTTGTCATCAAACCAAATTTCCCCGCCGCCGTGTTCCGGAGTTTGTATTTTCACCAAATCCCAATGAATTGACGATTTATTGCCGTTGTTGGTTTCATCTTCATATGAATTTCCGATTGCCATATGAAATGAACCGCAAGTTTTTTCATCAAACAAAATATCCAAAATCGGATGCGTAATATAAGGATTTACACCCAAAGCAAACTCGCCCATATAGCGGCTGCCGGCGTCTAAATCCAGCATTTTTTGAAACTTATCGTTATTTACCAGCGAAGTTCCCTTAATGATTTTACCATTTTTAAATTCCAGCCGAATATTGGAATAAAACACGCCGTCATACATGGTGTCGGTGTTAAACTGCACATAGCCGTTGATAGAATCTTTTACCGGAGCGCTATAAACCTCTCCGTCAGGAATATTCATTTTGCCGTCGCAAACAATGGCTTTTATACCTTTAAGCGAAAAGGTCAAATCGGTATCGGAGCCTTTAATATGCACGTTTTCGGTTTTATCCATCAGCTCTTTCAGCGGCTGCATGGCTTTGCCCATTTTGCGGTAATCCAGCAGACAGGCGTCAAAATAAAAATCTTCAAATTGTTTTAAGGACATACGGGACATTGCCGCCATGCTGGTATTAGCCCAGCGCAGAACACACCAGCGGGTTTTCGGTAAACGCGTGCGCATATGCACCTGCTCTTGAAAAATTTTACCGAACATATCCATATATTCAGCCTTGACATCAGACAGTGCAAACACATCGTCATAACCGCGCACGGCAACATAGCAATCCGACTCTTCCATCAGATGTTTGTGAATAGCCGTATATGCCTCTATCTGCTGCTTATTTGCCCCTTCAATCAGGCTTTTTTCAAACGAAGCATCGTTATAAAAATAAAACGGGACAGCTCCCAGCTTGATTGTTTCTTTTATCAATTCATTAAAAAAATCTTTAGTGCTGGCGCCAAAAGCTTCAATATAAATTTTTTCGCCCTTTTGCAGCTGTACGGAATTTTTCAAAATATTTTTCGCTAATTTTGATATTCTTGCGTCAATTTGCATAGCAATCTCCTTGTTTGGATTAAATTTACGGCAAAATATTTAAGAAATTGCATATATTCCGCACATTCTTATTGCTCAAGTGCAAAAAATATTCTATTTATGTAACATATTTTGAATTTATATTGCAATTGAGTGAATGATGAGCTTTAAAAATTTGATTAAATACGCTGTCGGCAGTTTTTTAGTTTTGTTGCTGGCTAGCTCTTATTTTTGGTATTCTTACCCCGAACTGAAGATATCCTTTTTTTTGAGCGGCAATGGTGCGCCGGTTTTTGAATTTGCCGAAACGCTTTATGACGGCAGCACGCAAAATGCGGAATTTATTCCGGTTTTGAGCGAGACCCCGACACTATATTCCGTACCGTTAAAAACTTCGGAATTAAAAGCATTAACGCTCAATATTTCTAATTATGACGGTGCTATAAGCATTGAAGACGTTTTTGTTGGAGGACAGAATTTCAAACATTTATTGCCGACAGACAACAAAAACATATTAAACTCCGCTTCTAACCTTGTGAGCTTTATTATACACGGCAATGCACAAATCAACGTCTGCGAAAATTGTCTGCCGCTGCCGGTTCACAAACAAGTAAATTACACTTCTTTATGCTTTACGATGTTGGGTTTTCTGTTTTTATACGCTCTTCTATTTGCAAGCTATATTTTCCGCGCTAAAATTAAGGAAAAATTACTCGGAATTTATACTTTCAAAAACTATGCTCTGATTTTGCCTTATGCCAAGCCATATTGGTTCAGAGCCCTGCTTGCCGTGGTTATAACTATTCCGGTCGGAATGATGGACGCGGTTATTGCTTGGTCGCTCAAGCCGTTTATGGACGTGGTGCTGGTAGAAAAACAAACCGGCTGGACCATGTATATTCCGCTGATGATTGTGGTGTTCAGCGTGCTGCAGGCTTTGTTCACCTATATGGCTACTTATATGAACACTTGGGTTGGCAACAAAATTACGCTGGATATAAAGCGTCTGCTGTTTCAAAAACTGCTGCGCTGCGATGCCTCATTTTTTGATTCTGGCAATTCCGGCGATGTGCTGTTTCGCTTTAACAGCGATGCGGAAATTGCCTGCAACGGCTTATTAAGCAATATGAAACTTTTTACCACTAGATTTTTTTCTTCGCTTTCGCTGATTGCCGTTTTGTTTTATAACTCTTGGCAGCTGGCAATTGTGGCCGTTGTGGTAATGTTCGGAGCTTTAATGCCGTTAACTAAAGTGCGCAAGCGACTGAAAAAAATTGTTAGCAAAGACGCCAATGCCATGGCAACTTTAATGACGCATTATAATGAGGCTTATAACGGCAACCGCATTATCTCGGCTTATAATCTTTATGATTTTTGCAAAGCCAAGTTTGTCGATACCGTAAACAATATATTTTCTTTAAGCGTGCAAATGGTGCAGAAAGTCGGCATAATTACGCCGATAATGCATGTTATTTCGTCATTCGGCATTGCTTTTGTAATTTGGTACGGCAGCTATTTGATTGTTAACCATGACATCACTGTCGGTAACTTTGCCTCATTTATCACCTCTTTGGTTATGCTGTATAACCCGATTAAATCTATAGGCAACAACTATAACGGCGTGCTGTTTTCGTTGATGGCGGTGGAACGCGTGTTTCAAAAGCTGAATACCATTCCAACAATCTGCAATAAAAACAACGCCCAAAAATTGGAACACTGCAAAGGCAACATCTGCTATAAAGATGTTAATTTTGAATATGTTGCAGACAAACCGGTGCTGAAAGACATCAACTTAAACATTAAATCTGGTCAAACCATTGCTTTGGTCGGCAATTCCGGTGGCGGAAAAACCACCATTTCTTCGCTGCTGCCGCGTTTTTATGACGTTAAAGCCGGAGCCATCACCTTAGACGGCATAAATATTACAGATTTAGACATTGACAATTTACGCGACAATATAGCAGTTGTGTTTCAAGATAACTTTTTATTTGGCGGCACAATACGCGAAAATATTTTGTTCGGGCGTCATGATGTCAGCGAAGAACAGTTGAAAAAAGCTATTCATTCGGCTTGTTTAGATGAGTTTATCAGCACGCTGAAAGACGGGCTGGAAACGCAAATCGGCGAACGCGGCGTATTGCTTTCCGGCGGTCAAAAACAGCGCATTGCCATTGCCCGCGCCTTTATTAAGAATGCGCCGATTTTGATTTTGGACGAGGCTACATCGGCTCTTGATAATAAGTCGGAAGCGGTGGTACAGCAAGCCATTGACAACCTGATGAAAGACCGTACGGTGCTGGTTATCGCCCACCGCCTGTCCACAGTACGCAACGCCGATTGCATTGTGGTGATTAACGATGGGCAGATTGTGGAAAAAGGCACGCATGATGAGCTGCTGAAAAAGAAAGGCGCTTACGCCGCTTTATACCGCACGCAGCTGGCATAAAAAAATTTAAGACCGGAGTTTTGCTCCGGCCTTTTTGATTATTTAGACAATGTAAGTTTGCCGTTTTCCAGCTTGGCATGTCCGCCTAAAGGTATGGTTAAAATCGGCGTGGCGTGTCCGAAATCAACATTGGCGATAACCGGCAAATCTTTCAGCTCCGGCTTATTATTGATAATAAATTCCAAAATTTCGCGGCTGATTTCCGACTTCTTTTGAAAACGTCCAATCACCAAGGCTTTGACATTTTTAAAATCCGGCTGATAGCACAAAGCCTGCAAATCACGGTCAAACGCAGTCGGATTGGTGGTTTCAAAATCTTCTATAAACAAAATTGTATCCTTTGCAAACGCCGGACGATATTCTGTGCCCAACAGCAAATTAAAAGTGCAGAGATTGCCGCCTTTTATCGTGCCTTCAGCATTGCCGGCGTGAATAGTCCAGTAGCCCTCGTTTTTGATAAATTCTCGGTTTTCTTGGTCTATAAACCACAAATCATCGCTCCATTCAGCCGCAGGCTCTACTTTTACCGACTCATCAGAAACCAGCATTTTTTCCATATATTCCAAAGTATATTCACAGCCTTTTTTCATACCAAGCGAGCTGAAATGCGGACCATAATAAACTTCCAAGCCAGTTTTAGCCTCAATCGCATCTAATAAAGCCGTAATGTCGGAAAATCCGCAGATAATTTTTGGGTTTTGGCGAATGACGTCATAGTCCAAATGCGGAATAATCTGATTAGAATTAAAGCCGCCGATAATGGTAAAAATCGCCTTAACCGACTTGTCTTTAAAAGCAGTCATAATATCCTCAACACGGTCGGCAATAGAGCTGGAGCCCATCATATTCCAGTTGTCATCAGTGGTATGCGGCGCGTATTCAACCGTTAAGCCCAGTTTTTGCAGTCTTTCTGTTGCAATCTGCCGTGTATCTTGACCGATGATTTTCAGTCCGCGCGACGGAGCCACAATCATCACTTTGTCGCCTTTTTGCAATTTCTGCGGAATAATTTTTTGCATAGTTTTACACTCCTTTTTTATGAATGACGCGGTTTACAGCCGCAATAATCCTGATTATACAAATTTAACTCTTCTATCAGCTGCTGACGCAATTCCTGCATACCGTTTTTGCGTCCCTCAATCTGCCGATAAGGGAAACCGACGGTTTGGCTTGCGCTTGCCGCCGCAGCATTGACTTGTTCCAAATTTTTATATCGCGACACGCCTAAAACCGAAGAAACTGCCGTGTAGCCGTTGGCTTTGGCATATTCCATCACCCGCTGCAGGCGCATTTCAAAACAAACTGAACAGCGCTTGCCGCGTTCCGGTTCATTTTCCAAACCTTGGGTTAAGCCGCACCAGCGCTCGTTGTCATATTCCAATTCAATAAACGGCACGCCGTATAGCTCGCAAACCCGTTTATTTTCGGCACAGCGTTTGTCATATTCTTCTTTCGGGCGGATATTCGGATTATAAAACACCACCGTAAAGTCCACATCTTCTTCCGCCAAGGTTTTTATCACAGCACAAGAACACGGCGCACAGCAAGAAAGCAGCAAGAGTTTGTTTTGCTGCTGCGTCAGCTTGCCGTTGTCATAAACAAGCTCTGAAATTGCCGCGTTAGGCATTATCCGGCGCACCGTGCTGCCGGCTGTCCAATTAAGCAAACGAGCCACCGCGCTGTGTGTGACAATAACAATATCTTCCGCCTCGCAAGTATTGCAAATATCATCAAGTGCCTGCATTGCCCTATCGCGAATCTGGCGTTTGCTCTCACCACCTTCATAATGCGCATCTAAATAAGTGGGGTCAGGATTAGTCCAATCGGCAAATTCTACCCAACGGCGCACCATTTCCATAGACACACCTTCGGCAATGCCAAAATTACCTTCAATCAAACCATTATGAATCTGCGGTTTAAGATGCAGATGGCGACCGATGATTTGCGCGGTTTCAAAGGCGCGGCGCAGCGGGCTGGTATAAAGCGCTCCGGCGTTAAAATTTTCCAGCTTTGACGCGGCGATTTTGGCTTGCTGTCGTCCCAGCTCAGTTAAGCCGGCGTCAAGTTTTTGCCCTTGGCAAATTCCTTTGGCGTTATATGCGGTTTCGCCGTGGCGCACAATATACAGCCGCTTTTTCATTAGAGTTTGCCTTTCAGATATTTACCAGTGTAACTGCGGGCTACTTTCACAATTTCTTCCGGCGTTCCGGTTGCGATTATTTCTCCGCCGCCGTCGCCACCTTCTGGTCCAAGGTCAACAATATAATCAGCAGTTTTTATCACATCTAAATTGTGTTCGATAACCACCACGGTATTCCCCTGCTCCACCAGCATTTGCAGCACTTGCAGCAATTTTTTGATATCTTCAAAATGCAGTCCGGTTGTCGGTTCATCTAAAATATATAGAGTTTTGCCGGTAGCTTTTTTACTCAATTCTTTTGACAATTTAATGCGCTGAGCCTCACCGCCGGAAAGCGTTGGAGCCGATTGCCCCAAATGGATATAGCCCAAACCGACGCGGCGCAACAAATCAAGTTTGTTTTTAATCGCCGGAATATTCTCAAAAAAGTGATAAGCGTCGTCTATTGTCATATCCAATACATCGGCAATGGACTTGTCTTTGAACTTAACCTGCAGGGTTTCGCGGTTATAGCGTGTGCCGTGACAGCTATCGCAAGGCACATAAACATCAGGCAAAAAGTTCATTTCAATTTTCATCACGCCGTCGCCTTTGCAAGCCTCGCAGCGTCCGCCCGCAACATTAAACGAAAACCGTCCCGAAGTATAGCCGCGGGCTTTAGCTTCCGGCAAACCAGCAAACCAATCGCGGATATTGGTAAACACTCCGGTATAAGTAGCAGGATTAGAACGCGGCGTACGCCCAATTGGCGACTGGTCGATATCTATCACTTTATCTATATTTTCCAAGCCAATCAGTTTGTCATATTTTCCGGTTGGAATACGGCTGCCGTTCAGTTCTTTGTCAATCGCCTTGCACAGAGTCTCCAAAATCAACGATGATTTGCCGCCGCCGGAAATACCGGTCACGCAGGTAAAAGTGCCTAGAGGAATCTTTAAATCAACATTTTTTAAGTTGTTAGTTCTAGCGCCGGTCAGCTCTAAAAACTTGCCGTTGCCTTTACGGCGAATCGACGGCACGGCAATATATTTTTCACCGGTTAAATATTGGGCGGTCAGGCTGTTTTTGTTTTTCAGCACTTCGGCAACTGTACCTGCAGCCACCACGTTTCCGCCGTTGGAACCAGCCCCTGGTCCCATATCAACCAAGAAATCCGCCGCACGCATAGCATCTTCATCGTGTTCCACCACAATCACCGTGTTGCCGATGTCACGCAGGCGCGTCAGCGTTGCCAAAAGTTTATCGTTATCCCGCTGGTGCAAGCCAATAGACGGCTCGTCCAAAACATACATGACACCGGTTAAACCGGAGCCGATTTGCGATGCCAAGCGAATCCGCTGCGCCTCACCACCGGAAAGGGTGCCGGATTGCCGCGACATGGTTAAATAATCCAAGCCGACATTATTCAAAAAACGCAGACGCTCCACAATTTCTTTAATAATCTTATGGGCGATTTCCTGTTTTTGCGGCGTCAACTGGGCTTCTACCCCGCTAAACCAATTCAGCGCCTGCTTGATAGACATATCAGAAGCTTCAATAATATCTTTGCCGCAAATTTTAACCGCCAAAGCTTCGGGTTTTAAGCGCTTGCCGTGGCAGCATTCACAAGGAGCCGCCGATTGATAATGCGATAATTCCTCGCGGGTTGCCGCCGAATCCGTTTCCAGAAAACGCCGCTCCATATTCGGAATCACGCCTTCAAACGGCTTATCGGTCACAAAACGGGAATAAACCATCGGCACGCATTTATTGCCGGAACCGTATAAAATTGTTTCCTGAGCATACGCCGGCAAATCTTTCCACGGCGTTTTATTGGAAATTTCCAAATATTCGCACAGCGAATCGAGGGTCTGCCGATAAAACATTGAGTGACTGCTGACGGACCAAGGCGCAATCGCCCCGCCGGACAGGCTTAAATTTTCGTTCGGCACTACCAATTCCGGATCCATATACAAGCTTGCGCCCAACCCGCCGCAGCAAGGGCAAGCCCCTTGCGGATTATTAAACGAAAACAGCCGCGGCTCAATTTCTTCAATTGTAAAACCGGATACCGGACAAGCAAACTTAGAAGAAAAGGTTTGGCGCTTTTTATCAGCCATATTTTCAGCATAAAGCAATCCGTCGCTTAATTTAAGTGCTGTTTCCACCGACTGGCTGACACGGCTTTCAATTCCGGCTTTAATAATAATGCGGTCAACCACTACTTCAATGTCATGCTTTTGATTTTTATTCAGCTCCGGCAGTTCTTCTATATTATAAATTTCATCATCAATATTAACCCGCTGAAAACCTTTTTTTTGCAATTCGGCAAACTCTTTTTTAAATTCGCCTTTTTTACCGCGAGCAATCGGAGCAAGCAAAATCAGCTTAGTTCCTTCCGGCATGGTCAAAATTTTATCTACCATCTGCGACACCGACTGCGCCTCTATCGGCAATCCGGTTGCCGGAGAATAAGGAGTTCCGGCTCTTGCCCACAGCAAACGCATATAGTCATAAATTTCGGTTACCGTGCCGACAGTAGAACGCGGATTATGCGAAGTTGTTTTTTGCTCTATGGAAATTGCCGGCGACAGTCCCTCTATTGAATCCACATCAGGTTTGTTTTGCAAATCCAAAAACTGACGGGCATATGAAGACAAGCTTTCAACATAGCGGCGCTGTCCTTCGGCATAAATCGTGTCAAAAGCCAAAGAAGATTTACCGGAGCCGGAAAGTCCGGTAATCACGGTCAAGCTGTTTTTAGGAATATTTATATCCACATTTTTTAAGTTATGCTGGCGGGCGCCCCTAATTTCTATATATTTACTTTCCGACATTTTATGAACTCCAAACAGCCGTTATATATACACCAATCCCCAACACTTGGCAATAGGCTATTAAACTATTGCAATTACAAATTTACATCTATATATTAGGCTCAAATAAATAAAGGGAATATGGTCGTAATGCTGCGCCGATTATTTACATTTTTCAGCTTTACTGCAATTTTTTTGCCGTCTTTGGCAAAGGCTGACAATGTTACCGTTGCTTTGGTTGTGCCTAAAGCCGGTTCATATCAGCAGCAAGGCGCAGAACTGACCAAAGGCGTGCAGCAGGCTGTTGATGAAATAAACACCGCCGGCGGATTATTGGGCAAAAAACTGGAATTGCTGGCTATTGACGATCAATGCAATGACAGTATTGCAGTTTCTACCGCGCAAATGCTGACGATTTTAAAACAAAAAAACATTAAGCTGATTATTGGTCCGTATTGCGCCAACTCGTTTGAAGAAATCACCGACATATACGCCAAAGGGCAGCTGTTTCAAATTATTCCGACCACGGTTAACTACACTCAAGCTAAAACCATTAAAAAAGGCTTGGTAAAAATGCTGGGCTATACCAATCAGCAGGCTAAAGACTTTTTTGACTATTACAACAGCAATATGGCGGGCGAGCAAGTTGCGGTTATTTATAATTCCGCCGACGCAGAAAGTATGGAAGAGGCTAAAGCCATTGAAGATGAATTTCGCAAGCACGGCAAGTCTGTCGTTTTGGGTTCTTATTTTTATGAATTGACCAATAAAGATTATAAAAAACTGGCAGAACAAATTTTAGCAGACGGCAATACAGCAGCCTTTGTTTTAGGCTATCCGAAAAATATCCGCAAAATGGCGTATGCGCTGAAAGACCGCAGCAGCAATATGGCGGTGTTTGTTAACAAATATACAGCCGGCGGCGAATTTTTTGAGTATATGGACGGACTGGCTGAAGGAGTTTATTTTATGGCTTTGCGCGGTAAAGAAGAAGATCCGGAATTTGCCGAAACTTTAGTAAAACTCCGCCTAAACGGCTTTGACGCCGACGGCTTGTCGCTTTACGGTTATTCAGCGGTTAATTTGTGGAAAAGCTTAGTTACAGCGGCAAAATCTTTTGACTACAACAAAGTTTCCAATCAGGCGGCTAAAGGCGTAAAAACCGAATTCGGCAGCCAAATGTTTCATAACGGCGCGCCAAGCACCAGCGAATCTTACGCCATTTACCGCTATGAAGACGGCAACATGAATAAAGTGTATTAGTTTAATAAGGCTGCAGCTCCACCCAAATATTAGCGAATGTACTTTCTTTGATTACTTGACTGCATCTTTTAGCTATCTCGACAAGAGAAATATTTTTATCTTTACGCTTATCATAAAGTACTATACCGGTTGTTTTATTAACACTGGTTGACTCAGAATCTGCCACCCACATAACGGCGTTATTTACTTCTGAAATTTGTTTGGAAACAATAATAATGTTTTGACATAAATCTTTTCCAGTTGGCGAAAAAGACGAATCATGCACTATACTCATGTTAAAAACCATACTCATTTTAAATTCTTTGCCTTTAGTTCCATCGGTTTTATCCCATGTGTGCAATCCGTAAAATAAAGCAGAGCTAATTCCATCTTTAGTATGCATCCGATTATATCTATAAGTTACGCCTTCCGGTATATCGCCCATGGCATATAATACCGGAGTAAGGTTTTCCCATTTGGTGGATTTTGGATTTAAATTTGGTCGGATTTTTATTGCAGCGGCAATAAGCTCGCTTATCATTTGTTTTTGCATATTAGAACGCCACATCAGCATGGCTTTGGAATATCCGGCAATTCCGCCGACAGAGAGCACAGCAATAATGGCGAGTACTCCCAGCATTTCTATCATACTGCGACCAGCACAGTCGTCATCATTTACTTTGAGAGCGGCTGCGAACTGACGAAAGCCCAAAACATTTTTCAAATTATTCTTATACATATTTCCAAACCTCTTAAAATATATAAAACAAAACCCGCTATTTTAAAGCGGGCGGATGTTCGAAAACCGTATAGCGATAAACGGCTCAGCTTATTCAGCAAATAGCCTTATTTAGCCGACATCCGTCCAACGAACAGAAAATCGGCATAACAAAATTTAAGTCGCTATGCATAACGACTATCGCTATAAAAGGGTTTTCGACGCCCTCGGCAGACTATTGCCCACCTGTTTTTAGTTTAATGTAGCAATTTTATTTTGTAAAGGAAAAAACAACAAAGGGCGGAGCTTGAAAACTCCGCCTCATCATACTATACTACTTTAATAGAAGGATGATGATTTTAAGAAGATAGATAACTATTCTTAAAACTTTGTGCAAGTCTATCATCTTTCACCTTTCAGCCTAATTTAGGCAGTTGGGAAAGGGATAAACCCTTTCTAGTTAATTAAAAGCCTAGGCGTTCCAGCACCAAGGCTTTTTGTTTATATTTAAGACTAAAAAGTCAAATTCAAAATAAATACACCTATTTATACTTTTTTCAAATTTGCATTATTTTATTTTTACACCTATATATTTTCTAAAATAGAAATAGGATAAATAAAGATGAATGATGAAGAAATTATACCACCGCAAATGCTGGGAGAATTAAGTTTGTTATTTATGCAGCATAACGCTCTGCGCAACAGCAAAGAATTACAGTTGCAAATTATTGAGTGGGCAAAAAGACTTTTGGCGGAAAGCCGTAAAGAGTGGAGTGATATACACACCACGCTATTAGATGCGGTTATTCAAACAGATAGAAGAGCTGAAGCGCAAAGAAGAAGTAAAGAACGCGATAAAAAATATGCTCCGTTCCGCGAATATTTTAAGAAAATGCAGCAAGAAAAATATTTGCGAGTTCTGCATAGCGGCGGCAAGCTAACAGCCAACGGCTTTGTGGAATGGTTTTTGAAAAACAAAGCTCAAGACATTGAGATTCCGTATGTCAAACAAAATCAAAAGAATAAACTGCGACAACTGGCACAGCAAAACAATCGGGAATTTAAAAAAGCTTTTGCATGCTAAAGCTGATTTTAGCCTGCTATAGCGGATTTTCAAAGCATTTTGTTTCTGTTAAAGTTTAGTCATAAAATTCAATCACTGAAACAAAGGAGGAAAAATATGACTGAATTTTCAAGAGAACTTATTTTTGGCAAACGCCCGATACGCAGAACAGACCGCAAACCCGGCGAAAGCGAATGGTATTATTTGGACCCGCGCGGAGCAAGCACTTTTTCGGATATGAAAAAAATTGATGTGCCAACCGAAAACACGCCGAATCCGTATGCTAATGAAATCCAAAACTATCTCTATAAAAATGATGAATATAATTATAGAGAACTATACGGCGATACCCCACCGCCAGTTCCTCAGCCTGCAACTCAACCTGACACACAGGGAAATAAAGGTAATGATCAGAATTGTTTTATTACCTTTGATGGTAAAAATTTAAAACTTTATAACAATGGCAAGCAAATTGATAATTTAGATGCACAATCAGGACAAGACAATTTCCAAAGTGCTAAATATCAAATAGTTGCTAATAAAGGTCCGCTGCCTGAAGGAACATATTATGCAAATCAAAACCAACGGCAGAATTTAACATTAAAGAATTTAGCTCTTAAATTAGGTGAAAAAATTGGACTTGATCTAGAACAAAAGAGCGGTTGGAGCGGAAATCCAGTTGCTTGGGGAATTAGACGAGTTTGGTTAGAACCTGATGAAAATACTAATACTTATGGACGCTCTGGTTTTACAATTCATGGAGGCGCGACAAAAGGGTCTGCTGGCTGCATAGATATTCCATGGCAAACACACAAGTTAAGTGAATATCTAGATAATTGTCAGGATTCTGTTCCTGTACGCGTAAAATATCCTAAAAATTGGTAACTAAAAAAATTGAAAGGCAATGAAAAAAATTCTTGCCTTTTAATTTTTATTATTCTATTTTTATTTAAAATACAACCATAAGAAAAAATATAAAATGCTCGAAAAAATCAAAAAATTTGCGCAAGCAATAAAACAAAATACTTTTGAAACATTTAAGTTACTAAAACAATTTAAATGGAGTATATCTATATATGTTTTATTTTACGCAATTCTATTGTCATTCTATTTATCTCCTTCCCCAAAACAATATTGTATTTGGAATAACGAAGATTGGTTTGAATTTAGTTTCCCGCTGTATTTGGCTATAACTAAACTAATGCTGATTATATTTGCACTTTTATTTTTAGTCGGCACAAGCAACATGCGCAATCACCCTGTATTGGCAAGAATTATTTTCTTGTCAGCATTTTATTGGCTATATGTATTTATTCAATAAAAATGATTTGTTATGCAAAAAGTATTAGGTTAGCTGAAAAAGGAATAAAAATATGGATAAAGAAAAACTAGCGGCTAAATTAAAAATGCTGCCGTTGTACATTATAATATATTTAATTTATTTTATAATTTTAGGCGAAACGTCTATAATGGTTAAACAGATGACATTTATACCTTTTTGTATCACTTTATGCTTTTTAAATTTTTATTGTTGGGGCGGATATAAACTTATTTTTAAATACCTATTTAAAACAAAAATCTGCATAGACAATGAATTAGCTGCTTTGAAATATATCTTAATACCTATTTTACTTATAGAAACCGGTGTTTTTATTTGCTATCCGGATGAAACTTTTCAAGCTTTATCCCTATATACTGAAGACAGCAAATAACATAACTCTAAGAGAAATAAATGACAGAAAAGCAAATTAAATGGTTAAGAATATTTTTCTATGGCTTGTGGTGCTTAGCCGTTGTCAGCGCGGCAGCAGTTCTTTTAAACATCGCCATAGGAACTGACACGGCAGAAAGCTGCACTATCCAAGTTTGGAAATACGGAGATATTTTCAATTATCCGACAGGTTTGCCCTGCACCGCAGAATTTTATATGGCATTGTATGTATTTTATATAATATTGTATATATTTTTTGATTACATACGTTGTAAAATTTTAAATAAAAACATTTCCATATTATGGCGATTGGCAGAAATCGGAGTATGCTTTGCTGTCTATTGGTTGTACCTTGCTTACAAATGGTCTGATTTTACGGTTTTATTAGCCTCATTCATCAGCAGCTTACAGCTTTTTTGCCCGCTTTTTGCTGTGGCTATATTAGTTAGTTTTATAAGGAAAAAGGCTCTGTTTGGAGGTTGAACAATTCCTCATCCGATCCAAATAATCAGAGTATCAACAACCATACATCTGATAATTTGTCTGGCGGTGTCCTTTCCGCTCGTCAAACAAAACCTTCTGATATGAAAATATCACCTGAACAAAATAAAATCAATGCGTCAAAAGAAGTTGATTGACAAATCGGATATTATCAGGCTAATATGTATTTATTAAGTTATACAAGTAAAGGATATAAAACTAAATAGCTGCTGAATGTGAAATGCCATGAACTTGTTGAAAAATATATTAAACGATTCTATTAGCTTGCTTATGTGGATAATTGCGTTTGTCGGTATTGCATTTTTGATTGTCCAAGCTTTTTACTATTGGGATTATTATATTAACTTTGAGCAAAATAGTAAAATCATTCAAGAATGTATAAATCAAGGAAACAGTGAAGAATCTTGCAAAAACAGAGTTTATTAGCCGTAAAAAAGGAATCGAGAAGTGTCTTATGTCAAAAATATCTTTAATCCAATAACATGGAAGTCGGCTGGCTACACCGTATGGTTTGCGCTTATTACTTGGCTGATGACTAAAGTTCAGAAAGTCGGTTTATATGATAACAGTCAAGGCTCAAGATGCGATTATGAATCATGGACTGACGGACAAATTTATCAATGGCTCTGGGATGGACAGCCTTGTGCTTATACCGCCGAATTTTTGATTGGTTATATTTACTTTTTGGCATTATACTTACTGTTTGATTATGTCCGCAGGAAAATAGTCGGCGTTAATCCGGCTATTCACTGGCGGATTGCGGAAGTTTGTATGTGGTTTGTAATATATTGGGGCTATTTATTAGCTTTAACGACAGCAGAATTCGGAGCTATTAACCCAGCCTTGTTTGGCAATTCATTTCTAGGAACGTTGTTATTTTTCGCACCGCTTTTGGGAGCTGCCGTCGGTACTAATTATCTAAAGTCACGCGCTGAACTATGGATATTGGGACTGATAATTGCCTTTTGCACCGTGTTGTATATAGTATTTGGAGTTTAAACATGTTAAAAAGAATTGGTAAATACATTGGTTACATATTGCTTTTATTATGTTCTCTAATAGTTATCGGCCTAGCCATAGGACTTGGTTTTGGTTATTATGTAGAGTACGGCAATAAGTGCAACGACTCATTTATTACCGGCTGCATGGCTGCCGGTTTGAGCGAACAATCTTGTAAAAACCGGCTATTTTAGCAATAAGGGGCTGCCGGATGACAAACAAACGGAAAATATGGGATAAAGTAGCCGACCGTGTTGTCAGCACTATTTTAACACTTATCGGTATTCTTACCCTATTGATTGTTGCTGGATTATTTACTTATCCTAACTATCAGAAATACCAATATATGAAAGAATGTAAAGACAGCGGTAAATCCTCAGAGTATTGCCAACAAACGTTGCTGGAATTGCTAAAACAGGATTGATTTTATTTATTTTCTTTTTCTTCAGCCAGCGGATAGTCTTGTTTTTTGAAAAAGCCTTTGCGTTCTTTGCGGCTCATAGACCAGATGTTACCCCAGCCGTTTATCGGCTGCACTTCATACTGCGATTTAAAATCAAAATCACGGGAAAAAAACAGCGACGTGGTTTTTGTATAGTTGTTCATCGGACAAAAGCCGTAAAAATCCACCTGCAATAAATTAGCCTCACGCAAATATTTTACGGCATTAAAATATTCCAAACTGGTGTTAATGCGGTCGCTGTCGTCCAAAATTACCAAACCGCCGGCAGCAAGAGCTTTAACGGCGTTGGCGGCACATTCGGCGCGGCGCTTGCCGTCTACCACAATCACATCATATTTTTCGCCGTCGGCAAAAATCATATCTTCATAGCCTTGTTTTTCATCGCAATAGCGCATTTGCCAATTCGGCGCGCTGAACTCAGCGGCAAATTTTTCATACCATTCCGGCTTGTCTTCTATGCTGATAACCTTTTGCGCACGTTTAGCCCAATACATAGATGAATAACCCGTGCCGAACTCAAAAATTTTCTTTTGGCTATAATCGAACTGCGATAAATATTCAATTGCCGGATAAGTATACCATGGAATCGGGTTGCCGTCTCTATCCAAGCATACTTTTTCATTCATACTGCGCTCAATGGCAAAATCTTTGCGCCACATATCTATAAATTGCTGAAAACGCTGACTATACATTTTTATCTCTCCTGCAAGACCTATAGCAGGATTTTCCAAAAAAGCCAAGAGTTTTTGTTTTGCTTGCAATATTTGTTGATTTTAACAAAATTTCACCCTATATTTTAGAAAGATAATAAATTTAGGAGGATTTTAAATGTCAGAATCAGAACAAATTGTACGTAAATCTGCGATTGAACGCGTGGATGATGGACTGCGCCAATATATGATTAAAGTTTTTAATTATATGGGACTTGGTTTGTTGGTAACAACCTTAGCCGCTTATATTACTTTTTATACACCGGTAATTACCTGGATGTTTTCAGTTGACCAAGCAGCGCAAACTATTTCTCTTTCAGCTTTCGGATGGATTGTAACACTTGCGCCGCTGGCTATGATTTTTGGCTTTAATGCCATTTTAGCCAAAGGCAGCATGGGAGCAGCACAAGCAATGTTTTGGGCATTTTCTGTTGTTATGGGAATGTCTTTGGCTGATATAGGCTTGCTTTATACCGGCGACAGCATTGTTCGCGTATTTTTGATTACTGCAGCTACATTCGGCGGTATGAGCCTGTTGGGCTACACCACAAAAATAGATTTGACCCGTATCGGTACTTTTATGTATATGGGACTGTGGGGCATTATCATTGCCAGCATTGTTAATATATTTTTGAAAAGCAGCGGCTTATATTATGCAATTTCATATATTGCTGTATTAGTTTTCACTGTTTTGACAGCCTATGACGTACAAGCAATTAAAAATATGTATTACGCATCAGACGATGAAGACAGTATGTCTCGCAAAGCTATTTCAGGCGCAATGAACCTTTATTTGGATTTCATCAACCTGTTCTTATACCTGATGAGAATTTTAGGTGATAGAAAATAGTTTTTATGCTCTAAAAAAATCATTAAAAGCCGGATATAAATTATCCGGTTTTTTTATTGCAAACGCCTGCTATTTTCCGATAAGCGTCGGATTTAACGATAAAACTTGACATTTTGCTAAAATTGTGTTATATATTATCTTGTCGTTGATAATAAATGAGGTAGCTTATGAGTAATATGCACACCGATTTTTCAAAAGACACCCCCGTATGCTCTGATGTTCATACGCCGAGGCAGCGTCCGATAAAGCGTGATATTCCAACGCTTTATTCTACGGATGTGTCCTATAAATTACAAAGGGTTGCGTTGGTCGCACAGGGCAATTCCGGATATAATTCAGATACGGTAATTACGGCATTGATGAAATTTCATCAAGTTACGAGGTAACAAACACTTAAACTTCAAGTAAACCTCCTAGCAGTCTGCAAAACAGGCTGCTTTTTGTTTTGAAAATTTTATTAGTACTAAAAAACATTTGCACATAATTTTTTGCTTAGAAAAACACTATAAAAAAAGCACCACTCCATACAGAGAGGTACTTTTTTTATTTTAGGGTTTATTGACAAAGTCTAAGCCTTTTTTGCCTTTAACAGCAAATGAGCTTTTACTTTATCAATATCTGCCGCCTTTTTGGCATCCCTTGCAGCTTCAGCGCATTATTCCGTTTTAAAATCCCCCCTAGTTATGGCTCCATAAGCAATTAACAAATCTTTTATAGGCTTATTAAATTGGGCCACTACTATCAGAGGTTCATAAACGTATTCAGGAACTGCCGAATCATAATCACCATAAACATTATATGTCCTTCTTACTTTTGTATTTGGGTCTAACCCTTTTTTAAGAAGTGAACGCAGCTTATCTACATCTGACTCTGTGCAAATGCGGATAAGTTCGGCATTTTTCTCTTCTGATATCTTGGGTTTCCTCTTGTTGCTATCACACAACCAGCACAAAACACAAAGAAACAGAAAGCTACAGAAGACGATACCAATAATCTTAAGGATAATAACAAAAATCATAATATAAAAGTTTTAGTAAGTTTAACATAAAAAAAGTATATTATGAATAACCCCATTGTTACTAATAGTTTTACATAATAATACTTTTGTCAATTTTATAGTACCATTTTGGAGTTGTTTTGTAAAGCAATATTTGCTTATTTTTTTACATTTCGTTCAGCATTTTTAATACTGTTTCGGTAAAATTGTGCACCGGATTTGGTAAAATTTTCAAACCTAAATTTTTAGGTTCTGTTTTCTGTTTACAAGCCAAAGACACGAACTCATCCCAATCTATTGCATACTCCGGACACATGAGACGCTGTAAATTGATACAATCATAACGCACTTGCGGGTCAATAAACAATCCTTTGCTGCTGATTGCGGTCGGAATAGAGGCAGAAGCGGTTTCACAACTGGAAAAACTGTCTGCCGTGCAAACAACTAAAGTATTTTCATAACCTATTACCGCGGGATATATGTTGCCGATTTGTTCAAATTGTCTGAAAACATCTTCATTGCGTCCGGAATAAATACGCCAATTTTCCGGCTGTCTATCTATGTCATTGTTAGCGATTTTTTTGCAATTCTGAAAGATAATTCCGGGATGGCGCAATGATTGTTCATAAATATAATCTGTTACATCATTAGGTGTTCTGGAACCGTTTATAAAGACAATGCCATAACCGTTTTTATACAGAATGTCCGCATCGCTGAAAAGTTTTTTAGCATAGTTGAGGTCAAAAATAATTTCAGGTCCCGGAACTCTGCCCCCAAGACTTATAACAACTTTTTTAGATGTTTTAACAAAGTTTTCAAATTTATAAATCCAGTCAAAAAATTCCGGTTTATCCTTTAAATTTTTAAGTTTTTCGGATAATTCTTTTAAATTTGTTTCAACATTTTTAATACTGAAATTGTTAATGATTCCGAGTGTTATCAAAGTTTTCTTGCTTAGTTTCTCGTTTTGCAATAACTCTATGCGAGCTTTTAAGTTTAACATGTGGTCCGGTATAGTCATTAAATCAACGTATTTATATTCGTGAACACGGCTGTTTAAAACGGCTGTCAGCAACGACCCAAAATTATGTTGCTCATAATATTCCTTAACGGAGCGACACAGCATATCAACATTTTCTTGAGCTAATTCATTTAGCGCCTGAGTATAAGCGGTAATAAATATTTTCGGAACTATCTCATTTGTCTCAAAATATTTATCAAGCAAATCATGAATTTCTTTACAAAATTCATTATAATTGCAAAAGTTGCTGTAAAAAAGGTCTTTTCTGATATCTGATACCGAAGTTACACCTTTCGGAAGTAAAAAATGACTGTCAACATCATCTTTGTTTGAAGCAATTTCTGATATTGCATTTAATGCGCCTCGCAACTGATTTAACTCACCAAAATTTTGAGGAGCCAATGCAAAAGCTCTTAAATTCTTAAAATTCATAAAAGACCGTTCCTTAAAATTATTTTATTTCCAGTAAGCTAAATCTTTTCAATTAAAAAAAACTTAAATTAAATTTAATTTATTCAGTCGAGTACATAATAAAAAATACATCAGGCAAAGATTAGCAGAAATTTACAGAGCAGAAGATATAAGACTTATTTATTTCCGATTGAACAATTAGTGTAATCATCTATTTTTGCTTAGAAAAACACTATAAAAAAAGCACCACTCCATACAGAGAGGTACTTTTTTTATTTTAGGGTTTATTGACAAAGTCTAAGCTTTTTTTTGCCTTTAACCGCAAATGAGCTTCTACTTTAGCAATATCTGCCGCCTTTTTAGCATCCCTTGCAGTTTCAGCGCATTATTCCGCTTTAAAATCCCCCCTAGTTATGGCTCCATAAGCAATTAACAAATCTTTTATACGCTTATCGCTGGCCACTTCTATCAGAGGTTCATAAACGGTTTCAATATCGTGATGAAAATCATAATCATCATCACTAGCATAAACCTCATGTGTCCTTTTCACTTTTGTATTTGGGTCTAACCCTTTTTTCAAAAGCGAAGTCAGCTTAACTACATCTGACTCTGTGCAAATGCGGATAAGTTCGGCATTTCTCTCTTCTTTCACTTTAAGTTGCCATTTGAGGCACAGATTTAACAACCAGCTAAAACCCCAACAGAACCAAACGAAAAGAACGATAAGAGAAAAGATAATCAAGAAAATCATAATATAAAAGTTTTAGTAAGTTTAACATAAAAAAAGTATATTATGAATAACCCCATTGTTACTAATAGTTTTACATAATAATACTTTTGTCAATTTTATAGTACCATTTTGGAGTTGTTTTGTAAAGCAATATTTGCTTATTTTTTTACATTTCGTTCAGCATTTTTAATACTGTTTCGGTAAAATTGTGCACCGGCATAGTTATTAAATTAACGTATTTAATTGGCGCCACGGAGTGCAAAAGAAGGCAGGTCAATTCCTTCAGGAAAAAATCAGCAAAGATTTACAGAGCAAAAGATATAAGACTTATTTATTTCCGATTTAACAATTCGGATAATATCTATCACAGCATCTAAGGCAAAGGAACAATCTCTATCACATAAACAACAATTTCGAGAGCATTATACACCTAAGGCTGATAACCAGCTATCAGGCTTAGGTGCCACTAAAAAAGCGGCATAAGACATTGTTTTAATTTTTTT
>CAKQPS010000003.1 GCA_934270475.1 uncultured Alphaproteobacteria bacterium
TTGTAAGCACGTAGAAAATACAAACGCAGAACTAGCCGAACTCTGGGAGAGGAGTTCGACACCAAGCGAAAGGCAGACGGCAGTATGCCGGTTGCCGGAGGCAATGAGCGCAGGGGCGGCGCAGCGGAGCGCAGCCAATCTCTGCCTCTCCGCCAATTGTTGTTCAAAAAGCCTTGCTAAAAGCAAGGCTTTTTTGTTGTAAGCACGTAGAAAATACAAACGCAGAACTAGCCGAACTCTGGGAGAGGAGTTCGACACCAAGCGAAAGGCAGATTTTAGGATACTTCTAAAATATAAAAACGGCAGTATTTAGAACCATAAATTTTAAAATATTTGATATGACCTAAAAAAATTCTTGACCTAGAGTAAACTCTAAGTTTTATGCTAGGCGCAGAATCGCTATTTTATAGTTTTTAAGGAGAAAATTATGCTATTGGAAACAATAAACTCACCTAAAGATGTTAAAAAACTTTCACTGCCGGAATTGCACCAGCTGGCACAGGAAATCCGCGAGGGTATTCTGAATCGTGACAGCTTGGTTGGCGGACATGTGGGACCAAATTTGGGTATTGTGGAAACTATCATTGCTTTGCACTATGTTTTTGATACGCCGAATGACAAAATCGTTTATGACGTTTCGCACCAATGCTATCCTCATAAAATGCTGACTGGACGCTGGAAAGGCTTTTTTGACGCCGAAGAAATGCAGCGGATTTCCGGCTATACCAATCCGAATGAAAGCGAATATGACAACTTTATTGTTGGTCACACTTCAACTTCTGTAAGTCTAGCCACTGGTTTGGCTAAAGCCCGCGATTTGCGCGGTGAACATCATAAAGTTATTGCCCTTATCGGCGATGGTTCGCTTTCCGGCGGCGAAGCTTTGGAAGGCTTCAGCAATGCTGCGGTTTTGAACAGCAATATTCTGATTATTGTTAACGATAACGAGATGTCTATTGCCGAGAATCACGGCGGAATTTATAACAACCTGCGCTTGCTGCGAGAAACTAACGGCGCTGCGGAATGCAATATGTTTAAGGCAATGGGCTTTAATTACCGCTATGTCGCTGACGGCAACAATCAAGAAGATATGATTAAAATTTTGCAAGAACTTAAAGATGTTAATACTCCAACGGTTCTGCATATTCACACCCTTAAAGGCAAGGGCTATGCTCCGGCGGAAGAAAATAAAGAGCGTTGGCACTGGAGTTTTCCGTTTAACCGTAAAACCGGAGAAATCACCATCGATTTATCAGGTGAAAACTACAGTGACATTACTTATGACTTTTTATACGCCCACCATCAGCAAGATAAAAACTTGGTTGTTATTTCTGCCGGCACCCCTGGCGCATATGGCTTAAATCCGGAACGCCGCACTTCATTCGGCGAAAACTATGTTGATGTGGGTATTGCCGAAGAACAGGCTGTGGCAATGTCGTCTGCTTTGGCTAAAGGCGGCTGCCGTCCGGTGTTTATGGTTTACAGCAGCTTTTTACAGCGCACCTACGACCAGCTGTCGCAGGATTTGGCGTTGAACAACAATCCGGCGGTTATTTTGGTATTCAGTGCCGGCATCAGCGGTATGGACGCCACCCACTTGGGCAGCTTTGATATTCCGTTGGTTGCCAACATTCCGAATATTGTTTATTTGGCGCCGACTGGCAAAGAAGAATATTTGGCTATGCTGAACTGGGGCTTGAAACAAACTGAACACCCTGTGGTTATTCGTGTGCCGCTGGCTGTAACCAAAGGCGGCAAGGCTGAGGAAAATTACGGCGATTTAAACCATTATCAGGTGGTTAAACAAGGTTCTAAAGCTGCGGTTTTGGCTTTGGGTAGTTTCTTTGAACTCGGCGAAAGCGTTGTGGCTAAACTGAAAGAACAGGGCGTTGACGCTACATTGATTAACCCGCGCTATATTACCGGTGTTGATGAAAAATTGCTGAATGAATTAGCTGAGAATCATCAGGTTGTGGCAACTTTGGAAAACGGCGAATTGGACGGCGGTTTTGGCGAAAAAATCGCTTCTTTCTATGGCACCAGCAATGTAAAAGTTTTGAACTTCGGCGCTAAAAAAGAATTTACCGACCGTGTTCCGTATGCTGAGCTGATGAAACGCTACCATTTGACCGCCGAGCAGATTACTGCTGACATTATGGAAGTTTTGAAATAAAAACAGCTCAAAACCGCTAAAAAGTAACTGCGCCGACTTCAATCCGCGCAGTTATTTTTTTAGTTATATCACTTTTCAAACTCCGATTTATCCGGAAACAGTGCCTCTAAAAAATCTTTACCTCTTTTTCTGTCTTTATCATCAACATATTCACTATCTTCCATACACAAAAACTTTGGCTTACAGCGGCGCAGCTTTTTATCATAATTTTTATTATGTAAAGTTAAAACCAAAGAATCTTTCTTGCCCAAATCTAAAAAATTATGCTTTAACCAAGCCCAAACAGATTCTTTATATTTATTTATAACTTTAAGCTCGCCATATCCATCTTCTTCAAAGATAGATTTTATAACGATGTTATATCCTAACACCGAATGTGATAAGAGCTTTCGACAGCTCCGCACCTATCCAAAGGCACTGGACATATAAAAATGTCTTGCCGAAAGTATAAGATGAAAAAAATTAAAATTCCATAATTATTTTTTAGTAGTTACAAAAAATGAGTCCTTGTTGCGGACTCATTTTCAAACGGTTTATTATATTATTGCTAAACCTTAACCACTCCGCTGGATAAAGCGTAAATGGCAAACAGGGCAATCACCACCACAAACGCGGCAATAACGCCTTCGCCGACCGTAAAAGCAGGCGCATTAGGTTCATGCTGTTTTTTTGCCCAAATATAAATCGGAATGCCTGCAGCCATAAAAATCACAGCCATCAGCAAATAATTCAAGCCAGCAGCGTAAATCAGCCAAACCGAATATATTGAACCGACTAATCCTGAAAGCAGCGCCGCCGAGCGTTTAATATAAAAGTTTATCGGATATTCATGGTCTTCGCAGATTTTCCACAAATAAGCACAGCTCGAAAAATATGCCGGCAGCACCATCACGCTGGTAATGCTCAGCATAGTGTTCCACGCATTGCCCGAAAAATATACCAACAGCATAAATAACTGCATTAAAGCGCTGGTAATCCACAACGAAACCGACGGTGTAGCATTAGCGTTTTCTTTAGCAAACTGCTTCGGGAAAGTACCGTTTTCGGCAGCGGCCTGAGGAATTTGCGCCGTAACCACAGTCCAGGCCAGCCAGCTGGTTAAAACCGAAACCAACAAGCCTATGTTCATCAGCCATGCACCCCATTTACCGATTAAAGCTTCCAAAATTCCCGCGGTTGACGGATTCGGTATGGTTGCCAGCTGAGCTTGGCTCATCAAACCAAATGGCAAGACGGAAAGCATTACATAAATTGCCAAACAGCCTAAAAAGCCCAAAACTGTAGCGCGTCCCACGGTTTTAGGAGATTTTGCATGTTTAGACATCACAACGGCGCCTTCAATGCCGATAAACGCCCACAGCGTTACCAGCATGGTACTTTTAATTTGCGTCGAAAGTCCGCCGAGTTTGGAGGCAGCATTTTCACCCCAAAAATCAAACTCAAATTTATCAACATGAAACATAAACGCTGAAATCAAAATAAATAAAATAAGCGGCACTATTTTAGCGACCGTACCGATTAAATTTATAACGGTAGCCTGTTTAATTCCGCGCAAAACCAAATAGTTAAAGCCCCAAATCAAAATTGAGCCGCCAATAATCGACGCCAAATTGTTGCCGCCGGCAAAATACGGCGGAAAGAAATAGTTGAGCGCGTCCATGGTAATCACGGCATAACCGACATTGCCGCAAATTTGACACAGCCAATACGACCAGCCGATGGTAAAACCCACATACGGACCAAAGCCGGCGCGGCTGTACATATAGATACCGGCTTTCAAATCAGGCTTGGCGGCAGACAAAATTCGGAAGGTGTTGGCAATAAAGTAAACGCCGATACCAGTGATTACCCACGCCAAAAGCACGGCTCCGGCAGAGGCTCCAGCCGCCATATTTTGCGGCAGGCTGTATATGCCGCCGCCAATCATAGAGCTGACAACAATCGCGGCGAGCGCCCACACGCCCAAACCTGAGCCGGAGCTTGGCGCCGCCGTGTTATCAGCCGATATTTTCTTTTTATCAGCCATAATGTTTTTCCTTTTCTAAATAAAATAAGGCAGCAGAAATAACTCTGCTGCCCAAATTATGAACAACCTAAATTTTCGCCGGTTCGGCGTTTTCAAAGTTTAAAAAGCCTAAGCAAGTCAAGCAATATCCGAATTGGTCGGTAATGTTCAAATAATTGTGATAGAGCTGAAATTCGCTATGCTTTTCCACTCCGCGCAATTCCAATTCATGATTCAGCGACTTGTTAAGCCACATTTCCGCGTGACCTTTGGCAATATCATCATCAATATGAGTGTCAAAAAATTCCACATATTCTGCAGCCCAGCCGCCGATAAGCTGACCGTTTGCGTCTTTGCCCCAGCAAATGCCCACGCCGGTGGCAATGGCTTTGTGTTCATCGCGGCTGGCACCATGTCCAGCCATAATAACTTCAAGCACGGCGCCGTGTTTGAATTGCTTTTCAACTTTATTTACCGGCACAATATTCCCAAAAACTTCTTTAGGTAAAACCGAGGTGTATGGCACCACGTTAAAATTTTCTATTTTAGCTTCGCGCAAAGCCGAATCATAGCAAAAGGTTTCAAACGGCTGCGGTGGAATCCCCTCATTGGCTTGTCCGGTGCCGCCGGTGATAAAAGCTAAGGTCGGAAAGCGAACTCCATATGTCATATTTTATCTCCTTTATAAAATTTTTGTAACAACTGTTTCAGTTCGCTAAATGAGATATTTCCGCCGTTTTGCTTTTCAATAGAACTTTTTAGCAATGGCAAAGCCGTAAATTGTTTGGTGTCGTGGGGAAGGGAATATGATTATAGATAAAATAAAAATGACGGCGGGACTGGCTGCGCTTCGCTTTGCCGCCGCTTCTCTCATTGCCTGCGGCAACCGGCATGCTCCCGCCTGCCTTTCGTTTGCGGTCAAACTCACGTCTGTGAGTTCGCTCCCGCGCTGCACAGCACTAATAAAACAAAAAGGTCTCCGAAGAGACCTTTTTGTTTTATTGGCGCGCCCGGCGGGACTCGAACTCACAACCTTCTGATCCGTAGTCAGATGCTCTATCCAATTAAGCTACGGGCGCAGCGACTGGTTATTCTAATAGAACAAAAAAAATATAAATGCAAGAACTTTTTTTTGATTTTTTTAAATTTTTGCACAAACACGCAATTCTTTAATTGTTTTTTTAATAAAAACACTTTACAAATAGAGCATTATTGAAAGTTAACTATAATATATAAGGCTTATATGATGAAAAAATTTGTATTATTTTCGGCTGCGTCGCTGCTGTTATCGGCTTGCGCTGCGTCAGAAGTTCAGTTTCCTGGTGTCAGCCCATCGCCTGTTTTGAATATTTCTAATAAAAGCGGCTCGTTTGTGGGTAAAAAAGTTAATGAATTTACTCGGGAATATAACGGCATACACAATTCCGTAAATTCCAGTGCGCAAAAATTGGCTCAAATCAACCAATCTATTGCTGAAGCCGATTCGGAATATAATGCGGTTATAAACACAATTGAAGCCAAGCTGCAAGCCGGAACTACTCCGTCAAATCCGGATTTGGTGGCGGCTTTGAATAAGGCGCAGGAAAATTTGGGCACCTTGGAAGACGGAACGCAAAAATTAGCCGGCGTTGCCTCTGAAGTTGCCGCACAGCAGGAAAAATTAACCGCGCTGAAGTCTACCGTTAACGCTACCTATGCAATTCCTGGGGCGTATGATGTCGACCATGCGGATTTGAATATTATTGCCACAGCTTTGGAACAGCAAGAAAACACCAATGCCGATTTAATGAGTGCGGTAAAATCTAACATTGCAGACGAACAGGCTAAATCTCGCCAGTTCAGAGCGGAAATCACCCGTTTGAACGTAGATGTAGCCGCCGGTTATGTTAATGACTCTAATGCCGTTTTAACTCCGCAGCCTCAAGAGAGCGAATTTAAAACCATTAAGCCGGTCAGCGTTAAAAAAGAATTGGCTAAAGACAAATCTGTTCATACCAGCCAAAAAAGAGTTAAACTGGGCAAAAAAATTGGTGTGATAGAAACCGTCAAGCCGGCAAAAACAAAACAGCCAGCTGCAAAAAAAGCGGCGGTCAAATCGGTAAAAGCTAAAAAGCCGGCAGCCAAAAAAGCAGTCGCTAAAAAAACTGCGGCAAAACCGGTAAAAGTTAGCAAAACAGCCTCTAAGCCGGCAACCACGCAAAGCGTGCAGAAAGCTTTGAACGCCAAAGCTCCTGAACAGGCTAAAACAGTGGTAGAGCCGGTTAAACCTGTTGCCGGAACTGTTTTTTCTAAAGATTTTCCAAATGAAAACGTGGAATATTTAGCGGAGTTGGAACAGGTTGTAAATAAAGTAATTAAAGACAATCCTGATGCCAAGCTGGAAGTTGTTGCGGTTATGCCGATGGATTCGACAGCACAGGAAATGGTGCAGAACGTTACCGCGCGTATTTTCGGTGATATGCTGACAATGGGCGTTCCGGTAGAAAATTTGCAAGTCAGCGCCCGCAGCGAACTCCGCAAAAAAGTGCCGACAGTTTTGGTTGTGAAAAAATAAGTAAAAAAATAAAATAATCCTAATCAAAAAAATTGGGCGCGCTCTTTACATCTTAGTTTGAGCCGCCTATATTTTAGTCAGATAAATAACTTTTTAATCCGTAAAGGAGGATATAATGGATAAAAAAGAAAAAACAGAAGCTGTAAAAGCTGAAACAAAAGGAGAAAAATGCTGTTGCTGCGATAAAGGCTGCGATTGCGGCTGCCAAGATGGTAAAGAATGTTCTTGCTGCTGTGGCTGTTGCTGCCGCAAAAGAATGATTGTTAAAATTTTATGTGTTTTAATAATCTTTTTGGCTGGTATGGGCTTTCATGCTTTACTGCAATGCGGTTTTCGCTGCCCGATGAACAGACCTCGCCCAATGCCTATGCAAATGGCGCCAGTTCCGGCAATGCCTTTCCCTGCATATTCTGATGCTCAGGGCGGCAATGTAATCATCATCAACACTGGCGACGCGCAAAGTGTCGACAAATTTGCCGGCGGCTGTAAATACGGCAAAGACTGCGGCAGTAACCAAGACCAAGGGTGCAAAAAAATGAAAGACGAATTTAAGCGTCATCATGAAGCTCCGCGTCCAATGCCTGTTGAACCAGCTCCAATGCCGGTTCCGTCTGTGGCTGCCGGTGCTGCCGTAAAATAAAACGGTTATAGTTGTTTTTTTTAGCTCCTTGCTAAATTTGCAGGGAGTTTTTTTGTTGTTAAATGTTACATAATTGTGACAAAATAATATGTTTTCTATTTAAATATTGCATATTTTCAATCTTTAACGTAAACTAATAGTGGGGGAGAAGCTCGACTCTGTATGGAGTCAGAGTAATTTAGGTATAATTTATTTTAGGAGGCTTTACGATGAGTAATAAGATTAAAAAAACGGCGAAAGGGAGGATACTCGCGGCAGCCGTATTGCTGGCGGGGGTTTGCGGAATCGCCGCAGCAGCGTGGGCGACCACGTGTTTTTTGCCGACAGGCAACTGCAGCACCGGCAAGGTTGATTACCATGAACCAAATCCGACAGACGAGTGCAAAGACTTTGACGGCAATACTTCAAAAACTGATTATGAGTGGAAAAGCAAAACATCTTGCTTTAAATGCACAGCTTGCACCAGCAACGGCACAACCAAATATAACTGCGTAAATAATTCCGGTTATTCTTGGGATAGCAGCGATGGAGGACATTGCTGTGTGAACGGTGAAAAATGGTATTCCAAGATGGGAATGTGTTGCTCGGCAACATCCGGCTGCACCTGTCCGACACTGAAAAAGTGGAGTAACGGCGAGTGTGTCTGCCAATATAAACAAACCGATAACGGTACTTGCTGCAAAGAAAACGAAACTGCCGGAGCCAATCTCTGCTGTCCGAAGCCGAAAGTAGAACAGAACCGCGAATGCGTATGTGACGACCAGCATGATAATGACGGCAAGGGCGGCTGTATTCCTAAACCGAAAGACGATGACAATATCACTGTTAAATTCCAATATACCTGCAACGGCGGGGCTTGCTCAAGCGATGTTACCAAGAACATCATATATGAATTTAACGACAGCAAAATAGGCAACAACATCAGCGGAACAACTATCGCCAAAACAGATTGGAAGGGATACAATGAACTTAACTGGTTTTTAGATGAAGAAAAACCATTATTCGATAGAACTAAACCATATGGCTGTTCTTATGGCGGCGATGACTGCGGACGAGAAAATTCAGGAAGAAACGGCTACGAAAATGACATCTGCAATACCCAAGGTGTAAGAACCTATACGTTAGATTATCATGATTTTGACTTTGTTTCTGATGCAGATGTTATTTCTAATAACACTGTTGCTGATATCAAACTGTATCTTCTAAAAGATGAAAACACAGGTAAATATTCATATCTGTTGAATAACGAGTTTTGGGATACTCAGAATAATATTTGTGGCGCAGCAGATGATGATTATGACAGCTGCATGTTTCAACATGCGCATGAAGTTGCCAACAATGAAGTTGTTTTGCCAATCCCATTAAAAGGCGGTGAACGATGCGCTGCGTTGGATGGTGATAAGTACATTTACTACGTTGTAAACTGTCCTTACGATACGAATGATTGTATTGATCCTCAATACCCACCTCAATATACTATAACTGAATCAGGCGACAGCTCTAAAAAAGGTAGTACTGGTTTTATGGAGTTGATGCAGGACGGCAATTTGCAGGTTAAATTTAATAGTCCCCAAATGAAAAGTTCTAAACCAAAGAACAATAAGATTGTTTACTATTCAAAGTTGCAAAAATGGGATGAAGTAACTGTAAAAGCTACAAATAGTACAGCTACTGGTTACGCGTTTGGTATGAACCAATGCAAACCTGCTCATACGGCAACAGCAAGTTACCCTGCCGGAC
Source organism: uncultured Alphaproteobacteria bacterium (assembly GCA_934270475.1). Lineage (GTDB taxonomy): Bacteria > Pseudomonadota > Alphaproteobacteria > RF32 > CAG-239 > RUG410. The sequence goes on from CAKQPS010000003.1 coordinate 9,113, forward strand.
CAGATGCAGAACAAATAGTATCTGTTAATATGAAAGGTTATGTAACAGTCGCTGGTCACGCCCAATTTGACGGTACAAATGTTAAAGCTCAACTTTATATTAGAGGAAGACTGCTTCGTCCTCTTACAATATCTGATCAATCATTTACTGTAAACTATAATTGTGAAGGTCAAACAGATTATAATGATAGTGTAAACTTCTCAAATTCTGCAGAGACAATTTTACCTGCAACAACTTATTCTGCAGGTCCGGCATATACCACTGCATCTGGAACAGTTAGATGCAGTGAAGCTGCAGGTAGCAATAGAACGATGATTAGTGGTAGTAATATGACGCATCCATCATGTGAGGAAATACACAATAATGGTTATGAACAATATGGAATATTGTGCGCTGCCAACAATTTTCAATGTTCAGAGTGGTAAGATAAAGCGGGGAGAAATCCCCGCCCGCTCTACTGATTATTATTAACACACTATTATGAACACACTACTTGTCATCCTTGGCTTTGAGCGTCAGCTCATTCGCCGGGGATTCAGTATGGTATGTCCGCTAAAAGAATAAGAACTTTTTATTTCTGGATTCTCGAGACAGTTCGCTATCGCTCACGCTCAAGAATGACGCTGAGAGGTTGGAGTAAAAGGCGCTAAGTGAGGAGTGTCAACACACTATTTGTCATCCACGGCGAATTCGCTTTATTCAAAGCAAAACATATTGCTATAAAAAAAGCCTCGTTGAACGAGGCTTAAATTTTACTATTCCAAATAAGGTTTAACATATAAATCAAACTTCATTTGTTCGGATTCGCTCCAGCCCATTAAATAATGGTCGCCCATAATAAACAGCGGAGTTCCTGCCGGACCCGTGATGTCATATTTTTTTATCGCTGTTTCAAAAAGCTTCAAATTCCCCGGAAGTTTAATATCCAACGCCGTAATTTTTAAGCTTGGATAATTCTTTTTGATGTATCCGGCGGCATCGTGGCAATGCGGGCAAGTGGTTTGATAAAAGAAATAAATTTTATCCTTGCTTAATTCTTCGTCCGACGCATTAGAACAAGCGGCGGTAGCCAACAAACTGAAAGCACATAAAAAAGCTAAAAATAATTTTTTCATTTTTTCCTCGTCTTATTCAATGCAGCAGTCAACGGCTTTGCGCACAAATTTTTTCATTTTAGCCAAAGCAGAACTTGGTTCAGGTTCTGTCGGTTCAGCAGCTTTTTCTGCCGGAGCTTTGATTTCTTCTTTAGAAAATTCCTCGGCTTTGGCGGTGATTTTCTTAACTTCTTCCAAATCCGGCTCAATCCATTTCAGCTCTTTGGTTTCCATCATTCCCATGTTTAAGCCCCAAAACAGGCAATACATATCATAGGCGGTGTTAAACATTTTATAGGCTTCTTCATCGTGCCCCAAGGTCTGCTGTTTGGTGCCGACTTCCATCAAGCGCATAGAGGTTGCCAGCAAATGCTTTGACATGCACCACACCTCGCCTTCATAGCTTGGAATAATTTTTTGCAGCAGATTCTTGCGGGTTTCGCGTATATCTTTAATTAAATCGTAGTAAGAAGTTTTACCGGTTTTTGCCCCCGAAAAAACAAGGTGTTCCTCAATTGAAATCAGGTTCATAATCGCAATGCTCAAGTCCTGATCCGATGACAAATCTTTTGGATTCACCTTTTTGCTCGCATCGATTCTTTCTACAAATTCTTTTACGTTTTCTGCTTTTTTCATGGTCGTTTTCTCCCCAAATTTATATAATGAAAAGTAGGCGGAGCAGGGCGGAATGTCAAGGAATATTTAAGTTTTATGCTTTCTTGTTGATTTTTTTTGCGCCTTGATTTAAGTTAACGGACAGAAAAGGAATATTTTATGGGAAGTCTGTTATCGTCATTTTCATTTTTATCCATGGGCGGCAGCGTTTTAGGCGTTACCGTTTCATTGCTGCTGGCAACAATTATGCTGGCGCTGTGGGCGTTGGTGCTGATGGTTTTGCACCCTTTGCATGCCACAATGTTTGTGTTGGCGGCGCTGTTTGAATATGTGCTGATTTCATTATGCGGCTTCAGCCTATGGTTTGATTTTATTGCCTTTTTTGTGTTTTATATTCTGATTTTCGGCACGTATACATTGCTGCTGCGCCGCTGGCTGCCTTTGCCGCATACTGAAATTGAACAGCTGTTGAAACTGGCTAAGCTCAAAGAAGACGGCTTGCTTTCAGATGATGAATACAAAGCCGCTAAAAAACGCTTGCTGAAAATTTAGTTGTCGCTGATTTGCCGGTCAATCCACAAAGAATTTATAAACGCCTGCTGGCGGTCATGCATCGGGTTGCAGGCAACGTCGCCTTCCGGAGAAGTTATGCACTGTATGCCGACATTAGCCGTGGTATAGTTGCCGTATTTGCCGTAAACATCAAGAACCAACGGTAAGAAATCTTCGGTTTCATAAGTGGTGTCGGCGCAGAATGTTGAGCTGTAAACCGCGCGGGAAGTGTCTTTGCGTCCAATATTAAGCGTAAAGCAGGTTTGGTCGCGGTCGGTTTGCATATTGGCGTTGCCCGAAAAATATTGTGAAGAAGCATTTTCATCGCTACTGAACAAAACGCCGGTTGAGTTGTTGGCATAAGACGCGTCTTTATATTTTCCGTTTTGCTTATAGAATGTTTCAATATCAAAAATAGCGATAAAATCGGCGTTTTCAGCAGAAGTTGCAGTTTTCATACCAATTTCGCCGAATTTGTTGCTTAAAACCCTGCGGATTTGTCCGGCATAAGAGCTGCGGAGACTGCTGCGGAAATAAATGCTTTGTCCGTGGTTGTCTGCCAAAGTGTTGCTGATTTTCAATTTGTACGGATCTTGCGCACAAGCAGACAACAGGCAAAGTGTTAAAAGAAGCAGTTTTTTCATAATCTTATCTCCAAGGGTTTTAAGTTTTTAGCTAATTTATGACATAATTTTTTAATTTTTTATTGATAAATAAAAAAATAAATGTATTTTGACAAGCATTAAGAAGATATAAAAATGGAAACGGCAGAGAATAAGATAGATATTTTTGCTTTAACGGATTCACATCAGGAAACCCGTAAGCTTTGTCGTCTGTTTAGCAAAATTATAGAAAAAGCGCCGAAAGGCGGTAAAAATACCCTGATTTGTGATTGCGGCGATTTGTTTAAGGGAATTTACGACCGCGAACTGAGTATTTTAAGCTATGAAATTCTGCGCCGCCAATTGCCTGATGCAAAAATTGTTTTGGCGCTGGGCAATAACGATTTCGGGTTCAATTTAGAAAGTTTCAAATTTTTGCAAAACGCCTGCAAACGTTTTAATCAATCAAATATCCATGTGCTGTGCGCAAATCTGCTGGATTTAAACACCGGACGCTGTCCAAGCTGGGTAGACCCCTATATTTTGTTGGAAATAAACCATAAAAAAGTAATGGTTACGGCATTTTGCATCAATCAAATCCGCTTAAACAAATATGGGGTTGTGCTAACGGATATCCCCGAAACTTTTGCCGCTATGTCCGAGGTGATACGTCACATTGAGCCTGATGCTTTGATTGTGCTTAATCACGCGCTGGAGCCTTGCAGCCATGATATATATGCCACAGCCGCCGCTAAAGGTATTCGGCTGGATTTGCTGTTGGGCGGTCACGAACACGCGCCGGTTGCGCCCGATGAAAAGGAGCGTATGTATTATCCGCAGGCGTTTAGCAAAACTATGCTGCACTTTAATTTAGGTTTTTTGAAACACCATACGAATCTGCAGTTTATTGAAGAAATAAATGTAAAGCAAACTGAAATAAATCCGGTGTTTGAGCCGCCGTTGGCAGAGTTTGAAGAAAAGTCCGGTTTGAATATTCCGGTTGCCAAAAGTACGCTCAATTTAGAAAAACTTTATTCTAATCCTTGCTCTTTAGGCACTTTTATTGCCGACTGTATGCGTGCCACCGCCAAAACGGATATAGCGCTGATTTCCACCGGTTATACCAGCCACGCTCTGCGCTATGAAAAAGACAAAATACTGACGCACTACAATTTGGAAAGAGCCTTTTCCGCCGATGTTCCTTTGCAGACGGTGTCTGTGACTCCGCAAGAATTGAAAGAGGTGTGGAACAACGCTTTGAAATATCGTTATTTAATCCCCGGAGGCAATGTGCGTTTTCTGCAAGGTTCGCAAAATATTGAGGTTTGCTGCCACCAGCGCTATGATACCAATGAAGGCGAAGTAACGCAGATTTATATTAGCGGAGAGCCTTTGTTCAAAGAAAACGGCAAGCCTTTATATGATGATAAAGTTATTACCTGTGCGGTAGATCCGTTTATCGGCGCCGGTGAACAGGGTTTTGATGTGTTGCGTCCGCTGCCTAAAGAAACATTGCTGAAAAACAATCACTTAGTCAAAATAAAGGACTTATTTAACCGCGCTATTAAAGAGGCGGAAACCAAATATCCCGAAGGCAGCTCATATCCAAGCTTTAAGCTGACCGATGCTAATTAAGCAAATAAGGTTTTGATAATCAGTTTTAACTTGCCGATGTTGTTGATGTTTGGTTTTGGCGAAATAATTTCCCAGCCGCGGTTGTTCATTTGCTCAAAATAGCATTTGCTTAAATTTGCCAAATAATAAAGCGGCATAACCGATTTTTTGTTCATTTTGCTTAAAAATCTGTTGGCGGTGCTGAAATATTTTTTTGCATCTGCCGATAAATATTGTCTGGCGGTTGAAAGGTTTTTATCTTCCAATACTGCAACCGGCGTGTCTTTATTAACATTGGCTTTTTGCAGCAGTTCCTGCGGAATAAAAAGGTGACCTGCTTTAGCATCGTCTTTTATATCGCGCAGAATATATGTAATCATCAGGGCTCGACCTAAGTTATCTGCCAATTTTTCACGTGCTGCCGGCTTGCTTTCTCCAATAATGGTCAGGGTCAGGTTAAGCGGCACCACGGCTAAGCCGTGTAAATATTTTTCAAAAACTTCTAGCGACGGCGCTTGCAGCGGCTGCGGAACATCTAAAAATGCGCTGTCTAAAATTTGCGACATTTGTTCCTTAGGCAAATTAAAACGCATGCAGTTTTTATAAATTTTACGTCCGATATTGGTTGTCGGGACTTGCTTGTCATAAATATTGTCCAGCTCTTCGCGCCAAGCGTTAAGCAGCTCGGCTTTTTCTTCTGCCGGCATTTTAGAACGCAGAATATTGCTGATGTGGCGGCAAAAGGCAAACAGCGTATAAATTGCCTCGCGCTTAGGCTTGGATAGACCGCGCATGCACCAAAATAAAGAAGGCTGGCTTTTTTTCACAATATCGCCGACAGATAACATTTAGATTCCTCTATTACTAACAGACTTTCGCTTAATCACCGCGAACTGCCATAAACTATATAAAAAAATCCAAGAGCAGTCAAGAAAAGTCAGTTTATGCTGTTTATTATTTATAAATTGTTTTGTTTGCAGGTTGGCTTTGTTCAGCCATATAGCCAGCTTAAATTTCAGCCGTTTGCTTTTTACTAAAGATAAAATCACTTTCGCGCTTTTATAAAGTCCTTTCAAGCGGCTTTCTTTTTGCCGTTTGCTCATTTTGGCTTTTTTAATAAAATCAGAATTTTTTTCAAAATTTTCTTGCAGAAACAATATAATAAAAAGCGAAGTCAAGGGCAGATAGGTGCTTGGATTTTCGTCGTGCGACACCAAAATAAGACGGGCAAGCGGCGACATCAGCCGGTTGAGAATTTCTGAAACCTGCGCGCCGGAAGTCGGAGTTTTGCCGGCTGCCGCATAGCGCCAAACCGATAGCGGTTCTAAAAGCAGCGAAATTGAAATGTTTTTTTGCAAAAATTGCTGCTGCAGCTTGAAGATTAAGCTTTGCTGCAGCGGACACGTTTTGCGCAGGGCTTTTTCCAGCAGCCGCAGTTTTTCCAAACGCTGGGCAGCTGTAATTTTAGGGTTGGAAAAATGACGCTTTCCCAGCTGCAAATAAGCCAAATACTTTGCCGTTAACTGCCGGTATTCTTTGGCTGCAAGTTCGGCTGGATTATTTCCGTTAAGCATTAGTCTGTTCCATCCATTGGGCAAAATCGGTCAGCGCGCGTTGGCAATAGGCTTCTTTGCGGTCGGCTCCTTTTATTTTGCGGAATTTGCCGTTAGCGGTGATTTCTCCTTGAATAGTCGGGAATATGCCAAAATTTATATTCATTGGCTGATAGTCGGCTGTGGCATCGGCAAGGTGCCCCAGCATGGCGCCGCTGGCTGTAGTGCGCGGCGGCAGAATAGGCGTTTTTCCTTTAATCAGGCAAGCGGCAAAATATCCGGCAAGCATACCAGTATCAGCGCTTTCCACATAGCCTTCGCAGCCGCTGATTTGACCGGCAAACATCACATTAGGCTGCGCTTTCAGTCTCAAAAATTCATCCAGCAACAGTGGACTTTGAATAAAAGTGTTGCGGTGGATTCCGCCAAGTCGGGCAAATTCGGCATTTTCGAGCCCCGGAATCATTTTGAAAATTCTAGTTTGCTCGCCGTATTTCATTTTGGTTTGAAAGCCGACAATGTTGCGCAGCGTATCTTCCTTATTATCTTGCCGCAGTTGCACCACTGCATATGGTTTTTCGCTGGAATGTGGATTCGTTAAGCCCACTGGCTTCAGCGGACCGAATAACAGCGTGTCGACGCCGCGTTCCGCCATAACTTCAATCGGCAGACAGCCGTCAAAATAATGCGGCTCTTCAAAATCATGAAACGGCATTTTTTCTGCTTTCAGCAATTCATCGACAAAGCGGTAATATTCTTCTTTGTTCATCGGGCAGTTGATGTAGTCGTATTTGTCGCCTTTGTCATAGCGGGATTGATACCAGGCTTTGGAAAAGTCTATGGATTCTTTATAAACCACCGGAGCTATGGCGTCATAAAAAGAGAGTGATTTTTGGTCAACCTTGGCTTTTATGGCTTCAATAAAAGCGGTGCTGGTCAGCGGACCGCTGGCAATAATGGTTAACGGCGCGTCGGCTGTTGGAAATTCGGTAACTTCCTGATTTATGACTTCTACCAAGGGTGAAGATTTTATTTTTTCAGTTATAAATTTGGCAAATCCGCCGCGGTCAACCGCTAACGCTCCGCCGGCAGGAACTTGAGTTTTGTCGGCAGCTTCCATAATCAGCGAGCCAAAACGGCGCATTTCCTCATGCATAAGCCCCACAGCGTTGTGTTCAGCATCGTCAGAACGCAAAGAGTTAGAGCAAACCAGCTCCGCCCAATCCGCATTTTTATGAGCCGGTGAAAATTTTTGCGGTTTCATTTCAAAAATACGCACTTTAACTCCGCGTTTGATAAGCTGCCAAGCCGCTTCGCAGCCGGCAAGTCCGGCGCCGATAATTTGCACAACAGGTTCCATTTTCTTCTCCTTGTTTTTTTGCTAACGTATCTTTTTATTTGCCGCTTGTAAACAATAAAACATTTACATTTTAAACCTTTTTTAAAAACAACTGCGTTAAACTGCAAATAATGTAATATCCGTTGGAATGCAAAATGATTTTGAACAAAGATAAACTTTTTACACTGTGTTTTATGGCTTTTGCTTTTTTAGGTGGCGAAACTTTGGCGGCAGAAGAAAATGCCGCATCAGCTGGCGATAAAAATGCGGCAAACAGTTCGCTGCGTTCGTATGTTAAAGAAGAAAATGCCGAGCAAACAGCCAAAAATGGCAATCAGGAAGAAAGTAAAACTTGGATAAACAATTTGGTTACAACCGTTGCCGAAAAAGGCGCGCAGGTAATTTCTTCCAATACGGATAATCAAGAGCCGCAATACCGCACAAACGCGTCGGTGTTTGACATTTCCGGCGTAATGCTGCGAATGAACACCAAGCAAACCATGGAAGCTATGCAAAAGCGCGGGTATCAAAAGAACTCTGAAAAATTTGAAATTCCAAACTTTATTCGCTGGCGCTATGACGAACAATGCCGCAACCAAGGCGTGGTCGGCTATGAGCGAACCGAAGCCTGCATTATAAAATTGGCGCAGAAAAATAACTATCAATATGTTGAACAAATGGTTTTCAATAATTTTCGCACCAAAGAAAATGTGCGGGTGTTTTTTACCAGCAATTTTACCGGCAACAAAGCCTACCGCATTGTTTATATGAGTGAAGCCGCCAACATTCGCGGCAGCGGTGCCAAGGCTGATTATCTGCGCAATATCAAAATTTATGATTTTTGGAAAAAAATTAACCAAAAATACGGCGAGCCGGACAATAAAGAGCAGGTAATATGGGGACTTGGCGACAATAAGCCGATTCTTCAGGCTGCGACAGGGCGTTTAATGCTGTATGACCCAATGCTGCTGGAACTTGATTATACTAGAATGTCGCGCGAAGACCAGCGCTTTATGAACACAGATGTTTACACATTTTAAGGAGCAATAAAAATGGAATTGAGCAAAACGGAATTGTCCGAACTTATTTGCACGCGTATCAGCCACGATTTAATCGGCAATATCGGGGCAATTTCCAGTGCCTTGGAATTGATAGAAGATGACAACGGAATGTTGGACGACAGTACAAAAAAAATTCTGACTACCGGCTCAAACACTTTGATTGCCCGTCAAAAATTTTTCAGAGTTGCGTTTGGTGTGGATTCGCAAAAACTGCAGCCTGAGGATTTAGAGCATTTATGCGCTGATTATTTAGCAACTGTGTGCAGCCGCGGCAACCCAATAACGTTAAAACTGCACCGTGTTTTGCCGGAGCTTTCTAAAATTGTGTGCGTGTGCGTGATGATTGCCGCCGAACTTTATATTAAAGGCGGAGAGATTTCTATCAGCGTCAGTGCGGACAATATGATTGTCAAGGCTGTTTCGGATTTTAAGCTTTCAGTTTCTAAAATTGCGGCGTATCAAAAAATTTTAGCCGGTCAAAAGGTTGATGAAAACGCTTCGCAGTATGCGCAGCTTTATTATTTGCAAAATCTTTTAGGAGCGGACGTTTCTTTGAAATTAACCTCTTCCGAAACCGAAATGGAATTGATTATCGGCTAGCAGTTGATTTTATATTTTAGGTTTTGCTGCTTTTTGTATTTTAAAACTAAAAAAAATAATTTGACTTTATTTAGTAAATTTTCTAGCTTTAAATTGCATCGGCTGATTACCGATGTGAGGTTTAGAACCCTCTAATGGATAGCTGGTTTTTCCAGATGAGAAAAACTACCTTGTTGCGCCAAAGCAGGAAGGTGGTTAATAAGGCGTAGGAGCTTGCTCTTACGCCAAATACACTACACTATTTCCATTATAGGTTCTAACTTCCTGCTGCCTCTCATCAAGGCGGCTTTTTTTGTGAGGTTTAGAACCCTCTAATGGAGAAAGTTATGAAAATAAAATCCAAAGAAAACAGCTCCGGTAAACTGGTTTCGGTAATTGTTCCCGTTTATAATGCAGAAAAATATTTAGCCTCGTGTTTAGACAGCTTGCAGGCGCAGACCTATCCTTATTGGGAAGCTATCTGCGTTAATGACGGTTCGGCAGACAGTTCTTGGCAAATTTTGCAGGAGTATGCGGCAAAAGACAGTCGCTTTGTGCTTATAAATCAAAAAAATTCCGGCGTTTCGGCAGCGCGTAACGCGGCTTTGCAAAAAGCTAAAGGCGATTATATCGCTTTTTTGGATTCTGACGATATGCTGTGTTGTCAGTTTATGGAATATATGACGACGGCACTGGAAAAGACAAACAGCGATATGGCGGTTTGTTGTAATGAAGATGCTTGTGTTGATTTTAAAAATTATCAATATCAACAATGTGAATTAAAAAAAATATTTAATCCGGTATCTTATTTTTTAAGACGTAAAAAGCCTAAATTGCAAATAGCAGTTTGGGGAAAGTTATACAAAAAAGAAATATTGAAGGGACTGTTTTTTGATGTGAGTTTTAAACAAATGGCTGAAGATTTTGAATATTCTTTCAGAATATTTGAAAAAGTTAATGGTTTTGCGTTTGTTCAAGAGAAATTATTTTATTATCGCAAAATTGAAAATTCAGGAAGTCTGACGCATCAAAAGTTTTCGGAGCGAGAAATTAACGACCATATTTTGCTGGCTCAAAAAATAATGACGCATTTTGCGGCAATGGAAGATAGAAAAAGTTATGAACTGATGAAGAAAAAATTTTCGAGAATAATTTTTAGGCAATGCTGTTCGTCTCCGTATTTCAAAAACGCGGACTACCAAAGCTATTGGCATAAATATCGGCAAATTTGCTTGGATTTAGCGGCGCAAAAGGTGTTTTTCCCGACTGAGCTAAGCCTGTTTAACCGATTCTTATGTAAAATGTTTTTGAGCGGTGATTTTTCTCGTTTAGCATTTTGGCTGAAAATATACCGTAAAATATATGGCAAAATTTAGCACGCTTTATAATAAATAAAACTCTATACAACAAAACCCCACAGGGACAAGCCCTATGGGGTTTTATTGGCGGAGCGTACAGGACTGCGTTTTACACAATTGTGTAAAACTCTATCGCAACTCAAACAAAATTTCGCCGCGGTTGCTTTCGCTGTCCTAGCTCAATTAAGTTTTCGCTGCGTTTGCAGAGAAAAACTGTCAATTAAGGACAGTTTTTCCTTAGCACGCCTTACGGTTCGAGTCCTACCGCTTTTACCACACAACAAAACCCCACAGGGACAAGCCCTATGGGGTTTTATTGGCGGAGCGTACAGGACTCGAACCTGTGCATCCTTTTAAGGGGATGACGGATTAGCAATCCGCTGCATTACCACTCTGCCAACGCTCCATCTGTGATAACGAAAACATTTTTAACGTATGTTTTGCACCTAGTCAATAACTTTTTTAATTTTTTGCAAATTATTCCCAACTATTGAAATTTTTTTAATTTAGATTATCTCCACAGCAAGGAGAAAACCTATGGAATTATATTTGCTCATATCGCTAGTTTTTATCTATTTCATCACCGCCGCCATGGTCAATAAAAACGTGGTGCACCGCATATGGACTTTAGCATTTATTGCCGCATTTGTGGTAACGGCTGTAGCAATCGGCTTTTTGCGGGTAACCAATCAAGATGTGATGATGTCGGCAGATAACCTGAACTGGTACTATCTTTTGTATATTTTCGGCTCAATGTCGGTGGTGCTTGGCGTCATAAACCTGTGGATGTACCGCCGTCCGCTGTGGCAGATTTTGCGTAACGACAACGCCGAAGACAACAAAGAATAATTGCAAATTTGCGTTTTTTGTGTAATATACCTCCATAACAAAGGGGTATATTATGTTACGCATTAACAATATTTCTATGCCGCTGAACGCAAATGAACAGCAGCTCAAACAAAAAGCCGCGCAAAAATTGGGAGTGAAAGAAAGCGAACTCCAAAATTTCGTCGTATCCAAAAAATCGGTTGACGCGCGCAACAAAAACAATGTGCATTTTGTCTACAGCGTGGATTGTAATGCGGTTTCAACAGTGCGTGACAAAGATATTGAACAGCTGTCGGAAGTTGAAAAACTAACGTTTAACCTCAAGGCTGACGGCGTGCGTCCGATTGTGGTCGGCAGCGGTCCTGCGGGTATGTTTGCCGGTCTTGCTTTGGCGGAATCCGGTTTGAACCCGATTATTTTGGAGCGCGGCGCACCGGTGGAGCAGCGTCAAAAAGATGTGGCGGCGTTTTGGCAGGGCGGCGAGCTTAAAGCCAATTCCAACGTGCAGTTCGGAGAGGGCGGCGCCGGTACTTTTTCGGACGGCAAGTTGATGACCGGCATCAAAAAAGATAAGTTTACTGCCAAAGTTTTGCAAGAATTTGCCGCCGCCGGAGCTCCTCAGGAAATCCTTTATTTGGCAAAGCCGCATATCGGTACGGACAAACTGCGCTTGGTTGTTAAAAATATTCGGCAAAAAATACTGTCTTTAGGCGGAGAATATCGTTTTAACAGTCAGTTAACCGGACTTGTTATCAAAAACGATAAACTTGTTGCGGTCAAAGTTACGGACGAAAAGGAAACTTATGAATTGCCGGCAAACAAGCTGTTTTTGGCTATCGGTCACAGCGCGCGCGATACTTTTGAAATGCTGTATAATTCAGGCGTGCACATGGAGCAAAAACCATTTTCAGTCGGCGCTAGAATAGAACACAAGCAAACCCTGATAAATAAGGCGCAGTACGGTAAAGCGGCGGAAAGCCTGTATTTGGGAGCGGCAGATTATAAAATGGCGGTGCACTTGCCCAACGGACGTTCGGTATATACGTTTTGTATGTGCCCCGGCGGCGTGGTTGTGGCGGCTGCTTCCGAAAAAGGACGTGTCGTGACAAATGGTATGAGTGAGTTTGCCCGCGCGGCGGAAAATGCTAATTCGGCTTTACTGGTGGGTGTTTCCGAAAAAGATTTTGGCAGCAGCAGTCCGCTGGCTGGTATGTATTTTCAGCGCAAATTAGAAGAAAACGCTTTTATTGCTGGTGACAAGTCATATCGCGCGCCGGCAGTTTTGGTTGGTGATTTCTTGTGCCGCAAAGTTTCGCAAAAGTTAGGCGAGGTTCGTCCGTCCTATCTTCCGGGGGTGGCTTTGGGCGGATTTAATCAGCTTTTATCTGATGAAATTACAGATTCTTTGCGGCTAGGTATTGTGGAAATGGCTAAAAAACTGCGCGGATTTGATTGCTATGACGCGGTTTTGACCGGAGTTGAAACCCGCAGTTCTTCGCCGGTACGGATTGTGCGCGATGAAACCATGCAAAGCAATGTCAAAGGGCTGTATCCTTGCGGCGAGGGCGCCGGCTATGCCGGAGGTATCACCTCGGCGGCGGCAGACGGCTTAAAATCAGTGTATGCGCTATCTGAGCAATAGCCTAGCTTTTATAAAAAAGTGTGTAAAAAAACTACGTTATTTTTACACACTTTTCCTCTAATACTTTTAGTATACAATATTTTACGATTTTTTGCAATAACTATCAGCTGCAAACTGTAAATCCGGTGAAACGTTTATGCCTGTCGATAAAGTTGACGGATACACCAACCAGTGCGGAACCAGTGAACCGAATGGCGCCCCTATCAATATAACCTTTAAGTTTCAATATACCTGCAACGGCGGAACTTGTCCAAACGATGTTACAGGTAAGATAAAATATATGTTCTACGGTAACGGCACTGGCAGCAATGTTAACAACAATATCAGCGGAACAGTTATTCCTAAAACATTGTGGAATAATTTTGAAAGTATCGGCAAAGAACTTTTATGGGGTCTGTCCGCAAAATAAACACAGATTTTTTTCAACTAAAGTATGACAATATTTATCAATACGACGGATATAGAGTTAAGTTTGTAAAGAAAAGCATAAATAATCTCCCTTCAACTAATAAAGAAGTTCGCATATCGATTGATTGGACTACTGTCGATGGAACTGTTGATGGCGAATGGTTATTGTCTGCAGTTAAGGTCTGATAAACCTGTAAAAGAGGATATCACTGTTTTTTACGGGGCGATGTAGATTGTTGGAAAATTGACAACCACTTAGGTGAGGGGTATGAAGATAATGGAAGTTATCAATTTCAATGTTCTGCAACTATTTCTGGTGAAGGCTGCCACGGTGTAGGTTCATGCCGGAAAGAGTATTCAGGTGCTTGTGTAGGACCAGGAGCTTGTAAGTGTACTATGAATAATTTTAGTGTTCAAAAACCAAGTTGGGATGGTCAAGCAAAACTAAAATCAAAGCGAATAATCCTGATTATATCAAAACTCCGATGGTCCCCAATCCATTGGAGAATTTTTTTGCCGTATAAATATAAGCCGTATAAATAAAAAAAGAACCGATATAAAAATATCGATTCCTTTTTGTTGTCCATTCTCGTTTAGCCGCGAGAATAGAAGTTTGTGTTGCCATTGTCCATAACCATCAGCAAGCCGTCGTTGAAACTGACAAAATCCATTCCGTTAGGATACAGCTTAGCCAGGTCGCAGTCGGGCGTTCCGTCATAGTTGTAGACGAAATTCTTGCCGTTACAGCGCAGAGCAAACAACCGGTGCGTGTCGTTCACGATGGTGAATTCTTCAACATTGTCAAACGACTTCCAATAGCCATTGTAGAAAATGTTGGCTTTTTTACCGGTGAGTTCCGAGCAAATGGCAAAATGCTGGGTCGGACTGCAGTGAATGTGGTTTTGCTTTTCGCACAGCACCTCTTTGTCATAAAGAGAATACAGGCGATAGTTCCCCGGCGTGCCGCAAACAACTAAGCTGTCGCCCAAAAACAATTTGTTGTCTTCCGGTATTGGCGCGGCAAATGACAGCTTGAGACCGTTGTAGCGATAGAGTTGCCATTCACCATTGCCAATAAAGGCAACGTAGCGCTTAGAGCGCTTGACTGCTTTGACGGCGGCATTCAGCACAATTTTGCTGCCGTTCAGCAAAAGAATTTCGCCGCAAGCCGCGTCGACAATCAAGAAGTTGTCTTCGCCGTGCATTTTGTACACTGTAAATTTGGTGTGCGAAAAGTCGGAGACTTTTTTGCCCTCAAAATCGTACATGCCGTTAGAGGTGAAAATTAACCCCAACCCAACTTCCACCCGCGGAGCCGAATCTGTTGCCGCAACAACCAGCTGCGTCATTCGAATGTGGGTTTCGTCATCGCAATCCATGTGATAGAGAGTGTACTTACCGTTGTTTTCAACAAGAACTAACTGAGAGTCCGAAAAAAGTTTAAAATTCATAGCCAAATAATAAATTAAACAAAATTATACTTAAAACACTTTATATATAGCACGGTTGGACAAAATTGTCAAATAAAAAAGACAGCCGAAGCTGCCTAAAAATTTGTGTAATTTGCCATAAATTTTATTTTTTGATATTAGCGGTTAAAATTTGCAGAACTTTTACCAGCTCTTCTTTCATTTTAGCCCGTTCAACCACCATATCTACCATACCGTGTTCCAACAGATATTCTGCCCGTTGGAAACCTTCCGGCAACTTTTCGTGAATTGTCTGCTCAATCACCCGCTGACCGGCAAAACCGATTAAGCAGCCTTTTTCGGCAATATTCACATCGCCGAGCATAGCAAATGAGGCAGAAACGCCACCTGTTGTCGGGTCGGTCAAAATAGAAATATATGGAATACCGGCTTCTTTCAGCTCGTTAATGGCAGCGGTGGTGCGAGCCATTTGCATCAGCGAAAGCATACCTTCCTGCATACGCGCTCCGCCTGAAGCCGCCACAGTAATCAATGGTTCTTTGTCTTTAAGCGCTAATTTTGCGGCTTTAACGATTCCTTCGCCAACAGCAATACCCATTGAGCCGCCCATAAAAGAAAAATCCATCGCGGCAACCACGCTGGCAATATTGCCGATTTTGCCGCGGGCAACTTGAATAGCATCATCACAGCCGGTTTTTTTACGGTTGTTTTTCAGTCTGTCGCTGTATTTTTGAATATCTTTAAATTTCAGCGGGTCGTCTTGCACTGTCGGCAAATTAACCAGCGTATATTTTTCATCGTCAAACAGCAGTCTAAAGCGCTTTTCCACATACAAACGCAAGTGATGTCCGCAAGAAGTGCAAACATAGTGCGAGTCTTTCAGTTCCTTAGAAAACAGCATCTGGTTGCAATTCGGGCAGCGTACCCATAAATTATCGGCAATTTCCTTAGGAGTTGTCTTTTTGATTTTCGGACGGACTATTTCTGTCAACCAGTTCATTTATTTTCCTTTCTTGAAAACATATTCTTCAAAAAAAGCCAGTGAGCTTTGGCTTTTTCGGCTTTTTGCTCTTTGATTTCGGCTTTTTGAGCTTCGGTAGAGGCTTTAGCCTGTTGTTCCAAACCGGCAATATTTTGCTTTAAGCCGCTCACGGTTTCGTTTAATTTTTCTTGTTCTTTATTCAGCGCCTTGTTTGTTTTACGCTGTAATTTCAGTTCTTTTCTCACTGGAGCTGCGCCAAACCAAGAGTTGATTTTTCCCCAAACAAAGCCGTAAGCTAAAAATATAAACAGAACAAGCTTGGTGTTTATATGCATTTCACTGTCCAGCGGCCAAAGAGACATCACAAACTTGTCTTCCGAAACCTGAGCGTTATAAATGCCCCAAAGCGCAGCCAGCACAAAAGGAATTTCAATTAAATAATGCAAAAGTTTCATGGTACAGCCTCCTGCAAAAAGAAAAAGTTTTTATTATTCAGCGTTCAAACGGTCGTGAAGTTCTTTGCCTGTTTTGAAGTGCACAATATTTTTTGACGGCACGTTAACGCGTGTTTTGTTCTTTGGGTTAATAGCAACGCGCGGATTTCTGGTTCTTACCGAAAATGCGCCGAAACCTCTGATTTCAACACGGTCGCCGTCAGCCAAAGCCGATGTAAGCTTTTTGAACACGACATTAACAATGTTTTCAATGTCTTTCAAAGTCAGGTTTGGCATTTTAGCCGCAATTCTTTCAACTAATTCAGATCTAGTCACTTTATCCTCACATTACAATTACAAATTAAACAATTTCTTTTTAGATACACTTTTATTTTGAATATATCCATATAATTTTTAAGATTTTACACAAACATCAGGTGCGCGTAAATATAAAGGTTTAGGATAATTCAGCTTTTTTGCGTTATATTTTTGAATAGCGCAGGCAGCCAAATCGGCGATTGAAGCGTTTTTATCCATACGTATGGCGTGCAGAACCAGCCCGCTCGGACGGTCTAAGAAACGTTCAACGCCGTTGCCGATTAAAGTTACGGTCTTTCCTTTAAGACGGCTGATAATTTCTTCATAAGGCAGAGCCTCGGCATCGCAGAGTTTTTCTAAGCGTCCGTTAAACAGCTGAAAATAAAAGTCGGAGCGCTTTGTTTCAATAATCACGGCGTTATAATCCGAAAGTTCCGACATATCCAAAGAATGTGCATAAGCTTCAAAAGCCGATACTCCGGTAATTTTCAGGTTAGGGCAGGCTAAGCCGAAAGCTCTTGCCGCCGCCAAAGACGAGCGGACGCCGGTAAAAGACCCCGGACCGACACAAACCGCCAAAAGGTCTATATCGGCAAATTTCAGATTTTTTTCTTGCAAAATATTTTGAATTTCCGGCAGCAAAGCTTCAGCTTGTCCAAATTCCATATCCTTAACAAATTTTGCAATAACCTTGTTGTCTTGCAAAAGAGCTATCGAACAGCTGTCCGCCGTGGTGTCAAAAGCCAATGTTAACATAGTTATCAACCTTTAAAAAAAATAAATTGCCTATTTGTTTGTGTTTATTTACTATAAATTAAGTAATAAGACAAACATTTTTTTTGTAAAGAAGATTTTGCAATGAACTCGGAAATGCTTAGAGATATAATTTTTATCAGTTTGCTGTTGGTTTTTATAATGCTCGGAATTATCGCTGCCCTGCAGATAAAAATATATAAGTATAAGCACAAAATTTATTTTATCCGCCGCGACAGAGAGCGCTGCAACGAGGTTTTGTTTGCCGCTAAAGACGGCTATTTCTGCTTTGTTTATCCCGACCAAAAAGTTAAAGATCCGCAAAAAGAAATTAAAGAAAGATGTTCGCGCCGTTTGGCGGTAATGCTGAATTTAGCCGACGGAACAGCGGCTTCTTTTGCCGAAGTTATAGATTCTTTTGCTAAAGAAGACGGGAAAATCCTAAAAAAATATGTAGATTTGCTGCAGCAGGAAGGTCGATTCTTTGAGGATATGCTCTGTCTCAAAAATAATCGGAATATTTGCGTTTACGGCAACAGAATTAACGGTGCCGACAATAATTTATACTGCGATATTGTCTGGTTTAGAGACGTGTCGGCGGAAACTTTGAAAATATCCGAGCTTTCGGCTGAAAAGTCGGCGGTGGAAAATGTCTGCCGCGATTTGGAGCAAATGATTGACGGAGTCGATTATCCTTTATGGCTCCGTGATGATAATCTGCGTTTGCTGGCGGTTAATAAAAAATATTTGGAATTTTCCGGCTCCTCTAAAAAAGATGTGCTGAATAATCAGGTGGAAATTTGCAACGCCAAAGGCGACAAAGTGGCGCTGACTTTGGCTGCGGCGGCGCAAAAAAGCAAAAAGATGCAAAAGAAAAATCTGAAAATTGTGCGCTCGGGAGAATTATTCAATTTTGAACTGCGTGAAAATCCGTATTATGCCGGAGATACCTTGGATAAAGTCGGAACGGTCGGCTATTTGGTGGATAACACGGCTTTGGAAAAAGCAAAGCGCAATTTTAAGGTAAATCAAAACAACCACTTGGAAATTTTGGGGGCATTGGGCACGGCGTTTGCCATTTTTGACAATCATTCAAAGCTTTATTTTTATAATGCTTCGTTTAAAAGCCTGTGGAATTTGGATAATGAATTTTTAGAAAAGACTCCGTCATATCTGCAATTTTTGGAGACTATCAGAGAAAATAAAATGCTGCCGCCGGTACCGGATATCAAAAATTATAAACAAGAAGAAATGAGCGTGTTCGGCGGTTTGCTGGAAACGAAAGAGGATTTGCAGCATTTGCCGGACGGACGGACTATCCGCCGTTTGCGCACGCCGCATCCAAACGGAGTTATTTTTGCTTTTGAAGATGTTTCCGACCGTTTGGCAACCATGCGGCGCTTAAACGAATTGATGTCTATGCAGCAAAATATTTTGGATAATTTGAACGATTCGGTGCTTATTTTTGCGCCTAACCAGCGGCTTAAATTTTTCAACCGCGCCTATTTGCGGCTTTGGGGGCTGGATTTTGATAAATTGCAGGACGAGCCGAAAATAGAAGAAGTTATCGGTTTGCAAAAACTGTTCTTTTCTAATGTGGACGATTGGACGGCATTCAAAAAGAGTATGCTGGATAACATTATGTCGGGTCGGCGCTTTAATTTGCTGCGCGATGATGACAAAACTTTAGCTGTGGCGCCGCTGATTTTTTATGACGGTTCGGTTATGGTGACCTATACTGTAAAATAGGGTTGCAATCTGCGTTTGAATATATAAAATATAAGCAGAGGATATAAAAATGGAAGATACGCAAACAGAAACTCAAGGCGAAACCGCTAAAGCTGCTTTTGATTGGAATAAAAAAGGCTTTGTTCCTTCAGAGCGCCTGTCCTTGCGCATAGACGCCCAAGAGGCGAACCGCTATCAGGCTAAGAACGGTAAGGCTAAACTGGGCGATTTATCGCCGGCTTTGAAGAGCTTGCGCAAAAAAGTCCGTAATCCGTATGATGAAGATGATGACAATGACAGTGCTCCTGACGATGAAGTTTTCAGACTGCTGCGCGAATTGGAGATGAACGCTAATGATGCGTCCAATAATGATACAACTCTCTTAAACGCCTTGTCTCCGGCAGAAAAGCATTTTATCGGTCAGCGCAGCACCATAGAAAATAACCGAATGGAAGATAACGCGGGCAAATTCAATGCCATGCAGCAAGCCGACACTTTGTCGCGCAAAGCCGGTATTTCTAAAATGACTAACGATGATTATATGAACCATATGCAGGACGCCATATATAATCCGCGCCGTTTGCGTGAACAGACTTTTGAAGAAAATGTTGCAAAAAAAGTCGGGCTGAAAGGGCATGTTACCAAGCATAACACCGGCAAAGTGGTAAAAGGCGTTAAAAGAATTGTTGAAACCACTAAAAATAAAAAAGTTAAAGGCATAAGTTTTGACGATGCTGCCAAAATCGGCAAAAAGAATATGTCTAAAAATGCTACAGCCGAGTTGATTCTGCAAAAATCAGGACAAACCGCCCGTTTGAGCGAAATTAAAATGAAATCGCAAATAAAAAACAAGGATTCGAACCCTAAAGCGCCAAAGCGTTCATATTCGGCAGAAATGAAAAAGCTTTTGCGGGAGTCTTTGCGGAAAAATGACAAAGTCCGCTGACTTTCGTTAACAGGGGCAAAGTTACGATTTACTTTTTTTAAAAAGTGTATTAAACTAAGGCAAATTCACAAAAGTTTTGAGGATATATTATGGAAAATCAATATTATACGCTTATGGAAAAGCAAGATTTCTTTGAAATTATTGAAAATAAATATGGCGAATTGGCTATATTTATTGACGCGCGCGACGGAGCTCCGCAGGAGCCGGTTTTGGAATTTGATGGTAAAAAGACCGCTTTGCTGAAAAGAGATGAGCGCCGTTCCATTATTTTGGACAATATAGATGCCGAAACCAAAGAAGTGCTTGCCGGAGCCGAATTTGTGATGATTGTTGAAATGCAGGCGGATATGGTTGAGCGTGTTTACGGCGTGCCGGTTGAAAACGTTGAAGATATTGAATTTAACGGTCGCCGCACCCGTGCCGATGAGCTGTTTAAAGCCAAAAGCAAAGATGAAGTGCTTAAATCTTTCGGTGCAATCAAAGTTTGGACCGGCGGAGCAGCAAAATGATTGGTTTGGTCTTTGTTACGCATGGCAATTTAGCCAGCGAGTTTGTGGCGGCAATGGAACATGTTGTTGGCAAACAGGAAAATATAGAATGTGTCTGCATCGGTCCCGAAGATGATATGGAAGTGCGTCGGCAGGAAATTTTGCAAAAAGCGAAAAGTGTTGACTGCGGGCAGGGCGTTTTGCTTTTAACCGATATGTTCGGCGGAACTCCGTCTAATTTGGCGATGTCGGTTATTGGACACGGAAATTTTGATGTGATAGCCGGTACCAATCTTCCGATGCTGATAAAATTAGCCTCGGCGCGGCAAAGTATGCCTTTGGAAGAATGTGTCGTTTGCGCGCAGGAAGCCGGTAAAAAATATATCAATGTCGCTTCTCAGCTTTTAAACGGAGCAAATAAATGAGCGAAGCAGTTGTTGAATTAGAAATCAAAAATCTTAAAGGTCTGCATGCTCGTGCAGCCGCGGCTTTTGTGAAATGCACTGCTGATTTAGATGTTGATGTCACGGTTGAAAAAGACGGTCAAAAGGTTGACGGCTCGTCAATTTTGGGACTGATGATGCTTGCCGCGTCCAAAGGTAGTCGCATCAAAGTTACAGCTGACGGAACCGATGCCGAGCAGGCTGTGCAAAATATTTCGGATTTAGTTAATTCTTTGTTTGGTGAAGAACAGTGATTGGCAGTCCGGCACCGCGTAATAAAACCATTGTTTTGTCGCCGCGTGAAGAATGTGGCTACGCTAAAAAAGCTATAAAGCTTTCTGCTGCGGCAGAGCCGTCGTCTTTGCTTGATAAAATTGTGTGGCAGGATACTTTTAATGCGCTGCGCCATGTGCCGGATAATTTTGCCGATTTAATGATTGTCGACCCGCCGTATAATTTGACCAAAAATTTTGGTAAAAACACGTTTTATCAAATGGATTTGACGGAATATAAAAAATGGCTGGACAAGTGGCTGTCTAAAACCGTGCGGATTCTCAAACCTAACGCCAGCTTGTATATTTGTTCGGATTGGCAGAGTTCTATAGTGGTTCCGCTGGTTGCCGGCAAATATTTCAAATTGCGCAACCGAATTTCTTGGGAACGCGACAAGGGGCGCGCCGCCTCCAATAATTGGAAAAATTGTTTGGAAGACATATGGTTTTTTACCGTGTCGGACGAATATACTTTTAATTTGGACGCGGTGAAAATGCAGAAAAAAGTGCTGGCTCCATATCGCGACGGCAAGGGAAAACCTAAAGACTGGCAGGAAAAAAACGGCGAAAAAACCCGTTTAACGGCACCGTCCAATATTTGGACCGATATCACGATTCCTTTTTGGTCAATGGCGGAAAATACCGAGCATCCTACCCAAAAACCCGAAAAATTGATTGCAAAGCTGATATTAGCCTCCAGTAATGCCGGCGATGTGGTGTTTGATCCATTTTTGGGTTCGGGAACTACGGCGGTGGTTGCCAAAAAATTAGAACGCCAGTATTTGGGCATAGAACGCGAGCGCAAATATGTGGCATTGGCGCTTAAACGCTTGGAAATGGCAGCAAAAAACAAAGAAATACAAGGGTATGAGCAGGGAATTTTTAAGAACCGCAATTCCGGTGCTGAATAAATGAGAAAAGTCTTGAGTTTTCTCATTTTTCAACTTATATATAGTGCGAAGAATTTATTTTTTTAAGGAAAATCTGATGAGATTTGGAAAAAATGCGATTATTTGGTTGTTAGCCTTTGTGGCGCTCTCTTTTGCAATGAGTTTTATGGAGAATAAAAATTTTTCCTCCGGCTATGAAAATTTAGCATTTTCCGATTTTATGAATGAAGTTAAAGGCAAACGCATTTCCGGTGTAACCATGACTGGTGCGCAAATTTACAGCGTGTCGACCGACGGCAAAAAGTATATGACTTATGCTCCGTACAGCCCGACAACAGTTGATACTTTGCTGGCGAACAATGTGCGGGTTGATGCTAAGCCTCAGGATACTGCCGGCGATACATTTTGGAGCATTGTAATTTCCTGGTTCCCGATGATTTTGCTTATTGGCGTTTGGGTTTTCTTTATGCGCCAAGCCAGTGCCGGAAACAACAAGGCTATGAGTTTCGGCAAGTCGCGCGCTCGTTTAGTTGAAAACACCAAGCGTGTTACGTTTAACGATGTTGCCGGAGCCGATGAATCCAAGCAAGAGCTTGAAGAAATTGTTGACTTTTTGAAAGATCCGCAAAAGTTCCAGCGTTTAGGCGGTAAAATTCCAAAGGGAGTTTTGCTGGTCGGACCTCCGGGAACAGGTAAAACATTGCTGGCAAAAGCTGTTGCCGGAGAGGCAAATGTGCCGTTTTTCTCTATTTCCGGCTCAGATTTTGTTGAAATGTTTGTTGGTGTCGGCGCCTCTCGCGTGCGCGATATGTTTGCCCAAGCCAAAAAGAACTCGCCTTGCTTGCTGTTTATTGATGAAATAGATGCCGTGGGACGTCACCGCGGTGCCGGTTTGGGCGGCGGCAACGACGAGCGCGAACAGACTCTTAACCAGCTGTTGGTGGAAATGGACGGCTTTGAGCCAAACGAAAATGTTATTTTGATAGCCGCCACCAATCGTCCAGATGTTTTGGATCCGGCTTTGTTGCGTCCAGGGCGTTTTGATAGACAGGTTACGGTCAGCAATCCTGATGTTAAAGGACGTGAGGCAATTTTAAATGTGCATGTCCGCAAAGTGCCATTGGCGCGTGATGTGGATTTGTCGGTTGTTGCCCGCGGTACCCCAGGGTTTTCCGGTGCCGATTTGGCTAATTTGGTTAATGAGGCGGCTTTGCTGGCTGCCCGTCGCAACAAGCGCAAAGTTACTGCCGAAGATTTTGACAATGCCAAAGATAAAGTCTTGATGGGCAGCGAACGCAAGTCTATGGCTATGGACGAGCAGGAAAAGAAACTGACTGCTTATCACGAAGCCGGTCACGCTATTTGCTCGCTGCATGTTAAAGAAACCGACCCTATCCATAAGGCTACAATTATTCCAAGAGGCAGAGCTTTGGGAATGGTGCAGCAGCTGCCGGAAAAAGACCAATATTCGTATACCCGCGCTAAAATGTTGTCCCGTTTGATTATCTGCATGGGCGGAAGAGTGAGCGAAGAGCTAAAGTTCGGCTATGACAAAGTTACTTCCGGCGCGTCGTCAGATATTGCTGCTGCCACTAATTTGGCTCGGGCTATGGTTACCGAATGGGGTATGAGCGATGTTTTGGGACCTGTGATGTATGCTGAAAATTCTAATGAAGTTTTCTTAGGTCGCAGTGTTACGCAAAATCAAAATATGAGCGAAGAAACCGCGCGTTTGGTAGATTCGGAAATTAAGCGTTTGGTAACGGAAGCTCATGATGAAGCTGCAAAAATTTTGAAAGAAAATGACAATGAACTGGAAACTTTAGCGCAGGCTTTAATGGAATATGAAACTTTGACCGGAGAAGAAATTAAAGAAGTGCTTGCCGGCAAAAAA
Organism: uncultured Alphaproteobacteria bacterium; assembly: GCA_934270475.1. Lineage (GTDB taxonomy): Bacteria > Pseudomonadota > Alphaproteobacteria > RF32 > CAG-239 > RUG410. The sequence goes on from CAKQPS010000003.1 coordinate 32,936, forward strand.
ATAGACCGTACCGAGCAGACTCCGGTTCCGCAAGAAAAACAAACAAAAGTTTCTGTTCCTGAAGTTTAATGAATAAAAGAGGTTAAAATGGATTTTAAAGAATTAGGTTTAACTGAAACCACCATAAAAGCAATCAATGAAGCCGGAATTTCTGTGCCAACAACCGTGCAGTCAGATGTTATTCCATCTATTTTGGCGGGAAAAGACGTGTTTGCCATTGCTCCCGCCGGCTGCGGCAAAACTTGTTCCTATGTTTTCCCGCTGATAGATATTATTGCCCGTCATGAGGCGCAGAATATTTTGGTTATAACCGCAAATTCCAAGCAGTCGGTGATTGTTTCAGACCGCTTTGCCGTATTTAACAAATATCACGAAATCAGCGAAACGGCTTTAACCGATAAAGAGGAAAATGTTAACGATGAGGCAAATGTGATTATCGCGTCTCCAAGTTTGTTGGTAGATTTGCTAAAAGAAGATAAATTGGATTTGTCAAATATCAATATTTTGGTGGTTGATGACATTAACCTTATCAAAAAACTGCATCAGCTGCAAAATTTGGAACAGGTTTTGGAAGTTTTGCCTGCCGATAAGCAGAACATTGTGTTTACTAACCGCCGCTCCAAAGAAACGCAGGATATTTTAGATAAAATCTTGAAAACTCCGGCAGAAATCAAAATCGACCGCGCCAAAGAGCAGGAAGCTGTGCAAAATGAAAGCGCTCCGGTTGCAGTTGAGGAAGAATCTGTAAAGACAAATGCAAAACCAGTTGCAGAAAAATCCGAGCAGGCAACAGAAAATAAGGCTCGTCTAGAACGTAAAGACCGCCGCGAACAACGTGGCGAGCGCCGCAGAAATGCCGACAAACGCGAGGAAAATCCTAAAGACAGCGAGGCGATGAGCTTAATGCGCAAGTTTCATACTTTTGGTCGCCGCACGCCGGATTTTCTGCTGACTAAAGTCGAATTAGCGGACGATAATCAATAATTTGTGTTTTTTTGCAAAAAAAACTTGAAAATTTACGCTGTTAGGCTATAAAAATTCCATAAAAGAATCAAGTTTTTGAGGAGATTAAGAATGTCAGGACATTCCCAATTTAAGAATATTATGTACAGAAAAGGCGCTCAAGATGCAAAAAAAGCACGCGTTTTCGCTAAATTAGCCCGTGAAATTACCGTAGCCGCAAAAAGCGGTTTGCCTGAGCCGGATAAAAACCCGCGTTTGCGTTTGGCTATTCAGGCTGCCCGTGCCGAAAGTATGCCGAAAGACAATATTGAACGCGCTATCGCCAAAGCTACCACCGTGGCTGGCGGCGCAGACTTTGTGTCTATGCGTTATGAAGGTTTTTCTTCAGGCAAAGTTGCCGTTATTGTTGAGGCGCTGACGGACAACAAAAACCGCACAGCCGGAAATGTGCGTACCATTTTTGGTAAACGCGGCGGCGCTATGGGAGAAAACGGTTCGGTTGCTTTCAACTTTGAACGCATCGGCTATATTCAATATCCGGCATCTGTTGCCAGCGCTGATGAAATGTTTGAAGCTGCTTTGGAAGCCGGCGCTAATGAAGTTGTTTCTGATGAAAATTATCATGAAATTGAAACTTTGCCGGACGACTTGTCTGCAGTTACTAGCGCTTTGGAAGCTAAATACGGCACTCCGTCCGCTTCTCGTTTGGATTGGAAACCGACAGTTAAAGTTGACATCAACGATGTTGACAGCGCTCGTAAGTTTTTGGAATTTGTTGACGCTTTGGAAGATGACGAGGATGTTCAGCACGTTTATCACAATGCGGAAATCGCCGAAGACGTTATGGCTCAATTAGCCGGCGAGGAATAATGCGTATCTTGGGGCTTGATCCAAGTCTATCCTCCACGGGGTGGGGGGTTATTGAAGTGAATGCAAACCGTCTGCAATATGTTGCGGACGGTTTTATTCCTACTTCTCCAAAAATGCCGATTGAAGAGCGGCTGGATATAATTTTCAACACGTTAAGCGAGGTTATTGAAACCTATCAGCCTGTTGAAGCGGCGATTGAAAAAACTTTCCTTAATTCAAACCCGGAAACGTCGCTTAAACTTAGTATGGCGCGCGGTGTTGTTATTTTAGCTGCCGGTCACTATCATCTGCCACTGTTTGAATTTGACCCGACCAAGGTCAAAAAAGCGCTGGTCGGTGTTGGACATGCCGATAAAAATCAGGTTGAAACCATGGTGAAAATTTTGCTCCCTGGCTGTAAGCCGAAAAATAACGATGCTTCCGATGCTTTGGCAATGGCGATTACCCGCAGCCATTACCGCACATCTGTTTCCTATAAATAACCGATTAAATCCTAAATTTGGGACAGGTATTCATTAAGGATAAATGTATAGCTGCAAAGTGCAAGCTTCATCTATGTTGCACCACCGACAAAGGCTTTGCGCTTCTGCAATGGTTATTGACTTGAGTTTATCTTGGGTAAAGACATTAGCTTTATTATTATTTATAGCATCTTTATCGTATTGAAACATTACAACTTTTTCAATATCTTTGATATTTTGCTGAGCCACAAATATGGCGTTTTCACAAAAATCTTCGGCGCTGGGAGAAAGCATTGCCGAATTATGCCGTAATCTTAACCGAACCATATATTCTAAACGGCTGGAAGTGCTGCCATCAGTATTATTCCAATGAATCATTCCATAATAAACATTTAAATTATTGCCATCTTTATCATAGAGCCAGTCATTTTTATAAGTTATACCATCAGGAACCAAGCCTAACACATCAAAAATATAGGTTACTTGACCTGAAACATTATTTTTCATTGCGGCGAGTTCTGAACGCAAATTTATGGCATTGGCAAAAATCTGAACCAGCAGTTCTTTTTGAATATTCGACCGATACATGCGCATTGCTTTAGTGAATCCGGCAATACCACCAACTGATAGAACAGCGATAATAGCCAGCACCCCAAGCATTTCTATCATCGAACGACCGGATTGCAACACACTCTTATGGTCATCCTTGGCTTTGAGCGCCAGCTCATTCGCCGAGGATCCAGTATGGTATATCCGCTTAAAGAATATAGACTTTTTATTTCTGGATGCTCGAGACAGTTCGCTGCGCTCATGCTCAAGCATGACGCTGAAAGAGGTGCGTATTTCTTTACTAACCCCTGCAAAAACGCGCTGAACGGTAGAAAAAGTGCCTTTAATCAGATGTATAGGATTCGCAGAGAGAGAGAGAGACCTTTGGATTGCTTATTTTTCATCTTTCTTTCCTCATTTTAATGTTGATTATTAGATATAGTCTATAGCAGCCTCACGCCATAAGTCAACCCTAAAATCAAAGCATAAGAATGTCCTAAAGCGTGCAAAAATCGACCATTTAAAAATGGACGCTTCAACTAAAAAACGCGGCGTTCTTTCAGCTCGGCTTTAATCCGTTCGTCCAAATCTTCTAGTTTAAGCGAAACAGATTTCGTCGGTTTGGCTTTTTTAGCGCGTTCCACTTGTTTTTGCGCTCCGTCTAAGTTGCCGATGGCATAATTAAATTCGGCGGCGGCGTAATAAGAAGCCGCTTTTTCTCCGCAGATATTATAGGCGCGGGATAAAAGCTGCCAGCCGGTTGCCGTCGGCACGCTGATAAGCGATTGCTGCAATAAATTTGCTGCTTTTTGTGCTTGCTGCTTGCTTGGCGAATTTTCTATAATTGCCTGCGCCAAACTGATTTTAAGCAGCGGAGAGTTCGGCAAAAGTTTCAATGCTTTTTCATAGGCTGCCGCGCTGTCAGCAACTCGTCCGCTTTCAAACAAAAATTGCCCTTTAAGTTCATAAAAATATGGATTATTCGGCTGCTGCGCAATTAAATTGTCCATTTCCGCCAATGCACCTGCAATATTGCCAATTCTAAAATCTAAAACCGCGTGGGCATAACGAGCCGGCGCGTCGTTTCTGCTCACAGGATATAAACGTTTTACTTTGGCTGTATCCAGCATAAAAGCGGCAAGTTTAGCTTTTATTATCGCCAAATCTGCATCTAGTTGGTTTGTTGTGCTAAAATGATTTTCTTTTGCCGCTTCGTTAAAATGGCTGATACGTTCGTTTGTCATCGGGTGAGTACGGAAATAGTCGCTTTCATCAATGCCGCTCAAGGCGTTTTGCTGCTTGATTTTGCGCATAAAACGCTTTAGTCCTGCAGTTGATTGTTTGGTTTTGGACAATAATTTAACGGCGCTTTCATCGGCGCTACGTTCTTCTTCCACCTGATAATTCAGCATACTGTTCAAGGCAGAGCTTTGCGAGCCTAAAATAACCGCCATCGCGGCATCGCCCCGTCCGGTGGAAACAGCGGCGGCTCCGGCTGCCAGCATCGAGCCCAGCATAACATATTGCATTTTTTCCAGTTTTAATTTTTGCCGTACGATGTGACCGCCTAAAATATGTCCTGTTTCGTGCGCCAAAATTCCGGAAAGTTCGTTTGTGTCGTCAATATTCAGCAAAGTTCCGGTATTTACAAACAGATAATTGCCGTCGCTGACAAAAGCGTTTAAAGAATTATCGCTGACAATAAAAATGTTGTTGGAATTAAAATTGACGCCGGCGGCTTTGAACAGCGGCTGCACCACCTTGGCTACATAGCTTTCGGTTTCGGCGTCAGAGATTAGGGTTAGTCCTTGACTTAGCGCCGTCTTAAAAGGAAAGGCGGCACATAAGCTCAAGAAACATAGAAAATAAATTTTTCGGATTAGCCGATAAGTTTTTTCCACCATGATTTTTTCTCCGGCTTAGGTTCTTCAACCGGTTGCAGAACAGCTTTTTCCGTCCGTTCAAAAGATTTTCTATCGCGGCGGAAACGGCGGCTGCGTCCTCCTTTGCGGAAACGGCGGTTTTCTGTGCTGCTGTCTTCTTCAAAGGATTCGCTGCTGTCTTCAGCCTCGTTTTCATCATTAGCCTCAATGTTATCTGCTTCATAGCAGGTCGTTGCTGCTTCTTTGCACGCAATTGTATTCGGCAGCTTTTCCCGCTCAATCTTGAAATCAGAAGCATCTTTCATAGACGCGTCGCCGGCAATAATAACGCAGATTTGATATTCTTCTTCCAAGGCAGCCAGCTGTTTGCGCTTTTGGTTCAGCAAATATGCGGCGATGTCTGCCGGAACAGTGGCGGTGATTTTCATATTTTGACCGCGTACGGCTTCGCCTTCAATAGCACGCAAAATCAAAGTCGCTCCGGATTCGATAGTGCGGACAACCCCGTGACCGTGGCAGTATGGACAAGTCTCATAGTTGCTTTCCATAAAGGACGAGTGCATGCGTTGGCGGGAAATTTCCAGCAGTCCGAAAATACTCATTTTGGCAATTTGAATGCGAGCACGGTCGTCTTTCATCGCCTCTTTCATACGCTTTTCAACAGCCACATTGTTTTGCGGCTCGTACATATCAATAAAGTCAACCACAACCAAACCGGCAAGGTCGCGCATTTTCAGCTGCTTAGCAATTTCATCGGCAGCTTCCAAATTGGTTTTGAGAGCGGTTTCTTCAATATCTTTTTCTTTGGTGGCGCGTCCGGAGTTTACATCAATAGAAACTAAAGCTTCGGTCGGGTTAATTACCAAATAGCCGCCGGATTCCAACTGAACAATCGGATTATGCAGCTTATCCAGCTGAGCCTCAATTTGAAAACGCTGGAACACCGGAGCTTCACCTGGACGGCGGCACTTGATGTGTTTCAAATTATGCGGCGACAAAATCTTTACAAAATTGCGCGCTATCTGATAAGCGGCGTCGCCGTCAATAATCACTTCAGAAATATCTTTAGTGTACATATCTCGCAAAGCACGCTTAATCAAGTTGCCCTCTTCATAAATGATTGCCGGCGGCTGGTTGCGCAATGCGCTGTAGCGGATTGCATTCCAAGTGCGGATAAGATAGTTGTAGTCGCGCACAATATCAGCTTTGGTCTTGTCTTCTCCGGCGGTGCGCACAATCAGCGACATTTCCGGATTAAGCGGCAGTTCTTTGATAATTCCTTTTAAGCGCTTGCGGTCATTGGCATTGGTGATTTTTCGTGAAACACCGCCGCTTTTAATGCGGTTAGGCATCAAAACGCAATAGCGTCCGGCTAAAGAAATGTAAGTGGTGCAGGCAGCGCCTTTGTTGCCGCGCTCTTCTTTAACAACCTGAACCAAAAGAGTTTGCCCTTCTTTAATCACTTCCTGAATGGTGCTGCGGTGAAACAGTTTGCGGGCGCGTAAAAGCTTGCGCTGTAAATCAAAATTGTATTCAGCCGATTCTTCGTCGGTATCTTCTTCATCGTCATCAACGCAGTCTTCTTCTATTGATTCGTCATCTGTGCCGGTGGCATCAGCCATAGTCTTTGGCGATTCGGCTTTTTTACGCGGACGGCGGGTGTAGTGGCGGCGTTTTTTCGGAGCTGCTTCAGCTGTTGTTTCCTCAGCGGCGGCTTCCTCGTTTTCTTCGGTAGTGGATTCGCTGCTTTCTGCTGCGGTTGTTTCAGTAGAAACTTCTTCGGTAGATTCGCTATTGTCTTGCAAATAATCATCATTTTCCGGAATAACGTTTTGCGCTGGTTCCAGCTGAGATTCTTCAATTTCCTGAGCTTGTTCAGCTTCCAAACGGCGCTGTGCTTCCAAAGCCTCTTTTTCTGCTCTATAGCGGGCTTTTTCTGCTTCGCGCTCTTTCAAATATTGAATTTTATTATTGATAATTTCATCAACTTCGGCATTGACTTCATTCAAAACTTCTTCTGAAACATTGTAGTAGTCCGGATGAATTTCATTAAAAGCTAAAAAACCGTGCTTGTTTCCGCCGTAATCAATAAAAGCGGCTTGCAAAGACGGTTCAATGCGAATTACTTTAGCTGTGTAAATATTGCCTTTAATTTGTTTGCGGGAAGATGATTCAAATTCAACATCTTCAACTTTGTTGCCATCAACAATCACAACGCGGGTTTCTTCCGGTTGAGTGTCGTCAATCAACATTCTCTTAGTCATTATATAACCCCATAACATGGCTTAAAATAAGCCGTTAATCCCACGGGCATGATAATTGTCTGCAAAATCCGCCGACGGCGTAAACTAAAAAATAATACCAAATCCGCACATATTTTTAAAGGCGGCGGCGTTGTTTTGCTTTTTGTGTCCTTCCGTTATTTCTTCCTTATTCTTCTTGCTTATTAGAAAATGCCGGAAGGGTTATTATCTAACCCAAACTTTTTGTTTCCGTTAATGCTGAAAATGATTTTTTCCTGTCTAATAAAAACCCTCAAATTAAAAATCATTTCCAACCGGAAAACATCGTTAGAATAATAAAGAAAAATAAAAAAACAATAAATTTTTTAAAATTTTGCCATAAAAATATAAATTTTAACATATTGGTAATAAGTAAATTCTATAATTTTTCGCAAAATGAGGTATATCTATGCGTAAATTGCTAAAAAAAATCACAGCCGCGTTGTTTATGTCGGCTTGGGCGCTGTTTTGCACTGCAAAGGCGAATGCTGCGGTGCAGGTTAGTGATTTTCGTATCGGCAATCAGTCGGACGGAGTGCGCGTGGTTTTTGATATGAGCCAAAGTGTGAATTACCGCGTGTTTTTGCTGGATTCTCCGCAGCGCTTGGTGATTGATTTGGACAATACTTCCATAAATAATGTGTTTACCGGCGCCAAAAATCAGATTATTTCTAAAACCCGCGTCGGCAAGCTTGACGGCAATAATAAACGCGTGGTTTTGGAATTGGCTCGTCCGGTTGTGGTTAAAAAAGCCTTTATGCTGCAGCCGCAAAGCGGTAAGCCGTGGCGGTTCGTTGTTGACGCTAAATTAGCCACAGCGCAGGAATTTAAAAATAATATCGGCAATAAGCATATTGTCACCAATGACACCAAATTTGTTCCGCAGGAAAATAAAAATGAAGAAAGCTGGTTTGGTTTCGGCAGTCAAAATAACAATACTTCCGGCAAAGCTGCAAAACGCAAGCGCATTATTGTTTTAGACCCCGGACACGGCGGTAAAGACCCAGGGGCAATAGGCGCACACGGCAAAACTTTTGAAAAAAATATTACTTTGGCAATGGGAAAAGAATTGCAGGAAATCCTGCGCCGCCGCGGTTATACAGTTTATCTGACCCGCAGCACCGATATTTTTATTCCGCTGCGCCAGCGTATTAAAATTGCGCAAAAATATAAAGCTGATTTGTTTATGTCGCTGCATGCCGACAGTGCGCAAAACCGTTCGGCAACAGGCTTGTCGGTTTATACCCTTTCGGATAAAGCTTCCGACGCCGAGGCAGCTGCTTTGGCAGAACGTGAAAATAAGGCGGATATCATCGGTGGTGTTGATTTAGGCGGCAATACCAAGGAAGTTAATGATATTCTGATTTCTTTGTCGCAGACCGACAGCCGCAATAAATCTTCAAAATATGCCACATATTTAGTGAAAGAAATGGCAAAAAGCGTAAAATTGGTGAAGAATACCCACCGTTTTGCCGGTTTTGCCGTGCTGAAGGCGCCTGATATGCCGTCGGCTCTGCTGGAAATGGGATATTTATCCAATAAAACCGAAGAGGCTAATTTAAAAACTCCTGCTTATCGTAAAAAATTGGCAAATTCAGCAGCATCGGCAATTGATAAATATTTCAATGATCCTGAAATTGCCTCAAATTAACATAAACTGCTGTAAACTGTGATATTTTTATTGCATTTTTTTAAGATTGTAATAAATTTTCACTAAATTTTAATTCGCTAAGTGAGTATAAATGCTGAGAATTTTATCATATTTAGCCAGTATGGCTTTGTTTTTTTTAATTGTTTTGGTTATTGTCATTACATACGGCATTACTAAAATCAATATAACGATTCCTGATTACCGTCAGCTGGAAACCTATGAGCCGCCGGTTACAACCCGTTTGTTTGCGGGAGATGGTCAGGTAATGATGGAATATGCTGCTGAAAAGCGTTTGTTTGTACCGATAGAAAAAATACCGGATAAAGTTAAAAACGCGTTTATTGCTGCGGAAGATAAGCATTTTTACACTCATTCCGGCATCGACTATTTAGGAATTATCCGTGCGGTTTTGGGCAACCTGAAAAAAATCGGCACCGGACGCCGTCCGGCAGGTGCTTCCACCATTACTCAGCAAGTGGCAAAAAACTTTTTGCTGAGTTCAGAGCTTTCGTATACCCGAAAAATTAAAGAAGCGATTTTGGCACGGCGTATAGACAAAGCTTTCTCTAAAGACCATATTTTAGAGCTGTACCTGAATGAAATTTATTTGGGTAATCGTGCTTACGGTGTTGCTGCTGCGGCTATGAACTATTTTGGCAAGTCGCTCGATGATTTGACGTTAGATGAAATTGCCTATTTGGCAGCTTTGCCGAAAGGTCCGAACAACTATAATTCTAAAACTCACTATGACGCCGCCGTTGCCCGCCGCAACTGGGTGATTTCGCGTATGGTGGAAGATGGTTATGCCGATGAAAAAGAAGCCGAAGAGGCAAAAAAACGCCCGCTGCAAGTAGTGGAATATAAAAGCGGATTCTTAAAAGATACCGAATATTACAGCGAAGAGGTGCGCCGCACCATCAGCCGCAATTTTGGCGATGAGGCGCTGTATCAAGGCGGTTTGATTGTGCGTACCACCATTGACCCTCGTTTGCAGGAAATCGCAACTAAAGCCTTGCGCAAAGGCTTGCTGGAATATGACCGCCGCCACGGCTGGCGCGGTGCCACAGCCACTATAAAAATAGATGAAAATTACAAAAAAAGCTTAGCCGAAACCAAACTTACCGGCGGTGCTGAAGAAACATGGCAAAAAGCCGTTGTGCTGAAAGTTACTAAAGATAAAGCCGAAATCGAGACTGTCGACGGTGCAAACGGTGTAATTCCGTTGTCGCTGCTGGCTTGGGCGCGGCATGCCGAAAAAGGGCAGAATATCGGACCGGTGCCGACCTCGGTTGAACAGGTTTTGCACAAAGGCGATGTGGTTTATGTGGAAAAGACTGCCGAAAAAGATAAGGAAAATTATAACTTGCGGCAAATTCCGGAAGTTGAAGGCGGTATGGCGGTTATGGACCCTCACACCGGCAAAGTTTTGGCTTTGGTCGGCGGATTTTCTTTTGCCAAATCGCAGTTTAACCGCGCTACTCAGGCTTATCGTCAAACCGGCTCTACTTTCAAGCCGTTTGTATATTTGACAGCGCTGGAACTCGGCTATTCTCCGACAGATTTAATTTTGGACGCTCCGTTTGTTTTAGACCAAGGCGAGGGTATGCCGAAATGGAAACCGGTAAACTTTTCTAAAAAGTTTTACGGACTGATGACTCTGCGCCGCGGCGTTGAGCTTTCTAAAAACCTGATGACCGTGCGTTTGGCGCAGGATATCGGCATGGATAAAATCGTTGATATGTCGAAACGTATCGGCGTAAACGACCATTTGGCGCCGTATTTGTCGTCATCTTTGGGCGCGGCTGATACGCGTGTAATCAATATGGTTGCCGCCTATTCGGTGATTGTCAACGGGGGCAAAAAAGTTCCACCGTATATGATTGAGCGCATTCAGGACCGCAAGGGACATACAATTTACCGCCATGAACAAACTCCTTGTCCGGATTGCAACGCCGCAAAATGGGAAAATCAGCCGGTTCCTGATTTTCATGTTGAGCGTGAACAAGTGGTTGACCCATTGTCTGCATATCAGATGACCTCTATTCTTGAAGGCGTAGCCACCCGCGGCACCGGCGCCAGACTGAATGGCTTGCACCGCCACGTTGCCGGCAAAACCGGTACAACCAACGAAACTAAAGACGCATGGTTTGTGGGCTTTACTCCGGATTTAGTGGCGGGCGTTTATGTGGGCTATGATGAGCCGATTAGCTTGGGACGCGCCGAAACCGGTGCGCATGCCGCTTTGCCGATTTTCTATGACTTTATGGCAGAGGCTTTGAAAAACACGCCGGATACAAATTTCCGCATACCGGAAGGAATTAAGCTGGTGCGTGTAAATCCACAGACCGGCAAGCCGTCGTCGCCAAGCGATTCGACCGTGATTATCGAGGCTTTAAAACCTGATTTTGAATTTAATAACAAGCAGCGCGTTATTGGCGATGATGATGACAATATTGCTGGTCCGGAAGATGATGACAGCGCTGTGCAAATGGGAGGCGAATATTAAAAATGAAAGCCGAATTTTATAATTTAATCAATGAAATCAAGCAATCCTTAGCATTGCTGAGGAGGTCTCTTTGACTATGACAATGCTGTGCAGCGCCGCGAGGAGCTGGAAGCCTTGTCCGCCGACCCCAATCTTTGGGATAATCAGGAAAAAGCCCAAAAGCTAATGAGTGAAAAAAACACTTTGGAAGCTTCATTAGACGCTTACGACGGCTATGTAAAATCATTGGACGACTATGCCGAAATGGTGGAATTTGCCGAAAGCGAAAATGATGAGGCTATGCTTAGCGAGCTGCAGCATAATTTAGATGAACTGCAGGCAACGGTTAAGCACGCCGAGCTTGAAGCTTTGCTTTCCGGCGAAGCCGATGCTAATGACACCTATTTGGAAGTTCATGCCGGCAGCGGCGGCACCGAGGCGATGGATTGGGCGCAGATGCTTTTGCGTATGTACACGCGTTGGGCTGAAACTCATCACTATAAGGTTGAATATATAGAAGAAACCGAAGGCGAAGTCGCCGGCTTGAAATCTGCAACTATCAAAATCAGCGGACACAACGCTTACGGCTGGCTGAAGTCGGAAAGCGGCGTGCATCGCTTGGTGCGTATTTCACCGTTTGACAGCGCCGCCCGCCGCCATACCAGCTTTGCTTCTATCGGCGTCTATCCGGTAGTTGATGATAATATTCAAATTGAAATAAATGAAGCTGATTGCCGTATTGATACTTATCGTGCTTCCGGTGCCGGCGGTCAACATATTAACAAAACGGATTCGGCGGTGCGTATTACCCATATTCCGACCGGTATTGTCGTTTCCAGCCAAACCCAGCGTTCGCAATTTCAAAACCGCGATAACTGTTGGAAAATGCTGCGGGCGCGCTTATATGAAAGAGAAATGCAAAAGCGTGCCGATAAAGCGCATGAAGTGCGTGACAATCAAGGTGATAATGGCTGGGGTTTCCAAATTCGCTCTTATGTTTTGCAGCCGTACCGCTTGATAAAAGATTTGCGTACCGATGCCGAAACCGCCGATGTAAAAGGCGTATTGGACGGTGATATAGATTTGTTCTTGTCGGCAGCGCTGGCGCAAAAAATACAAAATGACACTACAGCCGCTTAGTTTGGAAAAATAATGAAAAAACTGTCGCCGCAATCATATTTCTTTCGTAAAGCCATAGATTTTTTTATGGTTGGAATGTTAGTGGTCGTGCTTTTATTTTTTTGGACATTATATAAAGGTCCGATTTCCGTTCCATATTTAAAACCGTATATTATTCAGGCTTTGAACTATGATGAAAGCGATTACAGCGTTGGTTTGGGCAAAGTTAATTTGGAGCTGGTGCGTTCGGTGCAGCCGCTGCGCATTACCGCTGAAGATATTAACCTTAAAAAGAAGGACGGAACTTTTGCCATCAGTGCGCCGAAGCTTTATTTGTCGTTCAGTCTGCGTGCTTTGCTGAAGGGTATTATTGCTCCAAGCGATGTCAGCTTGGATAATCCGACTGTTTATATTTTTGCCGATTATGGGGTGGAAAAAGAGCATATCGACGAGGCAAACAAAAAGAAATTGGCGTTTTATGTCGACAAGTTCAAGGATTTTCTGAACAATTATAATTCACCGGAAAAAATTTATCCGGAAAGCTATGTCAATAATATCAATATTAAAGGCGCCGAAGTGGAATTTCATGAAGTTGACTTGGGGCGCAAATGGATGCTTTCGGATTTGAACTTTGAGTTCAGCCGCAATTTGGTTAATTTGGAGCTTAATGCCGACGCTTTGGTTAACCTTAACGATAAAGTTGCATCGGTTGGTTTTGAAAGCGAATATCATGCTTCCAGCGATAAGTTGGATTTGGAAGTTTATTTTTCCGATTTGATTTTATCGGATATTATGAGCAGTTTGGATACGCAGCCGGCAGAAAATGAAACGCCGCTGCAGTTTAGCATAAATGTGCCGGTTAACGGTAAAATTGATACGGAAATAGATGTTTCGGATATTTTGCAGCATCCGGAAAATGCCGCTGCATATTTGAGCGACGCCGTCAAAAAAATCAACTTTGAGCTGGACGGCGGTCACGGCTATGTAGCTTTTGATAATGATGAAAAGTACAATTATGAAATAGATGAAATGGTGCTTGCCGGAGAGCTGACCGGCGGTTTTGACGAGCTGAATATTAAAAACGCCGATTTCAAAATGGGCGGACAGACAGCGCAAATCAGTTTTGCCGCCAAGGGGTTGGAAAACTATTATTTGGAACATTCGCTAGAAGGCGTGACCGCTGAATTTACAGCAAAAATTGATGAATTTTCTTTAGAATATTTATCCCGTTTTTGGCCTAGATATTTAGCCGAGCCGGCTTGGCAATGGTGCAAGGACGGTTTGACCGGCGGACAGGCGAAAAACGGCAAGTTTGTCTTTAAGTTTGGCTATGACAATAAAGCAAAGTCTTTCGGCTTGCTGAATTTAGATGGTGTTGCCGATTTGGAAGACGGCGATTTGCACTATTTAGACGGTATGCCTGATGTGCATAATGTTTACGGTCAAGCCAAATTCAGCATGCAGAATATTTCCATTGATGTAGATAAAGGCGTAAGCGACGGCGTTATCATTACCGGTGGCAATGTCAACATTTATGACTTGCACAAAGACGACAACTTTATTTCTATAAATCTTATCGGTAACTCCAGCATTACCGACGCGCTGAATTTAATCAATAATCCGCCTTTGAAAATCGCCGCCGGCATGGGCGTTGATCCTAAAACAATTCACGGCAATGTTGATGTGCAGCTGAAATTGGACTTTGAACTGAAACAGGATTTAGACAGCGATGACATAAAAGTTGAAGTCAAGGCAGATTTGCACGATGTTTCTAATTCTGACTTTGTGCCAGGGCATACTCTGTCGGCGCAGAATTTGCTGCTGTTGGTTAACTCTGCCGGCTGGAGCCTGAGCGGTGAGGCAGATTATGACGCTTTGCCGATAAATCTTGCCATAAATGAAAAATTTGCCGAGAAAAAATATAAGAGCAAATGCCATATTTCTTTCAAGCTTGATGACGCGGCTAAAAAAGCCTTGGGTTTGGATTGGGCGGTTTTGCAGGCGCCGAATATTTCCGGCTATGCTTTGGTTGACGCAGATATAACTGTGCATCAAAATGATGAAATCTCCGTAAAAGTCAATGCAGATTTGAAAAACACGGCGATTGACTTTGCTTATTTAGGCTTTGTTAAGCCGCTGAACCAAAACGCCAACGCTAGTGCAGATGTTACTTTGCTGAAAGATAAAGTAAAATCGGTTAAAAATCTGAAACTGCAAAAATCCGGTTTTAATATTGTCGGCGATTTAACTATGTATGCAAACGGCAGAGTGAAGTCGGTGGATATCAGCCAAATCAAAGGACCTAAAACCTCGGCGCGCGCCAAAGTCAGCCTGAGTGATTCGCCAAATCCGTGGCTGAAGGTAGAAATTTCCGGTTTAAGCTATGATTTATCGCCGTTTTTTGAACAGGCTAAAAGCAAACATCAGAAAAATAGCAAACAGCTGCCGGTGCAGGAAAATGATGACGACGGTTTGGAAAAGGCTAACAATACCGACATATTTATGACCGTAAACAGCTTGTGGACCAATAACACCACGCCGATTCAAAACTTTGCGGGCAGCGCTAAAATCCGTAAAGGAATTGGTATGGAAGAGCTGCACATGGTCGGCAACTATGGCATTGACAAGTCTATTAAATTAAAGCTGGACTATATTCCGAAAGGCAATAAAGAGCATTATCTTTCTATTGACAGTAACAACGCCGGCAGCACATTTAAGGTTTTGCGGCTTTATGACAATATGGTGGGCGGAACTATGAAGATTGAAGCGCGCCGCCAAGCCGATAAAAAGTTTATCGGACATATGCAGGTGCGTGATTTCAGCATTCAAAATGCTCCGGTGGTGGCAAAACTTTTGAGCGTGGCGTCCTTTACCGGTATGTTGGATTTACTGAAAGGCGATGGTTTGACCTTTACGCACTTTAACGCGCCGTTTGAGTATCAATATAAAATATTGACCCTGAAACAGGCTAAGGCCGAGGGCAATGTGGTGGGTATTACCACTAACGGCACCTATAACCGCGCTACCGATGATATTAAAATGAACGGCGTGATTGCTCCGGCGTATAGCATTAACCGCTTTTTGGGCAAAATTCCGGTTGTCGGCAATCTGCTTGCCAGCAAAGACGGTACTATTTTTGCCGCAACTTACAAAATTACCGGTAACGCCGACGATGCAAAAGTTGATATAAATTCTTTGTCTATGCTCAGCCCTAACTCATTAAAGGAATGGTATGCAAAAAACTTTGGCGACGGCACAAGCGGATACTAAACCCAAAATCGGCGTGGATTTTCATGGGGTGATAAATACCAAACCGGATTTTTTTCAGGAATTTTGCCGTGAAGCCTTAAAAATCGGCTTAGAAGTTTATATTATCAGCGGCGGACCGCGAGAAACGATTTTAGCCTATTTAAATCAATATCAAATTCCCTATACCAAACTTTGGTGCATATATGATTATTACGAGCAGCGGCATCAGGTGGAATTTTATGACGACGGTTCGTTTCATATTGACAATGAGCTGTGGAACAAAGCCAAGGCTGAATATTGCAAAGAGCAGAATATTTGCGTGCATATTGATGACAGCGCTATTTACGGCAGGGAGTTTGCCACGCCTTATTGCCGCTATGACGAACAATCAAACAGCTGTATTTTGAACGGCAATAAAATTTCGTTAGAAAATCCGGCGCAGGCTTTGCAGCAAATTTTAGCATATTGCCAGCAAAAATAAACTTTCCTCTTTCAGAATTTTTTTAGCAGCCTTATTGCAGCTAGGCAGCGTCTACAGTATTTGAGTGTCAAAAAGTGTGTAAAAAAAACGACCGTTTTTTTACACAAATGAGGAAATACAAGGTGTTGAGAGGTCTAGAATTTTTAATAAAAAAGAGCTGGGAAAGAGTAAGTGGAGAAACTAAGCTAACGCCTCCAGCACTATCGTCATTGCGAGCGCAGCGAAGCAATCCAATAACCTCGCCCCTTGCGGGAGAGGTCAACACGAAGTGTTAGGTGAGGGGTAATAATATGGGCGCAGTATGATTGAGATGCTGGGCGTGCTGGCAATCATCGCTGTGCTGTCGGTCGGCGGTATTGCCGGTTACACCAAAGCCATGGAAAGATATAAACTTATTAAATACCACGAGGGAATAGTGGAACTGGTTTCTAACTTTATTCATAATTATCGCGCTTGGGGCAGTCATTATTGTAAAGATGGCGAAGCGTGCCTGAGCAGCTTAACCATAAACGACATTTACGAGATTTGTTATTATTACAAGGACAAACCGGATACGTATAAATATGCTATACAGTTTGTTTTCAAAAACTAAATAAAAGCCGATAGTTCAGAGCTATCGGCTTTTAGATTTTTAAGAAAAATTATTTTTTTCCAATTCAGCAAAATATTGCACCGTTTCTTGCGAAAGCTGTTCGGTTGCCGCTTTATCGCAGGCAATGATACCGTGCTGATGGTGCTGCAGAGCGGTGATAGGCCAAACATGGGAAACATAGCCTTCAATCGCATGCTGCACGGCTTGAGCCTTTTTAGCACCGCTGGCTAAAATCAAAACTTCTTCCGCTTCCATCATGGTTTCGATACCGATAGTCAGCGCCACAGTCGGAACTTTGCTTACGTCATTGCCAAAAAAGCGGGAGTTGGCGCGCAAAGTGCTTGGTGCCAAAAGTTTGGCTCTAGTGCGGGAGTTTAGCGAAGAATACGGCTCGTTTAAAGCTATATGCCCGTCTTCGCCCACGCCACCGATAAATAGGTTCGCGCCGCCGCAGTCTTTCAGTGCTTTTTCATAGGTTGCACATTCTTTAGAAAAGTTTGTGGTTAAACCGTTTAAAAAATGCACGTGTTCTTTTTTGACATTTACAAATTTCAAAAATTTATCCCACAAGGCATATTGAAATCCGCGCTCATCGCCGGCGCCGACGCCGACATATTCGCAGGTGCCGAAAAATATGACATTTTCAAATGAAATTTTGCCTTCTTTGTAATATTTAGCTAAAACGCTAAACATACCAAGCGGCGTAGAGCCGGACGGCAAGCCCAAAACAAACGGCTTTTTCGGGGTAGGGCGGTGTTTGTTGATTCTATAAACGACATAATCTGCCGCCCAAGAAGATAAATCTTCGTATGTAGGTTTTATAACAACGCGCATTTTATTTCTCCTTTAATAGTGCGGCGGAGGTGTTTCTTCGCTCTGCGGTTTAACAATATCCTGCGACAGCATACTTTTCAGCAAAGCATTTTGCGCTGTCAAAGTATCTATGATTTTTCCTTGTTTAACCACCATTTCGCTTAAATCGTCCAAAGCTTTTTGCTGGTTGTCAAGTGTCATTTCAATAGCTATCAAACGCTGATTTATTTCCAAATCTATCATAGTTTGCTCCTAAAACAGAGGTTCCACCTGAGGTTTTAAGTCAGAAAGCATTTTCAAATCTTGTTTTTCTTCCTCGCGGTTATCAATGCGTTTCAGTAATTCTGATTTCTCGGCGTCTGACATTTTAACCATAGTTCCAAAGCCGTTGTTTTTACGATAAGTAGTGCTTAAACCATCATCGCTGACTTCATAAGTTAATTGACCGTTTTCATCATATTCTTTATATGATTTTCCGTCCCAAATTCCGGCTTTGTAGTTTTTAACATATTTTACTTTGCCGTCAGGATAGTAGGCAGTGCGGGCGCCTTCCAATTTGTTACCGGCAAAGCGCATGCTGTAAACTTTGTTTCCTTGTTGGTCAAACGCCGCCGCTTCGCCGCTTATAACGCCGTTTTTATATGGAACTTGAGCCATAAGCTGTTCGTTGTCGTAATAAAGCCGCAAATATCCGTTCAGTTCGCCGTTTTTGTAGGTGGCATCGGTGATTTTTTTGCCGTTTGCGTCATATTCAATATAGCTGCCGTCGCGTTTGCCGTTTTTAACTTCGGTTACTTCATTAACAGCTTTGTTATCTTCAAAATATGTTTTAATCACGCCGTCTTGCACACCGTTTTTATAAGGAATATCCGCCATTTTAGCGCCGCTTTCATAAAATAGTTCAAGCGTGCCGTTCATATTGTCGGTTTTCGGTTTGCCGTTAGCGTCATATTGCAGCTGACTGCCCGAAAGTTCGCCGTTTTCTGTTTTCAGCACATATTTAACCGTGCCGTTTTCATAATAGCCGGTTTCAGTTCCGGCAAACTGACCGTTTTTAAACAACGCTTCAACCGCGGTGTTGCCGAATGCATCTTTCTTTTTAACAATTCCGTCAAGGGTGTTGTCGGTAAAGTTCAGCTCTTCATTAACGGTTTTGCCATCGGCTTTATAGGTTATAACTTTGCCCGAAATTTTACCGTTAGTCATATACGTTTGTGCGGCTTTTGTGCCGTTTTTGTTATATGATATAACTTCACCGTTCAATTCTCCGTTTAAATAATTGGCGGTGCGCGCTATATTTCCGTTGTCAAAATATTCAACAGACTTGCCGTTCATCACGCCGTCTTTATACATGATGTCATACATCATTTTACCGTTCTGATAAAATCCGACATCGTGCCCGTTCAGCTTGTTATCGGCAAAATCGGCAACGGATTTCTTTTTGCCGTTTTCATAATACATTTTTGCCTGACCTTCTATAACACCGTCAACATACGGCAGTTCCGAATAAAGATTGCCGTTTCTGAAATAAGTTTTCATCAAACCGTTTGGCTGGTCATTGCTGAAATTGATTTCATTTTGCAATTTGCCGTTATCAAAATATTTTTTATAAATGCCGTTGCGCATATTGTCGGCAAAGGTCAAATATTCTTCCAGCTGTTTGTTGGGATAATAAGTTTTGGTTACGCCCTGCAGCACGCCGGCAGTATAGTTTGCTTCGGCATAAAGAACGCCGTTGTCGAAATAGGTTTTCTGCACTCCGTCATACAAATTGTTGACAAAGTTGTTCAGTTCTTTTAGTTCGCCGTTTTCATAATAAACCTGTTCGGTTCCTTCTACAGAACCGTTGGTATACGGAGTTTCCGAAGAAATTTTGCCGTTTTCAAAATATTGAATGAGTTTGCCGTCGATTTTGCCGTTTTCATTCATATTCAGCACATATTTAACTTTGCCGCTTGGGTAATAGCCTGTTTCGGTGCCGAATTGCTCGTTATTTCTAAATTCGGCGGTAGATTCCAATTTGCCGTTTTTATCATAGGCTTTAACCGGTCCGTTCAGCTGTCCGTTGCGGTAAGTGTAAATTTTTTCCAAACCGCCGTCTTTATAATAGGTTTTGGTTTCGCCATCTTGATTTCCGGCAACGTAATTAGATTCCGACTTAACATTTCCGTTGGCATAATAAGAGGTCAGCACGCCGTCGATTTTGTTGTTTTTATACGGAGTTTCGGTTTTAATATTGCCGTTTTGATAATAATCTTTCTGCACGCCGTTTTCATGTTTTGTCTCCAAAGAATCTACATAGCCGTCTTCATCATATAATGATGTTTTTAAGCTCGGCATCAAATTAAATTTTACGGCAACCAGCAGCATAACGCCTAAGGCAACCAATGCAATCAATCCGGTATTTTTCATATTTCCTCCGTTTGCTGAAATCTTTTAATAATTATATTCATTCATAACACTAAGATTTGTTATCTTCAAGTTTAATTACTTTCATCAACAAAAAACTATGCGTATTGAGTCTGTTTGTTTTGCAGCAGTTTAATAACGGACGGACGCAGGTTTTGCTGTTGATAATCGGCAATATAGTTTAAGTTTTCGTTTTCTTGCTCACTTAAAGCAGTGTTAATTCCATAGTTTTGATAATAATTTAGGCTGTCTTGCTCCAAATTTTCAGCCGTGTCGTTTTTACCGTTTTGAGCATAATAAAGCGCTAGTTTATGCTGAGCATTGGCAATTTGCTGGGCATACAGAATGTCATCGCCTTCAACCACGGTTTGATAAGCGTACACAGCTTTATCATAATCTTTTTGCTGCCAGTAAATATCGCCGCAGCGGCTCCAAGCGTTTATGCTTTTCGGAGCCAATTCCAGCGCAAGTTCAAAAGAATTTTGCGCCAGGTCCAAATTGTCGGCGCCAGCAATTGTGCCAAATAGACAAGCATAGGAAGACGCCTGCGCATAAGCGATGTCTTTTACTAATTTATCTTTAGATTCGGCGCTGTCTATTTGTTGTTTAATTAAATTTTCCAAAAGGTTAAGACAATATGAGTTGTCGCCGTGCGCCCAGGCTAAAATCGCCTCTTCATCGCTTGGAAGCTCGTTCCGTGCCGGTAAATTATTAAATTTTCCGGTAGTGCAGAGGCTGATAAAATCTCTGACCGCGCTTATTGTTTGCAAAATTTCTTCTTTTTCGGTTTCGCCGTGATTGCGGTAATATACGGCTTGGGCAATTTTTTCCGGTGAAACTTCGCGGCTCAGCATATTTATAATTAAGCTTATAAGCTCGTTCATCGATTCTTTTTGCTGTTCATAATTCAAGGCGGTGTCGTCAGCCAGCTGTTCATGCTGCGGCAAATCATTTTTTTGCCAATCTAACGGTTTGAAAGAATTTTTTTCCGCCTGTTCTTTTAATTTGGCTTTCAGCTGCAATATATCGTCGGTAACAGCGGAAGATTGCACCAAAACCCTAGAAATTTCTTTTTCTTTTTCCAGCTTGTCTCTTTCGCTCAAAGCCTGAAAATCAGCATCTATGGTCAGCCGCGGCTTTTCATTTTCCATAAGTCCTTCTGCTTCGTCAGCCAAGACGGAATGTAGGTTTTCGGCTGGTTGATTGTCTTGCGTATAAAAAAGTCCGGCATCGTCAGATTCCCCGTCGGCAATACGGAAAGTATCAATAACGGATTTAATGTAAATCAGCAGAATTATTGTTAGAAAGCCGACAAAAGCCCCCATAATATAAACGCCGTTGGGACCAAACTCATAAATTACGGCATTGTGCAGTTTTTCAATTTTAGCCGCCGCTAAGGCAATAAAATCAGCCAAATCGGAATTTCCGGTTAAAGAAGCATCAGAAAAGGGATTTTGCTCTACCATTGTTTAATATCCTTTTTTAACGGCTGAATGTATACAGATAAATAAACTGTCAACCTAACGCTTTCACTCTACACAATGCGGTAGGTAAAGTAAAGAATTTATTTGTGATTTTCCGCGTTTTTAATAAGTTCTATCAAATTGTTGTCTTCAGTTTTAAGGGCATATTCCAATGCTATTTTTTGGCTTTCGGCGGCGGCGTTGAAGTCTCCGGATAAATTTTCTACCAAAGCGAGGTTTGTATAATCGGCGGCAAGCCCGCTGCAGCGGTTATGATTCTGCTCCAAATGCAAAGACTGCTGCAGCAGCGCCTTGGCGCGTGACAAATCGTGTTTTTGCAAATATATCAATCCCAGCAGGCTATAGGCGTTTGCTGTATGAAAATTTAAACTGTGCAACTCGCTTTCATCTAAAATCTGCCGTAAAATTTTTTCCGCTTTGTCATATTGTTCTTGCTTGCACAAAGCTTGAGCCTGTAAATAAAGTGATTCGGCATAGGCAGAAAAATTTTGCTGCTTTTGGTAAATTTGGGCGGCTTTCTGCGCTTCTGCGGCAGCTTTTTGCGGAAATTCCAAGCTTAGCAAAAAATGTCCGATGAGCTGCCGGCTAAAAGCAATACCGCGGTTATTTTGGGCTTGTTTATGCAATTTTAATGCGGTTTTAGCGGTTTTTAAGGCGTTTTCCACATCTTTGCGGGCAAGCTTTAAAAGTGCAATTTGGTTAAAAATATCAGCCTTCAGCAATTTGTCTTGATGAATAGCCAAGGCTTTTGTAAATTTGTCTTCAGCTTCTTCAAAACGATTTTCAAACAGCATGAGCATTCCTAAAA
The DNA here is from genome assembly GCA_934270475.1 of uncultured Alphaproteobacteria bacterium. Lineage (GTDB taxonomy): Bacteria > Pseudomonadota > Alphaproteobacteria > RF32 > CAG-239 > RUG410. Next base: position 55,035 of record CAKQPS010000003.1, read on the forward strand.
GAGCGGTGGTTTGAGCCTGAAAGAGCGGAAGTTTGGCTTCTTGAAAAATCTTTAAGGCAGATTCCAACATGGTTTGAGCAATATCATTAACGCAGCTTATGCGGTAAATTTCGGCAAGCAGCAGATAAGTTTTTGCTTCTTCAAAAATATAGCGCTTTTTTTTGAATATTTTTAAGGCTGCCGAGGCATGTTCCGAGGCAGAAAGCATATCGCCCTCTTGTAAATAGGTAATGGCGTAAATATATGATTTTTCGGCTTGCAGCGCCAACGATAAATGCTGTTTTTTTAATTGTTTCAGCCAAAAAGTCAGGCTTTGGTCGGCAAATAAAATATGCGCAATACCGGCGGCGGCAATTTTATAGGGAGCTTTCAGTTTTTTACGGCAGCGGTATAGCTTTTGATAAACGGGAGGTAGTTCATCGCTGTGAGCGCTTAATAATAAAGCCAGTGGTTTGTCTTTGGTTGAAAAATAGGCGGCGGCTTTTGCGGTGCGTCCGCCGACTAAATCGGCAAGAGCGGCGTGTGATTTTTGGGAAAAACGCCAAAACAAGCGGTTAATCGCCGAATTTATGAGATAGGTTGAAAAATAGCGTCGCCCCAGCATCAGCTGCTGCCGCCGCAAAACATTCAGCAGCGCCAGTTTTTTTAAATGGCGCAGACGCAGGCAAACAACAATGCTGCCAAACAATAGGGCTATGCATAACAACAATGCGGCAAAAACGCCTAAAACAAAATATTTTTCCAACATTTACTCTCTATTAGCAATTTTAAGGTTAATATCCCTATAACATTAAATCATAAAGGAAAATTTAAAATGGCTATTACAAAATTAACTTCCGATAAACTTTACCGTAAATGCGACCCTTCAAAGTTTGATTTTAATTCTACTGCCGATTTAGAAGAGCGTTTGTCCGCTTTGGGACAGGATAGGGCAATTCACGCGGTGGAGCTGGGTATTCATATCAAATCCCGCGGTTATAATCTGTTTTGCTTGGGACCTGAGGGAACTGGTAAAACCAGTTTGGTAAAGCGTATTTTGGAAAAAGAAGCCAAAAACCGCAAAACTCCTGATGATTGGGCGTATGTTTATAATTTTGAAGAGCCGTATAAGCCGATAGCTATGAGTTTTCCGGCAGGACAGGCAACAGAGTTTGCCAAAGACGTTGACGAGCTTTTAGAAGAGCTGGCAGATTCGCTGCCTGAAATTATCGAGTCCGAAGAATATAAGGCGGCGCTTGGTATTATCCGTCAAAAATATAAGGCTAAAAAAGAAGAATATATAAATGTTCTGCAGAAAAAAGCTAAAGGCAAGCGCGTATCGCTGCTGCATATGCAAATGGGGCTGGTTGTGGCTCCAATGAAAGACGGCGAAGTTTTGAGCCCTGATGCGTTTGAGCAGCTTCCAGAAGAAGAAAAGAAACTTGTTATGGACGACTTGAACGCCATGCAGGAAGAAATTGAAAACGCCACGCAGGATTTGCCGTGCTGGGAAGAAAAGCAAAAACGCGAGATTACGATTTTGCGTGAAAAATTTGTGCGTTCAGCTGTAAAAGATCCGATTGATGCCTTGCGCAAAAAATATAAAAGCCAGCAGCCGTCTAGATTTTTGAAGCAAATTCAAGACAATATCTTGGATAATATTGATGACTTTGTGCCGACCGACAGTGACAAGCAAGCGGCCGCAGCCGGTACCGAGGAAGATCCGCTGCAGCTGCTTTTAAGTAAAATGAAACAGCCGGAAGAAGATAAGTTTGCCAAATTTAAGGTTAACGTAATTGTTAAAAATGTTCCGGATTCCGGCGCTCCGATTATTACTGTCGACTATCCGACGCAGGGTAATTTGGTGGGCAAAGTTGAGCGCATTCAGCAATACGGCGCATTGCTTACAGACTTTACATTGATAAAAGCCGGTGCTTTGCACCAAGCTAACGGCGGCTTTTTGCTGCTTGATGCCCGCAAAGTTTTGGAACAGCCTTTTGCTTGGGATTCTTTGAAACGGGCAATTGCCTCAAAGCGCGTAAAGATTGAGGCTCCGTCGGAGGAAACCAGCTTTACAACCATATCTCTTGACCCAGAGCCGATTCCTTTGGATATAAAAGTTGTGCTGACCGGTGATTTTGAAATCTATGAGCTTTTGAGCGAAAGAGATCCTGATTTCCGCGACTTTTTCAAAGTTGAGGCGGATTTTGGTATGATTATGGATAGAAATGCCGAAAACGAGGTGGAATATGCCAAACTTATCGGCTCACTTTCTAAAAAGAAACAGCTGCGTTCGCTCAATCGGCAAGCAGTGGCAAGAGTTATTGAATATGCTTCACGCTTGGCTGATGACGCCGGCAAATTGACCGCACATATTTCTTCTATCGGCGACTTGCTGCGTGAGGCAGATTATTGGGCGAGAGTTTCCAACTCCAAACAAATTGGCAAAAACCATATTGATCAAGCTATAGAGGCGCAGATTTACCGTTCTGACCGCATTAAAAAAGCCATGCTCGAAGAAATTGACAAGGGCACGATTTTAATGGACGTCAAAGGCGAGCGTGTCGGACAAATCAATGGCTTGGTTGTTTATGATTTTTCTCGTTATTCGTTCGGCAAGCCGGCGCGTATTACCACGCAGGTGCGTATCGGTAAAGGCGATTTCATTGATATTGAACGTGAAATTTCTATGAGCGGACCAATTCACACCAAAGGCGTGTTGATTTTGAAATCGCTGATAGCCAACCGCTTTGCCAAACATTCCCCGCTTTCTTTGTCGGCATCAATTGTGTTTGAACAGTCATACGGCGGAGTTGACGGCGACAGCGCTTCTTCTACCGAATATTACTGCCTGCTGTCGGCAATTGCTAACCTGCCGATAAAACAGAATATTGCCGTAACTGGCTCAATCAATCAGTTTGGCGAAATTCAGCCAATCGGCGGCGTAAACGAAAAAATTGAAGGTTTCTTTGATGTTTGCGTTCATAATGGTTTAACCGGCAAGCAAGGTGTTATTATTCCGCGTACCAATGTCGACAATTTAATGCTGCGCTCCGATGTGGTGCAGGCGGTGGAAGACGGACGTTTCACCATTTATGCTATTGATACGGTTGACGACGGTATTGAAATCTTGACCGGCGTTAAGGCTGGAAAACCTGATAACAAAGGAAATTATCCAAAAGGAACAGTGAATTATTTAGTGGAAGAGAGCCTTCGTCAATACTATAAAGACTATGCTCACTATGCTAAAGAAACGCACGGTTGCTTATAAGAAGACAACAAAAAACACCGCTTATAAGAATAGGCGGTGTTTTTTTGTAAGGTTAAACGGAGATTTTTGCGGCTTTTTCTATCAGCTCTTTAGCATTCAGCATATTTTTATACTGAGCAGAGCCTAAAGAAATGTCAATCATTCCGTTGCGACCTACCCGCGTGAACTCATACTTGCTGAGAAATTCCTGCGGAGTAAGAATAAACGGGTCGACAATCGGACCGTAAACAATGGTCTCATTAGAAACCAAAGGCTTGTTGTCAAAAATAAAGCTTGGACCGGTCCATAAAAAGCAAGATGAAACTTTACCTGTTGCTTTATTTTTCATGTAATAGACATTATCACGATTTTTGATAATGTTGCCTGCATACAGCAGATAAGCGTCCCAAAAAACTCTCTCCATAGTATAATAATTTAGGCGTAAATCCCATAATGTTACAGTTGCCAAAGCTGCCGCGGGATATGTATAATAATCTAAATGCGGTTATAGTATACTTATTTTTTTGTCAGAAAACAAGCGTATTTGTAAAAACAGGGCAAAAAAACTTGCAAAACGCCGAAAGAATGTTAATTATTTATAAAAAATTAAGCAATCATAAGCTTTAATAAACAAAAAAGAATTTTATAAAAGGATATGATATGAATAGTGTAATGCCCAGCGACGCTTTGGTGCCTATGGTGATAGAACAAACACCGAAAGGCGAGCGCTCGTTTGATATTTTTTCTCGTTTGCTGAAAGAAAGAATTATTTTCTTAACCGGCGAAGTTAATGATGAAACTTCGGCTTTGGTTTGCGCGCAGCTTTTGTTTTTGGAAGCCGAAAATCCAAAGAAAGATATTTTCTTATACATTAACTCCCCTGGCGGCGTGGTGACTTCCGGTATGGCAATGTATGACACCATGCAGTATATTTCCTGCGATGTGGCGACAATCTGCATCGGTCAGGCTTGCTCTATGGGCTCTTTCTTGCTGGCAGGTGGCGCCAAAGGCAAACGCTATTCTCTGCCGAACTCGCAGATTATGATTCACCAGCCGTCGGGCGGCGCCAAAGGACAGGCGGCGGATATTGAAATTCAGGCTAAATTGATTTTGGATTTGCGCAAACGCCTGAATGCTATTTATGCACAAAATACCGGTCAAAAAATCTCGGTTATTGAACGCGCTATGGACAGAGATAATTTTATGACGCCGCAGGAAGCGCTTGATTTTGGTTTGATTGACCACATTATCACTAACCGTGAAGAAGTAAAGTAGGTGGAAAATGAGTGAAAATAACGAAGAAATTTTGCATTGTTCGTTTTGCGGCAAAAGCCAAAAAGAAGTGAAAAAGCTGGTTGCCGGACGCGGTGTTTATATTTGCAACGAATGCATCGAGGTTTGCCATTCCATTATGGAAGAAGATGCCGAGCTGGCGCCGGAAAATAAAATCGCCGCTGCTGATGAACCGTTAATGGACAGCCTGCCAACCCCGTCTAAAATTAAAGAATTTCTTGATGAATATGTGATTGGTCAGGATTATGCTAAAAAAGTTTTATCAGTTGCAGTATACAATCACTATAAGCGCTTGAATAATCCTAAAAAAGATGAAGTTGATATTACTAAATCAAATGTGATTTTGATTGGTTCGACCGGTTGCGGCAAAACTTTGCTGGCGCAGACTTTGGCAAAGATTTTGAACGTGCCTTTTGCTATTGCCGACGCCACCACCCTGACCGAAGCCGGTTATGTGGGCGAAGATGTTGAAAACATTGTGCTGAAACTGGTGCAAAATGCTAATTACGATATTGAAAAGGCTCAGCGCGGTATCATTTATATTGATGAAATTGATAAAATATCCCGCAAAGGTGACGGACCGTCCATCACCCGCGATGTTTCGGGCGAGGGCGTTCAGCAGGCTTTGCTGAAAATTATTGAAGGCACGGTTGCCAATGTTCCGCCTCAAGGCGGACGCAAGCACCCGCAGCAGGAATTTTTGCATGTGGATACTAAAAACATTCTGTTTATCTGCGGCGGTGCGTTTGCCGGTTTGGAAAAAATTGTGGAAAAACATGGCACTGAAAGCGGTAATTCTATCGGCTTCGGCGCTAAAGTGGAAAAAGATGAAAAGACCGTCGGACAAATTCTGAAAGACGTGCGTCCGGAAGATTTGATTAAATACGGACTCATTCCGGAATTTACGGGACGTGTGCCGGTTATCGCCACTTTAGACGATTTGAACGAAGATGCTTTAATCCGTGTTTTGACCGAGCCGAAAAACGCATTGGTCAGCCAATACGCCTCATTGTTCGGCATGGACGATGTCAAATTGACAATCACGCCTGAAGCTTTGCGCGCCATTGCTAAAAAAGCTATAGAACGTAAGACAGGTGCTCGCGGATTGCGTGCGATTATGGAAGAAATTTTGATGGAATGGATGTATGAACTGCCTGATAAAAAGGATATTTCTGAAATTGTGATAGATGAAAAAGTTATTACAGACGGTGAAAAGCCAAAACTGATTCATCAGTCCGCAGAAAAAAAATCTGCCTAAGCAGCCTAAAATAAAAAAACTTCCGATAGAAAATATCGGAAGTTTTTTTGTTGCTAAGTTAAAGCTTAGAATGCGTAGTTTACCGAAAAAGCAAACACTTTCACCGAATTTGAGTAATCGGCAGAAACGTGCGAAGGACCTTCATTGCCGGTAACAGCCGAGTTCATTCTAGCGCTGTGGGCTTTAATGTAGGTGTAACCCATATCAAAGCTCAAGTTTTCATTATATTGATAGCCCAAACCTGCTGAATACCAAATACGGTCAGAATCTGGAATACGCGGTGTGCGGTGAGCATAACGAACGGCGCTTTGGTCATAGGCTAAGCCCAAACGCAATTTCCATTGATTATCCAGCATATAGCTTGTACCGATGGAATAAAAGTTTGTGTCGCGCCAGTTTTCTTTTACCTGAGCAATGTTGCCTTCCGGTTTGTTTAAGCGGTCGCCGACAAAAGTCAGATTTTGGAAAGAGCTCCAGAACACGCGCTGATATTCGGCCATAACCGCCCATTTTTCATTGATGTCGTGATAAACACCCATAGAAAGCATGGCCGGAGTAGTTAATTTAGCGCTGATTTTTTGATTCATCAAAGCATTTGCCAGCCTTCCGGCGCTTACATATGACGGATCGCCCGAAGCAACCAAAGCGCTGCCGCTTGATTTCATTTTACCTTTTAATTTGTGGTCTATTTTGCTGCGATAACCAACACCAACACGGGTTGCGTCGCTAAATTCATACATAGCGCCCAATTGGTAGCCCATGTCAAAATCGTTGCCGTTTTCGGTAACCAAACCGGTTTGAGAACTCTTGTGGCTGCTGGTCAGGTGCGCCCAAACATATTGCATTTGCACGCCTGCGCCCAAAGATAACTTATCTGTTGCCTTATAAGCAAACATCGGGGTAATTGCGCCGGATTTCAAATCCGAGGTAATACCATGGTCGGAACCGACCCAGTCTCTGTCATATTTTGTAATCATGCCAAACGGAGAATTAACTGCGATAGCCGCAAAAGCTCTGTCGTTAAGTTGATATGATACTGTGCCGTTTGGCGAAACAGCTGCGTGAACCACGTTTTCAACGTCGGCTCCGCGGGTGCCGTTTTTACTCATAACATTTTTAGCTGTGGCGCGCGGTGCGATGTAGGTTGCGCCCAAGTTTACCTGCAAGCCTTTTTGGCGAGTTAAACCGGCGGCGTTATAATATGCGTAAGAACCGTTTTCTGCACCGGCAGTTGCGCCGGCATAAGCGTTACCTTGAGCGGCAGCTGACTGTTCTCTTAAATGGAAACCGGCGGCCATAGCGCTGGTAGAGAGCAGAAGGGTGCTCAAGGCGGTTAATGTAAGAACCTTTTTCATTTTAAACCTTTTTATTATTAAAACATGGTAACCCAAATAAATTTGCGTTACGTAGGGCGCACCATACAGCAATATATCAATTTTGGCAAGTTTTTGGCGTAAATCTGGGGATAAAATTTGAAAAATATTGTAAAAACAAAAAGTTATATGCGAAAAATGACCTGTTGATGACTCTAGCGTTTTTTCTTTACAAATCGTTAATAATAATATATGGATAAGGTATTATTTAACAACAGAAAGGTTGGACTTGTGAAAGAGTTTGTCAGATTTTGCCTGCGAACGGTTTTGCGTTTGATGAAAGCAAAATGTATTTTTGAATTTGATGTGAACAATTTGCCGAAAAAGGGCGTTTATGTGGTTAACCACGTTTCTTATTTAGACCCGATTTTGCTGTTTGCATTTCTCCCTGGTAATCCGGTTTTTGCCCTAAACGGTCATTTGTACCGCCGTCATTGGATTAGTTTTTTGATGGGGCGCGCCGATGTGATAAAATTCAATCCGATTGAGCCGTCAGATATTAAAAAGCTGATTGCTAAAGTAGACGAGGGGCGTTTGGTCGTGATTTTTGCCGAGGGACGCATTACCGAAAACGGCGGCTTGATGAAAATTTACGAAGCTCCGGGGCTGGTTGCCGATAAGTCTAAATCGCCGATTATTCCGGTTTGGATAGACGGTCCGCAATACGGCTATTTTTCTAAGACTAAGGGCAAATTGCCGCATCGTCCGCTGCCGAAAATGCGTATCTATGTTGGCAAACCGCGCAGCTTTAAGCTGAAAGACGAACTGCGCCGCCAGCGCGATCACATCAGTAATGAAGTATATATGATTTTGCGCGAGATGTGCTTTGATATTAACTATGACAAAAATATTTCATTGTTTGCCCAACTGATGAAAACCGCTAAAGTCTATTCCCGCACAGGTTTCTTTTCTAAACGCCCGCGTATTATAGAAGATATCAACCGCAAGCAAAAGTCTTATAAAGACATTATTGTTGCTTCTTTTGCTTTGGGGCGCAGCTTTAAAAAGTTTACCAAAGTTGATGAAAATGTCGGTATTCTGCTGCCAAACGCTATTGCCACAGTTTGCACATTTTTCGGACTTTCGGCATATAACCGCACTCCGGTGATGATTAACTTTTCTGTCGGTTCTAAAAATATGATTTCCATGTGCAAAACCGCGCTGGTTAAAACCGTTTTGACTTCCCGTGCTTTTATTATTAAAGCTAAAATGGAAAATGTGGTAGAAGATATGAAAAACGCCGGTTGCAATGTGGTATATTTGGAAGATATTGCTAAAAAAATGTCGCTGTGCACTAAAATCGGCGCTTATATCAGCTATAAAATTAAGCATGTTCCGCACAAAACCGGCGGTGATAAAAAGGCGGTTATTCTGTTTACTTCCGGTTCGGAAGGCGCTCCAAAAGGCGTAGTTTTGAGTCATGCTAACATCATTGCCAATATCAAGCAGATGACGGCGATTCAAACCATTAACTTTAAGGATTTGCTGTTTAACGCCTTGCCGATGTTCCATAGCTTCGGCTTGACGGTGGGCACGTTGTTCCCGTTGTTTGAAGGTTCTAAGCTGTTCTTGTATCCGTCTCCGCTGCACTATCGTGTGGTTGCTGAGCTGGTTTATGAACTTGGTGCAACTTTGATGCTGGGTACCGATACTTTCTTGCGCGGTTATGCCAAAATTGCCCACCCGTACGATTTCCACAATATCCGTCTGATGTATTCCGGCGGTGAGGCTGCTAAGTCTGACACCCGCAGCATGTGGATGGAGCATTCCGGCGTGCGTATGATGGAAGCTTACGGCGCAACCGAATGTTCTCCGGTTATGACAGCCAACAATGGAATTTTCAATAAATTCGGCTCTATCGGTAAAATTATGCCGGGGATGCAGTTCAAAATTCTGCCGGTTGACGGTATTGCCAACGGCGGCGAGCTGTGCGTGAAAGGTCCGAATGTTATGCAGGGCTACTATATGCCGACTAACCCCGGTGTGTTGGTTCCGCCGGAAGACGGCTGGTATCATACGGGCGATGTGGTGGAAATGGATGAAATCGGATTCTTTACGATTAAAGACCGTATTAAACGTTTTGCTAAAATCGGCGGCGAAATGGTATCATTAAACGCTGTGCAGGATATGGTTATGGACGCCACAAAGGAAATGGGCGCGGAATACAGCTATGGTGTAGTTTCGATTCCGCATGAAAGCAAAGGTGAACAGATTGTTTTGGTAACCAATAATGAAAAAGTTACTTCGGCAATGTTGCATGAATATGTCAAAAATAACGGCATGTCAGAACTTTATCTTCCGAGAGTGATTTTATATCATGAAAAATTGCCGGTGTTTGCAACGGGCAAGGCGGATAATGTAACGCTTAAAAAAGAGGTATTAGCCGAGCTTTGTCCGGTGGAAAACGCCGCCTAAAATAATGTGCAGCAACGGCTTTTTGTGATTGCGATTTTGCAAAAAGCCGTTATGCTGTAAAAAGTTTAATTTTTTTGTAAGGATAAAATAATGGTTGGAATAAATAAAGTTATTTTGGTTGGCAATTTAGGAGCTGATCCGGTGGTTAATAACACTCAGTCCGGCACAAAAGTTGTTAATTTGAATGTAGCAACAACAGACAGCTGGAAAGACCGCAACACTGGCGAGCGTAAAGACAGAACCGAATGGCACCGCGTGGTGATTTTTAATTCTCAGCTGGCAGATACCGCTGAAAGATATTTGCGCAAAGGTTCTAAGGTATATTTGGAAGGTCAGCTGCAAACCCGTAAATGGACTGATAACAACGGTGTTGACCGCTATACCACTGAAGTTGTGCTGCAGAATTTCAACAGTGTTTTGGTTATGCTCGATTCTAAAAACAGCGGCGGAGACGGCGTTCCTGCTGGCGGCAATGATGTTTTCTCGGCTGCTCCGTCTGCCGGAGGCACATCTTCGGGTTGGGATAACAGTGCGGCTTCTGCTCCGTCAGATTTGGACGACGATATTCCGTTTTAATGGGGAATTTTTCCCAAGAGGCTTCGGATTCTATCGTCCGGAGTTTCTTTGTTTTAAATAGTGCGAGGTAAAAGTATGAAAGTTTTGGTTGGTTTAAGCGGCGGTGTAGATTCTTCGGTTACTGCTTGTTTGCTCAAACAACAGGGTTATGAAGTGATTGGCGCCACCATGTCGATTTGGGATAAAAACACGCATTTCAGCGGTGATGCCCACGCCGATTCTTGCTTTTCTCCGCACGAAGAACAAGACATTGAGGCTGCGCGCGCTTTGTGCCAAAAAATCGGGATTCCGTATCATGTTTTAGATTGTTCCGCCCGCTATAAACAAATGGTGCTGGAAAATTTCAAGCATGAATATAAGGCAGGACGCACGCCGAACCCGTGTGTTATGTGCAATTCGTATATCAAATTTAACGCCTTGCCGGAAGAAGCGGCGGCGCAGGGAATTGAGTTTGACAAGTTTGCAACTGGGCACTATGCGCAGGTTTGCTTTGATGAAAACCGCAACCGCTATGTGATTAAGCGCGGTTTGGACCACACCAAAGACCAATCGTATTTTTTGTATCGCCTGAACCAAGAGCAGCTGTCAAAAGTTTTAATGCCGCTGGGCGGACTGACCAAAAAACAGGTGAGGAAATTGGCGCATGAGTTTGGTTTGGAGGTTTCCGACAAACCCGATAGTCAGGATTTTTATACCGGCGATATCAATGATATTTTGCAAAACGAGCCGCAGGTCGGCAATTTTGTAACCCGTGATGGTCGGGTTTTAGGACAGCATCAAGGAATTTGGCACTACACGGTTGGGCAGCGCCGCGGTATGGGCATAGCTGCTGAGCGTCCGCTTTATGTGCTGGGCTTCAATAAGGATAAGAATGAAGTTATTGTCGGTTTTGAAGAGGAGTGTGAGCGCTCCGGATTGATTGCTTCGGACTTATGCGGGGAGGTGGTTGATTTGTCTGCGCCTTTGGACTGTGAAGCCAAAATCCGCTCTTCGCAGCAGCCGACGCCGGTTAAAGTTACGCCGCTGCCAGACGGAAAAATTGAGGTTCGTTTTTACTCCAAACAAAAAGCCATTGCCCCAGGGCAGTCGGTTGTCTTTTATCACAAAAACAGTGATACCGATGAAGTCCTGCTTGGCGGCGGTATAATTGATTCCAATATGTAAATCATAGAGCCATAAAAAAACTCATCGAAAGATGAGTTTTTTTAGTTGTTATTGTTTTGCCGGAAGAGTGTTTACAAAGTCCATAGCGTTTTTCATACACACATCATGGTTATGATGTTGATGTTCGCCCCAGCGTCCCACACCATATAAATGGAGCGGCTTAAAGTGCTCTAAAATTTCCGTAATGGCTTTGGTTTTGCCAATCAGCGGCAGCGGGTATGCGGCAGGAGTTTTGTAGTTGAACAAATTTCTGCCTTTAAATGTCAGATGGTCGGCGTCAAATCTATCTGCATTAGTTTCGGTAAAAGTACCATAGTTTTTGCTGTCTTTAGCAAAGTTAGAAATAAAGAACTCCCTATGATGCTGTTCATTCAAATCCGGAACATAGCGCCAATGATACGGTGTCGGGTTCTTGTCGGTTTCAAACAAAGAAATTACCAGTTTATTATACTTGATTTTTTTGATTTGTTCTTTAATTTCTGCCGGACGTCCCATTGCCTCAAACAAATCAGACCAAGGCGTAGTGTTTATCACATTTTTTGCCTTAAATTCTTCATTGACAAGCCAAACTTTCTCATCTGCAATATAGCGCAGTTTAGAAACAGATGTATTGAATTTGATAAATTTATTTATATCGCGGGCAATAGCCTCTATAACCCGACCATAACCGCCGGACAGCGGGTAATATGGGCGGATATGCGCCGGATATTTTTCCACATCTTGAGTTTTTTCCAATGAATCGCGTAAAATTTCTTCAACTTCAATTCTCGGAATTTTGTGCAGCCAATCCACGTCCATTTCATTAGAAGGCACGCCCCACAATTTGGTGTTATACGGTATAAGATAGTTATCGCAGATTTTGTCGCCGAGTTTCCAGCGTATCCATTCTTCATAGTTATGCGGTTCCGGTTTGCCCAAAGCTTCTCCATTGCGAATAACCGAAATCAAATATTCTACCTGTTTATCTAAAGGCAGCTGCCACAAGTTTGCTTCTAACGGATAGTCAATATCTTTGCCGTGAATATGAATTTTAGAAATGCGCGGATTGATTTGATACATTTTTTCTTTTGGAAAATTAGAAAAAACAAAATCTTCCACTTCTTTGTATTTTGTTTGAAAAAAGTGTCCGCCAATATCGCAAGCGTGTCCGTCTACATAAAAAGTACGGCACAAACCGCCGGCTTCATTTTCCGCCTCCAAGCCTAAAATATTATTATAGCCTTTTTCTCGCAGTTTTTTTAGCAAAGTCAAACCGGTAATACCTGCACCCAAAACAATATAATCATAAATCATTTTTATTTTTCCTTAATTTTCAGTAATGGAATAAAGCCGAAGAGTTTGTATCTTGTTGTATTATCTTTTTGGTAAATAGATAATAATGGAATTACTCCAAAAAGTTTTATTGCCTTTTTATGCTTAAATACAGATGGTTGCGAACTTTTTATAATTTCAAGAGAATTTACATAATCAATAAAATCATTATAGTTAAAGTATTTCAGATGTTTATCTAACATAAAATGAATAAGTTTTAATAAAAAATTTTTTGGAAATACATTTGGATTATTTTTAGCAAAAAGGTAAATGTTAAAACAATCTTCTAAAGTCATACTTGGATAAAATTGTTTTACAATATAATGAATTCTTTTCGCTAGAATAAAAAACGTTCTATATTGTTTAGCTTTATCATCATGCTGTGATGATATACCTCCTAATATATAGCGAGAGATTACAGTAGGAACTTCTACACCATTATAACCATCTAATATCAATCTAATCATTAAATCATAATCGCCACCATATCCACAATCTGTATTGTAACAACCAAGTTTTTTCAATACAGCAAGGCGAATTCCAAATGTAGCGTGAGCATAAGGAACATTGTGCCAAAACGTTGCTAAATTTGGTCTCCATTCAAACATAAATTTACCATCACGTGAGAATTGGTGTTCTGTACCATAGCAATAATCAGCCGACTTTTCTTCCATTATCTCAATACATTTTTCTATTACATCATCAGCATAATATTGATCATCAGAATTCATAAAAAATACATATTTACCTGTTGCATGAGATATTGCTTTGTTATATCCATCATCAATACCTGCATCTGGTTCAGAAAAACATTTCAACCAACCTTTGTTCTCATATTTTTTTATTAACTCTAAAGAACCATCTGTAGAAGATCCATCTTCAACAATGTGTTCAATATTTGGGTATGTCTGATTATGTATACTTTCGCAACACTTCTCAAAAAAAACTTCACGATTGTCAGAGGAAAGATTAAAAGTTGTTGTAATTATTGTAACTTTTGGTAGTTGTTTTTTTATCATACTACTTTTCCTTTATTGTCAACAATGGAATTAAATTAAATAATTTGTATTTTCTCTTATTTCCTTTACAATGAACTGATAGTATTGGAATGAAACCGAATAATTTAACAATATTTTGAGATTTATATCGAACAGTATTCATTGAGTTATATACAATATTTTCTGTCATAAACCATAAGTATCTATTTTGCATTCCTTCATAAAAAGGAGTCATTTTTGCAAAATGCCAAAATGCCCAAATGTTTCTCAAAGGTCTCCTATTTTCAGAATATAAAAACTTCCAAGGCTTAGTAGGAGTCAGATGTTGTAAAACAATATGTTTAAACTCATTTTCTACATATTCATCTGTAATCTCGGGTGCATTAACGTTTTTAATATTGTTGATTCTATCAGCCATATTAAATCGCAAATCCAATTTTTTATAATTATTGCAACCAAAAGCTATGCTAAATATCTCTTCGTTAAAAACAATCAATTTGTCATTATACTCACGACATATTTTAATCAATTTTTCACTTGATTTAATCTTCTTTAAATTAAGAACCAGCATACCAGCACTTGGATAGATATGTTTTTTATCAATTCCTAGATTATTTATGCAATTATTGAATATATAGTCGTTACATCCTAATTCAGGAGTAGCTGCATAAGGATAGTCCTCTAATTCAATGTCATATAACTTTTTTATATCATCCAATGATATCATATCTGTGTCAAGATATATAACTTTATCATAATTTAATTTTAAATCAGGAATCAGTAAGCGAGAATAGCAATCAACAAAGTTGCCTGATCCCCAGCCTCTTAATCCAGCAAACTGAGTTAAATCGATAGGAATAAATTTTATAGAAAAATTATTAAATTTTTCATTCATATTTTCTAATAATTTTTTATTAAAATCACAAATTCCGCAATCTAGAATATAAAATTCAATAAATGATTTTGTGTTGTAGCAGACACTAGCCATTGAAGTAGCTAAAATGTCTACTAAATCATCTTGTCCTTCATAGAATACAGGGATATGTTCTTGCTTTACAGACATTCTTCTACACCTTTATTTTTAATTCGGTTAAACCTAAAATTTTTTTCAGCAAGCTGTTATCCAGCAAAGTTTCTTTAGCTCGTTTAGCCGCAAAAATTTTGCTGTCATCGTCCATACGAATAGGGAGGATTTTGCTTTCATCCAATCCATGCCGACGAGCAATTCTTTTGCCAAGTTCATACTTAGATAGGGCTTCATCTCCGCAGATGTTGACAATCGGATACTGACGCGCCTCAGGTGTTTTCATCAGCTTAATCAACATTTTCGCCGCGGTGTTAAAATCCAGCATAGAGCGTTTTTGGTCTTCAAACATTTCCATTGTGCCGCCGTTTTTTACGGTTTCTACAATTTCATCGTAAAAATGCTTTTTGCCCGGCACCAGGCTCGGTCCCATCAAAACCGGAAACCGCACCGCGTTAAATCCGGCAACGTTAACCATACGTTCGGCAACAGTCTTATGCGCGCCGTAGCGGTTTGCCGGATGCAGTGCATCGTTTTCTTTAAAGCGGTAACCGTCAATACCTTGTCCGTAAACCACTTCGGTAGACGGATAATACAGCGTTTTGATGTTATCCATTCGGTTCAAAAACTCAGCTAGACAAATTACGTTTACCTGCCATGCTGTTTTAGGATTTTTCATCACTAAATCAGGGTGATGATAAGCCGCCAAAAACACGACTTTCAAATTTTCTTCCTCAGCACAGATTTTGTTCAAGCGTTCAATATCCGCCATATCGCAAATGTCGCATTTTTCCCAGTGTAAGCGCGGGTTATCGCTTGTCTGCGGTGTTCTGTCAGTGGCAATTATGCTGTCTGTTGTTTCGCTTAAAATATTTTTAATCAGGTAGCGCCCTAAAAAGCCGCTGCCGCCAATCAATAAATACATTTAAACCTCCGCCGGATAAATATCTTTAACGCCGTTTTCTTCTTCTACTCCTTTGTCATACAAAGCCACCATAGTGGTGTTTTGCCTAAACAAAAATGAGTGAACTGCATAAGGCTTTAGCACAAAAAAGTCGCCGTTTTTGACTGTAACTTTTTCTTTTTGTTCGCCTTTTGCCAAAGAAATTTCAATTTCTCCGTCAATAATATAAAATGCCTCATTATTATGTTTGTGGTAGTGTCCGCCGCGGAAAACTCCGGCTTTTGATGTGGAAACGTTAATTTGCTTCCAGCCTTGGCGGCACAGCTGCACCAGCGAGCCGCGCTCGTCTTCAAAACAAAAATCAGGTTTTATAAATTCTATCAGTTCACTCATGGATTTTCTCCCTTAGTCGGCGTAGGTGGTATTTTCAGCAAAGCCGTTATCATTTAAGAGCTTTTCTTTAGCTGCGATTTTAGCGTCTTCCTGCACCATTTCATGCGCCAGAGCTGCCAAATCATAGTTCGGCTTCCAGCCCAATACCGTGCGAGCTTTGGTGCTGTCGCCCAACAGCAAATCTACTTCCGCCGGACGGAAAAATTCCGGATTTACCGCAACTACGACTTTGCCGGTCGCTTTGTTTACGGCTTTTTCCTCAACGCCTTTACCCGACCATTCCAGCTCAATGCCGCATTCTTTGAATGCTAATTTTACAAAGTCGCGGATAGAAGTGGTAGTGCCTGTTGCCAGTACAAAATCTTCCGGCTTGTCTGCTTGAAGCATACGCCACATGCCCTCTACATAGTCTTTAGCATGACCCCAGTCGCGTTTTGAATCCAAGTTGCCTAAATACAAGCAATCCTGCAAACCGGCTTTAATGCGGGTAGCCGCCAAAGTGATTTTGCGGGTTACAAAGTTTTCGCCGCGGCGCGGAGATTCGTGGTTAAACAAAATTCCGTTGCAGGCAAAAATGCCGAAACTTTCACGATAGTTTACGGTAATCCAATAGCCGTAAAGTTTGGCAACACCGTACGGAGAGCGCGGATAAAACGGAGTTTTTTCGGACTGTATCGGCTCTTGAATTAAACCGAACAGCTCAGATGTAGAAGCCTGATAAAAACGAGTTTTTTTAGTCAAACCGTTAATGCGGATAGCTTCCAGCAGGCGCAAAGTACCGAGCGCATCGCTTTCTGCCGTAAATTCCGGGCAATCCCAGCTGATTTTAACATGGCTTTGTGCGCCTAAATTATAAATTTCATCAGGTTCAATTTCTTTTACCAAACGCACAATGTTTAATGAATCGGTCAAATCGCCGTAGTGCAAATGCAAGTGCGGATTGCCCAGCAAATGTTCAATACGCTGGGTGTTGTGCGAAGAACTGCGGCGAACCAGCCCATGAACTTCATAGCCTTTTTCCAGCAACAGTTCGCTCAAATATGAACCGTCTTGACCTGTGATACCTGTAATTAACGCTGTTTTTGTCATTGTTTACTCCATTTTTTTAACATTAAAACTTTTTTAGGGGCATTTGTCTGAACCTGTGTATTTTTAATTTGTAAAAGTTCGTGTGCAAATTCATAATCATTTTATCTCCCCTGATTATGTTTAGAAATTCTATCGTACTGATCGACAAAACGAACAATATCGTTCTCATCAAGAATATCACCCATTTGAATTTCAATAAATTCTACAGGATAGTTGGTTTTATTCTCTATCCTGTGTTTAGTTTCTTTGGGAATATCGACAGATTTTCCTGGTAATAATTCCATAGTTTCTTCGCCAACAGTGACAGTGGGATTGCCAGAAGTAATAATCCAATGTTCTCCTCTATGATGATGCAGTTGTAGAGATAAGGATGCATTGGGATTTACAGCTATTTTCTTTACAATATATTTTTCCCCAAGACTAATAACTTCCCAACTACCCCAAGGTCTGTCACCTTTTTCGTGTAAATGATAATTTATAGCCATTTTAATTAACTCACTTTATTGTTCCATTTTTCTAAAATCCAAGAAGATGAATTGGCTTTGTTGTCGCCGCCGACGCCAAAAGCCAAATCCACCTGACATTCTTTGCAAGTTGCGGTTTCCGGAATATTATCCTTGCCGCGGTCGCCGCCGTTGGCAAACACCAGATGCGCATCAGGATATTTGGCGCGGGCTTTGCGGATGCCGTCAGACGCCGTGTTGTCCGAATCATCAAATTCCAACACATCTATCACGCCTTTTAAATTCTCTAAAATCGCCAAACGGGTTTTAATATTGTGGAAATTCTTGCCTTTTTTACGGCACAGCCACGCGTCGGAATTAGCTAAAACAATCACTCCGTCTGAATTGGCTGCTGATTGCTTTATCATTTCTATATGCCCTTCGTGTATCGGGTCAAACCCGCCGCTCACTATGTAATATGTTGTCATTGTGTTTTCCTTTTTGAAAAGTTTTTTTTGAATTTTTTAAATTTGCATTTCAGATGTTTTTTGATTAAAAACCAAGGATTATTCATCATTTTCATCAATTCAGAATAAATTTCCGGCACATCAAGAAAACCACCGGCAAAACTTGCTATAATTTTTTTGTAAGCCAGCTTTTTTTGAAAATAACTAAAGCCGCTGTCTTTTACAAAACGTACAATTTCCGCAGCTTCGGCAATAACGTCGTTTTGCAGCTTGCTGCGATATTCCGGCGACCACGGCGCTGCGTTGTAATAATATACCGCGTTTGGCACAGCTTTAATTTTGTTGGCAAAATAAAATGCCTTAAAAATAAATATATTGTCTTCCCAACGTATTTTTTCACTGCATTCAATTTTGTGCTGGTCAAGCAGCGATTTTCTGAAAATCTTGTCAAAGGTGGCTCCGTTTTTCATACTGCCGAATTTCTCGCCAAACGAGCGGAAAACACGCTCTTTGTCAAACCATACCCATTTGCGCCCGTTCAACATTATATTGCCGCAAACAATATCCGTCTCGTCATCAGCAGCGGACAGCAGGTTTTTATAAAAATCTTTGTCAATAACATCATCAGCTTCCACAAAACCAACCCATTCGCCATTTGCATTTTGCACGCCGATATTTCTCGCCCCGCCCGGACCGGTGTTTGCTGTCTGTTCAATAAATTTAATTCTTTTGTCATTAAAACTTTGAAGAATATTCAGCGTATTGTCGGAACTTTGCTTATACACTACAATTATCTCAAGATTGGCATAGGTTTGCGACAGCACCGATTTTACGCATTTTTTGATAGTTTTTTCCGCGGCAAACGCCGGAATTATAACGCTGACAAGTTTTTCCATTTTATTCGCCTTTATTTTCCAGCACTTCTTTGGTTTTGATAACATACAGCGGGATTTTGCCAAAGAGATAGATTTTGGTTATTTCACCGCGGCGCACGATTTTTGTTATTTGCAAGCCTAAAAACTTTACGCGGCTGACATATTCCACATAAGGCAAAATCTTTTCCCATAGCAAGGGATTATCTCTCCGCACAAAGTCTTTTATTTGCATGGTTTTATCGTCCATTTTTTGCTTTTGCAAATGCGTGGTGTTGCCGGCAAAATTGCGGTAATGAAACAGCACTTCCGGCAGATTATGAAATTCTGTTTTGCCCACCAAACGGCAATACATGGCATAATCTTCCGCCGGAGAATATTCTTCTTCATAGCGAATATTGTTGGCTTCAAGCACCGATTTACGCACCATCGACGCCGAATGAATCACACAGCATGACACAAGCAGCTGACGGGTGATTTCCTCGTTATTTTCCGGATAAACAACAACTTTTGAACCAATAATATTCTGTTTAGCGCAGCTAACCACGCCGCATTTGGGGTGAGCGTCCAAATACGCAGCTTCTTTTTCCAAGCGTTCCGGCAGAGATATATCATCGTGGTCAAAAATAGCTAAATATTCGCCTTGCGCCATATCAATCAACTTGTTGCGGCTGGCGGAAATCCCCATATTTTGAGCATTTTTAGCATATTTTATACGTTTGTCGGCATATGATTTTACAATTTTTTCCCTATCATCAGTCGGGCAATCGTCCAAAATCAAAAATTCAAAATCCGTAAAAGTTTGCACCAAAATGCTCTCAATCGCTGTGCGTAAATACGCTTCAGGTGTTTTATATACCGGCATCAAAACAGAAACTTTAGGCATTGCGAACTGCCTCCAAAGCTTGTATTTTCAAGATATTGTTATTTATCCAACCAACTATCATTTCCATCGACTCAACATTTAATAATAAGTAAGTAAGGTCCGTTTTTTTCTTATACTCTTAATAGATAATCTGAGTCAATAGCGATTTTCTATTTTTTGTGGAAAACAGTTAAATATCCAATATTTCATATTTTTTTGATGCTTGCTTTAACTATAAGCATCAAATGGAAGAAAAAGACTATATTAAATATGCCAAATGAAGGAACTAAAATAAAAGAAGAAGCTCTGCCAAGTAAAAGTTTTAAAAAATGTAAAAATAAAAGCTCAATAATCAAAATGTTCAAACCAATCAAAAGTTATGGATTTTAACAATTGCATTTCAATTTCAAAATAAAATTGTCTTCTGTAAAAAGATTGCTCCATTTAATCACATAACATGATTTAAATTTTGAATAAAAAAGATGCCGCTTTAATTTACTTGTAAAATGACAATAACTGTCCAGACCACCACAAAATGCGGCTTGTAAATGCAATAAATCAAAAATCGGAAAAGCCTGCAAAATCCGGAGTTTTGAGGGGATAAATCGTACAAAAATCGCCGCTGAAAATTTAAAACGAAAAAAGGAGTGACAAGTATCACTCCTTTTATATGGTGGGCGCTGCAAGACTGACTACGCTAACGCTCCGCCGACGCGTTGTTCACAGCCTTTGGCTGCCGGCGTTCTGCCGCCCGCCTTTCTCTCGCTCTCAAACTTGCTTTCTCGCAAGTTCGAGAACCTTTTAAAATGCCCACAAAAAAACCACTCCTAAAGAGTGGTCTTTATGGTGGGCGCTGCAAGACTGACTACGCTAACGCTCCGCCGACGCATCGTTCACAGCCTTTGGCTGCCGGCGTTCTGCCGCCCGCCTTTCTCTCGCTCTCAAACTTGCTTTCTCGCAAGTTCGAGAACCTTTTAAAATGCCCACAAAAAAACCACTCCTGAAGAGTGGTCTTTATGGTGGTGGATAGGATATTAAAAGGCGAAATCGGATAACTTTCGCGCCATTTTGTGAATTATTCTAACCATTGGTATCTCTAATTGTCCGGACCATTACCCATATCTGGCCACCACTTCTCCCGTATCGAAACCCTGCTTTCATTACAAAAATAAGAAATGGTGACCAGACTAATTTAGAAAAATGTGTATATTAAAATCACAAATATTTAGAATTTTGTGTATTATTTATCAAAATAATGCTTGAATTTTGTGTATTTTTATGTTAAATATAGCTTATAAAATGTGTATAATATATTTAAGGAACAGCGAATGTATCGTAAAGCAGAGAAAATATTGCAAGCTTGGAAGGCTAATCCGAAAAAAAAGGCCTTATTGATAACTGGTCAACGGCAGGCCGGTAAAACTTATATCGTACGTGAGTTTGGTAAAGCTAATTATAAACACTATGTAGAAATTAACTTCATCACAACACCTTCTGCCAAAGATATCTTCTCCGGTGATCTGAACGCAGATACTTTAATCATGAATTTAACAGCATTCATCGGAAAGTCATTGGAAAAAGGGAAAACCTTGATATTCCTTGATGAAATACAGGAATGTCCTAATGCAAGAACAGCCATTAAGTTTTTGGTTGATGATGGTCGATTTGATTACATAGAATCAGGCTCATTATTAGGCGTTCAATATAAGCAAGTTCCATCTTATCCTGTGGGGTATGAAGAAATATACCAGATGTATCCGATGGATTTTGAAGAATTTTGTATTGCCAATGGAGTTCAAGCATCAACGCTTGATTATTTGCGTGAATGTTATAAAAAACAGACACCGATAACGGATTCCATTCATCAAACCATGTCTAATCTATTCAAGTATTACATTGTTGTCGGCGGTATGCCTGATGTGGTCAAAAGATTTATAAACACACATGATATAGGACAAGTCGTAAATGTTCAACGAGATATTATTGCCCAATATCGACAGGATATAAGCAAATATTCTACCACCGGCAAAAATATGATTAACAATATATTTGATAATATACCATCACAGCTGGATGATAAAAATCGCCGATTTATGCTCTCATCAGTTCAAAAGAACGCCAGACTTCGTGATTATGAGGATTCTTTTGTTTGGCTTTCAGATGCCGGAGTTGCTCTGCCTTGTTATAATCTGACAGAGCCAAAGATCCCGCTTAAAATTAACGAACAAAGCCGTTTGTTCAAGCTTTATATGAGTGATATCGGCTTACTATGCGCGATGAGCTTAGAAAATGTTCAATTTGAGATATTGCAAGGTAATTTATCCATAAATATGGGCGGAATTTTAGAAAATGCCTTTGCCGAACTTTTAAAAGCCAATGGTTTTGCATTGCGGTATCTTAATAAAAAGAATATAGGAGAGCTGGACTTTGTGGTTCAGCAAAATGATGAAGTCATGCCGATTGAAATTAAATCAGGTAAAGATTATAAAACACATGCCGCACTTAATAATGCCTTAAAAGTTAAGGAATGGAACCTCAAAAAAGGTATTGTATTTTGTATGGACAATATCCAAAAAACCGAGAGAATAACCTATCTTCCTTGGTATTTAGTGATGTTTCTAAAACAAAATAATCATGATGAATCAATGATCGTAAATGTGGATTTAAGTGGATTATGATAAATTCAACATTATATCATATTTCACTGGACTGATGGGCAATACCAAGTGCAGTATAACATTGTTGCATTTGCTCTGCAAAAGCGTTATGCGCGGAGTTAAACGCCGAGAATATAGAGCATATTTTCAAGTTTAATGACAAAGCAGAACACTTTTGCAGGCAAACCCAAAGGGCAAACTTCAAAATTTCATATAAACACCAATTTTCCTCGCACTGTATGCCCAATACAGCCGCTCAAAAAATCAGTATTTCTCTGAAATTTTGAAGAATTGTGCGACAAACGTCATATTGTACTTGATATTGCCCCATTTCCAAGCATTCATTGTATTAAACGAAAGGAAATACAATGAAAACAGTTAAGATTTACATGGTCCGAAAACCTTCAGATATTGACGAAGTAATCGAGTTATGCCGGTGCTATAACAATCAGGCAGAGGAAGTAACGGTTGCAGAAACGGTTAACCTGCCGCCAATATGGTATGAAGCTGTGTGCCGGAACCCGATGGACAATTATATCTTTTTATCTGGTAAAGGCGGTTATGACGATGAAAACCACCGCCAAGTGGTTGCCTTACAATACCCCGGCAAGCCAACGCTTTACGTTGACCCGTCCGGATCCTCTTACTGCCGATACATGGGGGTTGAATTATGAAAATGCGTAAATATGAGGATATCAAGCCGAGCAACCGGACAAACTTTGTGATGGTTTATTATCACGCCGGCCGCACCTTAACTCAAATCGAAACTTTACTGAAAAAGTCCTATGGTAATCCTCTACCGACAAGACCGCGCGACCGCCTCAACCGCCTGCAATTCAAACTCGAACAAATGACCGCCCGGTACAAACAGTGCGAGAGTGAACTAAAGGCGGAATACCAAAAACGGAAAGATTCAATGAATTCTTAAGCACATTACTGCTATCGCTGATGTTTTTACACTTGTTATACCTAATTATCTAATTAATCAAAATTACTCCAACTTTTTCCGTCAATTAGATTGATAACATCTGAAATGTTTTCAGGTTTATTATTCCAATTCTTTGCAAGGTTTATATACTTTTTGCCAGGAAGACGCCCACCTAATGAATCTTTTTCAAATCCTTTGGACAACGGAGTTATACTTGACAGTAAAAATAAACGTAGCCCCTTCTTTGCTAAATCTCTTTGCCCATAATAATCTCTATCAGCCATAATATTTTTTGCTCTCTTTATCAGTGCGTTCTTATCTTCAATATTACTATATTCTATATCTATATTAAGTTTCGAAGATTTATTATCTTTTGTGATATCAACTACTCCATCTATTTCTGCTACAGTTTTTAGTATTTTTCCCTGATCCAATAACCCCATATATTTAGCCTGTTTATGTTTCCATGTGCCATTATCAAATGGACAAGAATAACAATTGTGCTTAAGATTTTCAGACATAGTGGTTCCTGTTCTAACAACATCTAGTCTATATTTCCATATAGGAAGTAGATTTTCATGTAATAAAAATGTTTCAAAATCATTTAACATATAAATAAACATGTCATTTTGGATATTATCAGATATGTGAAGAATTTCTTGATATAAGTCTATAAAATTTATTGGATATATATGGATATCATCATTTTCGTATCTTTGTTCTATCTCATTTTTTCTATTATTAATTTCCTCCATTGTATTATCAAAATTAGAAAGTAATAATAAAAATTTTTTACCATGTTTGTTTTTTAAATTTTCTATATATCCTTCAATTTGATTATTGTAAAACCAATCAAAGTTTTTAGTTTCAACGTATATGGTAATAGGTTCTTGGGATATGATGCCGTCAGCAATCTGTTTTCCTTTTCTTGTATTAATGCCTTGTTGTTGATAAAAGTTAACACCAAAATTAAGTTCATCAGTTAAATTTGATAAAATTTGATTGAACAACAAAGGGCTATAACTGTATACCTGATTTAACATAAGTAAACAATAGTTCGTTACACGATTTTCTTTTTGATCATAAGTTGTAAAAAATGAAGTTTTGTTTTCCATAATCATTGTCTCCTATTTGTTGATACATGCTAAAAATACCATAATGTAAAAAATTAAAATACCCAAGAGTAAACGGCATCTAATAATTTTATGCTTTACAACTTTAAATGCTCTAAAAAGGCCTGACAGCCTTCGTATATATCCCAATAGCTCTCGTCAAAATTGCCGGTATACCAAGGGTCGCGGATATTACGCGGATTACTGGTAAAATCAAGCAAGCGATGGATTTTGTTTTCCGTATCCGGACCAACGAGCGATTGAATGTCCTCAATGTTGCTGTCGTCCATCGCCAAAATATAGTCATAATAAGCATAATCGCGCGGACGAATACGACGAGAGTAATGTTCTTCAAACGGCACATGCATGGATTTCAGCATCTCGCACGTGCCATGATGAATGCCGGCATGACACATCTCATTGTAACTTTCAGTTGCGGCGGAATCTATTTCAAATTTGTCTGCCAAACCGCGCTCCTCAACCATTTGCATAAACACAAACTGCGCCATCGGCGACCGACAAATATTACCCAAACATACAAACAAAACTTTAATCATTTTTATTACCTAATTTTACAATTTAATTTTTTATAGCCGTATACCAGAATAAAATCAAGTTTCTTTACTTTTGTACATGCTTATATAACATCTATTGTAAACGATTATTAACATTTAGCTGTTAAAATATCTTGACATTTAAAAGGAAATATATTATGATTTCTATAAAAGAGAGGTCTACTATGGTTAGCATTTTAAAAACATTAAGAGAAAAAGAAAACATTTCTCAAGATGATTTGGCATCAGAATTAGGAATTACGCGCCAAACATTAGGTAAATACGAAAATGAGGAAACACCTTTTCCCTTAGAAACCATTAAAAAACTGGCAAAGATTTTTAATGTTGATTATTCGTGCTTTATCGATAATCGTATGCCAACAACACCGGAATACAATATTGTTAGTAAACCTAATACTAAACCAAAACAAGATATTCGTATAGATATTCCTCAAGAAAATATTTCTAAATTTAAGCAGGTTTTATTGTACATATTAAATAAAGTTGGCGCAAAACCAAATGTTGGTCAAACAGTTATCTATAAACTGCTCTATTTTATAGATTTTGATTACTATGAGCTATTTGAAGAACAGCTTATGGGGTTAAAGTATATTAAAAACACTTATGGCCCTACACCTGTTGACTTTGCAAAACTAATCAAGGAAATGGAAAAAGATGGTGAGCTAGAGGAAATAAAAACAAAATATTTCAATAAGGACCAAACAAAATATTTGCCGATTAAGGAACCGGATTTAACGATTTTATCTGCTCAAGAACTAAAACACATCGATAAAGAGCTTGAGCGTTTATCTGATATGACGGGATCAGAATTATCGGCTTACTCCCATAAAGACATTCCATGGATTGGCGCAGATATGGGAGATGTTTTAGATTACGAAGCTGTTTTTTACAGAAATGATGAGACTTCACGTCGGGAGTATGCGGACGAAAATGATTAACTACGTGACTATTCCCGAATTTAATAAAGATTTCAAATCATTATTAAAGCGCTTTAAATCTTTGGAAAAAGACTTTGAAAATATGAAAAAATATACGTTGGAAACCTATTATGAAAAAGGTCAGCCAACAACCGCTTTTGTTCCGATAGAAGGTTTTTGTTCCGAGAATTATACTTCTAATAAAGTTCGTAAATTTTCGTGTATGACACTGAAAGGACGCGGAGCCGCTTCCGGCATTCGTGTTATTTTTGTGTGGAAAGAAAGCAAAAGACAAGTAACCTTTATTGAAATGTATTTCAAAGGCGACAAAGAAAACGAAGATAGAGAGCGTTTAGGTAATTTCATTCAAACTATAGAGGAAAATTGAGGTATTTTGCAGGAGAATATAATGTCAAATGAAGCGTTTAAAGAAGTTGGAAAAAATTTACAAGAAAAAGCAACGGTAATTTGGAATATTGCCAACCACTTGGCTGGACCGTTCAAACCACACGAATACGGCTTAGTTATCTTGCCGATGACGATTGTCAAGCGTTTTCATGACTGTTTATTACCACATTATGATGAGATGCAGGCAAAATATGAGCAAGTTAAAAAATTTGAAGTTATCGATGGCTTTATGTGTAAAGCAAGCCACTACCAATTTTATAACACCAGTAAATTCACGTTTGAAAAGTTATTAGCCGACCCCGCGCACATTGAATCCAACTTTAAGTCTTATTTGAATGGATTTTCGCAAAATGTTCAGGATGTTTTAGCAAAATTTGAATTTGAAAATATTATCAAACGCATGGTGGAATCTGATACGCTTTATTGGGTTATCAAAGAATTTAATACTGCTAATGGCTATTTAGGACCGGATAAAATTACGGCGGTTGACTGCGGTTATATTTTTGAAGACCTTGTTCGCCGATTTTCAGAATCTTATGATGAGGAAGCCGGAGCACACTTTACCAGCCGCGATATCATTTATTTGATGACAGACCTTCTTCTAACCGATGCCAACTTGCGTGATGAAAACATCTCGGTTTATGATATGACAATGGGAACAAGCCAGATGTTGTCTTGTATGGAAGAGCGCATTAAACAGCTTAATGCTGATGCTGTTGTTACTTGCTTTGGGCAAGAATTTAACCCATCAACATTTGCCATTGCCAAGGCAGATATGCTTATCCGTGGTGGTGAGGCAAACAATATGCGCTATGGCGATACTCTTTCGGATGATAAATTCAAAGGATTTAAGTTCAAATACCTGATTTCTAATCCGCCGTTTGGTATTGATTGGAAAAAAGAGCAAAAAGCCATAGAAGCTGAACATAACCTCGGCAAAGAAGGACGTTTTGAACCGGGATTACCGAAAATTTCTGATGGACAGCAACTATTTATGCTTAACGGCATTGCAAAAATGGCAGATGACGGCAGAATGGCTATCATTCAAAACGGATCGCCATTATTTAGCGGCGATGCCGGTTCCGGTCCGTCTGAAATCCGTCGTTATATCTTAGAGAATGACTGGCTTGAAGCTATCGTCCAGCTTTCTAATGACCAATTTATGAACACCGGTATTGCAACCTATGTTTGGGTTTTAAATAAAAACAAGCCCGCGCGTAAACAAGGTAAAGTTCAACTAATTGACGCTAGCCACTGTTTTGAACCACGTCGCAAATCTATCGGTAACAAGCGTAACGATATTACCGATAAATGCCGCAACATCATCGTGACCACCTTTGGAGAATTTAAAAACGATAAAATTTATGGCGATGAGAATGGTATTTATTGTGAAAGCAAAATTTTCAGCACCTTTGACTTTGGCTACCAAAAAATAGTCGTGGAACAGCCACAAAAAGATGAAAATGGCCAAATTATCATAAAGAAAGGCAAACCGGTTGCTGATACAAATCTGCGAGATACCGAAAATGTGCCGATGAACGAAGACATAAATGATTATTTTGAGCGTGAAGTTAAACCTTATGCTCCGGAAGCCTGGATAGATGCTAATAAAACCAAAATCGGTTATGAAATCCCGATGACACGTTATTTTTATAAGTATCAGGCACCTGAAAAGACATCAGATATTATCGGACGCTTAAATATTCTTGAAACCGACATTACTAACTCGCTGAAACGCTTGTTTCCTAAGGGAGAATAAGGACTATAAAAATGGGCAACGATTTAAAAAAGAAAGAAAATTTTCCGCAAATACCACTTTTCGATGACTTGCAAAAAATTTCACAAGCCATTGATACTTTTATGACTCCTATATTAAAAACCGTACAAAAATTTGCTGATACAGTTCAACCTATTGTTGAAAAGGCTGGAATAGCTTTTTTAGATTATATAGATACAATCCAATTAAAATCAGAGTTAGTAAGAAATTACTGGATTATCATGGATGAAAAATTGCTAAAACTTTTGAAAGATAGCAATAAAAGAAACATACAAGACATTGAACAGATTATTATTGATTACTATAAAGAAAATAACTTTTCCAATCTCAAAGAACTTTTTGAACCCTACAGAGAAAATAAAACATTTGCCAACAGGTTTCCTGTTATAGATAGCTGTATAACGGTTCTTAAGGATAATTCTTTAGGAGTATCATCTTATGTTGTAATTCCAACTCTTTTGAGCCAAATTACGGGAATATATGATGCTTTTCCAAAGTTGGTTCCTGAACAACAAAAAAAAGAAATCAAAAAACAACTTAATGAAAATAGTAAAAAAATTATCTGTCCTTTAAGTGCTGATGGCAAGAAACCTTCAAATTGTGAGTTTGTTGCTCAAGGAAATGCTAAAATTAATAAAGACATTTTTGAGCGGTATATGATGGAAAAGGTATCCTATGGCGTTTATTATAATTACAAAGAAGTCATAGCAAATACATTCAAAAATGGTAAGCAAGTAGATAAAATACAAGATGATATGAGAAAGAAAGGTGTATTCCGGCATAAAATTTTGCATGGTATTGATATACAATATAATTCAAGCGAAAATGTCGTTAAATGCTTTATGGAGTTGGCGTTTCTGATGAAAATGTACACTCAGCTTTCAGAGGAGAATACTAATGACTAGGGCTATGAAAGATAGCGGTGTTGAATGGATCGGTGAAATTCCTGAAAATTGGGAAACCGTCAGAACAAAAAATGTGGCAACATTATCCAATGGCAATAGCATAAAAGACGACGAAAAATCACAGTATGAGGATTCGACTGATGCCATTCCTTATATTTCAACCAAAGATATTGATAGCCTTCATAACATAGATTATTGCAATGGAATGTATGTAAAAAATGATGATTCTAATTTTAAGGTCGCTCATAAAAATTCAATACTTATGTGCATTGAAGGCGGAAGTGCCGGTATAAAAAAAGCCAAATTAAAACAGGATGTTTGCTTTGTAAATAAACTATGTTGCTTTGAACCTAAGTCGGTAGACTCAGATTATTTGTATTATTTCTTAAATAGTCCAAAATATGAGGATCACTTCAAGAGTTTAATGTCAGGTCTAATTGGTGGAGTTAGTATTTCAGATCTTAAAAACATAAACTGCACTCTCCCCCCATTATCTGAGCAACAGAAGATTGCGGATTTTTTGGATGAGAAATGCGGGGCGATTGATGAAATTATCAGCAAAACCGAACAATCTATTGAAGAATATAAAAAGCTAAAGCAATCTGTTATCACTGAGGCTGTAACTAAAGGTGTCCGCCCAAACCGCCCAATGCAAGATAGTAACATTGAGTGGATCGGTGAAATTCCACAAAATTGGAGCGTTATAAAACTACGGTATCTTTATCGGTGCCAAAATGGAATAAGCAAATCAGCAGAATTTTTTGGTAAGGGATTTCCCTTCGTCTCATATAAAGACGTCTACAATAATGATGTACTACCAGAAACTGTTTCCGGCCTATGTGATGCAACTGAAGAGGAATTAAACAGATATTCTGTAAAACAAGGAGATATCTTTTTCACAAGAACATCGGAAACAATTGAAGAGATTGGTTTAACATCCATCTGCCTAAATTCATTTGAAAATGCAACATTTGCAGGATTTTTGATAAGGTGTCGTCCATATACAACAAAATTGGATTTTGAATATTCAAAATACTACATGGCAAGTTCTCATTTGCGCTTATATTTTGTAAAAGAAATGAATTTAGTTACAAGAGCTTCTCTTAGTCAAGAATTATTAAAGGATTTACAAGTTTTAATTCCACCGCTTGATGAGCAAAAAGAGATTGCTGACTATTTGGATGAAAAGTGTGCTGAAATTGATACCTTAATCGAAAAGAAACAACAATTCTTGTCCGAAATGGCAAACTACAGAAAATCTTTAATTTATGAATACGTTACCGGCAAAAAGGAGGTTGCATAATGGATTTTGATGCAATTACCATAGATACCAGTATCTTTGAGGCTTATGGAGCAGAACTAGAAAACGGAATATTAAATAGTATTAAGACGTTTACTAAAAATAAAATAGAAATTGTTATCCCGGATATTATAGAAAAAGAGATACTGTCTCACTTAATTAAGAAAACACAAGAAAGTCGAAATTCTGCTTACGGCAAATTAAGAGAGCTTAAAAAATATAATTTGTTGAGTGAAACAGAAGTAAATAATTTAATCCATTTACTGGAACAAAATAACGTTTTTGATATTGTTAATTGCAGATGGAATGTTTATAAAAAATTAAACAAAATACACATTTTATCAAGTAATAATGTTTTACTAAACGAAGTTATACAAGATTATTTTGATGAAAAACCACCTTTTTCGGAAAAGAAAAAGTATGAATTTCCTGATTCAATTGCATTGAAGACACTTAAAAATTGGGCTGAAACTAATAATAAAAAAACATTATGTTTTTCGACCGATGGTGATTGGGAAAATTATATAAATGGCGTAGAAAATTTGCGTTATAGTAAGGATATTAGCGGTATTTTAGGAGAATTAAATAAGGACATACAATTAAGTGATATTGTTAAATTAAAAATAAGTATTGTGTTAACAGCTATTGAGTGTTCGGACATAGGGTTGGAAGCAGATAAAGAATCGCATCTATGGGAGTCATTCTTTGAGAAAATTGAGCAAATTGTAGAACGAAAAGGTGTCACATTTGGTGGTAATATCAATTTCTATGGTTCAATAAGTGATTATTCTGTGGGTTTATCTTCTTTCACTTTTCCTAATCATTCGTACGAAATTTTATCTTATGACAATAAAGAAGATGTTATAGATATTTTAATTCCTATAACTTTAGAATATTTTATTCAAATTGAAGCACAATCAGCAGAAAATAATACTAAGACTGTGTGTTTTCCAGATATTGAGTGTTCTTTTGATACCAAAGCTATTATTCAAATGGATTTTAAGACAAAAGAAATTATACAAAATGTAGAAATAACAAGTAGTGTTTTACCTGTAAACTTGGATTTAATAAAAAACAGTTGGTAATCGATTAGGAGGTCGTATCATGGCAATAACTGAAACAAAAGAAAAGAATTTTGAAGCCGATATTGAGAGTTATTTTATCTCAGAAGCTGGAGGTTACACCAAAGGCAATGCCATTTATGATCCTTCTTGTGCCTTGTTCAAGGACACTTTTATTGAGTTTATCAAAAAAACTCAACCAAAAGCATGGAAAAAGTTTGAGTTTGCCTATGGAAACAACACCGAGAAAAAATTTATAACTTTCTTCAATGATGCTGTGGAACGTGACGGCATCTTAAAAGTGATGCGCAAAGGCTTCAAATGTGGTGGTGTTGACTTCAAGGCATGTTATTTTAAGCCGGAATCGACCTTAAATGAGGATGATATAGCTCTTTATAACAGTAATATTTGGCACTGCTACCGCCAATGGTTTTTCTCCGCAGACAATAATAAATCCGTTGATATGGTTTTGGTATTAAACGGTATACCTTTATTTGCATTTGAGCTTAAAAACCAACTAACCGGCCAAGATATTCGTAATGCCGAACACCAGTGGTGCTATGACCGTAATCCGCGTGAATTATGCTTTCGCTTTAATAGCCGAATTTTAGCTTTCTTCTGCGTGGATTTGCGCCAAGCATCTATGGCCACCAAATTAAACGGTGAAAAAACATTTTTCTTACCATTTAACCAAGGCTCCAATGGTGCGGGCAATGATGGTGGCGCTGGCAACCCGGCAAATCCGGATGGTTACATGACAAGTTATATATGGGAAAATGTATTCCAGCGTGAATCAATGATGGATATTTTGCAAAAGTTCATCAACTTGGAAATTACGGAAGAAAAGAAAAAAGGTGGAAAAACCGAAACAAAGAAAACCCTTATATTTCCGAGATATCATCAGTTGGATGTTGTGCGTAAATTGGTAGCAGATGTTACCGAAAATGGAGCCGGTAAAAGCTATTTAATTGAACATAGTGCCGGTTCCGGTAAATCAAACTCTATTTCTTGGGTTGCTTATCGTTTAGCCACGATTTTTAAGAAAAACAATGATCCTCTTTTCAAAAGCGTTATCATTGTGACAGACCGCCGCGTATTGGACCAACAGCTACAAAACACCGTTGACGGAATGGATCATCTACCGGGATTTGTTGAAACGATTGATAAAGATAAGCATGCTAAAGATTTGAAAACGGCAATTAATGACGGGGCAAGAATTATTGTAACCACATTGCAGAAGTTTCCGGTGATATATAAGGAAATAGAAGAGGCTCACGGCAAAAATTTTGCGATTATTTGCGATGAAGCGCATTCTAGCCAAACAGGCTCTGCCGCCGCAAAATTAAAAATTGCCCTA
This sequence comes from uncultured Alphaproteobacteria bacterium, assembly GCA_934270475.1. GTDB lineage: Bacteria > Pseudomonadota > Alphaproteobacteria > RF32 > CAG-239 > RUG410. Next base: position 87,706 of record CAKQPS010000003.1, read on the forward strand.
GCAGATGATGTAGACGCTTTGCGCCAATATGCAGAGTTGGAGGAAAAATCTGAAGAAGAAATTGATAAAGAAGATCCAATTTTGAAAGAACTTCTAAAGCAGGGTAAGCACAAAAACTTGTCTTATTTTGCCTTTACCGCCACGCCAAAGCCAAAAACATTAGAGATTTTTGGTTCAGAAGATAGCAACGGGCAGTTTCATCCATTTCACATCTATTCAATGCGCCAAGCTATTGAAGAAGGATTTATTATGGATGTTCTGCAAAACTATATGACATATAAAACCTGTTACGCCATTGCTAATAAAACTAAAGATAATCCGGAGGTAAAAGGAATAACTGCCGCTCGTATTATTAAAAAATATGCCGATTTGCACCCATATAACATTTCATCTAAGGTACAAATTATTATCGAAACTTTCAAAGATATCACTAGCAAAGCTATTGGTGGTAAAGGTAAAATGATGATTGTGGCGTCTTCTCGTTTAGCCGCAGTTCGCTATTTGCAAGAAATGCGCCGTTATTTGGAAGATATGAAACAAGGACCAAATGCAAAAGATTATGAAAATATAGATGTTTTGGTTGCATTTTCCGGAACAGTTAAAGATGGTGGCGTTGAATATACAGAGCCACAATTAAATGTTAGAAAAGATGGTACTCACATCAGTGAAACACAGTTAAAAAGTGACTTTCATGATGATTTCAATGTGTTAGTCGTGGCCGAAAAATATCAAACAGGTTTCGATGAACCGTTGCTTCATACAATGATAGTAGATAAGAAACTCAAAGGTGTAAAGGCCGTTCAAACACTGTCGCGCTTAAATCGTGTATGCCCGGGAAAAACGGATACGTTTATTTTGGATTTTATCAATACGGCTGATGAAATTAAAAAAGCTTTTGAGCCATTCTATACCGAAACCTTCTTAAAAGAATCAATCAATACAGATTTGATATTTGAGGTTCAAGCAAAAATTGCTGAAGCAAATGTATATAATGAAGCCAATGTAGAGGAATTTGCTAAATTCTATTACAGTGAGGGAACACAATCTGATAAGGATTTAGGTAAAATCGCAAGTATGCTTGAGCCTGCTGTGGAGAAATATAGTAAATTAGAGGAAGTTGAAAGATTTGATTTCCGTCGTAATGTTCGTAACCTTGTTAAATGGTACAATTATATTTCACAAATTAACCGCTTATTTAATGAACAATTGCATAAAGAGGTACTTTATGCCAACGCTTTGAGCAAATTCTTATCCGAAGATTTGGATCCGGTTGTTGATATTAAAAACAAGCTGAAGCTGGAATATTATAAACTCAAAGAAGTATTTAAGGGCTCCATTTCTTTGGCTGAAGGTAAAGGCGAAAGTTCTGTTGGAGGCAAAGTTGGTCAAGTTCCAGATCCGGCTTTATTAGATCCATTAAATGAAGTAATTAAGCGGATTAACGAACAGTTTGGTATTGATTTAACAGAGGCAGACAAAGTAATTTATAATTCCATCCACGATAAATTGATGGCTGATAAAAAATTACAAAAACTCATAAAATCAAGCAAAGATGATGAAGAGAAGATTTTCGCATCATCTATTTTTCCTAAATTCTTCGGAGAAGCGGCAAATGCTGGATTTGATGAGCAAGTAGAAGCCTATAACTCATTATTTGAAGATAAAAACAAATATAAAGCTATGATGGCAGTTCTAGCCACACAGTTGTTTAAGGAAGTTAGAGAACAAATAAGAGAAGGTTAAAGGATTTGAACTATGCATATATCGAATGTAGAAATTCATAATTTTAGAAATTTCAATGATGTAAGAATAAAATTAAAAGATGGAGTAAATGTAATATTGGGTCCCAATAATGCAGGAAAAACAAATTTATTAAAAGTTATTAATCTGCTATCTAATAGAGAAAATTTGAAAGTTTCAGATTTTAATTATAATAATCTTTTTGATAACGCTAAAAGCTTTTTAAGTGAAGCACCTAGAATTGAAATAACTTATACTATAGAACATATATTTAATTATGATAAGGTTGATAATGCTATAATAAAATTAAAAAACTTTATTGTTTACAATGATGATGGCAATCTCCAGCCACAATCTGATGGAAACTATAAAATTACAGGAAAATTCAAGTTATCTTATGGACTTAATGAAAAATTTCTTCAGGAATATAAAAACGATATTCAAAATCTACAAAATTTAGCAAATGAAGAATATTTTAATAACTTTATAGAAATTTTAGAAAAGTATATAGAGTACTATACCTGGACATGTTATAATACAAATGATGATATAGTAAATAATTTTTCAGAAATTAGCAATATATTTAGCATAGATTTTATTCCTGCGGACCGAAAAACGGACACATTACTTCCGGAAACGAGAAAATTTGTAAAGCAACGGATTAAAGAGGATGAACTATCTCAAGGGAATATAAAAACAGACGTGTCAAAACTTCTTAATAAGAGACTACAACACATTAAAATGGATATTCAAGAGGAATTCAAAGAAGACCAAGAACATATAGGCATAACCAATGGACACAACATATTAGAAACAGACTTTAAATATGATGGTGATGCAGCGGATTGTTTCCAGTTTATATTAAAAGATGAGGATAAACAATATAATCTTCCTTTAGAGAATAATGGATTAGGATACAATAATTTAATACAGATTTACAATATTATCAAATTTAATATTCATGACGATTACAATATTATATTGATGGAAGAACCGGAGTCCCATTTGCATCCTGCTATGCAATATAAGCTATTCAAATATTTACAAAGTTTGGAAGAATCTAAAAAGGGTAAAATAAAAAATCAAATAGTGATTACAACTCACTCGCCTAATATATCTGCATCTTCAAATATAGATGATATTATTAGTGTGCATTACTTTCGAGATTCTGCATATGGAGTTTTAATCGAAAATATCAAAGAAAATTTTATTTCAGATGATGCTAGTAAAAATCAAAAATTGAAACAATCTAAAGAGCATTTAATGAAGTTTTTAGATGTGACAAGAAGTGACATGCTTTTTACAGAAAAAACAATATTAGTAGAAGGTTTAGCTGAAAAAATGTTAATGCCCTTATTCTCAATTCATGAGGAAATGGATTTGATTGATAATCATATTTCTCTTGTGGAAGTTGGAGGGATTAATTTTAAACATTTCTTGCCGCTATTTAACAATGGGAAAAATAAGGTGCTTTGTATTCGGGATTGTGATTTTTCTTATAAAGATAATAATGATAATTTAAATATAAATAAGAAGGAATACGAAGAATATATATCAAAATTGAATATAATTGATAAAGATTATAAAGATAACGTTAATATTTATGGAATTACGCAAATGAACGGAGGTTCTACTTTTGAAGATGAATTGTATTTAGAGAATATTTGTGAGGATGATAAAGATGAAAGTAAAGATAGTAACTGTAAAAATTTATTAAAATTAGTTTTACCTGAAAGTATCATAAAGTCTAGATTAATTAAAAGGCTTGATTTTTTATTTTGGTTTGAACACAAAGAAGAAATACCAAACAAGAAAATCAGAAATAAAATTATAAATAAACTAGAGATATACAAAAAAATTTACGATAGCTCAAATGATGATAAAAAATATATTGAAGATTTATTTTTTGCAAAATTATTTCTGAGTTATGCGTTCAATCAAAAGGGAAATTTAGCTCTTTCAATTTTAGTATCTCCTTTTGCTGATACCTTGAAAACTCCAAAATATATAAAGGAAGGACTAAAATGGATAAAATAACATCTCAAGATGATTTGAAAATTTACAATGATGATAATAATTTTCGAATTTTTGCTGGTCCAGGTGCCGGAAAAACACATTTAGTTATTGAAAATATCAAATTAATTATAAAAAACAGTAAAAAATTAAAATTCAACAATCAACGAAAAATCCTGTGCATCACATATACGAATGCGGCTGTTGATGAAATTATCAGAAGATTAGGTCCTTTTTCAAAATTTGTTGTGGTATCAACTATCCACTCTTTTATAAATGACTATATTATATCTCCTTTTCAAAAACAATTGAAACTACAAATTCAAAAAGAATTTAACATTAACATTCCTAAGAAAGCTACATTATCTTCTGTTCAGGAAGGTTTTACTGTATTAAGCGGACATAAAAAAGAAGATATCTATAAATGGATTAAGACGAAATATCCGGAAATTAATGAGAAAATGTATTCTGATATATCGAGAATGAAAATGGCTGATATTTCTGTTGATATAAGCGACATCAACAAATATCCTTTTAATGAAAATGCAAAGGTGTGTATTAAACAAATAAATAGTAATCAAAATATTTCTAATATTATTAAAGAATATATTTGGTGTGTTGCTAAGAAATTATCATTTGACGAAATTTTGTATTTTGGGTTTTCTTTATTAAAAAATTATCCTATTGTATCTTACATATTAAGAGCAGAATTTCCATATATATTACTTGATGAGTATCAAGACACAAATCCAATTCAAAATAAAATTATTAGCATGATATCTGAAAAAGAATGCTCAATTATGGTTGTCGGAGATATTGCTCAATCAATTTATTCTTTCCAAGGTGCAAAATATCAAGAATTTCAAAATTTTCAAATAGCATCTCCTCTGAATACAATAACTAAAGCAATAGAAGATAATCGTAGGTGTAATATAAACATAATTAATTTATTAAATTTTTTAAGACAGACAGATACAGCTTTCCAACAAAAGTGCATACAAAACAAAAATACTGATAAAGTCACTTTTATTATTCAAAAAAATAACACTATAAGTAAATCTATATATGAAATTATTCCGAATAATACGCAAATATTATGTCGTAAATGGACTGAGGCGTTTAATTATATTTCTAATGTTTCTGATGAACAAAAGAAATTAATAAATTCAATTTATAACGCTTATACATATTCTATTAAAAAAGATTTATCAAAAGAAATAGAATTAAGGAAGGATTTATGGATAAACTCCACCCTAGATATAGCTTCTTTGCAAGAAGCTTATGAAAAGAAAAATCTTCCAAAGGCATTGAATATATTCGAAAAATATCTTGATATCAAAGATTTATTTAAAAATTTTGATGCAAATAAGATGGCAGACTTAAGCGATATCATAAATTTATGGAGAGATATTTTTTCTAGTAATATTGAAAATTGTCTTTTAAAAAATTTAATCAAGGATATAAATGTTCGTCTTGATCAATTACAGAATATAAATATATTAAAGAAATTTGAATATCCGCAATCCACTAATGATGAAAGTTATTTTGATGAAATTTATAAACATGTTGACAGCATAACGTATCCTTGTGCAAAAAAAATTGTATTAGATTTGTTTTCTCCATCATCAAAGCATATGACGATACATAAAGCAAAGGGAAAAGAATTTGATAATGTTTTAGTTAACTTGGAACCTTTTTCTCGAGGCGAAGAAAAAACTATAGTTCCAGCAAATGTTTTTATTTGCCCTCAAATTATTGGAGATAATTGTTATAATGAATATACTAGAATAGCATATGTTGGTTGTAGTAGAGCTAGAAATAAACTCTATATTCATTTAAAGGGAAATGAACAAACTGAAGAAGCAATTAGAAAATCTTTAAATGATTATTATAGTGATAATCCAGAGAAACAAAATTTCTTTGATTTCATTTATTGTTAATTTTTTAGGATAATTTCAATCAATTATGTCGTTTTTATGTAAAGCATTCTAAATCTTTGGTTCGTACATTTTTTGCAGAAGTTATTGTAAATTTTGAAACAACTAAAGGATTTTCTAAGGTTTTTGTTGTTTTTTTTTACATCGCGTTGATTTTTTAGATTATTTATCTCAAATTTGATCATTTATGGAAATTTATCTCACAGCTCCTTGCTTAAAATATCCTGGCTTTCGGTGAGCATTTTGCGGATATACTCGTCCAAAATTGCGGAGGTTTGGTGTTCGTCGGTTCCGAGTTCGGCGGCGATTAAAGCACCGTAGCGCACTGGGAAGCTCATAAACAAATCTCTCAACGCCCGACCGAGGTTAAAGGCATAATTGCCGGCACGTTTACGGTCAACCATTTCACCGGTCAACATTCGCAACTTGGCCTTAGCCAACATCGCCCGGTAATAAATATCTGCCGTCTTGGCCTGCTGAAATGTGCCCATATTGCTCATTCGAACGCCACCTTGCGCCTCAAACAGCGGGTCCGGTTTGCGTTGTTGTGTCGGATCGGTATTCATAAACCACTCCCGGTTTGCTTCGTCCACATCAATTTTATCATCTCTCGTCTTATGAATACGCCCGGACTTTATCGCCGTCTGCACCGCATTCAGGTTCACCCCGCGAATACGCGCATATTCTCGCATTGATACTAATCTTCCCATAAATTTCCATTTCAAAACCCTAGGTGACCAGCCGGATTTATAAAATGACCAGCCCACATTTTAAGAAGTTATTATAATTATTTGATATTGCATTGTTTTTCAAAGCGCCAGACCAGCCGGAATTTTTCTGTTCAGCTAGCGAAACGGTGCGGCTTGCGGCCCCGCATACAAAAAAGAGTAGGGAAGGACCCAGGGCTTGCCGCATCACCGCTTTTATGTACCTAAAGCTCTCGCATTCTCTTAAAGAACTTATAAATCGTCTCTTTACTGATATGTAGCGTGCGCGACACACTGTCAATGCTTTCACCTTCCATGATAAGTCGCATGGCCTTTTTAAGTTTCGGTGTATCGGCTCTTTCAAGAAACTCATAAGCCATCAACATCCGAACGTTGTCAGTAGATGTGCTTAAATTGGCGCAAAAAAAATCCCCATCAGATTGATCAGAATCTAATGAGGATGTTAAATATGCGCGGGTTCGCTTTCGTTTGTCCAGCAAGTGCAAGGCATATTGACGCAGGTCATGCACCACTAATGCTTCGTCAACATCAGGGATTTCGTAAAACTTATACAAATAGTGGCATAGCATGTCCTGCGCAATATCTTCCCGGTCGTCATAACCGAAGTACGGCGTCGACAACAATTTTTTGATTTGAGCACAGATTGTGATACGGATATACTGCGGAAATCCGTTGAAAACTTCTTTATTCATGATTAATCCCTGATGTTTGAAATTTAAAACAAAAAACGGGGGCGGCTTTTTAAGGTCGTCCCCGGTAGTCCGAATTAAAAGTTCAGATAGTTCAAATAGTCACAAAAACGGGAGGTTACTCGAACCTCCCGATCATACCGAAAAATTACCACATTTTAGGCGAAAATGTAAACTCCTAATTTGTAAGTACATTTTTCCTGTTTTTGAGTATTATCACATTGAAAATACGCCAAAAACTCTTGCGCATTTTAAATGCATTCAATTTTCCAAGCATAAATAACAAATAACCGAAAAAGCATAAAAGTGTCCAGAAGAAAAATGTCTAGGACACATTACTTCCCAGTGTACCGAAAAATACCTCATTTCCCGGTAAAATTTCCAGTTATTTTATGTCCGGACAACTTTCTCCCGATTATATCATAAAAACTACCATATTTTCTTTGCATTGTCATGTGCTAATTTGTCAATGACACTTTAGACCATCATAATGAAAAATATAGGTAATTTTGGCGAAAATGTCTCATACTTTTTTGTCTCCAACATTTTTCCCTTTGAGATAAAAGGAAATTTTTATTAACACCCGATGAAACCGTCGCCACATTTCGGCTCGTCCGTAACCGAATTCCCGACACAGAAATTTCCAAGGAATATGGTTGGCTCGCTTCCATACAAGCTTGCGTTCGTCCGGTTCCAAAATCATAAACCAGTCTAAAACCACTCGCTCCCAAATATCAATTTGTTCCGGGGTTGGTTGGAGTTTAGGCGGTTTACGTTCCATCAACTCCATTTCTTGCTGAGAATAGATAATCTCAAATTGCCAGCCTGAGGCTTTAGGCGGTTGCACTTTTTGCATCATACGATCAACAAATGCCGCAGTCTGCAGGTCTTGTTTGATTTGCTCAACGGTTATCATAACGCACCGCCTTTGCTAAGCTCTTTTGTGTATTCTCGCTTCAAGACCGCAACTTCAAATTCATGCAAGGAAAGCTCGTTATCTTTGCAATACCATTGCCGAACTGCCTTCTGCCAGTCACGCGCAATACACTTCTTGCCATGCTTCCAACCACGCTCATTGTGCCAACTGATGAAAGCCGGTATGTCGATCGTTATCCCGATTTCATTACAATAACCGGCCACATCTTCTGCCGTCGGCGCTCCGATGTAGCTCAAGTTATCCACAAAAGCCGTCTCTCTTTCTCTACAATCCTTATCATTAACCTTATCAGATTCCTGCTCATTCTCCGACTCCTTTTCCTGTTGGCGACCGGTTGACGGAAACTCAATAACTTCACTGTCCGTTCGTTTAGCGTTCGCTTTGCGACGGCTGACCGCTCGTTTGGCATTTTGTGCGTTAATCTCGCAGGTTTGACGCCATTTCTCATTGTGATTTGCAATCACTTGTTGAATCGCATCAAATCTTTTTTTATTCAGCTCCGATAATTTTACTGACGTGGCACCGAATAAATTAAATTCACATATCGCGACAATTAAATTTGCAATCTCGCTTTTCTTAAAGTTATGCACAGAAGCAAGGAAGTCTGCCGGATAGATGATAATTGAGGTTTTTCTATTTTCCATTGCTACCTCCTTTTTTAAGCGTTTGCTTAATGCGCTTTAAGCCGGCCACCCATTTACGGGCAAGTCCGGAACGCTTTTCTTCTTCCTCAATGCGCTTTTCAAGTTCGTCCAAAGCCGTCATCTCAAGATTAAGTAGATAGGCAACCGGAATTTTGCGGATTTCCGCAGTAACGTAGTGCTTTTTGTCTCTGTGAAACATGTTATTTCTCCTTTTCTAAAATTCTTGTTTCACTAAGGAACACTCCGCAAAATCAGGAAATCGTTCGGCAAAATTTAAAAAAATATAAAAAAATTGCCCCGGATATATTCCGAGGTGATAAGCGATTGATTTTCCTAATCTAAAATCGTGAAGCCGAACTGTTTAACCTGATCATCCCAAATCGGCGGGATAGTTTTACGCAACAAGTTGCGCAGGTATAATTTCGGCGGTTGATGGCCTTTCAAAATCGTACGGATAATTGCCGGCGAGAGTGAAGTCAAGCGCAACAGCCGACCGATATGAGAAGCATCGGTATTTTCTGTGATAGCCAAATCGGCGATACTCATTTTCTTCTGATCCATCATTTTTTGATACTTAAACCCGAGACAAATTCCCTTAATCAGCTCATTATCAAAATGCGGTTCAACCTCTATATTTTCCGGCAAGTGAATTTCCGTCCGACCTTTATGTTTTACAAACGGCATCGGCAAAATTGTCTGATGTCCGGTTGTTTTTTGCAACAGATGATCCGGAAGCAAGCTCAAACCTAAGTCCGTCCAGTTTATCTCCATGGTTTCGGCATTAACCGTCACACCGGTTATCATCAGGCGCATTAAAAGCAGTTGATGCCTTTCCGAAAGCTTATTAAATACCCGCTCCGGCGAGCGCAAAACTCTTAATAATTCCATTGATTTATTCGGCGCGACTTTCTCAAGCAGACCTTGAAAAACTTTCGGGTCCAAGAACAGTTGTGATACGACTTTTATCATACATTCGTCCATCGTAACCACCGGCACAGATCCGTTGGTGCATTTGTGATGTCCATACATTTTCGCCACCGTTGAGGTGTAATAATAACGCTTCATTCCATGCGCCTGGCTGGAAGTCGGTGTCATCAAAGAATGACAGCACCCGCAAGTTAAGAGCCCGCGCATAATTCCGACTTCATTTTTATCATACATACAAGTGCGTTGTTTCTTCGGCTTTTCAGCCACCACATTTTGTGCCGCCTTAAAAATCTCCTCGCTGACAATGGCTTCGTGTTGTCCGTCATAAAGCGCACCTTGATGTTTAATCTTGCCCATATAAATCGGGTTTTTAAGCATGCGATCGATCGAGGCTCTGGCAAAGGTTTTCATGCCGGCTTCTTCCATCAGCTTGGATACGGCAAGCGGCGATTTATACTCCAAATATTTTTCAAACATAAACTTGATCGCTTTGGCTTCATCAGGCTTTATAACCAGCTTGCGTTTAATCGGTTCATAACCGTACGGCACGCAACCGCCCATCCAAATTCCTTTCTTTTTCGAGGCGGCAACTTTATCGCGGATACGTTCTCCGCTGATTTCACGCTCGAACTGAGCAAAGGACAACAGCATATTTAAGGTCAGGCGACCCATGCTGTCCGCAGTATTAAAATTTTGTGTTACCGAAACAAACGAACATTTATATTTATCAAAAATATCGACCATCTTGGCAAAATCGGTCAGTGAACGGGTAAGACGGTCAATTTTATAAACCACAATCATATTCACTTTGCCGGCTTCAACATCTTGCAACAAGCGCTTAAGTGACGGCCGGTTCATATTACCACCGGAAAAACCGCCATCATCATAATGCTCTTTAATCAGCACCCAGCCTTGGTGCTTTTGGCTTTTAACATAATTTTCGCCGGCCTCGCGCTGAGCCTCTAGGGTATTGAACTCTTTTTCCAAGCCTTCATCCGTTGATTTTCTGGTATAAACCGCACACTTGATTTCTCCCATCGCTATACTCCGAAAAATGCCTGTCCCGAAATTTTGCGCCCGGTAATGGTTCTGGCCACCGCACCGAGCGATTTATAAACCTCTCCATCCATCATAAAACCGCCGTTGACAACGCGCACTTTATAAGTTGCACCTTTGTATTTTTTAACAAGTTCAATACCGGGAACCATTTTATGCTCGCTTAATTCCTTAATTTCCATATTTTCTAACATCCGGCGTGTTTTGTTATCCAGCCCGCCGAAACGCATTTCCTGCAATTTATTGGTAATGCGCCAGACATAATATTCCTTGCGGGTGGAAGTTGTCGGTATGTTAAACAGAGCGTCGTAATATTCCTTCAGTTCAGGAAATGTGAGCGACGGGATTTTGCGCAAGTCCACATTTAAATCCACCTTACTCATCGGTTTCTCCTTTTGTGTCTTTTTCTTTGTTTTCTTCTATCAACACCAGAACGGCACTAAATATTAAATTGATTAAATTATCCATTGGTCACCTCTTGAGTGACATGAACACTCTCTTTTTCGTTATTATCCAGTAAATTAGATACTTTTCCGCCATTTTCTTGCTCATCAAGCAAAATCATTATCGGAGTTGAGAGAAGTTCAATCAAAGTTTCAAAAGCATTGTCTGTATCCATTGTTTTTTCCTTTCAACAGACAACACTCCGCAAAATCAAAAAATCGTTCGGCATAATTTGAAAAATTTTTATGCTCACAAAAACAGGGGTTTTGAAACGCGAACAGTTGGGAATAAAAAGCCTTAGTTTTAAGGGGAAAATGGTCGGGTCTGTCCAGACCAAAAGTATCTATTTTGGTATCTTTTTTGGGAAAACACTCAAATTTAAAAATAGATACGCGACCAGACCACCGCACAAATGCGCCTGTAAATGAGATTGATGAAAAACCTGAAAGTGCCGGAAAATAAGGGATATAGAGGGGATAAATTGCGCTAAAATCACACCCTAAAATTTAAAACAAAAAAACCTCTCCATTAAGAAGAGGCTTTTATATGGTGGGCGCTGCAAGACTCGAACTTGCGACCAGACCGTTATGAGCGGCCGGCTCTAACCAACTGAGCTAAGCGCCCGCCTCGGTTAGCAAATAGAAACATAAAATAAGATTATAACTTAGTCAAGAACTATTTTAGTTTGGTCGTACTTTTTTGTTTTTAATTCGCTGCTGCTTATTCAGCATCTTAAAAACTCCCAGCCAAGGCGGCATTTTTGCCATCAAAATAAAAATCAGCTTTTTACCTACGCCAGCCAAAAAACAATCCAGCTTCAAACAGCAAATAAGTCGGCACTGTCAGCATCAGCTGGCTGACGATATCCGGCGGAGTTAAAATTCCGGATATTATCAAAATACCGACAAAAATATAAGGACGCTTGCTTTTTAAAGTATCATAAGCCACAATATCCGCCCGCAGCAAAGAATAGGTTATCAGCGGAAACTGAAACATCAGTCCAAACACCACCGAAAGCCATAGCGCTAAACTCATAATATTCGAAACTCCCCAAACCGCCTTAATTTCCGCCGTAGAAAAGCTCAAACCAAAGTTAACCAGCAGCGGCAGAATAAAAAACAAGCAAAACAGCACACCGCAAATAAACAAACCGCTTGAAGTCAGAACAATAGATTTTATAAACTTGCGTTCATGCTCATAGAGTGCAGGAAGCAAAAACAGCCAAACCTGCCGCACAATATAGGGAAAGCATACCAGTAAATCCAGCACCAGCGCGATTTTGATTTGCAAAATAAAAATTTCCATTGGCGAAAAATAGTTAAGCGTAACTTCATTTTGCCCAATGATAAAATGTATGAGTAAATCCAAACAATAAGGCGCCGCAAAGAACAAAGGCACCACACCGATTGCCAACGCCGAAAGGCATTTTATCAGCAGGGTGCGCAATGCTTCTAAATGGAATAAAAGACTATCGTCTTGAGCGTCCATTATTTGTCTTTCTTTTCTTCTTCGGCTGCGGCTTTTTCTACCGTGTCTTTAAGCTCCTGCGCTTCATTCTGCAGCATTTCTTTGGCTTTTTTATATTCATACTGCGCTTTGCCTAAAGCCCGAGCCAATTCCGGAATCCGCTTGCCGCCAAACAGCACCAAAACCACAACCAAAATCAATAAAATTTCACTAACACCCAAAGACATTTTTTATCTCCATATTCTATTATATAGACCGATTATAAAAACCGTTTGCTTATTTGTCAACCAATCTGCAATCTCAAGCGGATTTATAAATCCGTGCAGAAATTTTAAAAGGCGGTTGATTATTAAAACAAATAAGCTATGATTGCGGCTATGATTGATATGATGCCGGAAATAAAAGAATATACTGTCAGCGAAATTTCTGCCGCTATTAAAAAACTGGTGGAAAATTCGTTTGCGTTTGTGCGGGTTAAGGGCGAGATTTTTGGCGCCAAACGCGCGGATTCCGGACATTGGTATTTGTCGCTGAAAGATGAAAACTCGCTGCTTGCCGCTGTTTGCTGGCGCGGCGTGGCAAATACCTTGCCGCTTAAAATAGAAGACGGCATAGAAGTGATTGCCAGCGGGCGCGTCACAACTTTTAACGGGCGTTCGTCCTATCAGCTGGTGATAGAAAAGCTGGAAATTGCCGGCGAAGGAGCGCTGCTGAAGCTTTTGGAAGAGCGCAAGCAAAAGTTTTTAGCTGAAGGGCTGTTCGCGCCGGAGCATAAAAAGCCGATTCCTTATTTGCCACAGACTATCGGCGTGGTTACCAGCCCGACTGGAGCGGTTATCAGAGATATTATTCATCGGGTGCGCGATAGATTTCCAAGCCGCATAATTGTCTGGGGAACTCCGGTACAAGGCGAAGGTGCGGCAGATAAAATAGCTGCTGCGATAAAAGGTTTTAATGCTTTGCCGCTTGGCGATAAAAACCGTCCGGACGTTTTGATTGTGGCGCGCGGCGGCGGTAGTTTGGAAGATTTGTGGGCGTTTAATGAAGAAGTTGTGGTGCGGGCGGTTTATGATTCTGAAATTCCGCTGATTTCGGCGGTGGGACACGAAACCGATACTATGTTGATAGACTATGCCGCGGATTTGCGTGCTCCGACCCCGACTGGCGCGGCAGAATTGGCGGTTCCGGTAAAAAAGGATATTTATAACACGCTGCTTACGGCTGATTTACGCATGCAAAACGCCATTACCCGCTATATGAGTGAGTTTAAGCAATATGTTGAGGCATTGGGGCGCGGAATTCCGCCGTTAGAGCAGCTGGTGCTGGAAAATCAGCAAAAAATAGACGACCGCAGCGAACGGCTGAAATTGGCGTTTGCAAATTTGCTTAAAGATAAAGATAATTTGTTAAAATTGACGAATTTGAAACCTTTTTATATTAAAAATCTGCTGGACGCTAAAAAAGAAAGCCTAAAAAATTTGGCTCTGCGTCTAGATTCCGTTTCGGTAGAATCTGTGCTGAAACGCGGTTTTGCTTGGGTTTCGGACGGGCAGTTCAAAACGCTGTATTCAACAACTCAAGCCAAACGCTGCGATGAGCTGCATATTCGTTTTGTGGACGGAATCGTTAAGGTTAAAATGATGGAGAAACATAATGCCGTGCAAGGCGATTTGTTTGACGATTTGTAGTTTGCTGGCGGCGCTGCCAGCTGAAGCTTTGACAATGTGCGGAGCGGCGCAGCAAGGCGGAATTATCCGTTTGCAGGACGAAAATCTAGATAAAATAAAATTAAACGACAAAACTTATCGCGCTGATAAAAACGGTGAATTGGCAATAGCCTTTGCGCGTGACGCCGAATTGCAGCAGCCGCTGAAAATTTTTTATAAAGACGGCGCGATGCGGACATATAATTTGCAAATAGCTCAAACTAAATGGGACGTGCAAGAGATAAACGGTTTGCCTAGTTCTAAAGTTGCACCGGCAAAAACTGATTGGGCGGCTATTCAAAAAGAGCAAAAAGACGTGGGCAGCGCGTTGAATTATTTTAGCGAAGCCGAAAGCTGGAAAGCCGATATGCTGAAGCCGGCGGAAGGACGTACCAGCGGAAATTTCGGCGGACAGCGTATTATGAACGGACAAAAGAAAAATCCGCATCAGGGCTGGGATATTGCCGTGCCGGAAGGAACGGAAATTAAGGCGCCGGCTGACGGAATTGTCACTTTGAGCGACGGACCGTATTTTTATAGCGGCAATGTGGTGGTTTTGGAACACGGACATAATTTGAGCACGGTTTATGCACATCTGCAAAAAACTTTAGTGAAAAAAGGCGATAAGGTGCAAAGAGGGCAAGTTATCGGCTTGGCGGGCAAAACTGGCAGAGCGACTGGCGCGCATTTGCATTGGGGAGCCTCGCTGAACGGCGTGCGCTTTGACGCTAAAAATCTGTTAGATTTCTATGATAAAAACTGCAAAAAATTAGAGGATTAAAATGACGACTTTTCATTTGGTTATGTTGGCTTTGCTGCAAGGAATTACCGAGTTTTTGCCGGTAAGTTCCTCGGGACATCTGATTTTATTTTCTAAATTTACTTCTTTTCCCGACCAAGGGTTGGAGATGGATGTGGCGCTGCATATCGGTTCTATTATTGCCGTGATGATTTATTTTTGGCGCGATATTTGGTATATGGCTGTTGGTGTGACTAAAAGCAAATTGCTGCCGGATTTTAAAATATATGGCTGCAAGGTGTTTTATTTGGTGCTGATTGCCACCATTCCGGCATTGTTTTGCGGTGCGGCTCTAAAGTTTATGGGGACAGAAGAACTTCGCAGTACCAAGCTTATCGGTTGGAATATTCTGCTGTATGGACTGTTGCTGTGGATTATAGATAGAATGTCGCTGACAGCTTTGAAAATCCGCAATCTGGAAGTAAAAGACGCGGTTTTAATCGGTTTGGCGCAATGTTTAGCTTTGCTTCCGGGGACAAGCCGTTCGGGCATTACTATTACCATGGGGAGATTCTTGGGCTTGGAGCGTCGTGAAGCTGCTAAATTTTCGATGTTGCTTTCTATCCCAACAATTATTGCTGCCGGATTGGTGGAAGGTTATGAAATTTGGCAAAGTGGTGATATGTCGCTGATTTTGAGAGCGTTTGACGGCGTGCTGTATTCTTTCGGCTTTTCTTTGCTGGCTATATTTGTGTTGATGCAATGGCTTAAAAAATGGTCATTTTTCCCGTTTGTGCTGTATCGTGTGGCTTTGGGTACAGCGTTGCTCTTAGATGCTTACGGAATTTATGACATAAAATCATTGTTTAACTAGACAGCTGTCACATATTAACCGGATATTTTCTTTAGCGCCAAAGTAAAATCTGCTTCGGTGGTGTTTTTGATATCTTCCAGCGAGGAATAAGGACTGATTTCGCGCAGCAGCAAGCCTTGCGGAGTTACTTCAAACACACCTTTTTCCGTGATAATAAGATTTACTTTATGCGCTGCGGTCAGGGGCAGGGTGCATTTTTTCAAAATTTTCGGCATACCTTTAGAAGTATGCTCCATAGCGATAATCAGCTTTTTAGTGCCGACTACCAAGTCCATGGCGCCGCCCATTCCCGGAGTGAACTTGCCAGGGATACACCAGTTGGCGAGATTTCCTTCTTGGTCTACCTGCAAAGCGCCTAAAACCGTAATATCTATGTGTCCGCCGCGCATCAGCCCAAAAGAAGTCAGGCTGTCAATAAAGCAGCCTCCGGGGTTGATAGTGACGCCCACGCCGCCTGCGTTGGTTATGCGCTCGTCCTTAACCGATTCATGCGGATAAGCCCCAACTCCCAATACACCATTTTCTGATTGTACAATAACTTCAACATTGTCAGGCAGATAGGTTACGGCTTTGGTCGGCAGACCAATACCCAAAGTAATCACATCGTTGTTATGAAATTCTTGCGCCACGCGTTTGGCAATTACCTCTTGTATATCATCTTTAGACAGCGTCATTTTACGTTTTCCTTTGCCACAATATAGTCAACCATAATCCCCGGAACAATCACATTGTTAGGGTCAAGTGGCTCGTTATGCAGATAGTCAACCTCGGCAATCACAATGTCGGCGGCGCTTGCCATCACCACATTAAAGTTGCGGGTAGAGCCAAAGTAGGATAGGTTGCCGAATTTGTCGGCGTTGGTGGCGTAGATTAGGGCAATATTGGCGCGCAGTGGTTTTTCTAAAATATAATCTTTGCCGTCAACGTTGATAATTTGTTTGCCTTTAGCTACGTCTGTGCCGATTCCGGTAGGGGTTAAAACGCCTCCAAGTCCGGCACCTGCGGCGCGGATACGTTCGGCCAGCGAACCTTGCGGAGCCAATTCCACTTCTAAAGTTCCAGCGTTCATTTGCGCCACTGTTTCCGGATTGGTACCTATATGCGAAACAATCGCTTTTTTGATTTTATGCGCCGAAATTAGTTTTCCGCGGTCAGAATCCGGAGTTGAAGTATCATTGCCGATTAGCGTTAAATTTCCGATAGATGTTTTTAACAGCTCATCAATCACGGCGGTTGGTGCGCCGCACTTTAGAAATCCGCCTATCATTATGCTTTGATTGTCTTTAAAAAATTTGACTGCTTCAGTTGCTGAGATAAATTTTACCATTTGTTCTCCTTAAAAACTTATCTCAGCAATAAACGAAAAAGCATAAAAAGTCAATAATCGGCGAGGGGGCGTGGATAAAAATACAGCCTGTCCTAAAACAGACAGGCTGTTACCTCAACCAAAACAAATTTAATGTTTAGTTTCCGGTTTCAGTTCCAAACCATTAGCGCCGGCAGTAATCGAAACCGTCGAGTTATCCGGTACAGCGCCGTCAAGCAGCAGAACCGAGAGCGGGTTTTCCACTTCTTGCACAATAAGGCGTTTCAGCGGACGGGCGCCGAACTCTTCATTGTAGCCGTTGTCAGCCAGCCAATCTTTGGCTTTGTTATCCAGCTGCAAATTGATGTGGCGGTCATCCAAGCGTTTTTGCAGACGTTTGATTTGAATATCCACAATTTGCCGAATATCCTCTTTGCGCAATGGGTTAAAGGTTATAATTTCATCAAGACGGTTCAAAAATTCCGGCTTAAAGAAACTTTTTAACTTAGTCATTAAATCGCCTTCGCCTCCGGTAACCAAATTAGAAGTCAAAATAATGAACGTGTTTTTAAAGTCCACCGTACGACCTTTGCCATCGGTCAAATGACCTTCGTCCAGCACTTGCAGCAACAGGTTAAACACATCCGGATGCGCTTTTTCCACCTCATCAAACAAAATCACCTGATATGGACGGCGGCGGACGGCTTCGGTTAAAACACCGCCTTCGTCATAGCCCACATATCCCGGAGGCGCACCGATTAAACGGGCAACCGAATGTTTTTCCATATATTCGGACATATCTATACGCACATAGGCGGCTTCTTCATCAAACAAAAACTCAGCCAAAGCTTTTGCCAGTTCGGTTTTACCGACACCTGTCGGACCCAGGAACAAAAACGAACCAATCGGACGATTCGGGTCTTTCAAACCGGAACGTGAACGGCGCACGGCATTGGCAACAGCTTTCAAAGCCTTGTCTTGTCCGACTACGCGCAGAGCCAAATTCTTTTCCAAATTAAGCAGCTTTTCACGCTCGCTGCCAACCAGTTTATCTACCGGAATACCGGTCCATTTAGAAACCACCGAGGCAATCATATCCGGCGTAACGGTTTCAACAGTTTGCTGTGCTTGGCTATGGGCGCTAAGCTCTTTCAGTTTTCGTTCCAAATCCGGAATTTCTTTATATTGCAGCTCACCGGCTTTTTCATATAAACCGGCGCGCAGAGCTTTGTCTGCTTCAATACGGGCTTGATCCAAACGTTCGCGCAGACGGTTTGCTTCCAGGCTGGAGCTTTTGCGGGCTTTCCACGCTTCAGATTTTTCTGCCGACTCTTTTTCCAAAACAGTTATTTCCTGTTCCAGTTTAGCCAAACGCTCTTTTGAGTTGTCATCGGTTTCCTTTTTCAGGGCTTCACGCTCAATTTTATATTGAATCAGTTTACGGTCAATCTCGTCTAGCTCTTCCGGTTTAGAGTCCAAAGCCATTTTGAGTTTGCTGGCGGCTTCATCAACCAAATCTATGGCTTTATCCGGCAGAAAACGGTCGGTAATATAGCGGTCGGACATGGTTGCCGCCGCTACCAAAGCCGCGTCGGAAATACGCACGCCGTGGTGCAATTCATATTTTTCTTTAATGCCGCGCAAAATTGAAATAGTTTCTTCAACATGGGTTTCACCAACATACACCGGTTGAAAACGACGAGCAAAAGCCGCGTCTTTTTCAATGTATTTTTGATATTCTTTCAGCGTGGTGGCACCTATGCAATGCAGTTCGCCGCGTGCCAAAGCCGGTTTAAGCAGGTTTGAGGCGTCCATAGAACCTTCGCTGGCTCCGGCGCCTACAACCGTATGCATTTCATCAATAAACAAAATAACTTGCCCTTCGGCTGCAGAAACTTCTTTTAAAACGGCTTTCAAGCGCTCTTCAAACTCACCGCGGAATTTAGCGCCGGCAATCAGCGCGCCCATATCCAGCGACATCAGGCGTTTATGCGCCAAACTGTCAGGTACGTCGCCGTTAATGATACGCTGCGCCAAACCCTCGACAATAGCAGTTTTACCCACACCAGGTTCACCAATCAAAATCGGGTTGTTTTTAGTACGGCGCGACAATACCTGAATCGTACGGCGGATTTCTTCATCACGTCCGATTACCGGGTCTAATTTGCCTTGCGATGCTAATTGCGTAAAGTCTATGGCGTATTTCTTCAAGGCGTCAAAACTATCTTCCGCCGAGGCAGAATCTGCGGTGCGTCCTTGACGCATATTGTTGATGGCTTCGTTGAGCTTGTGCACATCAACGCCGTAATTTTTCTGCATCAAAAGCGCCTGCAGCAAACGTTCAACCGTAACATAACTGTCTTTGGCTTTTTCGGCGATTTGCTCTGCCGTGTCCAGTATTTTCAAAAAATCTTTAGAGCAGGAAACTTCAACATTTTGCCCTTCGACCTGCGGCAATTTGTTGAGTTCCTCAGCTACTTCTTCACGCAGTAAATCCGGATTTGCTCCGGCTTGGCTCAGCAAGTTTGAGGCAACGCCGTTTTTATCATCCAACATAACTTTCAGCAAGTGAGCCGGAGTAATAAATTGGTTGTTGTTGCGCAAAGCTAAGCTTTGGGCGCTTTGCAAGAACCCTTGGCTGCGGTCTGTAAGTTTTTCCATATTCATATTATTTTCACACTCCTTTATCTATAAAAAATATAGGAAGTGTAAAAGGCAAATGCAAATATCTTGCAAAAATTTTTATCTGCCTTGGCGGTCGCCTAAATTTTTTGTTCCGCCGTGACCGCCGCGTCCTTGATAATTCGGGCGTCCGTTAAATTGATTTTTTCGCTTTTTAGGCTGCGGAGTTTTTTCTTCTGTACCGGATACTTTGCGTTTCGTCAAATCCGCTTTTTTGCTTTTAACCCGTTGCAAAGCCTTTTGATTGCTTTGCGGTCCTTCTACGGCAGATTCTTTTGCCGTAACTGCAGTGGCAGGCGTTTTTACTTCTGCTTGAGCAGGTTCCGGAGCTTTTTCTGCTTCATCGGCCTGTTGATTTTCATTGGATTTCGGAGGAAGTTTCATTAGATATTCCGGATCATAAATGGTTTCGCGGTGCAAGCCCATTAACCCGTCAATACCTTCTTTAACGCGAACTGCCACATAGAATTTTTTACCGGTTTCCGGATTTGTGAAAATTGTGCGGTGAGAGGTTTTACTGTTATCTTCTTTTTCCAACAAAACACCGCGAGCCGTAACATTGTTTTCTATGGCATGCAGCAAATTGTGTGAATCTTTAGCCATTAAAACAACTTGGTCGTTCATCTGCCACCATTTTTTGCCGGTAGCTTTGCAAAAAGCGTCCGGGTCGTTAATGGCAAAATTGTGGTGTCCGTCTAAAAAGTCGTTGCTTTTACCGGCTTTCATCAAATTTATTGTTTGTTTAATTAGAGATTTCTCTAGCCCTTTAGCTTCCAAAATCTTTACCAGGTCAGTTTCATGCTTGCGGGCGTATTTTTTGAAGAATTTTGCTCTGCCGCTGGATTGCAGTTTTACTCCGTCAACTTCATTTTTGTTTTGTTTTTGACGTCTTTTGACCTCAGCCGCCGATGGTTGGCGATATTCGCAAATTAAATAAGCCATATCCGCGTATGATAATTCGGATATTTTGTCTGCCGGATAGTCGCGGTTAGCTAGAGCCTTTTGCAAGTCGCTTTTTATTTCGGCAAATTCAGGCATTTGTTTGCAAATTTTCCAAATTTCATTCTTTTCCAAGTTATATTGTTTAGGGTTATCGTTGCCCGGACGAGGGTGATTCAGCCGTTCTCTTAAGGTCGGCGAGCAGCTATATTGATTCGGACGTTCTATAAAACCGTCCCAAGCGGCACGCAAAGCGCAAGTTTTGGCCTGGCTTATCAATTCTTCCTGCGGTGTTTTTTCCTCTATCGGAATAATGGCAACTTCCATACCGAGCGGAGCCAATTTTTTTGCTAAATCGGTCATGGCTCGTTTGCGGTCAACTTTTGCAGAAGTTTGACTGTCATCTTTAATCAAAAGTCCGATAGTGTTTTTTACGTCCTGGATAATTTCCTGGGCGCTTTTTTCTTCTATAACTACTTTCTTGCCGGACATTTTGTCGTTGACTTTGCCGATATAATCGTTCAGATGTTCCATGGTTTTAGCCTGAAATCTCGGCGATTCTTTTTGCATCTCGTTTATAAAAATTTGAGTATGGTTTAGAAACGTTGCTAAATTTTTTTGTAATTTTTCATCAAACTGTACAGGCTTAGCGTCGCCTTTTAAATCGGCTTTAAGTACGCCGCTGTCAAATTCTGCTGAGGTTTCGGGATATTCTTGGTTCAAAATTTGCGGATAAATAGTTTCAAGCTGTTTTTTTAGCAGCTGAACAATTTGTTTTTCAGTTTCAATTTTACTTTTTTTAGCCGCATCATCGGTGTTCGGTATTTGGATTTTGTTGTCCAGCGAGTTAAGACTGCGATAAATGTTTGAAAGTGCAAAAGAATAAGAAACTTCTCGGTTGGCATTTTTTAAATGTTCTTCATCCAGCCCCGGAGCGTAAACGGCAACATCGCTTAAAGCATAGTTTTCTTGGGCTTTTTGGGCAATTTTCATATCATTTTCAGACGCGAAACCTGGATTGATAACGCCCTCTCGCGGTAAAAAGTCTGAAATCACATCTCTTGTTTTTAATGGCATCGCACACCTCTGTATATTTGTATTTTTTCTTTAATTTTAGCAAATAAAAGCAAATTTGTCTATAATATTTTTGTCAAATCTAAAGAATTATAACAAAAAAGACCTTAAATTTTATTTAAGGTCTTAAATTCAGCAGTTAAATAGCTTTTATTCTGCAGCACAAGCGCAAGCTTCATCAGCAATCATATGTGAAACCGCTTTTTCTTCACAAAAACATTTGCGGGAATAGTATTCAGACTTTTTGCCGCGGTTAAATTCCGAAACCGGACGGTGATAGCCCATAACACGGGTCCAAATTTCGCAAGGTTGTCTTTCAGCATCGCTCAAAGTAATATCTTCAATCTTGATAACAGCCATTTTTATTCTCCTTTATATTATCATATTTATAACTTGTTTGTACTACATATAGTGTTAATAAAAAGTAAATAGACTAGATATAGTATTTTTATCTTATGCACACCTTTTTATTTTTCCTACAAGATTCATAAGGTTAGCCAAACGTAAAATTTTTTATTTAAATCAATTTTTTTCAATATCAAAATTTGCTTTAAAAAATAGAGTTTGGGGTATGATTTTGGTTAATATTCTGATTTTGCTGGTATTTCTATTCTGAAACACTAATTTTCAGGTCGCAAATACGAGTCCTTTTGGGGCATTTTCAGATTCGGTATAAAAGAAACACCTTTTAAGCTTACGGCTTAAAAGGTGCTGCTTGTTGTCAAGTTTTAACTTTTTTATTTTTCTTTGGTTTTGAAATAGTCTATAATCATCTGATAATACTCAGCATTTTGTGGTTCGCTTTCTTTAAGCACGGCTGCTTTTTCTTCGGTGATAGCCGATTCCGCAATCAGGTGCAGAGTAGAGATTTTGCAGACGTTATTTGCCACATCAACCACGCCGCCGTCAATAAAATATATGGCAGAAACTCTGTTTTCAGTATCCAAAATTTGCAATATACCTTTATTTAACAGCAAAGAAGTCGGCGCCCGCTCGTCAATCAAAGTCAAATTGGTTTTGCCGTATGGCAGTACCACGCGGTAAACTTTTTTGTTGAGCGCCGTTCTTTCCGGTGTGAATATTTTTAAGCTAATATCAGCCATTAGTTAGACTCTTTCATTTTTTCTGCTTTAGCCACAGCGTCTTCAATGGTGCCAACCATATAAAAGGCTGCTTCCGGCAGGTCGTCGTATTCACCGTCCAAAATGCCCTTAAAGCCTTTAATGGTATCTTCCATTTGTACAAACACGCCTTTCAAGCCGGTAAATACTTCTGCCACGTGGAACGGCTGCGACAAGAAACGCTGAATTTTACGAGCGCGTGAAACCACGATTCTGTCTTCTTCCGAAAGTTCGTCCATACCCAAAATGGCGATAATATCTTGCAGAGAGTTATATTTTTGCAAAATTTCCTGCACGCGGCGGGCAACATTATAGTGCTCTTCGCCCACAATATCCGGACTCAAAGCGCGGCTGGTGGAGTCGAGCGGATCAACGGCTGGGAAAATAGCCTGTTCGGAAATTTTACGCGACAGCACGGTTGTTGCGTCCAAGTGCGCAAAAGTTGTTGCTGGAGCAGGGTCGGTCAAGTCATCGGCAGGCACATAAACCGCTTGCACAGAAGTAATAGAGCCGTCTTTAGTCGAAGTAATACGTTCCTGCATAGCGCCCATATCCGTACCCAAAGTCGGCTGATAGCCTACAGCGGACGGAATACGTCCCAGCAACGCCGAAACTTCTGAACCAGCTTGCGTAAAGCGGAAGATGTTATCAATAAACAGCAACACGTCCTGATGTTCTTGATCGCGGAAATATTCAGCCTGTGTCAAACCGGTCAAAGCTACGCGGGCACGGGCTCCAGGAGGTTCATTCATTTGTCCGTAAACCAGCACAGTTTTAGATTTGTCGCCTTTAAGGTCGATAACGCCGGATTCTGTCATTTCATTGTACAAGTCATTGCCTTCACGAGTACGTTCGCCCACACCTGTAAATACTGAATAGCCGCCGTGACCTTTGGCAATGTTGTTAATCAATTCCATAATCAGCACGGTTTTGCCCACGCCGGCGCCGCCGAACAAACCAATTTTACCGCCTTTACTGTATGGTTCAAGCAAGTCGATAACTTTAATGCCGGTAACCAAAATTTCTTCTTTGGTAGATTGGTCTGTAAAAGACGGAGCTTCACGGTGAATAGGTTTATAGTTTTTGCTGGCAATCGGACCGCGTTCATCAACCGGTTCGCCGATTACGTTAATAATGCGTCCCAGCAATTCCGGACCAACCGGAACTTTAATTGGTTCACCGGTGTTCACAACTTCCAAGCCGCGAACCAAACCATCGGTGGTATCCAAAGCGATACATCTAACCACACATTCGCCTAAGTGCTGTTCTACTTCCAGCACCAAGCGTTTGCCGTGGTTATCGCATTCCAGCGCCGTATAAATATCCGGCAAATCGGCTTCGTTATCAAATTTTACATCGACAACCGCGCCCAAAACCTGATAAATATGTCCGGCTTTGAGTGATTTATTTGCGGTTTTTTCTTCTTTAGTCATTCATATCTCCTTGTTTTAAACGGCATCTGCGCCGGCGATAATTTCAATCAGTTCAGTAGTAATTGCCGATTGGCGCATGCTGTTATATTTTAAAGTCAAGTCGCTAATCATTTGTTTTGCATTGCGGGTGGCATTATCCATAGAGGTCATGCGCGCTCCGTGTTCAGATGCTGCCGAATTGACCAACGCCTGAAAAACAGTGTCTTCAAAAATAATCGGCACAATTTGTTCCAAAATTGTCGATTTATCAGGCATATAATCATAAAACGCCTCGCCGGAACGATTGAGGTTTTCAACATTCTCGTTGTTGTGCTTCAGCTGCAGCGGGCAAACTTGTTCTGCTTCAAAGGTACGGCTGATAGCCGATTCAAAGTGCGCGTGTATCAATTCGCACACATCAAAATCATGGTTTTGAAAACGCTTCAGAATATATTTTGCCAAGCGGGTTGCCGCTTCCGAATAAGAAGCGTCTTTGCTCAAGTTGTTGGATAATGTCATATCCAAATCGCTGAAGGTGCGTTTCAAAACGTCATGCGCTTTTTTACCGATGCAGATAACTTTAATATCTTTCTTTTGACGGCGCAGTTCTTTGATGCGTTCAATGGCTTTTTTAGCTACATTGCTGTTATAAGCCCCGCATAGTCCGCGGTCAGAAGAAAAAATATAAAGCTCGTACTTTTGCTCATTTTTATTTTGCTGCAACAGAGCCGGACGAGGATAGTTTACGCCGTTTTCTGCCTCTTCTGTTTCAATTTCGGTTAAAACACGCAAAGCAGAACGCCGTAAATTTTCGGCGTAATCCTGATTCTTGTCAACCAGAATTTGAACACGGCGCAGGCGCGAAGCAGCCACCATCTTCATCGCAGAAGTAATTTTCTGGGTGGATTTGATGGCTTCAATGCGTGTCCGTAATTCTTTTAAGCCTGCCATTTACGCCGCCTTTTCTTGTTTAGCTAAAAAATCTGCGGCAAATTGTTTATAAAATTCGCCTAATTTTGTTTCTAATTCCGGAGAAATAATCTTTTTCTCGCGGATTTCCGCAAGATATTCCGGATGGCTGGCACGCAGCTCTTTTAAGCTTTCTTGCTCAAAAGTCTTGATATCTGCCACTTCAATTTTGCTCAAATATCCTCTAACACCTGAGAAAATAGAAGCAACTTCTTCTTCCGTAGCCATTGGCTCGTGAACCGGCTGTTTCAGCAATTCAGTCAATTTAGAGCCTTTATCCAGCAAACTGCGGGTCGATTTATCCAAATCGGCAGAAAATTGTGCAAACGCCGCCATTTCACGGTATTGAGCCAAATCCAGCTTCATAGTTCCGGCAACTTGCTTCATTGCTTTGATTTGCGCAGCCGAACCCACACGGGAAACCGAAATACCAACGTTTACGGCAGGTCGAATACCTTGATAGAACAAACTTGTTTCCAAAAAGATTTGACCGTCGGTAATAGAAATTACGTTTGTCGGAATATAGGCGGAAACATCGCCGGCTTGAGTTTCAATAACCGGCATAGCCGTTAAAGAACCTGATCCGTATTTTTCGCTCATTTTTGCCGCGCGTTCCAGCAAACGAGAGTGCAGATAGAACACGTCACCAGGATAAGCTTCACGTCCAGGCGGACGTCTGATTAGCAGCGACATTTGTCGATAAGCCGTGGCTTGTTTAGACAGGTCATCATAAAAGATAACCGCATGCATGCCGTTGTCGCGGAAATATTCGCCCATAGCTGTACCGGCATAAGGGGCAATAAACTGCAGCGGAGCCGCTTCAGATGCAGTGGCTGCAACCACAATGGTATAATCCATAGCGCCGTAGTCGCGCAGAGTTTTAACCACCTGAGCAACCGAAGAGCGTTTTTGACCAACGGCAACATAAATACAAAACAGTTTTTCACTGTCGTTTTTAGCCATATCGTTAGTGCGTTTTTGATTGATGATGGTATCGACAATAATAGATGTTTTACCGGTTTGACGGTCGCCGATAATCAGCTCGCGTTGTCCGCGTCCGATAGGAATAAGCGAGTCAATGGCTTTTAAGCCGGTTTGTACAGGTTCATGCACGCTTTTTCTCGGAATAATACCAGGAGCTTTAACCTCAGCATTGCTGTATTGCTCGGCTTTTATGCTTCCCATACCGTCAATCGGGTTGCCCAAAGCGTCAACCACGCGACCCAGCAAAGCTTTGCCCACCGGAACGCTCACGATTTTATCGGTTCTTTTTACGGTGTCGCCTTCTTTAATTCCTTCATCGGAGCCAAACAGCACCACGCTGACGCTGTCTTCTTCCAAGTTCAAAGCCATACCTTTTACGCCGTTGGAAAATTCAACCATTTCATTCAGCTGAACTTTATCCAAGCCGTAAATATGAGCGATGCCGTCGCCCACAGAAAGAACCCGTCCGACTTCGGACATATCGGTAGATAAGTCGAAATCAGCGATTTTTTCTTTTAATATTGAAGATATTTCGCTTGCCTGTACAGACATTTATTTTGTCCCTTTCATCAGTTGTTCTAAACAGTCTAATTGATGCTTAACTGAACTGTCAATCAGCACTGTTCCGCATTTTATCACTAAACCGCCCAAAATCTGCGGATTTAAATGATAATTTATAATTACGTCTTTGTTGAAAAGATTTGTCAACTTTTGTTTTAAGAGTTTATCTTGTTCTTTGGTAAGTTCAACCACTGTTTCAACATCAGCTTCAACAATGTTTTGCTTTTTATTATATATTTCCTTGAATTGGTCTAAAATCAACCCCAGTTCATTAACTTTGCGGTTTTCCACCAAAATTTTGAGCAGATTGGTTAAAGGCGAGCCCAATTTAAGCTTTTTCGCAATAGCTAAAACAATTTGCTCTTTTGCTTCTGTTGCCCAAATCGGATTATTCAGCATAGCAAAGCCAGCGGATTCGGCGGCTAAAACTTTTTGCAGTTCAGTGGCGTCAGAATGCGTTTGCTCCAGTTTTTTGCATTGTTCAGCCCCCTCATAAAGCGAGGTGGCATATAAAATGGCGTTTTTCAGCTTAGACCCTTTGTTCACTTTTCAAACTCTTTTCAAACTCTTTTCAAACTTACTAATTCCTTATATACATATAAAATTGTCTTTTTTATAGCAAGAAGACTAATGAATAATCAACAGCTTTTTTATTATTTTAAGCGATTCCAGCCTTTTTTAACCGGAGCACTCTGCTGCTGGCTATTTTCGCTTTGAGTGTTTTTAGAATCGGTGTTCCACTTTTTTGGCGAAGAGCCGGTGCTGATTTTGCGGATAATTTCTTTTTGGTCTTGCGTCAAAACCTGACCATTTGGCACCATTTGCCCCAAAAGCGCCGGCGACAGGAACTTTTCTTTTAAAGACGAGTAGGTTGTTACTATTTGCTCTACAATGTTTTTCCCTGGAGCCGCATTTAATGTGGTAATGTCGCGCCCATGGAAAAATGTCAGCGAGTGGCATGGAGCGGACAATAAAATATCGGTGCTGTCGATTCCGTTGATATAGCGCAGCATAACGCGCGGGCTTATGTTGCAGCTGTCTTGGGCAGAAGAAAAGGCTAAATTATTATTCAGCAGCATTTCTTTTATCAATTGGCGTCCGTCGTTAGAAAGTTCGCCGCAGGAGCCGGTAATAGCTAAGTCATCAATGATGTAGCCGTCAAAATCTGCCGCTGCATAATCTACGGTATAGCAAAACACTTTTTCGGCTTTTTCAATGTTTTTAGCTGATGCAGCCGGTATTCTGCTGGAAATAAACGCAGATAAAACTTTGTTATCGTTTTTGGCGGTTGTTTTATCGTCAAAGTCTGAAACATCATCGGTAAACAAATCGCCTCCGCCTAATTCGTCAGAAAAATCATCAGCGGCGCATGCAATTTCAGATATTCCGCAGCTTAAAATAAATGCTAATAAAAATAACGGCTTTTTCATACTCATTCTCCTTTATGCCGAGTATAACTTATCAACAGTATAGTAAAATTCTAGTAAATTTAAATAGAAATTATCTTCTTTTTAAGACTTATTTTATATATTCGCTTTAAAATTTCTAAAAAATAAGGGAGATTTAAGATGCTTTCACTGATGTATGCCGATTGGTCGGTTTTGTTTCGCGCCGGACTGGCGTTTGCTTTGTCCTTGTTCTTGGTGCTGATTTTGGGAACTCCGGTTATAAATTATTTGCATAAACACCAAAAAACCGGACAGCCGATACGTTCTGACGGTCCTCAGTCGCATCTGAAAACCAAAAAAGGCACGCCGACTATGGGCGGATTGCTTATATTAGGCGCCTCGATTCTTTCTATTTTGCTGTTTGCCAACATTACTTACCATTTTGTGTGGGTAAGCTTGCTGATTTTGCTGGTTTACGGCGCAACCGGCTATGTAGATGATTATTGGAAGGTAAAACGCCAAAATTCCAACGCTATGACAGCCCGTATGAAATTGTTTTTACAGTTTTTGACAGCGCTGGTTGCTGCCAGCATAATTACCGCAGCTACGCCGAAAGGTTTGAATACTACTTTATTTTTCCCTTATTTCAAATCATTGTGCTTAAATTTGTCATGGCTTTATGTCCCATTTGCCGTGGTGGTGATTTCCGGCGCCTCTAACGCTGTTAATTTAAGCGATGGACTGGACGGCTTGGCGTCGGGACTGATGATTATAGCTCTGTGTGTGTTTATGGCGGTGGCATATTGCTGCGGACTGCCGAATGCTATAGACTATAATATGTTCTTTATTCCGCGCAGCGGAGAAGTGGCGGTGGTTTGCGCTGCTTTAATCGGAGCTTGCTTGGGATTCTTATATTTTAATAAGCCTAAGGCAAAAGTATTTATGGGCGATACCGGTTCGCTTGCTCTCGGCGCTATTTTAGGCGCTGTCGCCGTAATGACCAAGCATGAAATATTATTGGCTGTGGTCGGCGGTGTTTTTGTTATGGAAACGGTTTCGGTTATGATTCAGGTTGCCTATTTCAAAAAGACCGGTAAGCGCTTTTTCCGCATGGCGCCGCTGCATCATCATTTTGAACAGCTCGGCTGGTCGGAAAAAAAGGTGGTTTTGAGCTTTTGGGGTGCAGCTTTAGTATTGGCTATGATTGGCTCTTTGGCATTTTTATAGGATAAACGGCAATGGTGAATTTTTCGCGTCAAAGTCATAATGCGGTGGTTAAATGGTTGTGGACCGTTGATAAAGTCACGTTGTTCGTGGCGTTTGCTTTGTTGCTGATCGGCGTGATTTTGGATATTACAGCCAGTCCGGCAATTGCTCGCCGTTTGAAGTTGGATGATTTTGCTTTGGTGCGCAAACAAATTCAATTTGTGATGCTTGCCGGTGGCATTATTCTTGGCATGTCGCTGTTTAGTTTGCAAACTATCCGCCGTATTTCTATCTTTGGCTTTATTGTGCTGTGGGGATTGCTGCTTGCCACCTTGTTCTTTGGTGTTGAAATTAAAGGCGCTCGGCGCTGGATATATTTTTTAGGTTTTTCTTTGCAGCCGTCCGAGTTGATGAAACCTATATTCATTGTGTGGACGGCGTGGCTTTTGGAACGCAGTAAAAAGCTGGACTATTTCAAAGGCTGGCATTGGGCGTTTGTCTCATATTTTATGGTGGTGATTTTGCTGCTGCTGCAGCCGGATATCGGTATGACGCTGTTAATCAGCTCAATTTTTGTGTTGCAGCTGTTTTTGGCGGGGCTACCGTGGATGTTTGTTGGAATAGCCGGAGTCGGTGGTATTTTTGCTTTGTTTATTCTCTATTTTGCTTATCCGCACTTTAGAGCGCGTGTTGATCAATTTTTGTATGGTACAGATGAAACCAGCTTTCAAATCAACAAAGCTATGGAAGCTTTCCAAAACGGCAATTTGGTTGGCAGAGGTCCGGGGGAAGGCACGGTAAAGCTAAGTATTCCTGATGCTCATACCGACTTTGTTTTTGCTGTTGCCGGAGAAGAATACGGCGTTTGGCTGTGTCTTATTATAATAGCGCTGTTTTCGGTGATTGTGCTGCGGACATTGCTGCAGTCGGCTAAAGAAAGTAATTTGTTTGTAATGTATGCTGAAGTCGGCTTGGCTGGCTCGCTGGGATTGCAGGCGTTTGTTAATATGGCGTCGTCATTGCACATTATCCCGACCAAAGGTATGACGCTGCCATTTATTTCTTACGGTGGTTCATCATTGCTGGGAACGGCAATAGAAATCGGAATGTTGCTGGCGATAACGCGCAAAAACACGGCGTCAGAAGATAAGGATTTGTACTGATGACGGAATTGTTGCAAAAATTGCCTGAGGTTGAAGGCAAATATAAATTTAATGAACCTTTGAAAAAATATACCTGGCTTAATGTCGGCGGACCGGCGGAAGTTATGTTTTTCCCAAAAGATGAGGCGGATTTACAGCATTTTTTGCAAAACAAGCCAAAGGAATTGCCAGTTTTTGTTATTGGCTCAGGTTCAAATTTGCTGGTGCGCGACGGCGGCTTGAAAGGCGTTGTGATCAAATTGGATACGCCGGCGTTTGCGCAATGGAAAATTGATGATAATGCTTTATGCGTCGGCGGTGGATTAAAAAATACGGCTTTAAAAAATATTTTGCTGCAAAACCAAATCGGCGGGCTGGAATTTATTTGCTCTATCCCCGGAAGTATCGGCGGTTTGGTTCGCTCTAACGCCGGCTGTTTCGGCGGTGAATTGTCCAATGTTTTGTTAAAAGCGCTGGTTATTGACGGTAGTGGTAAAATCTTTGAGGTTCTGCCCGAAAAATTTAATTTTGCATATAGGCACAGTGATTTTCCGGCAGATTGGATAGTGCTTAGACTATATCTGAAAACAGTTCCGGCGGCAGCGGAGCAAATAGCTGAAATTATTGCAAAAAATGCCGCCTATCGGCAGGAACATCAGCCGCAGGGCGTTCGTACCGCTGGTTCCACATTTAAAAACCCTGCAAACGGCAGAGCTTGGGAGTTTATCAAAAATGCCGGTGGCTGCGGTTTGCATATCGGCGGCGCTTCGTTTGCTGAAAAGCATTGCAATTTTATGCTTAACGACGGCAGCGCCAGTGCTGCGGATTTAGAAAATTTAGGCGAGGCTGTGCGCAAGCGCGTATATGAGCAGACCGGCGTAAAATTAGAGTGGGAAGTTAAAGTGATTGGTGAAAAAAATGGGAACGCCGGACAATAAAATATATTCGCCGGTAGTATGGCCCTATCGGCTGCTGGGAAATTTGATTCTAATCGTAGCTGTTTGGCTGGCTACTTTCGGCGTGATAACCATTCGCCATAATTTGGTGAGCAAGCATATAGATTCGCTGCTGACTGAATTTTATAATAAAACCGCTGCTTCCGGCTGGGGGCTTGATGATGTAACTTTGGAAGGTCGCGTTAAAACTTCTAAAGACGATGTGCTGCATGTTATCAACTTGAAACGCGGTGACAATATTTTAAAAATAAATCTGCAAGATGTCTGCGACAGAGTTAAAACGCTTCCGTGGGTTAAAGACGCCAGCGTCAGCCGCCGCTATTTTCCAAATATAATTCATATTAGTATCCGTGAGAAAAAAGTGAAATCAATTTGGCAGTACCAAAATGAGTTTTATCCGATTGACGAAGACGGAAAAATTATTGAGACGGAATTTGTATTGCAGAAAAATATTCTGCAAATTGTCGGGCAGGGTGCGCCGGAACATATCAATTCTTTGCTGAAAATTATTGAAAAGGATAAAGAATTATTTTCTCGGGTTAAGGTGGCTAATTTTATTTCCGGTCGGCGCTGGAACCTAGTATTTGACGACGTTTTGCACGGAATAACCGTCAAATTGCCGGAAGATGATGTAGAAACGGCATGGAAAAAATTGGTTAAATTAGATAAAACCCGCGGTATTCTTAAACGTAAATTAACTTTCATTGATTTAAGATTAAA
This sequence comes from uncultured Alphaproteobacteria bacterium, assembly GCA_934270475.1. Lineage (GTDB taxonomy): Bacteria > Pseudomonadota > Alphaproteobacteria > RF32 > CAG-239 > RUG410. The sequence continues at coordinate 120,067 of CAKQPS010000003.1, forward strand.
AAATAAAGTTATTGTCAAAATAAGTAACGATAACAACGGTGTTTAATTTTAAAATTGAAGGTAAAATACATTGAATCGCTCCACTATTGCCGCTTTGGATATTGGCTCGTCAAAGGTTTGTTGCCTTATAGCCCACGTAAACAAAGATAAAAAAATCAATGTTACGGGATATGGCTATAACGCTTCTAAAGGCATTAAGAACGGCGTTATCACCGATATCAACGATGCCACGATTTCTGTGTGCAATGCGGTTGAGGCTGCCGAGCAAATGGCTGATGACCGCATTGAAAGCGTAATATTGAATGTTTCCGGCGACAAAACCTGCAGCAGACTGTGCACAGCGTCAATTTCTTTGAAAAAAAATCGTCCGATAAGCGATATTGATGTGGAAAAGGTTAAAAATAAAGTAAAAATCAATGTCGAAAACAATGAGCTGATACATTGTCTGTCTACCGGTTACCGCGTTGACGGCAGCGAAGATATAAAAAATCCGCTGGATATTTACGGCGAAGAGCTTTCTGCCGGTATTTTGCTGGGAATGTATCCGCATATTTTATATCGTAATTTGCAGTCGGTAGTGGAATCTGCGCATTTGGCGGTTGAAAAAAGCGTGTTTTCGGCTTTTGCCTCCGGTATGGCGTGCTTGGTAGAAGACGAGCGTGAATACGGCGCCACTATTATAGATATAGGCGGCGGTACCACCAGCATAGCCACTTTTAAAAACGGCGGACCTATTGCTTTTTCTACCTTGCCGGTTGGCGGAATTAACATAACAAAAGACATTACTCAAGGTTTGACAACCTCGTTTGCACATGCCGAGGATTTGAAAAACCGCCATGGCTGCGCCTTTTTGGTTAGTCACGATAAATATGAAAGCATAAATGTTTATCCTTTGGGCGAAGAAGATGACAGTTCCATTCGCCAAATGCACCGTTCGGATTTAATCAATATCATAGCGCCACGGGTGGAAGAAATATTCGAGATGGTGGCGCGCCGCTTGGCTCAGCAAGGTTTGAAAAACAATAAAAACCATCGGGTGGTGTTAACCGGCGGCTGCAGCCAGCTTCCGGGGATTCGCGATGTTGCTGCGGTTATTTTGGACAAGCAGGTGCGGCTGGGGAGTCCCCGCAATATTCAGGGCATACCGGAAATTATCAATAATCCGACTTTTTCGACGGCGCTTGGTATGCTGCAGCTTGCCACAACTTCTATGGAGCGCAAGCCGCGTAAGGTTAGCAACAGTCCAAACAGCGAAGGCGGCAAGCTTATGAAAATTTTTAATTGGATACGTCAAAATTCTTAAAAACAGTAACAAAAACTTAATATATTTCAGCTATTTTATATCCATATATGTAAAATTTTCTAGTTGGGAGAAGAATATATGTCAATAAAATTGGGTGTTGCCGATACAACAGTATCACATTTGAAACCGCGTATTGCCGTAATCGGTGTCGGTGGCGGCGGCGGAAATGCTGTTAATAATATGATAGCCAAAAACTTGGAAGGCGTGGATTTTGTTGTGGCAAATACCGACGCGCAGGCTTTGGCTCATTCTTCTGCCAGCCGAAAAATTCAGCTGGGCTTGGAAATTACTCAAGGATTGGGCGCTGGGGCTCGTCCTGAAATCGGTAAAATTGCCGCCGAAGAGGCTAAAGAAGAAATTGCCCGCGAACTTGAAGGTGTGAATATGGTGTTTATTACTGCCGGTATGGGTGGCGGTACAGGTTCAGGTGCAGCGCCGGTTGTGGCTCATATTGCTAAAGAAAAAGGCATTTTGACCGTCGGCGTTGTGACAAAACCTTTCACTTTTGAAGGTCGCAAGCGTATGGAAACAGCCGAAGGCGCATTAGCTAATTTTACCAATGAAGTTGATAGTATTATCGTTATTCCAAACCAAAACTTATTCCGTATTGCCGACAAAAAAACAACGCTGGCAGAAGCTTTTTTAATGGCTGATGACGTGCTTTATTCAGGCGTGCGCTCAATTACCGACTTGATGATGATGCCGGGGTTAATCAACCTTGATTTTGCCGATGTTAAAAATATTATGCAGGATAAAGGCAAGGCTATTATGGGAACCGGCGAGGCAGAAGGCGAAAACCGCGCGCAGGAAGCTGCCAAGCAGGCTTTGTCAAATCCGCTTTTGGACGACTGCACTATGCACGGCGCTAAAGGCGTGTTGATAAACATTACCGGCGGCGATGACATTACTTTGATGGAAATTGATGAAGCGGCAAGCATTATCAAAGAAGAAGTAGATGACAACGCTAACATTATTTTCGGTTCCAGCTATGATGAAAATTTAGCCGGTAAAATCCGCGTTTCCATTGTGGTTACCGGAATCGGCGACGGCAAACCGCAGCCGGAATTGCAGCCGCGTGTTAAAGAACCATCATTGATTGATCAAAGTTATGACGACAGCGGTTTTGTTCCGACAGTTACTCCGATGCCGGAAGTTGACGTCAACGCCGAACCTGTTTCTTTAGAGCCGGCAGAAGATGATATTTCAAGCTCGTTCTTAAATACTTCGGAAGATGAAGAAAAAAACGAAGAAACCGTTTCTTTGGACAATGATTTTTCATCTCTTGATAAATCTGATGAATTGCCTGAAGTTCCGCAAGCCACTGCTTTGTTTAACGCCATTATGAACAGTTCTGCCAATAAAGCGGAAGACCAAGAGTCCGGTAATGCCGAATTAAACACAGCAGCTGCTAAAGATGACGACTTTTTCTTTAGTTCAACATCGCTGCAGAGCGTAAGCGACAAAGAAGACGACGCAACTTTGTTCAAAGAAAATGATTCTGATATTTTTAAAGACATCAAACCGGCAGAACCAGTTGAAGAACCGGAAGAACCTGCTGAAGAAGATGAAGACACCAAGCCGACATTCATTGAAAGAATGATTGGTATCCGCGGAAGAAAGAAAAAAGAAGAAAATGAAGATGCTGCAGAAGAGGTTGTTAAATTGTCTGATGAAGATAACAGCGATATGCAGGAACTTTCCAGCGATGAATTGGATATTCCGTCTTTCTTGCGCCGCAAATAACAGGTGCTGAATAATAAAAAAGTTCCGCTTTTGCAAAGAGAGCGGAATTTTTTTTATTGCCGATTTTTAAAATATTTGACAAAAATTGCAGCGTGCTGTATATTTTAAGCAGAGTTTAAATCATTATGTTTCACTAATTTCGACAATTATTATGAAAAGGTCTGAAATTTCGCTGGAAGATTTTACAATGTCTGCACATGAGTATTGTAAAATTTCCTCGCAAAGAGATGCTGAAGAATGTTTTGCTATGCAAGGCTTTGACGGTAAGGTAGCGCTTGAAGCGGTAACCACAGTCGGCGCCGACCTCAACAATGATGTTGTACTGCCGAATGGTAAAAAACTTGGCAAAGTTGTCGTATGCTGGGTGTGTCGCTGCTCTGACGGTTCAATTGCGTATAAGCCTTTGTTTGAAGATGAAGATTCTGATGTCGATGAGTTGTACTGCAAAAGTTCTGTTGTCATCAATGATATGGCATATTTGGAACATTGCGGTGTCATCTTCTTAGTTTTTCAGGACCGCGAAGGCAAAGCGGTTGTTCGGTTGATGACAATGTATTTCAGTCAGTTTCTGATAGAAAAATTGGCTGAATTTCAAGGACTGAAAGTAAGCGATGTTTATTTGGTAAAAATGAGCACCATTCAGGACAATAAGTTTATCGCCGTTTGTTGGAGCATTGTGTTTGACGATGTTGATGAAGACGGTGAAATTGTCAATTCTAACCTGCTGATGCCGGTTGATGTCTTTGAAAGCACTCGCTTGACACTGATTGGGCTGAATTCATTAAATTCATCTCTTGTGCACAACAAAGAAATCGTCAAAGTCGGCGGATTGTATTTCACCGTGAAAAAGGACGCTGCTGGCAAAACTTATTTAAGTAAGAATGCCGTTCAAATGTCTGGAGCTGAAAACAATAGCCGCCAAGAGGCTGAAAAGCTTTGGGATAAGCTTGTAAAACAGCAAACCGCAGAGAATAGCCGGTCCAAACAGCGAGGAAAAATTGTACCGCTGTTCAAAAAGGACTGAAAATGATTAAAAAAGGGTGGAACATAGTATCCATCCTTTTTTCTTGACAAAAAATAGAAAAAATACTAGTCTAAATCTATCATTGAATTATTAACTAATCGCTATAATTATGGGAAAGATGAGTATTTTGCAGTCGAGCACCCAAGCAGATTATTCGTGTGCCGTATTTTGCCGCAGTCAGGCTAACTTGCTGCTGAAAGCTGTTGACCCCGATTTTAACGCAGAACTGTACCGAGTGCTTGGAGAAAACGGCGTCGTTTACTATGTATGGGCAAGCATTAACGATGTTAATAGTGAAATTGCCTATAAGCCTGTGTTTGTGGGTGAGGAAATTCCGCCGATAGAAAACTTTAAGCCTATAGCGGCGGGTGAGGCGTTTGAGCATTGCGACAACTACTATGTGACGCACCTTAATTCTGTCGGAGATTTAGTTATTCGCCGTATAACGGTTGTCAGTAATGAGCAGATGTTGCGCCAAATTTTTTCCGATGACGAGGACTATGCCGAAATAGATGAAATTTATTTGGTAAAGCTCTATGCTATTGGCAAAGGAAAAAAGTTTTTGACTTTGGCGTGGGGAATAGTCTGCGAAGGTTCAATTACTTATTTGCCGATTACCGACAAAGACTGGCAGCTGTTTGATGAATACAGTATTGGTGCCTTGCTTAAAGAGCGCGCCGCTGCCGGTATTCCGCTTAAAATACACAATAAGTATTTTACTCCGTTGCACAATTCAAAATCCGGTTGGTATTTGGATTGCAGCACAGAACTGTGTTTAATACCCAAAAACGGCTGAGCTTGTTTTTTTATTAACCTAAAACCCTGTAAGTTTGTTGCTTGCGGGGTTTTAAGTATATATATGCAAAAAAGGAAGTCGATTAAGACTTCCTTTTTTCTAAAGCAGATTAAGCTTAGTTAGCTTTTTTCAAAGCTTCGCCTAAAGCATCACCCAAAGAAGAACCTGAAGAGGTGTTAGAATATTCTTCCAAAACTTTCTTTTCTTCTTCTACTTCCAAGGCTTTGATAGACAAACCGAATTTGCCGTTTTTCTTATCCAAAGATGTAACTTTGGCTTCTACTTCATCGCCTTCTTTGAAGTTATCAGGGTTTTGACCAGCTTTGTCTTTAGACAAGTCAGCTTTTTTAATCAAAGTAGACAAACCGTTTACTTCAACGATAATGCCTTTGTCTTCGGTTGCTTTTACAACAGCCTTAACAACATCGCCTTTTTTCAAATCGGACAAAGCTTCGCTTACAGTATCTTCAGACAACTGTTTGATACCCAAGCTGATGCGTTCTTTTTCTACATCAACGTCAATGATTTTAGCTTCAATTTCTTGACCTTTAGAATAGTCTTTAACAGCTTCTTCGCCGGATTTATCCCAAGAAATGTCAGACAAGTGAATCATACCGTCGATTTCATCTGTCAAACCAACAAACAAACCGAATTCGGTAATGTTTTTGATTTTGCCGGTAATAACAGATCCAACTGGATGCTCTTCAATGTAGGCAGCCCAAGGGTTAGCCATGCATTGTTTAATACCCAAGCTGATACGTCTCTTTTCCGGATCAACTTCCAAGATTTTAACTTTAACTTCTTCAGAAGTAGAAACGATTTTACCCGGATGTACGTTTTTGCGAGTCCAGCTCATTTCAGAAACGTGTACCAAACCTTCGATACCGTCTTCCAATTCAACGAATGCGCCGTAATCGGTAATGTTTGTAACTTTACCAGTGTAAACTTCGCCAACATTATATTTGTCGGCAACAGCTTGCCATGGGTCGTTTTCAAGTTGTTTCATACCCAAGCTGATGCGTTGGTTGTCTTCGTTGAAACGGATAACTTGAACTTTTACATTTTGACCAACAGTCAAAACTTCGGCAGGGTGGTTAATACGTTTCCAAGAAATATCGGTAACGTGCAGCAAACCGTCAACGCCGCCCAAGTCAATAAATGCACCGTAATCTGTGATGTTTTTAACAACACCGTCCAAAATAGCGCCTTCTTTAATACCGTCAATTAATTCAGCGCGGGCTTCAGCTCTGGTTTCTTCCAAAACTACGCGGCGAGAAACAACGATGTTGCCTCTAACCTTGTCCATTTTCAAAATTTGGAACGGCTGAGAAATACCCATCAACGGAGTAATGTCGCGGATTGGACGAATATCAATTTGAGAGCCTGGCAAGAAAGCAATAGCGCCGTTCAAATCAACAGTAAAGCCGCCTTTAACACGACCAAAAATAACACCGTTTACGCGTTCGCCGGCATTCATGCTCTTTTCCAAATCAGCCCAAACTTCTTCACGGCGAGCTTTTTCTCTAGAAAGAACAATGTTGCCGTCTCTGTCTTCATAACGGTCAACCAAAACTTCTACTACATCGCCGGCTTTCAATTCAGGATTTGTGCCGAATTCGCGCAAAGGAATGTTGCCTTCAGATTTCAAACCAACATCAACAGTAACGAAATCTGGAGAAACTTTAATAATGGTACCTTTTACAACAGTACCCAAAATGCCGTTATCGCCGAATTGTTCGTTCAACAAATCAGCAAAATTTTCTGTCATTTCAGGCATTTTAATATCAGTATTTGTCATATAAATTTATATTTCAAAAAATGCCAACCCCACAGTGGGCGGACTTGTACGCGGTTAAATTTTTTACAGTTTTTTAGTCGTACCCCTAAATTAACTGCTATCTTTATAGCTGAAAATTATTATTTTTCAAGTGTTTTTTTAGGTTTTTATCAGTAAAAGCGCAAAAATTATCTGTTAAGTAAAACAGAATTTATTTTTGAAAATAAATAGGCAAATATAGAATAGGGTATTAAATATTATAATGTAAGTTAATTACTCCGATAATATATAAATATGGATTATAATGTTATAGTTTTGACTTAATTTGGCATGTTAAAATGTTTATATTAACAAAGAGAGTTAAAACACATGACAAATTCCGAGTTTATAGCAATTTTAGGCAGCAAAATCGCAAGCTTACGCAAAATGCGCGGATTAAATCAATTTGAATTTGCAGACAGTTGCGGAAAAATGGTGAATACTATTTCTAAAATAGAACGAGGAATTGGCGACCCGCGTCTTTCTACTTTGATGGATATGGCTAAAGCTTTAGATGTTTCAATTGGTGAACTGCTTGACGGTAAAATTTCTAACCAGTTTAAAAATTCTAAAGAGCAGGATATTGATAAACAGATTATTGAGTTGTTGAAACGTTGCGACGATGACGATAAATTTGCCATTTTGACCATGGTCAAAGCCCTTATTAAATAAAGTATATTAAATTTACAATCTTGATGCCATTATTTCTGTTGGGTAAATTCAAACTACAAAGTTCTGGTACAACTTTGGTGCATTTTTGGTACAATTTTATTTAATTTTATACAATTTTATTAAATAATTTTTAACATAAAGTAGCATTAAGATAAACAAAAAAGCCTTGAAAAATCAAGGCTTTAACATTGGCTGCTTCACCTGGACTCGAACCAAGATTGACGGAGTCAGAATCCGCTGTCCTACCATTAGACGATGAAGCAATATCTTCAAAACTCAAGCCAGTAATAAGACAATTTTTTGAGCTTGTCAAATACTTTTATTAAAAAACTCTTCACTTTTAAAAAATCTGTGTTAAATTGCAAAAATAAGGAGTGGCGGTATGGTCAAAAAGTCGTTTTTACAAAGTATTTGGAATGTTATTGTCGGCAGTACTGATGAAAAATCACACCATCGTATTTCAGCTGCTCAGGCAGAGGTTTTGCAAAAACAATATCTTGAAAATCAAAAGAAGTCATTGCAAATTGGCGAATATCCGCCTTATATAGATGTTGCCAAACAGCTTTTTTCTGAAAAAACAGAAGTTTTCAAAGCGGCTGTTTTTTATTTGCGCCGAATTGCCGATAATGAGGGAAAATATGCCGAGCCTATTGCCAAAATAATGCAGCAATACAGCCAAACTGCCAAAAGAAATGCCGAAGATATGGCTTTTTTAGCGTCGCAGCTTAAAGAAATTGAAAAAAATATTCATTTTACTCTATAAAATTTCATTTTTACCCTTGAATACTTAAAACTAATGATTACCTGTGTTTTGTAACAAAATTTTATTGGTCTTAAAAATAAGGAGTAATTATGTCTACTGGAACTGTAAAATGGTTTAACACCCGCAAAGGATATGGTTTTATTCAGCCGTCTTTGGGCGGAAAAGATGTTTTTGTGCATATCACAAAGTTAGAAGAAATTGGTTTGCGCCGTTTGTATGAAGGACAAAAAGTCGGCTATGAACTATATGACGACCGCGGACGGACTGCAGCCGGAAATATTGTAATTTTACGCTAAAAAAATAAACAAAAAACTTGACAAATAAAAAGTGGTGTGTTAATCATACATCACTTTTTAATTTTTATATTTTATTATATAATACCTAAAGCTGACTATTAGCACAGCTCAGTTCCATTGTGAAATGCAGCTTAGTCTTGGAAAGTGGATGCATTTTGGAATCTTCATATACACATATTTTTTTGGTTACTGCCAAACTCCGTTGTGAAACGCGGTTTGGTTCTGCAATAGTGCATGTTTCATACTAGAAACCGGCTATGTTTCGTTGTGAAACGGGACATAGCATTTTTCAAATGCGAAGTCTACATCGTGCAGATGTATTCAATATACTCTCTTTCATAATGTGAATTAGTCAGACTCCATTGTGAAATGCAGTTTGATTTATGTAGTAGAAATGTTAAGTTTGTATCAAGCGCAGCAGTTCAACCAAAATTGAGTGAATAATGAAAAGTGTTGACGTTGTGCTGTATTAGTAAATGCTTTTGCCCTGTTGTGAAACACGGCGAAAGCATTTTTTTTGTGTTGTGCAAATAGTTATTATTCGTTGATTTTTTGGGTATGAAGTGGTATTTTTTATGTAAAATATAAAAACATTTGGGGATTTTTATGAGATTTTACTATTTTATTTTACCCGCTGCATTGGCTTGTATTCAGCCTTTGTATGCCCAAGAAAAAGAAGTGCAGCTGACCAACGCCGAAGAGCTGTTTTTTACTCAAAAGAATGATTTGGAAACTGTTTATAACAAAGACGGCAGTTTATTTTCCGGTGCAGTGCGCAAAAAAGATGCCGAAGGGCGGAATTTTACTTATTTTTACCGCAACGGACTGCGTCACGGCGTCGCCAGAGCAAATTATGAAGACGGCAAAATAGAATGTGAAATCACCTATCGAAAAGGTCTGAAAGACGGCGAAGAAATTTACTTTTTAGAAAATGAAAATCCTAAATTTAAGAAAACCTATAAAGAAAATGTGCTGAACGGCGAAGAATTGCTGTTTTATGAAAACGGCAAGCCGAAAGTACAAAATCATTATTTGAATGGTAAACTGGACGGCGAAACAACCTATTTTGATGAAAACGGCAACCGTGTTAAAATAGAGCATTTTAAAAACGGAGTCAAAAACGGGTTGGAACATATTATTGCCGACAATGTGCTTATAGAAGAAAATAACTATGCCGACGGAGTGCTGAACGGTATAACCAAAAAATATAGCAAAGATTATCAAACGGACGAGATTGCTTATAAAGACGGCAGAAAAAACGGAATGGCAAAGCATTTTAATACTGACGGTAGCATTATTGCAATTCCCTATGAAGATGATTTGAAAAACGGTACGGGAACAGCATATTATCCCGATAATAAAATAGCCAACACGGCAGAATACGTTAATGATGAAAAAAATGGAATGAGTGTAAAGTTTTTTAAGGACGGCAAGCGTCAGCTTGCTGAAACTTATAAAAACGGCAAATTGGAAGGCGTTAGCCGAACTTTTGATAAAAACGGCAATCTGACAAAAGTCAGCTATTATGTTGACGGTATGGAACTAGCCTCGGTTAACTTAGAGCAAAACACCGAATTGCGCGATATGATGTCGGCGCACAGATTGGGGCAGATTAGCAAATATTCCTCTAAAAAAATTTATTGGTATCCGCTGCTGTGGCTGGCTTTGAATACCGAAGATATGGCTATTTTGCAGGCGTTGGAAAAAGATATGAAAATGTACGGCGCCGAAATTGACGATATGGCGGTATATCAGCGCGAAAGCAAAACAAAGTTTGCCGATTACACTCGTAATTTGTATTTTGGGCTGCTGCCGCTCAGCTATGCTGTTGATTTGTCGGCTCCGGTCGAAATTTTGCAAAAATTTGCCGCACCTAAGCAGTTAAACGCGCAGAACCCGCGCGGAGGAACGGCTTTGCAAGAAGCGGTCAGACTGAATAACTTGGAAATGGTGCGCTTTTTACTGCTGCATAAAGCCGATGTTTCCGCGGTTAAAAATTCAAATATTTTGGCGCAGTCAATTAAAGAGAACGTTCGTTTGCCTATTCTTGAAGAATTGATAAAAGCCGGCGCCGATGTCAACGCGCCTGATAATGACGGAAAGCTGCCGGTTGTGCTGGCTGTTGATAAAAATGAGGTTAATTTGCTGAAATTATTGAAAAATAACGGAGCAGATTTGAACATAGAACTGCCCGACGGAAAAAATCTGCTGTTTTATGCTTATGAGCACGAGCGCGGCACGCAAATTGCCGATTTTTTGCTGAGTTCCGGAGCCGATGCTAACCAGCCGGATAAAAACGGCGGATTGCTGATTTTAGAAGCTTTGAAAAAATATGATGAAACTATGCTGGGTAAATTATTAGAGCATGGAGCCGATGTAAATAAAGAAAATTCAACTGGTGAAAGCGCCGTGTCATATGTAATGGAAAATAAATATGATACTGCGACAATCCAAAAAATATTGGCTCATAATGTTAATTATTCCGGCTTGTTTGGGGCAAAAAAACAACCACTTTGGCGGTTGGCGGCAGAAAATGATGCCTCAGTGCTGAAACAAATCTTAGATAAAAACGGCGGGGCGGATAAAGCCGATGCGGCAGGTTTTGTGCCTCTGCAGATTTTGATAAATTGGAACGGCGGCGACTCTTCGGCGCTTAAAGAAACTTTGTTGTCATATCTTACTCCTGAATGGCTTAATGCGCATCCAAAATTTTGGCAGCAGGTATTGTTGGCAAAAAATTTGGAAGTGTGGAATGATTTGGTTAAAATCGGTTTTGATGCAAATGTCAAAGACCAAAACGGGCAAACAGCTGCTTGGATTTTGCTGAAAAATAACTATGAACCAGTTTGGTGGAGCTCGCTTAAAGAATTAAAACCGGATTTGAATATACCGGCTGAAAACGGCAAAACCTTGCTGCAATATGCCGTAGAAAATGACAGAGGGCTGTCGCTAACAAAATATTTGCTGCAAAACGGAGCGAACATCAAAACATTGGATTCTGCTTGTTTGGCAAAGCTGCATGGTGATAGGGCTGAACTTACGGAGCTGCTGCTGGATTATGGAGCAAATACCTCTTATGTTTCAGACAGCGGAGAAACACTGCTGATGTCCGCGGTGCAAAATCTGAACGGCGTATTATTTGACTATTTGCTGGCGAACGGAGCCGATGTTAATGCGCGCGACAATAACGGAAATACCGCCTTGTTTTATGTCGCGGAAGCCGTTTTGGACAATCCGCAGGTTTCTAAAGATGAAATGTTGGTGCAGCTTGCCGAGGTAATTGCCAAACTCAAACAGCTTGGCGCCAATATAAACGAGCAGAACGGCAACGGCGAAACCGTGCTGGTTTATTTAGCCAAAACTCAATCTCCGGCTTATGCCGAAATTGAAAAAATATTGCTGGAGCAGGGGGCTGATGAGACAATCAAAGACCAATACGGCAGAACCGCCGCAAATTATAGGATAAAATAAAAATTATCAAACAAAAGAACAGCGATAAGGTTAAACTTTTCGCTATTTTTTTGTATATTATGAACAATTTGTCAGCCCCTATACTCTGGATATTGATGGTAAAAAGCAGGTCTTTTGGTATATTGAGTTCAGTACTAGGAAAGTTGTTAAGGAAAGCCTTAATGATAAAGAGCTTGCTTCAGCAGAGACAAAAAAGTCTCAGGAGTGGAGCTGTATGTATCATCTTGGTTGGGGGCAAAGCAGAAAAGCTATTGATTATGATACTTATAAAAGAGCTGACGCAAATGGAGCTGTCGCGCTTGGCAAACACCGGTGTGCGCTTTATCAGTGATTTGGAAAACGGCAAGCCCGATGTGAGTCTGGCTAAGCTGCTTTCGGTGGTTTATGCGCTGGGTTTGGAACTCCGCATCGTAAATAAATGGAGCGACTGAAAAAATTACCAGCAGCTTATTTAAATAGTGCTTGATTTAAAATAAAATTCGGACTATATTATATATAACATTAAAGAGAAACGGCTGTGAAATAGAGATATTTCGCAGTCTGATTTTTTAACTTTTTTAAAAAGAAATTTAGAAAATTTTGACTTTAGGAGGAAAAAATGGATAAATTCCCATTGACTAAATTTGGTTATGAAATGCTGGAACAAGAACTGAAAAACCGCAAAGGCGTTGAGCGCCCTAACATTATTGCCGAAATTGCTGAAGCCCGCGCTAAAGGTGATTTGTCGGAAAATGCCGAATATTCCGCTGCTAAAGAAAAACAAAGTTTTAATGAAGGACGCATTCAGGAGCTGGAAGCAGTTATCAGCCGCGCTCAAGTAATTGACCCAACTAAAATGAGCGGTGATATTGTACGTTTCGGTGCAACCGTTTTGGTGGCAAACACTGATACTGAGGAAGAAAATGAATATCAAATTGTCGGCGATTATGAAGCAGATATTGAAAAGAATAAAATTTCTTTGTCTTCTCCGCTGGCTCGTGCTTTGATTGGTAAAGAAATTGGCGATATTGCCGAATATTTTGCTCCGAGCGGCAAAAAATCTTATGAAATTATTGAAGTTAAGTGGCTCTAAGTCCTTTAAACTTTTTGTAAAAGTCATATATAAAATCCAAGAGTTTGTGCTTTTGGATTTTATTTTTTTGCAAGGAGAAATGCTATGACCAAAGAGAGATGCTTTTATGATTATGAGCATAAGTGCGATTGTTCTGAAGATGACAAATGCGGCTGCACCTATCCGAACAATATGAAACATAATGTGACTTGCGAGCCGGAACAGCCGTCCGTGGAAGATTTTGAAAATATGCCGCATGAAATCAGCTTGAAGAAAGGCGTAAAATTAGAACCGCCGGATTTTCATTGGAATGAAGAGCCGCAGTCGTTTGATGCGGATTAAAATATTGTTAGCTCTTTGCTGAAAAAACTTTATCATTTTTTCTGTCGGTTTATACTTTATGTCAAGAGGATAGAAAAAATGACGATTTATGTTTTTGATTTAGATGGAACACTTACGCCGCCACGCTTGCCGATGCAGCCGGATTTTACGGTCAAATTTCTGCCGTGGCTGAACACGCATACGGCTTTTATCGCCACCGGCTCGAATTTAGCCAAAGTTTCGGAGCAAATGGACGCGCAAACCTTAAACGCGTTCGGCGGAATTTATTGTTCAATGGGCAATGAATTTTGGCGCGGCGGCAAATATGTTTATCAAAACGCCTTTATTCCCGATAGCCGTTTAATTGCCAAGCTGGAGGAATTCCGGCAGCATACCGCTTATCCCTATACTTTATATCCAAACTATATTGAGCTGCGCACCGGAATGTTGAATTTCAGCGTTTTAGGACGTGATTGCCCGTATGAAGAACGTTTGCGCTATCAAAAATGGGATTCGCAGCATCACGAACGCCTGCATATTAAAGAAGTATTGGAGCGTGAGTTTCCCAAATATGAATTTTCGGTCGGCGGCTCTATCTCCATAGACATCAATCCTTGCGGCTGCAGCAAAGCGCAAATTGCCGGCAAACTGCGCCAAAGTTATCCTGAGGAAAAAATAGTTTTCTTTGGCGACCGCACAATGAAAGGCGGCAATGATTTTGAATTGGCAGAGGCATTGCGCCAGTTGCCGAATACTAAAATTGTGCAGGTGAACGGACCGGAAGAAGTTTTAACTTTGCTGCATTTGGAAGAAAAAAATGACTAAAGTTGCAATTTGGTGCCGCCATGAGGGCGATAATATAATTGGTGTCGGGGCGGATATTCCATGGTGCGTGCCGTCGGACAGCAAGCGTTTCCGTAATTTGACTAAAGAAAAAACATTGGTTGTCGGCAAGAAAACATATGAGAGTTTTCCCAATCGCACTTTGCCGAACCGCAAGTTTATAGTTATAACCAGACAGGCGGATTATGAAGTTTCCGACCAGCAGAATCATGTTGTTATGTCGGATATAAAAAAGCTGAAAGACTACCCCGAAGATTTGTATATTTCCGGCGGCGCGGCAATTTATGACGCTTTTTTTGCGGATTCGGCGCTGCGTCCGGAAATTGTGGTGGATTGTGTTTATCACGGTGCGTTAAAAGGCGGATTGAACGGCGAGCCGGTGTCGGTTGATAAAAGCGTGGCGGTTTTGGAACAAAAGTATAAGCCTTTGCCGATTAGCTTTGAATTGGATAACGTTACAACAACGGTTTGGCTATTAAAGGGCGCTTTTGTGGAACAAAGCGTTGTCAAAAAAATTCTGCAATATTTAGAAACGGAGGAAAAATAAATGCAACAATATTTGGATTTGCTGCGTGATGTTTTGGAAAACGGCGTGGATAAAATGGATAGAACCGGTGTCGGCACCCGCTCGGTGTTCGGTCGGCAAATGCGCTTTGATTTGAATAAAGGTTTTCCGCTGATGACCACCAAAAAAATGCACCTTAAAAGCATTATCTATGAGCTGTTGTGGTTTTTGAGAGGCGACACCAACGTAAAATATCTGCAGGAACACGGCGTGCGGATTTGGAACGAATGGGCGGACGAAAACGGTGATTTGGGACCGGTTTATGGTTCGCAGTGGCGTAACTGGAACGGCGAGGGTATAGATCAAATTGCCGAAGTTATTGAAAAACTGAAAAAAACTCCGAATGACCGCCGTATGATTGTTTCGGCTTGGAATGTGGGAAAAATTGCGCAAATGCACTTGCCACCGTGCCATATGATGTTCCAATTTTATGTGGCGAACAACAAGCTGAGCTGTATGCTCTATCAGCGCAGCTGCGATATGTTTTTAGGCGTCCCGTTTAACATTGCTTCTTATGCCTTGCTGACAATGATGGTGGCGCAGGTTTGCGGCTATGAATTGGGCGAGTTTATTCACACTTTGGGCGATACGCATATTTATCACAACCATTTTGAGCAGGTGCGCGAACAGCTTTCCCGTACTCCGTATGAACTGCCGCAAATGCGTATAAATCCGGATGTTAAAGACATCAACGATTTTAAATATGAAGATTTTGAGCTGCTCAATTATAAGAGTTATGAGGCAATAAAAGGCAAAGTCGCCGTATAAGGAGAAAACTCGTCTAGCAGATACCAGCTAGACGAGTTTCCGAGAGTTTGAGGAAACTGCAAAAGAGAGAAATTCACGTACTTCAATGTACGCTAAAATTTTCTCTCTTCTTGTTTTAATGCTATCTACTGCTTAACCGGAAGATAAACCGTAAAAGTTGTTCCGTTATAAGCGGTGGAGGCAACAGTTAAATTTCCGTGGTGATGCAGGACAATTTGCTTAGCAATTGCCAATCCCAAGCCTGTGCCGCGTATTTTCATATCTTTATGTATCTGCATACGGTAAAATTTTTCTGTCAGGCGGGCAAGGTCTTCTTTAGCAATTTTCGGACCTTTGTTGTTAATGGCGATGCTGACGGCTTTTTCCGCAGCCACATTTTGCCCGCTGCCCGCCGGAATTTCCGCCACGGTTTTTATATCCACCGTAATTTCTGAGTTTTCCTGAGCATATTTTATGGCATTATCCACAAGGTTTTGTAAAATTTGATGTATTTCTTGCTTGTCACCGATAATTTTAGGAATACGACCTTGCTCCGAAACTTTTAAGTTTACGGAATGTTGAAACGCCTTGATTTTTAAGGCTTCGGTAACATCGTCTATCACTTCCGAAATATTGACTTTATCTTTTAGTTCTTTGTCTTGCGCCATTTCCAAACGCGAAAGCGACAGCAAATCTTCTATAAGGCTGGACATATAGTCGGCTTGCTCTTTCATAATGCTTAAAAAAGCCTCTCTGGCGTCAGCATCGTCTTTAGCCGAAGTTTGCAGAGTTTCAATAAATCCTGAAATCACCGACAGCGGCGTTCTCAGCTCGTGGCTGGCATTTGCCACAAAATCGGACTGCATTTTTTCCAAACTCAAAACTTTGCTAAGGTCATAGATAGAAACCACGGCAACGGCTCGTCCTTTAGAATACCACGGCAGTTTGGTAATGTGGGCATAAATGCGCTTGTTTATTTTGCCGCCGGCATGAAAAACCAAACTTTCAGATTCGCTTTTATCCTTTAAAACCTTCTCCACCGAGGCAACAAAAATATTTACGCTGAAAACCGAGGCGATATTGCGTCCGGTAATCTCATCGCCCAGTAAATTGCGGGCAGAAAGATTGCTGCCGGTTATAATTCCTTCGCCATCCAGCATCAAAATCGGGTCGGGAAGCGTATCTAAAACCGCCGCATCAGACATGGTTTGCGCTTTTAATGATGCAGCCTTAGATGTCCAAAAGCGATGAATGGAATTAACGGCATCGGCAATTTTTTGTGCATCTTTTTCAGAAAGGTTTAGTTTTGAACTGTCTTCTTGTTCGTTGGCAAGCGAATAAATATATTGCTTTAGCGATTGCATTTCATAGCTGAGCGGAAAAAGCGAAAACATATTGAAAATGATTATTATCGCATAGCAAATCAATGCCGTCAGCGGAGTTACCAAACCCATATATGCCAATAAGGCAAACAAAATCGCCGAAGGCAGCGATAAAATCAGCACCCGCGTAGAAAATGAAGAATCTTTTTCCAAGCCTAAAAGGCGTTTCATATTTTTCAGCATAGATGTTATCCCGTATGATAAAGTTAATAAAGTGCTAGACTTGATACAGAATTATTGTAGTATACAATAAGTTTAAATAGGTTTAATATCATAATGACTGAAAAAAGTAATTTAACGCCGGCAATGATGCAGTATATGGAGCTGAAAAAGGCTCATCAGGACTATTTACTGTTTTATCGTATGGGCGATTTTTATGAGCTGTTTTTTGACGATGCAATTACTGCATCAAAAGCTTTGGATATTGCTTTGACCAAGCGCGGCAAAGCTGACGGAAAAGACGTGCCGATGTGCGGCGTGCCTTTTCATGCGTATGAAAGCTATATGGCAAAGCTGATGAAACAGGGCTTTAAAGTGGCTATTTGTGAGCAAATGGAAGACCCTGCCGAAGCCAAAAAACGCGGCTATAAAGCCATAGTGCGGCGTGATGTGGTTCGTTTGGTGACCCCTGGAACTATTACTGAAGACACAATCTTAGATTCCCGAAAAAATAACTATTTGCTGTGTGTGGCAAAAATAAGCGGGGAGTTTGGTTTGGCGTGGATAGACCTTTCTACCGGCGTGTTTTATACCCAGCTTTTGGAAGTTAACGCTCAAAATGAGGCGGCGGAACTGCATACGGCAATAGACCGGCTGGCGCCGAGTGAAATTTTGGTGGCGGACACGTTGCTGCAAAACTCCGAACTGTTTCATTTGCTGAATGAATATAAAGAACAGCTTTCGGTTTTGCCGCAAGCACGCTTTAACAGCGGCAGCGCCGAAAAGCGTATTTTGGAATTTTATCAGGTAAATACGCTGGATTCTTTCGGTAGTTTCAGCAAGCCGGAAATTTCTGCCGCCGGAATTTTGCTGGATTATGTTGAAAATACACAAAAAGGTAAAATGCCGCGTATTGCCCGTCCGGTAAAAATTTTAAGCAGTCAATATATGGAAATAGATGCGGCGACGCGTCATAATTTGGATTTGCTTGAAGGTCCGCGCGGCAGCACGCTTATTTCGGTGTTGGACAGAACTGTGAGCGGTGCTGGCGCTAGATTGCTTGCCAATCGTTTGGCTAATCCGCTTTTGAATGTAGATAAAATCAATCAGCGTTTAGATGTGGTGGAATTTTTCTTAAAACATCATGATGTGCGTGAAAAACTGCGGACCGTGCTGAAAAATTGCCCTGATGTTGAACGTGCTGTTTCAAGGCTGGGCGTAGGACGAGGCGGACCGCGCGATTTACTGGCTATCGGAGTGACTTTAGGCAGCTTGCCAAAGCTGAAAACTCTTATTGAAACTTTTAAGCCGATTGATGTGGTGGACGAGCTGCCGCCAGCGGTGGCAAAAGTTTTGCAGCGATTCGGCGATCACTCTATGCTGGTTAATATGCTGGCAAATTCCTTGTGGGTGGAAGACCGTACAAATGAGCTGCCTTTGCTGGCGCGCGACGGTGATTTTGTTAAAGCTGGTTACAGTCCGGAGCTTGACGCTGTGCGTGATTTGAAAAATAAGGGGCACAACTATATTTTGAACCTGCAAAGCAAATATGTGGAGCAAACCGGTATAGAGCATTTGAAGATAAAATATAACAACGTGATTGGCTATTTTATAGAAATTCCCAATAAAGATGCTTCGCAAGTGCTTGGAAATCCGGAATTTATACACCGTCAGTCTGTTTTGAATGCGGCGCGTTTTACCACAGTGGAATTAACCGATTTGGAAAATGAAATCCGCGGCGCTGCCGAAAAGGCGCTGGGCTTGGAGTTGGCGATTTTTGATGATTTGGTGCACAGTGTTTTGCTTGCCGCCGATGACATTACCCGCACCGCCAACGCCTTGGCAGAGCTTGATGTTGGGGCGGCTTTGGCTGATTTGGCACTGGAAAATAATTATTGTCGTCCGGAAATTGACGACAGTTATGCTTTTGAGGTTGAAGACGGTCGTCACCCTGTGGTGGAAGAGGCGATTCGCCGCAGCCATGAAGGCAGTTTTGTCGGCAATAATTGCAGTTTAGATGTCGAAAATAACCGAATTTGGCTGTTAACCGGTCCGAATATGGCTGGTAAATCGACATTTCTGCGGCAAAACGCCATTATTGCCATTATGGCGCAGATGGGCTCGTATGTTCCGGCAAAGTCGGCGCATATCGGCTATGTTAATAAGGTGTTCTCGCGTGTCGGCGCTTCCGATGATTTGGCGCGCGGGCGTTCTACTTTTATGGTGGAAATGGTTGAAACCGCCTCTATTCTGAACCGTGCCGACAAGCGCTCTTTTGTGATTTTAGATGAAATCGGGCGCGGAACTGCAACTTTTGACGGACTTTCAATTGCTTGGGCTGTGGTTGAATATTTGCATGAAGTCAATAAATGCCGTGCTTTGTTTGCCACCCACTATCATGAACTTACAGATTTGGTCGGGCGTTTGAAGGCCATGACTTTGCATTGTATGAAAATCAAGGAATTTAAGGGCGAAGTTATCTTTTTGCATGAAGTTATAGACGGCGCTGCCGACCGTTCGTATGGTATTCACGTGGCAAAACTTGCCGGTTTGCCGAGTGCGGTTTTAGACCGTGCCGAACAAGTGCTGGCTAAGCTGGAAAATGAAAATCAGCATAAAAAGCTGAATGGCTTAGATGATGAGCTGCCGCTGTTTTCATATGCGCCGAAAGAGGTTAAAAAATCACCGGTTGTCGAGGAATTGGAAAAAATAAATCCCGATGATTTAACGGCTCGCGAGGCTTTGCAAAAACTATATGACTTAAAAGATTTACTGAATAAGGACGCTTAAAGATGGAAGAAAAAGAATATTTTGCCGCATATCAGCGCTTTGTTGACGGCGTGACTTCGGAAACCGCCAAAAATGATGAGGTTTTTGCACAGAATTTTGCCAAGCTCTCTCAGCAGCTGAACGGCAATTACGCTAGATTAGACCATGCCATTTCCGGACTTTGTGGCGAGGTCGGCGAAGTTGATGACGTGTGGAAAAAAATCAAATTTATGGGACTGAATTACACCGATGAAACCCGCGATATGTTTATAAAAGAGCTGGGCGATGTCTGCTGGTATATGTTCCAAGCCTGCATGGCGCTGAATATTCCGTTTGAAGAAGTTATCAATCGCAATATTGAAAAGCTGAAAAAACGTCACCCCAACGGTTATTCTCCGGAATATTTCCATCAAAAAAAAGGAGCTTAGGCTTTGTTAGTCGGAATTTTACTGCCGCTGCCGTTTAATCAGCCGTTTACCTATAAAACGGGGAAACCGCTTAAACTTGGGCAGCTGGTAGAAGTTCCGTTCGGGCGCGACAAACAAATCGGCGTGGTTTATGAGCTTTCGCCGCAAAATGATGTGCCGGCAGAAAAAATTAAAAGTATAAGCAAAGTCTATGATTTTCCGCCGCTTTCGGAAAAATTGCTGAAATTTATCGCTTGGGTGGCGCGTTACAATATGGCGCCGCTGGGGTTGGTTTTCAAAATGGCGGTAAGCGTCAAAGCTGCTTTTGAGCCTTCTCCGCTAACGGTTCTATATAAACTTTCCGGCAAAACTTTGGCAGAGGCTAAGCTTAAAAATTCTGACGCGCGCTGGCATGTTATGGATTTGCTAAAGCATGCGCCTTATACAAGACAAGAAATTGCCAAAGGCGCTGGCGTGGGGCAGAGCGTGATAAAAACGCTGATAGACAGCGGCGTGCTGGAGCCGGTATATGTGGAAAATAAACGCGAGTTTTTGGAACCGGTCGGCGATTATATTAAAGTCAATTTGACGGCGGAACAGCAGCATGCGGCAGAATTGCTGTGCCAAAAAGTCGGCAGCGGTTTTTCGGTAACTTTGCTGGACGGTATCACTGGTTCCGGTAAAACCGAAGTCTATTTTGAAGCGGTGGCAAAAGCCTTGGAAAGCGGTAAGCAGGTGCTTATTTTGGTGCCGGAAATTTCTTTGACAACCCAATGGCTGGAGCGTTTTCAAAAAAGGTTCGGCGTGCGTCCGGCAAATTGGCATTCCGGTTTGAGCTTGAAAGAGCGCGCCGATACGTGGAAAGCTATTGTTGAAGGTCGGGTGAAAGTGATTGTAGGGGCGCGCTCGGCACTGTTTTTGCCTTATACAAATTTAGGCTTGATTGTGATTGATGAAAGCCACGACCATTCGTTTAAGCAAGAAGATGTTGTTAATTATCAGGGGCGCGATATGGCGATTGTGCGGGCAAAAATAGAGCATCTGCCACTCATTCTTTCTACAGCTACACCGGATTTGGAAACCATGGTGAATGTGGAAGAAGGCAAATATGACTGCGTAAAGCTTAAAAGCCGCTATGCCAACGCCAGCCTTCCGGATATTAAAATTATAGACCTTAAAAAAGACAAACCGCAAAAAGGCGAGTGGGGTGTTTCTTGGCTGGCGCCGAGTTTGGTGCAGGCTTTAGCGCAGAATTTGGAACGCCGCGAGCAATCGGTTTTGTTTTTGAACCGCCGCGGCTATGCTCCGCTGATGATTTGCCGCGACTGCGGACATCGTATGCAATGCCCTAGCTGCAGCGCTTGGCTGACCGAACACAAAAAAGCGCATAAGCTTATGTGCCACCATTGCGGATATATTGAGGAAATTCCTGAAGTTTGCCCGCATTGCGGCTCGGCAGACGGCTTAACGGCATGCGGTCCAGGGGTGGAACGTGTGGCAGAAGAGGTAAAACATCGTTTTCCGTATGCCAAAACCGAGATACTTTCCAGCGATAATGCCGGTTCGTTTACGGCGGTGTCGCAAATTATCACCCGTATGGAGCGCCGCGAGATAGATATTTTGGTGGGAACGCAGATTATCGCCAAAGGTCACCATTTTCCTGATTTGACATTGGTTGGCATTGTGGACGCCGATTTAGGACTGATGGGCAGTGATTTGCGGGCGTCTGAGCAAACTTATCAGCTGTTGTCGCAGGTTTCGGGGCGTGCCGGCAGAGGTGAAAAGAAAGGCACCGTTTATTTGCAGACTCTATATCCTGAAAACA
Source organism: uncultured Alphaproteobacteria bacterium (assembly GCA_934270475.1). Lineage (GTDB taxonomy): Bacteria > Pseudomonadota > Alphaproteobacteria > RF32 > CAG-239 > RUG410. Next base: position 142,020 of record CAKQPS010000003.1, read on the forward strand.
ATGTGTTAAAGGCTCTTTTAAATAATGACCGCGAAAGTTTTATGAATTTTGAAAAGCAGTCGCGTCAAATGCTGAAATATCCTCCCTATGGCAAACTTGCGGCTTTGATAATTTCCGGCACGGATCAAAAGCTTACCGGTTTGGTTGCTGCCGAATTTGGCAAAACCGCTCCGCACACAGATTATGTTTCGGTTTTGGGACCGGCACCGGCGCCGTTGTTTTTGCTGCGCGACCGCTATCGTTACCGCCTGATGCTGAAAACCGATAAAAATATCAATATCCAGCAAGTGCTGGCAAAGTGGTTGCAAATGGTCAAAGTTCCTTCGACTGTCAAAGTAGAAGTTGATATTGATCCATATTCTTTTATGTAAGCTGTCTAAATCAGTTTGTTAACGCAAATATAAAAAACAAACTAAAAGGCTGAGCAAAAACAACAGGTGCAAAGCGCCGGTGCCCACTATAATATTTTGATTTCCTACAACATTTATACCAAGGTTAAACGGAGTAGGCAGGGCGGCAAGTTGCGGTTTTGGTGCAGAATTATCATTTATCGGAGTATTTCTCATTAGAATATCCCGAATTTGCGCATCAATATCGTTGTCCATTATGGCATAGTCCTAAAAAAGTTTAATTAGTTTACTTTACGGAATTCGTCGTAAATATCCATATAGTCTTTAATTTTAGCGTTGGCGTCATCTAAAGATTCGTTGCAGATTTTAGAATAAAGCAGGCGAATCAGCTCGGCTTTGTCATGCGGAGTCATTTTAGCTTCGCGTTTTTCCAGCCAAGATTCAACATTTTCTATTACCAAACACAATACATCTTGATTAACGGTAGGAGCGAATCCCGAAGACACCTTTAGCGGCAGGTCGGTCAATTCCTGTTCGTCCACTTTTAGCAGGCGGGCTAATTTCTGACGTTCTACTTCACCCAAACGGCGTGGAGAACCATTTTTGATAAATTGCTGAATGTACGCAATATTTTTGCCCAAACTTAAAGAAACTTTGGCGAAATTCAAGCCGCGTTCGTTAATCAAGCGGGCTATTTTTCTTCTTATTTCTTCTGTATCATCCATTTTTATTACCTCTAAAGTTATTCTTTATAGAATTATATAATATATATCTTAGAAAGTAAAACGATATTTTTCTTATTGACTTTATAATATTTATCTTATATTTTTAAGAAAAATGGAGGACAAAATGGTCGATGAAGAATATATATCAAAAGAAGAAGCTTTGAAAAAAGGCTACAGACGGCGCCGCGGTAAAGGATTATATAAACCGTCTGTATTGGAAAAATACTATGAAAACGGGGTATTAGAGCTAAAAGGAAGCCCGTTCAGTGCGTTTGACCGCAAACAAGCCGGCGAACAGCTGGTAAAAGATTTTTATTTAGGAAATTATAATAATTTGCAGACGGCACCGCTAATAAGAATCGGATCAGGTTTTGGTAAAAGAGAATATGCCTTAGTCTATCAAGAGCGCTATATAAAAGCAATGCAGAGCATTCCAGAAGAGTTTTGGCACGTTGTCAGATATGTTTGTATTGAAGATAAAGAAATAAAAGCAGATAAGAATATTATGCCGCACAGTCTTTTAAGCAAACAAGTGGTGTATCATCTAAAATCCTTGCTGGTACTGGGTTTGGAAAGATTAGTAAAATATTATTTTCAAAAAAATGAAAAAAGTTCTTGACATCAGGTGACCTGTGTGCTAATAAAATTACTATGATGTAAAATTGTATTTAGAAAAAACTTACATTTTAGGGGATTAAGCTCAATATTCAGCTTAGTCTCTATTTTTTTAGGAGAAATATAAAAATGTTAAAAGCAATAGCAGACAGGCTTATTGTTAAGCCTGATAAAACTTTGCCGTCCGCTTTGATTGGCGTGGAAAATGAAAACAAGTTCACTAATCAGGGGGTGGTGCAAAGCATTGGCGGTAATGTAACTTTGGCAGCTGTCGGCGAACATATAATTTATCATCGCTTTGACGAACTGCCTTTGCCGCAGGACGATTTAATCGTTATCAGAGAAAACAGCCTTTTGGGCAAAATTTCGAAATGATTTAATATTTAATTATAATATTTTTTAACTTTGCAGACCGTGTAGCTTTACCGGTCTGTTTTTGTTTGGAGAAAACTATGGAAAAACAAAATAACAGTGAATTATACAGGGAGTGGCTTGCTAAAATCCGTTCCTCTGAAAAAAACTATGAAGATTATTATGCGCTGGTTGAGGAAATTCGTAAATATTACCGCAATGAGCGAAAACGCAATAAGCAAAGCATTTTTTGGTCATCGGTAGAAACTTTGAAACCGTTTTTATATTTCAAACAGCCGCAACCTTTTATTATCCGCAGCAACAAAAAATCTGACGCGGTCGAAAACACTGCCTGCCGGATTTTGGAAAAAGCTTTGGAATGGGATATGAAACAATTTGACTTTGACAGCGTTGTCAAATACGCCCGCAACGATTTTTTACTTTCGGGTATGGGAATTTTGTGGGAGCAATATCATTCCAGTTTCAAATATATCGGCAATGTCACCTTAAAAGACAAAGAGCAGGTAACCACTCAATATGTTAACCCCATGTCGTTTTTAGCCGATGTTGATAAGGTGAATGTGTGGGAAGATGTAGAATGGATTGCCCGTAAAACTTTTATGAACGTCAGCGAAATTTACAGTAATTTCGGCGAAGAGCTGGCAGATTATTTTTGGCAGCATAATTTTACCGATAAAAGTATTTCCGTCTATGAAATTTGGGATAAGAAAACCCGTAAAATTTATTATCTCAGTCCGGAATTGCCGGATACTTTTTTACAGATTAACGAAGATACTTTGCATTTGAGCGGATTTTTCCCGTGTCCTAAGCCGATTATGGCAACTCTGACCAATGACGGAATTGTTCCGGTGCCAGATTATGTAGAAATCAAAAGCCTGCTTGACGAGCTGGACGGAGTTAACAGCCGTATGCGGCTGACTATGCAGGCGCTGAAAGTTTCCGGCTGCTATGATAATTCTTTTCCTGAATTGGCAAACATTTTGGACAAGGATATAACACTGATAGCCTTAAATGATTTTGACAAGCTTAAAGATGCCGGAGGTATCCGCGGAATTATCGACTTTGCGCCGATTGAACAATATATCAGCACCTTGCAGGTTTTGGCGGAGCGTCGCAAAATTCTGATTGATTCCATATATGAAGTAACTGGTGTCAGTGACATTATGCGCGGCGCCTCAAATTCACAGGATACGGCAACGGCAGTGCTCAAAAAAACAAACTTCGGCACTTTGCGCAATCAAGACCGCCAAAATGATATGCAGCGTTTTTTGAAAGATTTGCTGCGTATTAAAGCCGAGATTATCTGTGAACAATTTTCACCGGACAGACTGGCGGCTTTTGTTGCCGATGATATGGCGCAAAAGCCTGATGTGGTGGCGCAGGCTGTGAATTTGCTGAAAACTCAAAAACTCCGCGGTATGGTTATTGAGCTGGAAACCGACGGCAGTTTTGACATTGTTAAGCAGGAAGAAAACGTTTTGCAGGTGTTGTCGCATATTCATGAAATGATAAGTCAGGCGTTTGGTGTTGTGTCGCAGCAGCCGGCGCTTTTGCCGTTATATCGTCAAATGATTGAAGCAGCGGCGGCAACTCTTTCTAACGCCCGACAGTTTGAAAATGTGCTGGAGCAGGTTTTTGATAAAATCAGCGCCGAATTGAATGCTCCCGACCCGCAGATGCAGCCGGCAGAAGACAAAATGGTGGCGCTGCAAACGCAAAAAATGCAGCAGGATTTTGCAATTAAACAAGAACAGAATCAAATCAAACGCGAAGAGCTGGATTTGAAAAAAATTACGGAATTAAACAAAATTTCTAAATAAAGGAGAATAGAAATGCCATATGACAGCAACGGATTGTTTACTAGAATGCACAGCTGGGAAGATGACCGAAAAAATGAAATAGATATTGTGTCCGACCGACACGATGAAGAAGACGATAATTTTGCCGACGGTTTGAGCGAGTGTTTACTGAAAGACGGTCGGGCGCCGATGAAAGGCGAACTGAAAATGGGCGGCTTTCAAATTAAAAATTTGGCAAAAGGCACTGCAGAAAAAGACGCGGTAAATAAAGAGCAGCTGGAAGAAACGGTAAAATTGCTTAAAGAGGCAATGAACATGTTTTTCGGCGTGGGCGACATTAAGGCGTCGTTGCAAACTGCCAATTATGACAATTGGTTTTTATGCAACGGGCAGGAAGTCAGCCGTACGGCTTATCCCGAATTATTTGCTTTAATCGGCACAAGTTTCGGCGCCGGAGACGGTTCAACTACCTTTAATCTGCCGGATTACCGTGGTAAGTTTCTGCGCGGTTTGGGCGGCGATTCGGCGCAGGATATGCAGACAACGCAAAAAGAAGGTCTGCCGAACATTACCGGTCAATCGCAGGCGCAGGACGGTTATTTATATGGAGCTCCTCCCACCACAGGCGCTATCCGCATGGTAAATCCGCGCACCGGCAACACTCGTTCCGGCGACGGCGGCGGAGCCTATTATTTTACATTTGATGCCAGTTTGTCAAATTCAATTTACGGTTCAAGCAGCCATGTAACGCCGATAAATCAGGCGGTTAATTATTTTATTAAAGTAAAAAAGGAGGAATAAGCGATGACAGGAAGAATTTTGCCTAATGCGGATATTATAGAAGTGCGTCAAGGCGACAGTTTTAATATAAAATTACGGTTTAAGGCAAAAAACAAGGCGCTTGATGTGTCTAAGCTGAAAGTGCTTATGCAGGTGCGTAAAACCGAAAACGATTCTCTGGTTTTTGAAAAAGAGGCAGAACCCGTGGAAGCCGCGCAGGGAATATATTTGCTGCGTTTGACGCCGGTCGAAACATCGGCTCCGGTCGGCAGCTATAAAACAGATATTCAGGTAACGTTTGCCAACGGCGAGATAAATACGATTTTTCCGCAGAGCGTGGCAAAAGTCGGGGTGTTTCGTTTAACTCCGCAAGTAACCAAGTGAGGCGCTTATGCAAGAAAATATGATAGCGGTTAATATTGCCGACACGCAGGCGATAGATGTGTATTGGCAAGATGAAGTTGTTTTTGATTTAGATGTTCATCTGATGTGGGTAAGATCCGGACAGCAGGAAATCAGCAAATATGTGTCTGAAGTCTCACTGCCGAAAATAGAGGATTTTGCTAATCAAAAAATGCAAGATTATAGAGCCGAAGCCGAAAAAGCGGCGGTTTCTGCCAAAGAGGCAATGACTGAAGCGCAAAAACAGGCTGAAAATGCGGCAATAAATTGTGAACTGGCAGCAGGCAGCGCGGCGCAGGCGGCGGAGAGTGTAAATCAGGTGGCAGACAAAACCAAGCAGTCGCTGCAGGAAATTGCCGACTATGCCGATACGCTAAAAACAAAAATAGATGCATCGGCTGAAACTGCAAAAACATCAATTCAAAATGCGGCTGATGAATATGTAGGCGCCGCTAAAGAAAACTTGAATGATTATGTTGAGCAAACGCTTGAGCCTGAAATGCAGGTTTATATCGGCAAAGCTCAGAACCAAGCGGACACAGCGGCGGCAAGTGCGGCGGCAGCGGCGGAAAGCGCAGCAAAAGTTGCGGATAGTTTGAAGGATAAAGCTGATATTGATGCCGGCAATTTTTCGGTAGCCGGAAAAAACACAATAACAACTTTGGGAACGCCTGATTACAATTCAGGAATAACTTTGACTTTCAGCAAAGTTTTTACCAATGCTGGCGAAAGCAAAACTATGGCAAAGTCCGGTTTATTTTGCTTTGAGTTTTTAGCTAATAATGTGATTTCCACCATCTGTTTTTATGTCAATAACCGTTTTGTCGGGAAAATCGGAAATTCACAGACTTCATTAGCTTTTTGGGACGAAATAAATTTTCCGGTTACAAAAGGCGATGTTGTGAAAGTTACGGCAGAAACCGTTGGCGGTTTTACCGCAGCCGCTGTTGAGTCGTATCTTTTTCCGTATAAAGGGAGTATGTATGAATGATTAAATATGCACAAATTATAAATGAACAAACCAAGCAATGCGAGGTCGGAATGGGCACAAATGCCGAGTTTTACCACTCTGTTGGTATGACAGAAATGGAAGTTGAGCAAGCCTATGACGGCGCTTGGTATGTTAAAGGCTATGCGCCGGAAAAGCCGGCGGAAATTATGCAGCAGGAAATTCGTCTAGTGCGCAACGGATATTTGCAGGAAACCGACAAATATATGATTGTCGACTATCCGCTGACCGAGGAAGAAAGGCAAAAAGTCAAAGCCTATCGGGAATATCTGCGGGACTATACCTTAATCGAAAATTGGTGGCAAAACAAGCCGCAAGGCTTTGCCGATTGGAGCAAAGAATGATTGATGATTTAAAGACAATCGTACTGTTTGTGCTGATGGCGATTGCGTCAGCCTATATTCATTATAAAGGCTTTTTTCAAGCCACCATAGACGCTGTGCTGGCGTTTTGCATGGGATATATAATGTATTTGCTTTTAGATTATGCCGCACTTTCTGGAGCAACGAGAAGCGGCATTTCTTGTGTGGTAATTTTATTCAGCCGCGCTCTTTATGAGTGGGGCAACGAATTTATCAAAACTAAGTTATCGGCTTTGATAGCCGGAAAGGCAGAAAAAAATGACAGAGAATGATTTGCAGATTTTAGCGCGCACATTGTTCGGCGAAGCCCGCGGCGAAGGCGATGAGGGGCTGGAGGCGGTGGCGTGCGTGATTATAAATAGATTTAAAGCCAAAAAATGGTTTACCGGCTATGAAATGCTTAACGGCAAAAAAGTTCCGAGCGTGGCGCAGACTTGTTTAAAAAAAGCGCAGTTCAGCTGCTGGAATAAAAATGACCCTAACTATAAACTGCTGTGCCAAAAGACAATCACTGCTTACGGTTTTCAAAAATGTCTTCAGGTGGCGCAAAAAGCTCTGTCCGGTAATTTGCAGGATTTTACCAACGGGGCGCTGTTTTATCATACAAAGCAGATAAAACCTAAATGGGCAATTGGTAAAACACCATGTTATATTGCCGGTAATCATTTGTTTTATAATGATATTAAGTAAGGATAATAATAATGGTCAAAAAAAAATTACAAGCCTATTCTTTTGCCGAAAGTTTGGAAATGTTAAATCGTCTACAGCAAATGGCTGTTGATGAGGGAAATATCAATTTAGCTCTAAAGGCGGAAGAATTAAAATGTAAAATTGCCGCTATGCAAACCGATAAAGAAAGTTCGCAATCGGCGGAAAACTTAACAAAAATTTTGGTGGATTTTATAAATGACAAACAGAATGATAGCAAAAATACCGAAAATCTTTGCTCCGCTGATGAAACGTAAGTTCCGTTATAAGCTTTATTATGGAGGGCGAGCCGGCGGAAAATCATATGCTTTTGCCGATAGTTTGCTTTTTTTGGGACGTATGAAAAAATTGCGGATAGCTTGTATGCGTGAAGTGCAAGACAGTATTAAAGATTCGGTGCATAAACTTTTGAGTGACCGCATTAACTTTTATGACTTAACTGATTATAAAATCAGCGAAACAAAGATTGTAAATCAGCTCAGCGGTACAACTTTTATATTTAAGGGTTTAAGAGAGCAAGATTCCGGCAACATAAAATCACTTGAGGGAATTGATATTGTCTGGCTGGAAGAAGCGCAAAAAATCAGCAAAAAAAGCTGGGAGATTTTGGACCCGACGATTCGTAAATCCGGTTCGGAAATTTGGATTTCTATGAACAGGGAAGAAGAAAACGACCCGGTTTGGCTGGCTGTCGGAGCAAATCCCGATGAGCGGACTTTGGTGGTTAAAGTAAACTATACCGATAATCCGTTTTGTCCGGAAGAAATGCGTTATTTGGCGCAAAAGTGCCAAAAAGAGAGTCCGGAAGATTATGAACATATTTGGCTTGGAGCGCCGGTTGCGGTGGGTAGTCATAAGCTGATTGCGCCTAAATTGGTGCGTCAGGCGTTTGAAACTAAGCTGGAAAATCCGTCTTCTCCGCTGATTATCGGGCTGGATGTGGCGCGTTTCGGCGATGATAAAAGCGTGTTTTGCTTTCGGCGCGGACGGGTGTGTTTGTTTTTTGAAAGCTATGCCCGTTTGGATAATGTGGAAGTGGCAAATCGAGCCACTTTTTTTATCCGCCAATATAAACCGGCGCGGGTGTTTGTTGATGCCGGCGGCGTGGGCGGCGGTGTGGTGGATATTTTGAACGACCGCGGTTTTAAGCGAGTTGTGCGGGCAGTAATGTTTGGAGCAAAGGCGCTGGCTGACGACCGCTATCACAACCGCCGCGCTGAGATGTGGGATGAGCTGCGGATATGGCTGAGCGGCGAGCAAAAAGTGGAACTGCCGAATGATGAAAATTTGGCAAATGAGCTTTGCGCCGTTAACAAAAAATATGACAGCCGCGGACGTTTGCAGTTGGAAGAAAAAGAAGAAATTAAAAAGCGGTTGGGCAAGTCGCCGGATATGGCGGATGCTTTGGCGCTGACTTTTGCCGAGCCGGTTTTTGAGAGGTCAGACGAAGAGTGCGGACGTCTGCCGGGCGACAGCATAGAAAGTATGTTTCGCGCCAATAAATCCACCGATGATAAATGGTAATTTTTTTAAGAGAAAGGATAAAATAAAATGAGTTACAAATCTAGAATAATGCGTGAAAACGAGGCTTACGGCTGGCTGCCGGAAGATGAGGCTTATGGCAGAGTTTCTAATGTTCCGACACAGCCGGAACCGGAAGACGAAAACATCTACAGCGACAACGAACTTGCTCCGGAAAGAAGCGAGGAAGAAATATAATTTGAAAGGATATAAAAATGAGTATGTATAAAATAAATGAAAAAACTGGAATAGATGAATTTGGAATAGATCACTCTAATTTTTCTTTAAGAGATGAACTAGAATATAATATGATGAGAGCCAAACAATCTATGCCAAAACAATAAAGTGTTGTTAGACAAGCAGTTGGGGCAATAAAAGATATGAATCGTAATTATTGGGATATGAAAAGAGATAATACCATTGGAAATGATGATTATTTTCATTGCAAAGCTAATTATGAAGCTGCAGATAGAGGTGATTTAGGCAGATCAATAGCCCAGTGGTTAGGGGATAAAAAAGAAGATTTTGATTATTATAAAAATCAGCTTAGAGGATTATCCGCTTTAGAAGCATCTTTAGATAGAATTCACGATAGAAATGTAAATAAAATAGGTAGACAACGAGCTCAAAGCGGTTTATATTCAAACTCACGAGATGCCTGTGAATCTTTTAGAGTTAAAGGTATAAACGACGACTATTAAAATTAAGGAATAAAACATATGAAACTGGTATTTTATTTTGCAGCAGTATTTATCATTTTGGCGGTTATTGGTTTTGCCGGATATTTGTTTTTTGATAAACAAGCCTATTGCTTGGATATTGGAAAAATCTATGATCCGGTGCAAAAAATCTGCCGTGATGACTGTTTGAGTTGGAACGACCAAACCGGCTGCGTGCCGATAACAGATGAAAACCGGCAGAAAAAAGCCGCCGGAAAACTATAAAAAAATAATTATTGGCTTTATTGAGCAAAACGCTTTGTTGATATAAAAACAAGGCGTTTTTTTATACCCGAAATTTGGAGAAATATGATGACTTTCATCAGCAGACAATTCGCGGAAGAGGTGCTTCTTCCGGACGGATCTGTCGCGTCTTCGGTCGCGGACGTTGACAAGTATTTACACGCCACGGGTTTAGCCTTGGCGGGCGACTATTCACCCGAATATTATCAAAATATTCGCAATCAACAAGAAAGAGAACGGCAGCAGTCTTTGTTTGCCGATTTTCTTTATAACTACAAAAGGATGATATGGAAATGAATGATTTAAGAAAGGAAATTGAACGACAATTCAAAGCGTTCGGTTTATCTGAACCAGACGAAAAAGCCACAGGAGAGGATAGTTCTGCTGTCTCAAATAATGAAGAAGATAGCGGGTTTATTGCAGCTCCTGCTGACTTTGAACCGGAATATGCGGCAGCGTTTAGCGAACTTTCGCCGAAATGGCAAAAGTATTTAAGCAAGCGTGAAGAAAAATTGAAAGCCGAACGTCAGGAGCTGTCTGCCAAAATAGGACTTTTAGACAGTCTGAAAAATTTGGACGGCGAATTTCAAAAACGTAAAACCGAAAACAACATACACAGCTTGCGCGAATGGCTTGAAGGTTTGGCATATATTGACGAACAAATGCACAGCCGCCCTGTGGAAACCTTAAACGCCATCGCTCAGGTGTTTAAGGTCAAGGCGCAGTTTTCGGAAACTCCGCAAACCGAAATTTCTGATCGAATTTTAAAAAGGCTTAGCGATCTCGATTTGAGTTTTCACAGCCTGAGAGACTATTTGCAGCAAAGCGAGCAAAGAAGTTTTTACAGTCAAATACAAGCGTTCGGTTCACAAAAAGATGAATCCGGACATTTACTGCACCCGTATTTTGACGCTGTTTTTAAACAAATGCAGGCTTTGTTGCAAAACGGACTGGCATCAAGCATTGAAGACGCCTACAAGCAGGCGGTTTGGCTCAATGCCGATGTCCGTAAAGAGTTGATTGCCAAGCAAATCGACTCTGACGCCGCTGAAGCGCAAAAAGCGCAGAAAGCGGCATTTTCCCCAAAGGGAAAAGCAAAAGCACCGGAAAGACCTCTGACCTTGCGGGAAGAGATTGAAAAAAATATGGCTGCTTTTTTGGATTAACTTAAAATTTTAAAAGGATAGAAAATGACAAATAAAAATTACAATGAAGTGTTTACCGTAACTTTGAACAATCGTTCAAAAGAAATGGCTGATAATATTTCTAAAAACAACGCGCTTTTAACCCGTCTGAAAGACAAAGGCAAAATGCGTCCGCTGACCGGTGGTGCCAAAATTTTGGAAGAACTGGAATACGGCGAGGGCGATATGGTGTGGTATTCCGGCTATGATACCATTAACTATACTCCAAAGCAATTGTTTACAGCAGCGGAATATGCACTTAAATTGTGCGCTGTGCCGGTGGCTATTTCTGGTGAAGAATTGCTGATGAACAGCGGACCGGAACAAGTTATGGATTTGTTTGAAAAGCGTATTTCTAACGCCGAAAAAACTTTGAAAAATCAAATGTCTGCCGCTTTGTTCAGCGACGGCACCGGTTCAGCAGGCAAAGAAATCGGCGGCTTGGCTTTGCTGGTCGCAGACGATCCGACTTCCGGCACGGTCGGCGGTATTGACCGTTCGGCGGCTGGAAATGAATTTTGGCGCAACCAAAGCGTAAGCGCTGATATTGATTCTTCCAATATCCGTCAGATGATGAACAGCTTATATCACAAATGCTGCCGCAACGCCGATAAACCGGATTTAATTGTTTGCGATGATGCTTTGTATACGTTGTTTGATGAATCTTTGTCGGCTTTGCAGCGTTTTTCTGACCCTAAAATGGCGGATGCTGGTTTCACCAGTCTTAAATTTAAGGGTGCAGATGTGATTTTTGACGGCGGTCAAGGCGGCTATTGTCCGGAAAAACACATGTACTTTTTGAACACAAACTACATTTATCTGCGCACTCATAAAGACCGCAATATGAAAATTATCGGCGGCGACAGATTGGCGATAAATCAGGATGCGTTATACCGTATCATTGGCTGGGCAGGCAATATGACTATGTCAAATGCGGCTGTTCAAGGCGTGTTGATTAACACTAAAGAATAATTGGTAAAAATTGAAAGGGAGTGAACTAAAATCACTCCTTTTCAATATGTTATAAAATCAAGATAAAGTAAAGGAATAAAAACTATGGATATGGATTTTGCCTTGTTTCAACAAGTAATCGGCACAAAAGAAACAGAAAAAAACGTGGCGGCAAGATTTTATGATAAAGCGGTTAAAACTAACGAGGTTGCAGACAACGGTCTGCCGGTTTTTAAAAATGTTACTTATATAGAAATCCGTCTGAAAGATAACAATACCGAAGTGTTTGACCAGCCGGCGACCGCAGATAAAATCCGGCGCTTTCCGCAGGAATATGCCTTGTATAAGCTTTCTAAAAAGCAAACGGAAAACGGCACGCCGCTGGAGCAATTTGCATTTTTGACCGCGGCAGAAATTGCTACCTGCAAAAGCCGCGGCGTGTTTACGGTGGAAACTTTAGCGGGTTTGGATTTTGATAAGGTGCAAAGCCTTGGTTTGCAGGACGAACATGTTTTAGCGCAGATGTTTTTAGAAAAATCAGAAAATAACAAGATGTTAGATGATTTTGCCAAAAAGGAGCTTGAATATGAAAGAGAAATTGAAACTTTGCGCGAACAGCTGGCGGCTGTGCAAAGAGCTCTTAGTGAAGAGCGTAAAAAACATTCCGGCGCCAAAGCGGGAGAAAAATAATGAAGACAATTTTAGAAATATGCCGCGAGGTTGCGGATTTAGCGGCGACAAAACGCCCAAATAATTTGTTTGACGCCAACAGCCAGCAGGAAAGTATTTTTTTAAGCGTGGCAAAATCGGCTCTCGACAGCCTGCTGCGCTACGGCGATTGGCAGGAACTGACCAAAGAAGGCTGTTTGCGCACGGTTGAAGGGCGCACTCAATACCCAATTTCCGAATTTTTGCCGGATTTTTTCTGCCTTTTGAATAACACGATTTTTATTAAAGACAGTAAAGAGCGCATAATCGGCGCCATTACGCCGGAGCAGTGGATGAGGGAAAAATATTTTTCCAGTCCAAGCAATGAATTGAAATTCAAAATTCAAAACGGGCGCTTTGTTTTTTTAACTCCGCCGGCAGGCGGTTTGCGGATTGTGTTTCAATATCGTTCCAACGGCGTGGTTTGGGATTTTGACACTTTTGAAGAAAAAAGCTCGCTCACCGCCAACACTGATGTTCCGGTTTTTGACGAATATTTGGTTAAGCTGAATATTTTGTGGCGATGGCTTAAACGCAGCGGGCTGGATTATGGCGAAGAATATGATGAATTTCAGCGTGAATTAAAAAAGCGCTTTGGTTCCGAGCACGCCGCCGCCAACATAAATTTGGCAAAGTCGGATAATGGTTTGAGCGAAACAGGAGTAATAATCAATGAAATTAAAATCAGCAGCGCGGGGCACTAAGTCGGTAAGTTACACTTTGCCCGCGCCGATAAAGGGATTGAATGTGCGTGACAGTTTGGCGGATATGGACGCTGGTTACGCTGTTGTTATGGACAACTATATGCCGCTGGATACTAAAGTTGCTTTGCGCAAAGGCTATGTTGAATATGCGCAGCTGCCGGAAAAAGTGTGCACTTTAGCTGAATATAAAACCGGCAGCGGCAGCTATTTTATGGCGCTGTCCGGCGGAGCAGCCTATAATATCAGCTCGCGCAAAAATATTTACGCTTATGAAAATGTAAAATTTACCAACAGCTATTGCCGTACCCAGCAATATAAAAATTATTTGTATTTTGTAAACGGCAGCGACATTCCCAAAGTCTATTACCGCGATGACGACGGAATAGAACATTTTGAGGACTGGGGCTTCAGCGCCGAAAATTTGAATGCCACGCGCATTTCCGGCATCGGGCTTTCCAAGCAGCGCTTATGGTTTATTGAAGGTGGCACTCTCAAAGTTTGGTATCCTGAAACCGCCGGCAATATCGCCGGTAAGCTGAATTGCTTTGATTTGGCGCAGGTGGCGCGGTTCGGCGGCGAGCTGATGGCGGTTGCCAACTGGACGCAGGACGGCGGTCAGGGTATTGATGATTTGACGGTGTTTATCACTTCGGAAGGCGAAGCTTTAGTTTACGTTGGGTCAGACATTAACAATGCCGACAGCTGGCAGCTGAAGGGTTCCTACAAAATCAGCCGTCCGATTGGCTATAATTGCTTGGTGCCGTATCAGGGCGATGTGGTTATAATTTCCGAAGACGGCTATATTCCGCTGTCCAAGGCTTTGCCGTTGGAACAAGCCAATGCGTCGCAAATAGCTTTCAGCGATGCCGTCCGCGGTTTGGTGCTGTCGCGGACTGCGCGTAATTTGAAACGTTACGGCTGGCAGGGAATAATTTACAGCCGCGGCGGTTACGGGCTGTTTAACGTACCGGTTTCCAATCAGTATGAACAGCATGTGATTAACGTAAACACCGGCGCTTGGTGCCGTTTTACTGGTATCCGCGCGCATTGTTGGGGCTTGTATAATCAACGGCTTTATTTTGGCTCGGATCAAGGTGTTTATTTGTTTGATGAAAGCTATGCTGATAACGGAATGGAAATCAGCGGCTGCGTCGAGCAGGCATATAATGATTTGGGCAGCAACTGCGTTAAAAAAATTCAGCTGCTGAACCCGCGTACCAAATCCAGCTCCGGCTATACACTGGTAATTTATACCAATATGGATATGGAAAGCCGTAAAATTGACTATCAGGAAAACTTATCGTCTTCAAACCTGCATAAGTGGAATGAAACCAAATGGTCAAGCTCGGCAGAACCGCTTGGCATAAAATGGGGCGCTGCCGACAGCACGTCTATCCGCAGCCAATGGATAGCTAATTCCGCCACAGGCTACAAAGCCAGCGTGGTGTTTAAAACCAAGACCAAAGGCAATTTGATAGAGTGGTTTGAAACCGGAATCCGCTATGAAGTCGGGAGCGGAGTGCTATGAGCGATGAATATGAAATTCTGCCAGATGAAAACAATATCATAGCCAAGTGGGTCTGTGATGGTTTGGGTGAAAATGCAGATTGGCTCGACACGCATACGACTTATGGCTTTGCCCAAGGCGGAAAAATGCTCGGCGGGCTGATTTTTCACAGTTACCGCCCCAATATAGAGGTTTGGTGGACAGTTTACACCGTTGACAAGCGTTGGTGTAACCGCCGTATGCTTAGAGCTATGTTTGATTTGGCGTTTAACAAGCTAAAATGCCGGCGTATTTCGCTGCTGGTGAGCAAAAGCAACGCCGCCAGCTTAAATTTTGTAAAAAAACTCGGTTTTCAGCAAGAAGGAATGTTCAGGGCATATCGTGAAAACGGCGATGACTGCTGCATTTTCGGCATGCTGAAAAACGAATGTAAATGGATATAAAGAAAGGAAAAAAGAAATGAGTAAATCTATAGGAAAAGTTTTTGCTAACTCTTCAACTAATAAATATGGTTATGAAAATAACTATTTGAATTATCTTGGTAATTATGATACTTCAAATTATGACAATACCTTAAAAAATATGACAGGGCAGGCGCTTAGCATGAGTCAAAATTTGGGCAGTATGCCGGAATATCAGTTTTCGGTTAACGGTTCGGACGAGGCTCGTCAGCGTGCGGAAAACGCTGTGTATCAATCGGCGGTGGATAAAATTACGCCGCAATATCAGCAGCTGCGGACCGATTTGGAAACAAGTTTGGCAAACAAAGGAATCAGCGTTGGCAGCGAGGCTTATCAGCGGGCGATGAACGACCTGCAGCAAAAGCAAAATGAGGCGCTCAATCAAGCGGCATATCAAAGCATTGCAGCGGGACAGGGTGCATATAGCCAAAGTTTGAGCGACAATATCAACAGCGCAAATTTCAACAATAATTCGCAGCTGAATTATATTCAGCAAATTAAGGCGCTGCTGGAAGGTTCGGTTTCTGGCTATCAGAATCAGGCAAATTTGTACGGCATCAATAAAGATGTAGAAAACCGTTTGACCTCGGCGCGCCAAAGCGGCTGGGATAATATGTTCAAAACCGCGCAGACAATAGGACAGGTTGCCGGAGCTTTTTCCGGCGGCGGTACAAGTTTAGCCGCCAAACAGGCAGCTGAAAAAGCCCAAGAACAAAAATAAAATGTAATGTAACTTAAAAAATCTAGGAGAATTAAAATGTCATTATATGATATAGATGAAAAAACACAAATTGATGAATATGGCGTTTGTCATAAAGATTTTTCTTTGCGTGATGAACTTGAGTACAATGCAATGAGACAAAATGAAAAGGAGCAGCAATCTCAAATCCAAAATGTTAAAACTCAACAATCTCATAATGTTAATAATGTGGACGATTTTATGAATAAATTAAGCAGTTTATATCAAGAATATTTTGGTGAAAGAAATTATCAAAATAGATACAGAAAAGGCTGTACACCAGAAAATATATTGTACAATACTATTTCTAATTATAAGATTTCACCAAACCCTAAACTTAATCCAATTGCTAGTTATGTTATATCAAAAGTTCCAACAGTTGATAAGCTGGTTAAAAGTTATGTTAAGGGAGAACAAATAGGTAACGGTGCGGCAAATGTGTTTAATGCTATGAATGAAGCAGGTTGTTTTAAATAAAATCATTATTCATAGTTATTTTGCTTGCATTTGTAATTATTTTGTTTTACTACTTAAATATGCTTAATTAACCATATCGGGAGAATGATAAATGAAAATAAAAGATAAAGGGCTGGGCGTGCTTGCCGGATTGTATTTTACATCAGATTATCTGCTTACAGAGCTGGGACGTTGGATTGAATCTTTAGCGGCTCCTATTGAAACAATAACAGACGTTATGTTTTGGGTTTTTGTCGTTCTCCTGATTGCCGGTTTAATCCAAAAAGAGAGATTTAGCTTTTTACAGAGTTTTATCACAAAATTCCCAAAGTTTTCTGTATATATGCACTACATTGGCTGTATTTCTTTGCTTGTGTATATCGTAAGCGCGGTAATTGTGCCGCTTATACTGTCGGAAAGTGTTGGTTCGCTGTTAAAAGAATGTTTAGCTTGGGTATTGATTGTTTTGGGCTACGGCGGGGAAATTCTTGCTTTGGTTATTGCAACGTATAAAGTATTTTTCCAGCCGAAAACTTCAGAAAATCAATAAAAAAACTGAATTAAGAAAAAACCGGAAGTTCATACTTCCGGTTTTTTCTTATTGGTGGAGGTAAGCGGGTTCGAACCGCTGACCTCTTGCATGCCATGCAAGCGCTCTCCCAACTGAGCTATACCCCCAATAAAAAGAGAATATCAACATAACGCACATTCAATAACATATAGTTTAAGCTTTGTCAAATTTATTTTTCAGTTTTTTAATATGGGGGTAAATTTATTTATATCAATGTAAAGTTGTTATGTGCGGTCAAAGTTTCATCAGTCAAAATATCAAGATGCTGTCGGTTATTTTTTATATAATTTATATAGTTATAGAGGGTTTTGCGGTTACAGTTTAGCAGTTCGGCAATTCTGGAAATCGGGACGTCTTCATTAAGCAGTTCGACTATTTGCCGGAGATGTTTGTCCAAGTGTTTCTTTTGATTCCTGCTGCCGTTGGGACGCCCCAGCGGACGACCTTCATTGCGTACGCGGCTCAAAGCCTCTTTGGTGCGCTGAGAAATTAAATTGCGCTCAATCTCGGCAGAAAGCCCAAACGCAAAAGCCAAAACTTTGCTTTGAATATCGGCGCCCAAGCGATAATTGTCTTTAATTGTCCATACTTGCGTTTCTTTGTTTAAGCAATCGTGTAAAATACTCATAACCTGCAGCAGATTGCGCCCTAATCTTGAAAGCTCGGTAGCAATCATGATGTCGCCTTTTTTCAAATTTTGTAGCAAACCCCAAAGCTTTCGTTTTTCCAAACATTGAGTGGCGTTGATTGTTTCCATAATCCAATGGTCTATTTTCATTTTATGGCGTTTACAGAATTGCTCAATTTCAAATTTTTGGTTTTTAGTGTTTTGTTTGTCCGTGCTGACGCGGATATATCCGTATATCATTTTATCTCCTTTAAACAATGTTGTGTGTAAAGGGGTATCATTTTAAATGATATGCAAAAAAGTTGCCAGCCGGAGATTGTAGGCGTATCAGAAAAATCAGAATTTAAAATAAAAAAAAGACTGTTTTGCAACAGCCCTTTTAGTGGCTCCGACTATCTGATTCGAACAGATGACCGATCGGTTAACAGCCGATTGCTCTACCGCTGAGCTAAGTCGGAATAATTTTGGAGGTCGGTACCGGAATTGAACCGATATAAAAGGATTTGCAGTCCTCTGCATGAGCCATTCTGCCAACCGACCGGTTCGTACCTAAGTACCAAACTCATTTAACAAAGATCATATATACCGATTTTTTTTCAAACGTCAACACTTTTTTTTACTTTTTTTCATTTTTTTTATATCGGTGGAAAAAATACGTTTTTTTGTAGAGCATTTTTTCTGTTATATTATATATTTGTGCCAACAATAGGAGAAAACAATGAAAATAGCTATCGCGTCCGATCACGGCGGATTTGAATTGAAAGAACAGCTGAAACAGCATTATGCTGATTTAAAAATGAATGATTTAGGCACTTATTCGGCAGAATCGGTAGACTATCCCGATATTGCTGATAAAATGGCGCAGGAAATCCTTGATAAAAAAGCTGATTTGGGCATTTTAATCTGCGGTACCGGAATTGGTATTTCAATTGCCGCTAACCGCCATAAAGGGATTCGCGCCGCTTTGCTCTATAGCGTCGAAGTAGCTAAATTGGCAAAACAGCATAACAACGCCAATGTAATTGTTTTTGGCGGGCGCACCATGAAATTTGCCGATGTAACAGCGGAAATTGACGCCTTTTTAGCGGCAGAATATGAAGGGGGACGCCATCAGCGCCGTTTAGATAAATTAGATAAGGGGGAATAATATGGATTTTGAGCAGAGTTTACAGACAGAAGACCGCGATGTTTATGATATTATTCAAAAAGAACTTAAACGCCAGCGCGAACAAGTAGAGCTGATTGCCAGCGAAAACATAGTTTCACGCGCGGTTATGGAGGCGCAGGGTTCCGTCTTGACCAATAAATATGCCGAAGGCTATCCTGCCCATCGCTATTATTGCGGCTGTGAATTTATTGATAAAGTGGAATCTTTAGCGCAGGAACGGGCTAAAAAAATATTCAAAGCTCAATATGTTAATGTGCAGCCTCATTCCGGCTCGCAAGCCAATATGGCGGTTTATTTTGCCTTGCTTACCCCTGGCGATACAATTATGGGTATGAGCTTGGACGCTGGCGGACACCTGACTCACGGTGCCAAAGTTTCAATGTCCGGTAAATTGTTTAAGGCTGTGCAATACGGCGTGCGTAAAGACACCGGCTTAATTGATTATGATGAAACAGAATGCTTGGCTTTGGACTGCAAGCCGAAATTGATTGTTGCCGGCGGTTCGGCTTATCCGCGACAGATAAATTTTGCCCGTTTCCGTGAAATTGCCGACCGTGTAGGTGCTTATTTAATGGTTGATATGGCGCATTTTGCTGGTTTGGTTGCCGGCGGACAACACCCGAACCCGCTGGATTTTGCCGATGTTGTCACCACAACAACTCACAAAACACTGCGCGGACCTCGCGGCGGTATGATTTTAACAAACAACGCCGATATTTATAAAAAGGTTAATTCGGCAGTGTTCCCAGGGTCTCAGGGCGGACCGCTGGAGCATGTGATTGCCGGTAAAGCTGTTTGCTTTGGCGAGGCTTTGACGCCGCAGTTTCAAGAATATGCTAAGCAGGTTATCGTCAACGCCAAAGTTTTGGGCAACACTTTGATAAAACGCGGCTTAGATTTGGTATCGGGCGGAACTGACACTCATTTGGTGCTGGTAGATTTGCGCCCAAAGAAACTGACTGGCGATGTGGTTACGACCGCTTTGGAAAAATCGCATATAACCTGCAATAAAAATGCCATACCATTTGACCCGCAGCCTCCTAAGGTTACTTCCGGCGTGCGCTTGGGAACTCCGGCAGGCACTACCCGTGGTTTCAAAGAGGCTGAATTTGAGCTCATCGGCAACTGCATCGGCGATGTGGTTGACGCTTTGGCTCAAGGAAACGCCGATGCGGTGATTGAGCAAACTAAAAATAAAATTATTAAACTTTGTAACAACTTTCCAATTTATGAGTAAAGGATTGAAAATATGATTAAAAGCTTTTTTAATGAATTTAAAAAATTTGCAATGCGCGGCAATGTTATGGATATGGCTGTCGGTATCATCATTGGTGCTGCGTTTGGTAAAATTGTCGATTCTATGGTAAAAGATATTATGATGCCGCCAATAGGTCTGCTTTTGGGTAAAGTTGATTTTTCTGATTTGAAATGGAAAATCGCCGATGATGTTTCAATCAACTATGGTGTTTTCTTAAACAACGTTATCAGCTTTATCATTGTGGCTTTTGCTGTATTTGTTTTAATCAAAGCCGTAAATAAACTGCAAGAAAAAATGATAAAAGAGGAAGAGGCTGCTCCAACCACCAAAAAGTGTCCGTATTGCTGTGAGGAAATTCCTTTGGCTGCAGTAAAATGCCCGCATTGCACCTCGGATTTACCAAAAAAATAATAATCTGAAAAGCAATAATTTTAAACGCTGGTCTAAAAAGCCGGCGTTTTTATTATCTTTTTTAGTGATTTTTTAGCAAAAATCCGCTAATATCGCTATTGATATTTGAAAGGTGCTTTAAAATGAATAAAATCAGAATTATTGTTTCAGCAATGCTTTGTAGTGTGATGCTGCTTGCGGGCAGTATGGCTTGCGCTGCGCCAAAAGCTAAAAACACTCCGCCTAAGGAATGGACGGTGTGGCTGGAAAGTTTAAAGCGCGAGATGATTTCTAAAGGCATTTCTCAAAAAACTATTGATGAGGCTTATAAAGGCAAAAACTATTATCACCCGCTGCCGGAAGTGGTGCGGCTTGATAAAAAACAGACCGAGCTGGTGCTGACAACCTGCGCTTATATAAATCGTTTGGTTACCGAAAAAAGAGTTAAAGATGCTAGAGAGCATAATTCTAAATTAACTAAAAAATATAAAAAAATAGAAAAAGAATATGGAGTTCCTATGCCGTATTTAACGGCGTTTTGGGCGGTGGAAACCAATTTTGGGCAAAATAAAGGCACCTATCACCTGATAGACAGCCTGACTAATTTAAGCTATAAAAACCGCCGTTCCAAGTTTTTTAAAAACGAACTGTATCAAGTTTTGAAAATTATGGATAAAACCAAGCTCAGTGAAGATAAAATGCTGGGTTCTTGGGCGGGTGCCATGGGGCATTTTCAGTTTATGCCGTCCACTTACAACAGCTATGCCGTGGACTTTGACGGCGACGGCGTGCCGGATATTTGGAATTCGTTTGATGATGCTATTGCTTCTGCCGCCAACTATTTGGGCTCTTTGGGCTGGAAAAAAGACGAGCCGTGGGGCATGCGTGTTTCTTTGCCGTGGAACTTTGATTTTAGTCAGGTCGGTCGCCAAACCACCAAAAAAGTCGGAGAATGGAAAAAAATCGGCGTCAAAACCTATTACGGCTATAATCTGCCATTTGACTCCGAGCTTAAAGGTTCGGTAATACTGCCTGACGGGCGCAAAGGTCCGGCGTATCTCGTGTTTGGCAACTTTAAGCGCGTGATGATATGGAATCGCTCCGATAACTATGCTTTGGCGATTGTCAGTCTTGCCGATTATATTAAAAGCCCAAAGAAAAAATGGACTCCGGTTCATGCCGCCGAGCAATATGTAATGAACAGCGATGAAATTAAAATCATTCAGCGGTTTTATAACAAGTTTGTACGCAACAAAATTAAAGAAGACGGCAAACTTGGCAGCGATACGCGTAAAGCCGTAAAATTTTTGCAGCACAAAGCCAAACTGCCGGAAGACGGCTATCCTGACTATCAATTGCTGACCAAAATTAAAAATTATAATCCGAAAATTGGGTTTGGTGTGCCGGTTCCGGTGGATAAAAAACCGTCGCTGCACAAAAAAGCTCAAGCCGTTCCGGCAAAAAAGGCTAAGCATAAATGAATAATAATGCTTGCCGATATCAAAAAATCAGAGTAGGGTGGTTTAACTTAAAATTTTAAGATGAATAACAGAATGAACAGTATTAAACTATTTTTTGCTTTGCTGATTTGCGCCGGCGCGCTTAGCTCTTGTTCAAGCGGAACTCCTGAATTGTCCGGTTTATCTCCGCAGGCGCAGGCGGAAATAATCAAAAATTACGGCGGAATATATAAGGTTGGAAATCCGTATAAAATTGCCGGAAAATGGTATTATCCGAAAGAAGACTACAGCTATTCGGAAGTTGGTACGGCGTCATGGTACGGCGAAGATTTTAACGGCAAGCCGACCGCCAACGGCGAACGCTATAATATGAACACTTTAACTGCGGCGCACCGCACCTTGCCGCTGCCTAGTATTGTGCGCGTAACCAATTTGCAAAACGGGCGCTCCATAATTTTGCGCGTAAATGACCGCGGACCATATGTAAAAGACCGTATTATAGACCTTTCCAAGCGCGGAGCGCAGCTTTTGGGATATATGGGACAGGGCACCACCCGAGTAAAAGTTGAAGTTATGCCTAAAGAAAGCAAGGCGTTGAAAGAAGCGTTGCTGAATTTGTCTTCGGCAAAAGGCAAAGCTTTGGCAGCCAGCTCAACTCCGGCGCCGTCTTTGTATGAATCCTCTGCCGAACGCATAGAAATTTCCGAGCATGTTGCCGAACAGGCTGATGTTTATGCCAGCGCCGGCGGCAAAACTTACAGCACCGGTACCTACACGCCGACCGGAACAACAGATGAACCAGCGGTTTACGGAAGTGCGGCTTCTGCCGGCGGAGAACGTAAAACTGGTGCGCTGGGCACTGCCGGAACAGTCAAATCTGCTGATAACAGCGGTATATACGGCGTTGCCGCCAAAAATCCGGAAAAAGGCGATACGCGTGCTGTCAGCGGACGCGGCTATCAATATTTGTCGGGATATTATTACATTCACGCCGGAGCATTCACGCAATATGACAAGGCGCATGTTTTAATGGTTCGGCTAAAAGAATACGGCAGCAGCCATATTGTTAAAATTGATGTCAGCGGAACGACTTACTATCGGGTGTCGGTTGGTCCGTACAGCCGTGTGGAAGAGGCTAAAGTGGCACAGGCTAAGTTAAAGTATTATGGTGTGAGCGACACCAGAATTGAAAAGAAATAGGAGATAAAAGATGAAGTTTAATAAAATTGGATTGACTGTTTTGTTATGCAGCACGGTTTACGGCTTTAACGCAATGTCTTTTGAAACTGCCGCGCGCAACGCAATTTTGATGGACTATGACACCGGCGAATATCTGTTTACTAAAAATATGGACGAGAGCGTGCCTCCGGCATCTATGAGCAAGCTGATGACCGTGTATATTTTAATGAGCAAAATCAAAGACGGGACAATTAAACTTGACGATACTTTTTCGGTTAGCGAAAACGCTTGGCGCAAAGGCGGAGCTGCAACCGGCGGTTCTACCATGTTCCTTTCTATCGGCGACAATGTCAGTGTCGAAAATTTGATTAAAGGCATTGTAATTCAGTCCGGCAACGACGCCTGCATTGTGGTAGCCGAAAATGTTGCCGGTTCGGAAGATGATTTTGTGATTTTGATGAATAAAACCGCTAAAAAGCTGGGCTTGAAAAACAGCCATTTTGAAAACGCTACCGGTTTGCCGCATCCGGACCACAGAATGTCTATGGAAGATTTAGCAATTCTTTCCCGCCATATTATCAGCGAATTTCCGGAACTTTATCATTATTTCAGCCAAAAAGAATTTGTTTATAACAACATTAAGCAGGGCAACCGCAATCCGCTGTTATATACCATGAAAGGCGCCGACGGTCTGAAAACCGGACATACCGAAGAAGCCGGATTCTGTTTGGCTGCGTCAGCAACAAAAGGCGATCGCCGCTTGATTGAGGTTATGAGCGGAATGAGCAGCAACCGTGAGCGTTCGGAAGAAGCAGAGCGCCTGATGAGCTGGGGCTTTAGAGAGTTTAACAATTTCAAAATCTTTAACAAGGGACAAAATATTGCCGCGGCTAAAGTTTGGTACGGCAAGGACAAAACCGTTAATTTGACGGTTGCGGACGATGTGTTGAAAACCGTTCACCGCAGCCAGCAGGAAAATGTTGAAGTTACGGCAGAATTCGACGAGCCGGTGAAAGCTCCGATTAAAGCCGGTCAAAAAATCGGTGACATCAAAATAGAAATAGAAGGTCAGCCAATGCTGAATGTTCCCTTGGTGGCAGCTGACGATGTGGCAGAAACCGGAATGCTTGGCAAACTGTGGGCAAATATAAAATATTTTGTATTCGGAGTTAAATAATGCGCGGCAAATATATCACGCTGGAAGGCGGTGAGGGCTGCGGAAAATCAACGCAAGTCAGGCTGCTGGCACAGTATCTTGAGCAAAACGGCATTGCCTGCGTGCAAAGCAAAGAACCGGGGAGCACAGAAGAAGGCAAAATAATCCGCAGCTTGTTGGTTACCGGCGATAAGGATAAATTTGACGCCATAAGCGAATGTTTGCTCTACTATGCCGACCGGCGCTGTGATTTAACCAAGGTGGTATGGCCTGCGCTTGATGCCGGAAAATGGGTGATAAGCGACCGATATGCCGATTCGACCGAAGCCTATCAATATTACGGTTATGATAAACGTGTCCCGCTGGAAACTCTGCAAAATTTATACAAAATTGTTGCCGGAGATTTTAAGCCGGATTTGACCATTATTTTAGATATTGAACCGGAAGTCGGTATGCGCCGTTCCTATGCTAAAGCCGAAACAATGGCGGTAAAAGAGCTGCGTTTTGAGAGCCGTCAGTTGGAATTTCACAATAATCTGCGCCGCGGCTTTTTAGAAATTGCCAAACGCGAGCCGGAGCGCTGCGTGGTTTTGAATGCCGACACCGATATTGAAACTTTGCACAAACAAATTGTGGAAACCGTAAAAGAAAGGCTGGGCTGCTGATGGCGGACGAAATAAACATCTCGCCGCGCAATAACAGCTTTTTGCTTGGGCAAACGCAGGCGGAAGAAGTTTTTTTGAAAGCTTGGAAAAATCAGACCATGCACCACGCTTGGATTTTGAGCGGACCCAAAGGTATCGGTAAAGCCACTTTAGCCTATCGTATCGCCCGTTTTTTGTTATGGGCAGATGAAAGCAAAAAAAATGCATATAATTCCTTGAATGTTCCCGAAGATTCTCCGGTTTTTAAGCAGGTCGCCACCGGTTCGCATTTGGATTTAATGGTGGTGGAGCGCGATTATATCGAAACCGACCGCAAAAAAATTATTAAAGCCATTCAAAAAGGCGAAGCGCCAGATGAAGAAGAATTAAGCTCTCTGAAAAAATCGGCGTTTATCCGCGTAGATGATGTGCGTAAGGTCAATGAGTTTTTATCTAAAACCTCGTTTAATAATAATTGGCGCGTGGTGATTATTGACAGCGCCGATGATATGAATAAAAACGCCGCCAATGCTTTGCTGAAAATTTTGGAAGAGCCGCCGGCGCATACGGTTTTACTGCTTATCAGCCATAATGCCGGAATGTTGCTGCCAACTATCCGCTCCCGCTGCGCCAAACTGCCGCTGCAAATGCTTGATGTCAACACAACAGCCAGCTTGCTGCGCCGCTATCGTCCGCATTTGAACGAGGCGATGATAAGCAAAGTGGCGGAAATGTGTCCGCAAAGCGTGGGGCAGGCAATTATGTATGCCGATTTGGACGCGGTCGGAATGTATGACAGCTTATGCAAAATTCTTTATTCCAAACAAAAATTTTCGTTGAGCGAATTGCTGGATTTTTGCACTGAGGCTGTGACAACTCCGGATAGTTTTGATTTGCTGCAAGAGCTGATTTTGAAGTTTATCCGCGAAAATATGCCGCAAAGTCAAGATGTTGAAGCACTATATGCCTGCTGGGACGAAACAAATAAAATGTTTGCCGACTGCCAAAATATCAATATGGATAAAAAGCAGATGTTAATTAAACTTTTGACTAAAATTTGCAAGGTGCTGTAAAATGTTTACAGATAGTCATTGCCATATTAACGCCTCCGATTTTGATAAAGACCGCGAAGAAACGGTTTTGCGGGCGCGGGAAATGCAGGTCGATTATATTTTAGATGTTTGCGATGATATAGCGGATATGCCGCGGCTGCTTGATTTTTGTCAAAGCCGTAAGCATATTTATACCACTGCCGGCGTGCACCCTGAATTGGCTGATAAATATCAGAATTTGACGGCGGCACAGATTTTAGAGTTGGCAAAATCGCAAAAGGTTGTCGGTATCGGCGAATGCGGTTTGGATTATTATTATAACTCCGACATAAAAGAACAGCAGCTCAAAGTACTGTCGGAACATATTAAAGCGGCGCAGAAAAGCGGCTTGCCGCTGATTATACATAACCGCGATTCCGATGATGATATGATTACTTTGCTTGGCGAAGCTTATAAAAAGCAAAAATTTAAAGGTGAGCTGCATTGTTTTTCATCATCTGAAAAATTGTTGGAATTTGCGCTTTCGATTGGCTTTTATATTTCCGCTTCCGGTATTATTACTTTTAAAAAAAGCGAAGATTTGCAGCATATGTTTAAAAATGTGCCGAATGAAAAATTGCTGATTGAAACGGATTCTCCCTATTTGGCTCCGGTTCCGCACCGCGGGCAGCGCAACGAGCCTGCTTTTGTGGTGAACACGGCGCAGGTTCTTGCCGAGCTGAAAGGATTAAGTGTTGCCGAACTGGCAGATTTAACCACCCGTAACTTTTTAACATTGTTCAGCAAGGTAAACCCTGATGAGTAAATTGATAATTTTAGGCAGCGGAGCCGCCCCAGGAGTTCCGTCAGTTTCCGGCGGCTGGGGAGCCTGCAATCCGAACAATCCCAAAAACCGCAGGCAGCGTGCCGGAATATATTTAACCGACGGAACAACGCAGATTTTGGTTGATACCTCGCCGGATTTGAAAAATCAGCTTATTGCCAACAACATAACAGCCGTTGACGGAGTGCTGTATACACACACGCATGCCGACCATCTGCACGGAATTGACGATTTGCGGGGAATTACACGCAACATCAAGCGCAGCTTAAATTTTTATGCCACGAAGCCGCAGATAGCCGAAATTAAGGAGCGTTTCAGCTATGCTTTTTCAAATGTTGAGCATTGGGATATAACCAATCACCCCGAGCTTTTACCGGTTGAAATAAAATACGGAGAAAAGTTTGAAATCGGCACTTTTGATATTATGCCGCTGGAGTTCGGCGGGCATACAATGATAACCACCGGCTATTGTTTTAAGGGCGGACAAGTGGTGCTTGTGCCTGATTTTAAGTCTATTCCGCCGCAAACTTTGGACTATTTACAAAAAATTGATGTTGATGTTTTGATTATGCCCTTGACTATGCTGCGTGAGGGCAGGTATCATGCCGGTATTGATATTATTTTGGACAGCGCATCAAAAATTGCCGCCAAAAGAGTTTTTTTGACCCATATGGCGACCGAATGTGATTTTGATGAAGTCAACCATTTGACGCCGGATAATATGCAGCCGGCTTTTGATAATATGATGATAGAGTTTTAAGGAGTGTATAAATGCTGTGTATTTACCACATTGCCGACCACGATGGGAAAGGTTCGGCGGCGATTGTAAAAAGTAAATTTCCGGAAATTGAGCTTATGGGTTTGAACCATGATATGGAAATTCCGTATGAAGAAATAGAAAAACACGACAAACTGGTAATTTGCGATATTGCTTTGCCGGTTAAATATATGCTTGAACTCAACAAAAAAGTTGACTTGACTTGGATTGACCACCATGTTTCGGTTATCAAAGAATATGACGAATTGATGAAAACCGGCGAATATGAACCGATTAAGGGTGTGCGCAAAGTCGGTACTGCCGCCATTGTTTTGACATGGGGCTATTTCTATCCTGAAAAAGAACTTCCGGAAGGTATCCGCCTGCTGGGGCTGAATGATATTTATGATTTGCGAGACCGTAGAGTCCGTCCGTTTGAATATGCTATTCAAACTTTTGGCGTTAATCGTCCGACAGATAAAATTTGGACGCAGTTAATGAACAATGAAGTAGACATCAAAGCCATGGTAGAAAAAGGCTCGGCGATTTTATCATGGGTGCGCCATCGCAACTATCGTTTGGTGCGCGGCATGGGCTTTGAAAGCGAGTATAAAGGAATGCGCTGCATCTGTGCCAATATGGCTCAAGGTCAGTCCGAATTTTTTGATTCGCTGGAAAATATCAAGGATTTTGATTTTATGGTAATTTTCTTTATGAACAAGAAAAATTTGTGGAATATGACATTTTACACCGCTAAAAGCAATGTTGATGTTTCGCTGATAGCCAAGGAATTCGGCGGCGGCGGTCATGCTAAAGCGGCTGGAGCTTCCTCATTAAAAGAGCTGCCGGACTTTTTGAAAAACGGCAAGCCGTGGAGCAAACCTCAGCAAAATTAAAAATCGTTTCCATTAAAAAAATCATTTTTGCTTAATAAAAAGGATTTTTTTTTGCATCATACTTGACAAAATTTGTAAAAATGCTAAACTAAAGCAGTTTTTGTATTATTCAGTTATAATTTTAATTTTTAGGCTTATGGAAAATACAGCTGAGAAAATTGCGTTGGAACATTGCCGCTTAGGCTATGTTGATAAGACCGGTAATCTTGAAATTTTATCGGTTTTGGATTTGTCTAGAAAAGACGAAATAAAGTGGATTGAGTGCGGTCATACGTTTGTCGCCCTCAAAAACTCAGGTTTCGGCAGATGGGACACCGTTATGCACCGCGAAAAGCCGCTTTTGACCAAAGGCAGAGTTTCGTTG
Organism: uncultured Alphaproteobacteria bacterium; assembly: GCA_934270475.1. Lineage (GTDB taxonomy): Bacteria > Pseudomonadota > Alphaproteobacteria > RF32 > CAG-239 > RUG410. The sequence continues at coordinate 170,681 of CAKQPS010000003.1, forward strand.
CCTCTCGTTGGAGGATTGGCAGACTGCTTTGTTAACCGCTTCAAGTTCAAGCAGACTGTGCGTCTTTTGCGCGCACACGGCGTAGATGCCGATGATTGGCTTGAGGGCTGGTATTGGTCTTGCGAGGAACTAGGCTACGACGGCAATCAGATTCACACATTTGAGATGTCCAGCGGAGCGTACTCTGTGCACGACCGCCTTGACACAAACGGTTTTGTCCGTTACGCGCTGCTCTAAAACAAGGAAAAGCCGGTAAAGTTTTTAACTTTGCCGGTTTTTAGTGAGTGATAAAATAAAGCCAATGCCGTGCTTTATAAGTTGTTTAATCCTATAGTTTTTTTATTTTTATGGAAAAATTCTTAATTCACACGCCATGTGCATTGCTTTTGTTTGATGAGCAAAAGTGTGCATTGTCGGCGGTATCGACTTTTGATGCGGAAGTCCGCAAAAAAGTTCAGGCAGTTGTTTGCGATGGCTTTGTCTTTGCCTTAAACAGGTTTGGCAACCGGCTATTGACTGAGTTGTCTTTAGACGAGGCTTGTTTGAAAGCCATTGCCCCCAAGGACATGGCGCAGGCTGAAAAAGCCAAAAACAACAGCCTGCTGAAAAAAACGATTGCAATGCTGCGCTCTCATTGCGAGATTGATGACGGCGTAGTGATGTCACCTCTGCTCATTTGGCAGAAATAACCGAAAAATCCCCTTAAAAATCAGTTGTTTTTAAGGGGATTTTTGTATATAGTGCTTGAACAGATAAGGAGAAAACAAATGCAGCTCAGTGCCAAATATCAAGCCGTTTTAGAAGTTATTACGCAGATTTTTCAAGACAAATATCCTGCTGATAACATTTTGAAAGAATATCTGCGCAATCGTAAATATATTGGTTCCAAAGACCGGAAGTTTATCACCAACACGGTGTGGGATATTATTCGTCATCGCAGCCGTTTGGAGTTTGACTGTGAAAGCACAGAGCCTCGTTTGCTGCTGCTTGCTTATTTAAAAGACGAGGATTTTGATGTGATTGCCTCCGGTTCGGAATATGGCTTGAAACCGCTGACTAAAGACGAAAAATATAAATTGGCGCATTTAAGAGAAGATGTCTATCCGGAATATGTTGAAAAAGAATGTCCGCAGTGGCTCTATGAAAAAATCGGTGATGCGGCATTGGCGGCAAGCTTGAATACCACTGCGCCGGCAGATGTGCGCGCTAATTTCATCAGTCGGGAAGAGGCTAAAAATAAGCTGCAGAAAGAGGGGCTTTTCTTTTCATTTACGCCGTATTCGCCTTATGGTCTGCGTTCGGCGGAAAGAGTGAATCTGCAAAATTGCGTGGCGTATCAAAACGGCGATATTGAAGTGCAGGACGAAGCATCGCAACTGGGAGCGATTCTCTGTGATGTGCGCAGCAATCACCATATTATTGACTATTGCTGCGGCGGAGGCGGAAAAAGCCTGCTGCTGGGTGCAATTCTGCATAACGACGGCTTGATTTATGCGCATGACAAAAACTTTAACCGTATGGACGGCTTAAAGGCAAGAGCCGATCGTTTGGGCATTAAAAATATTAAAATAATCCGTGAAATCGCTGCTGGAGATAAATTTGACCGCTTTATTGTTGATGCGCCGTGTTCGGGCAGCGGTACATGGCGGCGCTCGCCTGATGCAAAATACCGCTTGACCGCGAACCATCTGAAAACAATTGAAAAAGCGCAAGCCGAGATTTTGGATATTGCCGCAAAACATATTGCCGATAATGGTCGGATTATTTATATGACCTGCTCCGTTTTGCCGGAAGAAAATGAGCGGCAGATAGAAAAGTTTTTGCAAAATCATTCGGATTTTTCAACAGTGAATATGAAAAATTTGTGGGAGCGGAAACTGGAGCAAAATTATCCGTTTGCTGAAACCCGCTGGCTGAAATGCTCGCCTATTTTAACCGGTACGGACGGTTTCTTTGTCTGTGCTTTGCAAAAGAAATAAACTGTAACGTTTTGTGTGTTGCAATCTGCCGCCGCTAAGTCTAGTCTTGCGGTTAACAGATATTTTAAATTTTTTAAGAGGATTAAAAATATGGCTAAAATTCATGCTACTGCTGTTGTTGAAGACGGCGCGCAAATTGCAGACAGCGCAGAAATCGGACCATTCTGCTGGGTAAGTTCCCAAGCTAAAATCGGCGAAAACGTACGTTTGCTGGGGCAAGTTACCATTTATGGCGATACCACAATCGGCGAAGGGACTGTTGTTTTCCCTGGTGCCAGACTGGGTTGCGGACCGCAGGATCACGGCAATGAATTTCAGCCGGGGGCGCGCCTGATTATCGGCAAGCGCAATGTAATCCGTGAAAACGTGACAATGCACGCCGGAACTCCGAAAGAACATCTGACAACCGTTGTCGGTGATGATGGTATGTTTATGATTAACTCGCACGTTGCGCATGACTGCGTGGTCGGCAACAATGTAATTATGACCAACAATGCCGTAATCGGTGGACACGTTCATTTGGGCGACGGCGTGATTTTGGGCGGCAATTGCGCTGTGCACCAGTTTGTACATATTGGGCGCAAAGCTATGGTCGGCGGCGTTTCAGGCATTGCCCGCGACATTATTCCGTTTGGTATTGCCAATGGTATGCCGGCGCACCTGCGCGGTTTGAATGTTATCGGTTTGAAACGCAGCGGTTTGGAAGAAAGTGTTATCAAATCTTGCACCCGTGCCTTTATGTTTATTTTTAAGGGTTCTAACGGCACTTTTGAAGAACGTGTCGCGCAGGCTGCGGAAAAATATAAAGACAATAAAATGGTTATGGAACAAATCAAATTTATCCAAGAGTCTTTGGCTGGCAAGCGTAATTTGACAATTGCCGACTGATAACATCAGTTAAATTCAAATTTTTTTAGAGCTTCTTTATATAAGAGGCTCCTTTTTTGTATAATAATTTTACAAATAAACAAAATTTGACAAATTTTTTTGTTGCACAGTTTGAAAAAATATGGTTTAATAAGGCAAAATAATTTATTAGCAAGGATGATGCCCATGTCTGAAGATTTGAATAATGCAACCGAACAAAATGCTGAAGAGCAGCAAGAGCAAAACAACGAACAGCCTCAGCCGAATGTTGCTCAAAACATAAACGAAATCGAGCCTTTGGATGAAGATGTGTTTCGTGAAAAGCTGCTGCAGGATTTATTTACTAAGCCTGAAAACAGTCCTGAAAAAATATGGCTTGATGACGAGGTTAGAGAGTGGTTTGAAAGTCAAGGCACTCCGCTGAATGACAACTCTCTTGATATGGAAGTTGATATTCACAGCGAAATGGGTGAAAAAATCTATCAGGATTATTTGGATACTATTTGCTATAAGGTCAAAACAGATACTTTTTCTTTGAATGCCGATAAGGTCAACAGTGCGTTTGAAACTATGTATGATTTTGCGGCTGTGCGGTTTGCAAATGAACTCAGCATCGGTAAAATGGATAAAGTGATAAAAGCTCGTTTCGAGACAATACCGCAGCTGGACGAAGCCTATTTTGTGGCAACAATCGGGCGAGATTTATACGGAATGATGAATAGCAATGAGGTGAAAACTTCTCAGATAGAAGTGGAAAATAAAATCCAAACTTTGGAGGATTTGCATGACGTCAATGTTATCGACAACGAGCAAATGGCGCTGGGCTATCATAATATTGCAATTGTGCTGGAACGTATGTCCCGTAACAAAAGCGAAGGTTCCGGTACCAATAAAGAGCGTTTGGCGTCGTATGACTATATGAGCAAGGCTTTGCGCTTAACCGCCGACCCACAGCTGATTAAAACCTGTTACGAATATTTACCGAATACGCAGGGCAATAAGATGCTGTATGTTCGTGAAGCGTGCGACAGAGCTTTGGTGGCAAATGACTGCGATAAAACAGCTTTGTATAAAATTCACACCATTTACAGCAAAACTTTGGAAATTGAAAATAACACCTCGCACTTTACCCTTGTGTCAGATGAAAACTATGCCGAGGCAATGTATCATTATCAAGAAGCTTTTGCAAATGCCAACACTAAGGAACGCCAAGCAAAAGTGCTGCGCAATATGGCAAAATTGCAAAAGAACGCCGATAAGGCGGCATCGTATGTCACCCGTGCCGAACTGGCAGAGCATTATTTAACCGGCAAAGCTAAAGTTCGCGAATTGCTGCGTTTGGCGTCAGATGTTTCTAAGCCTGAAACTAAACAGGCTTTGTACGAAAGCGCCGCAAATGAGCTTATTGACAGTGCGGAAATTAAAAACGGCGAAAAATCTTTGCTATTGTCCAATGTAATTCATCATTTGCGCCCGCTCTACGGCAACAATAAAACCAAACTGGATAATTTGGATAAATTAGAAAAACAATATTGCACCAAGCCTAAAAATAAAGAATTTTCATTGCTGCGTGCGTCATCAAAAGGAAATGATTATTTTAACTAAATAAATCTCAACTAGAAAAATAAACCGAAACTGCTGAAGTTCTGGTTTATTTTTTTGTTGGTTGAAATGGCTTATTACAAGGTGTTGCTTTTAGTAAGTTTTAAGGCGCTATGCATAACTTTAGGTCGAGTTGGCGCCGGTGCGGCGGTTGATGTTTGTTCCGGTTGCTGATGTTGAATTTTAGCCCGCAATTCGGCTAGTTTTTCATCTACTTTGACAGCGCCGGATTTGCCTTCAAGTTTCATTCTGGCGATTTCTTTTTCTTTCATTTCTTTATGAAACGCCGTAGGTTTGCCGTTAAACATAATATTGTGCATATAGTCTGTTTTTGCGTCAAACCAAAATTTATTCAATTTTCCTTCATAAATAGTCGTGTCTGGCGATATTTTGTTGCCTTTTTTATCATAAAAGGCAACAAATCTTGATATACTGTCGTTTGTGCTTTTTTGAACCCATTTCCCATGGATTTTTCCTTTGCGGTACCAGCCGTAAGAAACTGTTTTGCCGTCATCGGAATAACGCAGGCAAGGACCGTCCAAACGTCCGTTCTTATCAACGACACTGCGGCTCATCAGCTTGGTTTTTGCCGAATCATAATAGTTTTCCTGCAGCCGATGTCCGTCATTGTTGCAAGATTTCAGATAGCGTTCAAAAGCATTTAGATTTTGTTTTTTGGGCGCGGTGATTTGCGCTTTTTCAGTATCGGGCAAGGCTGAATGTAAAAACATATACACGTTAATAAAGCGTTTTCTCAGCCCAAAGCTGCTGTCTCTATAAAATCGTGCCGGAGTTTTTGCTTGCAATGCGCTGTTTTCAGAAAACATTTGTCCCTCCACGCTAGAGTATTTATATAAATATAGTATAGCAATTTTGTACAAAATAACAAGATTTTTTTGAGATTTTTGGGTGATTTTATAAATATTCCTTGCAAATAGCCGCAAAACGGAATAAAATAAAATTGCATATAATAAGTATTGTGGATGTGATTGTGAAAATTTCAGTTTTTTTCATGCTCTTTTTTTTGAAGAGAAAATATCCGCAGACTTTATTGTTTTTTCGAGTTGTCTAATCATTAAAAATTACAGGTATGAAAAAGACTTTGTTCAGTGTTATAGTGCTCGTTGCTGCGTTTGTTACAATTATGTTGGTGGGTGCTAAGTCTAACAACGTTGTTGTGAATTTGGATAGCGGAGATGGTATTCAGTACATGCTTTACGCCGCTTTGTCGGTTGGCTGTGCTTTGTGTGCCTCTGCTTATTTCAAAACAAACCGCAAAAAGTGCGCAATACTTGCGTTGCTTGCCGCACTGATTCCTGCTCTTGCCGGAGTAACAACATTTATTGTTGCCGGTTTGTTCAGCGGAATCATCGCTGTGGCTACAGATGCAAGCGTTACGGAGTGGTTCAAGAACTTGTCTGCTCCCGAAACTGAGGAATAACACGAAAACACCGTTATCTTGTATAGAGATAACGGTGTTTTTTTGTACGGCTATGTGCATAACCTGCCGTAAATTTTTGAAAAATACAGTGTTTATTGTATAATACAGCAAATTTAAATTGTACTGTACAGGTGAAGAGTATGGAAAATCAAGAGAATAAAAAAATTGTTGTGCTGCAGGTTTTGCCTGAATTGGGGCAGGGCGGAGTAGAGCTCGGCACCATTGAAATTGCTTCAGAGCTGCAAAAACGCGGTATTGAAAACTATGTCGCCTCAGAAGGTGGACGTATGGAATATAATTTGGAACGTATCAAAGTTAAGCATTTTACGTTGCCGCTGAAAACTAAAAATATATTTAAAATGTATCTGAATTCGCTGCGTTTGGCGCGGATTATCAAAAAATACGGCATTACCATTGTGCATGCCCGTTCGCGCGCTCCGGCTTGGAGTGCTTATTGGGCGGCAAAACGCTGCGGCGTGCATTTTGTAACCACCTTTCACGGCACCTATGGCTTGGGTCCGTGGGGTATTAAGAAATTTTACAACAAAATAATGACTTACGGCGAACAGGTGATTGCTATTTCCAACCACATCAAGCAGCATATTTTGAAAAATTATAAAACGGATGAAAGCAAGATTCGCTTGATTCACCGCTGCGTGAATATGGAAAATTTCAATGTGGAAACCACTTCCGCCGAACGAATGATTAAGTATTTGGAAGATAATCATATTCCGGAAGATAAGCCGATTGTTACATTGATTGGTCGTCTGACAAATTGGAAAGGGCAAAAACTGCTGATTGAAGCCTTGCATCTGATTGATGATGAAGATTTTTTCTGCGTGATAATCGGCGACGACCAAGGACGCAAAAAATATTCGGCGGAATTGCGCAAAATGATTGACAACTATAATATGACAGACCGCTTCTTATTTATCCGCAATGTCAAGGATATTCCGGCGGCAATGATGGTTTCGGACGTTGTGCTTTCAACCTCTATTGAGCCGGAGGCTTTCGGTCGCATTGCGATTGAAGGGCAGGCTATGGGCAGAGTCGTAGTTGCTTCCAATATCGGCGGTTCGGTAGAAACCGTGATAGACGGCGTGACCGGCAGGCTTTATGAAAGCACCAGCGCTAAGGCTTTGGCAGAGGCTATTAAATGGGCTTTGCATCTTTCGACCGAAGAAAGAGAAAAAATCGGCGCTGCCGGTATAAAAAATGTAAAAGAACATTTTACAAAACAAATTATGTGTGATAAAACGATTGAGGTTTATAAAGAATTGATAAACTTATAGTGAACTTTTTAATAGTGAAAAGGTAGATAAAATGGTTAAAATTAAATTGCCTGATGGCAGTATATTAGATGAAAAAGACGGCGTTTCCGGCTTGGAAATCGCCAATAAAATCAGTACAAGTTTGGGAAAAGCCGCTTTGGCTGTTTCCGTTAATGACAAATTACAGGACTTAACCGCTCCGATAACCACCGATTCTACAGTCACTATTATCACCGCCAAAGACAAAGACGGTTTACAAATTTTGCGTCACTCTTGTTCTCACGTTATGGCTCAAGCTGTTAAAGAATTGTGGCCTGATGCTCAAGTAACAATCGGTCCGGCTATTGAAAACGGTTTTTATTATGATTTTTCGTGCAAAGAAAACTTTACAACGGAAGATTTTGCTAAAATAGAAGCTAAAATGCACGAAATTGTTAAACGTGATGAAAAAATTGAACGTATTGTAATGTCGCGTCAGGAAGCAATCGAGTTTTTCAAAAAGCTAGGTGAACATTATAAAGTGCAAATTATTGAAGATTTGCCTGAAGATGAAACAATTACTTTATATCGTCAAGGCAATTATACCGATTTGTGCCGCGGTCCACACGTTCCGTCAACCGGTAAAATCGGCGACGCATTCAAAATTACTAAAGTTGCCGGTGCTTATTGGCGCGGTGATGCCAAAAATGAAATGCTGCAACGTTTGTATGCAACCGCATGGCCGACTAAAAAGGAATTGGACGCTTATTTAACTATGCTTGAAGAAGCCGCTAAGCGCGACCATCGTAAAATCGGTAAGGAAATGGATTTGTTCCATTTTGAACCGGAATATGCTCCGGGCGCTGTTTTTTGGCATGACAAAGGATATAGAGTATATCGCAAGCTGATTGAATATATGCGCAACCGCCAAGAGCATAACGGTTATGAAGAGATTTCTACACCGCGTATTATGGATAAATGCTTGTGGGTTACCTCCGGTCACTGGGATAAATATGGTGCGCATAACTATTCCGGCAAAACCGAAGACGGCAAAGAATTTTGCGTTAAACCAATGAACTGCCCTGGCGGATTGCTGGTTTATAAACAAGGCGTTAAGTCTTATCGTGATTTGCCGCTGCGTATGGCTGAATTTGGTAAGGTAAACCGTTATGAGGCTTCGGGCTCTTTGATGGGCTTGATGCGTGTGCGTGAATTTACGCAAGATGATGCGCACATTTTCTGCACTCCGGAACAAATGGAAGATGAGTGCATTCGTACGATGAAACTGATTTTTGATATTTATAAAGACTTTGGCTTTGATAACATCAAAATTTATTTGTCGACTCGTCCGGACAGCATTTATCGTATCGGTTCTGATGAAATTTGGGATTTGTGCGAAAATTCTTTGGCACACGCTTTGGAAAAACACGGCTATAAATATGAAATCAACGCAGGCGAGGGTGCTTTCTACGGACCTAAATTGGAATTTATTTTGCGTGACGCTATTGGTCGTGAGTGGCAATGTGGTACAATTCAGGTTGATATGAACTTGCCTCAGCGCTTTGATATTTCGTATATCGGCGAAGACGGTGAAAAACATCAGCCGGTTATGCTGCACCGCGCTTTGTTTGGCTCTATTGAACGTTTCTTGGGTATTTTGATTGAACATCACGCCGGTAAACTGCCTTTGTGGCTGTCACCTGAACAAGTTGTGGTTGCTCCGATTGTCAGCGAATTTGACGACTATGCAAAAGAGGTTGCCGCTGCTTTGACTAAGGCTGGTTTGACAGCTGAAACAGATTTGCGTAACGAAAAAATCAACTACAAAGTTCGTGAACATTCTTTGGCAAAAATTCCGGTGATTGCTGTCGTCGGCGCTAAAGAAAAAGAAAACCGCACGGTGACAGTCCGCCGCTTGGGTTCTGAAAAACAAGAAGTTATGGCTTTGGACGACTTTGTAGCTATGCTGCAAAAAGAAGCTGAAATGCCTCACAGATTTGAATAGTCAAAGATTCAGATGCTATAAAAAATATCTCCGGTTTTGTTAATCGGAGATATTTTTTTGAAATTACTTGTAATTCAGGCGGATATCTTTTTGCGACTGTCCGCAATTGCGCCTTGAGTTGAATGATTTGCAGAGAAAATGAGAACACTTTTTGGCAAATTTTAAATCTGCCTGTGTATCGTTTACATCATAGCTCATTTCTCCTTCGACCTGTTCTACATAATGATTAACTACAACAGGCAAGCCTGCGCAATCAACTCCAATCACATAACCAATGGTTTTAACATTAACTTTCATAATAATAAAAATTAAAATTATAACTAAATTATTTAACACTAAGCTATATAATACAAAATATTTGCTACTTTTCAATAGAATTTTATGTAAAATGCTTAATGATTGAAAATATCTTGACAAAAATAGGTAAAAATGCTTTTCTATTAAACAGAGTTAAGTATAATTTTGTTTAATTTTTAAATTTTATTGTTATGTATGGAGGATTTGTAACTTTACTTATGCTTGCCGGAATAGTTGTTATTATTGCTCTGGTTCCGTCAATGTCTAAGCCGTTATTGCTAAAAAATATTGGAAAATCGGAATTAAGAAAGAAAAGCCGATACATTGATATTTATTTTCTGATTGTTTTCCTATATTTTTTCATTCCAATCTTATCACTTGAGTGGAAAGAAAATTGGGAGATAGTCGCGGGGGCTGCTGTTTTTTGTGTGGATTTGGCGACTTTTTGGCAGTGTAAACATCATTGTTTTTGTTATGTGCTTTTGTTTGAGCAGTCAAGAAGATGGAAAAAGCACAATAGAAAACGGTTGAAAAAATTGTCAGAGCCGAATATCACCGATGACGATTGGTTGGATTGGCGCTTCCATAAAGGCTTATATAATGATAAGTATCCTAATCAAGAAGAATTGGATTATCACGATATGTGTTTAATCTGTATGGTGATATGTGCTGCAATGTGTGTACTTTTCACGCTTGGTGTTTGCGGTGCTCTTATTGGATTTGGCACTATTTTTGCCGGAGTCTATAAATTTTGGTGTTCTGCACCGGAGATTCTTTGGTACAATCTGCATCATATTGAGGAATTGCCGCTGAATATCTGGTTTTATATTGCCATTGCCGGCTGTGCGGTTTTACTGTTTTTAGTGCTTACAAGCATTTGTAATTATGTTAAAAAGGCTGTGAAAAAGTCTTGAATATTCAAAAAAGAGACCCACGCGTTTTACGCGTGGGTCTCTTTTTTTTGCGCTAAGCTCGCATACTATTTATATTGGCTCATATATTCCAATAAAGTATGTTTGTCGTTAACGTTTTTCTGAGCTTTTTCCAGCAATTCTTCATAACGCGCCGGGTTCATCTTGTTGACAACCTGGAAACGTGTTTCGCTGGACATAAACTCAGCCAAAGGTTTAGACGGAGCCTTAGAATCCAATGTCAACGGAGCTTTGCCTGCTGTTTCGTTTACTGGATTGAAACGGAACAAAGGCCAGCTACCGGTTTCTACGGCATTCTTTTGGTGAGACAAACCGTCTGCCATATTCAAACCTTGGTTGATGCATGGGCAGTAAGCAATAATCAAAGACGGACCGTCATAGGCTTCAGCTTCGTTCATAGCTTTAATAACCTGCATATCATTGGCACCCATAGCAACCTGAGCCACATAAACATTGCCGTAAGACATAGCAATCATTGCCAAATCTTTCTTAGGCAATTCTTTGCCTGCTGTAGCAAATTTAGCGGAAGCGCCCATTGGGGTGGCTTTGGATTGCTGACCGCCGGTGTTAGAATATACGCCGGTATCCACAACCAAAATATTTACATTGCGACCGGAAGCGATAACGTGGTCAACACCGCCGAAACCAATATCATAAGCCCAACCGTCACCACCGATAATCCATACTGATTTTTTAATCAGATAGTCGGCAATATCGCTCAAGTGTTTAGCTTCTTCGCTGTTCATTGTTGCCAATTTAGCGCGCAAAGCAGCCACATTGTCGCGTTGAGCGTCAATTTCCATATCATTAGACTGAGGATTGCTCAAAATCTTTTCAGCAACTTCGCCCAATTCTGCTTTCATAGCTTCCAGCAAGGTTTTGGCAGTAACTTCTTCGTGGTCGATAGAAATACGCATACCCAAACCAAATTCGGCGTTGTCTTCAAACAAAGAGTTAGCCCAAGCCGGACCATGACCTTTTTCATCTTTGCAATAAGGTGTAGTCGGCAAGTTACCGGAATAAATTGAAGAGCAACCTGTTGCGTTAGCCACAACCATGCGGTCACCAAATAGTTGAGTCAGCAATTTGATGTATGGAGTTTCACCGCAGCCGGCGCAAGCACCGGAGAATTCAAACAAAGGTTGAATCATTTGCGTTGTCTTCGGCAAGTTTTTAGCCACTTCGGTTCTCTTTACATAAGGCAATGTTTCAAAGAACTTCCAGTTAGCTTTTTCAGCTTCCAAATGGTTTTCAATATGATCCATATTGATTGCGTGCAATTCTGGATTTTCTTTGTTTTTAGCCGGACAAGCAGTTACGCATACGCCGCAGCCTGTGCAGTCTTCCGGAGAAATTTGCAGCATAAATTTCTTGCCGGCAAATTCCTTGCCTTTATAGTCGGCAGTTTTCAAAGTAGCCGGAGCATTCTTCAATTCTTCTTCCGAAGCTACTTTCATACGAATAACGCCGTGCGGGCAAACGATTGAGCATTTACCGCATTGAATACAAGTGCTAGCGTCCCAAACTGGAACTTCGGTGGCAATGCAGCGTTTTTCATATTGAGTTGTAGCTGTCGGCCAAGTACCGTCAACAACTTCCTGCAAATCAGAAGTTTTAATGCTGTCGCCGTTGTCGGCAATCAAAGTAGCGGTCAAGCCTTGAACAAACTTAGGAGCGTCTGCCGGAACCGGAGCTTGACGATGGAATGTAGATGTAACATGGTCCGGATAAGAAACCTCAAACAAGTGTTCCAAAGAAGCGTCAACAGCGGCATAGTTCTTTTGTACAATAGCGTCGCCTTTTTTGCTGTAAGTCTTTTTAATAGCGGCTTTAATCTGTGCAATAGCTTCGTCTTTCGGCAAAATGTTGGAAATTGCAAAGAAGCAAGTCTGCATAACTGTGTTAATGCGCTGTCCCATACCGGTAGCACGGGCAACTTCCACGGCGTTAATGGTGTAGAATTTCAGGTGCTTAGCCAAAATTTCTTCTTGAACTTCAATCGGCAGATGATTCCAAACTTCATCAGCTTTGTAAGGTGCGTTCAGCAAAAATGTCGCACCATCTTTAGCAATGCGCAGAATATCCACTTTGTTCATAAATTGGAATTGGTGGCAAGCTACAAAATCTGCCGAAGTAATCAAATAAGCCGAACGAATCGGATTATCAGAAAAACGCAGGTGAGATGTGGTCATAGAGCCTGATTTGCGTGAATCGTAAACAAAGTAGCCTTGACCGTATTTGCCAGCGTCTTCAGCAATAATTTTAATAGAGTTTTTGTTGGCGCCGACTGTACCGTCTGCACCCAAGCCAAAGAATACGGCACGTACAACATCGTCCGGTTCAACATCAAATTTAGCGTCATAAGCCAAAGATTTGTGAGTCAAATCATCGTTAATGCCAACGGTAAAGCCGTTAATCGGAGCAGCAGAAATGGCGTTGTCAAACACAGCTTTAGCCATAGCCGGTGTAAATTCTTTAGAAGACAAGCCGTAGCGTCCGCCGTAAATTTTCGGCAGGCTTGCCAATTTGCCGTTTGAAAAGGCTTGAGACAAAGCGGTAACAACGTCCAAATACAAAGGTTCGCCCAAAGAGCCGGATTCTTTTGTTCTGTCCAAAACAGAAACGGTTTTAACGGTTTTCGGCAAAGCTTTCAAGAAAGATTCGGTAGGGAACGGACGATACAAATGAACTTTCAAAACGCCCAATTTAGCGCCGTGAGCGTTCAAATATTCAATAGCTTCTTCAACTGTTTCAGCACCTGACCCCATAACAACGATAACGTTCTCAGCATCTTTGGCGCCTACATAGTCAACAACGTGATATTGACGACCGCTGATTTTGGCGAATTTATCCATTTCTTCTTGAACAATGCCTTCAACTTTATCATAATAAATGTTAGCGGCTTCACGACCTTGGAAGAACACGTCAGGATTTTGCGCAGTACCGCGGATAACCGGATTTTCCGGACGCAGAGCGTGCTCGGCGTTAAATTTGTAATTAACGTCTTTCAGCATTGCGCGCAAATCATCGTCAGACAGCAGCTTAATCTTTTTAATTTCGTGAGAAGTTCTGAAACCGTCAAAGAAATGTAAAAACGGAACGCGTGAACGCAAAGTAGAAGTTTGCGCAATGGCAGCCATATCATGAGCTTCTTGCACGGAGTTTGAGCAAAGCATTGCAAAACCGGTTTGGCGGCAGCCCATAACATCGGAGTGGTCGCCGTAAATTGACAAAGCGTGATAGGCAAGCGAGCGAGCGGCAACATGCATAACAAACGGCATCAATTCGCCGGCAATTTTATACATGTTCGGAATCATCAACAAAAGACCTTGAGAAGCCGTAAATGTGGTGGTTAAAGCACCGGCTTGCAAAGAACCGTGGCAAGCACCGGCAGCACCAGCTTCAGACTGCATTTCCTGCACCTGAGGAATTACACCCCACAGATTCTTCTGTTTTGCGGCAGACCACGCATCAGCCCATTCGCCCATCGGAGAAGACGGAGTAATCGGGTAAATAACGCAGACTTCGTTCATGCGGTGTGCAACAGAAGAACACGCTTCGTTGGCATCCATCATTTTCATTTTTACATCTGACATAGATAGTATCCTTAAAAGTTTAAATTAAAATTACAAAACATCAAAGGCTTAAAGCCCAAGGTTTTGTATGGGTTACAAAACAATAATGTTTATGGCGAATTTATAGCATATCGCCCATAAAAATCAAGTTTTTAAAAGCAGTTTTACCACCGGATTGTTAAGATACCGATGTGGAATTTACGGAATAAAAAGACAAAAAATAATTTTTTTTAAAAAAGTTGTTGACTTTTGTCAAAAATAGCCATATATATAAAGTTATCAGTTAATTATTTAAGTATTATTCACTCTAAAATTATTTCAGTATGAAGAAGATTTTAGCTAACGGTTTAACCGTGTTGTGTTCAATCTCTAACAATCAGGAAGTGTCTCTGACCTTCAAGTGTGGACATGTTAACGAGCCTAAGCTCGGCCTTGCCGCTGTTTACGAGAATATCGTGGCTCAGAATTCAAGCAACTTGGGCTCTGTTTGCGGCGGTTCGCTCACGTCTTTTGTTACCGGTGTAAAGAGTTCTATCACCGTGGCTATCAAGAGCTTGTTTGACAACTGTTACAACACAGCTGTTACACCAAAGGCTCTCAAGAACGCAATCGCTGACATTGTCAAGCATACTCAGGATTTGGCTCCGCTTCCAAAGCGTCAGGCAAAGCTCGCTTACAAGCACACGGCTTTCGGCAAGAATGAGGTGTTCTGGAGACCTGAAGATTACATCTCTCGTCTTTCAGAGTTGACCGTCGCAGACGTCAAGGACTACATCGTCAGCAATTTCGTCGGCAGCAACCTGGTTATCAGCTACCGCGGTCACAAGGAGGACTTTGAGACTGTTGTGGAGATTGCAGAAAGATACTTCGGCTCATTCGACAAGGGTAAGCGCGCAGACATCAATCTGGAGTATACCGGTGGTTTTTCTGTTATAGAGGGTAACGGCGCTCTGCAGCTCGCGCTTTTTGGCTGGGACATCTCAAAGGGATGTAACACCGCCGAGGTAAACGTGTTGCTCAGCTTGCTTTCGGGTCGCATGGAGCGCTCGCTTGGTGAAGCCGGTCTCGCCGCAGAATCTGAAGTTAAGATTGCAGGCTACTTTGGTCTTCGCACCTTGCGCATCGGCGTTTCTTGCGCCAGCAAAAGCGACTTCAGCAAGTGCATAACGATTGTTTGTGATAACGTTAAGCGCTTGCAGCTTGGTCTTGCATCTGACCGTCGTATGGAAACATCTCGTCAGCGCGCCATGACTGAGCGTCTCGCAATCTCTAATGAGGCTCTTCCTCGTTCGGTTGAGGCAGCTTGGGCTTTGCTCGGTCGCAACATTGACTATGACAATGATCGTGCGATTGCCAATATCTGGGAAGTTTCAGCCAGCGATGTTCGCTACGCCGCTCAGGATATTTTCTCAAAGAAGATGACTTGTGTGCTTTACACCAACAAGCCGTATCCGACGGAAGATGTCATTCTCAAGGCAATGTCTCCTGAGCCAAAGGTTGCATCCGCGCCTGAAAAGCCGGTCTTTTCAAGTTCCGAGCGCGCCGCAATGGATCGAGTAGACGCTCTGAACGCAGACTAAATAACCTAATCTTCTAAAATCAAAGAGGTACGTTTTTATAACGTACCTCTTTCTTTTATGCTTGCATTTTGCGGCGTCATAAACTATATGACTCCTAAAAGGAGACAGCCGCTATGTGGGATATGCTTGCAGAAACTCTGCTTGATAATATTAAAATTTTTCCGTTTTTATTTGTTACTTATTTGTTTTTAGAATATTTGGAGCGCAAGACTTCAGATAAAACCACTGCTGCCATTCAAAAAGCAAACAAAGCCGGACCGCTTATCGGCGGAGCGCTTGGAGTTTTGCCGCAATGCGGATTCTCTGTTGTTGCTGCCAATTTATTTGCCGCCCGCGTAATCACTTTGGGCACGTTAATTGCCATTTTTCTTTCTACTTCTGATGAATTGCTGCCGATTCTAATTTCCTATGACGCTCCGTTTTCGGTGATTGCCGTCATTATCGGTTATAAGGCTGCCTGCGGAGTTGTTTTTGGCTATTTGATTGATTTTACGTTTAAAAAGCATCATTCTTTGCCAGAACCTGATGTTGAAACTCTGTGTCAAAACGAGCATTGCCATTGTGAAGAAGATGAGCCGCTTTGGAAACCTGCACTTTACCATTCAGTACGCATTACTCTGTTTATTTTGGCAGTCAGTCTGATTTTGAATATCTGTCTGCACTATTACGGCAGTTCGGACAAATTGCCGCAGCTGTTGCAATATCCATTGTTAGGCGAGATGCTCAGCGCTGTAATCGGGCTTATTCCAAATTGCTCTGCCTCAGTGATTTTAACCCAAATGTATATTCTGAATTATATTGATTTCAGTACCATGATGAGCGGCAGCTTGGTCAGCGGCGGAGTAGGGCTGTTGGTACTGTTCAGGGTAAACCGCCCCTTAAAGCAAAACCTTAAAATTGTCGCTTTGCTTTATATCTGCGGCTTGCTCGGCGGCTTATGCAGCAATTTGCTGGAATTTTAATTCACATATTGTCATTGCGAGGAGAATCTAACAGGAGGCATTAAGCTAACGTTTTTTGCACCAGTTATTCTATGCCCCGTGCATAGAATCTTGTGGCAACAAGTAACTAACCTAGTCAATAAATTTTCATTATATCACGCCTGATTTTTATGGGCATATCAAGCAAGATTTGGTTAGTTACAAAACAAATGCTTAAAATTTTAGCTTAAACATCTTTAAGGTTAAAACTTTACAGCAATAGAACAAAGTTTTTGTTCGGCACAAAAGTTGCAGGAATCTCTTATGTCGCTTAAAGATACATTTCTGAGACATTTTTGAGACTTCGTTGTATCGCAAGTGGTGTTACCATAATAAGTAGCAAAATGTATTTTTTTGGCTATTGTAACATATATTATCTTAATACTGTTACTTAACGGCTTTAATGTATTGTTGAATAAATCGTTACATAATTTGTCTGTAGTTGAGTATTTTTCTGAGTTTTGAAAGACATAATCAATAGAAAGCTCTGTTTTGTTAGCAAAAATCTGTACAATGTTTCCCATATCATCTCTTAGATTGAAGTTATTTTCTTTTTTCCAGGTTGCAGGAATAAGTCCAGCTGCTTCGGCAATCATTGTCATGCCTGTATTTGTTTGTTTAGCTAAATTTTTTGTTTCAATAACATAATCAAGCATGCCTAGAACTAAGTAATTATAATGTTCTAACGTTCTGTTAACCTTAAATTTTTCCATAGCTTTGGAATAACCGGCAATCCCGCCAGCCGTCAGCACCCCGATAATAGCCAGCACCCCAAGCATTTCTATCATACTCCGCCCTAGCGGGTTTGTCTGTCGGGTCACTACTTGCGCTTTTCTCACTCGTGTACTGCTTTGTACACCACGTTCAAAAAGTGCTTCGTATTGACGCGTGACATTCAAACCCTTTAATAATATGGATATTATACCAGGGATGACTTTGAGAGTAATGTGTTTCAAAACGCATGGTGATTTAATAAACCCTGCAAAAACGCGCTGGACGGCAGAAAAAGCGCCTTTAATCAGATGTATAGGATTTGCAGAGAGAGAGAGAGACCTTTGGATTGCTTATTTTTCATCTTTCTTTCCTCATTTTAATGTTGATTATTACACTTAATTTAAGTCTGCAAACTGCAAATGTCAAATAATAAATTACAAACATCAAGTGTGGCATAAACAGAAAAGGAGATGTTTTGAACATCTCCTTTTGCAAACAATTTACCAAACGATTAACGTTTAGAGAATTGGTAAGAACGACGAGCTTTAGCTTTACCGTATTTTTTACGTTCTACAACACGATCATCACGTGTCAAGAAACCAGCTTGTTTCAAAACTGTTCTCAATTCAGGCTCATATTCGTTCAAAGCTTTAGCGATACCATGTTTGATAGCGCCTGCTTGACCAGACAAACCGCCGCCTTTAACTGTGCAGACAACGTCAAATTCATTTTCACGGTTGGCAACAACAAACGGCTGATTGATAACCATTTTCAAAACCGGACGGGCAAAGTATTCGTCCATAGATTTGTCGTTAATGGTGATGTTGCCTTTACCAGGCATAACCCATACTCTAGCAACAGCGTCTTTTCTTTTACCGGTAGCATAAGAGCGACCTTTTTTGTCTTTTACAGACTTACGAGGAGCTTTAGCTTCTGTGTTAGCAGCAGTAGCAGCTTTAATATCTTGCAAAGATTCGATTTTTTTAGTAGCCATTACAAAGCACTCCTTTTATTTTTAGGGTTTTGAGAAGCAATATCCAAAACAATCGGATTTTGCGCAGTATGAGGGTGGTTTTCACCAGCATATACTTTTAATTTTGTCATCATCTGACGACCCAGCGGATTGCGGGAAATCATACGTTCAACAGCTTTTTGAATAACTCTTTCAGGGAAACGGCTGTTCAAAATTTTACCAGCTGTAGTATCTTTTACGCTGCCAATAAAGCCAGTGTGCTGATAATAGTGTTTATCAGTCAATTTTTTACCCGTTAATTTAACTTTGTCTGCGTTAATAACAACAACATAGTCGCCGCAGTCCAAGTTCGGAGTAAAATAAGGTTTGTTCTTTCCGCGGAGAATCTTAGCGATTTCAGCAGAAAGTCTGCCCAAAATAACACCGCTGGCATCAACAATATACCATTTTCTTTCGATGTCGGCAGGTTTTGTAGAATGTGTAGAAATCATTTTTATCTCTTTCTTAAAAATGTTATTAAATTCGCTCTTAATATACACAAACTTTATGCGTTGTCAACCTAAAAAATATACATTTTTCAATATTTTATTTTAATGGTATTATATTACCGTATTGGTAACTGATTGAAAAATAAAGATAAAATAAAGCAGTAAAAATAAAATCCTTGAAAACTCAAGGATTTATAAGGTTTGCGGCAAAGTGCCTGTCAGGACTTAAAGTTTAGCCCCCAGTCGCTGTAGCGGGCAGGGTCATTGCCCCAGTTTTCACGAACTTTTACAAATAAAAACAAATGGATACGCTCTTCCAACAGCTCTTCCAGCTCCAAACGCGCGGCTTGTCCGATTTTTTTTATCATCGCGCCGTTGTGACCAATGATTATGGTTTTATGACCTTCGCGCTCCACATAAATTGTCATTTCCGCGCGGATAGAACCGTCCGGCTTATGCTCCCATAATTCCGGTTCAACCGTCAGTGCATAGGGCAGTTCTTGGCGTAGATTTAAAAACAATTTTTCGCGCACGATTTCCGCCGCCAGCAGTTTCAGCGGCATATCCGACATCTGTTCTTCAGGATAATACCACGGACTTTCCGGCAGATTCTCGGCTAAATATTCATAAAAATCGGTTATATGGTCGCCTGACTGAGCCGAAAACATAAACACGGCGTCAAAGTGAAACAGATTCTCAAACTCTTCTTTCAGCTCGTCCAAACGTTCTTGCGATACCAAATCCGTTTTGTTAAAAGCTAACACCGCATGAGCATCTCTTTTAATCAATTCATCAATAATCGCTGATGTTTCCTCATTCATACCGCGTTTGGCGTCAACCACCAAAACATTTATATCCGCATCGCCAAAACCATTCCAAGCCGATGCGACCATAGCTCTGTCCAAGCGGCGTTTCGGCACAAAAATCCCCGGCGTGTCAAAAAAAATTATTTGCGTATTGTCATAAATGCCAATGCCTTTAATGGTGGTGCGGGTGGTTTGCGCTTTAGGCGACACAATAGAAACTTTTGAGCCGACAAAGTTGTTGGTTATGGTCGATTTTCCGGCATTCGGCGCGCCAATCAAAGCAACAAATCCACAGCGAGTTTTTTTCATGCTATTTATCCATTATTTCTAAAAGATTGTGAGCCGCTTGTTGTTCGGCAGCTTTTTTGTTTTTACCTTGTCCAAAGGCAAATTTTTCATCATTCAGCGCAACTTTAACCTTAAACATAGGCTCATGCTCGCTGCCTTCTTTGGCTATCAGTTCATAAACTGGTGAAGGTTGGCGCAAGGCGTGGAATTTTTCCTGCAAGCTGGTTTTGAAGTCTTTTTGCGAACCGGAAGCGGATTGGTCTATCATATCTTTCCAGTTGTGCTCCACAAAAGCAATTGCCTGCTCAATGTCGGAGTCAATATAAATAGCGCCGATAACAGCTTCACCCACATCGCATAAAACGTTTACGCTTTTGATGGTTTCTTTGTCTTTGGCAATTATATAGTCATTTAAGTGCAGTTTTCTAGCCACTTCGGCAACAGCGTCGGCGCAAACTAGTTTAACATGGCGCTGCGAGAGCTGACCTTCGCGGTCGTCGGGAAACATTTTAAACAGCAAATGCGCCATGGTCATACCCAGCACGCGGTCGCCTAAAAATTCCAAACGCTCATAGTTGCGGTGCTCGTTGTTGGTAACACTGCTGTGCGTCAGCGCTTGTGTCAGCAGGCGCGGATTGTTAAAGTGATATTGCAAAATATCTTCAAGCTGCGGCATTTTCTAGTAAATTCCTTTAAAAAAGCGATTCCAGCGAATAGCCTTGAACCATGTCCACGGCTCATAAATTTCGCCTTTATCATTGTGAGAAAAGAAAATAAAACGGGCTTTGCCGACTAAATTTTCTTTTGGCACAAAACCAACGCTTATACGGCTGTCATCCGAACGGTCGCGGTTATCGCCCATCATAAAAAATGAATCTTCAGGCACTACAAAAACATCAGTATTGTCCACAATGCGTTCATTGTCTGAAATTTCAATAATTTTATGCTGCTTTCCTTCCGGCAAAGTTTCGGTGTATTGATGATAGAATTCCGGAATTTCCACATATTCATCAATCATATAACGTTCTGTTTCTTTGCGGTCAATAAGCTGGTCGTTAATATATAAGCGACCTTCTTTAACTTGCACTCTGTCCCCCGGTAAGCCGACAATGCGTTTAATAAAATCCGTATCCGGCTTTTTGGTTGGTCTAAAAACCACCACATCGCCGCGTTGCGGCTGGTCGTACCAAATGCGTCCTTCAAACAGCGGCAGTCCCGCCGGAAAAGAATAGCGCGAATAGCCGTAGGTGTATTTGCTGACAAACAAATAGTCGCCAACCCGCAAAGTGGGATACATTGAGCCGGACGGAATACGGAAAGGCTCAAACAAAAAACTACGTATGATTAACGCAATAAAAATTGCTAAAAATACGGTTTTTATATTTTCGGAAAACGAGTTTCCATTTTCATCAAAGGTTGGAACGGCAGGTTGATTTTTTGCGGGTAGAAAAACATTCTTAATAATTTCTCGCACTTTTTTATTCCTCATTGTCAAAATCATCGCTGTCATCAGCGCTGTTATCTAAAATATCGTCTTCTTCCGGACCGTCCAGCAGCAAATCGTCTTCCATATCCGATTTTTTGCGCCGACCGCGGCGTTTTTGTAGCGGTGAACGGTGCTGTAAGGCGCTGATAACATATTGCCCACTGACTTTGTATAAGTCACCCAAGTGGTTGTTATACATATGGTCGGCGTCTTCAATCAAGGCAAAATCTATGTCGACATTGCGCTGCTGATTGAGTTTGTGCGCCATACTTTCAACCATTGCTGGAGATGCAATTTCATCTCTTCCGCCCTGTACAATCAAGCCGGAAGCCGGACACGGAGCTAAAAATGAAAAGTCTTTTTCG
Organism: uncultured Alphaproteobacteria bacterium; assembly: GCA_934270475.1. Taxonomy (GTDB): domain Bacteria; phylum Pseudomonadota; class Alphaproteobacteria; order RF32; family CAG-239; genus RUG410. The sequence goes on from CAKQPS010000003.1 coordinate 192,309, forward strand.
TTTGCCGGAGGCGATACGGCAATAAAGTTGTTAATATCAGGACGGCGCATCAACAGCTGCAAACCAATCCACGCACCAAAAGAATATCCGGCAATCCAGCATTGCTTGGCATCAGGGTTCATATTTTGCAGCCAGTCCAAAGCAATAGTGGCGTCCGAAAGTTCACCCGGACCGTCTTCAAACTGTCCTTGTGAGCGTCCGACACTGCGGAAGTTAAAGCGTAAAACTGAAAAACCTAAATCTTTAAAGCAGCTGAAAAGCGTGTAAACCACCTTGTTGTTCATGGTGCCGCCATATTGCGGGTGCGGGTGCAAAATCAGTGCAACCGGAGCATTAGGACGTTCGCTTTTATAATATCTGCCTTCAAGACGGCCGGCATGACCGTTAAACAAAACTTCTACCATATTTTTTCCTGTTTTATTACTTTTATTTAATATATAATGTGTTACATTAAATAAAAATTGTTAAATTTAAAAAGGAATATATCACACAATGAATTCAAATTACAAGATAATTTTACAAGACATTCAAGCCATTATAGACAGAGACCCTGCAACACGCAGCAAATTGGAGGCGGTTGTTTGCTCATCTGGACTGCACGCGATAATGGTTCACCGCTTGTCTCATGCTTTGTGGAAACATAATTTTGTGCTAGCGGCGAGGATTCTTTCGCAGATAGCCCGCTTTTTTACCGGCATAGAAATTCACCCGGGGGCAAAAATCGGCTCCGGCTTTATGATTGACCACGGCATGGGCGTGGTTATCGGCGAAACTACGGTAATCGGCAATAATGTAACTTTGTATCATGACGTTACTTTGGGCGGACGCAAATTTTATGATGAAAACGGCAAAAAGTTAGAAAAACGCCACCCGACAATTTGCAACAACGTAACCATTGGCTCCGGCGCGCAGATTTTGGGACCTATCACTATCGGCAAAAATGTAAAAATCGGTTCCAACGCCATTGTTATTAAGGATATTCCCGATAATTGCACGGTGGTTAACACTCCGGCGTATATTGTGAAAAAATCAGAAGTCAAAGATAAAACATTTTGCGCTTATGGTATTGAACCGGAAAAAACACAGCCGGAAAAGCCTGCCGAAAAGACTAAAAAAAGCAAACAAAAAAACTGACTTTTGCTTTTTACTGTGTTATAATTGCAGATATAAAAATGAGGTGAAAATGAAAGTTTTTCTGACTACATTGGTTGGAGTTTGGGTTTACGGCGCTTTGCCATCGCTTGCTGCTGAATTGCCTAAAAATCCTTGGGCGGCGCAGGAACAGACTGTAAAGATAAATAAAGCCGAAAAACAAACTCAGCCGGCAAAAACCTCAAATTATAATAATCAGCAATGGGTGCAGGACAGGGTAAACGCCATAGAGCGCCATAACGCTCAAGTTAATGAGGAATATGCCGCGCGGGCAAAAGCCGAGCGTGAACAAATGAAAAAAGCCGCGGAGGCTGCGGCGGCAGAAGAAAACGGCGGCGGTTTTATGGATAAATTAGGCAGTTTTTTTTCTGAAGATAATTCCTCTGCCGCAAATTCAGCGCCGTCTTCCGCAAATTCGGACAGTGATTTTGAAATGCCGGGGGCTGATTTGCTGCAAGGTTATGATGATTTGAAAAAAGAAACGGAAAAATCCGCCCGTAAATTAAAACGCAGCTTTAATTCGCTGACCAACGTCAATATTGAAAAGACCATTGACGACACCTTAAAAAGTTTGCAATAGGAGATTATGCAATATGAAAAAAAATTTGTTTTTGCTGTTTTTTTGCCTTTTGGCTGCCAATGCTTCTGCCGACGATATTTCCGGTTCGGCAAGGCAAAACGCTGAAGAAGATTCTGTCGGCAATCTAAATGTAATGTCTCCGACCTCAGTCGCGGCGGTGCAATATCCTGCAGAAAAATCATTGCAGTATATGCTGGATAATTATTCGGATAAAGAACTGCGGGAATTGGTGATTTCGTATAATAAGGCAGAAATAGAAGCCGCCCGCCGCAACAAAACGGTTATGCCGGAAAAAGTAGATAAAGAAACTTTGCAGAGCAGAGAGAATATGGCTGAATATTTGCGTTCATTTTATCAATATCGTTATTAAGCAGCTATGAAAGATTTAAAGTTTAAAATAGAAAGTCCGTTTGAGCCGTCTGGCGACCAGCCGCAAGCTATAAAGGAATTGTGCGAAGGCGTGGAGCGCGGCGAGCGCAATCAGGTGCTGCTGGGCGTTACCGGTTCCGGCAAAACTTTCACCATGGCGAAAATTATTGAGCAGTGCCAGCGTCCGGCTTTGATTATGGAGCCGAACAAAATTTTGGCGGCGCAGCTGTATTCTGAAATGAAAGAGTTTTTTCCCAACAACCGCGTAGAATATTTTGTGTCGTACTATGACTATTATCAGCCGGAAGCTTATATTCCGAAAACCGACACTTATATAGAAAAAGATTCGGCAATTAACGAACAAATAGACCGTATGCGCCATGGTGCGACCCGTAATGTTTTGGAAGAACGCGACGTGATTATTGTGGCGTCGGTTTCGTGCATTTACGGCTTGGGCAGCATGGAGTCTTATTCTTCCATGGTGTTTCAGCTCAAAGTCGGCGATGTGGTGGATATTCATGAAGTAAATAAGCATTTGACTGAATTGCTGTATGAGCGTTGCAGCGTTAATTTTGTGCGCAGCACTTTCAGAGTGCAGGGCGATACGTTGGATATTTTTCCGGCGCACTATGAAGATAGGGCGTGGCGGGTTTCATTTTTCGGTGATGAAATAGAAGAGATTTATGAGTTTGATGTTTTGACCGGTAAAAAAACGCGTCAGCTTGATGAAATAACCGTGTATCCGGCTAACCACTATGTAACGCCGCGTCCGGCTCTGTCGCAGGCGATGACGCATATTAAAGAAGATTTGGAAATCCGCTTAAAACAATTCAAAGATGAAAATAAACTGTTGGAAGCGCAGCGTTTGGAACAGCGCACCCGCTTTGATTTGGAAATGATGGACACCACAGGACACTGCAAAGGCATTGAAAACTATTCGCGCTATTTGACGGGACGCGCCCCAGGCGAGCCGCCTCCGACTTTGTTTGAGTATTTTCCTAAAAACGCTTTGCTGTTTATCGATGAAAGCCATATTGCCGTACCGCAAATCGGGGCAATGTACCGCGGCGACCGCAACCGTAAAATGACGCTGTCGGACTATGGTTTCCGCTTGCCGTCATGCTTAGACAACCGTCCGCTGAAGTTTGAAGAATGGGATAAAATGCGCCCGCAGACCATCTTTGTTTCGGCGACCCCAGGGGAATGGGAAATGGCGCAGAGTAAAGGCGTGTTCTCAGAGCAGGTTATTCGCCCGACCGGTTTGACCGACCCGCTGTGCATTGTGCGTCCGGTGGAAAATCAGGTTGACGACCTCATGGAAGAATGCCGTAAAACTGCCGCTAAAGGCGAGCGGGTTTTGGTAACGACGCTGACCAAAAAAATGGCGGAAGATCTAACCGAATATCTCAAAGACAACGGTGTCAAAGTCCGCTATATGCACTCGGATATCGACACTTTGGAGCGTATCGAGATTATCCGCGATTTGCGTTTGGGCGTGTTTGACGTGCTGGTCGGCATCAACCTTTTGCGTGAGGGCTTGGATATTCCAGAGTGCTCGCTGGTGGCAATTTTAGATGCCGATAAAGAAGGATTTTTGCGTTCCACTCGTTCGCTGATTCAAACTATCGGTCGAGCCGCGCGCAACGCCGAGGGCAGGGTAATTTTGTATGCTGACAAGATGACGGACTCTATCAAGGTTGCCTTAGAAGAAACCGAGCGCCGCCGCAAAAAGCAAACCGAATATAATATTGCTCATGGTATCACGCCGCAGACCATTAAGAAAAGCATTTCTTCAACCTTAAAAGAAATGACCGAGACCGATTTCGTCAAAGATGAAACTAAAGACATAGAAAAAATTAAAAATATTGAAAAAATGACGAAAGAATATACCAAACTGATGAAAGAAGCGGCTCAGAACTTGGAATTTGAACAAGCTATGGTATATCGTGACAAGCTGAAAGAACTTGAGGCGCTGGCTTTGAAGAATATGTAAAAGAGTGGAAATATATCGGTGATTTTAGAAATCGGGACAGAAAATATAGCCATTTTATTGCAGGATAATTATATATGCGTGCAAAAAAATGGAGGAATAATCAAGAGCATTCCGCTAAGAGATATTCGAGCCGTTATGGTTACGGCAAAAAATGTGCTGTTGGGGCAAAATCTTTTGCAAAGTTTGGCGGCAAGCAATATCCCGTTTGTTGTTTTAGATGAAAATTTTTTACCGATTAGTTTTTTATTTCCGTGCAGTGCTCCGTCAGGCAAAGAAAAAGCCTTAGAGCGGCAGGCTGCGCTAAAACCTCTGTTGCGCAAAAAAATTTGGCAGTCTCTGATTGCCGAAAAAATTAAAAACCGCTCTAAAGTTTTGTGTTCATTAAATAAGCAGGATATTTTTTCCGCTTTTGACGCGAGAGTTTTGCTGGGGGACGAAAAAAATGTTAACGCTACATCGGCAAAGCCCTATTTTTGTGAACTATTCGGCAAAGATTTTGTGAGAGAGCCAAGTTCCTGTGGGGCGAACGCGTTTATAGCTTATGGCTATACGCAGCTGCGGTTGCTGGCTTTGCGGTATATTTGGAGTTTGGGGCTGAATCCATTTGTCGGGCTGAATTCGAACAAGCCGCAAAGTTATTTAGGGCTTACCGAAGATTTGATTGAACCGTATAAACCGTTGGTCGATAAATGTGTCAGCCTGATATTTTCTCAAAAAAATGCGGATAGCCGGCAAGTTTTATCAGCCGAATATAAAGCGAAGCTGTCGCAGATATTGAACAAAGAATATTATGACGACGGGCAACTTAAATCTTTGTTTGAGCTAATACGGCGCACAGTTAACGATTACGCCACATCAATCCGCAAAAACGAGGCAAATTTTACCTTTAGCAAATATCTGATAGAAGTCAAAAATCTGAAAAACTGCTAAGCTTGAGAGCATCTATTTATAAGAAGCGCGTTTGATGCGGTCGTTAATGGCAAGTCCCAAGCCGTTTTGTGGTATCGGCGCCATAGCGATTTTAGCAAATTTATCCTGCGCATCGGCAAGCCGCATATAGGCAAACAAATTTTCTGCCGCTTCGGTTAAACTGCCGCTCGGGCTAAGGTTTAAATCACCATCCAGTTTGCCGAACCCAATGTAAAATTCATCAGCTTCCGGTTTTTGGGCGTTAATCCGTAAAGTATGCTTTGGCGCATAGTGGCGCAAAAGCTGCCCCGGAGCCGTTGGTAATTTTGGATTTCCTGCCGAAATAAGCACTTTTTCGCCTAAAAACTCTTCAATATCTTCTTTTGCGGTGCCGCCGGCGCGCAGCAGCACGACTTTGTCGGTTGTCAGGTCAATAATGGTGGATTCCACACCAACGCTGCAGGCTCCGCCGTCTAAAATCATATCCACTTTATCACCCAAACCGTCAGCCACATGCTGTGCGGTGGTCGGGCTGATAGATTGATATTTGTTGGCGGAAGGGGCAACAATCGGTACGCCGCTGGCTTTAATCAGCGCCAAGGCAATCGGGTGGCGTGGCATACGCACGGTCAAAGTGCGTAAACCTGAGCAAGCCAAGTCAATGCTGGGATTTTCTTCTATCCGGCGCAAAACAAATGTCAGCGGTCCAGGCCAAAAATGCTTAGCCAGCGCAAACACACGCTCATCGGTTGCCGCATATTCTTTTAAAAAGTCAATATCGGCAATATGAGAAATCAGCGGGTCAAAATGCGGACGCTGCTTGGCGGCAAAAATATTGGCAACCGCTTTGCTGTTATAAACATTGGCGCCTAATCCATACACTGTTTCGGTAGGAAAAGCCACCAGTCCGCCGTTTTTGATAATTTCCGCCGCTTTGGCAATGTTTTCGGCTGAATTTTGATAAATATTGTTCATTTTTGTTCACTATACATTAAAAATCTGCGCTAAGGCATAGTCCATTTCTTTTTCCTGATAACTGTCTAGCACTTCCATATCTTCTCTGTCAACAATTTGATATTGCTTGTTTGCAAAATTAAAAACCAGCAAATCAAAGTCATTATAGCCTAAAAGCAAGGTTCCGTCGGGCTTGGGCATTTGTTCGTTTAAGTCAACAATATCCAAGTCATTGTCAACGGTAGCGCCGAACAAATAGGCTCCGTTAGCCTTTAAGCCGTTATATTGTTTCAAAAAGTCGGTATAAGTCTGCGGAATGTTCGGCAGCCCCATATTAAACAAAATCTTTTGAGCAGTAATAAGCGCTTCCGGCTCCAATTTTTCGCCAGTGCTAAATTTTTGTGTTTTCAGCTGTTCTGCAAAATCAGTCATTTTTTATCTTCCGCTGTTGTTTTTACGCTGAGAAGACAGCCATTTGGCAAATCTCTTCATATTTTCGGATTTTTCACAGCTCTTTTCAGCCAAGGAATTCATAATTCGGTTACTGTTTTGAATAGCGCTGCTGTTATAAGGAATATGATATTTTTCGGAGATATCAATTTCATTTTGCATGCGGTTTTCCATTTCTTGCAAATAGTTGACAACATATCTTTTGTCTTCGGATTCGCGTTTTTGAAAAGCTTGAGTGTTTTCAAAGTTAAAATAAGCGCTGTCTCGTTCGTTAAAGCCTAAAATAGAAACCATATACGGGTTGTTGGCATTCAAACGCGAATAAAAGTTATTCATTTGATTTTGCTTATAAACCGTACCAAACAAATGATAATAGTTTTTGTGCATTAAAGAATCTACCAGCAGCAAATTGTGCGGGTAGTTGGCTTTTGCCAAATAGCCGTTGCTGGAGGTAAATTGCACCGCGTGTTTGTGATGCACTTCCAAGCGCGGCAGTTTGCTTCTGTCTATCAGCCGTCCTTTTTCATCGCGGGCTAAAATCAAATCTTCTTTATTTTCATCAATTAGCAGATTTACAAAAGACTGTGCAATTTCATCTCCGGTGCTGACCATGCTGACATCATATCCGGCTTTTGCTAAGTCGCTTAAAATCCGCGGCGTATAGTGCGTCTCGGTAATGCTTAAGGTGTCAATGTCGGTATGACCGAACCGGCGCATGGCGTTGCAAAGCGAGGCGGCGCAGCGCGGATCATTGCCTTTGTTTATCAGCTGCTGTTCAAAATCTTTTCCGCAGTGGCGCATAAAGGCTTTTATCAAACGGATTCTAATGTTTTTTTCCGGCGCAATAAAATTAGCCGTACCGCGGGAATCTGCTTTTACGAAAGTATTGTAAATCACATCGCAGTAGTCGTTTACGGTCATGGCTTTTAGGGCGTCGGGGTTAATATTTTGGCGGTAAAGATAACACTTTACCCTAAATTCAATAGAACGGAAACTTTCAAATTGTCTGAATACGCGCCAGCTTGGTGAATTTCCCAAATCATATTCCGTAAATTTTGCTTTAACTGCATTTTTCGGATCTTTAAAAAACTTATAGATCGAGCTCAGTTGGTGGTCGGGACGTTTATTGATTTTGCCGTAGCAATCCATGCGGATAATACGTTTTTCATCATCTGCAAGAGGTTCAAAATTGCCGTTGTCAATCGAAGAATCTGTCAGCATATGAATTTTATTCAAGTGTATTTGTGCCATATCGGCAAATTCTGCGGCAGTGCCGCGTAAAGGATTCTTTTCTTGATTTTTTATAATGTCATGCAGCGTAACCACCATTAAGATTTGCTGCTGATAAGAGAGGTTAAGGAAGCTTTCCTCAAAGTGATACGGTTCGCTTAAAATATCCCAAATAATCTGATTGTCGTCCGACAGTTTATTTTTTACGGCTTGATGAGGCGCTGCCGATTGCTGTTCATTTGCTTTCGGAGAAATTATCTGGTGTTTTCTGGCGTATTTACTACCTTTTTGTCCCATTTTTTCTATCCTGCATATCTTTTGTCTAAAGTATATAATAAAATAAAAAAATGTCTACCATTTTTTATAAAAAAAGTGTTATTACTGTATAAGTTACTAAATATTATGCAGTAAAGGAGATTGCAATGGTTGAATTTATTACAGGAAAAAATATTAAAACTGCCTGCGATAAGGTTTTGCTTGCCGCCAAAGCGGCGGATATTGTCAGCGCCTTATCTGAAAAAGAAAAAGTTTTAGTAGAGGCTGTTAAAAAGCAGACACCGGAAAGTGGAATAAAAGTTTATAATTTAGGCAATTATCAAATTGTTGCCGCGGTTGTTAAAAAAACAATCTCAAATTTAGAAATGCAGAATTTGGCTGGAAAAATATATCAAATTATTAAAAACAGCCGTGAAGTCAAAGTGGCTCTGCCGGATAATAATGCCATGGCGTGCGATTTTGCTTTTGGTTTAGAATTGGCTTCATATTCATTTGACAAGTATTTTACGGCTAAACCGGAATCGTTTTATCCTAAGTTGGAGCGTGTCATATTTACTGGAGTGTCTGATTTGACAGGTTACAAAAAACTTTCCGGTTTGGCAAACGCCGTGCGCTATGCCCGCGATTTGATTAACGAACCAGCGAATTATCTAACTCCGGATGTTTTTGCTGCCGATATCCGCCGTTTGGAATATTTAGGCTTGGAAGTTAAAATTTTAGATGAACAAGCTATGAAAAAAAGCGGCTTTGGTTTGGCTTTGGCGGTGGCTCAAGGTTCGGTAAACAAACCGCGTGTGGCAGTTATCAAATGGAAAGGCAACAAAAAAAACGACAGCTTTGCCGTTGGTTTGGTGGGCAAGGGCGTTACTTTTGACAGCGGCGGCATTTCCATTAAGCCGGCTGCCGGCATGGGTGAAATGAAACAGGATATGGCTGGAGCTGCCGCTATGGTTGCCGCTATGAAGTCTCTTGCCTTGCAAAAGTCTGAAAAAAATGTGGTTGCCGTGGTCGGACTGGTTGAAAATATGCCTTCCGGCAGCGCCTATCGCCCTGGAGATATTTTCCGCTCTATGTCGGGGCAGACGGTGGAAGTGCAGAACACCGATGCCGAGGGACGATTGGTTTTGGCAGACTGCCTGACCTATATTCAAGAAGAGTTTAAGCCGGAATATGTGCTGGATATGGCAACTTTGACCGGCGCCATTGTGATTGCTTTGGGTCACTCTTATGCTGGTTTGTTCAGCAATAACGCCAAATTGGCAAAATCTTTGACCTCGGCTGGCGAGCATTGCGGCGAGCTTTTGTGGCAGCTGCCGATGAATGATGAGTTTAACAAACAAATGGATTCGGCTGTGGCAGATATGAAAAACGTGGGCGGAAGAGCTGCCGGTTCTTGCACTGCGGCTTGCTTTTTGCAGCGTTTTGTAAAAAAAGAAACCAAATGGGCGCATCTTGATATAGCCGGAATGGATTTGGTTGAAGAGCCGAAACCTCTGTATCCAAAGGGCGCCAGCGGCTACGGCGTGCGGCTTATAAATCAATTTATCAATGAATTATAAACTTTAGATGAAGATTTTACTTGAAAATTTCATCTTTAATGCTAAATTAAGCCCAGTTTTTGAAACTATATGCCCGTGCGGGGCAGTCCGCACAACATTTGACTTAGGAGAATAATAATATGGTTGTTCGCGTTGGTATTAATGGATTCGGTCGTATCGGTCGTTTGGTTTTCCGCGCTGCTCAGGCAAGAAATGATATTGAAATCGTTGGCATTAACGATTTGATTGATGTTGATTATATGGCTTATATGCTGAAATATGACACAATGCATGGTCGTTTCAACGGCACTGTTGAAGTTAAAGACGGCAAATTGGTTGTAAACGGCAAAGCTATCCGCGTTACTGCAGAAAAGAACCCAGCAGATTTGAAATGGGGCGACATCAAAGCTGATTATGTTGTAGAATCTACAGGTTTGTTCCTGACAAAAGAAAAATCTCAAGGTCACATTGACGCCGGCGCTAAATACGTTGTTATGTCTGCTCCTTCTAAAGACGACACTCCGATGTTTGTTTGCGGCGTAAACACCGATTCTTATGTTAAAGGCACTCAGTTTGTTTCTAACGCATCTTGCACCACAAACTGCTTGGCACCAATCGCTAAAGTTTTGAACGACACATTCGGTATTAAAGATGGTTTGATGACAACTGTTCACTCTACAACCGCTACACAAAAAACTGTTGACGGTCCGTCTGCAAAAGACTGGAGAGGCGGTCGTGCTGCTTCCGGCAACATTATCCCTTCTTCTACCGGTGCTGCAAAAGCCGTTGGTAAAGTTATTCCGGCTTTGAACGGTAAATTGACAGGTATGTCTATGCGTGTTCCGACTTTGGACGTTTCTGTTGTAGACTTGACAGCTAATTTGGCTAAACCTGCTACATACGAAGAAATCTGCGCTGCTATGAAGAAAGCTTCTGAAGGCGAATTGAAAGGCATTTTGGGCTACACTGAAGATGCTGTTGTTTCTTCTGATTTCTTGGGCGATTCTCACACATCTATCTTTGATGCCAAAGCTGGTATTCAATTGACAGATACTTTCGTTAAAGTAATCAGCTGGTACGACAACGAATGGGGTTATTCAAACAAAGTTTTGGATTTGATTGCCCACATGGCTAAAGTAAACGGCTAATTTTTTGTTCCCCGTTTCAGGCAAAAGGCGGTTGGCATAAAACTGCTGCTTTGGGCTGAAACGGGGAGAGTTTTTTTATGAATATGTAAGGAAAAACAATGCAAGGATATAAAACTATTGAAGATTTAGGCAACTTGAACGGCAAAGTTGTTATGCTGCGCGCCGATTTGAATGTGCCTATGGATGAAAACTTCCACGTAACCAACACCGCTCGTATTGACCGCACGGTTCCTACCATTAAATTATTGATGGAAAAGGGCGCTAAAGTTGTGGTTATTTCTCACTTTGGTCGTCCGGAAGGCAAAGGCGATGTTAAAAATTCTTTGAGCCACGTTGCTCCGGAATTGGAAAAAGCTTTGGGCAAACATGTTGTGTTTGTTGACGACTGCATAGGTGAAAAAGTTGCCAATGCCGTTAAAGCTATGAAAGCTGACGAAGTTTTGTTGTTGGAAAACTTGCGCTATTACAATGAAGAGAAAAAAGGCGACGAAGCTTGGGCAGCAGAACTGGTTAAACCGGCTGATGTTTATGTTTCCGACGCTTTCTCAACGGCTCACCGCGCTCACGCTTCTATTGTGGCTGCCGCTAAACTGCGCCCGTCTGCAATGGGCTTGCTGATGGCCGAAGAAGTAAACGCTTTGACCACAGGTTTGAACGACCCGAAACGCCCGTTGATGGCTATTGTCGGCGGTTCTAAAGTTTCTACCAAATTGGATTTGTTGAACAATTTGGTTAAAAAAGTAGATAAATTGGTTATTGCCGGCGGTATGGCTCATACTTTCTTGAAAGTTCAGGGCGTAGACGCTATCAATGAAAAGAACTCATTGGTGCAAATGGATATGCTGGACACCGCTAAAGAAATTTTAGCTACAGCTAAAGCTAACAACTGCGAAATCATTTTGCCGGTTGATATTGTTTCAGCTAAAGAATTTGCTGCAAACGCCGAGCATGCTACTTATGATTTGGATAAAATTCCGGCTGACGGCACATTGCTTGATGTTGGTGAAAAATCTATTGAAAACATCAACAAAAAACTTGATGAATGCAAAACTTTGGTTTGGAACGGTCCGTTGGGCGCATTTGAATTGAAGCCTTTTGACAACGCTACCAATAAAGTTGCTCAGCACGCTGCAGCTTTGACTGAAGCTGGCAAATTAACATCTGTTGCCGGCGGCGGCGATACTGTTTCCGCTTTGGCAAATGCCGGTGTTGATTCTAAATTCACCTACGTTTCAACTGCAGGCGGTGCTTTCCTTGAATGGATGGAAGGCAAGGAATTGCCAGGTGTTGTGATTATGAAAAAATAATCATAGCTTTCGATTTTTATAATTTCCCCGCCGGAGGTCTCTCACTTCCGACGGGGTTTTAGTTTTAAAACTAAATTTTTATTGACTTTATGTACAAGCCCCGCGCCGGTTAACAAACATCGCGGCAGCAGCATTGCGGTTCGTGGTCGTTGATAACGCCGACAGCCTGCAAATAGGAATATATAATCACGCTGCCGACATATTTCATTCCTCTTTTTTTGAGGTCTTTGGAAATTGTATCGGATAATTCGTCTTTTGCAGGGCAGGGAAATATATTGTATTTTTGTGTTTTTCCGTTTGTGAAATGCCATAAATAGCGGTCAAACGAGCCGAATTCTTGCTGAATTTGCAAAAATATTTTGGCATTGTTTATTGCTGCGCAAATTTTTGCCGGCTGCGGATAATTTGCGGATTTTGCAGCATTTTTTCTATTTCTTCCTCGCTAAATTCCGCTACTTTTTCCGGCTCAAAATTTGCAAATTCTTCTCTAAACGCCGAACGTTTTTTTAAAACGGTCAGCCAGGAAAGTCCCGCTTGAAAGCCCTCTAAAATCAGCATTTCAAACAATTTGCGGTCGTCATGCACCGGCTTGCCCCATTCTTCGTCATGATAGCGCACATAAACTTCGCAATTTTCATCAACCCAAGAACAGCGCATTTTTACACCTTATGCGGCAAGCGGCTGTAAATAAAATCACTCAGGCAATTCGGCAAAATGGAGAGCAGCCACACGCCAAAGCGCATCGGCAAAGGAAAAGCAATCAATCCCACATTTTTTTGAATACCCTTATATATAATACCTGCGGCTTTATCCGCTTCCATAAAAAACGGCATCGGGCAGGTGTTTTTGTCGGTAATGCGTGAGCGCACAAACCCAGGGCAAATAACGCTGACTGCGATGTTTTCATCTCTCAGACTGTTACGCAGCGCTTCACCATAGGCTTTGACGCAGGCTTTGCTTGCGCTGTAAGACGGGCAGGCGCTTAAACCGTGATAACCGGCAATAGAAGCTGTTATGGCAATAATTTTTTCGCTGCCGTTCTGACGTTTTTTATATAACTCAACAGTCGGAGTGACTGTGTTTAAAACACCCATTACATTAGTGTTGAAAGTGTTATAAATATTTTCAGGAGTTTCTTCTCCGGTAGAAACTCCGGCGTTGGCGAATACTAAATTGAGCGGTGCTTTTTGCTCGCATTCGTTAATCCACTTTTCCATGGCTTTTTTATCGGCAACATCAATTATTTTGCCTTCAACCGTGCAGCCGAATTTTTGGCACTTTTGCACAATTTTTTGCAAACGTTCCGCATTGCGTCCGCTCAAAAATAAGTTTTGAGCTCCGTTTTGAGCATAAGTCAGCGCTAAAGCCTCGCCAATACCCGAAGATGCGCCGGTGATGAGAATATTTTTAATATTTTTTTGCATTGTCAGAATATCCTAGTAAAAATTTAACTGTTGCGTTGTATATTATTTATGGGTTATATTATAAATGCGTTGATTTTGCAAGAGGTAGAAAATGACTGATATTATAGACACACTAAAAAAAGTCCGCCGCGGCGCTATGTTTATTATTGAAGCTCCGTCCGGAACCGGAAAAACATCAGTAATTAAAAAACTTATGGCTTTGGATAGTAATTTGAAGTTTTCAGTTTCGGTGACCACGCGCCAACCGCGCGAGGGCGAAAGAGACGGCGTTGATTACTATTATATCAGTGATGAAAAATATAACGCGCTTTTAGCGCAAGACGCATTTTATGAGCATGTAGATTCTCAATATGGTTCGCGTTACGGAACTTTGCGCTCCGAGGTGGATAGCTTTATCAATGTCGGACAAGATGTTGTTTTTGATATGGATTGGGTCGGGTTGCGCCAAATGAAAGAAAAAGCTCCTGACGATGTTGTTTCTATTTACTTTTTGCCGCCGTCAATTCACGAGCTGCGCCGCCGTTTGGAAGGAAGAGGCACCGACAGCAAAGAAATTATCAACAAACGCATGGGGTTGATTTTAGAAAAAATGGCGCATTGGACTGAATATGACTATGTGGTGGTTAATGTTGATGTTGACCAAACGGTTGAGACCGTGCGTGAAATTATCTCTGCCGAGCGTATGAAACGCGTGCGCCAAACCGGATTGGTGAAGTTTGTTGAAGAATTAAAGAAAGAAGCCGAAAATGACTGAAACGCCGTTTATCAATAAATTTGGCGCTGTGTTTTTTTGTGAGCCGGACAAAGCGCAAAGCCGAGAGTGCAACTATACCGCCGTTACCAAAGACAATTTGGTGCTTTGCCAATATGATAAAATTTCCGGCTTATATACATTTCCCAAAGAAGAATATTTGAAATTGACCGAAACTCCGACTTTTAATTATACTTTGCATGCGTATGTTGAGGAAAACGGAGAATATTATAAAGACACGCAGAATTTTAAGGTCTATGATGTGGAAAATGCGCAAATTGACAGCGGACTGCTCAGCTGGCAGCTGCTGGAAGATATTATGGTTGGCAATGTGATGCTTGATGAAACTTTGCGAAGCGGATTCAATAATTTGATTGTCAGAATGAGGTAGTAAAAATGCAGAAAATATATGATTCCATAGAAGAATTGGTTGGTCACACTCCTTTGTTAAAGCTCAATAAATTGATGAAAAAATTTGAGAGCAAAGCAAATATCATCGGTAAATGCGAATTTTATAATCCGATTTTTTCGGTAAAAGACCGCGTCGCCTTGAATATGATAAATAAAGCCCCATTCAGCAAAATTAACAATGATACGGTTTTTATTGAGGCAACTTCCGGCAACACCGGAGTTGGACTTGCTGCTTTTTGTGCCGAACGCGGCTATAAGCTGGTGATTGTTATGCCGGAAAATATGGCGCGTGAAAAAATTGCGCTTATCCGCCAATTTGGCGCAGAAGTTTTGCTTACTCCGGCGGCAGAAGGTATGGCTGGCGCAATACATAAAGTGGAAATGCTGAAAGCCCGCTCGGCAAATTTGATAGAATTTAAGCAGTTTGAAAATCAAGCCAATGTTGAGGCTCATCAGCTGACCACCGGAACCGAAATTATGGAAGACACCGGCGGAAATGTTGATGCCGTTGTCTGCGGAGTTGGAACCGCCGGAACAATCACCGGTATTGCCTCTTCATTGAAATCATGCATTCCTGATTTATATGTGATGGCGGTAGAGCCTGCCGAAAGTCCGGTTTTGAGCGGCGGGCAGAAAGGCGCGCACAAAATCGGCGGTATCGGCGCCGGATTTATTCCGCCGCTATATCGTGCAGAATTGGTGAATGAAGTTTATAAGGTGCCAAGCAACAGCGCACTGGAAATGACCAAAATTGTGGCGCAGACCGAGGGACTGCCTGTCGGAGTTTCGGCTGCCGCTGCTTTGTGCGGAGCTGTTAATTTGGCAAGCCGCGATGAAATGACTGGCAAAAACATTGTTGTTGTTTTACCGGACAGTATCGAACGTTATTTGTCAGACCCGTTTTTTAATGAAGAAAAAGCCGAAGTTCAGGAATAAAAAATGAAATTTTTTGCAATTTTAAGCCGTTATTTGAACCGCCAGCTGCTGGGCAACTTTTTTATGGTTCTTTTTGCTATTTTGGGCATTATTTTGATGTTTGATTCCATAGAAACCCTGCGTAAAGTTTCGGGGCGGGACGATGTTACTATGTGGTTTGCCGCGCAGCTGGCGGTAACCCGTGTTACAAAAACGGTGGAAATTGTAATTCCGTTTGTGATGATGGTGGGGGCTATGATAACTTTTTGGCGCCTCAGTAAAAGCAATGAATTTGTCATTATCCGCTCGGCAGGTGTTTCTATGATGGGCTTTTTGCGTCCGCTGATTATAGCTGCTTTCTTTTTGGGGCTTGCTAACACTATGCTGTTTAATCCGATTGCCGCCAAAATGTATGAATGGCATGAAGTTTTGGATTACCGTTTGGATTCTCGCGATCCTAATGCGGTGTTGTTTTCCAGCAAAGGTCTGTGGATTCGTGAAGCTGTCGGCGACGGCAAAGTGCTGCTGATACAGGCAAAAACGCTGCGGCAGGAAAATAACACACTATGGATGCGCGATGTCAGTATTACCGAGCTCAGTGCCAATGCTAAAATTTTAAAAGGCTATGAAGCATATTTCGCCACTTTGGAAGGTAATACTTTTCATCTTAAAGACGTTAAAGTTTTGGAAGGCGGCAAACCGGTTGAGTTTTTAATGGACTATGCTTATCAAACCAGTATCAATATGGAGCGCATCAAAGAAAACTTTATTGAACCTGACGCTATTTCATTTTGGCAGCTGCCTGAAACTATTGCCTTTTATGAACAAGCGGGCTTTTCGGCGCGCCGCCACTGGATGCGCTATTTAAGCTTGCTGATAGCGCCGTTTCAGCTGGTCGGAATGTTGATGATTGCCGCTATTTTTATGCTTCAAAACACCCAGCGTGGTTCGGGTATTTTAATGCGGGTTGTGCTGAGTATTGTTGTCGGCTTTGTTGTTTATTTTTCTTCACAGGTGGTTTATGCCTTTGGTGTAAACGGCTATATTCCTGTATGGCTTGCTGTGTCGGCGCCGACTTTGATTATTTTGCTGACTGGTACGTCTATGCTGGTTTCAGCCGATGAAGTATAAAAGCCGAAAGCTTACGGCAGAATAAGCGGAGCTCCCAACAGATTGGAACCGAATTCAGATAGTTTTTGATATAATTCATCTTTATAAGGTCTTACAGCGTCCATATCATTAGAGGTTGTTTGATAGAGTTGAATTGATGCTTCAATAAAATATTTGTGAGTTAAGCGCTCTTCCGGAGTGTAATAGTCAAACTGGTTAATCATTTTATAAATATAGCCTTTTTTCAGGATATTCATAGAAGTTATTTCCGCGTAAGATTGACTGGCGGAACGATAGGCTTTCAGTGTTTTGTCGCAGGTATACGCCCAATCGTCCAAGCCGAAAGCTTGATTGCCGATAATTTTTTGAAATTCCTGCCTCATGCCCAGCCATTTTACTTTACGGGCAACGGTTTGGCAGGGGTTAACCATTGTTTTTAGAAACGCCGCGTTTGGGTTTATGCCGTGTTTTTCGTCCCAATAACTCATAATGCCGTTTAACGAAATAAATCTAACCTCGGTTTGTAAATCTGATTTAAATTCTAGTAAATTATCCAGCGTTCCGATAAAAGCTTTTACGTCAGCCTGAGAAAGCGGAGTCGCCGCATCGGCACTATAATGTCTGATACCAAGATTTTGAGGCTGTTCAGGTGCGTTTAGGGCAAATTTCTCGGTCGGCACTTCTTTTAAGGCGCTTTCCAGCAGCTCTTTTTTGATGCGTATCGGCGGCATATTTTGATGTTTGTTGATAGTTTGCGGAAACTCGCGGGAATTTACGCCTTCGCCGAAAATCATCGGCATCAAATAAATATACAGCCCCGGAGAGATAAATTCTATATCCGGTATGGCGGCGAGTTTGGAGGCAATTTTTTGCGGAAATTTGTTTTTTGTTTCTTTAATCCCCGGCAGCTCTAAAATTTTGCCGGACAGCCCCGGAACTGTGTGTAAAACCGGTCCGATATAAGGATAAAATTCTTTCGGCAGATGCTGTAAATCACGCAACAAGCCTTCCTCATCGGCACTTTCAATGCGCTTTTCAATGGTGCCGAATTGTTTAATGCTGTTATTGAAATCCTTATCAAAAACAGGCGGAATATTCCAGCTGTAATCATAATGCCAGTCATAATCGCTGCGTGATTTGGCATATTCTTTTTGCAGCCGCCAAAGCATTGGTATTTCTTCATTCAAATTGACATCGTAAGCGTGTTCAAATTCTTTAAGCTGAGCTTGAGACTGAGCCGAAAATAACAGTATGAAAAAAAACAAAATTAAGCGCATGGAAACCTCTCTACATATAGTCTAGGGTATATTTATTAAAAAAAAGTGATGAAACGCCGATTTTTGACTAGACATAAAACAAATAATTTTGTAAAAATCTATAAAAGGATAATTTAAGGAGATTTTAAATGGCTTGGACAGAAGAAATGGTTGAAGGGCTGCGTCAAATGTGGCTTGAAGGTTTGACCGCAAATGAAATTGCCAAAAGACTTGGCGTTTCAAAAAATTCTATTGTTGGAAAAGTGCACCGTTTGTGTCTGAAGGCAAGACCGTCTCCAATTAAAAAGAAAGAAGATGAGCCAATAGCCGAAGCTGCGGCAGAAACCGCGGCGGAAGAAGTTACTGAGGTGTCAAAACCGGAGGAAAACAGCGTAGAAACAGAAGTTAAAGCTGCTAAAAAAGTTCGTAAAAACGGTCATCATGTTAAATTGATGGAACTTGACAGCCATACATGCCGCTGGCCTTTAGGCGACCCTCGCGATGAAGATTTTTGCTTTTGCGGCAAAAAGGTGCGTATGGGGCAAACTTATTGCGAAGAGCACGCCAATATGGCTTATGTAAAAGCGTCTAAAAAATAGGCTGTTGCAAAAAAAAGTTTAGGGGGCTGTTTTCCAGCCTCTTTTTTTTATAAAATCAAAGCATATATTTCTCAAAAATTAAAAACAGGGGAGTATATGATGAAAAAAACTTTTGTCGGAACTTTGGGACTGTTGTTGCTTGCTCAAACCGCCAATGCAGCTCAGCCTTCTTTAAGCGGAGATTATTTATCTTTCAAAAATTGGTTGAACAAAGAATATAATATTGATTACGACCTGACCTATTCCGTTTTGTGGCAAAGAACTTCGCCAAGCGGACATAACAACGCCGTGCAGTCTTATTTATATCCATCTGTGACCTGGACGACATTTGATAATGAATACGGCACCGGAGCTTTGAATTTTACTTATAACAGTGTGTATTACGGCGGGCATTCGGCAGAAGATATCCAAAACCGCAGCGGATTGGTGTCGCCGATAAACGACTTTAACGCCTACGAGCAAAGCTTTGCCGGACTGTATTATACCTATCAATTTCCCAAGCAGTATAATTGGCTGACTTTGGGTGCTGGTCAATATAATCTGTTTATGTTTGACGGAACGGACTATGACGGCAATCAGCAAGTTAATTTCTTAAACTTTTCTTTGTCGCAAAACGGCAGCGCCACATATTCTTCTGCCGGATTGGGCGCCTATGTGCAGGCAACGCCGGATAATTGGCTGTTTGTTGCCGGTTTTCAGGACGCCACCAATATCGAGGCGCCGAGTATTCGGGTTAACCGTTTGAAAAAGAAACATTTTACCACCTTCGGACAAATCGGCTATAACCCGACTATTAAAGGTTTGGGCGCAGGGCAGTATTCTATTATGCTTTATAACCAGCCGGCAGTTAAAGAGCAGCCGCAAACTACCAACGGCTGGTCAATCAACATTCAGCAGAATTTGACTGAAAAACTGGCGCTGTTCGGACGTCTGAACGGTGTAAGCGGACACGTTATCACCACCAACCAAACTTATGCCGCCGGTCTTATTTATAATAATCCGCTCAACCGCAACAGCCTTGACCAAATAGGCTTGGCGTATGCCTATAACAAAGTTGATGCCAAGGCGGTCGGCGCGGAAATTTATCATAAAGCCGAACAGGTGGTTGAGGCTTATTGGGCGTGGGGAATTTCTAAATGGGCGACCATAACGCCTGATTTTCAGTTTTATTTTAATCCGGCTCTTAATAAAAAATCAAATTACGGCAGTGTAAGCTCGCTCCGTTTGACTGTGTTTTTTTAAGAAATTAAACTCAAAATTAAATACCGGCTGTTGATTAGTCGGTATTTTTGTATTTTTTGCTTTACTTTATGTTAAAAATGGGGAATTACTAGACCTGCAATATTTTAGAAAATTGAGGTGGATATGTTAAAACTAAAACACATTTTGCTGTTGTTGTTATTGACAGGCTGTACTTCTTCCGAAGTTAAAATGGTGCCTGGAATTGTGCCGAACACAGCAAAAGAAAAACAAGTGGTGAAAGTTATGCCTAGTAATGTGATTGGTGAAATTGAACCTGTTTATTTGCTGCCGATGAAATCTCCGTTTATATCGCGTATAGATACCGGCGCTACTACTTCAGCTTTGGACGCAGTAGATATTAAGCCGTTTGAACGCGACGGACGCCGCTGGGTTTCATTTACGGTTGTCAACCGCGCTACCAAAGAAAAACATACATTTGAAAAGCCTTTGCTGAAAAATGCCAAAATTAAACGAATCGGCGAGGAAGAAAAACGCCCGATGGTTGAAATGGAAGTGCGTATGGGCAAAGATGTGTTCAGAGCAAATTTTACGGTGGCAGAACGCGAAAAGTTTGAATATCAAACCTTGATTGGACGTAACATTTTATATGGACGCGCCGTTGTTGATGTAACAGTATCAAACACCCTGAAATAAGGGGAGAAGGCAGAATTTTTCTGCCGTTTTTTTGTTTAAGGATTGGAACTATGCTTAAAAAAATTATTTCAGTACGCGGTATTTTGACTATTTTATTGCTGCTTTCGGTTATTGCGGCGTCATTGGCAACCTATTATAAAATTGTTTATTGGGGATTTAGTTTCCGCCCGCAGGATAAATCTGATGTGTGGACGGTTGATGCTCATGTTTCATTTAAACCGACAGGCGACCCGATAGAAGTTTCTCTTTCCACCCCGCGTATCAGCAAGGAATATAAAATTTTGAGCGCAGATGTTGTTGCTCCGGGCTATGATGTTAAAACAGATGAAAAAAATCACCGCGTGATTATGAAATCCGCTGCCCGTGCCGTAAAGCAGGACGTTTATTACCGCATTATGATTTATGATAATGAAGACACCAGCGGCAAAGAAATTAGCGACAGACCTGCCGACGTTAAAGTTCGTTATGATGACGATCAGCAAGAAGAAATGGTTAACGCCATTTGGGCTTTGGCAGAAAATAAAGAAGGCGAGACCAAAGCGCAGCGTTTGATTTCAGTTTTAAACGAGCAGCCTTTAGCTCCTGAAGTTGATTCATTTTTGCCGGTGCAGAAAAATCCGCAGATTATGGCAGAAAAAATCATCTTTTTGCTGAATGCCAAAAAAATTCCGGCGCGTGTGGTTCGCGGCGTTAAGCTGAGTGAAAAGAAAAGAGCCACCGTTGCCGATTTAATGGTTGAAGCCTATGAGGGCTCTAAGTGGAAAATTTATGACATCAACACCGGAAAATCCGGCTTGCCGAAAAGCTTTGTAATTTTCCAGCGCGGCGGCAATTCGCTTTTGGACGTTTCCGGCGGTTATGATTCCAAAGTTAAATTTTCAGTTATTAAATCAGTGGTATCGTCCTTCAAAATGGCAGGCAGACGCGCTAAATATGAAAACAGCCGCTGGTTTGACTTTACCATTTATAACTTGCCGTCTTTAGAGCAAAACACCTTAAAATGGCTGATGATATTCCCGCTGGGTATTTTGCTGATTGTGCTGATGCGCAATGTTATCGGTATTCAGACCATGGGGACGTTTACGCCGATGTTGATTTCTATGTCATTAGTGAAAACCGGATTTATCCCAGGGCTGGTATGTTTCGGCTTGATTATCGGTATCGGCTTGTTAATCCGCACTATGCTTACCCGCTTGAATTTGCTGCTGGTGCCAAGAATTTCATCGGTGGTTATCTGTGTGATTTTAATTATGCAGATGCTGACGATTATGGGCTATCAATATGACTTCAGCATTGCTTCTTCTGCCGTGTTCTTCCCGATTATTATTACGGCGTGGATTATTGAGCGTGCCTCGATTACTTGGGAAGAAGAGGGCGTTAAAAACGCGGTGCGTCAGGTGGTAAACAGCTTGTTTGTGGCAATTGTGACCTACGGCGTTATCAGCAATGAATATATCCGCCATATTATGTTTGCCTTTAACGAATGGAATTTGGTAATTTTGTTTGTGGTAATGCTTTTGGGTACATACACCGGCTATCGTTTGACCGAACTGAAAAGATTTGCGCCGGTAGCTAAGGGGAAATAAGATGTTTGATTTTCTCAAAGGTTTTGTTTCGCCTAAAAAACTGCGTCAAGCCGGCGTGCTGGGTATGAATGCGCGCAACTATAATATTATTGCCAAATTCAATAAGCGTTCGCTTTATCCGTTGGTAGATGACAAAGTGCAGACTAAAAAGCTGGCTAACAGCATAGATATTAACACGCCGCATATGATTGGCATTGTGGAACATCAGTATGAGGTTAAAGACCTGCTGCAGCTGATTGAAGGGCAGAGTGAATTTGTGATAAAGCCTGCGCACGGCAGCGAAGGCAAAGGCGTGCTGGTGGTGGCGCATTATGAAAATGGCATATTTACCACGCCTTCCGGCAAAGTGTTGACGTTTAAAGAAGTCTATCAGCATGTTTCAAACATTTTGAGCGGTCTATATAGCTTGGGCGGACAATATGACGTGGCGCTGATTGAAGAGTTGGTGCATTTTACCGATGTGTTCAAAAATTTCAGCTATCAAGGGATTCCTGATGTGCGTCTGATTGTTTATAAGGGCTATCCGGCTTTGGCAATGACTAGACTGGCAACCAAAGAGTCTGCTGGTCGTGCAAATTTGCACCAAGGCGCTGTCGGCGTGGGCTTGTCTATCAAAACCGGCAAGGCGGTGCAGGCGGTCAGCCATAATCTACCGATTGCTTTGCACCCAGATACCGGCGCAGATTTAATGCAGCTGCAAGTGCCGTTGTGGAAAGAGCATCTGCTAATCGGCGCGCAGGCATATGAAATGACCGGACTCGGCTATTTGGGCGCTGATATTGTTTTGGACCGCGACCGCGGACCGATGATGCTGGAATTAAACGCCCGTCCAGGGCTTTCGGTGCAGATTGCCAACGGTATCGGGCTGCAGCCGATTTTGCAGAAAATTGAAGAAACTTATCCTAAAAACTTAACTCCGCAAGAAAGAGTCGAGTTTGTCTTGAATAATTAAATGCGACTTCCTAAATAGGATATTAGAAAAGAAAGGAAGCTTAAAATGACTGATTTATTAGGAAAATCTGAAACAAAACATATTGAAAAACCAAATACTAAACATTTGGAAAATAAAGGGACGCAAAAGCTGGAAATGAGCGAAACCAGAGCTAAAAAAATTAAACATTCATACAAAGTGAAAGATTCTGAAAACGCTTTGCTTTTGAAAACTAAAAACGGCGATATTGTGATAGAGATGTTTCCGGATGATGCGCCGAAACATGTAGCCCGTATCAAAGAATTGGTACGTGATGGTTTTTATAACGGCTTGAAATTTCACCGTGTGATTGATGGCTTTATGGCGCAAACCGGCGACCCGCGCGGTAATGGCACCGGCGGCAGCGGTAAAAAGCTGAAAGCCGAATTTAACCGCAATCGCCACACTCGCGGCACGGTTTCTATGGCGCGTGCAATGGATCCGGACTCTGCCGACAGTCAATTCTTTATTTGCTTTGGCGATTGTCCATGGCTGGACGGTCAATACACCGTTTGGGGACAAGTAACTTCCGGTATGGAATATGTAGACCAAATTAAGCGCGGATCCGGACCGAATGGTATGGTTTCCGAACCGGATGTTATTGTGTCTATGTCTGTCATCGCCGACATATAAAAATCACATCTAGCAGCGCATCTAGCGCCAAAACTGCGAAAGAGAGAAAATTCACGTACCTTTATGTACGCTAAAATTTTCTCTCTTCTGGTTTTAACGCTATCTACACTACTATCTGCAATTTTTGAGTTAGTGTATTTTGTGCTTGTGTACTAGTTGGTACACAAGCACAAAAGTTAATGCGTATTAGCCTCATTATCCGAGTTTCCGAGAGTATAGGGTATTGTCATCCTTGGCTTTGAGCGCTAGCTCATTCGCCGAGGATCCAGTATGGTACATCTGCGTAGAAAACTTGCAACAGACACTTAACCAACGTTCCCCAGCACCAGTCATTCTCGGATTTATTCCGAGAATCTTGTGTGAACATACTCCTTTATAATTAAGGCAAATTTATTGACTAAGTTATTCTATGCACATGGCATAGAATAATGGGGGTAAAAAGACTGTATGTCGTACTGCTGAATAACGTCGAGAGTTGAAAATATCAAGCGAGACTTCATTCTATTTTCAGAATTTGTTAATATCATTTCAGCTCAACAATTTTAGAATTAGCAAAATATTTACGATAGGCAGAGGTGTTGATTAGGATGTCAATGAATGGCGTATAAATCCAATAAATTCTTGCTATATCAAGGAAAAGCAATATACTGATGCTGATAGTAAATTTAAGTGAGAACTGAAATGTCTATGATTTGCCCTGAATGTAAGAGAAAATATAAAGATAACTGTAAATATTGTTCTAACTGCGGCTGTAAGCTGGAAGAAGAAAAGCCAGGTGGTTTAAGTTATCTTATAGGGATTATTGTTGTGGGATATTTGGCGTACAGTACTAGTGATGAAAATACAAAGAATGTCAATACCGAGGTCCAAAAAGAGATTGAAAAACAGCCAACAACTGCGCCCGAAGAGGTTATACAAGTAAAGAGAGGCGAAGATATTAAGGTAATACAAGACAGTTGGTGTAAATTGGAATATAGCGATATTGGTATATGTATTACGGTTAAGAATAATTCTAAGACAGATAAAGAATATGTAAAAATATCAGTTGATTTGTTGGATGCTAATGGAAAACTGATTAAAACTGCATCTGAAGATATGAATGATTTGCGGGCAGAGAAAAAATGGGATTTTGGTATACCAGCGGTAAAAGGTGTGGATTCATATAGAATCAAGGACATAAGTTACAAAGAATATTAGATGAGATATTCTATCGATGGCGATTTTTCTCGGGTAAGTTGTTTATTTATAAAGAAAAAAACGCCATTTCTGACGATTTTTGAATTGTGGCTGGAGACTGCGTGCAGTTTCCGAGATAAAGTTTTGATTGTTTTTATCTATAAATATGATATAATATTATTAGTGTTCGTACTTAGAGAAGGATAATTACATGAAACAAATTAGTCAAAAAGAAATAGAAAGTATATTTACTTCTACTGATTTTAGAATTTCATTCATTACTAGAGAAAACGTAAATATTAGGTATTGTTATATATCTCAAGGCGATGTATCGTTATGTTGCTTAAGCGGTAATATTTCTGATAATCAAATTTTTGATAAAATATCTTTTACAGGTTATAATTTAAAAACAAGACAAGCTAGAAATGATACAAGAAATGACTGTAGAATGGCTTTTTTGTCTTTACCTGAAGAAAAAAGGAATAAACTTTTTGATGTCTTGGAATTTTCTCCGGTATCTGATTGGGAAAAAAACGCATATGAAACACAACAGAAAATAGATAGAAAATGGGACGAAAAATTAAATAATAAACCGCAATATCAAAAGTTTTACCCTGAAAATAAAGTTTTTGCGGTAGGAATGAGAGAAGAACTAATATTAGAAACAAGTAAGCAGCCTGAGTTTATTGGTACATATGGAATGGGCCCATGTATTGGTGTTGCAATTATATCTAAAAACAAAGAAGGTGAAGTAACACGAGTTGGTTTGACGCATATTGATGCGCTTACAGAATTAGAATCATTAGGAAGTTTTGTATATAAATCTAGCAAAGATGCTGATAGTCTAGATGTTGTTATGATTTCATCTGAAAATCAAAAAGAACGAGCAAGAGAAATATTAAAAGAAATCCTAATAAATCCGGAACTTGAAAAAAAAGCAAATGTTGTGGCTGAACTTGATGGCTCAACATCATTTGCTGTAAATACTTTAACAGGTAGTGTGTATAAAGATATCCCGATGTCTGCTTTTATTCAAGATCATGCTTTGAATACGCTTGAAACAATGAGATTGGGAATGCCAGGGGCAATAAATAGCTCACCGTTATATGATCAGAAAAAAAGGAAAAGTGCTAAAAGTCCACTAAATACTCCTATCGTTCAAAAACTAAATCCAAGAACTCATTGAAAATAAAAACTAATTATAAAAGTTCAAAGATTATTTAGGGTAAGGTAAATCATTTGATTTGTAATAACAATAATCTCTGTTCAGGAGGGTGGGACTACTCTGCGCTGTGCTTGAGCTGCACGGGTGCTCACCGGCTATGCCGACCGGCATACTTCCGTCTGCCTTTCGCTGGTAGTCGAACCTACTTCCTCGTAGGTTCAAATCCCGCCCCCGCAACCCAACAAAAAAAGAGTTCAAGGCATAAGCCTGAACTTTTTTTATGGCTGGAGTGAGCTTGCAACACACGGACTAGGTTATAACGATTTTTTTTGACTTCATGCTGTCAAAAGACAGAAGGTGATTTTAAAGCAGTCAAATAATTGTGCTAAAAAACTAATTAATCTTTTCTCTTATATACAGACTCTAAGATATTAAAATCTCTTGTTTCTCTCATTGTTTGTAGTAGGCTTTGTTGGAGATTTGCGTGGAACTTATATATTTTTTCTAAATCATCGATTACTATGTTTCCAACTCTTACTAGTTCCTTATCTATATCTACATCTTTGTGGAATTTGATACCTCTTGAAATGCCATCTTTATACGTTTTGTTTGGATGTTCGTATTCATCAAGTTCATAACTATCTTGTCTTAGCTTTTTAACTAATCTAATCAATTGACTAGAAAATGATTTATTTTTGAATAAAATAATTGTTTTTAAATCAAGTTTATATATTTCATTAACGACTTCATCCAAATCGTACTTCCCTTCGTCATCATGGTCGATTTTAAGGTTTTTAATTTTGTTGAATAGCATTTCCAATTCATCAACAATTTGTAATTTTTCTTTAAGAAATTCATTTGTACTATGAAATGATGATAGTCTATATTGTTGATATGCTATATAAACTGTTATTGAAGCTATTATAACAGATAAAGCATCCTTTTGTGTTCCTATGAACTTAAATGAGCAATATATTATAAACAATATTAATATAAATAAAGCAATAACATATCCTTTATCGTATTTCTGCATTTTATTTTTTATATATTTAATCATATTTAATTTTCCCATTATTATAATATTATACACAATATTTAGGTGAAAAACTTTCGAAACGCAAGAATTGATATGATGTCTATATAATATTCTTAACTTTAGTGTCTTAATAACCAGAAATTAGCAAGTAATTAAGAGTTGCTTTTTTTATCTTATATACACGATTTTGGCCTTGATATAGGTGTGTATAAGAAAAGTAAATTCGGTTATTATGGGAGAGTTTATGATGAATTAACAATCAAGATAATAATATTAATAAATATGTTGATAATCCTTACACCTTCACACATTCAAAGTCATCTATATGCTCAATGACGATGGTAGTCCATTCGGTATAATTATTGTTGTTGATTAACCAATTAAAGGGTGCATTGATTGTATATTCCAATTTTGAACCATTAAGTTGGCAATTTGAAATAAGTAATTGTAATAACTCGTTTCTTCTGGTCGGAGTTGCCATATCAAACAACTTAGAGATATTATTTGCCAAAGCCATAACTTGCACAACTCTTTTCTTCATATCTGCATCAATATTTTTGTATTTTTCAGCCGTCTGCTCAAGTTCAGCTCGTTGATTGGCAATCTGTTCTTGCTTGGCTTCATAAGTAGCTTGTGGTAGCTTTCCTTCCAAATAATAATCAAGCAAATTATCATCTTTTACTTTTAATTCATTTAATTGCTTTGTGATATTTGTTTTCATAGTCTTATTAAAAGCCGATGTATCATTAAGTTCTTGTGTCAGTTTTTCTTTGACGATTTCCTGCAATTTCGGCGGTAATGATATTTTATTCATGACTTCTTTTTTCAGCTGTTCAATAATCACATTTTCATAAGATTTTATTCCGGAAGTTTCAAAAAAACGTCAACAACATGCAAATTCTTTCTTTTACAGTATTGAAGCATCTCGGCGAACTGTCTTGCTACCTCATTCACTCCACCGCATGAAAACAAAACAGCCTCCCGCGGATTTATGGTTTCTATTATCGAATTGTTCATATTTTCAAGTCCTACAATAAAAATTCATATTAAGTAGAACTGTCGGATAGCGCTCATTTGGTCATAAATTGCACCATAGTAACCGAATTTAATTTTGATTGATAGCTGCAAGTAAAAAGGCAATTCGTTTGTCTGGGGCAACGGTATGACTTTTTATGATTCTAAAGCTGATAAGCGAAGCAGATATTTTCGTAAAGTGGCGCGTTCAACATTAAAAATTCGGGCAATTTGGGATTTTGATACGCCTTTAGCAAGCAATGTTTGTATGCGTTTTTGGTTTTTGGCAAGTTTTAATTTTTTTGTTTCAGCATTGAAAGGTCGGCCGAGCTTCTTTCCGGTGGCTTTAATGTTAGCTAAGCTTGATTTGGTGCGTTGAGATATAAGATTGCGCTCGATTTCAGCAGCCAGTCCAAAGGCAAAGGCCAAAACCTTACTTTGTATATCATTGCCGAGTCGATAGTTTTCTTTTATGGTCCATACCTGACAATTTTTATTAAGGCATGTTTCAAGAATCTTCATAACTTCAAGCAGAGAACGACCAAGGCGGGATATTTCACAAGTAATAAGTACATCATTTTTCTGCAGATTATTCAGTAATTCCCCGAGTTTGCGTTTATCTAAGGCTTTTCGGCTAGATATTTTTTCTTCAATCCATGTATCAATTTTTATGCCTTCTTTAAGTGCAAAATTTTCAATCTCAAAACGCTGATGTTCAAGTGTCTGTTTATTTGAACTAACTCTTATGTAACCTATTGTAGTCATGTAAAAAATCTCCAAAATCTGATTTAAAAACTGGTCAATTTAATAGAACGATTAAATCAACCACTTTTTTATGTATTTTAACTTTTTTGTTAACATAATCTAAAAAACGCTTCAGAATCAGCAAATTAGGCTATTTAAGGATCTCTAACTTCACTTTCAATAAGTCGCATTGTATACCCTGGAAACAATCGTTGGTTTTAT
Source organism: uncultured Alphaproteobacteria bacterium (assembly GCA_934270475.1). Taxonomy (GTDB): domain Bacteria; phylum Pseudomonadota; class Alphaproteobacteria; order RF32; family CAG-239; genus RUG410. The sequence goes on from CAKQPS010000003.1 coordinate 221,123, forward strand.
TACAATACAAACTGTTATTTATAACTTTAAGAAAGGAATGAATTATGAAAATATTTACCATGTCTTTGCTCTCAGCAGTGCTTTTGTCGACATCCGCGATGGCATTTGATTTGCCTTCTGCTCCTTCATTGGATACGAAAGAAGCCCAAATGAAGGCTTGTATGTTGCAAGAAGCACAACAAGCTTTGTCCAAAGGGACTTTAACAAAAGATAATATCGAAACACAAGCTGCAAAAATTGCGGCATCTTGTGCAGCTAAGGCAGCCGTAAAAAATGATGCTGCAAAAATTCAACTTGCAACGACTGTTATTAAAGGTCTGTTGAAATAATATCAGGGAGGGACTATGAGTAAGATTCCTTTTAAGGTTATACTTGCTGTTGTATTACCAATAGCTGTAACCGGATGCGGCACATCTCACAAAATGAAATTTGCTGATTTTACGGAAGCCTATAAACAAGCCGAATATTGTAAGGCCGCTGATATTGCTTTAGATGAGAGCGGTACTTGCCAAATGTCGGTAGAAAAGATAGACTCTGAAGATTTTAATATTGATGAACAGCTTAATGGCGGAACTTCTTTGTTCTTAGCTAAGAAGCCTGATTTATCAAATAAAATTTTTGAAAAAGCCGCCGAAGAAATTCAAGAAGATTTAGAATCACTAGGACTTGCTAGAGGTGCGGTAGAAGTTGTAGCCAACGCAAGTATTGTAGATTACAATCCGATGATTATGGACGGGATTTATCTTCACTCATACACCCTCCTAAACGCTTTATCTCAAGATAATAAAGACGAAGCTAAAATCCAAGTTAATCGAGCATATAGTGTTCAGAAAAAGGCTGTAGAAGAATTCAATAAAGAAATCCAAAAACAGAACGAAGAAAATGCCAAAGAAGTAGCTCAAATGCAGGCAGACGCGAAAGCCGCAAACCAGAAAAATATTTCTGATGTAATGGCAAACTATAAAGAATTTGAGCGTTTTAATGGTTATGCCAATTTTGTTAATCCGTATGTCACATATATGGGCGCCTTGTATAATATGACAAACGGCAAAAGTGCTAGTGATTTTGAAACAGCTTCACACGATATGAAAAAAGTATCCGGTATGGTTCATAATAATAGTTTTGTAAAGCAAGATTTAAGTATAGCAAATAAATTAGCTTCGGGTACCCAGAAAACAATAGATCCAACAGCATGGATTATTTTTGAAAATGGTTTGGTTGCTAATTTTGAAGAGTTTCGCTTGGATTTACCTATTTTTATTGCAACAAATAACGTTAAGACAGCTTCGTTAGCTTTGCCGTATCCGAAAGAAAGAGAAATAGCATACAATAATATCTCGGTTTCAAATGGAAATAAAAAAGTTACAACAGAGTTGTTAGCTGATATTGATAATATCTTTGTGGCAGAATTTAATAAAAAATTACCGGTTATTGTAACAAAAGCCGTAACAAAACTTACATTGCAAACAGTTGCCCAAGCCGTTGCTCAAGATCAATTAGGTGATTTAGGCGGAATTACAATGTCTGTATATTCGGTTATGACAGCCGGAGCTGACACAAGAAGTTGGTATAGCTTACCGAAAAATGTTCAGTTGGCTAAGATTAATAAGAAAGGTGCTGAGTTGACGGTCAATATCGGCGGTCAAGATTATAAAGTTGAAGTTCCGGAAGAAGGTAATTCCATAATTTATGTCAGAGTTCCTTCCGTAGGATCTACTCCAGTAATTAATGTTGTAAACTTATAAAGGATAAATGATATGAAAAAGATATTTGTATGTTGTGCTTTGTTGTTTTTATGGGCTTGTGCAGCACCATTAGAATATGATCACGAAAAGTTTTCAATTAATCCTGATGTAAAACTTCTCAATATTAATACCCATAATACCATACGTGAGAGAGATGGACAGATATTGGCGCAAGTTGCGGGTACGAGCAGTAAAAATCAATCCGTTTACTATAAAATAGAATGGTTTGATGCTAGTGGTATGAAAATATCAACAAGTTTAGCTCAATGGAAGAAAGTTAATTTGCGTGAAAATGCTGAGTTCTTCTGGAATGCAGCGGCACCTACAAAACGAGCTGTAACATACAGAGTCTATATCACAGATGATATTGGAAACGGTATTATTGAATAAATATCAGAAAGGAACTTAAAATGAAAAATTATATGAAAATTTTATTTAGTGTTATTTTAGCAATGACCTTAAATGGTTGTGCGAGCGAAACACAAATAATTGATACTGAAAATGACTCAACAGAACGTGTTGCTGCGTTGGAAGGACGTGATTTTGAACAGGCTTCTAATTCTATGATTCAGGATATGTTAGATTTGGGAACATTGAGTAAACCAAATGGACAACCATATATTATGGTTATTTCCCGTATAGAAAATGATACTATGCAACGTATTGATGTTGACGAATTATCAAAATCTATCCGTATTGCTTTGATGAAAAGCGGAAAAGTTCGCGTAACAGCATTCCAAGAAGATGCGATGGTTATGGCATCAGGTCAACTGAGACAATCGAAAGAATTTAATCAGGCTAATGTTCGTAAATCCGGTTCTTTAGCTGCTCCTGAGCTAAGTTTATCCGGTAAAATTACGCAAAGAGAATTTTTCGTTTCCGGTAAAAAACGTATTGAATATCGTTTCTCTATGTCCATTACCGACTTAAGAAATGGTCTAACCTTATGGGAAGGCGAAGAAAAGATTAAGAAATTGGCAGATAAAGATACGGTAACTTGGTAATAAGGAGACAACGTATGAAAAAGATATTTTACGCACTGCTGTTTCTGATGGCTTTTAATGCAAATGCAAAAGAAGTTGTCGTCACAGCCTATGGTGAAGGCGAAGATTACGATTGGGCTGTTATGAATGCAGTTGAAAATGCGGTTCGTCAAACTTCTGATATTGATATACAAAGTAATGGTTTGCATAAGGTTGATCTCTCTACAACAGTAAAACACAATGCTAGTTTTGAGGCTGAAGCCAGTGCAACAGACAAATTGGATATTGACAGTCATAAGCGTAGTGGTCTTGTTCCAAAAAACAATCAATTAAGTGCAGAGGATCAAGCTAATGCTAAATTAAAAGCTAATGCCAACGAAACTGTGACTGCAGAAGTTCGTGATAATTCCAAAGATATAATGGCTAAGTATAAAGGTAGTGTTTCTTCTTATGAGGTGTTGGAACATTCAGAAGAAAATGGAAAACATAAAGTTAAAATTAAAGCTACCATTTTCAAATATGACGCTCATGACTATAGATCTAAAAGTCTTGTAAAAAAAGCTGATTACTCTTTAGCCATTATGCCTTTTAAGATGGCTCCGAACGTAAACTGTTTAGGAAAAAAGCCTGATGTTAAAGAGATGAATACAATAATCAGTAATATGTTTATTGAAAAATTGGCTCCTAGCCGCAGATTTAATTTGGTTGATCGCAATAACTTAGATGACTATGCTGCTGAAATGTCAATTATTGAAGGTGATATGACTTTGCCTGAAAATAAAGTGAAATTAAAAAATCTTGCAGCTGCTGATTATATTTTGGTTGGAACGGTTGATACTTTTACAGCGTCAACTAGTAAAAGTTTTGTAGCTTTAACAGGTGAAACGAATTATTCCAGTTCATCTAAACTCAAAATATCTTATAGAATTTTAGAGGCAGCCACAATGGAGATTGTTTCAGTTGGTTCGGTCGAAAAAACATTCAGTAAAGGTGGTGCTTTTTCTTCTTGTGCTAATGTGGAACAACTTTTATTTGAACGTGCAGTTGGAGAAGCTGCTGAGAAAATGTTAATTGATATTTTCCCAGATTATCAACCGCCTGCACCAAAAGCTGAAGAAAAGAAACCTGCTAAACGAGTAGCCCCTGCACCTGCACCAGACTATTCTTTACCACTATAGCAGGTTGTGACATTGAAAACTCCATATGGTTAAAAATTTTTATCATTTAATTTTAAGTCTTTTAATGATATTGCAGGTATATCCGTGTTATGCGGATATATCTGCTTTTTTTACACCCTCTAAAAAATGTGAAAATTCTATCATCCAACGAATAGATAAAGCTGAAAAATCCATTGATGCTGCTGTTTATGCAATTAATAACAAAGATATTGTCAAAGCACTTAAAAAAGCACATGAACGTGGTGTAAAAGTACGTATTCTTACTGATAGATTGCAAGCAGGAAACAAAAACTCAGAGGTACGAGAATTGTATGATTTTGGCATTAAAATACGAGTTAACTCTAAACATAAAATTGAACATAATAAGTTTGCTGTATTTGATTTCGATAGTGTCGTAACAGGGAGTTATAACTGGACAGAACCTGCGAGTGATAAAAATAGTGAAAATTGTTTGTTTTTTAACCGTAATAAAAAAACGGTAAAAGAATATCACGACCGTTTCAATTACCTTTGGCTGATGAATACCAAAAAGAAATCTGATGTGTGGTTTAGTCGCCATAAAATAAAAGATAAATTTTAGCACTTTTTCAGCGTATTGAAAGCATTTTAACTCAAATTTTCATTCAAATACCAAGTTACGCACGGGGCTTGGTATTATTTTTTTCTTTTAAATACAAGGCTTTGATTCACTATCTGTAAAAAATAGTAAAAAAACGCACATTTTAGTAAAAAAGTGGGCTCGCGGATGGGTTTATTCACGGCATAATATAAATAGTTAATGAGTAATAACACTATTTATAAAAGGAAAAACACCATGTATTTTATAGAATTACGCTATACCAATGGCAAAATTATCAGATTACCAGAGCCATATTTCTTGTGGCAAGAAGCATACAGAGCCTCTTTACAGTTTATTAGTGCTCAATACACTGCCTACATAGCTCAAGATTAACCCATTTATGAAAGGAAGATACCATGCAAAAACAATTTGAAGAATATCTCTTAGCAAAGAATTACATTTTAAATTGTACCATTTATAAAAAGCCAATTACTCAGGCCAGAATACGTTATTGTTGAGACTGGTTACTCACGTATTCATAATTGACTAGAACAAAAATTTTGATGGTTTCTGCTTATGAAAATTTCCAAAACTAAAAAAATAATCTGAACGAAGCCGGAACATCTGAAGATAAAATGCATTATAAGCGGTATGAATGAAATAGCTAAAAGAATTTAAAACAAAAAAAGCGGTTGCCATAACGACAACCGCTCGCAAATAAGAAAAATGCATTTAAAACAAA
>CAKQPS010000004.1 GCA_934270475.1 uncultured Alphaproteobacteria bacterium
TTATTAAACACATCGTTAGTGCTGTTTAATGTCAGCTTGTTGTTATTGCTTACATTACCTTTGATATTAGCGGTATTTGAGGTTAATACACCATTGTTTGTAAGCAATGTTTCAATTACCGCGTTGTTGTTTCCGTCAAAAGCAGCACCAAAGATAGTTGTTCCTTTTCCGCTGATTGCATTATTCCACAAACTGCCCGTTGCTATGGTTAAACTCTTATTTTCTGCCACATTTACGGCACTTGCGGCAATCTTAGAGCTTGAAGCCAAAACCACATCGCCGTTGATGTTGGTCTTGCCGCCGCTGACATTTGCCTTCAAAGTGCCGCCGTTCAGATTAAGCTCGGCGTCGGTTTTATTAGTAACGGAAGTTTTTATATTTTCTGCCGCAGAATTAAGTGTGCCGTTGTTCTGCACCGCTCCGATTATATCTGAGTTTGCGGTTAAGCTGCCGTTATTGGTTATACTTTTTTGACTGATTGTCCTATTGACGGTCATAACTCCGTTTAAGGTCAAATCGCCGCTGCCGGTAATTGTATTATCAAAAACATAGTTAGTGCTGTTTAATGTCAGCTTGTTGTTATTGCTTACATTACCTTTGATATTAGCTGTATTTGAGGTTAATACACCATTATTTGTAAGCAATGTTTCAATTATCGCGTTGTTGTTTCCGTCAAAAGCAGCACCAAAGATAGTTGTTCCCTTTCCGCTGATTGCATTATTCCACAAACTGCCGGCGGCTATGGTTAAACTCTTATTTTCTGCCACATTTACGGCGCTTGCGGCAATCTTAGAGCTTGAAGCCAAAACCACATCGCCGTTGATGTTGGTCTTGCCGCCGCTGACATTCGCCTTCAAAGTGCCGCCGTTCAAATTAAGCTCGGCATTTATATCATTTGTCAAATCACCTGAAATACTATTTGCTAAAGTTGAAAAAATTCCGTTATTTTTCAAATTATTAAATATCATATTTTTATTATTTGTAACTGTACCGCTTAAAATTATCTTATCTTGCACCACATCGCCGGATATTGTTGAATCCGATAATTCCAGCATACCGAGTTTGAGCAAACCGCCGTCATTATTTTTGCCGCCGCTGATAACCTGTGACGCGGTTATGTCTCCTTTTAATTTCAAAGTTCCTGTTGATACCACATCATCAGAATTTAATTTTCCTTTAGTCGCGTCTAAAATACCGGAGTTGATAATTTTTGCTTGAGAAACAACAACATTATCATTAAGAGTATTATTATTGGAAAAATTTGTTGTTCCCAAACCATTTATATCAACCCCCAGATTACCGCCTGTTAAATTTAATTTATGCTTATTTTCAACGGCTTCAGCTGTTTGAAGATTATCTGCAGATATTGTCAAAGTGCCGTTATTAACCAATAACTTTTGTTTTATGTTTCCGGCAGTTACATCGGCGCTGTCCAAAATATTTAATATACCATCAACACCTGAAATAGCGTTTAATACAACATTTTCCGCCAGATTAACAGTACCCTCATTTTTAACATCATCGGTATTATTTTCAAATTTAACGTTATTTATATTCAAAATACCGCCGGTCAACACTTCAAACGCCGTTTTAAAACCTGATATTATCCCCTTGTCCGTCTCTGTATTTGAAGCATTAACATTAAAGGTATAGCCGCCGGCAACAGTTATCCCATCTAAAATATTGTTGTTTTCGCTGTCTTTAGCCTTTGCAACAAGATTATTATTTCCCATATTCAGGGTTAAATTTTTGCTGTTTTCCTCGGTTCTGTTGGTTGTGCCGATAGCATTTCCGTCCAAAGAACTATAAACCAAACTATCCGACATTTGATATATTGTTACATCTCCAAAATAATCCGAACCTTTAACAAACATAGGCAATCCGGACGCGCCGCCGATTTTTATGCCTTTAACATCAAGCTTGCCTTTTCCGCCGGCATCATTGTTCCAAGTAAAATTATAAATATATTTACCATCGGTGCTTTTTATCACATCGCCGTCGGCAAAACCGAATGTTATATTATCCAAATCGCCGTCGGCAACAGTAACAAATTTAGAATAAGACGTGCCATCAGGAGTTGTTTCTACAAAACCTTTGGTTAGATTTATGTTTGATAAAATAATCTTACTGTTTTTATTGGCTAACGCATCACCATTATTTATTTTCAGACTGCTTGCCATTCCTTTATTTTCGGTTAAGTCTGATAATGCCATTTTTATGGCTAAATTCAAATTTCCACCCAAAGCACCTATGGATACAGCATCAGTTACGCTTGCTTTATCATAAGCCAAATTCAACGTTCCATTGTCAGAAGAAAGCATTCCTTCTATCGAAGAATTATTTTTCATAACCAGCGAATTATTTCCGATTATCACATTTCCCTTGCCGTATATTTTGCGATTTTCGGTCAACACTGCGTCTTTTACCAAAGTCAGTGTTCCCAAGTTTCCCATTGATATTTTACCACTCAAATCTGCAAGTTCTGAAGTAAGATTGGCCCGATTACTGATAAACAAATCTGTTTCTATTTTTTCTTTATTTATTACATTTGCTGCATTAAGACTATTACCGATATAGGTCATTCCGCTCAAAGTAGTTTCTGCCTTTGGAGTAAAGTCTTTTCGGATAATATTTGTATTAGTTCCGCCGGTTAAGGTCAGCGAATTATTATTTACATAAATCACACCGTTTGTGATTTTATCAGCATTCGCCGTCAAACCCACACCATCATTTTTAATATTAACCGTATTATTGCGAATTTCCCCATTTTCACCAAAACTGATTGAACTGTTGATGTTCACAAGTCCGCCGTTTTCCTTATCTTCAGCCTTGCCGATAACAACATTCAGCAAATTTCCGCTCAAATTCAAACTGCCTTCGTTTTCAACATCTATCCAATTTCCGTCAATTTCATCGGCAGGTTTATTTGAGATTAAATTCTCGGCCTTGATAGCAAGTTTAGTACCCTCATCTAATTTTATTTTGGCTTTTAGGGTAGAATCATTTTCCGCCTCTACATTTGCATTATCAATTAAATGAATTTTCTTTTGAGTAATATTTTGCGTATTTACAACATTATTACTCAAATATAAAACACCATTACCGCGAACCGTTGTTACCAAATTGTTTTGAGCAGCAGCCTCATTTGTTGTCGAACCGTTCAAATACAAAACGCCATCGTTGGTTATGCCTGAATTTTTATCTTCAATCGCCAAATTATTTATATCGGCATAAAAAGTACCATTATTTTCCATGGTGTTTTGACTTATCTTTTCAGTAGCTTTTATATTTGCACTTTCATCAATAACCAATTTGCCGGTTTTTTCGCCATAAGAATCAACCAGAGCATTACTAAACAGTTCCACAACACTTTTATCACCGTTGCCGTAAAGTGTCAAAGTTCCATGATTATCAATATTTCCTTGCAAGTGTTCGCCGACTTTAGTAGATAATGCACCGCTTTCGGCTATTTTTATGGTGTCGGCAATAATTTTTCCACCTTTAACATTTTCGGCATCTGCATTTTTCAAAACAGAAAAACTATTTTGCTTAATCGTTACACTATCGGCCAAAGAAAACTGGTTTTTATTTGCTTCAGTTCCAGCAGAAATATATGTTTTACCGGCACCGGTCACTTTATATGCCAAAGTTCCTTTACCCAAATTAAGCTCGCCGTTATTGGTTGTAACCGATTTCAAATGGTCTGAATCAACAGTCAAAGAAGCAATATCGTTAATAATTACATTTTGTTGGTTTATTTCGCTGTTTGAAATTGTTTTACCATTTATAATGCTCATCACACCCAAACTGTCTTTGCCACCAATTCCGTTTGTAAAAGTATTTTCGCCTTTCAAATTCAACGTTCCAAGGTTATAAATATCCAACGCATTATTTGAAAATCCCACATTTTCAAGATTTATAACTCCGGTTTCGTAGTTGGTGATTGCCGTATCAAAGCCCTCAAATTTTATGTTGGAAATATTCAGGTTTTGCCCTGTAGTTCCGGACATATCGGCCACTTCTGCGCCTTCTTCCCTAATACCGGTAGTTTCATTTTTATTGTATGTATACCAAGTATTTCTGCCAACAGAAGTTTCGCGGTCTTTTATATCATTTGCGACCTCGTTCATAGCCAAGGTATATACTTTTCCGTCAGCACCAAATTTCTTAGTTCCGGCGACAATACCGACTTTATTGTTTGCATCGGTGCCGGCTTTAACAACACTTTCTTTTTCGCCTTTAAGAGTAAATACCGCTCCTTTTTGCACATTGGTTCCAACCATATTGTGATATGTTTTTCCGGTTTTCGGGTCATATATATCATATTTTTCGGCCCAATTAACTATTTCCACGCCGCCGGATTGCTTCATGCTGATACCAAATTCCGAGCCGCTGTCCAAAGCAACCCCCAAACCGCCGCCGGATAAAACCTTATACAGCTTAACCGCATTATTTTGAGCAGAACCGTCAACTTTGTCCAAAGTAAAATAATAACCGGCCTTTGATGTTACAATCACCTGTGTCATTCCCGACAATTCTGTTTTCACATCATTGCTGCCCGTAAATTTAAACAACTCCGAACCGCCGCCCAAACTCAAGGTCGGAGATTCATTTAAAATCCCTATTTCTGAAATAAATAATTTTCCCTTATCCGTTCCGGTTATACCGTTTTTCCCCAGATAATCTATTTTATTGTTTAAAATATCAATATCCAGATTAAGCTCAGCTTCGCCCTCAACATTTATTTTATTAAACGCGAGCTGATCTTCGCTTTCTATATTGTTATTTGATACATCAAGTTTACCGCCGTATAAATTTAAGTTTGAATTTCCCGTAATATACGGCTTGTTTTTTATTTCATCGGTAATTTCATCAGCCAAAAGCAATTCGCCGTTATGCAAATTCAAACTTGTATCGCTTATCTGCGTATTAAAAATAATTTTTCCGTCTGTCGGTGCGGTTTCAATCCCCTCAACTTCATGCAAATTATTCCATTCCTTGAGTCTTCCGGCGGCAGCAGCCTCTTCTTTAGAAAGCCAATAAACAGAATTAGCGCCCAAAATGGTCTTTTGCATTTCAGCTTTTGAATTTGGTCCGATATATGCACCGCCGGCATCAAAAAATTTGGCATAAATTTGTTCTAATTGGGTTGAGGTCGCATTTAAGACATTACTTTTATTCAGTTCCAAAGTAAGATTTGCGCCCGCGTCCGTACCTTTGTTTACAATTTTATCAAAAAATATAACTTCGCCGCCATTTCCGGCATTAAACATAATTTTTTTAGCATCTTTGCCATCAATATGAATACCGGACGAACTTTGGTCGGTATAGCCTTTTCTGGCAATATTCCCCTTAAACAAAACATTTCCGTTGTCTGCCACCAAAAGCAAAGAAGTGCCGTCAAAAGAAAGTGCCGCGCCATCTAAATCTTTTTTATTTTCGTTATTTACAAATTGCACGTTTGTCATCGAAAGAGCGCCGCCGGTTCGTATCGCTCCGCCGTCCGCGCCAACCATATTAACCGAGTTTCCTTCAAAATAAGCGTTTGAAATAGAAATAAACGTTCCCAAAGCAGAATCTTTAAGATTATTGGCCGTAGAAATTGCGCCGCCGGCAGCCCTTGAAGAATTACCCTTAAAAACAACATTATCCAAAATAGTAATGGAATCATTATTGGCTCTGATAGCACCGGCTCTGGAATATTCTTGATTATCGGCATTAGAACTATTACCAATAAAGTTAACGCCTCTAATCACCGACAAAGCCACCGTATTTTTCCCCGACGAGTGTGAACCTTTGGCCTCAATCGCACCGCCAATACCTTTAGACGCGACGTTCTTTTCAAACAAAATACTGGCGGCATCGTGTTTGTAACTATCCGTTGTATCTCGCCCGTCTTCCGTTGTATCTCGTCCGTCTTCAGTTATACGTGTGCCGGAAATAGTCATATATCCACGGTTATAAATGGCACCACCGCCGGAAATTTTTGAATCCTTACCGTTGTTAGAAAAAGTAACATTTCCCGATATGTTTAAGCGGCTGCCTTCCATATTAGCAATCGCACCGCCAAAACCTTTTTTAGCATCATTTTTCCAATTTACAAAATCGACTTTACCAGTTTCCAAAACTTTATTGTTATTAAACAAAATTCCGGAACCGGAAATATTGACCACGCCGCCGTTATTATAAATCGCGCCGCCGGCTTTTTGCGCCGTGTTATTGCTGAATTTTACATTTGTTCCATAAATATCCAGCGTCCCCGTGTTGTAGATTGCGCCGCCAAAACCTTTCGCGTCATCTTCGCCATTGTCATACAAAGCCGAATTGCTGATAAAACCTAGCTGCCCGTTTAAATTCAACTCACCGGCATTATAAATCGCACCGCCGTCTGTAGCTTTGTTTGCGGCAAACATAATGCTTTTAGTTTCTTTACCGTTAAAACCAACAAAAGACATTTGCCCTTTATTATAAATAGCGCCGCCGTAATTTGTCGCCACATTACCATTTGCACCCGCATCTTGCCCGAATATAAATTCGCCGTAACCAACAAATTTTCCATTTTCATCAACAAAAACCGCGCCGCCGTCTGTTGCCGTATTATTTGTAAAAACCGCGCTGATAAGTTTGTTTTGGTCGCCAAAATAAACCGAACCATCGCCATAAATCGCACCGCCGTTACCATTTGCGGCAGAATTTTTTTCAAACAAAGAAGAGTCAGAAAATTTTGTTTCAGATTCTTTTTCCAAATTCAAAGCGCCGCCGTTTCCGGTTGCAACGCTATTATTAACAAAGTCATTTTTTCCACTGAAACTCGCATTGCCGGCATTTTTAACCGCGCCGCTGTTCATATTTGTAAAACTTGCGTTGATGGTCTGAAAAACGGCTGAATTTACAATAATCGCCGCAGTTTTACTGTCTTTTAAGGTTAGATTAGAGAGTTGAACCAAACCCCCGTTAACATTCAGTATATCAGCATTATTTCCGGCCGTCACGCTGTTTTTATCTGCAGTTTTAATTTCTTCAGCCGCCGGTTCTTTTCCGCTCAAAATCAAAACGCCGTCATTTTCAACCAAAAACAAATTATTAGCGGCATCATCAAGTGCTGCGGAAATATTATAATTATTCAGCCGTATTTCTATACCGTTATTTGAGCTGACAACAATTTTAGAATTTATGACAATATCGTGGGGCAAAATATAAACACCGCCCGAATTAAAAGTCTCATCTAAAGACCGAGGCAGCGTTTCGTCCCCTGTGCCGGCATTTGCAGCATTCATAGTGACAAGCCAAATTGTCGGCATATACCAAACCGTATGCTTAAAAGTATTTTTCAACCAGCAACATTTGAAAATGCCGTAAAAATTTGTCACCATAACACCTAGCACTCTAAAACAACAAAAAAATTATACGCTCTATGTGATATTTCTATAAAATACAAAAATTATTACGTCAACAGATATTAAATGTTAATCCTCATTTTATCAACTAAAAACAACATGATAAAATGCCTTGTATACGTTCTCAAGAATATAACAATATAAAAATAATCCCCAAGTTGTCCTAAAAAAAACGACTTGAGGATTATTTTTATATTACAAGGAATAGAGGCGATGTTTTTCCTCTTTAGCACATTCCTGCAGCAACGGAATAAATTTATTCAAGGAGTTGCTGTTATAAAACACACAATAGTCAATGGCTTTTTGCAGAATTTTGCATCGTTCCGAACTATTATAGCGACAGTTGCTATAAGTGTTGTACATTTGTAGACACAGCACCAACATAGACACCTTATTGATTTTTTTACCGTGCATCAAATTGCAGTTCTTGCGATTTTTCAACAATGCGGAAACATATTCCGGCAAAATTGCAACTTTCTTTTCATAAGAATTTTCAATAAACGCCGCATACGCAGTTTCAGCAAGTAAAATCTCGGCTTTCAATTCCGGATAAACGGATAGCACAAGATTTTTTCCGTTTTTCAACCAGCTGTGCGCCAATATCTCACGCAGAACATTCACATCGTTCAGTTTAAGAAAACGTCTGATTGCGTTTTCTGACGGAGTATTGTCCATATTATAATGGCTCAGCGCATATTGAGCAAAAGGACGATTGCTGATTTTATCTTCTTTATTCCACACCAACACCCCCAAAAGTTTCAGCTGCAAATCAAGATTTTCCAACGCGTTTTTAGCATATTCACGCGCCAAAACTTCTAATGCAATCTTCAAATAACAACGACTGAAATACGGATATAGTTTCATTCGGTTGTAAGACACTCTGTCAACCAAATACTCAAAAGACGCGGAAGAAAGACTAATACGCTCTAAATAAGTTTTTAAATTTAAAAACATTATTTTGAGTTTATTGCTGTTGTTGCGTATAAGCCAATCTGTCTCATTTTTTGCCTCACTGACATTGTCAAAAATATTATATGAGGTGGAAAGCACCTGAAGATTAAGTCCGTAAACCACTTGATTAGTATTTAATTCAAGAAGTTCCCGTTCATTTTCTTCACTCAAAGCATGCGGAATTTTGAGAAAGACAAAGTTTTCAGACACCGCCTTTTGCAACAAAACCCGTTCCACTTCTTTAGCAAAGGGCTTATATTCCGTAGTTTTGAAATACAGTTCCCATAAATTGCCGGTATGCACCTCTCCTCCATATAAACATAAGCAATTTGCCACTTCCGCCGTCGACATTTTCTGCCATATCTCTTTGATTTGAGAGGCGACAGCTTCTGATTTATGCCGCATATATTTTTGGCACATATAGACAAACTCTTGGTTTGACAAAACAGAGGTGTTTTTAACATTAAAATTTACCATAAGAATAAAAGATTATAAAATAATTTGAATTTGCCTCAAATATAGACAAACATCTTTCATTTGTCAATCAAAAAAAGACCATGTTTTTTATAATGTAAATTAAAAAAAGAAAACAAACGATTGAGAATAAAAAAAATCGTGTATTAAATCCATACAGACTACCCCCATTAAAATCGGGGGATTTCTGTATGGATTTAAACCAATCTTAGCGGTTTACGCTTTTGCATAAACCTTGAGATTTTATGTCTTCAAACAAATTTTCTCCGGCTTTTTGCGTTTGTTCATTATAAACCGGTCCTTCTATAGACATACTAAAACCGGAATCTGATTGATAATCTTTTGTAATTTTCTGCCCGTATTTTTCTATCAATTCTTTATACGGCAGCAAAAGTTTAGAACTTTCAGCATCTGAAATATTACAATAAAGACTATAGTCTTCTTCCTCTTCTCCCCTTAGCAGCAAATTGGTAAATTTCAAATTACATACCCCGTCTTTATAAGATGAAGACAATGATTGTTTAACTGTTACATCGCCATAAGATTTTGTAGAAATACCAAACTCATAGTTTTCATACTGCGCGCAGTCGCTTAGAGCAAACAACAAATTATATGTCGAAAAATCAGGCTTATATTCTGCAATATTTTTATCTTTGATTAAAGTGTCTATGCTGTCAAAACTATTCAATTCACTTATCCGCTCTAAAGGCAATGCCAAAGCAAAATCAGCAAATTCCAATTTGCAGATATTTTGCGACTTTCCGACAATTTTCAAAGATAAATTCATAAACGGCATATTTATCTCTTCTTCATCCGGCTGACAATTTTTCAATGACGCCGTGAAGCTATCCGAAAATTTGTTTATTTGCTGTTCAAACTCGCTTAATTCTTCTTCGCTGGGTTCTGTTTCTTCCAACACACAGTTTTCCCCTAAAATTTTAGCCAATGTAACATCAAATAAATTTCCGGTCACTTTATTTTGCACCGGCAATTTGTCTGTTGTTCCCTCGCTATTTGTAAAAGAAGAATATGAAATATAGTTTGCCGAAACTTCTTCAGTCGAACGGCTTTTCATTGCATTTAACAGCTCAATCTGCTGATTTTTTGATATATTGCAGTCATATTTTGCTGTTTGTAAATTACCCAAACCATATCCCAGTGAAAAATGACAAAGCTGATTATCCTCGCCGAATATTTTTACTTTTACAGAAAATCCGGCGCCGCCCATCATTTTACCCAAATCTTGTAAAGTTGGATTATTTTCCGTAAAATCTTCTTCATATGCCAAGCAATTTTCCGTTGCCTCTAACAATTTATCAGAAAAATTAAAAAGATGGCTACTGTCATATGACACCGTTGTTCCATTTAATGAAACATCTGCTTCCAATGCAAAAGCATTATTTGAGAACAATAAAAAAACAAAAAATAATAGAATTTTCATACAATTTCTTTCTGAGTTTATGTGATAATATGTTAGATTGTACTCTGAGATAAAAAAAGCAACTTATTTTTTGCCTTATTAAGGGCGGGGAGTTCGCAAATCATAATTCAGAATTTGATTTCTTGTGCCTTTAAAAGCATTAGAACCGAATAACGCTTTTTGTACATACACACAAGACTCCCCGATATCTGGAGATATAATTTCCTTCAGGAAATTAACAAGCCTTTCTGAATTATTAACTTGCGACAGTTAAGCGGCAATTCATACCGCAAAATAAAGCTCTTATACACCTACTTATATAATATATTATCATATAAAGCAATATATTTTTTTTAATCCTAGCTAAAAGTTTATACGCTCTTTTTCCACTACAATCGGCTTTTTATCCACTCTGGTATAAATCGCCCCAATATATTCGCCGAGAATTCCCATAAAAAACAGCTGAATGGAAGCAAAAAAGTAAATACTTATCAAAATTGGGGCAATACCAAAATGAAATGAATCCCAATAAAGTAGTTTTGCCACAAAATAACCAATTGAAAGCAGCAAACTGAAACCCGAAAAAACAAAACCAGCAAACGTCATAATGCGGAGCGGAACTTTAGAATGTTTAACAATTCCAATCATTGCATTATCATACAAGGTATAAAAATTATTTTTGCTGAAACCGCGTTTGCGCACCGGCTGCACAAACGGAATTAGCGCTTTGTCGAACCCAATTTCACAAATCAACCCGCGCAAATAAGGATAGGTGTCTTCGGTAGATTTGAAAATTTCCACCACCTGACGGTCATACAGCCCGAAACCTGTGCAATTTTTCACCAGTTCCGAACCCGTATCGTTAATGCGATTGATAAACCAATAAAAGCACTTGCGCACGGCAAAGAAAATCGGGCTTTCCTTAGACTGATTTTTTTGCCCCAACACAATTTTATAGCCTTCTTCCCATTTGCCGATAAAATCCGCAATCAATTCCGGCGGGTCTTGCAAATCCGACGCCATATAAATCACGGCATCGCCGGTTGCGTTGATAATTCCCCAATACGGCGAACGGATATGCCCAAAATTACGTGCGTTCAAAATCACTTTTACATGCTTGTCCTTTTTTGCCAAAGCCCGCAATTTATCGGCAGTGTCATCGGTGGAAGCGTTATCCAGCAAAATTTGCTCATAGTCATATTTGCCTTTATACTTTTCCATTTGCGCTTTTACTCGTTCATAAAGCTCATCGACATTTTCGGCTTCATTAAAGCAACTTGAAACTATACTGATTTTTTTCATTTTTTATTCTCTTTGCAACAAATCATATTTTCAGCAAATTCTTCCCGCGGCAAAAACGGAAACATATCTTCCAAACTCGGAGATTCCATAGAGCCGTCAGGCAGCACGCGCGCCGATAGTTTTGGAGTAAACACGTAGTCCGGATTAACCATAACTTCGCAAATGACCGGTTCATTCCCCTCCAAAGTCTCGGCTATTGCCTTATCCAAATTTTCCGGCTTATCTACACGCAGGCTTTTTATCCCGAATGCCTCTCCGACTTTCACAAAATCCGGCAGGCTCACGCCGCTGTTGCGCCCATCACCGCAATGACGCCCTTCAAAAAAGTTGTTTTGCGTCTGTTTAATTGATATATAGCCGTCGTTGTTGATAATAAATATTTTTATCGGCAAATTATTATGCTTTATGGTTTGCAGTTCCTGTAAATTCATCATAATTGACCCGTCTCCGGCCAAGCATATTGTTTTACGTCGGTCTGCCGCCACACATGCCCCGATAGCTGCCGGCAAATCATACCCCATTGAGGCGTCGCCGGAATTAGAGAAAAAACGCTGTCCTTTTTTTATGCCGGCCAACTGAAACGTACAGATTGTTGCCGTGGCATTTGCCATAACGCACAAATCATTTTCTTCGGTAGCATCACAAATTGACTTTATTGCCGCATAAGCATTGATTTTGCCGTCTTTATGCTGATATTCCGGTGTATGTGTAAAATCATATTTACGGCGCAAATTTTGTCCGTATTCCAGCCATTTCAGAGTATTTAACTCCGGAGTCTTTTCCAGCAAGGCCGGAATAAAATCTGCTAAATCGGCATTAACAGTCAAATCAGGGCGCACTGTCGGTTTCTGCAGCTCGGCATTATCTATATCCACCGCAATTTTATAAGCATTTTTTGCAAAATTTTCCCAATTATAACTGGCTTGTCGAATATTGTTGCGTGTTCCTAAAAACAACACGCAATCGGCGTTTTGCAAAACAAAATTGCCGGCACGCTGCCCGATTGTCCCTATTCTGCCGACATAATTCGGATTATCATCTTCTAAAATATCAAAACCGTTAAAAGTCGTAACCGCCGGAATATTCAGTTTTTCAAGAAGTTTCTTAAAGTTTTCGATTTGTCCCGACAAGCGAATGCCGTGCCCTGCTACCAAAAGCGGTCTCTGCGCTTGCTGTAATTTTGCAATCACTTCCGCGATTTTTAGTTCCGGTTTATTTTCTGCCGGCGGAATAAAATCTATCAAATCATTTTCATCAATCATTGCCGACTGTACATTATGCGGAATATCAAGCCACACCGGTCCAAACCGACCATGCGTTGCCAAGTAAACTGCTTTATCTAAGCAATATTTAACTTTTTTGGGGTCGGTAATCATCTCGGCATATTTGGTTAAAGGTTTAACAACCGATATTATGTCAACTTCTTGGTCTCCCAGCTGACGCAAAGCAAGTTCCGGACAGCTGGCAATGGTTGTTGAAAATTTTACCTGACCGGAAATAAATATCACCGGCACAGAATCTGTCCAGGAGCCAAACACACCGTTTAAAGCATTTAATCCGCCCGGACCAGTTGTTACATTAACCACACAAGGTTTTTGATTAACCCTGCCATAACCTTCTCCGCATAAACCGCTTGCCTGCTCATTATGATTGCAAATATAATTAAGATAGCGTCCAAAACTATCGTTCAAGTGCATTGCACCTCCGCCCGAAACCATAAACACATCACTGATTTTGTGTATATTTTTCAATCTTAAAGCTATATAGTCACTGACCTTCATCATTATTAAAATCCTTATATTTAAATTACAACCCTCTGTTTTTTAACATCAAAACAACATCTTCCGTTAAATATTCGGCTTTCGTATTATATATATCCAAAGGCTTGTCGGCAATAACATCTTTTTGCAAAACTTCACCGGTTTTAAATTCACGGCAAGATAACTGCCCTTTTTGCACGGGAATGGCAAAATACACATCATCAAAAGTTAAAACTGAACCTTGTTTTAAGTTTTTTTTAGCATACACACCACGAACTAAGGCATCTAAATATTTAGTTTCTTTCAATGGAATATCTCGACGACAGGTTGTTGCCTCTCCATTCATGGCAACCGCTTTTTTATAGGCTGTTATCCAATGTTCTAAATCTTCTGGCAGTGAACAATATGGCGAAACACCTTTTTCCGAATTTGGAATATCAATGTGGCGTTCAAACGTGCGTGCACCTTTAGCATAGGCCATAATCATTGCATCGCCGATATCCTCGTTTCTTTCGTGTGTTGAAAAACCAATTACATTATCCGGAAATAGATTTCTCAGCAAATCAATCTGCGCCATATCTAAGTTTTCTTTTTCGGTCGGATATTGTGCCACACAATGATTTATTGCCAACGGAATATTTTTTTCATTAAAAAATTTTGCCACGGAAACCACATCTTCCAAACAGGCGCCGCCGGTTGAAACAATTACAGGCTTTTTCGTTTTGGCTATTTTATTTATCAGTACATAATCATTTATATCGGACGAAGCTATTTTAATTATATCAATACCAGCATCGCAACATAAATCAACAGAAATTTCATCAAAAGGCGTTGCCATGGTTATAAGCCCATGATTGCGCACTGCTTCAACCATAGTGATATAATCCGCCTTAGACATTTTGGTTGCCAATGTTTTAGTAATATAGCGATAATCCGTTAAATTGCGGAAATCTTTATGAATAAAAGTATCGACATCTCGAAACTGCAACTTTATCGCCGCTTTTATATTATGCCGCTTAACAACTTCGGCAAACGTATCTATAATTTGCAAACCGCGTTGAAGTTTTCCCCAATGATTATTGGCTAATTCAAGCACAAATAAATCTTCAAAAATCCGGTTTTTCATCTATTTATCCTCCAACAGCAAATTAACATCCAATTTTTCTCTGTTTTGCTCATAATATTCATACAAATCATGCACGGATTGCTCAAAATCCATAAATTTTACGTTTGGAAACTCCGCTTTCAAACGTTGGTTTGAGCCGTAATAATCTAAGCCGTATCCGCTTTTTCCGACTTTAATATCCAAATCTTTGCCGGAAACTTTCCGCACCAGTTCAGCAATATTTTGCAACTCAACATAGCCGTCCGGCACAATATTATAGCTTTTATGCAGCGGATTTTCTTCAATAAAAACTTTAAGTATCGTTGGCAAATCGCGTACATCTAAATAACTGAAACGCCGGTTTTGCCGCAAAGTTATCGGCAGCCCGAACACAGCTTTGCAGCAAGCGTTAGATATAAAGCGGATAGCGTAATCTTCATACTTTCCGAAAATGCCGAAAATATTTAAGTCAACAAAATTATCCAAGTTCTGAATTTGTTTGGCAATAACATATTTGCAAAAACTATGCTCGTCTTTGCCCATATTTCTAAATATCTCGTTTTCCGTGACTCCGGCGTTGTTTTGCGCCACATCATAAACTGCGCCGCTGCCAAAATTGATAAACCGCCCGAACTTATCCTTGTGGCGCTCCAAATTTTCAAACATACGCACATTGGTATAAAACAAATTGTTCAAATCCTTGGCGTTGCGGTGTCCGGGTTTGGTGGCGGCATGTAAAACCACGTCAAATTCTTTATGTAAAAAATATTTATCAACCGCGGCGGTGTCTTCCAACGGCAATTCAGCATGCGCCGGCGCGACAATTTCATAATCTTGCGCCAATGCCGATTCTAAAATATTGCGACCTATAAAACCGCTGCCGCCGGTTAACAGAACTTTTTTCATTTACCCGCCTTTTCTTTTATAAAATTATGCAAAACTTCCGCAATTTTTTGCATATCGCCCACATTGTTATTTTGCGCCACGCCAACCCAAAACGTGTGGTTCATAATAAATTCCGTATTCGGCAGCAAGGCATATTCTTTTTCCGTGAGTTCGGCGGAATTTAGCAGCTGCGAGCCGCCGATACGCAAAGCAATGCTGTTTTGCACAAACATCGGCTGGCGCAAAATGTTACCGGCAAACAGCTGACGAGTACCGACACCGTGTTTTTCCAAATATTCTACAACTTCATTTTTGCTAAATGGCGCATTTTCTTTTACAGAAAGCAAAAAGCCAAACCAAGATTGTTTACAGTTTTCATTTACTTTCGGCAAAATGAAATAATCCTGTAAATCAATCAACAAGCTAAACA
Source organism: uncultured Alphaproteobacteria bacterium (assembly GCA_934270475.1). Classification (GTDB taxonomy): domain Bacteria; phylum Pseudomonadota; class Alphaproteobacteria; order RF32; family CAG-239; genus RUG410. The sequence goes on from CAKQPS010000004.1 coordinate 15,725, forward strand.
AAGTTTCGGCATTTTGTTGGCGTATTTGCAAAAATTTATCCAATTTTTTAAGCTGCGCCAAGCCGATTGAAGCCTGCCAATCCGTTATTTTCAAGTTATAGCCGATATGCGAATAGGTATATTTATGGTCATATCCTTTCGGCAAATTTCCCATTTGCAAATTAAAGCGACTGCCGCAAGTGTCGTCACACCCCGGCTTGCACCAGCAATCACGCCCCCAATCGCGGAATGAAAGCAAAATTTTGCGCAGCAGTGCGTCATTGGTAACCACCGCACCGCCCTCGCCCATGGTAATATGATGCGCCGGATAAAAGCTGAAAGTGCCGATATGCCCGATAGTTCCGGCATATTTTCCCCGCCATTTGGCGCCCAAAGCGTCGCAGCTGTCTTCAATCACCCACAAATTATATTTTTCCGCCAAGGACATAATTCTATCCATATCGTACATATTGCCCAAAGTATGAGCTAAAAATATTGCCTTAGTTTTCGGGCTTAGCGCCTTTTCAATTTTAGCCGTATCTATGTTATATTCACCAACCGTGCAGTCAACAAAAACCGGCACCAAGCCATTTTGCACAATCGGATTAACCGTGGTCGGGAAACCTGCCGCCACCGTTATCACTTCATCGCCTTTTTTCAGTGCTCTGCCGCCTAGTTTATACGAGGTTAAAGCAGACAACGCCAGCAAATTCGCCGAAGAGCCGGAGTTGGTTGTTACAGCATATTTAACCCCCAATTTACGGGCAAACTCTATTTCAAATTCATCATTAAAACGCCCCGCTGTCAGCCACATATCAAGCGATGCCTCAATCATATTCGCCAGCTCTTCTGCCCCAATGTTTTTGCCGGACGCCGGAATATATTTTTTAGGCTGTTTTTCAGTTTCAAGGCACTGCGCGTATTGCGCGGCAAGCTCCAGCATTTTGGCTCGAATTTCTGCTTTATTCATTTTTTCGCTCCTTGTACCACCCTTACTCCCCTGCCTTAATTCGGCAAAAAATTTCCGTTAATTTTATAAACATCAAACCAAATATTTCCAATCTGCAAGGTACGTTCATACGACAGATTTTTATAAACATCGGGACAAATGTCGGCTTTTACAGCTTTTTTAGCCGGATTATAAAACAGTGTTTTGTTGTATGAATTAAAAATCAGCAAATAGTCGCCCTCCAACAAATTCTCCGGCTCTTTTACAGGTTTCAGCTTGAAGAAAATATCCTCGCAGGTATCAAGATATGTAAACAGTTGAGGAGAAATAAAATAGATACCGGCTGTATTTTTCCATAAATAGCCTGCCGATTCATTGCTCCAGGACAAACCTGTCCACGCCGCCAATTTTTTATGTTTCAGCTTATTTATAAAATCAATATCTTCCTGCTCCTGATGAAAAGCGTATGGGCTTCTGCCTTCAAAATCCGCAAACGTGGAATTCATGCCGATGAGCATTACCAGCAAAACGGCGGCGTATTTTTCAGCTAACCGCAATCCGCTCAAAATTTTTGCTAGAGCATAAAATATCAATATTGCCCACACCGGATTTAACAGCATATAATAGCGTGAGTTATACTCCCACATTTCCGGCATGCAATAGCAAAGATACCCGCTCATCAGCACAATAATAAAAGCAAACAGCACCACGGTTTCATCATTCTTTTCTTTATTTTTCCATACAAAAAACGCATAACCGCAGGTCAGCAGTAAAATAACCGCCACTGCCGCCCAACTTAGCTGCACATTGTCAAAAACATTTGCATGAAAACTGAACAGTCCGTCCGCTAAATTTGCCGACACTTTATTTATATGCCACAGCAGCGATTTATCACCGGCAACCGATGCACAACCGAAAATCATTAAAGTTTTCAGTGCGTAAGGGCAAACGGCAAAAAACGCCACCACGCTCAAAAACATTGCCAAAGCCAATTTTAACAGCAATTTATATTCTTTTACACACAGCAAATACGCACCGCTAACACAGGATACAATATATGAAAAAACTGCGGAATTATATGAAGTCAACATTCCTAATGTTGAATATAAACCAATTAAAAACAAACGCTTTTTTGTCGCTTTCTTTTCTTGCAGCAGCGGGCACAGCTCATTTAACATACAGACGGCAAACAGGGTTTGCATCAAATATACCCTAATGTATAAAACAGATGAAAATCCTATGCAGGAAAATGCAAACAGCACAACCGGCAGCAACGCAAACCATTTGTTTGCAAAAAACTTTTGCGAAAGTTTAAGCATTGCCAGCAAGGTTAAAACCCACATAAATATGTTTAACCCGCCGCCTATCCATTTGCTGAAAGTATCAGGGAAAAAATAACTGATGGTATAAAGCGTCATAAAATAAAGCGGCGTATGCATATCTCTTTGTAAATTGCGATAAATATGGCTAAAGTCAAAACCGTTTTCCGGCTGAACCGTTAAATATTTTTGATAAGTTTCACTGGGCAGCCACCGATTCCAATTTTCTTCAGCGTTTGCAACATACGGACCGATAAAACTGTTAGCATGCGCATATGACCACTGCTCATCAACATGAAAATTATTCTTTTCACAATAATAACCGAACACCATACAAAGGTTTATGCTCAACAGCAGCAGACAAACCACCGTATACAGCCCCCTAAATTCTTTTATTTTATTCCATAAACTCATTGACAGTCTCTTCTAATTAAACCGTTTGGCAAAAACTTCTTTAGCCATGCCGTTAATCATTTTAATTTTGTCATTTTGCAAAATATGCGGCAATTCCACCGAAACAAAGGTGCTGCGCGGATCGGCGTTTTCAACAAAAGCTAAAACATTGCCGGAAGCGGCGGCAATAAAACGAGCCGAAGCAATTGCCCAAACTTTGAGAATTTCACTGTCGGGACAACCGCTGCCGGTCTCCAGTCCCAAAGCAATCAATTTTTTTCCGCAAGGAGTGTCATCTAACGTCCGGCATTCAGGGTGATTTTTCAAATATGCCAGCGCCTTGTCTTTGTTTTCTCTGGTCGGCAAATAGCTTATGCTATACAAAACCACGCTGTCTGCCGGTGTTTCCACACTTTCGTTTTGTGCAATTTTATATGCTTCAGCGAGCTTGTCCATAATTCTTCTCCAATTTAAATTGCCCTTGCTGCAATTTGGTCAGCAGTTTTTCCAAACTATTTTCTGGCGTCACCAAATATCCTTTTATCCCTAAACGCTTTGCCACGCTCAAATTAGTTTGCGCATCGTCAAACAACAAACAATCTTCGCCGCTAAGCCGATGCTTTTCTAAAAAATATTCAAAGCCGTGTTCGCTTTGTTTGGGGTGGAAATAGCCGTCACGCTTGGTTTGAGCTATATCATAAACCTCAATATTTTCTTGCTGCAAGCTTGCTGCGCTTTGCTTAAAAACCTTTTGCAGCACCTTATCTATATGTTCAAAACTGTTGTTGCTGAAAATAACAACTTTATTTTGCTTTGCCGTTTTTAGCAGAACATCTTTTAATTTTGCATTATATTCAATTGAATTATAATCAATTTCCGCCGCCATTTCTTGACAGTATTTCTTAAAATCATAGCCGGTAGCATCACAAATATCTTTAATATAATTAAACACGCCCAAATGTTTTTTATTGATAGATTCCTCTGAAATTTTACGCTGCTGTTCACCGCTTAAACCAATATTTTCACGATAAATTTTCTTCATTGCGTCAACAATTTTCCGCAGTGCTAGTTCAGATTCCGGATATAAAACCCCATCGCAATCTATAATGTAAACACTTTCAGTCATCAGGCTTCAGCAGCCTCTTCTTTTTTCACAATACGGCGGCGGGTGATGGTGCGGCGATGCGGTTTTTCTGCCGTTTCTGCAACAGTTTCAGATGTTTCATTTTCTGCACCTTCCGATGTCGATTTTTCTGCCGGTGCGCTTTCCTTTGCAGCCACGTCAATCACCGTAAAGCTGCGGCGTTTTCTTGGTTTTTCAGCTGTTTTCACATTTTCTTCCGGCTGTGCTGCGGCTTCAGTTTCCACTAAATCTGTCTTAGGAGCCGGAGCATTTTCCTCTACCGGAGCATCTGTTTTAGTTTCAGAATTTTCTGAACTATTATTTTGTTGCTCCTGCTGAGAATTTTCTCGGTTTTGATTCTTGCGTTCATTGATTTCGGTTACAATTTTGCGATAGTGTTCTGCATATTGGCGGAAAACTTCCATTTGCACATAATCGCCGTTATTATGCGCTTCTTTTGCCAGTTCATTATATTTTTTAATCAAATCCAAAGCTGTGCCGCTTAATTTTCCGGCAGAGCTGACACTGTCAAATTTATAATTCAAAGAATATATTGTATTTCCGTTTCCGCGAAACTTGCTATTGTTGTTATTCAATTTTTTCATCTAAAAACCATTCAAATAAACCGCATCGGCGGTAATATTATTAAAACTACATACGAACGAATAGAAAATGTCCGTTGTTCTTTGTATATCATTTTTTCAGGATTATGCAACTTTTTTTTGCAAAATTACACAGCGTTCTATACCAGCTAAATCCGGCACGATTTTTTGCAAAGAAAGCTCTTTATTTTCAAACAATTCAGCAATTTTTTGAGCTTGTCCGGCTCCGGCTTCAATTAAAATATATCCTTTATTTTTTAACAATAAAGACGCCTGCTCGGCAATTTTTTCATAACTTTCATATCCGCTTTGCCCGCCGCTCAAAGCCTGCCACGGGTCAAATTCTTTTACTTCCGGCTCTAAAGCCGCAATATCATCTAGCGGAATATACGGCGGATTAGTCACAATCAAGTCAAACTGTTTAGAAAAATTGCTCAAAAAATCAGCGTCAAACCAACTGGCGTTAATAAATTTCAGCCTGTTGCCGACTTTCAGCATTTCCGCGTTTTGCTTTGCAACAGCCAATGCCTTTGCCGAAACATCGACAGCCATTCCCAGCACTTGAGGGCGTTCTGCTAAAATTGACTCAATAATACAGCCGCTGCCGGTTCCTAAATCTAAAATTTCAAAAGTTTGCTCCGCTGGCAGCAATTCCAGCGCCTGTTCCACTAAAATTTCAGTTTCAGGACGCGGAGAAAGCACATCTTCCGTGCTGATAAAGTCATATTTATAAAAACCTTTTTTCCCAATTATTTTATCCAAAGGACAATGCTGCAGCCGTTTACCAATCAATTTATGGATAAGTTCGGCTTCTTTTGCCGAAACTTTGCAGCCGCTATAAATTTCCGAAGGATTTTTTTGCAGAGCAAAAGCAAAAATTTCCCTTGCTTCCAAACGAGGGCTGCTGATTTTGGCTTGAGCCAGCTTGGCTACCGTTTCACTGAAAAAATCCGCCATTTTAAGCCGCCGTCGACATTGCCGCCTTGACTTCTGCTGACAGCTTTTCAAAAGCTTTCTTTTCTATTTGACGCACCCGCTCGCGGCTGATATTAAACTTTGCACCAATATCTTCAAGCGTTTGCGGAGCATCTGTCAGCATACGGTTTTTCACAATATATTGTTCGCGCTCATTTAGCTTAGACAAGCATTTAAGCAAAATTTTCCGGCGGACTTCCGTTTCTTGTTTTTGCTCCAAACGCTTTTCAATATTCTGAGTTTTATCCGCCAGCAAATCAATTTTTTCAACCGGCTCATCATCATTGTTATGCGCCGCCGTATTCAGCGAAGTATCGCCGCCGATACGCTGGTTCATTTCAATAACATCTTTTTCATCTACCACCAGCTCTTGCGCAATTTGCTTAACCACCGACGGTTCCAGCTCTTTATTTTCATAAATTCCCAAACGAGCCTTTATGCGTCCCAAGTTATAGAACAGTTTTTTCTGCGCCGCCACCGTACCTATTTTCACAAGCGACCACGAACGCAACACAAAATCGTTCAAAGCAGCTTTAATCCACAAAATCGCATACGTTGACAGCCGCACGTTTTTATTTATATCAAACTTTTTCACCGCCTGCATAAGCCCAATGTTTGCTTCAGAAATCAAATCAGACGTCGGCAAGCCATAGCGCCGGTAAGTCAAAGCAATTTTAACCGCCAAGCGCAGATGAGAGGTAATAAGTTTTTGCGCTGCCGCCAAATTGCCTTTTTCCTTAAACTCCAGCAGCAAACGGTTTTCTTCTTCCTCGCTTAAAACCGGAAATTTGCGGATTTCTTCCAAATACGCGTGCAGCCCGTTTTCTTCCGAAAGGATTGGCAGGTTGCTTTTCGGTTCATATACGACTAGATTTTTGTGCTCGTTTTCGCTCAATTTCATCACCAATTATAAATAAATGAAGCATCGTCAAGCCTATCAGTAGAAACAACTAAATTTGCCACCACCACTTTGTAATAGTTCAAATACGGATAAATTAAAATATACAAAGTCTTGAACTTTTCCGCCTCATTTGTGTTTTTGCTGACGCAGATATGTTTAATTTCTCTTTTTTGATTTATACGCAAAAAAGCCGCAGCCGATGCCGCTTCATAATATTTTTTGCCATCTATTTTTTCAGATGAAACATCTTCAAAATCCGCCAAATTGCGCACCATCAAAATACGATGCCGCCGTTCTGCCACCGAATAAGCCGACGTTTGATTCAAGCTGTTCATAATAAAACTTTCAACCTGTTTTTTCAGTTTTGGAGAATCACACGGCAAATCCGGCTGTTTTAGCTCATCATCAATATAATCTAAATCAGAACTGTTTTCCTGCTGCCGTTCAATTTCTGACATCTGCATTTCAAGTTCATTGATGTTTGTATCGGCATTAAACACATCATCTTCAGGTTTAAGTTCAACCATGGGAACTTTACCCCCTGATTTTTCGACAAACTGTGGTTCATCTGCCAAACAAACTTTACCGGCTGTCCAAAGCAGCGCAGACATCAGAAATACGAACAGGCTTTTTTTCATTTTAATCCTTTAGAAATTGATAGATTTCGGAGTACGCGGGAACGGAATTGTATCGCGAATATTGGCAATACCGGTTACCAGCATCATCATACGCTCAAAGCCCAAACCGAAACCGGCGTGCGGCACGCTTCCGTATTTGCGAGAATCTAAGTACCATGAATAATTTTCAATATCCATACCCAGTTCTTTAATACGGGAAACCAAAACATCATAACGGTCTTCACGCTGCGAACCGCCAATAAGCTCACCGATTCTCGGAACCAAAACGTCCATAGCGGCAACGGTTTTACCATCTTCGTTCAAGCGCATATAAAATGCTTTAATTTCTTTTGGATAATCGCGCACAATCACCGGACGCTTAAAGTGCTCTTCTGCCAAAAATCTTTCGTGTTCGGTCTGCAAATCAATGCCGTATTCCGGTTCATATTCAAACTTGCGACCAGATTTTTTCATAATTTCAATTGCTTCGCTATATGTAATGCGTGCAAAGCCGTTTTCTACAATGTTTGACAGTGTAGATTTCAATGTAGGGTCAACAAATTTTTCAAACAAATCCAAATCATCGGCGCAGTTTTCCATAATGTCTTTAACGCAATAGCGCACCATATCTTCTGCCAAATCCATATCATCGGTCAAATCGGCAAACGCCATTTCCGGCTCAATCATCCAAAATTCGGCGGCATGGCGCTGTGTGTTGGAATTTTCGGCGCGGAAAGTCGGACCAAATGTATAAATATCGCCCAAAGCGCAGGCAAACATTTCGCCGTTTAATTGACCGGAAACCGTCAAACGGGCTTCTTTACCAAAAAAGTCTTTGCTGTAATCAATTTCTCCGTTCGGCTGTTTAGGCGGATTCTTCATATCCAAAGTCGTAACCTGAAACATCTCGCCGGCGCCTTCGCAGTCGGAAGCCGTAATCAGCGGAGTGTGCACATAGGCAAACCCGCGGCTTTGGAAAAAATTATGTATAGCATATGACAAGCGGGAGCGAACGCGAAAAGCGGCGCCGTATTTATTGGTGCGCGGGCGCAAATGCGCAATTGTACGCAAAAATTCATCGCTCATGCCTTTTTTCTGCAGCGGATAATCATCAGGAGCAATGCTGTAAATTGTCACTTCTTTAGCAGCCACTTCATATTTTTGCTTGCCGCCTGCAGATTCCACCAATGCACCTTTAATTGCCACCGAAGAACCTGTTGTCAGTTTTTTAACATCATTATAATTAGAAAGGGTATTATTGGCGATAACCTGAATATTTTTCAGGCAAGAGCCGTCATTAACTTCTACAAAAGAAAAATCTTTAGAATCGCGTTTTGTTTTGACCCAGCCTTTGAGCAATACTTCATCCAAAGTTGTCTCAGAGGCGAGCAGTTGTTTGATTTTAGTTCTTTTTAACATTTTACCCTCTAATTAAATAAATTTACAAAATCTTTTGCACTATATAACATTCATCTTTAATTGTCCAGTCTTGACAAATGTTTTCATATAGATAATTATGTAGGAAGTTTAATTTAGGAGAATCAAGATGACAAATAAATTATCAATTTTATTACCTGCTTTGTTGGCAATTGCCGCTTGCGCCCCTAGTATCGGCAGCAATGACTACGGATATTCCTCTGTTGGACAAGCCAGCAGTGCTTTCCCTTGCACAGTTTTATCCGTGCGTTCGGTTAATGTAAACAGCAGCGGCGGAACCGGCACTGTTTTGGGCGGTGTTGCCGGCGGTGTGGCTGGTTCCACCATCGGTCACGGCAAAAGTGCGTCCATTTTAGGCGCTATCGGAGGTGCGGCTGCAGGTGCTTTGGTCGGCAATGCGGCAGAAAAAGGCATTATGTCGCAAGGCGGTTATGAATATGTGGTTAGAACCGACAGCGGTCAAACCTACAGCGTAACCCAAGGCACGGATAATTTGATTGCCGCCGGTCAAAGATGTATGCTGATTAACGGCAACCCTTCAAGAATTATCCCATATTATTGATAATTTTTGCAAAAAAGTGTTGCGAAACAAAAATAATCGGTTAATATACCGATTGTTTTGGATAGATGGCCGAGTGGCCTAAGGCGCACGATTGGAAATCGTGTATACCTCTAAAGGGTATCGAGGGTTCGAATCCCTCTCTATCCGCCAATAGCAAAAAAGCTCGTCTTTAGACGGGCTTTTTTGCTATTCCGGCGGGTAAGGGTTTTGAACCCGAAAAAGAGGGTTCGACTAGGACGAGAGGCGGACGCAAGTACGCCGGTAAGGCTTTGCCGAGCGAGGACGCAGCGGCGAAGCGATAGCGCAGCCAATCCCTATCAAAAGCTCGTCTTTAGACGGGCTTTTTTGCTATTCCGGCGGGTAAGGGATTTGAACCCGAAAAGATGGTTCGACCAGGACGAGAGGCGGACGCAAGTACGCCGGTGAGGCAAAGCCGAGCGAGGACGCAGCGGCGAAGCGACAGCGCAGCCAATCCCTCTCAAAGCTCGTCTTTAGACGGGCTTTTTTGCTATTTCGGCGGGTAAGGGATTTGAACCCGAAGAGATTTTTCCCTGCTTAGTCTAGCCTGTTTTTAAGCACACCTAACCGAATTTTCAGCTAGACTTTAGGCGGTGCGCCGGTTTTATCGTCTCTAATAAAAATTATATCTTTTATATCAATTCAGCAAAAGGAGGAAACCATGAAAACACATACCTTTGCCAACGTTATAATTCATGATTTGTCATCAACCGAGCATTTGCACGGAGGCTTTGAGAACAGCCGCAATATTATCAGCCAAATAGTCGATGATTGGGATAAAAATATCTACACCATACCGCATAAGGCTTTGCAGTTTCACCATGAAGAGCCACAGAAATATTTAAGCATGTAAAAAAAATCACCCTGCCCGACTCCTTGGTTTTCAGGTTAAGACTTTGTCAAGATAGACGATGTTTTATGTTTAAAACTTTTTTAACCATTATTAAGTTTTTGTTATCGCAATTATTTTAGAACGAGGTGAAAAAATGAATACAACAACACAAAATCAAAAATCTGAGCTGAAAAATTATCTTTATTTTGCCGGCACAATTTATGATAGCTTTGAGGCGTTGGAAGAAGTTTTAGGCAAACTTAAATTGGAACGTCCGCTGTTTTTGCTTTACGCCGCCAAAAAGGCATACGCTGAAGAAGTTTTTGCCGCAGCTGGCGAAAAAACGGAAAAATCTGAAGATATAATGCGGCTACCGCAATCGCAAATCAAACTGGACGCCTGCCGCTATCCACAGCAATTACAGTAAATTCACTATTGAAATTTTACAAAACTATGCCATTATATCTCTAACAAAATCACTTGAAGGAGATATAAAATGAGCGGCAAAGTAATTATCTTGATGATGGACTCTTTTGGAATTGGCGGTGCGCCTGACGCAGCCGCTTTTTCTAATACCGGAGCAAACACATTTGCGCATATTGCTCAAAAACAAGGCAAATTGGAAGTGCCTAATTTGGCTTATTTAGGCTTGCAGCAAGCCGGATTTGAAGCCAGCGGCGACAAAGCGGATTTGCATTGCCAAAACAAGCCGGCATTTGCAATCGGGCATAAGTTCGGTCACGCCAAAGAAATCAGCAAAGGCAAGGATACAACTTCCGGACATTGGGAAATGGCTGGAACTCCGGTGCTGTTTGACTGGGGCTATTTTAAGCCTGATTATCCGTCTTTTCCGTCGGAATTGATTGCGGAAATCTGCGCTAAAGGCGGTATTGACGGCATATTGGGCAATAAAGCTGCGTCCGGCACGGTTATTATAGAAGAACTGGGCGAAGAACACCTGAAAACCGGCAAACCGATTTTTTACACCTCTGCCGACAGCGTGCTGCAAATTGCCTGCCATGAAGAACATTTTGGGCTGGAACGTCTGTATAAACTCTGCGAAGTTGCTTTTGAAGCGGCAAAGCCGTATAATATCGCCCGCATTATCGCCCGTCCATTTGTCGGCGAGCATAAAGGCGAATTTACCCGCACTAAAAACCGCCACGACTATTCTGTTACACCGCCGGAAGTCACGATTTTAAATAAAGCGGCAAATGCCGGACATGAGGTTATTTCGGTTGGTAAAATCCGTGATATTTACGCCGGTTCGGGAATTACGCAAGCCTATAAAGCCAGCGGCTTGGAAGAGCTTTGGAACGTGACGCTGGAACAGGTTAAAAAAGCGCCGCATGATGCTATTGTTTTCACAAATTTTGTGGATTTTGACATGGTCTACGGACATCGCCGCGACGTTGCAGGCTATGCGCACGGATTGGAATATTTTGACTCTCGTCTGCCGGATTTGCTGCCGCTGCTTAATGATGACGATATTGTCTTTATTACCGCCGATCACGGCTGCGACCCCACCTATGCCGGAACCGACCACACGCGCGAGCAAGTGCCGGTTTTGATGTTTGGCAAAAAAGTACAGACCCAAAACATTGGGCAGCGCAAAACTTATGCCGATATTGCTCAGACAATCAGCACTTTTTACGGACTTGAACCGATGAAATACGGAGAAAGCTTTTTATGAGTTGGCGAGCTTCTAATTTGATTGCCGCAAAGCATTGCTTTTTTGGTGCTGAAGGCGGTGTGTCGCAAGGCAAATACGCTTCGCTGAACACAAACTACAACAGCCAAGATGCCAAAGTTGCGGTGCGTCAGAATTTTGAGATTATCACCGCGCATTTTCATAAAAATTATGAGGATATGTTTACGCTGAATCAAGGTGTTTCCAATACGGTGGTAGAAGCAAACCTACCGCAGCAATTTACGATTACGGCGGACGGAGCTGTCACGACCAATCCCCATATTTTGCTGGGTATAAAAACCGCCGACTGCGCGCCGGTGCTGCTGGCAGATTATAAGCACGGAATTATCGGCGCGGCGCATGCCGGCTGGCGCGGAGCTTATCGCGGAGTGGTGGAAAACACCGTGGCTTTAATGCTGCGTAAGGGAGCAGAACTGAAAGATATTGCCGCCGCAATCGGACCATGCATGCAGCAGGCTTCGTTTGAGGTGCAGAATGATATGCGGACGACGCTGCTCAAAGAAAATTCCGCTAATGTAAAATATTTTGCCGCCGGAAAAGACTGTAAACATTTTTATTTTGATTTGAGCGGTTACTTAGAAGATAAAATCCATAATTTTGGGATTGACAATGTCGTTAATTCGCATATAGATACATATCCGGCGCAAAACGGCTATTTCAGCTACCGCCGCAACACGCATCTCGGTTTGATTAGTCAGCCGAAAGACTACCCGACCCAATATTCATTTATTTGTTTATAGAGGAAGAAATGAGAACACACATGCTGCCATATTTTAATGAGCGTCCTACAGAAATCAACGCTTTGGTTTTGCATTGCAGCGCACACGATACTAAAGATATGATTGCCGTGCTGGAAAAAGAAGAGCTCAGCGCTCATTATGTGGTGGGGCTGAACGGCGATATAACCCAGTTGGTGCCGGAAGAAAAACGAGCTTGGCACGCCGGTATAAGTTCGTGGCGGGAGTTTAGTAACTTGAACCATAACTCTATCGGTATAGAAATCAGTTCTATGTCCATGGGGCAGGAACCGTACAGCGAACGGCAGATAAACAGCCTGATTGAGCTGTGCCAAGGGATTATCAAACGTCATCATATTCCGGCACGAAATGTGGTTGGACATTCGGATATTGCTCCGACCCGCAAGCCGGACCCAGGGGTTGCTTTTCCGTGGCAAAAACTGGCGGAAAACGGTATCGGACTGTGGTATGATTTGAACGACGCAGAAAAAGTACAAGAAAGTAATCTGGAAATTTTACTGCAGAAAATCGGCTATAATACTGAAAATCCAGCGGCGGCGATGTATGCTTTCTGCCGGCACTTTATTCCGCAGGAAGTAGCGATAAATCCGGATATTCACGATGTGCTGCAACACCCATATCCTGAAAATTTTGTGATAGATGAAAAATATCTCCCAATCCTTAAAGCCTGCTATGCAAAATATGAACTAAAATAAGATTATATAAGTTTATAGTTTCCATACAAAACATATCAACAAAAATTACAGATAGTAGTGTAGATAGCGTTAAAACAAGAAGAGAGAAAATTTTAGCGTACATAGAGGTACGTGAATTTTCTCTCTTTCGCAGTTTTGGTGCTAGATGCGCTGCTAGATGTGATTTTTTAATAGAAGTAGTAGCGAGCCCCGATTGTAAATTCCTTGCTATTGTTATATGCATCGCCATCAGCCAAGGAATAACGATACATGGCACGGAAACCCCATTCCGGAGTCGGGTTGATTTCCCCGCCAACGCCAAGACGCAGAGCATTTGCAGTGTCTTTATTGTTTTTGCCGTTATATTTTAAGTTGGAAGAAATACGACCATAACCGACCGAACCTAAAATTGTGGCGTCCGAAACATTGTACATATCAATCAATACATCGGCTCCGTAACCATATAAACGGCTGCGTGCAACATTAGAACCGATAACTTTCTTTTCTTGTGCGGAACGTTCGGCAAAAAATTCTATGGAACCATAGTCCACAAATTTTACACCGGCAGTCAGGCTGCCCAAATCATAGTTATCAGCATGAGTATTTTCATATCTGCCTTTCAAGTTCGGCGTCATATTAACATAGTCAAACCCAACATACGGACGATACTCACCGGCATTTGCGGAAACAGCAGCCAGTAAACCTGCAGCAATCAACAAATATTTTTTCATTTTGCATTCTCCTTTTATTCTATTACCTCTTTTATACGACATAATTTATGACTGAAAGGTTAACACATACTTGTTTTTATTTGTTTTAGTGTGCCGAAGCCCAAGTATCGCCGACGCCGGTTTCCACCACCATTTTCACTGCCGTATCAGCAGCTTCTTCCATAATTTTTTGTAGCAAATCGGCTGTTTGCTGCGCGTGTTCGGCTTTAACTTCCAGCACTAATTCGTCATGCACTTGCAGCAGCAGACGCCCGTCCAGCTGATGTTCTTTCATCGCTTGATAAACCTTTTGCATAGCCAGTTTTACAATATCAGCCGCTCCGCCTTGTATCGGCGCGTTAATCGCCGCACGTTCGGCAAATGACACAATGCGATGATTTTTGTCGTTAATCCCCAACACTGCGCATTTACGTCCCATCGGCGTTAAAACATAACCGTGACTGCGGGCAAACTCGATTGTTTTTTCCATATAGGTTTTAACTTCCGGCATAACAGCAAAATACGAGTCTATATATTGTTTGGCAATTTCTTTGGTGGTGCCGATTTGCTTGGCCAAACCAAATTGCGAAATACCGTAAACAATACCAAAATTGATAGCTTTGGCGCGGCTGCGATGATCTCTATCCACTTCTTCCGGCTTCAATCCAAACACGCGGGCGGCCGTGGCGGCATGAATATCCACACCGTTGGCAAACGCCTCTTTCAAGGCTTTAACATCGGCGACCGACGCCAACAAACGCAGTTCCATCTGACTATAATCGGCAGCCACGATTTTATACCCTTTTCTAGCCACAAAACAAGCGCGGATTTTACGCCCGATTTCCGAACGATTCGGAATATTTTGCAAATTCGGATTAGAAGAAGCCAAACGTCCGGTATTCACCACCGTTTGCGAAAAAGTAGTATGCACGCGGTTATTTTTATCTTTTACTTCCAACAAAGCCGTGGTATAGGTGGATTTAAGCTTAGCGTAGCTGCGCCATTCCAAAATTTTGGCAGCAATTTCATGTTCTTCCGCCAGCTGTTCCAAAACTTCGGCGCTGGTGTTATAGTTGCCTGTACCTGCCGTTTTTTTCGCTCCGCTGAAACCCAGCTTATCAAAAAGAACTTCACCGATTTGCTTTGGCGAGCCCAAATTAAATTCCATACCGGCTAAAGCAAAAATTTCACTTTCAATTTTGCTCATTTGGCGGGCAAACTCATCGTTCAATTCTGCCATGCAGTTTTCATCAATAGTTATTCCCTCGTCTTCCATTTTCAGCAAAACTTGCAGCAGGCGGCGGTCAAGCATTTCATAAACATACATTTTATGCTCATGAAACAGGCTGTCTTTCAAAATATAATAAAGCCGCAGCACATAATCCGCACTTTCAAAAACATAATTGCCGTATTCTTGGCTGAAAAAGTCTATTTTTTTAATTTTCTGCGTCAGTTTCGGCAAAGCAACTTTTTTATCCAGCAGCATATCGCTCAAAACCTGCAATGTGTGCTCATGCAGCGAACTGTCCACATCATAAGACATTACCGCAACATCATGATACGGGAATAAATCCAGCTGTTTGCCGCAAATTTTGTTCAAATAATGCCACTGCGTTTTCAAATCTAAAGCAATTTTTAGAATATTTGGATTTTCCAAAATAGAAAGCAAAAACTTTTTAACCGTTTCATTATCCAGCTGTGATACATCATGATGAGCAAATAAATCAGCCTCACCCGCCACTTGCGGTATCGGCAAATAATAGGCGCTGTTTTCAGCTGTGCTGATACTCAAAGCTTCCGGCTCCACGCCGTTATGCAAAACCTGAAAGCTAAATTGCTGTGCCGTGATAATTTCTTGATACAAAGCTTTTAAATCATCGCGGTTTTGAATTTTAAAGTAGCGCGCCGGCTCTTCTTTTTTAACCGCAGCAGGAGCACAGCCCAAAGCGCAGCAACGCTCTTCCACCCATTTTTGCAGCTTAGGCAGAATGCTCTTAAAGCCTAGTTCCGCCACAAAATTCAGCAAAGTTTCAGCGTCCGGCGCCTTGCATTTAAAATCTTCAAGCGAATGTTCAACCGGCACATCATTTTTCAGCGTCACCAACTTCAATGAAAGTTCGGCGTTTTCCTTATTTTGCAGCACAAGTTCACGGCGTTTGGTCTGTTTGATTTTATCGGCGTTATCCAACACACCCTGCAGCGAGCCAAACATATTCACCAGTTCTGCCGCCGTTTTCGGACCAATCCCTGGAATCCCCGGAATATTATCAATTTTATCGCCGGAAAGCGCCTGCACATCAACCACTTTATCCGGATAAACGCCAAACTTTTCATGCACATCTTCCGGCGTAAAGAACTTATCTTTCATACCGTCATAAAATTCCACATGCGGACGTATCAGCTGCATCAAATCCTTATCCGCCGAAACCACAACCACATCATTTCCGGTGTCAACTGCTTGCTTGGTATAGGTGGCAATCAAATCATCAGCTTCATAGCCTTCTTGCAGAATGCACGGCAGATTCAAATTTTCTACCGTTTTATAAATCAGCTCAAACTGCGGAATTAAAAGCTCTGGAATCTCGGCGCGCGTTGCTTTGTAATCGGCAAAAAAATCATTGCGGAAGTTCTTGCGCTTGGCATCAAACAACACCACGCAATAATCGCAGGGAATAGCCTTTATCAGCCGCATAAACATTGTTAAAAAGCCGTATACGGCATTCACCGGCTTGCCGTTTGGCGCCGTCATTGTCGGCAAGGCGTAAAACGCCCTAAAAATATAGCCTGAACCGTCAATCAAACAAACTTTTGCCATTTTTATTTTCTCCTTATCCGCCAATATAACGGCTTTTTATGCGTTCGCCAAGCATTAAAAATTTTTCTTTGCACTTTTGTTTATAAAACCTTCTTTAACTTATTTTATATATAGTGCAGACTAAGATTATTTGACTGAAGACGAGAGAATAAAATGCCGCAAAACGTAAAACAAAAAATTCGCCACAACCTCAAAAAAGGCTTGGTAATTTTAGAAGACACCGTGCGTAAAACCAAAGCAAAAAGCGCCGCCAAAAAGAAATCGGCGCCCAAGAAAAAACGCTCGGCAAAAAAGAAAAGCAGCACTTCCTCGCGGTTGAAGACCTTGTTTATTCTCGGCTTGTGGCTGGGACTGTTTTTGTTTATCACTGTCGGTTCTTATGTGGCGTATTGCTATTTTACCATGCCGGACATTGCTAAAGCCGTAGCGCAAACCCGCCAGCCTTCCACTACCATTATGGCAGAAAACGGCAGCGATATTGCCTCGTTCGGCAATGTTTATGCTGAAGTAATATATCCTGATAATCTGCCAAAAAATTTGACCGACGCCATTATTGCCACTGAAGACCGCCGCTTTTATAAGCATTTCGGCTTTGACGTTTGGGGCTTCGGGCGCGCCATGATTACCAACCTGTTCCGCGGGCGTTATGCTCAAGGTGCCTCCACCATCACGCAGCAGGTGGCAAAAAACATCTTTTTAACGCCAAACAAAAATATTAAACGTAAAGTTCAGGAATTGCTGCTGGCATTTTGGCTCGAAAATAAACTGACCAAAAATCAGATTATGGCGCTGTATCTAAACCGCGTTTATTGGGGTTCGGGAAACTATGGCGCCGAAGCCGCTGCTAACTGGTATTTTAACAAAAGCGCCGATGATTTAAATTTGCGCGAGGCGGCAATTTTGGCGGGTATGCTTAAAGCCCCGAACCGCTACAACCCGATTTTAAACCGTGAAAAATCGCTGGAACGCGCCAATGTGGTTTTGCACAATATGCTGGAATGTGAATATATAAATCAAAAGCAATACGCTTCCGCCAAGGCTCTGCCAATCAGCAACGGTCAGCAATACCGCGTCAGCGGTGGCAAACACTTTGCTCAATATGTTTATGACGAAGTCAACAGCTACATCGGCGAACGTACGGTTGACATCAACGTTATGACGACCTTAGACCAACAATTGCAGGAAAGTGCCGAAAAAATCCTGCGTTCGCATATTTGGGACGCCAAAGGCAAAAACATCAGTGAAGGCGCAATTGTGGTTATGGACTATAACGGCGCAATCAAAGCCATGGTCGGTGGCATGGACTATAACCGCAGCCAATTTAACCGCGCGGTGCAGGCAATCCGCCAATCCGGCTCGGCATTCAAGCCGTTTGTCTATCTCACGGCTTTGCAATACGGCTTTTCTCCTGACAGTATGGTTAATGACGCCCCGCTTAAAATCGGCAAATGGCAGCCGTCAAATTACAGCAAACGCTATTACGGCAATGTAACATTGGACTATGCCCTCACCCACTCGCTGAACGTGGCAACCGCGGCGCTCTCTAAGGAATTGTATCTAAAGGATATTGCCGCCAACGCCCGCAAAATGGGCATCAGCACCCAAATCAGCCTGACGCCGTCTATGGTTTTGGGCACAAACGGCGTTAAAGTGTTGGATATGGCAACAGCCTATGCCGTGCTGGCTAACGGCGGATATGCAGTTTGGGCACATGCAATCAATGAAATTTCCAGCAAAGACGGTCATCAGCTTTATGTGCGCCAATCGGGCAAACCAAAACAGATTATCGACAGCAATATTGCTAAACAGATGGCGCAGATGCTAAATCACGTCATCACGCGCGGCACCGGTAAAAAAGCACAGCTGCCGTATTTTGCCGCCGGGAAAACCGGTACCACCCAAAACTACCGCGATGCTTGGTTTGTAGGCTGGGCTGGAGGCTATGTGGCAGCGGTTTGGGTTGGCAACGACAATGAAAAGCCAATGAATAAAGTCGGCGGCGGCACTGTTCCGGCAGAAATTTGGCACGATGTAATGTTGGCTGCGCACAACATCAACCCTCTCGACACCGAAGATGATGACATCGGCTCATTGATTGAGGATAACGTTTCTGCAGACAGCATCGGCGATTTAATTGAAGAAGAAAATCTGGTTGATGAACCCAAATCTGAATCATCAGCACTGGAAAGACTATTGGATAGCATTTTCTAAAATGGTACAAGCGGGCGGACTCGAACCGCCTGCCTACTTCTTAGGAGGAAGTCGCTCTATCCTGATGAGCTACGCCTGCAACACAAAAAGCTTTATATCGCACTTTATTGCAAAATGCAAGCCGGATTTATTTTCCGGTTGCTAAAAACTCCTTAATCGGGCGATAGCTGCGCCGATGCTGCGGCGTTACGCCGTGCAGACGCAAGCCCTCTATATGCGCCTTAGTGCCGTAGCCGGCATTTTTTTCAAACCCGTAATACGGATACTGTTTTGCCAAATCTTTCATCAGCCGGTCTCTATAAACTTTTGCCAATATACTTGCCGCCGCAATGGAATATGACCTGCCGTCGCCGCCGATGAAACATTCATTTGCGCAAGGAAAATCCTTGGGCAGACGATTGCCGTCTATCAATGCAATATCCGGTTTTTGTGGCAATTTTTCCACCGCACGCCGCATTGCTATAAATGTCGCCTGTAAAATATTATATTCATCTATTTCCGCCGCACTCGCCTCGCCTATGCCGCACCAAATATGTCCGGCTTGCTCTTCCTGCCGCAAAATTTCATATAAATATTCGCGTTTTTTAGCTGAAAGTTTTTTAGAATCATTGAGCTGTTCCAATAACTCTGGCACCACCTCACGCGTTAAAAACACTGTGGCTCCTGCCACTACCGGTCCCGCCCATGGACCGCGCCCAGCCTCGTCAATTCCGCAAATCAGCCCTTGATATTTGTCTTCTATTTTCCAATCCGGCATAAAGTTCTCCTTTGCCGGAACTATATCATAAACCGCACAAAACGCAAGCCTTAATGGCGGATAATCGGCACTCCTTCATATTCGGCTTCCACCAACCCGCCGATTACCACCGCCACATTATTAAAACCAGCTTTTTCAAACATTTCTGCCGCCTGCGACGCCCGACCTCCAGATGAGCATAAAATATTGATTGTTTCATTTTTACCGATATTGTTTTCTTTTATAAATTCCGCCGGATCAAGCGTTTCTAAATCCTGATTTATATGCGGCAGCCCTATTTCTTCCACCGCTTGCTCTTCCGGTAAACGTACATCCATAATAAACGATTTTTCATTTAGATTTATCGGCTTTATAAAACGCATTGCAATCTCCTTTTCTACTTAAAGAGATAATCACTTTACAATGAATTTAAAGAATTTTGCATTTGGCTTTTGGGATAGTATACCGGCTTATTCTAAAGCAAAACGCCTTGCTTTTTTTCATCAAAGCAAGGCATTTTCTTCTGACTTTATCTAATTATTTATTCCAGCCACGCAAAATATAGTCGCTGAGTTTTTCGCTAAAGAACGAACTATCGCTAATCGCCTCGCCTTCGGCGATTTTGGCTTGGTCAAGCAGCAAACGGCAAACTTCTTCCACTGTCGGACGCTCTTTGTCATCAAACATACTGTCGGCTAATTTAATAATCAACGGATGGTATGGGTTTACTTCCAAAATACGCGAGCTGGCAAAGGCAGTCTGCTGCTGATGGTTACGCATTAAGCGCTCCAAGTGAATACTCATCTGTCCGCTTTCCACCGTCAAGCTAACCGGACTTTTAGTCAGTTTTTCAGTCGGAACAACTTTGCCGACTTCATCCTTGAACAATTCCGCCATAAAATCGGTAAGTTTCTTTAGGCTGCCCTCATCGGCTTTCGGCTCTTTGCGTTCAAACTTCAAATCAACATCAGCTTGAGAAACATGCTTAATCGGATAGCCTTTAAAGTTAGTTAAGGTCTGAACCCAAAATTCATCAATCGGGTCTGTCAGCAGCAAAACTTCCAAACCTTTTTCCTTGAATGCCTCCAGCTGCGGATTGTTGCGCAAAGTCGGAATATCATCGCCGGTAATATAATAAATGGTGGTTTGTCCTTCTTTAACACGCGAAATATATTCATCAAGCGATGTCAGCTTATCCTCGGAATTTGTGGAATAAAAACGCGAAAGTTCGGCAATTTCCACACGGTTTGCCGGGTCTTCATAAATTCCCTCTTTAAACGCCATACCAAAGTTTTTCCAAAACTTCATATAATCGTCATAATCTTCAGAACGTTTTTTCAACTCTTTCAAAATACGCGAAACCGTTCCGCTGCGGATTTTGGCAATCAAAGCGTTTTGCTGCAGCATTTCACGAGAAATATTCAACGGCAAGTCGGCGCTATCAATAATTCCCTTCACAAAGCGCAAATACGCAGGCATCAAATCATCAACTTTATCCGAGATAAACACACGGTTGACATAAAGTTTCAGGCTTTGCTGTCTGTCCGGCTGAAACAAATCATACGGCGCTTCGGACGGAATAAACAGCAATCCGGTGTATTCTATGCTTCCCTCCGCTTTGAAATGCAGACGCAGCCACGGCGTATCAAAATTGCGGGAAATATGGTGATAAAATTCGTTGTATTGATCATCGGTAATTTCCGCTTTGTTCTTAGTCCACAGCGCCGAACCAGTATTTACAGTTTCTTCGCCGGCTTTGCCCAAGTCCAAAACAATCGGATAGTTGATATGGTCGGAATAAGTGCGGATTATGTGGCGCAGATAAATAGTGTCGGTAAAATCTTTGGCGTCGTCTTTCAGAAACAGCTTGATATCCGTACCGCTCTTTTCTTTTTCTGCTTCTTCAATTTCAAAACCGTCAACGCCGTTGGAAATCCATTTATAAGCCTGCTCTTCCCCTGCCCTCTTGGTGGTAACTTCAACCTTGCTCGCCACCATAAATGCGGAATAAAAGCCCACGCCGAACTTGCCGATCAAATCCACAACCGAGCCGTTGTCCTTAGCGTTGTTGACAAAGTCCGCCGTACCGGATTTGGCGATTGTGCTCAAATGATTAACCAAATCTTCTTTATTCATACCAATACCGTTATCGCTGATAGTAAGCGTATTTTCTTCGGCATTTGGTGTGATAATAATCTTAAATTCGCCGTTGTTTTTGGTAACTTCCGGCTTCATCAGCGAATAATAGCGCAGTTTGTCGCAAGCATCGCTGGCGTTGGAAATCAATTCGCGCAGAAAAATATATTTTTCCGAATACAGCGAGTTAATCACAATATCCAGCAGCTTGCTGACTTCGGTTTTAAACTTTTGTTTTTTACTCATGGTTATTTCTCCCTCTAAAACTACTTATTTATATGGGATTTTATAACCGCCGGCGCAAGAGGCAAACCTAAATTTTCTGATGTGCCGGACTAAAAAACTAATCGCTTTCTTTTATGCGTTCTATGTTTGCGCCCACAGCTTTAAATTTTTCTTCCAAATGTTCATAGCCGCGGTCAAGATGATATACACGATTGACAATGGTTTCGCCTTCTGCCACCAAACCAGCCAAAATCAAAGCAAATGAAGCGCGCAAATCCGTTGACATCACCGGCGCGCCGGAAAGTTTTTTCACTCCGCGCACAATCGCCGAGGCATGCCCATGCACATTGATGTTCGCGCCCATACGAATCAGCTCCGGAACGTGCATAAAGCGGTTTTCCCAAATACTTTCCGTAACCATAGCCGCACCGTTGGCAACACACATCAAAGCCATAAATTGAGCTTGCAAATCTGTCGGAAACCCAGGATAATAGTCGGTATAAACATCAACGCCCTGCAAATCAGCATGCTGTGCGTCTACAATAATGCCGTTTGCCGTGCGTTCCACCATTGCCCCTGTTTTTTGCAAAATATCCAGCGGCGACTGCAGGTAGTCGGCGTTGGCGTTTACCAGCTCCAAACGTCCGTGGGTAATAGCGGCTGCAACAGCGTATGAACCAGCTTCTATGCGGTCGTTGATAATCTCATGAGTAACGCCGTGCAGTTTATCCACCCCGTGAATAGTCAAAGTTGAGGTATTTGCACCTTCTATGTTTGCGCCCATTTTATTCAAAATATCTATAAGGTCGGCAATTTCCGGCTCTTTAGCGGCATTTTCAATAATGGTATCGCCTTCCGCCAAAGTCGCAGCCATTAAAATATTGCAGGTAGCACCGACCGAAGCCGAATGGAAAGTGATATGCGCGCCTTTCAGACGATCTTTAATATCGGCAATCACATAGCCGTTTTTGATTTCAACATTGGCGCCCATTTGCTCAAGCGAGCTTAGATGAATGTCCATCGGACGGGCTCCGATAGCGCAGCCGCCAGGCAAAGAAAGTTCAACATGGCGGTATTTTGTCAGTAACGGACCTAAAACATAATAAGAAGCCCGCATTTTGCGCACATAATCATAAGGCGCAACAAGACTGGTCGGCTGCGGAGTATGATATGTAAACGTCTGCGTAATGTGCCCGTTCAGCTCTTCTTGCTTGCCCTCAATCTGCGTACCGATTTGCTGCAGCAGCAAATTAAGCGAGGTAATATCCGAAAGAATCGGTAAATTGCGCAAAGTCACCGGCTCATCAGTCAACAGCGAAGCGCAAATAATCGGTAATGCGGTATTTTTAGCACCGCTGATAAAAACTTTTCCAAACAACGGGTTACCGCCGATAATTTTGATTTTATCCATTGTTTTGCTCCTTTTCCTGTTTACGTCGATTTAGTTCTTCCTGCTGTTTTTTGCGTTTTTGCAGATTCTTTTGCAAAGCTTTGGCTTCTTTTTCAAAACGCAGCTGTTGCGCCGATTTTGGCGGATTTTTAGACGCTGACATACCAATTCTCCTTAAAATGATTATGCTTCATCATAAAAAATTAAAGTCTAAAAGCCTAGTAAAATCTTGATTTATCAACACCTTTAACAGAGTTATAATTTTTTTTGAAAAAATATAAAAAAAGTTCTTGCAATTTATTTTTTTATAAGGTATAGAATATCTTGTTCGCAGATGATGCGGGTATAGCTCAGGGGTAGAGCGCAACCTTGCCAAGGTTGATGTCGTGGGTCCGAATCCCATTGCCCGCTCCAATTTATTTAGTGAAATCAAACACTTATAAAAATGATTTTTAGAGAGGAATTCGCATCCTCTCTTTTTTTGTGCAAAAAGTTTTTACACGCTTACTATTCTTTTATTTCAAAGACTTAAAGCCTATAAACACAACGACACCAACCTATGTTTTGCACACTTTTTTACACACTTTTGTGTAAAAATCCGTAATTTTTTTTACACAACCTTCATTTGAAGGCAATTTGTTGTTCATATTTGACCGCCTTTGCGCATAAAAAAAAGGCTCCTTAAAAAGGAGTCGCTAACATTGAAGTTTCTTACAAATATTATATATAAAACAGGACTATATAAGACAGCGCAGAAATGTGCTGTTTTTTGTTATTTCCTACTTTTATTTTCTACCAACACCGCAAAAATTGCAAGCATTACAAAAAACGAACCAATGTAAAGATTGTTTATTTAAATTTTAATCGTCTACCTCTAAATCACTTTTACCTAAATTACATTTAGAGCATAATGTTTGCAGATTATCTATTGTCGTTTCTCCACCTTTTGACCAAGGTTTTATATGATCAATATGCAAAATTACAGTAGGATTTGTTGCTGGGGATGCACCACAAATACAACATTTAAAATTATCTCTAGCCATAACCTTAAATCGTAATCGTAAATTTATATCCCTTGTCGTTTTGTGCAAATTAGTTTTATTTTCTTCTCCACTATAATTAATTTTAGTGGATACATTGTCTTTAATGTTTTCAATCTTTTCATCATTAATATAATTGATAAAATGTATTAAAGCGTTTCTCCAACCACCAAATTTTCGTGTATATGAATTAAGGCTATATTTGGATAACCCCTTTTTTATATCAGTTGTTGTTGGTTGCCGTCCTAATAAAATCCATAAACGTTCAATTTCTGTAAATAAGTCTACTTCGGAAATGGAATGAATATATTGGATATCTAAATTACACATTTTCAATACATTGTTCCATCCTTTATACTTTTTTTCAAGAGTTGTACCACTATATTTCCCATATTTGGTATATTCTTTTCGCGTTAATGTTTTTTGACCTAAAATATCTAGTACTCTTTTGATATCATCTTTTATATCATCAACTGAATAATTACATTTAAAATTATGTCCATGTGTTGCTAAATGAGACAGTTCCAAAATTTTTTTCCAGCTTCCTAATTTTCTTCTAATTGTAGACGAATGATATTTTCCATACTTATCATATTCTTGACTAGTTATAGAATCTTTTTTCAACTCATTTGCAACTCTAACAACATCCTGTATAAGTTCATCATCACTTAAATTTCTATGATACTCATTCAGTACAAATTCCATTTTTATTTCCTATTATATTTTTATTTCCTATTATATTTTTATTTCCTATTATATTTTTATTTCCCATTATATTTTTATTTCCCATTATAATTGATAAATTGAATCATAGAGATGAATTATTAAAAAATATATAAAAGAAGGTTATAGATGATTTTTGATTTACTCAATAGTCTCAAGTAAATTTTCCAAGTCTTTTATTTGTTTTTGTGATAGGCGCAATATATTTAATAATCCTTGATGTACTTTAATCATCATTGAATATTGTTTTATTAAATATGATAATGTTTTAAATGCACCTCTTTTTGATTCTTCAATAAATTTTCTATCCATATATTCAAGATATAATTGTATTATTCTATCGGCACTTTCTTCTGTTATTTTATTGAATAATCGTTCTATTTCTTCATCTGTCATTTTTATAAATCCTTTCATAAATTATTAAACAGAATCATATTATAAATTCTTGTAAAAGAATTCAGCAAAGATTTTATTTTTCAACAAAATTGTTTAATAGAGCCTAATTCACAAAACAATCATAAATGGAGATTAGTATGAAATATATATTAAGTATCTATAACAGAAATATTAGTGATGAAGTTTTGCTTCAAGATATGCTTAATGTGGCAAAACAATTAAATAAGGAAACAATAACTACTGAAGAATATAATAAATTTGGCAAATATAGTTCTTCTACAATAACAAGACGTTTTGGCTCTTGGTTCAAATGCTTAGAAAAAGCAAATTTAAAACCTTCTCGAAGTCCCTTAAACATATCAAAAGATGATTTATTTGAAAATATCGAACATCTATGGCAACATTATGGAAGACAACCTAAATATCACGAAATTACAAAACCATTATCAGCATATTCTGTAGGAACTTATGAAAAGAGATTTGGGACGTATTACAATGCTTTAAAAGCATTTATTGAATATATTGACGGAGAGATATCAGAGCAACATATTAAAAACTCAAATATTACGGAAAATCCAAGAAACATCAATTATAGATTAAGATTCAAAGTTATGCAACGAGATGGCTTTAAATGTCGAATTTGTGGCAGAAGCCCTGCAACAGATTCTTCTGTAATATTACATATAGACCACATTATTCCGTGCGCTAAAGGCGGAAAAGCAACAATGGATAATCTTCAAACATTATGTTCTAAATGCAATCTAGGAAAAAGTGATTTAGACTTGTAAAAAAACATAGTTTTTAGAATATATACAGAACGGATTTTATATCCGCTTTCAACTCATTCATTTGCGACAATGACAGTTTTTTGCAACGTTCTTTAGAGTACGCTTAAATATAACCAAGTTTTTATCCAACAGATTCATAATATTTTAAATTGCCGGTTGTATTATGATATAAATTATAAAGGAATCGAATTATGGACGAAATCACAGACTTATTATCCGAAAAAAGGTTGGCAAAATACAAAGGAATAGCCAAAGAAGATGCTTTTAAATGCCACTTATTCAACTCGGAATTGGCAGAGTCATTTTATTCGTCATTGTCCTATTTTGAGATAATATTAAGAAATAAAATTGATATTGTATTCTCTAAATATTTGGGCGAGGACTGGATTTTTCAACCGCAATATCTTATCGGACGTAATAGAGAAAACATGGTATCGGCATTATCACATATCAAAGATACAAAGAAAAGTCCGACAGATAAAAATCATATCATTTCTGAATTAAGTTTAGGTTTTGGGGTTTATCTGTTTTTACCAGCATACAATGATGTATTATGGAATAAATACCCACAGATGTTAAATGAAATTTTTGATAACAGTAAAAATAAAGTTGTTTTGCAAGTTATCTTCAGCAAATTGAACATTATAAGAATGTATAGAAACAAAGTGTTTCATTATGGTTCAGTGTTAGCGGATATCAAAAATCCACCGGCAAGAATGCATAACCTTATATATAACACAATTAAAGAGATGAATGCTCAAAAATTGCTAAAACAACTTAAAAACATAGACACTTTTAATGAAAAATATCAACGTGGCAAAAAACTTGGAATATTTTAAAACAATAAAGAAGGGTCTCACTCATAACCAGATAAAATCCTGCATAAAGGTGCTTAATATGAGATATACCCCTTCTATCTGTAAAAAGATATAACATTAAAAGGACTAAAAGTCAAGATGAATTGTATGAAAGGCCTATTTAAAACCATTAAAGAAGGCATCACCTATAATCAGACAAAAGTCCTGCGTCAAAACGCTTAATATAGGATATATCCTTCCCTTCTGCAAAGAAATATATCAATACTGGGGGTAATTGTCAAATATATAGTGTGTCCAAGTCTAAAATATACTGAAACCTATACCAAAGTTGATAATGTCTACGATGTGCGAAAACATACCAATATCCGTAAAAATAACGTGATAAAATGCCCATAACAGCCACCTTTGGGATAATTTTTTTGGTTGCCAAGGTTGATGTCGTGGGTCCGAATCCCATTGCCCGCTCCAATTTATAAGCCTTGATTTTCAAGGCTTTTTTGCTTTTAAAGACTGAAAAGTTTAGTCCGCTCCAAAAAATCAAAAGCATTACAAATCAAGCACTTACACTTAAACCGTCGTCAAAATAACGTATGGAGACTGAAATGCTTAAAAAGTGTGATGCAAACTGTGATGCAAAAGTACCCCATTTGTGGTTGCGCAATAATATTTTTTATTATAGAGTCGAACTTGAACGTGTTGGTTGTAAACGCCGATATAAGCGTATATCGTTACACACAGACAATTTTTTCGAAGCAAGAGAGAAATTACGCGCAATGACAACAGATAAAAATTGGCCTTTTGATGAATTACGTCGCCTTTTCAATGAGTTAATCTTTGATACAGACTTAGGACAAAGTTTAGGCAACGGCAACTATGGTATGCTGTCGCAATTACAGATACAAAAGCGATTATCAAAGCGTAATAAGCGTGAAAATATTGAAAAATTAAATCTGTTGGGAAGTATAGCTGTGCAATCCAATCAGATGAATTTAAGCCAAGAAGACCGGTTGTTAATAAAGCAATTTGTTGAGATGCGCCCGATGATTGAGGCATTTTTAGCTAATCAACCGACATCTTCAAAGCCTACATCGGCTCCATCGCGTAAAATTTCAGAAGTTTTGGACATGATGCTATTGAAGGCCAACAACTGCGATGATGAAAAACGGCGGAAGAAAAATACCATTACCAAGCTTTTGCAAGCTGTAGGCATATCGCTTGATGATGATTATGCAAAGTTTCACAATGCCGACGCAATCAGTGCAATTTCCAAAGTTGTGGTTGATCAGGCTGATTCCAAAGGTGATTATAAAAGAAAACAATTACGCTACATCAAAGAGTTAGCAACTTGCGGAAGCAATATCGATTCGGATTTTTACAAGCTTAGCGTAATTAACAACCTGCCAAACGTTGAAAAAACAAAAAAATCTGAGAAAAAACCGCATCTACCATATAGTGATGCGCAGTTGCTTGAGATGTTTAATCCGAAACATACTTATTTTAAAAAGCATCCGGACGCCTTTTGGGTGTGCATGATTGCTTTGTTTACCGGAGCACGAGCGAACAGTGCCATTACATTACAATATAATGATATTACTGAAAAAGATGGTATTTGGTGCATTAACTTTATTGAAAATCATCCGATTAAGCACTTGAAAAATGAAGCTTCAGAGCGAATTGTGCCGATACATCCGCAACTTTTGGATTTAGGCTTTGTGGATTATGTTAAACGTCGTCAAACAGCACTTAACGCTAAAGGAACGGATTTTATCTTTCCGAAGTGCCAAACCAAAAGCGGAACATACAACAGTAGATACACGGTGCGGATGATTCTTAACTTTTTGCAGAAAATCGGAGTAAAATCAGGCACTAAAGACAGTTACGATTTTCACTCATTTAGAAAAAATGCCAGTATAGCTATGCAAAATGCCGGTATTATTAATTCGTATATCATTAAGATTATCGGTTGGGAAGGCAAAAACACAATGGAACAGTCATATTCTAACCATAGCTTGCAACAGATAAAGACAGAGATGTCAAAGTTTAATTATGATTTCCTGTCCGATCACTTTACAAAATGGAAAGAGATTATGAAAAAAGCAAAGTAATAGAGGGAATAATTAATATATTTAGGACGTAAAAACATGAGAATAACATCAACAGAACTTGAAATTTGGAGCAACACAAGAGATGCTCAAGGGAAATTACCTTTATTGTTAAGGAAATTAATAACAAATAGCGTTGATAAATATATTCCGCATGTGGATATTCCTGTTGAAGATAGTATTTGGAAGCCAGGGATGGATGGAGTAGTTCAAACCATCTCTACTAGCGTCTTAGAAGAAGCCGGAATTTATAATATTGAATGCGGCGTAGATGAAAATTATAAAGATAAATTTTTTAATGATTTAAAAAAGAGATCTGCAAGCTTACAAGAAAAGACTGACGCTATTTTCGTTTTTGTTACGACAAGAAAGGTACAAGATAAAAATAAGTTAATAAATCAAGCGCGACAAAATATAGTCAATTCAAATTTGTGGAAAAATATTAAAGTTTTTGATGCAGATAACATAGAGCACTGGCTTGAACAGGATTATGCCACTGCGGCTTGGATGTGTGATGTATTAGGTAAACCGAGTGATGGTATATATGATTTTGATAAAAAATGGAGCGAGTGGTGTAAATCAACAATTATTCCTTTGGATGAACAAATTATTTTAGCAAGAGAAAATATTCATGAAAAAGAAATGAATAATTGGCTTTTGTATGATAAGGGATTGCTAGAAGTAAAATCTAATAGCAAGAAAGAAAGTTTATTATTTCTCCTAGCGTCAATTCTGAAAATTGCTAATCAAGAAAAAAGAGAAGAAATAAAATCCAAAGTATTAATTGTGGAAGACAACTCTCAATGGAAAAGGATTGTCGATAACAAGCATTCTGAAAATTTAATTCTTGTACCTATGTTTGGTATCCCTGATGGAATAGCAGTTTTAAAAGATAAAAATTATCAGATATATTTTCCTTTGAGCTCAACTGACGTATTTCAAATAAATAATCGGATAGAACTCAAAAATGTTAATAATTATCTTTTAGAACCTATTTTGAACCAAAAAATTAAAGATTACCGATTCCAAAATAGTTTACATCAAAGATTCAGTGATGGTAGTTTATTATTGCTACAACAGTTATTAAGACGGAAAGATACACCATTACCGAAACCGGATTGGGTATCAAAAGAAAATAGTGAATTGCTTTTATTTTTAAGTATGTTTAGTTCTTGGGATAATTCTAATTCCAAAGATATAGGAGTTGTCGAAGCGGTACTAAATAAATCCTACAGTGATATAAAAAAGATCATAATTTCTATGATTAGTGTTGAAGGTGCACCTATACAACAGATTAACAATAATATTCAGGTTACAAATCCTGAATTAATTTTAGATTATATGTCAACATATATAGTCCCTGAATTCTTTGATACACTTCTTAATAAAATAAAAGATATTTTGAGCGAAATTGATAAAAATTACGATGAAGAAAATAAAAACTTTTTATATAACTTTAGTTTGGATAAAACAGAAACAAAATATTCTTCTAATATAAAAAGTTCTGTTTCACAAGGATTAGCATTATTTTCCAATTATACTGATTATACAGATAACAACGCCACAATTCGCTCAAAAATATCGCAAATGATTAAAAGTATTTTTGAAGACTGTGATTATAAATTGTGGATGTCCTTAAACCATTATATGCAATCACTGTTTGAAGCTGCACCTGATGAAATGTTAAGACAAGTAGATAAACTATTTGAAAACGATAACTTCATTTTGAATAACATGATAGCTAATAGTGGTGTTTATTTTGGTGGTGATTGTTTTTATGCTGGTGTGTTAAATGGTTTAGAAAGTATAGCATGGGTACCAGAATATTTACATAAAACTACGAATATTTTACTAAAAATGGGAGAAAATTGGCAAAAGGGCAGTAATTATTCAAATTCTCCCATGGATAGTTTAAGAAAAATATATTGTGCATGGTCACCACAAACAGAAGCAAATACTGAGCAAAAAAAGAATATTATTGCCTTTTTTATTAACCAAAATAAATATATTGAGGCTGTAGAAACATTACTAAATAATCTTCAGTTTCGCCCAAATGATACGATATTATTGTCCAATCGACCAATGTATCTTCGGATAAATGAAACTTCAACTTCAGATCTAGAAATAAAAGAATTTTATGATTTTGTTTTTGATAAATTATTACAAATTGTAGAAATAACGCATCACTGGAATTTATTAATTGATAATTGTTTTAATTTATCACAGGTACAACAAAAAATCTTAATAAACAAGTTGAAATCTATTAATTACGAAACATATAGCTATGAAGATAAGCTTAATATCAAAAAAGCTATCTTATCAAAGACACAATGGTTTGATGAATATGGAAAAGATAATGATGAAGATATCGACGTTCATTTTATTAATGAATTAAAGGATATAGATAACTCTATAAAATTTACCGAAAAATATCAGAACTATCTCTCTCTTTTTGAGATATATTCTTTTAAGGATGATAATAAACCATATATAGACGCATTGGAGGATATTTTAAATTCCGATGGTGTCAAAGGAATATTGAAATTAATAAAAAGTGTAAAAGATAATAAATATAAACTCTATGAAGGTTTATCAAAAATATCTCTTTCAGAAACTCAACTAAAACAATTTATTGATGCATTAGACCAAGATAAAAATATTGATGAAGTCATTAGTATGTTTATTGGACGATATTTTTATAATAAAGAACAAGAATTTCTAGATATTTTTTGGAAAGAAACATGGTCAACTGAATTAAAGAAAAATATTCTTAAATATTTAAATCCTTCGCTGAACTTGTGGAAATGGATAGAACAACATAATTTAGATAGTTTGTATTGGACAGGAATGCACATATATCAAGATTTTAAGGAAGAAGAATTTAATTATGCCAAGGATAAAATAGCCAATTATGATTCTGATATGTTATTGGAATTTGTTTTTTATCACCTTCAGGTAGCAACTTCAGATGACATCTTGAACGCATTATTAATTTATCAAAAAACAGAAAATAATACTATGGATTGTCATTACATTGATCAATTATTCAATAAGTTATATGAAAGTGATGTCGACTCAAGTAATTTGATTAAACTTGAAATTAAATATTCAGATATACTTACTGCCTACAATAAGCCTTTTCCAATACATTTAAAAAAAGAGTTAGCTAACCCGGATTCTCCATTATTTTCAGAGATAATTTCGGAAGTATATTTACAGGATTCTTTATCTAAAGATGAAACCAAAAATATTAATTCTCAAAAAAAGTCAGAAGAACAAATCCATGCTCAAAAATTAGCATTAAAATTAATGATGAAAATAGAATCTTCATTTATTTTTGATGATTGCAGTGATAATATAATACCATGGTTTGAGAAAAATAAGAAAAGACTTCTTAATGTAGATAGATTTAACTCAGGAATGTCGGTTATTGGCCAATTATTTGGTAGATCTCCTAAAGATAAAACCGACAATATATGGCCATTAAAAGCGATAAGAGATATTATCGAAAAAGAAGAAAATGACGATTTAGATAGAGCAATTTGTATAGGAAAATATAATTCCATAGGAGTTCACTCGGTTACCCCTCAAGCTACGGATATGTGGAATGCATATAATGAATATAAAGAATATGCAGATAAATTGAGGTATAGCTATAACCGAACAGCTACTATACTGGACAATATTGCCGAAGATTATAAAAGAAATGCCCAAGATGATGAAAATTCTTATAAAAGGAGATATTTTTAATCTTCCTCATTTAACCTATAATAACGTTATCTTTAGCAAATCTGAGCTCAATTTGACCGGATTGCATAAAAGGCAGTAGTTTGCTTATATCAACGTATTTGAGATAAGTTTTTCTTGAATGAAACACCACCGCTTGCTTGGTTTTATTGCGTTGAAGGTGATCAAGAAGCTTGTTCATACAGTCCTTTTCATAAGATTTTATGCCGGAAGTTTAAAAAAAGACGTCAACAACATGCAAATTCTTCCTTTTACAATATTGAAGCATCTCGGCGAACTGTTTTGCTACTTCATTCACACCACCGCATGAAAATAAAACAGCCTCCCGCGGATTTATGGTTTCTGTTATCTGATTATTCATATTTTCAAGTCCTATGTCATATAAGTAATTATACTATTAAGAACAATTTATATAAAAAATAACAAAAACACTGGAATTTTATTCTCTTTAATAATGGAAAATGATGCGAAAATGCTTGCTTTTATTTGTCTGCGGTTTACTATAACTTGGGTTCGTTTTGTGCTGTTATTAATGCACAAACAGTCGTCAAATACATAAAGGGACAGTGTATATTATGTTTGAACAGAGTTTTAAGAATATTGATAATGAGTTGCACAAAGATGCCGGTTGCTCTACCGAAATGGATTATATTGAACAAACGTCTTGGTTATTGTTCTTAAAATATCTGGAAGATCTGGAAAACAATCGGGCGATGGAGGCCGAGCTTAATGGCAAGAAATATACGCCTATTATTGATGAAAAATACACTTGGAGCAGTTGGGCGTATCCTAAAACTGCAGACGGCAAGCTTGATTATCACAAAGCTATGACCGGAGATGATTTGGTTGAGTTTGTTAATAAAAAACTTTTTTCGCACTTGGCTCGTTTTAAGGAATTAGCTCAGGCGGCCGATACCTTAGAATATAAAATCGGAGTTATTTTTAGTGAAATCCGCAACAAAATCAACGACGGCTATATTTTGCGCACCGTTATCAATATAATGCAAGAAATGCGTTTTCAAACATCAGAAGAAAAGCACGAACTTTCCGAATTATATGAAGGAAAAATTCAAAATATGGGCAATAGCGGCCGTAATGGTGGTGAATATTATACGCCAAGACCGCTCATCAGAGCCATTATCAATGTTGTTCAACCAAAATTGGGCGATAAAATTTATGACGGCGCTTGTGGTTCTGCCGGCTTCTTGGTGGAAGCTTTTAATTATCTTAAGGAAAGTAAGCAATTAACCGTTGACGAGATGGAAATTTTGCAAAAGAAAACGCTCTACGGTAAAGAATTTAAGCCGTTGCCGTATATCATTGCCATTATGAATATGATTTTGCATGGGGTTGAAGCTCCGAATATTATCCGCAAAGATACGCTTTCGGAAAACATTATGGCGGTGCAAACCAAAGACCAGTTTAATGTTATTTTAGCCAATCCGCCTTTTGGTGCCGCCACCAGCAAATCGGACATTCAAAACTTTCCGATAAAGACCAGCGAAACGGCTTATATGTTTATTCAGCATTTTATTAAATACCTCAAAGCCGGAGGTAATGCCGGTGTGGTTATTAAAAATACCTTTTTAAGCAACGGTGATGCAACAGATGTCCGGAGAGAGTTGCTGGAAAGCTGTAATCTTTATGCCATTTTGGATTTGCCAGCAAAAGTATTTTCTGCCGGAGTAAAAACTGTTGTGCTGTTTTTCAAAAAAGGCGAACCGACCAAGAAAATTTGGTATTATCAGCTAAACCTTGACCGGAATTTAGGCAAGACTAACCCCTTAAATGAAAATGATTTAGCTGATTTCTTAGAGTGTTTCAAAGGGCAAAAAGAAACCGAGAACTCTTGGTTTGTTGATTTGAAAGATGTTAATCCTGACACATTAGATTTATCGGTTAAAAACCCGAATAAGAGTGATGAAGTTGTTTATCGCGAACCGGCAGAAATTATTGCAGAAATAGAAAAACTTGATGCTGAAAGTGCCGAAATCTTAGATGAGATAAAGGAGCTGATGTAATGGAAAATAATCTGGAATCAGTTTTAACTGTCTTAATGAGTGATGAGAAAATTGCCGAGACTTTGGGTAAAATAATCTTTGGGCAATATGTTACCGATAGGGAAAGAAAAGATGGAATGAAAGCCATTGTTGACCGTATGTCTGAACTTGAGCAAGCAAGTGTTTCCGCCTCTCAAAAAAATAATATCAAAGCACAGGCTGAGTTATTGAAACAATGGATTGAGAATTTAATAGAGGTAAATTACTGATGACAAATACCACTCTTGAAAAATGGGAAGAAAAAACGTTGGTGGAGTTGTGTAATATTGAAATTGGCAAAACTCCTAGCCGATCCAACATCAAGTTTTGGGATAAAGCACGCTCAACGAATAACACGTGGTTATCAATAGCAGATTTAAATAATACGCAAAATAAAAAAGTTTTTTCAAGCAAAGAACAGATTTCCGATTTAGCGACGCAGTATATGAAATTGGTAAAAGAAGGAACTCTATTATTGAGTTTTAAGCTGACAATAGGTAGAGTGGCTTTTGCAGGAAAAGATTTATATACTAACGAGGCTATTGCACAATTACCTATAAAAAACGAACAAAAAATTGATAAGCATTACTTATATTACTATCTTCAATATTTTGATTATGAAGAATTACTAAAAGGTGATGTTAAAGTCAAAGGAAAAACCTTAAATAAGGAAAAACTTAAAGGGTTACCTGTTTGTTATCCTCCATTACCTGAGCAAGAGCGGATTGTGGCGAAGTTGGATAAAGCTTTTGAAGCCATAGACAAGGTAAAAGCCAATGCCGAGCAAAACCTTACCAATACCAAAGAACTTTTTGAAAGTGCTCTTTCTAATATATTTATAAACTTAAATTTCAAGCCAACAAAATTATGTGAATTAACCGACGTTAATAGTGGATACGCCTTTA
The DNA here is from genome assembly GCA_934270475.1 of uncultured Alphaproteobacteria bacterium. Lineage (GTDB taxonomy): Bacteria > Pseudomonadota > Alphaproteobacteria > RF32 > CAG-239 > RUG410. Next base: position 51,356 of record CAKQPS010000004.1, read on the forward strand.
AGAGTAATAGTTTTACCGAAAAAGGAGAATATCAGGTATTAAGATTAGGAAATGTAAAACAGGGATTTTTGCGTCTATCTGCAAACCCAGTATATGTTAATAATATGACAAAGGATATATTAGAAAAATCACTATTAAGCAAAGGAGATGCGGTTATTACACAAACAGGCACCAAAAACAAGAGAGATTATGGCTTCGTAGCAATTGTTGATAAAGATGATTTATTATTAAATCAGCGATTGGCAATGGTTAAATTTAAGGAAAAATTACTTCCACAATATTTTTATTATTATTCATACACAAGCACCTATAAAGACGATTTTTTTGCAAACGAAGGTGGTGCTGTTGGTCAAGGTAATATTGGATTGAATGATATTAAAAATTTAACAATTCCCTATGTTAGTTTGTCAGAACAACAAAAAATCGTTGAAAAACTTGATACACTGCAAGAACAAACAAAACACTTAGAGCAAATTTACACGCAAAAAATCAAAAAATGTGATGAATTAAAACAATCTATATTGCAAAAAGCATTTAGAGGAGAACTATAATGTTTTCAGAAGCAGACACCAGAGAAGAACTGATAAATCCAAAACTGCAAGAATGTGGTTGGAAAACTGGTAACGATGTTATTGTCAGACGGGAATATCCTATCTCTAAGGGTAAAATTATCGGAATAAATGCTCGCGCACCCAAATTAAGTGCCGATTATGTACTTATCTACAAAAATGTTAAATTAGCGATAGTTGAGGCCAAAAAATCAACTCGTTCTTATACCGATGGTGTGGCGCAAGCCAAACAATATGCTGAACTCTTAAATATTCGCTTTACCTATGCCACCAATGGCACAGAAATCTATTAAATAGATATGGAAACCGGAAAAGAATGTCAGGTTGATAAGTATCCGTCTCCGGAAGAACTCTGGCAGATGACATACAGCCAAGACAACAAGATATTTAATCTGCTTTCTGCTATTCCTTCTAAGACAGATGGGCTGTTTGAATTGCGTTACTACCAAGAGAACGCTATTAACGCAGTTATAAAAGCACTAAGTGAAGGCAAAAAGCGTATTTTACTCACGTTAGCCACAGGAACTGGCAAGACTTGTATTGCTTTTCAGATTGTTTGGAAGTTAATGCAGGCAAAGTGGAATATTAAAAATATCGGTGACAGATTGCCGAGAATACTGTTTTTAGCGGACAGAAATATATTAGCCGACCAAGCATTTAACGCTTTTCAGGCTTTTCCGCTCAACTCACTTGCTCGAATTACGCCGGCGGATATTAAGAAAAACGGCAGAGTGCCGGATGCGCAAAGTATCTTTTTCACTATTTTCCAAACATTTATGAGCGGTGAAAAGCCATATTTCGGGCAATATCCAAATGATTTCTTTGATTTTGTGATTATTGATGAATGCCACCGCGGTGGGGCTAATGATGAAAGTAATTGGCGCGAGATTTTGAACTATTTTGATTGCGCTGTTCACTTGGGTTTAACAGCTACGCCAAAACGCAAAGATAATGTGGACACTTATAAATATTTTGGCGAGCCGGTTTATACTTATTCGCTTAAACAAGGTATCAATGATGGCTTTTTAACGCCGTTTAGGGTGAGAAATCTAAGCACAAACTTTGACAAATATCAATATAATCCGTCAGATGATATTGATGGGGAAATTGACACGGAAAAGACGTACAATGATAATGAAGTATTCATTGTTGATAAGGAACTTGAACGGGTTAAAAAGTTTATGGATGAAATCAATCAGAACGATAAAACTCTAGTCTTTTGTGCTACGCAAACCCATGCCGGATTAATCAGAGATATGATAAATCAATGCAAGACAGCAAGCACAAATCCAAACTATTGCGTTCGGGTAACGGCAGATGACGGAGAACGTGGAGAAATGTTTTTGCGGCAATTTCAAGATACTTCAAAAACTATTCCGACAGTTTTAACCACATCTCAAAAACTATCAACTGGTGTGGATGCTATTCAGATAAAAAATATCGTCTTATTGCGACCAGTGAACTCAATGATTGAATTTAAGCAGATTATCGGTAGAGGAACCAGAGTTTGCGAAGATAAAGACTATTTCACAATTTATGACTTTGTCGGTGCATCACATAATTTTGAAGATCCACAATGGGACGGACCGACAGAATATACCGGAAAACCAAGTTCTGGTAATGGTGGCAAAGGCGGTCAAGGAGGTAACGGCGGAAATGGTGGTGGAGAAACATCGGAGCCGAAAAAAATAACCAAGATTAAATTGGGTAAAGGTCGCGAAGTAAAGATTTTTGATGATGGAACTACCTTTTATGATAAAGACTTAGGCAAGCCAATAAGCGCAAAAGAATTTATTGAAAGATTAGTCGGACAGATGCCAAACTTCTTTAAGACGGAAGAAGAGTTGCGCCAAGTGTGGCTTGACCCGATAACCAGAAAGACATTGCTCAAACGGTTTGCTGAAAAAGGATATAGTAAGGAAACCTTCAAATATATTCAAAAAGCATTGCAGGCAGAAGATAAAGATGTGTTTGATGTTTTGAGTTATTTGGCAGAATTCTGCAACGATATGATGACCAGAGCCGAAAGAGCCGGACAATGCAAAGTTTATGTTATGGATAACTATGCGGCAAGACAATATGCCTTTATTGAGTTTGTATTGCAACAATATGTTAAAGAAGGTATATCCGAGCTTGATGATGAGAGAATTGGTAAACTGGTTAATTTGAAATATGGCTCACCAATGAACGCCTTGCAGGAACTCGGAAAACCGGATGAAATCCGCTCAATGTTCTGCACCTTCCAACAGTATCTGTATAAAAAAGCGGTGTAGTGTGGAATAGATGTAAAATAAATTAATGATTCTTTACAATCAATAATTTATTTTTGAAAGAGAGGGTGTACTACAAATTTTAAATTATTTGAGTAATCTAATTCATTCAACATAGGTCTATTCGGTGATGCATATACAATATTATTGCGCTTGTCCTTGAAGCCTATAATTCCTATAGTAAATAATACATTTAATAGCTTTTTTATACTTGCTTCCTGACAAAATGAATCTTCTTTACCACATATAAGAAAACTTTGAACAACAGGGTCAGACTGCTTATTGGAGGCATATAAAATACCTTCTACTTCACTGTATTTGAAAATAGCATCAGAGTAATAAAACTCATTACCTAGACAATATAGTGCTTTTATATACTCTTCAATATTAGGATAATTGTATGCCCACTCGTGTTTTAATGCTTCGAGGCGATTATATTTGAATTCTTCTTCTGCATTTATAATAGCATCAGATGTTATATGAGTATATCCATCAGCTTTAGCAATACACATATTTACGAAAGTAATAGCATCTCTCGGTCTCATCATTGTTCGTTCAATAATATAATTAACTGCTAAATTTCCATTTATGTTGCAATTAAATAGATCCTTAAATGTAATATTAAGGCTTTTCTGATATTTGTTTCTAAATAAATAGTTTATACGCTTATCCAGTATTTGAATTAAAGCATTTTCATTCCAATTAATTTTTAAAGTAAAAGCTTCGTCTTTTTCATTTTGCCTATTCATTACTTCACAGGTTTTAGCTAATAAATCAGCACGCATTGCAACTAATACTTTAAGATTAGGAATATCAATAAACATTCTAAGAGCATCAAGCAAGGCATGAATTAGTTTATATTTTGAATCATCATCTACCCAATTTTGGTCCAAATCATCAATCGTTACAATAGTTTTACGCTGTTTATTTAAGTCAAAATATTCCTTTAATAATGATATTACGTTTTTTAGCTGACTTATTTGTGTAGCATTTACACATTGGCTTGCCTTAGTTTGAAGCTCTTGTTTCTGAGATTGTGTAAGTGTACCTTTTACTTTGAAAAAATCAGCATATCCCATTTCTCCAGCTATCTTTTTTTCTATTTCTGCTGTTAACTTCGTTATACCTTGCTCTTCAAAAAAGATATTTCCATAAGTATCTAAATATTTTTTTAATTCAGAAATTCTACCTGCATTCTTTGTATTTTCACTTAAAATTTTGAAAAAATCTTTTTTATGGTAAGCAAAGTAGTTTTTGATAATATGAGATATAATTTCGTGCATCCATAAAAATTTATAAAAAATCTCTAAATTAATGCCCTCTTCTTTCATTGCATTAACAAATGGGATATTATTAATATATTGAAATACAAATATCTCTGGCTTTATAGGTATAAAAACATCTACATCGTTTTTGAGCATATTCATTAATGCTGTTTTACCACAACCAGTTCGACCTAATAGAATCATTTTTTTATCATCAAAATCGAGTAAAGAAGAATACTCTGAAGTTCTTAAAAAACATTCAGAAAGAAATTCTCCGTCGTTTTCCGCAGCACCTGTACCTATATTCATATTTCGTTTTAATACTATATCCATATTCCAATCCTTTGCTTAATCTAGGATCAGAGTAAACGAGTTGTTGTACATTTCAACAAATATTATAAATTCTTTCACAAGATAGTATGAATTACATTTAGATAATTTGAATAAGTCTAATAGCTCAATATTATTGCTAACGAGCTTGATGTTTATCTTTGTCCGTCCATTTGTTAGCAATCCCGTCTGAATCGTAGCAAAATGTTACCAACGAGTCTTATTTTAGGGGCTCGCGAAGGTGATTTTTTACGGCATAATATAAATAGTTAATGAGTAATAACACTATTTATGAAAGGAGAAAAATCATGTATCAGATTAAAATTAATGGAATTCTAATGCCTTATTTATACTGGAGTCTAAGAGAAGCCATCGAGGCTTGTGAAGCTGAAAAAGTTCGCGGTTGTGCTGTAATGACTGAAATTGTGCACGTTGATTAAAATTAACTTTATTATGAAAGGAAAATATCATGCAAATGTTATTTGAAGCTTGGCTTTTAGATAATAATTATAAACCGACGACGGCTGTTGACTACCCTGATCGTTTGAGACGTCTGTGTGCAAGAGAGAAAATATCTTATGAGTACCTGGCAGAACACCTTTCGGAAATTATACCGCAATATGATAAAACCGGTAGAAAATCAAGCTATGCCAAGACGTCTCATTATTCTGTATGGAACGCTCTTTGCCGGTTTAAGGAATTTTTAGCTGACGCTAGCGCTCAAGTAGAAGGAGCCAAATAATGAATGATATTGCAGCGTTGAATGATAATTTTCGTAAGACATTTACCGGTGGTCAGGTGCTCTTGACTGCCGGTATTGCTACCATGAGTTCAGAAGATAAAGCCAATATTATATCACTTGTTCAGAATTTTGATAATTTTACACCAGATAACAATCCGTACGCTGAAAACGATTTTGGCTCATTTGATTATAAATGCAATAAAATCTTTGCGAAAATTGACTATTATGACCGGTTTAATACACATTTTGCTTCTGAAAATCCAGCTGATATAAGCAAAACATTGAGAATACTCACCATCATGTTAGCAGAAGAATATTGATTTGCTGTTCATATACGATTTACAAAATAATTTGTTGTTCATATTTTAAACTTTATGAATTACAAATAAATTTCTACATCATGGATGAATCACAAAATAATTTGCTGTTCATATTATGCGTTTTATGATTTACAAATTGAACATATGAGATATTGTAATGAAAAAGGAGATAGTCAAATGTTACCTTATATTCCGCAAACACTACCTATAAAAAATCTTGATTGGCACAGATTAATTCCTCTGGTCAGTAAGTCTAATGCTATACTTTCACAATATAACGGATTGCTTGAAAGTTTGGTTAATCCTCATGTACTGTTAGCTCCTATGACCACTAAAGAAGCAACCCTGTCATCAAAAATAGAAGGAACTCAAGCTACATTATCCGAAGTTTTCAGATATGAAGCCGGAGAAAATTACAACCAAGAGAAAAACGAAGATATTGAAGAAATTCAGAATTATCGCAAGGCTATGTTGGAAGCTGAAAATATGCTAAAAGATAAGCCTTTTATTCATCTCAATATGATAAAAAGATTACATGAGATATTATTGGCCGGTGTGCGTGGTAACAATAAAGCAAGAGGTGAATTCAGGAAAATACAAAACTGGATAGGTGTATCAGGTAGCACCATTGAAAACGCAAAATATGTGCCACCGACACCTACAGAAATGATGAAGGCTTTGGATAATTGGGAGAAGTACATTAACACTGATGATGTTGAAGATATTTTGATTCAACTTGCCTTTATTCATGCACAGTTTGAAATTATTCACCCGTTTTTAGATGGCAATGGAAGAATTGGACGTATTTTGATACCATTATTTTTGTATGCTAAACAATATTTGAAATTACCGGTATTTTATTTAAGTGAATATTTAGAAAGCAATCGAGAAGGGTATTATAACCATTTAAATGCAATTACTGGAAAAAATGATTGGCAGCAATGGATAGAGTTTTTCCTTAATGCTATCATTTTGCAAGCAGAAAAAAATACAAAAAAGGCAAAAGAAGTGTTGGCTCTATATGATAAGATGAAAGACAGATTTATCAGTGTTACGAAGTCACAATATTCAGCGACAGCATTGGATGCATTATTTACAAAACCGATTATCAGTTCAGCACAATTTTTTGTAGATGCTAAGATTGATAGCAGGGTAACTGCAAATCGTATCCTACAGAAATTAACTGCTGATGGAATACTGGAAATAATTAAAGAAGGAAAAGGGAATCAACCTTCTACATATGCTTTTAATGAATTGTTGGATATAGTTTAGTATATTAAAGCTTGTTTTTTCAGCCATATACACGTAGATTTGTTCTAGATTGCTGTTTATACAGTAAAAATGAATCTATTGCATATAGGGCTGATTTTTGAGACCATACCAACCTTTGCAAATTCAGCAGAGATTGGATTTGTTTATAATATATTCGCGATGGTTTATAACATCAATTTACTTTTGATAGGTTTGTATTGTCGTGTTTTTGTAAAAGGATACATATATGCCTATTGGTAATACATTAGAAGCCAAAATGAGATATCGTATTAATAAGAGTAAGGTATCTGCATTTATTTTATCTGATTTCTATGATTTAAGTGATAGAGATCAGGTTGGACGTGTGTTGAGAAAAATGGTAAAAGAACAATTTCTCATTAAAATTGGACAAGGTATATTTGCTAAAACCAAAGAATCTAAACTAACCGGTAAACGAGTTCTGGAGACTGATTTTATTACCACCGCTAAACAAGCATTAAGAAAGTTAAAGGTGAAAATATTTCCTTCTAAAGCAGAACAGGATTATAATTCAGGAAAATCTACTCAGGTGCCTACTGGTTTGCGTATTGGTGTTAATAAAAGAATTTCCAGAACAATATCATATAACGGAAGAGAAATAAGCTATGAACAATATCGTAATAACAAAATAAAGTAATAGATTTTAACCTATTGCTTATTGGAAATAGGTTAAAAAAACAAAATCTCATTTTTTGACCATAGGACTCAATGTTTTGTTTTGATATAGGTTTATATATAAAATTCAAATATGCTTGTTTATGGGCTGTTTATGACTCAATGGGATATGTTTTCAGAAATTTTATTATACTTTATCTTAAAACCTTTATCTTTTAACTCTTTTATACATTCAACATAATCTTTATAAAGTTGATTATAATCATTACGTATTTTTTCTAATAATGAATCAGATATATATAAACCATTATTTGAACACGTACCTTTATTAAGATACTTCATCCAACCTTTAGCACCATTTTTGTTATCATTATATTTGTCTTTTGTTTGTAACATATTACGATATTTAGGTTGTTTATACTCTTTATTACCATTACACACGGAAGTTTTTAATGATAATATTACTTTACTATCTAAATCTTCATCATTAAATATTTCTCTTATACCGTGTATGTGTGTCTCTTTATCATTTATATTTTTACGTTTACTTTTTACTTTATTTTCTAAAACAAATGACATCATAGGTTTAGGCATTGATTGCAGTTGATAGTCTAAATTTCCATACATTCTTTTAATTATAATAGCTTTTAACTCTTTATATGATAAATTTTTATATCTATCTCTAAACTCTTTACTGAAATCTAAAGTAAAAGGTTTAAGATTTATAAATTCTTTTGTTTCTGCCATAAAATAAAAGAAATACGCAAGTCTTTGTATATCCGTTACATCTCTCCATATTGGTAATCTATATACTTCTATTTCTTTTCTATCATTGTCATCATATATATTACTAATATGTGGTACGAAAATAAAATTATGTTTCCACCATTTAGCAATATGAATAAAGTCTCCGTAGGCTCTTTGACTTTTCTTTTTCTTATTTATTTTCTGTTTTTTTGCATGGTTAATCTCCTATGCATTATAGAATTCTTAATTGCATGGAAATTGATGCTGAAAAAATTATTTTAATGATGACATTTTGCTTCAAATTGCTACGAATTGACCGGAACATCTGCGGATAAAATGTATTATAAGCTATATGAGTGAAATAGCTTATATTCTACTGGAAAATACTACGGTTAATTTTGTTTATACACGTAAAAAGCGCCAAAATTTGCCTTTTTTGAATATCAAGAGTTAGCTGGACACACCACCGCATTATACTTTATATAAAAAAACAAACTAAACATGCATACCCCGGGCCAGCTATAATGGACCATAATTTAAGCAAGATAACCTATTGCCAACAGGAAATAGGTTTAAAAACAAAAAAAGAGGAGCCTAAAACTAAACTCCTCCTTTTTCTCTTCATATTACGGCTTTTTGACAATACAATCTATATATGACTGTAACAAAGCTTTCACATGATGTGGTGCAAAACACTCGCCAATAACATCGCGGATTAACTGTTCATCGTTTCTGGCCCACAATGGAATGAACCAGTCTTGCGGTAATCCTGTTAACAAAATTGTTTCCAAAGTTGTTAATGTACGATTCTGTTCGTAATGGACCGTATTATAACCAGAAATGCTTGCACTCTTTTGCACAATTGTTCCCCAAGGTTCATTTCTAAAGTTGCGACGACCAACAAATTTTGGTTTAGGCTTCTTCGGCAAAGAACCATCTGCATTTACAAATTGCTTTGGGGATTCGCCTTCCTTAACACCATGTAACATGTCTACTTGGCATTTAGGCATGCTTGGACCATTATGCAAAGGTATTCCGCTACGTTGGCCTGCTGCGACTGGAGGTAAATTACCAATGGCAGATTCAGCAGTAGCATATTGACTTTCATCGCATTCTTGAGGATGTTTCCATATGCCAACACGAGAAAATAAGATAATTGTACGGCGACGATGTTGCGGACATCCAAATCCAACGGCATCCTGTACTAATATTTCCACGTGATAACCTAATGGCTCCAACGCATCTCGAATACGTTGTTCAACAGTTCTGCCATCGTCATCTAAAACAGCGTTTTGAAACTCTTCCGCATTCTCAATCCAACCAGATTCCATCCTGGTTAGTCGTATAAACAGTAGTATATACAAAAATAAAAATGCTTCGGTTGAGTGTAAATGCTGTTTTCCTGCCTTTGCAAATGGTTGGCAACAAGGCGAAAATGTCCCGATTTTACAACCTTTTTCAACGAATTTACAAACCAGTTGAGCAAAGATTTTGGGGTCCGTGAAAGACCCCTTTATAATTTCAGCATCAGGATATTTATCACAGCTCCAAAGGTATCGGATTGAATTCAACTCATTGCCGAGCACAATCTCAAATCCTAATTGTTTTGCCCATTCAAAACCAACAGATGTGCTCTGAAAAGCGCAAAATATTGGTATCATTTTACTGATGTCATCAGTCATCGGACACCTCCCGAGAAGTAGAGGCTGTATCGTCTACACCCTCAATATCCTCAATTGTTTCCGTGAGCACTTCTGCTTCCGTTACCAAATCAAGCAATTCAGCATCTGGATAAAGCAACTTAATTACACTTCTGTAATATGTATACCCACTTCCTTCGCCAATTTCACTTTCATAAGCAACAGATTTTTCACCACGAAATTCAGGTTTTTCAAAATTACCTTTTAAGCCAACCAGAACTTGAGAATGATAGTCTTTGAAATACTGACCGCCATGACGGAATTTATTTCTCACAAATACCGCGGCATCAGCATATTCAAAGCCATTGTTACGAATAAAATCAATCGCATGAGCAATTTGACCTTTATCTGCCCAAAGATAGAGCAAACAATTATCATTTGCAGCTTCAGACAAATCAAAGCCTTCTTCAAATTTATTGAAGTCAGCGTAAATAATATCATATTTAGCGACTGGCAGTTCGATTGTTTCTGAATCGCCATTGTCGTTGCATGCAATATTATTTGCATCTTTTTTCGCCTTATTCAACTTATTTTCCTTTGCTTTCACATAACGCAAGGCATGTGTCAAAGTCGGAATTTCGTTGTTGTCATTGGCAAATTTCTTCTCTTTATCAACAGCTTCTACTGTCAATTTTTTGAATCTTGCCGCCATTTTATGATTCAAGCCAAAGTCTTCTTCAAAAATTTGGTATTGAAAACGATTGTCACCTTCATACTTTTCAGGATAAAGATCAGAACGACCGCCACTATGTCCTACTACTTCATTAAGTCTTAGACTCAGCTTTAAAGCTGCATCCAAGGCAATGAAGCCAAATTCTCGAGCATGCTCGTGACGAATATGATACTCTTGAGCAGTCATTTTTCTTTCATTTCTTAAAGATTTTTTTGCTGCCTTGATAGCATCTTCGCTAATAGTGACAAATGAAGTGAGCTTATACGGATCCTCCGGTATTACCAAAGAATGTAAATCTTCAGGAATTGTTGTTAAATCCGCTGAAAATTTACTTCTCTGACAGCTGTTTGCCACTAATACAACCTCATTTGTTAAATTGGTGCATTCAGCCATGATTTGTTCTTCATCAACAACAGGTGTTGAACTGACAACAGTAGCTTCACCTTCAATTGTAACAACATCAGAAGAAAGCGGTGGAGTCGGAACCCCACCATTTTCATCGTTGTCATTAGCATTTGAAGTAGAAACATCATGTGCTTCAATCTCGGTTAAGACAGCATTTGCTTCAATTTCAGAAGCTTTGTCAATGATATTCATATCATCGACTTCTTTATTTATAAGTGTATTCATATTAAAACTCCTATTTTATACACTTGTTTTAATATTACCCCATGACATAATTATTTAAATCATGGGTGCCCAAAGAAGCCGAGATTGGAAAAATGGTATTTACAAACAAAAAAAATTGATGTATAAACTATATGAATGGTATAGCTAACCGATTTCAAATCTCGGTGAGGCTTATGATGAAAGACTGAATATAGCGAATATATTTAGTCTTTTTTATCATAAACCTTTCTCTTCTATCGTAAACCTCATGAATCAACTCCATATCCCGGCCAATGCGAAAAACTTCGCAAGGTAAGATAAAGAAGTCGATTTACAGGTTAAATCCTGTTTTTTCTTATTCACGATGTTTATATAACCGATGGTAGCGTATTTGTACCATCTGGTTAGTGATATAAGGCATATCTTTTTAATTGTCAATAACTTTTTTATTATTTTGGAATTTCGCGGACAAACGAAGAAAGCAAACATTGATAAAGTCAAATAACTATGGGATTTTTGGCGTATTCAGCAAAATCATAAGGATAATGCAAAAATCTTTCCTTGGAAAGTTGAATATATGAAATTTTGCCCTCTTTACGAAGACGCTGGATTTTCTTAATATGCAAACCTGTTTTTTCAGAAGCTTCACGAGCTGTCCACCATTTTTCAACACAAAGAGATGTTGCTGACGCATTTTCAGAAGGATGAAAATTTTTTAATACAAAATCATTTACATCTTTTACTGAAATTTTGCCGTTAGAAGACTTTTTAAATAGTTTTGTTAATGCATGTCTCTCAATACTCAAAAATTTTTCGATTCTCGCCAAAGTTGCTTCATCATCGCCAGAAAATGACGGTTCAAATTGCGGAGGGTTAAGGCCATTTCCATCTTTAATTTTGAGTTCTATGTTTCGGTTGGCGGGAATACTTTCTTGGATTGGTAAACCAATTTGATCTAATCTGTTTGCCAAATCTTTGTAATAATCTTGTATATTTTCTAACCCTTTGCTAGCTAATTTTGCATATAAGGATTGATCTGTATATTTGCTATTTTGTAAAAATTTAAAAAACTTTTTCAGGACAACATGATGTTTACGTTTTTGATTTTGTGTTCCCGAAAAACTGCAGATAATTTTTTCATCTTTTAATAAGTAATGTAATCTTCGTAATATGTATTCATAATCCTCAATACCATCGCATTCATCATCTCGGCAAAATACAATGCGAAGATAATGGTGTAGGTTGTTCTGATATGGTTTCATTGCGATTAAATACTCAGATAAGAAGTCCTTAAATAAATCTGCATTATCCTTTGTTATTACAATATCATTTTTCTTACATAAAAGGTGAATACCTAAAACCAGATATATATTTAATGCAAGATGATGCCATTGCTCAATATCATGCCTTATATATATAATATCGCAAATTTTATCAATCAGTCGTGTATAGTCATAAGCAGCTCCCGGTCTACCTGTTGATGTCTTTTCTGCCACACCATTTTGCACAAGCCATTTCTTAAACTCTTCTTTTATGTTCATATCCAGCACCTTTAACAACTTTTATTATTATAAAGTAGTCATTATTAAAAAAACAATAAAAAGAGAAAAAAATTACTTAAAGACCACAGATATATAAGAGTTGAGTGGGAAAAACGTGATTCTTTCGGCCGTATCTTAGGCAAAGTCTATTTAGATGACATAAAATCTAATGGTATTATTAATGTTAACCAGTATATGTTGAATCAAGGTGGTTGCAATAAATACGTGCCAAAGAATGCGATAAAAAAACAAAACAATAACTAAGTCTTTTGGGAAATAAACTGCTTTTTTCTTGATGTGATGGTATCTATATTTATTATCAATCGTAACAAAAATGTTACGATTCAACGCCAAAAATGTTACGATTGGAGCAAAACCTGTAAAAATGTAGTATTTTGGAGGTTTTTCACACAATTTCTCAATAAAAAACGTGTACATTTTATAAAATTCACGTTATAATTTGTTTAAATTTAAGTGTGATGCAATTTGTGATGCATTTGGTTGAAACCAAACTCCAAGCAAAATGCAAAAGCAAGTAAAATCAATGCTTTTATAAAAAATGGAGTGGACCCCATTGCCCGCTCCAATAATAAAAGAAGGTTACCGAAAGGTAGCCTTTTTTGTTATTAGGAGAGGCGGGAATAGGAGCCACGAAAAAGTAGGTTCGACCGCAAGTGAAAGCCGAGCGGGAGCGCGGCGGTAATCTGAAAGATTATGAACGCAGCGGCGGCAAAGCCAATCCCATTGCATAGACAAGTAACCTACTATTTAAAGACTCTGTCTTTTCCTAACATCTCTTTGATATTTGAAATGTGCTTTTCCTCAATATCTTTATTTTGCCCATTATTAACAGTTTTATTCAATATACTTATTACTCTTTGCTTGTCTTTATAATTAGCAACTGGGTTATTTTTCATGATATTTTCAATAACTTCTATTACTCTGTATGATTTAGTAACAAAAGTATTTTTAGGAATAAAACTAATATCTTCTAACCTACAATTACCAGCAAATACTATCACAGAATAATAAGGAATGTTTTCTTTTAAAATTCTCTTCAATTGAGAGATATGAGACCTATTTTGCAATATCGGGTTATAAAAGCGATATTTTTCTCTGCCATGCGATAGCACTTGAGTCCATTCCTGCTGATTGCCGTTCCCATATATCCAGCCACTATAATCTTTTACCTCAAACACAATAATTCCAACATTTGTTGCTACAACTACATCTATTTGAGACATTTTACCATTTGGTTTAAAAATATATAAATCATGAAATATTGCCTTAGCGTTAATTCCATATTTTAACAAAGATACTATTAAAAATCTTTCACTAGGCGTCCCTTTAAATATAGACGAAACAGTATTTAATAACTCAATATCCGCTGGTTCAAGATAATTTTCTGAAATGTGAGGCAAATTAAAAATGCCTCTTTGTTGTAAAATTTCTGTTTGGGCTTTTCTATACAGAAAATACCCAATAGCTGAAACTAACAATAAAAAAACTATAAATCCCATAAGTTAAAATCTCATTCAATAATAACCGCAGGAACTGTTTTCTGTATTTCCTTAGCCGTTATATATGTATATACACCAACTTGTCTAGCACATTGATTATTTGGATTTTATTATAGACACACTTAAAAATCAATAAGATTCTAGTGACTAGATATTACTTGCTATATTGACTACCAAATAATCATAAATAGACTTTTATTTTGAACAACAAAATTTTTTTGGCAACACACTTTATTCTATTGTTTCATAATATTTTAACTTACTGATAGTAATAAATATTATGATAATAAATTATAAAGGAGAAAACATTTATGAACTGTGAATTTATCAAAGATACACTGCCGGCAATATCAGATCTAATCGGTGCAATATCAGGCTTAATCGGTGTAGTCATCGGTTTTTGCGGCGCAAACTATCAATATCGAAAAATCGTTAGCCATGAAAAGAAAATGCTTTTATTAAAAGACCGAAAAGTCGTATATCTTGAAGCATTAGAACTTATACAAGATTATCAACAGCATAAAAACCTCAATAAAAAATATGATATTTCAGATGAAGACTTGCACAACAAAATATATTGTTTGCAGGCAAAAATGAACATTTACGGCTCTGATGAAATAATAAAATTATTCCGTAAGGCAATCCATAATATTGAGAGCAAAAAAGATGATAAAGAGTTTACAAAATTTGCCTCTGTGATTCGTAGTGATTTAGGTATTGAGTAAGAGGAGCGAAATTATAAATAAAGAAAAATATTCTGGCAAAACAAAATGCAAAAATTTTGCTATAGCAATAATTATATATTTTATTGAATTTTGAATTTTTCAATGTTATTGTGCTTTATAAAACAAATCAAAGGCATAATATGACTAATATTCTAAAAGCAATACACAATTTTTCAAAATACAACATAACTAAAATTGGTGTTCACTATAAAAATACAATAAGAATACAGCAAGTCGGCGACTCTTTAGAATATTTCATCAAAGATTTATTAGCAGACTCAATAAATGTTGATGACATAAGTGTTAAAGATGAAATTTATAGTAAATATTTTTCATATTTAGGTGGAACAAATAATCCGCCTGATTTAATAATAAAAAACGGAGATGCTTTTGAAATTAAAAAAATAGAACATTTAGGTGGTTCTATTGCCTTAAACAGTTCTTTTCCCAAACAAAAATTATTTAGTGATGATGAATTTATTAGCAAAGCCTGTCAAGACTGTGAGGATTGGAAAGAAAAAGATATTGTATATGCCATTGGAACAATAGAGAAAAAAACAAATGATATTAAGTCTTTGTGGCTGGTTTATGGTGACTGTTATTGTGCTGACAGAAACATTTATAAACGGATAAAGCAAACCATTTCTTGTGGCGTAAATGACATTAAGGGTGTTGAATTTAGCGAAACCAAAGAATTAGGCAGAGTTAATAAAATCGACCAATTAGGTGTTACATATTTGAGAATAAGGGGAATGTGGGGAATTGAACATCCTGCTAATATTTTTGGATATTTAATCAAAAATTATGAAGACAATATCTTAAATGTAATTATGCTTGAACAAAAGTTTTTATCTTTTCCCAAAAACGATAGAGACTTATTAGATAAAGATGATAAAGTTAAGATTGCTCCCATTAAAATAAAAAGTCCCGATAATCCAGCTATCTTGTTAAATGCTGTCCATATTTCAATTAAAAGAGGATAGGTATGAAGTTAATTTCACTATTTGCAGGCTGCGGCGGTTTAGATTTAGGATTTAAAAAAGCAGGCTTTGAAATTGTTTGGGCAAATGAATATGATAAAACCATTTATCCGACACATAACCTGAATTTTCCTGAAACAAAAATGGACACAAGAAGTATCAGAGATATTCCTTCAAGTGAATTACCTTTAGAGGTTGATGGTGTAATTGGCGGTCCTCCGTGTCAAAGTTGGAGTGAAGCAGGAAAAGGTTTAGGAATAAAAGACCAACGAGGTCAATTATTTTATGAATATATAAGAGTTATAAAACAAGTTAGACCTAAATTTTTTGTTGCTGAAAATGTATCAGGAATTTTACATGCAAAACATCATCAAGCAGTTGAAAATATTATTTCTGCATTTAAGGAATTGGGCTATAATGTAAATTATCAACTTGTTAATGCCAACGATTTTGAGGTTCCTGAAGACAGATTAAGAGTAATATTTGTCGGCTATAGACAAGATATTACAAATAAAGTATTCCATTTGACGCCGTTAGATAAGAAAAGATTGACATTAAGAGATTGTATTTGGAATTTGAAAGACAATGCCAAACCTGCCAAAGATAAAAATAAAACAAACGGTAATAATTTGGCTGTTCCTAATAATGAATATATGACTGGTGGGTTCTCAACAATTTATATGAGTAGAAACAGAGTCAGAAACTGGGACGAGCCTTCATTTACGATTCAAGCAGGCGGAAGACACGCCCCTATACACCCTCAAGCCCCTAAAATGATTGAAGTAGGAAAGGACAAAAGAGAATTTGTAAAGGGCAAAGAAAATTTATATAGAAGATTATCAATTAGAGAATGCGCAAGAATACAAACATTTCCAGATGATTTTATCTTTAAATATGAAAATTTAGCCGATGGCTATAAAATGATTGGAAATGCTGTTCCTGTTAATTTAGCCTATTATATAGCCAAACAAATAATCCAAGATATTTTAGACCAAGCTGTTTAAAAAAACACAAAGCTCAATCAATAAATTGAGCTTTGTGTTTATTCGGAATCACGCCTTTTAAATTTCCCCATTACCCTGGAATTTTGCTTTGAATTTCTAAGAAATATTTTACCGTTGGTTCGCTCAAGTCCGAAGCTGCGTCTTTGTCGCAAACAATAATTCCGTGCTGGTGGCGCTGCAATTCCGACAAAGTCCAAACATGGCTAATGCCTTCTTCTATGCTATGTTTCAAAGCTTGAGCTTTGTTTTTTCCGGTTGCCAAAATCATAACTTCTTCCGCGTCCATAATGGTGCCGACACCAACGGTCAGAGCTTGTGTCGGAACTTTTGATAAATCATAATCAAAAAATCTGGAGTTTGCTTTTATGGTGCTTTCGGTCAGTGTTTTTACTCTGGTGCGCGAAGACAACGAAGAAAAAGGCTCGTTAAAGGCAATGTGTCCGTCTTCTCCAACACCGCCGATAAATAGATGAATACCGCCTATCTCTTTAATTTTTTGTTCATAGCCCAAACATTCTTTTTCATAGTCTTTGGTCAAACCGTCCAAAATGTGAATATTTTTCTTTTGAATATCGATATGATTAAAGAAATTCTCATACATAAAATAATGATAGCTTTGCGGGTGTTCAGGAGCAAGACCAATGTATTCGTCCATATTAAAAGTAACAACATTGGCGAATGAAACCTTACCTTCTTGGCACAGCTTAATCAGCTTATTATACATGCCAAGCGGAGTTGAACCGGTCGGCAAGCCCAAGACAAACGGCTTGCTAGGTGTCGGCTTAAAGCGGTTGATTTTATAGGCTACATAGTTTGCCGCCCAATCAGCCACCCAGTTTTTATCATCTTTTATTATTACGCGCATACCAATTTTCCTTTCTCATAAATTTGCCCTTTAATAATTGTATATTTAACTTTCAGTTTGTCGCTGAGAATAACCAAATCCGCATCATACCCCGGAGCGATAACGCCTAAATTGTCTTGTTTCATAATTCTTGCCGGATTTGTTGACGCCATATGAATAGCCTCTTCCAGCCTAAACCCGTAAGAAACAATATTTTTCACGCTGTCTAACATTGTCAACGCTGAACCAGCAATCACATTGTCCGATTTTCGGTAAAAACATTTATCCAAATATACTTCTTCACCGTTGGCAAATAACGGTCCGTGTTTTTGCTTGGTCGGCTTTAGAGCATCGGTAACCAAAACAACTTTATCCAAAGATTTGCAGGTCAGCAAAAACTTTATAATTTCCGAATCAATATGAATGCCGTCGGCAATAATTTCACACGACAATTCCGGATGAATAAACACGGCGCCGACAGCTCCTGGGTCGCGGTGGTGCATGCGGCTCATAGCGTTAAACAAATGGGTTACGTGCATAATCCGCGCCTGCATACCCTCAATCATTTGCTTATAGGTGGCGTTTGTGTGCCCTGCCTGCATCACAATGCCTTTAGATATGCAATACAAAGCCAGCTCCCGCATATTTTTTATTTCCGGAGCCAGCGTCATATTGATGATATGCCCTTCCGAAGCTTGCCACAGTTCTTCCATCAAATCCAAATCAACCGGACTTATTGTATCAGGAGACTGCACTCCGAGCCTAGCCGGAGAAATAAAAGGTCCTTCCAAATGGATACCTAAAATTTTGGCGCCTTTTTCCTTTCCCATAGCTTTAACGATTGCCCGAATACCGCGAATCATTTTATCTTTTTTTTCGGAATACAGCGTCGGAATAAATGATGTTACGCCCCATTTTGCTAAGCCTTCAGACATTTTCAAAATAGATTTTGCCGAGCAATCTTCAGTTCCATAGCCGCCGAAACCATGGATATGCGTATCTATAAAACCAGGGGCTATGCTGCTGCCTTTAACGTCTATCAGACGAGTGGAATCATCAAATTTCTTTTGAAAAAAACGCTCTTCATTAAACACGTCAACAATTTTATCATCTCTGATTAAAACAGCGCAGTTTTTCATCATTGAATAGCCGTTATAAACTACAGCGTTATGAAAGCAAACATCACCGGACATACACATACCTCCAGACAAATAATAACCATATATTTGCAGGTTTAACACAACAGTTTTTGTTTTGCAAGAAAGATATATTTAAGACTTATAAAGTATTATTTTCTGTATCCATCTCGTTATCAGCCCACAGCTCGCATTGCGTCATAACTGTCTGCACGGCATCGTCAAAGCCTTCCGGCGGATATTTATGCTTTTTCAGCAGACGTTTTACCAGCATGCGCATTCCGGCGCAGACAAACTCTTTCTTTTGCCAATCTATTGTTTTATTTTTACGCAATGCTTCAGTCAATTCTTTGGTTATGGCAATCAGATACATCTTTGTAAAGTGGCGAATTGGTAAAAGCTTTTTTCCCTACGGTTTTTGATAATTGTTTTCCTAAAAAATTTATTGCAGTTGGTAATAATTGTATTGGCATTTTATTCTCCTATTAAATTTAAATTATTATTCAGATTTAAACTCTAACAGAAAACAAAAAGCCTGTAACCATAATGAACAAATGCTTGCCAATGCTGTTGAAAACACAAGGATTTAAGATGAAAACCGTTGATAAAGTTTGGTTTTTAAGTCATTCAGACTGGATTTATAACAACCGGCACAAGTTACAAAGCAGACCTTGTGCCGAATTTGTTATCAACTCCTTTGGCTGTCCATACTATGGCTATGCGATTGATAAAATTACCCTCGGCAACTTCAACCGCCCGCCTTAAATCAAAAGGTGCTGAAAACGGAATTTTCCGAACAATTTCCTGATATTGTTTGTTAATTCTTACTTTTTCGCTGTCCTCGAATGTTGCCATTGATAAATCCCTTTCTTAAAAACCGTATAAAGCTCCTAGGGAGTCCTCTTTTCTTTAGAACGGGAAAAGGGGCTTTGTAAAAACTCAGCCCCCTAGATAACGTGAAATTTATTTTCCTATAGTATTGGCTGCAATCCAACACAGATTAAAAATTGCTGCATCCATATCATTTGCTGTAAACGCATTTCTATAGTAAGAATCATCTCCTATAGACATTTTTTGTACTGTGGCATATTTAGTTCCGTAAGAAAATACAATGTCAACATCTCCCTTTAAGCACCCAGTTCCATTTATTTCAATATGACTAGAATCTGCTTTTTTAAAAGTCAAATTGCTGCAGTTTGCAGATACCGGAACAAAAACTAATGGACAATTTACTCCATTATAAGTTATTTCTAACTCCGTGCATTCAGAGCAAGTTGCCTTGAATTTATCATATATTGATTTATTCCTTTTTCTAGCGGTTTCTTTCCGTGTCTCTTCAGATTTTTTTAATTGCGAAACTCTTTCTGCCATTGCTTTATATTCATCAGAATCTGCATAAATTAACGGTGAAGGTAATTTATGATTGATAACATCTTCGTAGCTCATTGCTGATATATATTTCTGAGGATTTTTATCTAAATCAATAAAATATGATGTTCTTCCGCTGTTGTAATTATGGTTATATTTCACGTCAGATATTGTGTAAATTGATGCATCTTCTGAAAAACTTGAAACGGAAGGAGTAAAAGCTACTTTTTTACCTATATAATATGATTTATGCTGATTAACAGTATCCTGTGCAATTAATTCTGCACAACCTGATAAAAATAAGATAATATTAGCTAAAATCAAAATTTTTTTCATAGTTCGTCTCCTTAATTACCGCATTTGTTAAGAGCATTTTGTAAAATGTTTTTACCTCTGTCTTGCCTAACCCATTCATCTTCTCCATAGTTCATTATATACTGAAAGTCCTGTAATGACATTGTTTGGGCTAAAACCTGACAAATACAACGGCACATTTCTTGTTGATTAGGTCTACTTAAGCAGGTTGCTGAACAACGCTGATTATATCCTTGCCGCATACCTTGTAAAACTAGGTCGTTCATTTCATCACTAGACATATCTTGTAATTCTTGTAAGCCTTGAGATATGTTGTCGGTTTCTGTTGATTTGTTGGTTATATGTTCTTCAAGAGCGGGTAAATCTTCTTCAATCCAAGATGAAATATCGCATTTTTCATCGTTTGCAATTTCCAGTGCTGACACGGCTAAAAATTTTATTTGCGCTATTCCTGACATACCATAAGAGCGACTTTCATTTAAATATGCAGCATAAGAGGCAGCGGCTTCTTTACTATCTTCGCAATTTATCTTATACTTTTTATCTTTTAATGCCTGTATATAAGTGTGTAATTCCTGTAAGCATTCTTGTTGTCTGCCGCTATCAGTATATGTATCATGACACAAGGCTGTAAATACTTCCGAAAACTTATTAGTGTCCTCAGTTCCTTTAGTAACAAAAGCGTCAATTATAGTACCGAGAGATAAGAGAGATAAAACAACTGCTACGGTTATTTTTTTGCCTTTTGTTAGCGGAAGACTTTTTTCTTGTGCGTATTTGCTATTAGGATTCGTTGGTAAAAAGATAGCAATAAAAGGAGCGACAATCGTCAGCATAAGCCATGCAGACCAACCGACATCATGCATTCTTCTTATCATAATAGCAACCGCCGGAATAAAAAATACTATTTTATAAATCGAATTTAGCCAAGTTAAATCGACTAAGAAAAAAATTCCTAAGAGTGCAAGAATACCAAATGGTAAACTGAAAAGCGTGTAAAACAACACAAAAGACCAATATTCTTTTCTTGTTGCAATACCCTTAAAAGTTGCATACTTGGTTGTAATTGCTGTTATATAATAATCCCACATACTCAGGGATTTTTCTTGTTCTTTCTGTTTTTGCATAAAAGCTCTCCGTATCAAAAAATAAACCACCCTGCTAGAGGTGGTCTGGAGAGTTGAACAATCATATCTACTTAAATGACTCTTATAGCCTTTTAGACTATGAGAAAACATAGTCTTTGGACATCCGCTAAAAGCTCCCAGACCATGTTTGCACAGTCTGGGATAATTTCAATCTGCTGTAATTAAGCAGATATAACGATGCTATCCCTAACACCGAAGTAGATATGAGCCGTTCAAAGCTCTCTTGCACCTAAACAGGCACTCAATGCTAATGATAAAATCATTAACATACTTAGATTCGTAACGAAAAAATTTATGAAAAGCAAGCAGAAAATAAAATTATGCTGAATATAGCGGAGCTCCGTTTTTTTTGCCTGATGGCTGAAAATATTAGTATTGTTTAATTTCAATTATTGCCCCAGTATTGCCCCGACTAAAAATGAGTAAAAAAAGAAGACTTTGAAATTCCTTCCAAAGCCTTGCTGTGTAATGGTTGCGGGGGAAGGATTTGAACCAACGACCTTCAGGTTATGAGCCTGACGAGCTACCAAGCTGCTCTACCCCGCGATTGCGATAACGAGCACTATATAACATATGTTTCTTATGTTGTCAAGCGCAAAATAAAAAATTGTTATAAAATTATAAGACTTAGTTTTTCAAGCCGCTGCAGCTTATAAAAAAGCTCCCTGTCCGAGGGAGCTTTAACCAAGCGAAAATGAATATTTTAATCCAGCAGCATATATTCTATGCGGTCAGGATAAACGTCCATAACCTTAAAGCGAATGCCGTTGATTTCAACTAAATCCTGCGTCTGCGGGAAAACATAGCGCTGAAAAAATCCTTCGCTGGCATTGGCGTTGCTGTAATCGGTATAGATAAACGCCATATAGCCGTTTTCCAAACCGTCATATTTGAGTTCAAACTGCAATTTAGGATCGCTAACGCTTTCACGAGTGGCTTTCTTTTGCTCAACGCCCAATCCTTTAGGACTGATAACAGCCGGATAACGAGGCATTAAAAGCTGACCATGATACAAGTGGCAGATATAATCTAAAAAGTTTCCTTGCTCATCAATCAGCAGCATATCGCCATCATCATCTCCCGAAACCACTAAATAATAACTACCGTTAAGCTTTACTTCGCCAATCGGCTCAAACAGTTGGTCCTGATGAATCTGTACCTTAAAGTTGCTGCCAATAATGCTTCCATCGGCTTTTGCAACCAATTCCGGCTTAGCAAAATTTTGCACCGTATAGGTTTGAGCATCTACCATACGCTGTCCCAAATTTGCCGAAACCACAACATTGTGTTTATAAATTCTAGTATTTAAAATTTTGCTGTCGGTAATTTTTTCGTCTGCCGCTGCGTCGTTCGGATCATAATAATTTATTTTCATCAATTTATACGGACGCACATTGTTCAGCCAATAATTGTCATGGTCGCTTTCAAAAATAGTGCAAGCCGCCAACAGCATAGAAGAAAGAGTAATAAATATTTTTTTCATGATAAGCTCTTTTTAATGGTTTATTTAGTATACTGATTATAAATTTATATCAAAGTTAGTAAAAAAAGTAATAACGAAAGATAAAAAAATGAGTAATAATTCAGGAAGCTGCAAAATAGCAAAATTTGAACCGACAACCCAAATAAGCGAAGAGCTGCAAGCCTTTGCCGATGAGTTTTTTGAAGTAACCTCCATAGACTACACTGACGACGGCAAAGAACAGTTAGTCGGCTATCTGCGCCAAAACGCTAAAGAAGAAGATTTGCAAAAAGCCGCGCAGGAGCAAAATATTACTTTGCCGCCCTATAGCTGGGATTTGCTGCAAAGCGATGATTGGCTGACTGAAAATGTAATGACCTTTGCCCCGCTGGAAGAAGCCGAATTTTTTATTTGCAGCATTCATGATGAAACACCTCTGCCGCCAAACAAAATAGGATTAAAAGTTTACGCCGCCACGGCTTTTGGCTCGGAACACCAAACAACCAGAGGCTGTCTAGACGCAATCTCCGACATAAACAAACTTTGCCGGCATAATCCTGAAAAAGTCTTAGATGTCGGCACCGGCTCGGGAATTTTAGCTTTAGCCGCGGCAAAAATTTGGAGCAACGCCCAAATAACGGCTGTAGATATTGACGATGAAGCTGTACGCGTAGCACAGCAAAACGCTTTGGACAATGGCGTAGAAAAACAAATAAACGCAGCTTTAAGCGATGGCTATCAATCGGATTTAGTGCAAAAAAATGCTCCGTACGACGTAATTTTTGCCAATATTTTGGCGCGTCCGCTGATTGCCATGGCGCCGGATATGGCTAAGAGTTTGGAAAAAGGCGGATATGCCGTGATTTCCGGTTTTATTGACGACCAAGTAGACTGGGTGGTCGGCGAACATGAAAAACAGGGCTTAAAACTGGTTAAATTATATGAAAAAGAAAATTGGCGCGTTGCTTTGCTGGAGAAATAAAATGACCCTATCCGACATTCAAAAAGCTTTAGAAAAAAATGGCTTAGAGGCATATATCGTTACCTACACCAACCGTTATATCGGACAAGATATTCTGCCGTGCGAGCATAAACTGAAACACTTATGCGGTTTTAGCGGTTCAGCCGGAATGTTGGCTATTACACAGAGCCGTATTTTTTTGTTTGTAGACGGACGCTATGAATTGCAAGCACGGCATGAAGTTGACTTAAACAAAGTTTCGGTAATAAACAAAGATCCGATTTTTGTTAACGTCTGCGATTTTTTGCAAAAGCAAGGAATCTTTGATGTCGGCTATGATGGTATGACCATTAGTTCAGCAGAACAAAAAAACGTAAAAAAAATATTTGCCAATATGCATTTGACCGATGTCGGAGATTTGGTTAAAATAGACAGCAAATTTCCCATAAAAGTTATGGAGCGGCAACTTGAATATGCCGGAACAAGCAGTGAAGAAAAAATAAAACCCCTCACCTTGTTGCTCAAAGAATATAACGCTGATTATTATTTGCTAACCGCAGCGGACAGTGTTTCCTGGCTTTTAAATATATATGCCAAAGATTTAGCTTGTTCGCCGATATTGCGGGCTTATGCTCTGATTGATAAGACCGGAAAATCAGTTCTAATCGGTGATAATCTGCAAACAAATCTGCCAGTTTGGACTTTTGATGAGTTAACCAAATGGCTTAATAGCAGCACGGCAAAAATTTTATATGATGAAAATTCCGCTCCTACAGGTTTAACCGAATTGATAAAAAACGGACAGCCTGTCCGCGACATTTGTCAAATGCAGAAAGCTGAAAAAAACAAAACCGAACTAAACGGTATGATTGCCTGCCACGAACGCGATGGAATTGCTTTAATAAAACTGTTGTATTGGCTGCAAAATAATTGGCGCGGCAAAACAGAGCTTGATGTGGTAAAAAAGCTGCATGAACTGCGCAAAGAACAGAATTTATTTTTTGAAGAAAGTTTTGAAACCATTGCCGGAGCTGCCGAAAACGGAGCGATTGTTCACTATCAGCCTACCCCACAGACCAATAAAATTCTGCAAGAGCATAATTTGCTTTTGCTTGACAGCGGCGGTCAGTATCTTGACGGAACAACCGATGTAACCCGCACCATAGCTTTGGGCGCTCCAACTCAAGAGATGATACATGATTTTACTTTGGTGCTAAAAGGGCATATAGCTTTGGCTAAAGCAGAATTTCCAAACAATACCTGCGGAATGAGGCTTGACGCGCTGGCACGGTCTCCATTGTGGCAAGAAGGAAAAGACTTTAAACACGGCACCGGTCACGGCGTCGGCTGTTTTGGCAATGTGCATGAAGGACCGAACCGCATATCAAGCGGCGGCAGCACCTATGGCTTTAAGCCGAATATGATAACCTCCATAGAACCTGGGTATTACAAAGAAAATGCTTACGGTATCCGTATCGAAAATTTGGTTTACACCAAAGAGACTTCGCCTAACTCCGGCTTTTTAAAATTCGAACCCCTAACCTTAGTGCCTATTGATAAAAAGCTGATTGATGTTTATCTCCTTGAAAAGGGAGAACGGGACTGGCTGAACGATTATCATAAAAAAGTATATGAGCGTTTAGCCGCGTGTGTAAATGATGATGAAAAGAAGTGGCTGAAAGAGTCCTGTTCTCCTTTATGATTTTATAAGAAAAGGAGAACATATGAAAATTTTGCAAACGGCGGCTTTTTTATTTTGTTTTATAGGAATAGCGCCTGCTCAAGCGCAATTCATAGATTCTTCTGGTTACACGCCATATATTCGGCAATATATTGAAGAAAATGAGGACAATTGGAACAAATCCATAATTTATGTATTCTATAATAATACCCCCTGCGCGCATTGTGCCGAAGCCATGGGAGAAATTTATAATATCTATCAGCAAAACTACAGCAATGACTTCAGCTATTTTGAAATAGATTATCAGGAAGGAGGTGAAAACGCTTTCACCGATGCCTATTTTTTAAACCAAGCGCTGTCAATTGTGCTGGTGCGCATTAACGACGGTATGAGCCGCGGCTATTATAAAATAGACAATCCGCAGCAATGGTGGGGAAATGAATTGTTTTTCAAAGAGCAGATAACCACCGCCATAAATAACTTTTTACTAAATTAAAATCTTATCTAAAAATTTACTAATTTGGTCTAGACTGCTTTTATATAATTAAAAAACAGTTAGAGCAAAATGAACAGTCTGATAAAACATATCTCGCGCATCCGCGATGAATTTGACACCGTTATATGCGGTGTTAACGGTGTGTTTACAGACGGTAACAAAATTTTTCCGGAAAGCGTTGATGCTTTGACCAAGCTTTATCAAAGCGGGAAAAAAATTGCCTTAGCTTCTAACAGCGGCATGCGGGTGCAAAATTTATTTTGGCACTTAAAACGCAGCGGCGTACCGATGAATATTTTTTATGCATTGATTACAGCCGGTGAAATTGCCCATTACTATTTCCGGCGGCAAAAAGACATCGGCAGCACTTACTATCCTTTAAATTCTGAGCATTGCTGTGCGCTGGATAAATTAGATTATGAAAAAGTAGACAGCGTGCTGATGGCAGATTTTTTGGTGGCTGAACAATCAGAAAAAGGCACGGAAATTGCCGAGCTGATGCCAATTTTGGAGCAAGCCGCCGGTTTAAATTTACCATTGCTGTGCGTGGGAAATGACACTTTGGTGCTGACGCCGCAAGCTGTAAAAACGGCAGCCGGAGCCATTGCCGAGCAATATGCCATGATTGGCGGAAAAATAATCTCATTCGGCAAGCCTGATTTGCGCATTGCCTCATATTTAACTGAAAGCTTACCGGATTTTGACGTTTCCCGCTGTTTGTTTATTGGCGATAATATGGCAACGGATATGCGTTTGGGCAATAATTTTGGCGGTAAAAATTTGCTGATAACTTCCGGCATACATCAGCTGACCGGTAATTTAATTAAACAAACCGATGAACTTTCCACTGGTTTCGGCTTGAATATTGACTATTGCATGGAGAAACTGCAATGGTAATGTCCATTTGGAAACGTTTAGCTTGGTTTGTTGTCGGAATATTTTTGATTCTTTATGTTGTAAGATGTCAGGTAACCGAAACCGTTTGGAATCAGGCAAATTTAGAAATTGCCGCAAAACAGCAAAATTATACAGCGGAAATTACAGAAAACGAATTGAACAGCTTTATCAAATTATATCCGCAATATAAAGAGCTGGGCTTTGATAACGGATTTACCATCTCGTATCAAACCACCAATCCTTCTAAATGGCTGGATTGGAAAAGCAAAATTTGGTTTGTTTATCATCAATGGGACGCCGACCGCTTTTTTTATGTGCAACAGCGCATATCAGCATTGCTGTTTACTCTAAACATTCGCCGCAACGCCAAAGCCCTAATAAAGCAGCTAAAAACCAGACCGGAATCTTCGGCTGTTCGACAAATGCTTGAATTACAAAGACAGCGCAGCAAAGCCGGTGAAGGCGGCGCCACCGAACTGCAATTGGTTGAGCAAAAAGAAGAAATTTTGAAAAAATTATTTGAGTAATGTATTCGGCTAATCCTTTTTTGTGAAAATTTCATAAAAAAAATCGTCGTGTGCGTATTTTTTATTTTTCTTATTAAGAAAATTATAACTTTATCGGATAATAATGGATTTAACACGAAAATGAGTGAGAAAAATAATGAAGACAAAAACAGTTTTAAACACAATCATCAACGCCGACTGCATTGAAACAATGAACCAGCTGGAAGAAAACTCGGTTGATGTTATTTTTGCCGACCCGCCGTATAATATGCAATTGGGTGAAGCATTGCTGCGTCCGGACAATACAATTGTAAACGGCGTAGACGAAGAGTGGGACAGCTTTGAAAGCTTGGCGGCTTATGATGAATATACCAAACAATGGCTCAGCGCCGCCCGCCGGATTTTGAAAGATGACGGCAGCATTTGGGTGATTGGGTCTTATCACAATATTTTTCGCGTTGGCTACATTTTACAAAATTTAGGCTTTTGGATTTTGAATGATGTGATTTGGAACAAAACTAATCCTATGCCAAATTTTAAGGGAACGCGTTTTACCAATGCTCATGAAACTTTGATTTGGGCGGTAAAAAATCCTAAAGCAAAATACACTTTCAATTATGAGGCTATGAAGGCGCTTAATGACGAAACGCAAATGCGCAGTATTTGGGAAATTCCAATTTGCACTGGCAAAGAACGCCTGAAAAACGAACATGGTGAAAAACTGCACCCTACCCAAAAACCCGAAGCCTTGCTCTATCGTGTAATTTTAGCATCTACCAAACCCGGTGATGTGGTTTTAGACCCATTCTTTGGAACAGGTACAACCGGCGCTATCGCCAAAAAAATGGGACGCAACTTTATTGGCATTGAACGCGACAGTTCGTATGTTGAAGGAGCTCAAGCACGCTTGGCGGCAATTGAACCGCTTAACGGCGAAGCTTTAGAATATACCGTAAAGAAAAAATTGCAGCGTGTTCCGTTCGGTGCGGTAATAGAGCATGGTATGCTGGCTCCAGGAGATGTGTTGAGCGACGCCAACGGCAAGCACTTTGCCACAATCCGCGCAGATGGTTCAATAAAAAGCAGCAATGCCGAAGGTTCAATTCACCAAGTCGGTGCAGCAGAACAAAATGCAGCAGCTTGCAACGGCTGGGAATATTGGTATTTTAAAGACGGTAAAAACGGTTTGGTTTGTATTGACGAGCTGCGCTGCCAGCTGCGTCAGGAAATGTATGGGACTAAATAAAATTGAGCAGTGAACACAGACCGGATTATAAAGAGTTTAGAGATAAAGCCGAGCAAGAAAATAATAATCTTGCGCCCAAAGGCGATTGCTATGCGGCAATTGATTTAGGTACAAACTCTTGCCGGTTGGTCATTGCACAGCCCACGCCAAGTTCTTTCCATGTAGTAGAAACTTTTTCCCGCGTTACCCGTTTGGGAGAAGGAATTATCAACGGCAATATGCTGTCTAAGCCGGCAATAAGGCGCACGATTGCCGCCCTAAAAGTCTGCGGCGCCATTATCAATGAATATAAACCAATTGCGCGTATGCGCTTTGTAGCGACGGCGGCTTGCCGGCGGGCGCTTAACTGCCGCGAATTTGAAACGGCGGTAAAACAAGCCACCGGCTTAAATATGGAAGTAATATCTTCAAAAGAAGAAGCGCGTTTGGCGGTTGTGGGCTGTATGCCTTTGCTGAACCGCATGATTAAACGGGCGCTGGTTTTTGATATTGGCGGCGGCTCTACCGAAATTTCCTTGGCACGAGTTACCGAAACCGGCAAAACTTTTATTGAAGGCTTTGTTTCCCTGCCCTATGGCGTGGTAACCATTTCAGAAGCTTTCCCTGGGAAAGATATGACCAATTTGGCATATGACACCATTGTTGAGCGCACGCAAAAAATTTTACAGGAATTTGAAGATAAATATCATATCAGCGAGGCAATCCGCAATCAGGAAATTCAGGTAATCGGCACCTCGGGAACGGTTACGGTTTTGGGAGCTGTGCATTTGAACTTGCCGCGCTATAACCGAGCCGCCGTAGACGGTATAGCCCTATCCGGTTCAGATGTTGAAAAAGTTATCCGCCGCATCAAAAATATGGGCTATGAAGGTCGCTGCAAGCATTCTTGCATCGGCAAGCAGAAAGCTGATTTAACCATGGCGGGCTGCACCATTATTGAAGCCTTATGCACGTTTTGGACTGTTTCCGAAATAACCATTGCCGACCGTGGTATCCGCGAGGGTATTCTTTTGGATATGATGCACCATCAAAAAAACAATTACTTCCATAAAGGCGGAAAACGCCACAAACTTTTCAGAAAAGGACGTTATCATGGACAACGAAAACCTAGCTGCGATTGATTTAGGCACAAACTCTTGCCGAATTCGCATTACCGATCCCAAAGGCAATTTGCTCTATCGTGAGGCGGTCACAATTAAATTAGGCGAAGGTATTTATGAAAGCGGCAACTTTTCGCAGGCTGCCATTCAGCGCGGGGTTGATTGTTTGGTGCGCTTTGGCGAATTGATGAAGGATTACAATGTCGGACATTATAGAGCAGTAGCGACTGCCTCTTGCCGTAAAGCGCAGAACAGCAGTGTTTTTATTCAAATGGTGCAAGAGCTCAGCGGTATAACTTTAGAAGTTATATCCGCCGAAGAAGAAGCTCTTTTGAACCTTAAAGGCGCTATACAGAACGTTCCGCCCTCAGCAAAATATGTGCTGCTATATGATTTAGGCGGCGGCTCCACCGAAATTATTTTAGCAAAAAACGGTAAAGAGCCTAAGGAAATTTATACTTTGTCCGTGCCTTGGGGAGCACGCACCGCTTCCGAAGCCTTTGATTTACTGGAATATGATGAAGATAAGGCGCAAAAACTGCGGACAAACATAAAAAAATATGTTGAAGAATTTTTGGTTAACTCTGAATTTTTGATGTATCTGCCGCAATGCTTTTGTATTGCCACCTCAAGCACTCCGCTGCGTTTGTTCAGTATGATTAACAAAACCGGCGCTTATAACAAAGATTTTGCCGATGGTTTGTCGGCAACCACCGAACAAATAGATAAGCAAATAGATGAAATTTTGCAGATGAATTTGGAGCAACTCAGCGAAAGCCCGTATATCGGAGAAAACCGCGCGCCGATTTTTGTTGCCGCCTGCATAATATTTCAAACAATTTATCAGGTATTGCAAATAAAAGAATTAACAGCTTCGCTCAAAGGTGCACAAGAAGCAATTATAGCAGAATTGGAGCAAAAATGGCAAAATTAACAGCATCGGCAAAACTTATCCGTGGGCGCAACCACTTAACGGTTAAGGTTAAAACCGCAAAATATAATAAACCATCTTCCAACCGCTGGCTGCAGCGCCAGTTAAACGATCCTTACGTATCAGAATCCAAGCGGTTGGGCTATCGTTCGCGGGCGGCGTTTAAGCTGATTCAGCTTGATGAAAAATATCACTTTTTAGGCAAAGGCAAAACCATTGTTGACTTAGGCTGCGCTCCAGGCGGCTGGACACAGGTTGCTGCTCAGCGCAACAAAGGCAGCGGACAGATTGTCGGCATGGATTTGCTGCCGGCAGAACCAATTGAAGGAGCCATTTTACTGCAGCAGGATTTTACCGAACCGAGCGCTGCTGATAAACTGAAAGAACTTTTGCACGGTCCTGCCGATGTGGTGATGAGCGACATGGCAGCAAATACCACCGGTCACCAACAAACCGACCACCTGCGCACCATTGCTTTGGTGGAACTTGCCTATGAATTTGCCAAAGAGGTTTTAGCCGAGGGCGGTATTTTTATAGCTAAAGTTTTCCAAGGCGGAACCGAAGGCGAACTTTTAACCGATATGAAAAAGAACTTTGCCAAAGTTACCCACTTCAAACCAGACGCCAGCCGCCAAGATTCGGTTGAAATGTATGTGGTAGCTCAAGGTTTCAAAGGATAGTCTAAAACTATCTAATAATTGTATTTATTTGACATTTATTTTTAATTGATATATTAATAGATATCCCCCAGTAAACTGGGGGTTCTATTATTGATACAAACCTTTGGTTTGACCACGCTCGTTGGCGTGGAACGGTGTCTAACGACACCTTTGCATTCAACCCCCGATAAATCGGTGGATTTCTGTAACGAATGTATTAAACGGTCGTTTTTTTTACACACTTTTGTTTTGCTAGCAAAAATAGTCTGCTTTTATACCCTATAAATTCTCCTTAATTTTCATTTCATTGACAAATTTTTAGATAAGCACTTGACAAAATAAACATAAACAGGTATTTTAGAGACAGAAAAAAAATTATTTACGTAAATTCTTCTGCCTTATGATTAAGTTTAAGATTAAGGTTAAGAAATCCCGCATGTGGATTCCTGCCTTAGGTGTGATAATTGCTTATGGATTTTTCCATAACTGCGCTATCGCGCCTTATTTCAGCAACTGCCGTGTGATTGATTGGTCTCAGCTGATTTTAACTTTCAGCGTTGTTATCGGACTTGGCGGCGCCAGAGACATTGTCTTGCAGCGTTTTCGTTACCTTGGTCCTATACAAAAAGCCATTGATGTCACAACTGGCAACAAAGAGTTGAGCACCCGCTTTTGGATTCCGGCAATCGGCTGGATTATCGTTATGGGCTACAGCAATAATTTTGTTGTCTCACCTTACTTTGGGATTAACCCTGTCGATTGGGAAGGATTGCTTGCTTCATTGAGTATTTTGCTCACTGTCAGCGGTGCACGCGATTACGGTATTTATGCTTCCGAGCGCAAAACCACTGAAAATGATGAAGCTAAAGCGGAAAACGCTCAAGAGTCGTTATCGGAAAAATCGGAAGTTCCGGTTTAACCTTAAACAAAAAAACAGCCTTTGCTAAGGCTGTTTTTTTGTTATCATTTTGGCAAAATCACACTAAACACGCTTCCTTTGCTAAACTCACTCTGCACTTTCAGCTGTCCGTGATATTTATTGACAATTTCCTGCGCCAGCGAAAGCCCTAGTCCAAAGCCGCCGCTCTGTCGGTTTCGTCCTTTATCAGCTCGGTAAAAACGTTCAAAAATGTGAGGCAAATCCTCCGCCTTTATACCGATTCCTTCATCTTGAACCGCAATTTTTACTCTATGTTCGTCTGACGTGATTTTTACAGAAATTTTCTTATCTTCCGGTGTATATTTTACGGCGTTATCCAGCAAAATAATCAACAGCCTTTCCAAATGCTGCGCCGACATTTTAACCGACACATTCGGCTCGCAAACAACTTTAATCGCGTCTTTTCTGTTTTTATGCACCATATTCAAACGCTCAACCAACGGCAACAAAACACCAGCTGCTTTCAATTCAGCAACCGCAGTGTTTTCTGTTCGTTCCAAACGTGTCAGCGCCAACAGATTTTCCACCAAACCTGACATATTTTTCGTTTCGTCTCGCATAACCTGCAAAGCCTTGGCGTTTTGCGGCTGCTTTTCCAAAATTTCGGTATAAGTCAGCAGCACACTGAGTGGCGTTTTCAATTCATGCGATGCGTCCGAAACAAACTCTTTTTGCTTGCGATAGGCTTCTGCCAATGGTTTTATGGCATTATTTGCCAACAGCGACGCCGCCAAAATTGAAAGCAACAGCAAAATTCCGACGGTGACCAAACCATAGCTTTTATAACGATGTGTAACATAAAAATACGGCGTAACATTTAAAAGCACCACCACTCGATATTCATCTCCGTCCGGTTCATTTTTCCAACTTTCTGAAAGCGCTAAAAAACGCCAACGCTCACCATTATTTTTAATCTTTACGCTTTTAATTTCTCCGTCATTTTCCTGCCAGTCTGCCATTTTTTGCGTCAGCATATCGCCAGCCTGACCGGCTGGCTGTTCCAAACGGCGCATTTTACCGTTTACAAATCCGTAAGAAAAAAAGTGCAAAGCGTTATTGCTCGCCGCCACCGCGATTCGCTCAGGTTTTACCGCCAATTCATCAGAGTCCTGCTTAAACTCAAAAACTTCTTCCTGCAAATAGTCATATAAACTCGAGGCAATCACATTTTTTGAAATAATCCGATATGCCGCATACCCGCCCAAAAATATAAGCAAAGATACGCTGAACAATATCAAGGCGTATCTAACAAGAAGTTTGCGTTTTAAAATATCTATCATTTAAGCTCCAGCATATATCCAATATTTTTCAGCAAGTTTATCTGCATATTATCCTGCCAAATTTTAATTTTTTTACGCAAATTGTAAATATAAGAATCCAAACTTGCACTGCTAATTTCAGGATTATTGCCCCATACTTTTTCAAAAAGCGTTTCGCGTAAAATGGTTTTATCATGATTTACAAATAAAATTTGCAGAATTTTGAACTCGGTTTTAGAAAAGTTAAGCGTATTCTTACCATCGCTCAAAGTATTCTGTGCACAGTCCAACACAAAGCCTCCGGCTTCAAACATACTGTCGACATACGGCTTGTTTTTACGGCGCAAAACGGCGTGAATCCGCGCTTTCAGTTCACGGATTTCAAATGGTTTTGTAATATAGTCGTCGGCGCCCACTTCCAATGCCTGCACGCAGTCGTCCAATTCTGATTTTGCCGTTAAAAAGATAATTCCGCCGGTGTAATGACCTTTTTTAATATCGCGCAGCCACTTGCAGATTTCTATTCCCGAAAGCTCCGGCAGCATCCAATCCAGTAGCACCACGTCATATTGCGCCGTTCCATATTTTACTTCATCAATGGCTTCGGCACCGGTTTCCGCCAAATCGACCTCGTAACCGTCAATTTCCAGCAAAGTTTTAATACCATGCCCCAAATTCGTATCATCTTCAACCAATAAAATACGCATAAACGTCTCCTGATAAAATATTTTATGCTGTTTTTATTAAGAGCGCAATCTGAAATTTATCTGAAAGAATTTTAATTTTATCTGAAATTTTTTTCAGATTTTTTCAGATTGTTTTCAGATTGACCTTCTAATTTCGGCAATGTACCAACAGGAGGACAAACAAAAAATGAACAGAATAAATATAAAATCAACAACGTTAATCTGCATTGTTTCCCTTTACTTTGCAACGGTCTTAAACCTGTCGTTTTGGCGCTACATAACACACAACATTCAAATCGACAGCCCGATGATGTTGCTGTTCGCCTTTTCCCTTGGCATCTTTATATTTGTTCCGCTTTATGCGCTGTTCAATCTTTTGTTTTGTCCTTATGTTGGTAAGCTGATAACAACAATATTGCTTCTAGGCTCGGCTGCGGCAAACTATTATATGTATGCTGACGGCATTTATATTGACTCCGATATGGTTCGAAACATTATGGAAACCAACCTGCGCGAAACAACAGAACACACCTCTTTTTCCTTCTGGATGTATGTTTTGTTTACCGGTGTGGTTCCGGCAATGCTGTTACAAATGTGCCGCATACAATATCAACCTGCCGCCGCCAAGCTCAAACAGCTGTCTATAATTCAAATATGGACATTACAGCCGGCTGCCGATCCAGCGCTCTCGCCGTCAAATAATAATTGACAACAGCCTGAAAAAAGCCGATAATCCATACATCTTTTAATTATTAAATTTGAATCATTATGGTGTATTGGATTATTTATTTAACCTGCATTGCGGTTTTTGCTGCCATTTTATATTTAGACAGCGATGAACACAGCAAGTTTTTAGCCTGTTTTCATAAATGGTCGCAGCGCATTGTCCGGGTGTTGTTTATTGTAATTATCGGTTTAATCCCGCTGATTCCGTTATATCCGGATTCTTTTTGGCAGTTTAACTGGGGAATTGCAGCTTTATTCCAATGGGGCGGCATTGCCATTATCGGCTTTGGTTTCGGTTGGGCAATAGTTTTGCTTATCAAGCTGCTACGTTGGGTATGGAAATAAAAATTAAAGCTCTCGCAGAAAATGAATTTTATCTTTTCAAAGATATGCTTCAAATTTGGCGAGAGCTTTTTTTGCATAAAAAAACCGTCATAAAAACAGACGGCTGAAAGAAAATTGGCGCGCTCCGGGCGATTCGAACGCCCGACCCACAGCTTAGAAGGCTGTTGCTCTATCCTGCTGAGCTAGGAGCGCAACTTAACAATCTGCAACATAAATCGCACAAAAATCAGCTGTTGTCAACAAATAAAATAAATTATTTTTAATTTTTTGTCTTGCCTTTTAGACAAATTTAGGTTATGGTAAAGAAGATTTCAAATTATTAAAGTTTTCAAAAATTATTATCATGGCAGAAAATTGCTTTATCCACTTTATGGACAGTGTTAACAAGTTCTCTTCTGAGGAACGTTCTGAGATTTCTAAGTCCTTCCGCAAAGATCTGAAGGCTTACAAAATCAGCGGCGCAATCATGAAAATTGTCGAAAGCGCCAGCAACAAGGTTCCTGTGTACATCAATGTGATGTGTCAGCAGGCTCGCAAGAAGGACTTTATCGCCGAGTTCAATGAAGAGTGTTCTCGACTCCGTCGCCTGTATCTTCGCGACCGCGCTGAGTTGGCGGAGAAGATTAGTGCGCTCCATGAAGTTGTGAAGGATAGCCTCAAATAAGGCGAATCCAATCAGATTAAAGAGCACCGTTTTAGCAATAAAAACAGTGCTCTTTTTTTGTGTTGTAACAAAACCCAAATTTAAAATTAAAAAAGACCCTCGCTTGAGAGTCTTTTTAATTGTACATTTAATAATGACTAAGCATTAACCCTGACGAGCTTTCAGCTTCGGGTTCTTTTTGTTAATCACATAAACGCGACCTTTACGGCGAACAACTTTACAATCCTTATCGCGTTCTTTTTTAGATTTTAACGAACTGAAACATTTCATTTTTATTATCCTTTACAAATCATTTTGAGCGCAAAATAAGCTATTTATCCGCAAATGTCAAGCATTCTTTTTATATATTTCCACAAAATTAAGATATATTTTATTTTTTATCCTATATTATAGCGCAAAAGCACAAAACATTTAGGACATCTGAAATGAAAAAACTTTTGCTATTAACTTTTATATTTTGCCTTACCATCACTTCTGCACAGGCGGCTAAAACTCTGTCTTATTTAGAAGAAATGCAACAGCTGGGCGATGTTGCCGGTCAAGGTTTAGCCTGCCGCGCCCGCAAATATCAAAAATACGAGCTTTTAGCCCGAGCTTTGCTGGTTACAAAATCGCCTAATGACAAATTACAGCAGCAAGCCATGCGCACCTATAATGAAGCCAAAATTGACGCGATGAGCACCATTTTTGACAATGATTACGCTGGCTGCGACCAAATTGTCTATAGCTTCAACCGGCAAAAAATTTTCCAATCCACGCTGTATGCCGACGGAAAAATCAAACTCTATGACGGCACAATCCTAAAACCGCGCAAACTCTATGACGCGGCAAGTTTATACAAAAACGATCCTAAAGTTTATGATAAAGCTTTGGCAAGTTATAAAAAAGCACTTGCAAATGCGCAAAAAAACAGGCAGAATACCCCAAAATTAGAACTGCGCGATGCAAACTACAGCCGCTACGCCAACCAATTTAATTAAAATAGGAGATAATAATGGCATCATACCAATACATTTTTGTAATGCAAAACCTGACGAAAGTCTTGCCGGGAGGGAGAGAATTGTTCAAAAACATCACGCTCTCATTTTTCCCTGGAGCTAAAATCGGGGTATTGGGTGTTAACGGCGCCGGAAAATCTACCCTTTTGAAAATTATGGCGGGAATAGATAAAGAATACAGCGGAGAAGCTTGGGCGGCAGACGGTGTAAAAATCGGCTATTTGGAACAAGAGCCACAGCTTGACCCTAGCAAAAACGTGATGCAAAACGTAATGGACGGCTTGGGCGAAACTCAACAGCTTTTGCAGCGCTTTGAAGAAGTTTCTGCAAAATTTGCCGAGCCGATGACCGATGACGAAATGAATGCACTGATAGAAGAGCAAGCGGAATTGCAGGAAAAAATAGACGCCTGCAACGGCTGGGATATTGAACGCACCGTGCAAATTGCCATGGACGCTTTGCGCTGCCCACCGGCTGATGCCGATGTAACCAAGCTTTCCGGCGGTGAAAAACGCCGCGTGGCGCTTTGCCGCCTGCTTTTGCAAAAGCCTGATTTATTGCTTTTAGACGAGCCGACAAACCACTTAGACGCAGAATCCGTGGCTTGGCTTGAACACCACCTCAAAGACTATAATGGCACTGTGGTAATGGTAACCCACGACCGCTACTTCTTAGACAACGTAACCGGCTGGATTTTGGAACTTGACCGCGGTCAGGGTATTCCGTACGAAGGCAACTACACCTCTTGGCTGGAGCAAAAAGAAAAACGTTTGGCGCAGGAAGCTCGTGAAGAAAACGCCCGCCAACGCACTTTGGCGCTGGAATTGGAGTGGATACACAAAAACCCGAAAGCCCGTCAGGCAAAATCTAAGGCGCGTATCAACGCCTATGACGAGCTGCTGTCGCAAGCCGGACGTGAAAAGCTCAGCACCGCTCATATCAATATTCCGATGACCGAACGCTTGGGCGACCTGGTAATTGAAGCCAGCCACATCAGCAAAGCTTTCGGCGACAAAGTTTTGATAGACGACTTGTCTTTCAAAATTCCTAAGGGCGCCATTGTCGGCATTATCGGACCCAACGGCGCCGGCAAAACCACCTTGTTTAAAATGATTACCGGACAAGAAAAGCCGGATTCTGGTGAGATTCGCATTGGCGATTCGGTTGACCTTGGCTATGTAGACCAATCCCGCGACGAGCTGAATCCGGATAAA
This sequence comes from uncultured Alphaproteobacteria bacterium, assembly GCA_934270475.1. GTDB lineage: Bacteria > Pseudomonadota > Alphaproteobacteria > RF32 > CAG-239 > RUG410. The sequence continues at coordinate 89,838 of CAKQPS010000004.1, forward strand.
AATGTTTGGGAAGAAGTTTCCGACGGTTTGGATATGATTCAGCTGGGCAAAAATGAAGTATCTTCCCGCGCCTATGTCGGACAGTTTAACTTTAAAGGCTCTGACCAGCAAAAGAAAGTCGGACAGCTTTCCGGCGGCGAACGCAACCGTGTGCATTTGGCAAAAATGCTGCGTAAAGGCGCAAACGTAATTTTGCTTGACGAGCCTACCAACGATTTAGACGTTGATACTCTGCGCTCACTGGAAGAAGGCATAAACAACTATCCAGGCTGTGTGCTGGTAACTTCTCACGACCGCTGGTTCCTAGACCGCTTGGCTACGCACATTTTGGCGTATGAAGACAACGGACATGTGGAATGGTTTGAGGGTAACTTTGAAGACTATGAAAAAGATAAAAAAGCCCGCTTAGGCGAAGACGCCTGCAATCCGCACCGCATTCGCTATAAAAAACTCGAACGCTGATTTTTATAAGAGCCTGATATATTTCTCATATCCGGCTCTTATTTTTTTATTGGAATACTCTATCGCCGTTTTGTTATAGTTTTTAAGCATTTCTCTAAAAATACAAGAAACGCCAAAGTTAGGAGCAATGGCGTTTCCGGAGAAAAACTGCCAATTATAATACAATGAGAGTAATGGCAGTTCTTTGGAATTTGCGGGCGGTTATCGGATATCACTCAAACCGTCACGCTCTTCCAAACTCAATAATATTTTCAAGAAATAGAACATGTGTTACCAGCTGAACAAAAGCAAGCTGTAGCAGTAGCAGCGGCAGCCACAGGCATAGGAACAGTATTTTGAGCTACATATTTTGAACCATCGGTTGCATCACCCTTATTTTTTCCTGTTGCTGCCGGCATAGCAATACCATTAACAGCCTTTGAGTTTTCACCAATCATAACACCGCCTAACGATGATTTTCCTGATAATGATAAATGCTTTACCGTCATTAGCTATAGTACTATCACTTTGCGATACAAAAACAGCACCATTAAAGGCATTTATCAACTTAGACGTACCTTGCACTAATTCATCAGGAATTATTCCCATAGAAATAGCATGTTCATTGTCTAAGTCTTCATAAGTTCTTTACTGCGCATAAAGAGTTTTAATGTTGGCAACAATCATAGAAACGTTGTCGGCAACCTTGTTGGTCTTAAACTTGTTCATGGCTTTTGAGTAACCTGCAATACCACCAACGGACAATACACCGATAATAGCCAATACACCCAACATTTCAATCATTGAACGACCAGTTTCATTTGTTTTAAGAGTATTCATTTTTCCTCCTTTAGCCTAAATCAGTAATATTTCCAAGTGATTGAGCAGGTGTTGACTAACTTGCGAAACCTCGGATAGCGTGCGTAGATGCGACGGAATTTTTAAGCGACGTGCAAAAACTAAAACCAAAGCAGAACACTCTACCAAGCAATGCGGATAATGGTACAGATAAAGGCAACTCTAGTTCTGAAGAAAATCATAGTGTACATAGAGGTACATGAATTTTCTGAATGAACGTAAGTTGCCTTTAGATGTGCTGTTAGACGCGTTGCGCTAACTTTCAGAAACTCGGATAATAAGCTTAATACGCAGCAAGACTTTTTCGCGGTGTACAAAAAAGTACATAATGGACTTGTAGAAACTCGGATAGCGTGTGTAGATGCGACGGAATTTTTAAGCGACGTGTACACAATAGTACACGAGCGCAAAAATCCCTAGCAGATACCAGCTAGCCGAGTTTCAAAAACTCTATAGACGGACGACAGCCCCACCCCAGGTAAATCCCGCTCCCATGGCGGTTAAAACGATTAAGTCGCCTTTTTTCAAACGACCGGAAATATGATTTTCTGACAAAGCCAACGGAATAGAGGCTGCAGAGGTGTTGCCATGGTGGTCAAGTGATACAATCACTTTTTCTGACGGAATGCCCAAACGTTCGCCCACACTGTCTACAATACGGATATTCGCTTGATGCGGAATCAGCCAGTTTATTTCATCTTTATTCACACCGGCGTTTTTCATTGCTGTTTCAGCAGCTTCAGACAAACAAACTACGGCATGCTTGAAAACTTCTTTGCCATTCATGGTCACAAAACCGCTGGACTGAGTGGTAGAAGGACCGCCGTTGGTCTTTAAGCTGTCATATTGACTGCCGTCAGAATAAATGCAAGTGCTTAATACACCGGTATCTGCGCTTGTGCCATTGCCTTCTTTAGCACGCAAAACAACCGCACCGGCACCGTCACCAAACAAAACGCAGGTGTTACGGTCTGTCCAATCCACAATTTTAGACAAGCATTCCGCTCCGGCAACCACCGCAGTTTTAACTTGTCCCAAACGAATCATATTATCAGCCAAAGTCAAAGCATATACAAAGCCGGAACAAGCCGCCGAAATATCAAAAGCAGGCACACCAGCGCGAAAGCCCAAATTTGCCGCAATTTTTGTTGCTGTTGATGGAGTCGTATTATCCGGAGTAATTGATGCTAAAATCAACAAATCAACATCAGAAGGCTGCAATCCGGCGTCTTTAATAGCATTTGCCACCGCGTTTCCGGCAATAACAGATGTTGTTTCATCTTCAACAATATGACGGCTGACAATACCAGTACGGGTTCTAATCCATTCGTCGTTGGTTTCCACCATTTTTGACAAGTCATCATTAGTCAGAACCTTGTTTGGAAGGTAATGACCAAAACCAATCATCTCACTTCTAATAAGCATCATATAAAATATCCTGAGAAAGTTCGTCTAAGTCAACATTTTCGACTTCATCACGAATTGTTTGCACAAAGTTTTGGCGCACCAATTTTGCTGCATTATCAATAGCATAAGAATAGCCTATTGCATCTGTGCCGCCATGGCTTTTCACAGACAAGCCGTTTAAGCCGACAAACATTGCACCGTTATACTTGCGCGGGTCCATAGTTTTTTTAAGTTTCCAAACAACCGGCAGCAAAAACGGCAGTCCAATCTTTGCCCACAAGGAATCCTTGATAGCCCCTTTGAGCAGGCGGGTAACCAGTTTTGCCGTTCCTTCCATTGTTTTCAAAGCAATATTACCTGTAAAGCCGTCAGAAACAATGACATCAGCATAGCCTTCGCCGATTTGGTGCGGTTCAATGTAACCGATAAAATTCAAATCCAAGTGTGCGCTTTTAATCATTTTAGCCGCCTGATGGATTTCTTCTTTACCCTTCATTTCCTCGGCTCCGATATTCAATAAGGCGATTCGCGGACGGGCAACGCCCAAGGTGTGGCGGGCTAAAATATTGCCGATAATGGCAAATTCTGCCAAGTTGATGGCACTGCATTCCGTATTTGCGCCCAAATCAAGCATAACACAACGACCCGAGCGATGAGGAATTGCCGTGCAGATAGCCGGACGGTGAATCCGCTGGATAGTTTTCAAAATCATTTTTGAAATTGCCATCAGCGCACCTGTATTGCCGGCAGATATAACTGCACTAGCTTCACCGCGGCGCACCGCATCAATAGCCATATACATACTGGTATTTTTATTGCGGATAACTTGAGAAGGTTTGTCCTCATTGCGCACACGCTCGTTGGTGTGAATAACTTTACAAAAATCTCGCAGCTGCGGAAACTTTTTGATGTCTTCTTCAATTTGCATCTCATCGCCGAACAACAGAAATTTAATATCCGGATTGTTTTTATGAGCGATTGCGATGCCCTCTACTACGACATGAGGGGAATTGTCTCCCCCCATTGCGTCTATAGATATGACCAGATTATTTTCAGACAAAACCTGCTCCATATTTTAGATTATAAAATTATTTTGCTTCTTTGTGAGCAACAACTTCCTTACCATCATACTGACCGCATTTAGGGCAAACATTATGAGGTCTTTTCAATTCGCCGCAGTTCGGGCATTCTTGATAAGCATTAGAAGTCAACGCATCATGAGAACGGCGCATATCGCGACGTGATTTTGATACTTTTTTCTTAGGTGTAGCCATTTTCTTATCTCTTTATTCAATTATTTAAAACATTTACACATTAACATTCGGGTTTTTATTTAGCACAGCTTTATCAAAAAAGCAAGCAAAAATAAACGCCGCAAACGATTAAGACTGTTTGTATATAAATTTTTCTTATTTTGCAAGCACTTTTTATATTTTCTTAATTATTTTTTAAGTTTAGCCAGCACAGCAAACGGATTTTCTTTTTTTGGCTCTTCAATATCGCAATACAGCGAACCGTCAAAAACCTCGCCTTCAGCCCGCGGATAATCTTCCAAATTCAAAGCCACCTGCTCTATTGCGATGTCTGCCAAATTTATGCAGCCGTTTTCAATAATATCCGGCACCTCGTCTTCAATGTTGCATTCCAGTTCTTTAATATCATTATAAGTAGCGCGGGTGTCAAAATTCAGTTCAAACGGAATTTCATAGTCCTTAATAAAATTATTGAGGGTAATCACGCTTTTCAGCTCTATTTTAGCAAATACCTTACCCCAAACCCGCAGATTATTAGTGCGGTTGTTGAGTTTTAACAAAATTTCCGCCTCAAATTTATGCACTTTTTCAACCTGCAGAACCTGAGTAATATCTTCAAGCTCTTCAGCGTCGGCTTTTAATTCATATTTGTAGTCAGATTGTTTTAAATCCTCAATTTTAATCGGATATGAAAAATTTTTTTGCATTCTAAAATCCTTGTGTTATATATAACGTAATGTAAAAATATAAGGATTAGTAAATATGTCAATACGCAAAATACTTTTTATTTCTATGCTGTTTCTCACCTCAGCTTGTTCCAGCGACTTGTTTTTGGTGCACAACGGCAATATGCCGGCACAGGAAAAAATTGATGAAATCCGCCTCGGACAAAGCAAGCAAGATGTTATGAACATTTTAGGCGCGCCGAGCCTGACAACCGGATTAAGCGACGACCACTGGATTTATATGGCATCAACCACCAAAAAAGTTGCGTTTTTCCGTCCGGAAGAGCTGGAGCGTAAAGTATTGGCGATAAGTTTTGACAACAACAAAATCAGCAAAATAGAAAGACTAAACCTTGCCGACGGCAACAAGCTGCCGATAGACACAGACACTACGCAAACCACTGAACAAGAGCAAGGATTCTTCCGCAAATATTTCGGCGGTGTAGGAACCTATATGCCGTTTGGCGGTACAAACTCCGGCAAGGAACTCTAAAATGATAGAAAATCTGCCTGTCAAATTAAATAGGATTTTAGCAAACTATGGAATTATGGGCGGTTCTATCGGCAAAACCGTTGACGGACCTTTAGTAACCGAAGTTGAATATAAATTGCCGGAAGGCACCTCTTTCAGCCGCATTCAAAAATTTGAACGCGATATCGGACGTGAACTGGGTGTAACCGGCGTGCGTATTTCCGAAATTCCTAACTCGGTCTATATTCAAATTGAAGTGCCGCAAGCTGAACCGCAATCTGTACCGTTTGCCCCGATTTTATATTCAGCCGAATTTTTGAAAGCAAACTACGCGCTGCCGATTTGCCTCGGCGTTAATATGCGCGGCGAAACGGTGATGAAAGACTTGTCTAAAATGCCGCACTTGCTGGTTGCCGGCACTACCGGCTCGGGCAAATCAGTAGGCTTAAACAGTTTCATTATCTCGTTGATTAGCAAAAAAAAGCCGGAAGAGCTAAAACTTGTTTTGATTGACCCGAAACGCATTGAGTTCAGCATTTACAATAACCAAAAATATATGCTGCGTCCTGTTATTACGGATATGAACATTGCCAGCATTTGTTTGAGCCAGCTGGTAGAAGAAATGAACAACCGCTATACCTTGTTTGAACAGCAGACTGCTCGCAATATTGCGGAATATAACGCCAAAACCGACACTAAATTGCCATACATTGTTTGCGTGATTGATGAATTTGCCGACCTGATAATGTTTGACAAGACAGTAGAAAAACAAGTGCAGATTTTGGCACAGAAATCCCGCGCCGCCGGCATTCACCTGATTATAGCGACACAGCGCCCGTCTGTTGACGTTATCACCGGCAGCCTAAAAGCCAACCTACCTACTCGTTTGTCCTATAAAGTGGCATCTCCAGCCGATTCTATGACAATCTTAAACACTACCGGCGCTGAAACCTTAATTGGTCGCGGCGATTCTCTGTTTTTGGAAGAAAACGGCACTTTAACCCGCGTTTTAGGTGCTTTTATTTCGGATTCTGACATTGAAAACGCTCTTGCGCCGTACCGCTGTCAAATGCCGAAACAAACTACAGCCTACGAACTGGAACAAGCTAAATCTGCCGAGCAAAAAGAAGAAAAGAAAAAAGCTGCTACAGAGAAAAAATCCGGCGGATTTTTTGTTTGGATTTGCGATATGTGGAATCGCTTAGGCGTCCGCAACCAAACTAAAATTATCAAGGCTGCTTTTTCATTGCTGTTTGGCGTGATGGGAGTAAAAAGCACCAGTACACGGTCAACGCCCCGCCGGCGCCGCTGATTTCAGCAGTGTCCTGTCACATTTACAAACCTATCCAAAGGAATATTGGCTTCGTCTAATGCACGCTGCCATTTTTCCTCGTCCGGTGTGCGGAATAATATATCCTTATCCGCATTCACTACCAGCCAGTCATTGTCATAAATTTCGGCTTCCAGCTGCCGTGGCTGCCAAAAAGAATAGCCCAGCGCCACCAGTTTTTCTTTTGGTCCGTGACCAAAGGCAATATCCGAGATAATTTCTGAAGTGGAAGAAACAGCCAGCCCGTCGGCAACAGATACGGTGCCGTCGCGCATATAGTCTGTGGTGTGCAGCACCATGCCGCGCACTTGTTCCAGCGGACCGCCGGTATAAAGATTTATTTCATTCAGTTTTTCATAATTTTTCACCGGCAGCTGAAAAGTCAAATCCGAAAAAGTAAATTTATCCATACGCTTATTGATAATCAGTCCCATGGCGCCGTTGCTGCTGTGCGAGCACACATAAACCACCGAGCGGGCAAAACAGTCGCTGCCGTCCAAATCCGGCATAGCCACCAAAAATTTGCCCGTAAGCGCATATCTGTTATCAAAACTGCTTGTAATTTCTTCCGTCATCACTATATCTGCCAAAATTATATTGTTTATTTACTTTTTTAGTTTATCATAAAATTTGAAAATTTAAACCATTAAATTAAGTCGTCTGTCATGAAAAAACTGCTTACTTATATAATTTTTTTATTTTTCATTTTCAAGAGTTTTGCCGCTATTGCCGCAACGCCTGACCTGCCGGACGACTTTAAGGGCTTGAACACCCGCCTGCGTTTGCAGGAACTTGCCGAAAACGGAAACAATGATGATAATCTGCTGCAAAAACTTTCAATAATGTATGAAATAGGCAATTATTTTAACAATAAATATCCGAATAATGAAATATTTGAAGAAAATTTTGATGAAAAATTAAAACCGTTTTTTCCTGATGCCGACGATTATCTTTTGCGCAAATATGCCAACCTGCTCCGCAGCGGCGTTATGATTTATCGCTTGGGACGGCACTATTACAATATTTATGTTTCGCAAAAATTGATGCCAAAATCATATAAAGTCGTTCATTCGACTCAAGATTTTGATTCTCCTGATGAAGTTTCATATATAGAAGCTCCTACCGGAAAATTCACCAAAGTTTATAACTTCAAAAAATTTTTGACCTACAGCTCAAACCCCGAAGAACGCAAAGCCATTGAAAACTATCAAAAAGCCCAAGTTTCCAAAGACAGCATTTGGGGGCAATTTGAAATTGCGCTTTCTCAGCTGGAATGGAAAAAACTTTTGCTTTACGGTGAAGAATATAAAAATCCGCTGCTTTCCGAATTTGGCGTCGGAGAAGCCGTTGAAAGCGATTCAATGCAAGTGCGCCTGCTTTCTAACGCCACCACGATTGACGGACAAAAAGAGTTCTATATCGGTTTGCAAATTATCACCTCGGACAACAGCTTTGTCTTAGCCAATAATCTAAGCACAGCCTTGCAAAAACCGCAGATAGATTTGCGCGGATCCGAAAATTTAGAGAATTATCAAGTTATTTATCCTGCACCGCAAAGCACTGTTTCCACTCCGTTCGTCTACAAATATTTCGGTAATTTCATCATTCCGCTAAAAGTGCAGGTCAAAGACATCAATCAGCCATTGCAAATTCAGGCAAGAGCGACTATTGTCGGCTGTCAGTCTAATCTAAGCTGTTTTCCGGAAACTTTCCGCTTGAGCTTAACCGTGATGCCGGGGCAGGATTACTCTTTTGCCAACGGCTATCAAAATTATTTTCAGCAACAGCTGAATATATTACCGGCAGATTCCCCGCAATATTTTAAGCTGGAAAAATTTGTGGTAGATAACGACTCGGACGGACAGTCTCTGCGCTTGGAATTTTCCACCGCCAAAAAAACTGAAAATTTCAAAGTATTTATAGAAGATAAAGACGGCTACACCTCTTTTGCCGCGCCATACATCAGCATTCAGGATAACAAAATTTTTGTGCGCTTTGAGCCGATGCAAAAAAATACTAAATTGAACAATTCCGAATATGTTATCACCGCTGTTTTCAATGGCTTTGACGCCTATCGGACAACCCGCCTGCCCGCTTCTGCCTCGCTGTTTGACACCCAAACCGCCAGCCTGAATTTAGGCTTTTTGCTATTAGCGCTTGTCGGCGGTTTCATCTTGAACTTTATGCCCTGTGTTTTTCCGGTTTTATCGCTTAAAATAATCACCTTGAGCCGCGCTGATTCGCTGAAAAAGAAAAAGCTGAAAAAATCGCTGTGGCTGACGGTGGCTGGAATTTTCAGCGGCTTTACTTTGCTGATTATCCTGTTGTCTGTCGCAAAATTTGCCGGCTATTCGCTCGGCTGGGGCATGCAATATCAAAATATGACGTTTTTAATCGCCATGGCATTTTTATTGACTGCCTGCATTTTGATTTTGCCTTATCTTTTAAATTCCAAAGTTTTAAATCTCAGCAACTCCGACAGCAACAAAATCGGATTTCTGCTCGGTAACTTAATTGTTCTGCTTTCCACCCCGTGCACCGGTCCGTATTTGGCAACCGCCATTGGTTTTGCTTTAGGCGGCAGCTACACTGACCTTATATTTATCCTTTACGCCGTAGCGCTGGGCTTATCCGCACCTTATCTTTTGGCGCTGTGTTTAAATAATCCGCAAACTCTTATTCCGTCTACCGGCTGCTGGCAGGAAAAACTGCAGCTCTGCATGCAGATAATGCTGTTACTGACCATTATTTGGTTTTTGACCTTGGTTTATAATCAAACCGGCATCGGCTGCGTTTCTGCATTGCTTTTTTCATTGCTGCTGTTTGCCTTGCTGCTAAAATTATATCAAAAATTCACCATCTATTTAGACGGAGTATTTGATGAGCGTATAACACTTAAATCCATAATGAAATCACGCAAAATTGCCGCTGTTTCTTTAATTGCCTATCTTGTGATTAACGTAACTTTGCTTTGCTTTTATGCCGAAAAAACTCATTTGGCAAATTTAGTTCAATATTCTGAAACTCGCCCTACTCTTATTGATAAAAAGCTGATAGCACAAAAGCTTGCCGCCGGAAAATCCGTTTTGCTGGAAATAGGCGCCGATTGGTGTTTAACCTGCCATTACAACAATGTAATGACCTTAAACCGGCAAAATCTGAAATATTGGCAAGAAACTTATAATTTGGATTTTGTGCAGGTTGACTGGACCAATTACAATCAAGATATTTTAAACTTTATGGCAAAATACGGGCGAAAAGGCTTGCCGTTCTATGTTTTATACACGCCGCTGCTGCGCGATGGTTTGGTTTTGCCTGAAATATTTTCGGCACAGGATTTTGAAAACATTATCCGAAATTCCGCTTTGCGCTGAAAAACCGCTACATACGTCCCTTATTTGCTTCATTTCCCTTAGCAAAATCTCGAGCTTGAGCCAAATAGGTTTTTCCGCCTAAGTTTGCAAATTCCGACACCTGTTTATTGCCGCCGAACCACGCATAATCCGGCGCTTTTTCTGCCGGCGGAGGAGTCATGCAGTGTATTTTCACCTTGCGGATTGTTTCCGTATCTTCTTTTAATATGGTATATTTGCCGTTTTTATCCTTTTTCAAGACCTCATCAACTCTTAATCCGCGCTGTCCGCCGACATAAAACGAGTTAATATCCGACGCTTTAAAATCCCCGAAATAGGTATATAGTTCCATTGCCCGACGCACCGCCAAAGATTCGACGAATTTATGCTTTTTAGTAGAAACGTGCTGCATAAAGCCTTTTATAATTCCAGATTTATCATTTTTATTTATAGCTTCCGCCAAAGCTGTTTTTTTGCCGTTTTTCCACAAAACGTCTGTCCCGCAGTTATAGCAAAGACTGATAATCGCCGCTTTTTCCCGATTGCTCAAATTTCGGGAAATAGCTTTATTCATTGCCGGATAAACTTCCCGCTCTAAATGAGCCGCCACATAATTGCGCACCTGACTGTTATTGATTAAATTATCTCTGAAAGTAACTTTTTCCCCGCTGGGACGCTTGGTATTGCCTATGCCGACCGTCCAAATTCCGACAATATCTTTATAGGCTTTGCGCGCACACCCTTCATGAAAAACCAATTGCGAAATAACCTCATTTTCTGCAGAACGATATTTAGCATATTTATCGGCGCGGACTTCTTTTTTTGCCGCTGCATTTGCTTTTGCGGCTTTAGCCTGCGTTTGTAATGCCGCCGCCGGAGTCATTGCCAGCCCCAAAGCCAAAACATTGGCAGCCAGCTTAGCTTTTCGCTCTTTTATAAAATTTAACCCCTTTTCCAATAAAGTAGCCATCGCCGCTCTCCTCTTATATTAAATATAACAAAAAATAGCGTTTCTGTCAATAAAGCACGTTAATCAGCTAACGTTTCAACAATTTCCGCAACACATCTTGACAAAAGACGAACTTGTTTATATACCACAAAATAAAACGTAGTTTTATATGGAGATATGCAATATGTTGAAAAAACTTGTTTTGTTATCTGCTGTCATGGTATTAGGCGTCGGCGGTTGGTACAGTTGGCATGAATACAGTATTCATCAGGAAAATATTTTAAAAAATAACATTGAAAAAAATTTTTCATTTGAAAGCGTGGTAAGCAAAGCTCAAGCTTTGGCAAATTCACCGTATCAAGCGCCTAATGCCGTCCTGCCGGATTCGTTAAACAACCTGAATTACGACCAATACCGCGATATTCGTTTTGTGCGGGAAAACGGTCCGTGGTATAACCAAAATCTGCCTTACGAAATTCAGTTTTTCCACCTAGGCAATATCTTCCAAATTTCCGTTCCACTCAATGAGGTAATAGACGGCGTATCGCAAACCATTAAATATTCAAGCAAATTTTTTGACTATGGCAAAAATAATCTGCCGACCGAACAGTTTGAAAACCTTGGTTATGCTGGTTTCAGAATTCACAGTCCGCTCAACACCTCGGCTTACTTTGATGAATTGGTCACCTTTTTAGGCGCCAGTTATTTCCGCGGTTTGGCAAAAGGGCAAAAATACGGACTTTCGGCACGCGGCTTAGCTATTGACACCGCAGAAATGACCGGCGAGGAATTTCCTATTTTTAAAGAATTTTGGATAGAAAAGCCAAAACCCAAAGATAAATTTATCAAACTTTACGCTCTTTTGGACAGTAAAAGCGTGAGCGGCGCTTACAGTTTCAAAATTATCCCAGGAACCAATACCATTATGGAGATTGAAGCCCGTTTGTTCACTCGGGAAAACATCAAAAAAATCGGTATTGCCCCGCTTACTTCTATGTTTTTATTTGGCGAAAACAACAAACACGAATTTGACGATTACCGTCCGGAAGTTCACGACAGCGACGGCTTGCTGATTCACAACGGCAATGATGAATGGCTGTGGCGTCCGCTTGATAATTCTAAACGCCTGCGCCTAAGCTCTTTTATGGATAACAATCCTAAAGGATTCGGTTTGCTGCAGCGCGACCGCGACATAAAAAACTATTTAGATTTTGAAGCCGGCTATCAAGACCGCCCAAGCGCTTGGGTTGAACCTCTGTCTGATTGGGGCGAAGGCTTTGTGCAGCTGGTAGAAATTCCGTCTTTGCAGGAAATTCATGATAACATTGTTGCCTATTGGATTCCCCAAAAGCAAATAAAAGCCGGCAAAGAATATGATTTTTCATATCGCTTAATTTGGCTTAATGACGTTATCAAAGAAAAAGAACTGGCTTCCATTGTGGCAACCCGCACCGGCGTCGGCGGCGTCTCCGGTACAAACCTTGACAACACTGACCGCAAGTTTGTGATTGATTTTGCCGGCAAAGCTATGAACGAAAAATTTGCGGAAAATAACATCAAGCCGCAAGTTTCAACGCTTAAAGGCAGCATTAAAGGCGTTAACGCCGTTTACAATCCTGTTACTAAAGGCGTAACCGTGTATGTTGACTATCAGCCGGAAGACGGTGACGAAATACGCGTATCTTTAACTAAAGATAATGAAACAATTTCCGAAGTATGGAGCTATCAATGGTTAAATTAAAAGTACAAAGCGCTCAAGACATTATCGCAGCCTATTTAGATTGTTTGGGTTTGTCAAAAGACCAAGCGCAGGCTTTATCCGATGCCTATCCTCAATTAAGCGGCTGTGCTGATATTCCGGCAGAAATAGATGAAATAATTTATCATAAAGCAAAAAAAATTTTTAAAGCAAAAATGCCAAAAATTCAGCTGATTGCTTTGTATAAAGCCGTTTATATAAACTCTGGCTGCGCTCGGCAATACGGCATCTCCCCGCTGCTGCCGGATTTTGACAATGCCGATTTTGCAAAAGCCCTGCGCTCTTCAACCATTATTCCGGCGCCGGTTTACAAGCTGTCTGCTATGCCGACGCAAGAAATTTCACCTATTCATTTTCACAAAAACCATTCAACAGAAAAAGGAAGAAAATTGTGATAAAAACTCGTCCCATAAGTCCGGCGCAAATTACCTTCCGCCGCGTTTTAGTTTTCGGTTTGATGATTTTAACAACCCTATTTTTAACCTTTAAATGGGTTGTGTCAATGCCAACCGACGCCAACACCTTTGCTAGAATAGTCATGACGGTTTTGTTTGTTTTAACAACCAGCTGGATTTCACTATTTTTTTGGGCAAGCATCTTTGGCTTTTTTGAACTTTTAGCTGGCAAATCCATGCCGGGAATCATTTGGGCAGAAAAAGAAACTCCGCTCAAAAGCAAAACTGCGATTTTAATGCCTATCTACAACGAAGAATGTGACACGGTTTACGCACGTTTGTTGTCTATTGCCTCCAGTTTGTGCAAAACCGGTCAGGCTCAAGCTTATGATATGTTTGTTTTGAGCGACACCACCAATCCTAAAATTTGGGTAGAAGAAGAAAACGGCTGGATAAACGCCAAAAAACTAATGCCTAAAGAAATAAATTTATATTATCGCCGCCGTCCGCAGAATGTGGCGCGTAAAAGCGGAAATATTGAAGACTTCTGCCACAAATGGGGCGCGCTCTATGACTTTATGGTGGTGCTTGACGCCGACAGCCTTTTGGAAGGCAAAACCATTGTTGAAATGTCGCGTTTAATGGAAATCAACCAAGATACAGGCATTATCCAAGCCCCGCCGCAATGCATTAACAGTCATTCGCTGTTTGCGCGCGTTCAGCAATTTGCCGGAAAAGTTTACGGCAACATTGTTTCGGCAGGTTTATGCTATTGGCAGGTACACGACAGCAACTATTGGGGACATAACGCCATTATTCGTGTGAAAGCTTTTATGGAATGTTGCGGACTGCCGGTTTTAAAAGGTCCTAAGCCTTTTGGCGGACACATTTTGAGCCATGACTTTGTGGAAGCTGCTTTAATACGCCGCGGCGGCTGGTATGCTTGGCTGCTGCCGGAGCTGGGCGGCAGCTATGAGGAATGCCCGCCGACCATGATTGACTTTGCCACCCGCGACCGCCGTTGGTGTCAAGGCAATATCCAGCATTTGGAAATTTTGGTGTCAAAGCATATCCACCCCATCAGCCGCATACACTTTATCATTGGCATAATGTCTTACCTTTCATCGCCGCTGTGGTTTATCTTCTTGGTTGCCGGAATTTTGGTTGCCCTCGGACACGTTTATTTTCCGCCGGAATATTTTTCAAACGAGCAGTCCCTATTCCCGAACTGGCCTGTTTTTGATAAAATCGGCACTATAACATTGTTTTTGATTTCTATGTTTATGCTGATTTTTCCTAAGTTTTTGGGTATGCTTATCTATCTGAAAAATAATAAATTCAAAAACATCGGCGGCTTTTTCGGTACGGTTAAAAGCGTTTTGGCAGAAATTGTATTTTCAGCTTTAATTGCACCGATTATGATGATTTTTCAAACCAAATTCGTTTGGGAAATTCTAACCGGTCAAGATGTTGGCTGGAACACGCAAAGCCGCGACGGCTACACCACCTGGAAAGAAGCCTTTGAACGCCATATTGGACACACCATTTTGGGCGTACTGACAACTTATGTGGTTTACGACCAGCTGCCGGCTTTATTCTATTGGATGCTGCCGGTAACCATCGGTTTAATGCTTTCCATTCCGCTTTCCGTGCTGTCTTCTTATGAAGGACTCGGACGTTTTGCCTTTAAGCATAATTGGTTTGTTATACCGGAAGAAAAACATGCTCCGGAAATTACAACAGCCGTGCAGAAAACCGCGCCTGTTTTGCGTAAGCAATGCAAAAAACGCGGCGTGTTGGACGTTATAGAAGACAATTATCTTTTGCAAATTCATACGCTTATGCTGGAAACAAACGGTCCGGCGCCGGATTTTGGAAAATCCGTGCTGAATGAAGCGCGCATAAAATTGGATAACTATCTAAATTATGGCAAAGAACCTGATTTCAGCCGTGAAGAAGAAATTTCCCTGCTCTATGAGCCAAAAATTTTGGAAGAAGCCTGCATAGAACTGAAATTGAAATAACCTTAACGCCTCTTTTATAGAGGCGTTTTTGATATATATTGCAAAAATCCGATATAATTGTTGAAATTTAAATTAAATAGGCTAATAATCATTTTGTTTGGGGGTTATAGCTCAGTTGGGAGAGCGACAGGTTCGCAATCTGTAGGTCAGGAGTTCGATCCTCCTTAGCTCCACCACTAAAAAAATTAAGGCTTTCAGAAAAATCTGCAAAGCCTTTTTTATTGTTTTAATTTATCCAAACAAGCCAATAAACTTATTCGTACTCAACTGCTTTCACTCTTTTCAAATGAGCTACCGGTTTAACGGAATCTGTCGATATACTGTCTGTATGATGTTTATGGATAATCTTATGATTTGCCGAAACAGCTACCGTGCTGTCAGCATTTTCAGAAACGTCTTTAACTTCTACGCTGTCTGCAGTTTCGGCAACTGCATTTTGCATATTAGCTCTGCGCCGTGCTTCGGCACGCTTCTGCGCTCTGATTTGTTCCAATCTGCAGATTTTCGCCTGCCGATTCTGCTCTGCCTGCAATTCCCCAGCCCAACGATTCAAATTATATTCGTAGTTTTTGCCTTCACCAATGATTTGAAAGGTTTTGTCAATCAAAATTATACTATTATTTTCTTTCAATACTCCGTCGTCATAAACTTCGACAAAGCCGCCGTCGCCGTTTGGCATAACATATTCTTCCCCATGTGTTTTTTCACCGGTTCTTTTTTTAGTGACTTCTTTATTATTATCCAAAACCCAAAGCAGCTGATCACAGCTTTTTTCTGTCATTTTTTTATCTTTATAAACTGTAATGCAGGCTTTTTTATACAACCGCACCGGATTGTTATATAAATCAACGGCGTCATTATATTTTGCAGTCAGCATATCCTCTGTTTGGTATTTATTTTTTTTATCTCCGCTGCAGCCGCTAAGAGTAAAAGCTGCCGTCAGAGTCATCAAGGCTGTTTTAATTTCATCTTTCAAATTCATTTTATCCTCACTTTACTTAATAAAAATATAGTGCATTTTATGTTTTTTGTCAATATTTTTATTTTGTTATAACATACAGAAATTTTACTCATTTTTAAGGTTAAAATAGTATCTTTATAAGAGGGAGTTAGTATAAACTCTCTTATGACATCAATATTAAATTTAGAGATAAAAAGATGAGATATACTTGTTCGGGAATAGGATTGTTAAATGCGCAATACCGCAGTGTAGCGCCATAAAGGAATTGAATATGCTAAACCTGCTTTGGACATCATTTTTTATCATCAGTTTTATTGCCGCTATGGTTCAGGCTGTTTTTTTAGGAAATCCGCAAATTTGGACAATCTTAACCAATCATTTGTTTGAATCCGCAACATCGGCTTTTCAGCTGGCGTTAAACCTTACCGGTATGCTCTGCCTTTGGCTCGGACTTTTGAAAATTGCCGAAAAATCCGGTCTAACGGAACTATTTGCCAATCTTTTGCGCCCGCTGTTTAAAATAATTATGCCGGAGCTGCCGCAAAACAGTCCGGCAATTGGGTCTATGGTGATGAATATGGCGGCAAATATGCTGGGGCTCGACAATGCTGCAACCCCGATGGGTTTGAAAGCTATGGAACAGCTGCAAGACGCCAACCCGCACAAAGAACGGGCATCTGCCGCGCAAATAATGTTTATTGTCTTAAACGCCTCATCACTGACTATTTTGCCGATTTCTATTTTGATGTACCGCCACTTACAAGGCTCTGCCAACCCTGGGGCGGTTTTTGTTCCTATTTTGCTGGCAACGCTTTGCTCAACCCTAGCCGGTTTCTTGGCTGTTGCCTTCACTCAAAAGCTCCAAATTTTTAACCGAAAAATGCTGGCTTATTTTGGAGCAATCATCGCCTTTATCGGACTGATTGCCTACGGATTTTATCTGCTACCAACAGAAAAACGCCTTGCCTATTCCGAAACCGGCGGAAACGCACTGATTTTAAGCTTTATTACATTTTTTCTGCTGTTTGGAGCTTATAAAAAGCTCAATTTATATGAAACCTTTATCAGCGGCGCCAAAGAGGGCTTTCAAATTGCCGTGCAAATAATTCCGTATTTGGTCGCCATGCTGACCGCCATTGCCGTTATGCGCTATTCCGGCGTTTTAGACGCTTTAATGTGGTGCTTTGAAAAAATCTTTGTCCTGCTGAACTTTGACACCGGATTTATCGGCGCTCTGCCCACGGCTTTAATGAAACCGCTGTCCGGCAACGGCGCTCGCGCTTTAATGATTGAAACTATGCAAACTTACGGCGTTGACAGCTTTCCGGCATTTGTTTCCGCAGTTATTCAGGGGTCTACTGAAACCACATTTTATGTGATAGCCCTTTATTTTGGTGCGGTCAAAATTTCTAAAACCGGAGCCGCTTTGCCTTGCGCCTTGTTTGCTGATTTTATCGGAGTGGTTGTGGCAATAGTCATTTCATACATTTTTTACTAAAGGATACGCCATGAAAATTCTCGTGCAAAAAGTTTTAAACGCTGCTGTAACCATAGACGGTCAAACTGTCGCGCAAATAAAACAAGGTTTACTGATTTTTATTGGAATTGAAAAAGACGACACCGCCTCTCAAGCCGATTTTTTAGCTAAAAAAGTGGCTAATCTGCGCATTTTTGAAGATGATAATCAAAAAATGAATCTGTCAGTTCAAGATGTTAAAGGCGAGATTTTAGCGGTATCGCAATTTACCTTAGCTGCCGATTTAAGCCGCGGCAACCGCCCTGGGTTTGAAAGCGCCGCCCATCCCGAAATTGCCAAACCGCTATATGAATATTTTATAAAGCAGCTGCAAAGCTATGATATTCCTCTAAAAACCGGAATTTTTCAAGCAGATATGAAAGTATCTTTAATCAATGACGGTCCCTGCACCTTCATCTTGCAAAAATAATCTACAAAAATTCGCCCAAAAACTTGACAAACAGCAAAACGTATTATATGCTTTGCTTAATTTCACATTATTAACTTTAATTATTTTTAAAAGCTATGGACAAAGTACAGTTAAAGTCTTGTGTAGAAACCTTCAAGAAGCGCTTGCAGGTTTTGTACCGTGACTCTCTCAGCAAAGACTTGGAAGAGAAGTATGTAAAGATTTATCAGAACGTTCTCGAAGCTCAGTCCCGCGCCCCCGAAGAGCTGCAGCCGCTTTTCAAGCGCACGCATCTCATTGGTCACGTGTTCAAACCGACCTACTCCAAAGGAGATACCCGCTTTGTCTTTAACAAAGACGAGCCCGTTTTTGGGAAGACTACTTGCTGCGAACCGCTAGATGTTCGACTGGAAGAGAACATTCTGCCTTTCGGCAAACGTATTCCGGAGTACATTCAGATGCTAGACTCTGCTTTCGACCATCTGTACAAGCTCGCCGAAATCACCGTCTACAGCGCGGGCAAGCCGTTCAAAAACGGCATCAATGCTCCGTCGCTGACTATTCGGGACATTCTTTCACAAGTTCCCGCCGAGTATGCCTCTAGGCTTATATGCTTTGAGGTGCTCAACGAAGAAAGCAGCTATCTCGACAAATTCAACGTTGTCATGAATATGTACTGCTTCAATGTCGTGCTATATGGCGTTATAACAGACTAACAGTGTCCACTCTAAAGCATCGGTTTAAATACCGATGCTTTTTGCGTTTTTAACTTTATATTAGCCTTTTTGTGTTAAACATTTTTCATATTTAAGGAGATTAAACATGAAAAAATTGATTGTGATGCTTGGCGTTTTGGCTTGTTTATTAAGCGCTTGCGATAATAGCAGCAAAGAACCGGAAAAAACTTCTGTGGCTACAACAGAACCTCAAGTGCAAAATACGGAAGCAGCGGTTCAATCTTCTGAACTTTGGACCAATATCAACGGCGAACCGGCTAATTTTGAAGAGGCATTCAATCAATTAAACGACGTGCAAAAATATTATTTTTGCGCAGCTTTTTCTGTTGGCGCCATGTCTGTATCTAAACCTGAAACCGCATCGGCGATGGTCAACTATTTTTTGGGCTTGGGCGTTGCTAAATACAATCAAGGAATTGATGACAGTACTTATTCAGCCTTTGATTCCGGCAAGCACATCTTTAGATATGAGCTGGTTGTAAATGATATTTTAGATAAAAAAATCTGTGAAAATATCGTATTGGAAGCCACTAAATTTGCTCAAGAAAAAAATTTAAGCGTAGAAAGCTTAAATGACTTAGGCAAACCAGAAGTTGAAAAAATTGTAGAAAAATTAAAGTAAAATTTTACTTTAGACCTGCTCAAATTAAAAAATTACTAGCTGTTCATTGAACTGGCAAAGAATATATGTTGCCCAAACATTAAACTACGCGCTTAACTTTTGTCCATAAACGAGCTATAAGTATAGTTATATTTTTCATTATTTTTAACTAAACTTAATTGATTATGGTTAAGGTAAAAAACCTTCGGAAGCAAATTCATGATTTAAAAGCTTATCGCGCCATTTGGGCTGATGACATTCATGATGAATGGTCATTAAGGACGCAGGCTGGTCAAGACTTTTTGTTTGGTTTGTATGAAATTTCCGGCTCTATTATTTTAGCTTTTCAGCAAGTTGCGCAAGGTCGTTACCACGATAAAATGGCAATATTCTTGGTACAATGCAAATTTCAAAATCTTGTCAAATCTGAAGATTTCAAGGATTATGACGAGCTATGCACTAAAGGCTTTATGAGCGTAATTTCCTTTGGCACAAAACATAATATTCGTAATATGTTTGACTGCCTTAAGATTTTGACCGCTTAACAATTCTAATTTCTAAAAGCGTAAAGTTTTTAAACTTTACGCTTTTCTTTATACAAAAAGAGAGAAAATTCTAGCGTACATAGAGGTACGTGAATTTTCTCTCTTTCGCAGTTTTGGCGCTAGACGAGTCGAAAAAGCCAGATAATGAGCTTAATGCGAAGTAAGATTTTTTCGCGGTGTACAAACTAGTACATAAGAAAAAATCTTACAAGCAGAAAGCCATTAGACGAGTTTCTCATATCATGAAGCGGACAAGCTGCACCAAATAAGCATACACCACAAACGCTGCAATCTTATAAAGTACAGCTATGCTCATAACCGAACCGCCGACGACTAAAAGCTGGAGTAATACTGCGGCAACTACGGCGCAGCCCAAAATCAGTAGCCAATAATATTTTTGCTTCAAGAGCAACAAAGAAATTACCAAGGCGGATATAGCTAAATATAGTCCTTTCATAGCACCAAAAGTTTCCGAAACCGGAGCGGTTACAACGCCGAAACCAAAAATGAATGACGCCATAATCACCACCAAAGCCGCAATAAAAATCATAAAACAAGTTTGTCTTGACATTATTTTACCTTTTCCAAAACTAGTAACTACGTGCATAAATCACATCTAAAGTTGCATCTTTACCGGTCAGTAAGCATTTTCCGGTTGTACCGCTTTGGTCAAACGGAATGCAGCGAATGGTGATTTTCATAGCTTTGAGCAATTCTTCGGTTGCCGGGTCGGCGCACCATTTGCCGCGCACAAATGCTACTTTGCCTTGCTTGCCGTCTTCAATCCATTCATTGCCGTTGGCAAAATAAGCGGCAAATTCTTCCGGAGTTTTAATATCGGTACGAATATTGCTTTCCAAACGCTCTTTAGCACGCTTAAACATCTCATGTTGCAAAAATTCCAAACGTTCGCTGACAGAAGCAACAAATTCTTCGGTTTTCATAATTTTTTTGCCTTCCGGCTGACCAAAGAAAATACGCTCTTTAACCATCAGACCGCCGTTTTCAATATCACGGGCGCCAATTTCACAAACCATAGGCGCGCCTTTGCGAACCCACTCCCAAACTTTATCCACGCTGGCTTTGTCGCGGGAATCAATTTTGGTGCGCAGTCTTTCGCCAAACGCGGTTTTATTTTTCAGCTGAGCTTGAATGTTTTCAATATACGCCATAATTTTTGCGGCATCATCATTCTTTTTAATCAACGGAATAAAGATAATCTGATACGGTGCAATTCTTGGTGGGACAACCATTCCCTCGTCATCAGCATGCGACATAATCACCCCGCCGATTAAACGGGTGGAAACACCCCAAGAAGTCGTATAAGCATATTCTTGCTCATTGTTTTGATTAACAAATTTGATATCCGCCGACTTAGCAAAATTTTGTCCCAAAAAGTGAGATGTTCCGGCTTGCAGAGCTTTACCGTCCTGCATCATGGCTTCAATGCAATAAGTATCCACCGCCCCTGGGAATTTTTCGTGTTCCGGCTTACGTCCGGCAATTACCGGCATCGCCAAAACATCTTCAGAAACTTCTTTATAAACACCCAGCATTTTAGTGGTTTCCGCTTCAGCCTCTTTCGCTGTGGCGTGTACGGTGTGACCTTCCTGCCACAAAAATTCACGAGTGCGCAAAAACAAACGCGGACGCATTTCCCAACGTACCACATTCGCCCACTGGTTCAGTAAAATCGGCAAGTCGCGGTACGATTTTACCCATTTAGAAAATGAATCGGCAATAATGGTTTCGCTGGTCGGGCGTACAATCAAAGGTTCGTCCAATTCGGAAGCCGGCTTTAATTTGCCGTCTTCATTAACCAAACGAGAGTGCGTAACCACAGCCATTTCTTTGGCAAAACCTTCGACGTGGTCGGCTTCTTTTTGAAAGAAAGAAAGCGGAATAAACAACGGAAAATAGTAGTTTTCGTGACCGGTTTCCTTAAAACGATAATCCATTTCGTGCTGGATACGTTCCCAAATTCCATAGCCCCAAGATTTAATAACCATACACCCCGGAGAAACGGAGTTTTCTGCCATATCGGCTTCGGCAACCACACTTTGATACCATTCCGGATAATTTTGTTTACGACTGTTTTTCAAAGCCATTTATTTTCTCCCTATCTCAATTCGCCGCCGGTCTTTTTACCGACTTCCGCTATAACTTTATTCATCAAATTTTCAATATCTTTATCGGTAAAGGTTTGTTCTACCGGCTGGAATGTCAAACCGACAGCCACGGATTTTTTACCTTCCGGCATATTTTCGCCCTCATAGACATCAAACACGCGCACATCGGTAATGTGATTGCGGTCGGCGTTTTTAGCGGCGGCAATAATCGCAGCGGCGCTAACCGACTTGTCTACCACAAAGGCCAAATCCTTATCCACCGGCTGGAACTGTGACAATTCAAGCTTTTTACGAGCTTTGCCCTGTGAGTTGCGCGGCAACGGAATATTATCCAAGTTTACTTCAAAAGCCACTACGCGGGTTTTAATATCCAATGCTTTCAAAACCGCCGGCTGAATCTCGCCGAAATAAGCCAACACATTTTTACCCAAACGCAAAGTTCCCGAACGCCCCGGATGATAATATGATGGCGCGTCCATAGTGATTTGCGGATTTTCAAACGGACCTTTAGCCGCGGCAATCACTGCCAAAGCATCGGCTTTTGCGTCAAAAACATCATAATCGCGGTTGCTGTGCGTCCAATCTTTTTTAGAAGTCTGACCGCAGCGTACGCCGCTGGCTGCCATAATTTGCTCTTGCGGGTTGCGACCGTAAAATTCCGGTCCCACTTCAAATAAAGAAACATTGGTATAACCACGGGCAATATTGTTCTTAACTGCCGTCAGCAAGTTCGGCAAAATTGACGGACGCATTTCATTCAACTCTTTAGCAATCGGGTTCGCCAAGATAATTGCCTCATGACCTTTGCGGAAATATTGCGCCAAATCGCTGTCGGCAAAACTCCAAGTCACGGTTTCATACATACCGCGCGAAGCCAGCTCATGTTTTACAATCACGGCATTGTGCTGTGCCGGCGACAAAGTTTCTTTCGGAAATTTATCATGCGGTAAAGACACGGCCGGAATTTCATCTAGTCCAATCATACGCACAACTTCTTCAACCAAATCATGTTCGCCCTCAATATCTCCGCGCCAGCTTGGCGAAACAGCCTTGATTTTACCATTTTCCAAAGAAGTTTCAAATCCAAGTTTGTTCAAAATTTCCATAGATTTTTCGGCGCTTACCGGCATACCAATTAAGGTTTCCAAACGCTCTGGACGCAGATAAGCCACTTGCGGTTTGCATTCTTCCGAACCGACTACAGTCAATTCCGACGCCTCGCCGCCGCAAATGCTTAAAATCATTGCCGTAGCATAGTCCGAGCCGCTGATATTTGATTTAGGATCAACCCAGCGTTCATAACGATAGCGGGAATCTGAATCTATTTGCAGATGACGGCCGGTGCAGGCAATACATTCCGGCTTAAACAGAGCACATTCCAGCAAAACATTGCTTGTTTCAGCTGAGCAGCCTTTAGCCAAACCGCCCATAATACCGCCCAGACATTGCACACCTTCAGCATCACAAATGCCTAAGGCCTTATCATTTAAGATATATTCTTTTTCATTCAGCGCGGTAAATTTTTCGCCGTCTTTTGCCATACGAACAACAACATCGCCGCTTAGCTTATCCGCGTCAAAAACGTGCAACGGGCGCGCCAAATCATAATTTATGTAATTGGTAATATCAACAAGCGGAGAAATAGAATGTAAACCGATTGCTTCCAAACGATCTTTCATCCACTTCGGCGTTTCGGCTTTATTATTTACGTTGCGAATATAGCGCGCGGTGTAAGTCGGACATTCAGCCGGACATTCCACCGTAACTTTTAGCGGATTAGCAAATTTAGCCGGAGTTTTAACAATATTCAGCGGTTTCAACTTACCCAATCCGGCCGCAGCCAAATCGCGAGCAATACCGCGCACACCCAAACATTCGGCGCGGTTAGGAGTAATAGAAACTTCTATTACCGGGTCAATAGCCAATACTTCTGCCGCCGGTTTGCCAAGTTGCGTATCCGCCGGCAATTCAATAATGGCATTGTGGTCAGAACCAATCCCTAATTCATCAAAAGCGCACATCATGCCGCAGCTTTCAACACCACGAATTTTTGTTGGTTTCAAACGTTCATTAAACAAAGGAATCAATGTTCCGGACGGAGCGAAAATACCGATTAAACCGGTAAAAACATTCGGCGCGCCGCAAACAACTTGATATTTATGGGTTCCGTCGTTCACGCACAAAACGTGCAAATGGTCAGAATCCGGATGATTTTCCACGCTATCCAAACGAGCAGTGATAAAACCGTCTAAATTAGCGGCCGGATTATAAACCTCTTCAACTTCCAAACCTATACGGGTTAGAGTTTCACTGATTTCATCAAGTGTGGCTGTTGTATCTAAATGTTCTTTGAGCCAGGATAAAGTAAATTTCATCGTGCAAGTCCTCCGTTATTGCTTAAACCACCGGTCATAGAAGAAAAATCAAGCGGTGTAAAACCATAGTGTTTGAGCCACCGAACATCAGATTCAAAGAATGTGCGCAAATCAGGAATACCATATTTCAGCATAGCCAAACGGTCAATTCCCAAACCAAAAGCAAAACCTTGATATTCGTCAGGGTCAATTCCGCCGGCTTTCAAAACATTCGGGTGTACCATACCGCAACCCAGAACTTCAAGCCAATCTGTCCCCGCGCCAATTTTCAGCTCGTTTTTAGTTTTCAGACAACCGATGTCCATTTCTGCCGAAGGTTCGGTAAACGGAAAATATGACGGACGATAGCGCACCGGCAAATCGTCCAGTTCAAAAAAGGCTTTCATAAAGTCATACAAGCAGCCTTTAAGATGCGCCATTGTGATGTTTTTATCAATCACCAAACCCTCAACCTGATGAAACATCGGAGTGTGAGTAGCGTCATAGTCCGAGCGATATGTGCGCCCCGGAGCAATAATGCGGATTGGCGGCTGCTGTTTTTCCATAGTGCGGATTTGCATTCCCGATGTGTGAGTACGGATAACATATGCGGTGTCCATATCAAACGGTTCCTCAGGGTTGCTGCTGAGGTAGAATGTATCCTGCATTTGGCGTGCCGGATGGTTTGCCGGCATATTCAAAGCGTTAAAGTTATGGAATTGGTCTTCAATATCCGGACCGTTAGCCACATCAAATCCCATTTCGCCGAAAATAGCGACAACTTCTTCATAAATTTTTGATACAGGGTGAATGCGTCCTTGAGTTTCGGGACGAACCGGCAAAGTAACATCAATGGTTTCACTTGCCAATTTTTCATTCAAGGCTTTTTCTTCCAACACGGATTTTTGTTCTGTAATCGCGGCGTCAATTTCGTTTTTGATAACGTTCAAAGCCTTGCCGGCGGCAATTTTTTCTTCCAGCGGCAAAGCGCCTAAGCCTTTCATTTGTTCGGTCAGCTTACCTTTTTTACCCAAAACGGCCACGCGGATTTCATCTAATTCTTTCAAATTCGCAGCCGCCCTGATTTTTGTCAGGGTATCGTTTTTTAATTCTTCTAAATTTTCCATTATTTGCAACCTTAGTTTTTTAAACATAAAAAAGAGTCCGCCTCGGGACTGCCCTTTAGCCAACTCTTTTTTATTCTTTTTACTTTGTATCTATTTTATTTCTTAAGAGCCGCTTTGGCAGTTTCTACCAACTTAGCAAATGCTTGGGGCTCCTTCAAAGCGATATCAGCAAGAACTTTACGATCAAGTTCAACACCGGCTTTAATCAGCCCGCTGATAAATCGAGAATAAGTCATATCATGGATACGTGTAGCAGCGTTGATACGTTGAATCCACAAAGAGCGGAAACTTCTTTTCTTTGCTTTTCTGTCACGGTAAGCATATTGCAAACCTTTTTCAACTTTTTCAACAGCAACTCTGAATACATTTTTATTACGACCTCTATAACCTTTAGCCATATCCAAAATTTTTTTATGGCGGGCATGAGCCGTTAAACCTCTTTTAACACGAGACATATCCTATCCTCCCCTAAATAAACGGTAAAAACTTTTTAACAAACTTGTTGGCAGCTGCAATAATAACAGAGCCGCGAGCCTGTCTTTTCATTTTCTTTGGTTTGTTGAAGAGAAGGTGTCTCTTGAACGAATGGTTTCTTTTCAATTTGCCGGTGCCGGTAACGCCGAAACGCTTAGCAGCGGCTCTTTTAGTTTTCAATTTAGGCATTTTATTCCCTTTCAATAAACTGGAATTAAACAACAAGCTGTCAGGCATGCCAATTCGCCCGAACAACTCAGACAAAGAGCTTTATACCGCAAATAAATTTTAAATTCAAGTGTTTTCTTTATTTAATCCTACCAAACAACATTGACAAAAATTTTCAAATATTTTATATTAAGTCTATCAATTAATTATTATACATAGAGTATCCGGTCAAACAAAGACTCTTTAAACATTCCGGTTTTATTATGATGAGATTATTTTTAGTTATCTTGATGGCTTTTGTGTTTAATTCTAACGCTTCGGCTCAAATCAGGTTCTATAGAATGTCAAACATAGATATAACTCAAGAAAAATATTTGTTCGGTGATGATGAAATACGTCTGACCGCAAGTGGCAAAAGATATGATAGCTACACAATTGTTGCCAACTACACCATTTATAGGACTTTAAAAAATGTATCTATAGAAGATTATCGCTCTTACGAGCAAACTTACATTGGCAAAAATGCAAAATTCCCTCTACAAGAATACGCAAAAGGGCAATTATTGTATTCAGACGGTAAAGTTTGCGAAATTGTCAACAAGCGCGAACGCACACTTTTAAAGATAAAAGATGTTAAGTTATGTGCTGTTTATGAAGATTATTCTATTAGTCAGGGACTTAACTGGACCAACACTCAGTTTGAGAGTAATATAGCCCCTAACTGGTGTCAACTGTCTGAGTGGGAAACCGCGTATAGTCGCTTCAAACATAATATTGGAAAATATGAAAAGAATATTGTCTTTGGAAGTTATGGCACAAAAGCAACTATTTCCGTTTTGGAAGTAACTTTTACCAATGGACACAAAGTCAGATTACATATTTATAATGACCCTAAATGGGCTAATGCCCAACCTGGTATGTTGGTTGAGCGTTTCAAAGTTCGTCAGATAACAGTCTATAAACTTAAATAGACACCTAAAAAGCCTCACTATGATAGTGAGGCTTTTTGCTTTACAACATAAATATTTCACACTTTTCTCCGGTAAAAAAAAATGCAATTCCATATCTCAAGCACTCTTGACACAAAAAATTTAT
This sequence comes from uncultured Alphaproteobacteria bacterium, assembly GCA_934270475.1. Taxonomy (GTDB): domain Bacteria; phylum Pseudomonadota; class Alphaproteobacteria; order RF32; family CAG-239; genus RUG410. Next base: position 116,920 of record CAKQPS010000004.1, read on the forward strand.
TTACGTAAAAATCATTAGTATAAAACAAAAAAGGAAAAGCAATGCACACACAATCTGTTACTTTAGACTATCTGCCGCAATATGAAGCTTACGGCATCAGCGATGAAAAAATAAACGTATTTGAAAAACAAAACATAATTCCTTTAATTTCTTTAGCTTCTCAGGATATTGAGCAACTTGCCTCCGCACCAAATACTTTTCCGTTTCTTACAAAGTTTTCAGCTCCGCATTTTATACATTTTGTCATATAAATTTATCCTTTTTCATATACAATATAATCTAAAAAATTATATAAATCATTAAAAAAGTTACACTATTTATTTTTCAATGACTGAATTTTTCTTAAATCAAGCCGCAATTCTTAAATATTATTTTAACATTTTAGCGATATGCTGGCAAAAAATGGCTTTATACAGAGGAAAAATGACTAAGTTTTATAAAATATGCGCCTTAATCGCCGGTATTGTCGCTTTAACATCTTGCGTTGAGTTAATGGAAGACCCGAAACCTCGCCCGCGGATAAAAAAACAGGTGGCGGCTCAAGTTGAAACACCGGCGCCGCAACAGACCAAAGACCCGTTTGAATATACGCCGCCGCAGCCGAGTGAATTGGCTTATACCCAATCTGTCGGCTATTATAACGACGGCTACGGCGATTACGCTTATGACGTTTATCCGAATTGCGGCGAAGAAACCATGGTTGTGGTTTATGACGACGCCGGAGCCTATCAGGTTCCGGGTTGCGTAATGGAAGAAAATGAACAACCGGCGGCAATTCAGCCGGAAAATGAGGCTAAGACTCAGTCTGAAGATGAAGAAGAAATAAATCCTGATGATATTGAAGGCGAATTTCCAAGCGTAGAAAATAACAAATACCATAAAAAACAAATTGTTATGCAAAATTTGCAAACTCGGGTTATTGCTTATTGCCGTGGCGATGACGATGCCATGGAAGAATGTGTAAAACGGCTTGAATGTGCCGGCTATACCCAGCTTAGAAATGTTCCGACCCTGCCGGCAAAATATGACTTGCTGCGCAAAGGCTCCTATCCGACACGCCGTTGGAGAGAGGGCGAAAACGTCCCGAGATGGTAGGAGAATTGAATGCAGGCGCACGTTAACACCATAGCCTTTAACGGATTAGATACGCTGGATGTGGATTTGCAGCTGCAAATCTCTTCCGGCATTCCGGCTTTTAATATTGTTGGTTTGCCGGATAAAACCATTGCCGAAAGCAAAGAGCGCGTGCGTGCGGCGCTGACTTCCATCGGTATGGAACTGCCTGCCAAGCGTATAATCATCAATTTAGCTCCTGCGGATTTATTAAAAGAAGGCTCTCATTTTGACTTGCCGATAGCCTTAGCGATTTTAGCCGGTTTAGGCATTGTCCCAGCCGACGAAATAAACGGGTATATTGTTATCGGTGAACTTGGGCTTGACGGTGCAATTATGCCGGTAAACGGTGTTTTGCCCGTGGCGATACATGCCAACCGCCGGCATAAAGGCTTGGTTTGCCCGGAAACAGAGGGCAGCGAGGCAGTTTGGTCGGGGCTAAAAGATATTGTCGCCGCGCCGAGCCTGCTTTCGTTAATAAACCATTTTAAAGGCGTGCAGCAGCTGCCAAAACCTGTGGCACGGCAAAAGAAAAGTAAAACTTCCACTCTTGATATGTCTGATGTCAAAGGACAAGAAACAGCTAAACGGGCTTTGGAAATTGCCGCTGCCGGCGCGCATAATATGCTGATGGTCGGCACTCCCGGAGCCGGAAAGTCTATGCTGGCTTCCCGCCTGACCACAATTTTGCCGCCGCTCACCACCGAAGAAGCCTTGGAAACCTGTATGATTCATTCCATTGCCGGCGAGCTGAAAAACGGCGAAATCAGTTTTGAACGTCCCTACCGCGACCCGCACCACAACGCCTCTACTCCGGCGCTTATCGGCGGCGGGCGCAAGGGCGTTCCGGGGGAAATTTCTTTGGCACATAACGGCGTGTTGTTTTTAGACGAGCTGCCGGAATTTAACCGTGCCACTTTGGAAGCTCTGCGTCAGCCGATTGAAACAGGTTATGTCAGCATTTCCCGCGTTAACTGCCATACGCAGTATCCGGCGAATTTTCAGCTGATTGCGGCGATGAACCCTTGCCGCTGCGGCTATTTGGGCTGCCAAGGTCAGGAATGTTCGCGCGCTCCGAAATGCGCAGAAGAGTATCAGTCACGGATTTCCGGTCCGTTAATGGATAGGTTTGATATACATATTCAGGTGCCGCCGGTCAGCCCGTGGGAAATGTCCGAAGTCAAAAAAGGCGAAAGCTCGGCAACTATCCGCGAAAGAGTGATTGCCGCCCGCAAAATTCAGGAAGAGCGTTTCAAAAAGCTTGGTTACCCGACTTTGCACACCAATTCGCAGCTGAAAGGCGATTTGCTGGAAGATGTAACCAAACTTGACGCTGAAACGCAAAAAATGCTGATTGCTTTTGCTGACAAAATGAAAATGTCGGCACGAGCATATCACCGAACTTTAAAACTTGCCCGCACCATTGCGGACTTGCAAAATGAACAAAAAGTGTCTAAAGTACACGTAGCTGAGGCATTGTCATATCGCTATGTCATGCCGTCTAAACAGGTATAGGAGAACAAACTTATGAAAAAATCTCGCAAAATAGCATATATATTTGCCGCAACCGCTGGAATCAGTCTGCTAAGCGCCGCGGCAATCGCTGCCGGTTACGGAAACGGAGTTTCTTCGGTCAGCGCCCCGCAAAATGACAGGGACGGCAGTTTGTTCCCCGGAGGTGCCTGCACCAACTGCGACACTAAAGACAAAGACGGAAGTTTATTTCCGGGCGGACCTTGCGTTTCTTGCACCAAAGACGGCAGCTTATTCCCTGGACCTTGCAAAAAATGCGCCGAACGCCAGCCGGAAAGAATAAAAATCAAAAACTATGTTCCATATACGCCGGTTGTTTATGACGCTGTGGCTCGCAACTGCTGCCAAATGGCTCCGCTATCATTGGCGCATGTAGATTTCCGCATCAAAAACAACGGCGACGAACCATATCGCACCAAGCTTGGCAACTACCGCTTCCGTATTTTCGGCTGCCGCCGCTTTGATAAAGAAGCCATGCTGAACAAAGGACGCGTTTTGGAAAAGAACATTGCCTTTAATTCGGTGTTTGAAGATGTGGTCGGCGATTGCTATAAAGTTTTACCAATGCCGCACGACTTGTGTCTTGACAACGGCACAGCGCAAATTCCGGAATATGTTTTGACGGCGGAAATTACAGATTACTTTATGAACATCTGCGATGAATACAGCTGGGATAAGTCGCAGAAAAATAACGCCCGCAACGGCTCTTCTGAAATCACCATTGTATGGCGCTTAATGGATTTAACCCAAACCAAAATGTTTTGGAAAGGCGAAAGCACCGGTTACGGCGAATTGGACGAAGGCGAAGCCAACGGCGAAATTAAGCTGATTGAGCGCGCTTTTGCCGATGCCGCTGGCAACTTGCGCAATCTGCCTGGATTTGAAGAAAGACTTTCCACCCGTTTAACCGCGCAGGAACTTGCCGAACAGCGTGCGGCTTTGGTTGAAGAAGAACGTGCTTTGAATCCGGCAAAATGCGGATACCGCCAAGAATATCAGTGCATGACTAACTGCCAAATCGGCAGACCTGGATTTGACCCGATGCAGTGCCAGCCTTGCCAGCCGTGCATGTGCCCTGGCGCTCAAGCTCCAATGACCATGGTTCCGGCATATGATGACGCCGGTATGGTTACACCTCTGCCAGCCGCAGAAATTGTAGAAGACGGCGGATATAACGCTTATGGTTGCGCTCCGTGCATGGCAGAACCTGCACCGGAAATTGTCGAAGACGGCGGAGTTATTGAAAACGGCGCGGTTGTTAACGATGTAATTGAAGAAAGCGGCGACGTTAACAGCACCTATGACATTATCAATTCATGCATAGATGAAAACGGCAACGTTAAGTCAGACGGCATGTGTCAGGTTGTGGACGACACTTGGGTAGACACCGGCGATGTAAAGGCGCTGGACAAGTTCTGCGTTAACGCCACCGACCCATGCAAGCAGCTGTCGCCGGAAACAATTTATCGCCTGCGCTCGTCCATTGTGCAAATAGAAAGCTCTAACGGACGCAAAGGCGCCGGTTTGCTGATTTCTGACCGCTTTATTCTGACTTCGGCAGATTTGGTTGACCGCAAAGATAACAGCAACGACATCACCACGGTTCGCAATGACAAGCTGAAAGCGCATGCGGTTCGTATCAATCCGGTAAAGAACACTGCTTTGCTGATGTTGGAAACCAGCACCAAATATACGCCGCTGGCTTTGAACTTGAACTTGCCTGAAGTAGGTCACAACGGCTTTTTAACCTTAGGCTTGCTTGATGTAAAAGACTTTAAGGACGGCGAAGACTATTTGGAAAACAGCGCCCGTGTTGAAGGCTATCGTTACAGCGAAGCCAAAGGTGCCGAAATTTTGGCTAATACCTTTGTGCAGAATGTAACTGTCGGCGGAGCGCTTATCTATAAAGACTGCACCATCAACGGCATGGCTCCAAGCGGAGTAAAAACCAACGATGGCTTGGATATATTTATTCCGACCGAAACTGCATTGCGCAGCCTTGGCATCAGCATCTGCGGTCATGAATACACCGAGGAAAGCCCTTGGCAGCAAACAATTTATAAACCGGTTACTTCACAAATTAAAAATGTGCAGAAAGCACCGGAAGTAATGAAAGAAAAAGACCGTAAATAATTATAAAAGTCAGGAAACAGCTCTGTCTAAGGGCTGTTTCTTGCTTGTTTTAGAGGGAGAGATAAATGCAGAATATAGTGGAAAAAGGTCGTTCCATGATTGAAATGCTCGGCGTTTTGGCAATCATCGGCGTATTATCTGTCGGCGGTTTACGAATTATCGGGCAATTTCAATCTAACTTGAAATCAACACAAATGGTTAATGATGCAGCCGATTTAGCCCGCCAAGCCCGAAAAATGAGTAGGCAATATGATAATGCTTATAATAGCAGATATGGTTATAATATCTACTTATACAAAAATAACGCCTATCCTAAAGGCTTTACCTTTACCGGAGAAAAATTTAAAAATGCCGAAGGTGTTATATATTGGATTGATGTCGGCAATGGTTGGTTTTCGATGGAAATTGATAATTTATCTGACGAATATTGCATGAAACTGGCAACAAACGATTGGGGTACCTCTAAATCCAGCGGAATTGTCGGCGTCATGGTAAACGGAAAAGACGGCAACGGTAAAAGCGGAGATGAATTAAAAATAACCACGACTACTTTTAATTTGACTACGGCAACAGATATTTGCGATAAAGGAACAAACAATAATATAAGATTAAGATACACAATGTATTGAACTATTAAAGGAGACAAAACATGAAAACAAATGAAGACGGTCGGTCAATGATTGAAATGCTGGGCGTGCTCGCCATTATCGGCGTTTTAAGCGTCGGCGGGTTCAGTCTTGTAACCAAAATGCACAACTCATATGAAGCCAACCAAGTAATCGAAACAGCCGGCGAACTTGCCAGCAGAGCCAGAACCATGGCGCGGGAATATGAAGAAGATGAAAACAGTAAAAAAGCTTCAATGAACAGTTATCTGTGCAAAGCCAAAGCCGTGCCGGATATTTTCTTGTCTGAAGAATTCGACAACTGCGCGAATATGGTGGGCGCTAACGGCATCACCTATAATGTGGAATATATCGGCGACAAAGTAAAATATGCAGTGCAAATTGAAGGCGCTACCGAAGAAATGTGCGTGCAAATTGTCACCACCAACTGGGGCACCCCTGGTTCCAGCGGATTTATGGGCTTGTCCGTGGGCACTGATGTAAAAGCCGTCAACACCGGCACTGCCTCTGACACCGTTGCCCTTATCGGCAACAAAGACCACCCCGCCCCAATGGGCATTGGTGCAGCTGCAAGCGCTTGCTCGGAAGACGGACTAACCATTAACTTGTCATTCAGATAATCCAACAAAAGCGAGGCAGCATGCTCAAATTAAAACACATTCCGGTTCAGTCGTTTGGCGAAAACATCGCCTATATAAACAAAAACTGCACTCTTTATAAAGTTGATGATTTATACAAAGCCACCCGTTTGGAAATTCACAAAGGCAGCAAAACCATTTACGCCTTTTTGCAAATCGTCAACAAAAATGATGTGTTGGATGTGGACGAAATCGGGCTGAACACCGACGCTTTTAATAACTTAAATATGTCGGAAGGCACAGAAGTTCACGTCAGCTTGGCAACACCGTCTTCCAGCAGCCGCGCCCTCCACCGCAAAATTTTAGGCGAGGTTCTGTCTTCCGGCGATTATGCCGCCATTATCAACGACATTGCCGCCGGACGCTATTCCAAAATGGATATGGCGGCGTTTTTGGTGGCGTGCTCCTCTTCTATGAGTTCAACCGAACTGGTATCTCTGACCGAAGCCCTTGTTGCAAAAAAAGTTCTGCATTGGGACGAAAAGAGTATGGTTGTTGACCAGCATTGCTTGGGCGGCGTGCCGGCAGACAAAACCGACTTGATTATTTTGGCGATTGTTTCAGCCTATGGCTTGCCCATTGCCAAACCAGCCATTCGCTCGCTGACTTCCTGTGCCGGTGTTGCCGACACTATGGGAGTGCTGGCTAACGTTGACTTTAACGCGGCGAAATTTCAAAAACTGGTGCGGGCAAACAACGGTGCGCTGGTCGACTATGATTCTATGGAAGAAACCAAAGTCCACCATTTACTGCACGATGTGCGCAGCCAGCTTGGCATAAATCAAAATGAACTGGTGCTGGCGTCCATTATCGCCATGATGATTTCTTGCGGCGTCAGCCATTTGGTGCTGGACATTCCGGTTGGTGCAAATGCGCGCGTGCGTTCCACTAACGAAGCTATCCGCATTCGCAAGCAAGTGGAATATATCGGCGATATGCTCGGACTTTCTATTGACGCTGTGGTAACCGACGGCAGCGAGCCTATCGGCAACGGCGTGGGTGCGGTTTTAGAAACCCGCGACGTGCTGCAGATTTTGCATAATGACGCCACTGCTCCGATAGATTTGAAAGAAAAATCTCTGTTTTTAGCCGGTCGGGTTTTAGAGTTTGACCCGCAGCTGCGCGGCGGACAAGGCTATGCCGCGGCAAAAGAAATTTTGGAAAGCGGACGCGCGCTTGCCGCGTTTGAAAAAATTGTCAACACCCAAGGCGCTAAACCAACGGCGGCGCTGGGGCAATATGTGCGCGATGTGGTTGCTCCGTATGACGGCGTAATCAGCGGTATCAATAACACAACCATCAACAAAATCGGAGTTTATGCCGGTGCCACGCAATGCCTTGGTTCGGGGCTGGATTTGAAAAAGAAAACCGGCGACCGCGTAAAAGCCGGCGAAGTGCTGTATACAATTTATTCCTGCAACACCGCCGATTTTGATGTTGTCTCTCAACTGGTAGAAATTGACAGCGGCTACTCAATAGAAATGTAAACTACAGCAAATAATTTTCTCACACAAAATAAGTCAAAACATCTTGAGTTTTGATTTATTTCTTTATTTCAGCTGCCCCGCCCAAAATAATTATGCAGCCAAACTGCCTTCAAAAAGATTTGCGGACAACAAGCAAAGCCGTACTCATTAAAAACAAGCACATAACAAAAGTCTGCATAAGCTTCCCCCCTTAACTAAAAAATTAACAAATATTTTATTTCGCCTTACGCTTGGTATTTTTAATATGTATTTTATTTAAAGTCAACCAAAAAGATAATTTATTTAAAAAATAACTTGTTTTTATCATTAAAGCTGCTAAACTCACCAACATAACTGGAGACCAACTATGAAAAAAATTTTATTTATTTCGCTTTTTTTATTATGCGTAATATCAGCCTCTATTTTTCTTTATTTTTTTACGGAAAAACAAAATAAAGAAGAAAAAGAAGAAAAATTTGTAAACGAACTATTTTATAAAAGATTATCCCCAATTTCACGAGGAGCTAGAGTCACATTTTTAACCCCTAATCAATTAAAAACTATTGATATTTTTGGTAATTATGAAATAGCACCTTGTAGATTAGTTGAAAATACAGAAACACTCATCGCTTTAAAATGTCTAGAATATAATCAAATTTTTATATACAAATATGCAATAAGACACTGCGATGCCAGTGATGATTACTGTTATGAAAGTGATTGGTTCGTCCGTGAATATGTTTATTCATCTGATGAAAATGATTTTGATTCAATAGCTACTTTTGTAATAAAATAAGGCTGCAAAATTGCAGCCTTCATATTACCATTTTTCTATATCTTTAATCTTTTGTTCCGCCCAAACATTACGGTCATTACTTACATCTTTCCGATGAACATTACCTAGAATTTCTTTAAGGTTCTTATTATCTATTCCTCTTCGTAATTTTTCCCATTTACCGCGGCTTACATTTCCTGTAGAAAATTTAATATCCAATAAAACATCTTTCAAGTTTTCAGGAAATGTATCGAAATCAGGAAATTCCTTACGCAAATATTTCAAATCTTCTTCAATATGAGGACGAAATAAACGCTTCATTTCAGCCTCATTTATACGCAAATTGCTGTAATTTTCATAATATGATGCTTTTTTATTATTTTTTATAATATCATTGTTAGCATCTAAATGTTTCTTTCCTTCTTCTATATCTGGTGTAAATTTATTATAGGCTATAATATTTTATAAAAAACAAATATGAAAAAATCTTATTTATTTTGGGAATGGCTATGCTGATACAAAATACTGCATATCCCCAAAACTACCACAATATCGGCTTTGCCGCCGCGTCAACTAAAACTATAATTTTTTATAAAAATATCTTGCTTTTACAATCAATCCTGCTACACTCATAAAAAAATTCGGAGACCAACTATGAAAAAAATTTTTGCTATTCTATGTACAATTATGCTTATACAAAATACAGCATATGCCAAAACCTACCACAATATAGACATTGACTATATTTATAAAACAAATGATTGGGAAAGCAAAGCTAAAATAAAAGAAATTATTGATGATTACACTCTGCTTTTACAATATCAAGCTGAATTTGATAATTGCCCAAAATTGCTGCCTGATGTATTTCCCTGCTATGATAAAATCGCTGAAAAAATACTAACAAATTTATATGTTTATCCTGACATGAATTTGAAAGATTACAAGCAATATAAACAAGCCTTGTCAGAGGCCTATGGCATGCTGCATTGCCGCAACAAATACGGCTGGCCTGCAGGAATTATATGTGATGTAAAGCGTATGGATGATATGAGCGAACAGCTGAAAAACTACATACAATCTCTGCTCAATGAAAATAAAGAAAATATGCTAGAATTCTATCCGATGTTAGATGATTATAAAAGATGAGGTTCTCATAAACCTCATCTTTTATAATTTCTACATTTCCAAACAGTCAGCTTTTGCACTTTTAATATAGTTTTTCACAAGCTGCTTAATCCAGTATTCCGCCTCGCTCAAAGCTTCGGTAGTCCGCATTGTTCCGCCGATGTTTTCTGCAATATCGCTCTTTTCATTTATATCATGCGACATTGCATATACTGCTTCAACCAGTTTATTAAAATTTTCTTTTACCTGCTTATTGCTATGCTGATACATTGCATCAAACAATTTATCAGCCGCCGCTGTCAGACAGTCAATATATTTATAATGAGCCTCGTTCATTTCAGCTGTAGATTCCGCATTTTCAGGCATATTGATAGAACATCTGCTTAGTTCAATATCCAAACTTTCAACCTTTTTCAAGCATTCCTGCTTTTCCATTGCATAAGCCGGAACAACATACAGAAAGCTAAGCAGCACTAAAATATATTTCATCTTTTACCTCGTCATTTAAATTGATAATATATATTTGCCGCCACGTCAACTAAAACTATAATTTTTTATAATAATATCTTGCATTTGCTGTCAGACTTGCTAAACTCATAAAAAAATCTGGAGATTACAATGAAAAAATTACTGATAATTCTCATTGCATTTATATGTTTTAACCACAACGCTGTTGCTAAAGAAGAACTTTATCCGGCTTTGCTGCCATATCATCACAATGAGTTAATTTTTCAAACTCCGACCCACTTTGGGCGTATAGATAATATGGAAGGACTTGAGGCTGAAGCAGACCCATATTTTCACGATAGACTAGCTCTTTGGGAAAATGGTAAAAATATGTCTGACAAACCAGATATTTTAACCAAAACAACAAAATTTTATGATTATGATATACATGATGAGGAAAAATATAATCTTTATTATTACGAAGCAATTTATAATGATCAACACTATATTTTAAGAGAAGATGACAAAGAGGGAAATTACACATTTTCAGTTTATGAACCGCTTATTTCTGACGAAGTTCAAATTTTAAAATCGGAAAGCAATGAAAAATTATATTCCAAACTGAAACCTTACAAAAGCAACATTTCAGTATTTAAATACAAAGATTGGCTGATGCGGGTTGATAATATAACAGATAAATATGATAGTGATGGAGTTTATCGTTTTGTTGCTTGGCACAATAAAACTATGGATAAAAAGCCGGATATTGTTATTGAAAACGGCAAATATAAAAAAGATTGGAGATTTAGATTATCTGCTGATTATTATGTCTTTGAAAATGATAAATATAGAGCGGCTTTGGAAATTGATTTACATGGACCGATAGCTTCAAAACCATATACTATAAAACTTTACAGAATTATATCTTCTGAAAAAGTAAATATATTAGAAAATTAGGTTCAATAAACCCATAAAAAATTCGGAGACCAACTATGAAAAAAATTTTTATTATACCAACCTTAATTTTCTGCATTAGCAATAACGCTATAGCATATACAATATCTGCCTGCGATATTGAACTGCAAACAAATGAATATGAACCAGACTTAATTTTAAGTGAAAAATACAAAACTGCCGGAAAATGTTTGGAAGATGAAATATTGAGTCGGGCAAAAGCAATTTTTTTGCCCGAACAATATGCTGATTTTGAGAAATCATTTAAACAATTATCATCTGCATATCTGCAAGTAGCTACTGATATAAATGAAAATAATAAAAATGTTTTTCCGTATGCCGGAACACTTGACAAACTGCAAACACAATCTCAATGGTATAACTTTTTACTCTCCATCAAAAAAATGATTGATGAAAAAACTATTCAATAATATTTTATAAAAAACAAATATGAAAAAATCTTATTTATTTTGGAAATGGCTATGCTGATACAAAATACTGCATATCCCCAAAACTACCACAATATCGACTTTGCCGCCACGTCAACTAAAACTATAATTTTTTATAAAAATATCTTGCTTTTACAATCAATCCTGCTACACTCATAAAAAAATCTGGAGACCAACTATGAAAAAAATTTTTGCTATTCTATGTACAATTATGCTTATACAAAATACAGCATATGCCAAAACCTACCACAATATAGACATTGACTATATTTATAAAACAAATGATTGGGAAAGCAAAGCTAAAATAAAAGAAATTATTGATGATTACACTCTGCTTTTACAATATCAAGCTGAATTTGATAATTGCCCAAAATTGCTGCCTGATGTATTTCCCTGCTATGATAAAATCGCTGAAAAAATACTAACAAATTTATATGTTTATCCTGACATGAATTTGAAAGATTACAAGCAATATAAACAAGCCTTGTCAGAGGCCTATGGCATGCTACATTGCCGCAACAAATACGGCTGGCCTGCAGGAATTATATGTGATGTAAAGCGTATGCATGATATGAGCGAACAGCTGAAAAACTACATACAATCTCTGCTCAATGAAAACAAAGAAAATATGCTAGAATTCTATCCGATGTTAGATGATTATAAAAGATGAGGTTTATATGAACCTCATCTTTTATAATCTTAAATTCATAGCTTATCTAAATGTGCTCTATTAGCTCTATTTAACCACCCATTTAAATATTTTTTACTGTCAGGATTTGCATTTGCAACAGCATTAAAATAATCAATCATATATTTTCTATAATCATTAAGAAAAGTTTTATAATCTTCATCTGTAAAATTACCAAATTTTTCTAAAGTTACTGGTCCAATAATATCAGATTTTGGAGGATTTCCAAGAATCTTATGTACTGCTTCTATTGCCTTTTGAGGATGCGAGACGACTCCAAAATCAACAACAAAACCTTTAACTGGATATGGCAATTTATTTAGCCCATTAAATTTATAATAATTTTTATAGTATATAGCATTGGCTCTTTCTCTCGTTAATTTTCCAATATCTTCAGACTCATATGTTTTTTTTGAAATTCCCATATTGGTTTCTCCTCCTCTGTCATTTTTATCGTTAACATACCCTCCTTCATTTGGAATAATATAATTATTTAATATTGCATTAAACTCTTTATCATTAACCAATTCATTGATAAAATTTTTATCAAAATCTTCTCCGTACAATGAATAGTTTATTTCATTATTATTGTTTTTTCTTTTTTCTGCCAATTCTTGCAAATAATTTCCGCTTAATGGTCTGCCTAAATCATCAAATATAAAAGTTTTAGCATTATCCAAATTGGACTTGGTTTTAAACGCATCTTGTGTGTTTCTTATGTCATCTCCCAGCAACTTTCTTATTTTCATAATATAATTCATATCAGGCACATCATCAACAGATTTCGGCATACTGGAGTTAATCGCTTCAGCTATACTTTGCTCCTTAGCCACCGGCTGCTGTGCAACATTATTGCCAATAGCTTGTCCGAGCGTGCTTTGCGGTTGGAAAAAATTATTATTAACATTTTTAGCCGTCCCCATCACATTTTCCGGCTGTTGCAACTGATTTTGCTGATTTTCCTGCGGCGGCTGTGCGTTACCATATAACAGTTTATAATTATCCGGATCTGTTTTGAAAATATAATTCTGAATCTCCTTGGCTTGCGGATTAGGCGTATTCTGACTTGGCACGTCTATTTGCTTAAAATCCGAAAAAGTAGAAGCATTGCGCGGGTCAAAATAGTACCATTCGCTTTGCCCTCGGGCTGGATTTTCGCGCTTTAACGGCGATAAACCATATATGTAATTTCTTGTTGGTATTGACATTTTTCTCTCCTTATAAATTATTTCTCTTATTTTTTATAATAAAATTCTTTTAAAGTCAAGCATTTTATTATAAATTTATCTTAATGTAAAATATATTTCTTATTTTATATTCTCTGTTTGCAGTTTTGTTTTTCCGCTTGCCTTACAATGCTCTTAATTGTATGCTGAAACAAATTTTGGAGGAGCCTATGTGGTGGAACATTTTTAATCGTATGCCCAAGCCCTACAGCGAAGGTTTTTTGCCGGAAAAAGACGGACACAAAATACATTATTATCAATACGGCAATCCGATCGGTGCGCCGGTGCTGTCTTTTCACGGCGGCCCCGGAGGGTCGTCGCGTCCCAAATACGCCAAATTGTTCAACCGCCGTCAATACCGCTTTATTCAGTTTGACCAGCGCGGCTGCGGAAAATCTGAAGCTGAGGACGCTTTTCAAAACAACAGCACGCAAAACACTTTGGAAGACGCCGCCCGCCTGCTGGAATATCTGGGCATAAATCAGCCGATTATCGCTCACGGCGCGTCGTGGGGTTCGACTTTGGCGCTTTTGTTTGCCGAAGCCTATCCGAAAAAAGTGGATAAAATAATTGTTACCTCGGTATTTTTGGCACGTCCGTACGACACCGCTTGGGTTAGTTCGGAAAGCGAGCGCTTTTATCCGGATTTATGGGCGGAAATGCGCAAAAAAATCCGCCGCAACGATATTTATCCCACCTATCGCCGCTTGCTGTTTTCTAAAAATCCCAAAGACAATCTGAAAGCCCTGACCTATTTAGGCAGCTATGAATATCTGCTTGGCCGCTTGGCGCCAAAATTCCGCGCGCCGGAAACTTTGGATTATGCCGAACTGCAATCAGCGCGCGTTGCCTTTTTTTATGAAAAAAACAAATACTTTTTAGGCTCTAATCAAATTTTGCAGCATTCCGAAAAAATCAAGCATATACCAACACTTATTGTTCATAATCGCTTAGATTTTTGCTGTCCGGTCAAACAAGCGTGGGACTTGCACCAAGCCTTGCCGAACTCCAAGCTGATTATCAACGCCGGAAGCGGACACTCCACCCCTCGCCTGTTTGAAGCGGTGCAACGCGCCGTCACCGAATTTTTGGAGCCGCAAAAATGAAAATTGTCAACATTATGATTGCGCGCGGCTTAGGCGGAATTGAACAAGCGTTTTTGGATTATAACAACGCTCTGCTCGCGCAAGGTTTTGATGTGCTTGCCATTACCGATAAACGCGCGCAGATTAACGAAAAAATCACACCGCATCAAAATTTGAAACAATGCAAAATCCGCTTTTCGCACCTCAACTTGTTTTTGATTTGGACATTTTACCGCTGTTTTAAAAAATATCAGCCGGATTTGATTATTGTGCATAGCAAAAAAGCGCTGGAGTTGGTGATTGCCGCCGCCAAAATGCTTGGTATAAAAGTTGTTGGCGTGGCGCACAATCCAAAGTTTAAGCATCTGGAAAAATGCGCCGCCATATTTTCAATCACCCAACATCAAAAGCGTATTTTCGCCGGCTATGGCTTTCCGGCTGACAAGATTTTTGTAATTCCGAATTTAATATCAGAGCTAAAACCTTTTCGCCCGCTGCCGCCATATCATCAGCAGCCTGTTATCGGCGCAGTCGGACGTTTTGACCCGATGAAAGGTTTTTGCGACTATATTTTGGCGTTGGCGGAATTAAAAAAGCGCGGTGTTCCTTTTCAAGCGGTTTTGGGAGGCGGCGCTTCGGCAACGTATGCTCATGAAGACGCTAAAATCCGCAAATTGATTACCGACAACCGGCTTGAAAATGATGTCAAACTTCTGGGCTGGATAAAAGATAAAGACGAGTTTTATAAATCGCTGGATATTTTTGTGCTGCCGTCCAATTTTGAGCCGTTCGGCATTGTGCTTTTAGAGGCGATGAACTATTCTCTGCCGATTGTGACTTCGCTTGCCGAAGGACCGGCGGAAATTTTTGCCGACCACAAAGATGCCGCCTATACTTTTAGGATAAAAGCGGTAAATGAGTTGGCCGACAAGCTGCAATACGCGCTTGAACACTATGAACAAACCCAAAAAGTGGCGGAAAACGGCTATAACCTGCTGCAAAACAACTATACTTTGCCGCAAGTGGCAAAAAAGCTGGCTGCCGCGGTTACCTCCGCGCTGAAAGGATAAGAAATGACCGAGCCTTTAATTTCTATTGTCATTCCCGTTTATAATGCGGAAAAATATCTGCGCGCTTGCTTAGACAGCGTGTTGGCGCAAACTTATAAAAATTGGGAAGCTATTTGCGTCAACGACGGCTCAAGCGACAATTCAGCGCAAATTCTTGAAGAATACGCCGCCAAAGACGCCCGTTTTCATATCATAAACCAACAAAATTCCGGCGTCAGCACCGCCCGCAACACAGGAATGCGGCAAACAACCGGAAAATATCTCATGTATCTGGATAGTGATGATATTTGGCATCCGCAAACTTTAGAAATTTTGCAAAATGTCATGGAAAAATCAAATGCCGATATGGGCTGTTTCAAATATCAAGAAGTTTACCCCGACACAAAAATCATCTATAATAATTACATGGTTGATTCTGATTTTAAATTATGTAAAACACCTCTATTAAGTTTTATTCATAGAAAAATAAAAACTGGAATTTTGATTTGGAACAAAATTTATCGCACAGATAAAATTAAAAATATTTCATTTTGCAATTTAAAACAGGGTGAAGATGATGTGTATTCTCTCAGTGTATTACTGAAAATTTCAAGTATCGCCATGCTTGACAACGTACTATATTATTATATGCAAAATCCTCAATCTATTATGCACCAAGCCGATGAAGCAAAAATCCGCGGCAACAGACTTAAAATTGAAGAAAAAATAACCGCCATAATTCAAGATTATTGTTTGCGCAGTTCTGATGAATTATTAAAAAAAGAATGTCAAAAATATTTGAGCGAAAAAATTTTGTTTCGTGAACATTTGCTTTATGCTTTGCGAAAGAACAAGTCTAAAATTTCTCAGGAATTAGATTATCTTTCAGGACTTAAAACCCTAAATGTTTTTCAGCCGAATTTAATGCGCCTTCGTTTCAAAATTATTTGGTGGCTGGCTAATCATCGACTGCTGAGTTTAGCTGAATTAGTTGCAAAATTATAGGAAAAAACAATGAGTAAACAGCTGCATAAAATTTCTAAACTAATTAAAAGAGGCATAAATTATATTTATGCTTTCATCAAAACAAAACCGCTTAAAGTTTTTACATCTTCTGATTTTGAAACTCACAAAATATTAGATATTTTTGTGGTCGCCTTCAATGATGCTAAACTGATTGAAACTCAATATCAATTTATGCAAAAAAATTTACAGCAAAACCAATATCACTATATAATTTGCGACAATTCAAACAATCTTGAAATTGCCGATAAAATTTTTGAATTTTGCCAAACGCATAACATCACTTATTATCGCTTACCTCAATTTTTATACGTTGGTCCAAGTCATAGCCACGGTTATGCGCTGAACTGGATTTATAAGAATCTCATTAAAAAACGTAAAAACAACTTTGCTTTTATCGACCACGATATTTTTCCGATAAAACCTATTGATTTAAGCAAATATTTTATGACACCTCTTTGTGGTGCAATCAGAGAAAGATTTAACTGCTGGTACCCTTGGGCTGCTTTCAGTTTTTACAGCTTTGATTTTATGAAAACTAAAACCGTCAATTTTCTGCCATGTCGCTATAACCACAAGCTGCTTGATACCGGCGGCGGCAATTATCAGGCTATTTATAAAAACCTTGATAAAAATTTATGGAAAACTTTGCCTGAACATTATATAAACTTGCACACAGACGAAAACATAGAATATAACTCTCTAAATTACAAAGAGTTGGATGAATTTATTTATAACAATGCTGTTGAAATTATAGACGATAAATGGTTACACATTATCGGCGGAGCGCAGTGGGGCGGCAAACATAATAAATTTGCTTTAGCTATGAAAAAATTTGGAGATTGTAATGACTAAAATCAGATTGGCGTTTATAAAACAAGAAGGATTATCTTGCGGAGGCACGGAACTTTGGTTGCAAAATATTGCAGCTCGCATTGATAAACAAAAATTTTCAGTCGATTATTTTTACACTGGCAACACCGATAAATTCCGTGCAAAATTTTTAACAGATAACGGGGTAAAATTGATAAAAGTAAGCTGCTCCGGCTATGATGAAAAAGAAAACGGTAAATGGCTGGACAGCAATTTTTATGAACTGTTTAACGAAAACAATTATGATTTAATCCAAAGCGCCATTGCTGGAGAAAAACAATGGCCGTTTTACTTGATGAAAAAACCGGTTATTCACAGTGTGCATTTAGGACATTATGCCGACACTTCGGCTAATATTTATCATACTTTTTTCTTGTCAGAATGGATGCGTAAACGCAATGCCGAACTTGGTGGAATCTATCAACTAAGCTCTGTTGTGCCGGTCGGGGTCTCTTTACCTTTAAGCAATGATAATTTACGCGATGAACTGCATATTCCGCAAAATGCTGTTGTAGCGGGATTTCATCAACGCAACGCCAATGATATTTTTTCACCGATTCCTTTAAACAGTTTTGCCAAGCTGCAGGCGTCTGACCGATATTTTATTATTCTCGGAGGCGGTCAAAAATATAGCGAACAAGCAAAAAAACTGGGAATTAAAAACTTTATCCAGTTGCCACACAGCAACGACCGCACCATGATTTCTAAATTTTTGAACACCTTAGATATTTTTGCCCATGGACGCAGAGACGGCGAAACTTTCGGCTACGTTTTTGCCGAAGCAATGATTCACAATTTGCCTTGCCTGGGACACAAATCACGCAAACAAAATGCGCACAAAGACACCATTGCCAATGGCGGATTTTTTGCAAAATCACAAAATGAATACACACAAAAATTAAAATTGCTCTTTGAAAACCAATCTTTGCGTCAAGAACTCGGAAATAAGGCTTTCCAATCTGCCAAAGCACGTTTTATTGATAAAGACTACATACAAGATGTTGAAGCTGTATATCAAAAAATCTACCAAAACAGCCCCGATTTTCAAAAACAATTTAAGCGACTGAAACTTTGGCAAAAAATAAGACAATATCTGCGCCCTGTATCCAAAGAAAAACAAGGCGGCAAAAAAGTCTTAAAACTTTTCGGCATCCCGATTTGGCATAAAAAAGGATAATTTCTATACCTTAAACGGGTTGAAACGATTGCTATAGCCAAGCTCGGAAAGCAGTTTTTCAGCACGTTCAAAGTGTTGTCCCAGCATAGAAACATCGTGCGCGTCGTCACTGATAATAACCGGTACGCCGCGTTTGTTCAGCTCTTCTAACATCCAGGTCGTCGGGTGCTGCATATCTATGCGGTTATAGCCGCTGGTGTTCAACTCAAACGGCTGCTTATGCTTTGCCAACGCCTCAATCACACGCCATTTATACTCGTCCCATTCCGGCTCAACGCACAAATTAAAAATCGTGATATAGTCAATATGGGCAATAAAAGTAAAATACCCGCTTTCCGCAGCCGCGACAATGTTGCGCCAATAGTTGCGCAGATATTCCTTAAATTCCGGCTGCTGCGGCAAATCCGGATGATATTTCATATGATAAATATTGCACAAAAAACTCTCGTCTGCCGAGCGGATAAAATGCGTTGAACCAATAAGATAATCAACATCCAGATTTTTGAGCATTTTTTCAAAATTATCACGCCAATATGCCGACGGAAAAAAATCCACCTCAAAACCGACCCGCACTTTTATACGGTGTTTTTCCGCCGCTTGCCGTATCAGCTCAATATGCTTTTTGTAGCACTCCTCGCCGCTCTTAAAATCTTGCCGAAACATCGGCTGATAGCCGTTTTCAATACGCAAATTTTTATGACATATCAAATGATTGGAAACTCCGATTTCCGCAAAACCTTTTTCCTCGGCGGCGGCAATCATTTCTTCGGCGCTTTGATGTCCGTCAAAATCTTGTTCATGATTATGCGTATGATAAGTAAAATTCTGCATTATTTTTTAGCCTCTTTTAAAAATTTTTTCAGTTCCGGCAAAAGTTTTATAGCGTCGCCGCGCCCCAAGTCATAAACCGCCTGCAACACTTTTTTATCTGTTTCCGTATGATGAATTTTAACATTCTTACTCGGACGGATAACAAACGCCGCGCCGTTTTTTTGCGCCTGTTCAATCTGCTCCAGCTCGTTGTTATACATTATATGCCTATTTTTTATGGCGGCGGCAAACTTTGGATATTTGCGATATATCAGCGGCGCCAGCCACCCCAGCTTGTTTGGCTTTTTTTGGTATCCGGCGGCTCTGGTCTGCACCACCACGCAACGCTCATAGCCCATTTTTTGAAACGCGCGCAAAGGAATGCTGTCGCAAATTCCGCCGTCCAAATATTTTTTTCCGCCGATTTCCGAAATCCGCGAAACAAAAGGCATAGAAGCCGACGCTCGCAAATAGGCCAACCCGGTCTTATCCATTTTTACGCATTTGACATATTCCGCCTGCCCTGTTTGCAAATTACTGCACACAGCATAAAAATCCGTGTTGTTTGCCTCAAAAGTTTTGTGGTCAAACGGAAAAAGTTTTTCCGGCAGAGTATGATAGCAAAACTCCTCATTAACCATATTTCCGGTTGTCAAAAATGAATACCAGCTCATATAGTTTTTATCTCCGGCATAAGCCAAAGTATAATCAATACTGCGCCGATGCTGTCCCGAAACAAACGAACAGCCGTGAATTGCTCCGGCCGAAACGCCGATGACGCCGTCAAACGTTATGCCGTTTTCCATAAACACATCTAAAACGCCGGCTGTATATATGGCGCGCTGAGCTCCGCCCTCTAAAACCAAACCAGTTTTCATCAATCCCCGCATGTCATAATTTCGGTTGTGCGTGCGGCTCTGATTTCTTGTTTTTGCCCGCCAACCACGCAGTAGCCTTTTTCAAAATATCCGTTTTTATAGCTCAAACGCCCTTTTAACTTGCCTTTTTCGGTGTAATATTCCACTTTGCCATGCAAATATCCGTCTTTATATTCGGCAAACGACTTGATAGTGCGGTTATCATAAAAAATTTTTTCCACACCGTTTTTCTTTCCGTTTTTATAATATGTTTTGCTGGCTATTCTGCCCTCGGCGTCCCAAACTGTGGTCAATCCGCTAAGCCTGCCGCTTTGATAGGTTGAAAGCATTTTTTCTTTGCCGTTGTAGCGGGAAACCTGACCGGTAAAAGGTCGACCGCCATCACGCTCGCAATATAAGCCGTCATCACTGCAATTCAGTTCATCTGCTGTCCAAATGCTTTCTTTGGCAGCAGCCAAATTCGGGGTAACAGCCAACCCCAGCCAAAAATAGAACCAAACTTTTTTCATGGCTTTTTACTTTCGACGGCTGGCAGAAGAAGATGAGCCTTTTTCGGACTTTTTATTAAACTTAAACAGATTTTCGCTCAGCTTTTTATCTTGTTCGGCGTCAAACAAAGAAATTGTTACTTCAATATTTTGTTGGTCAATGACTTTCCACTGTTTCAAACGAAACGGCGAATTGTCAAAAATCAAAGTAATCGGCTTAACCCCCGGAGAGTTAGGCATTTCCACCGTCACCGAGGTTTGCCCGCTGTCTTTGTAAAAATCGGTAACCTTCAGATTTTTGCCGTCAAATTTGATTTTATTGCTCAAAATCATAGTTGCCGGAATATCTTTATAATCTATATTGGTTATTTGGTCTAATTCTTTATCGTTATAAATTATATATTCGCCGTTGCCGACAATCAAAAGCTGGTCGGGAGCCGTATATTCCATACGGATTTTGCTTGGCTTTTCAATATAAATTTTGCCTTCCGCCGAACCGCCGTTGCTGGACATTTGCACAAATCCGGCTTCTAAGGTGCTGATATTATTCAAATAATTTTCAATTTTAGTCAAATCGGCATTTTCTGCATGAGCAGAACCAGCGATAAGCATTGCGGCAAATAAAAGTTTTTTCATTTTTCGATTCCTTTATAATATAAGGGAATATTACCATTTTTCCCAGTGAACTTTTTGCGGATTATAGCGGTTTTCCGGCTGTTTTGGAGCTTCAGACGGCACGCCCATCGGAATAATTGCAATCGGGCGCATATTTGCTGGAATATGCAGTTTTTCCTGCAGGTTTTCAATAATTACCGGCATCGGTGCGGCACCGCAAAAACAAGCGCCATAGCCTAAAGCGTGGGCGGCAAGCAACACACCGTAAGCGGCGATAGTTCCGTCAACATCGGCATACGACCATTTTTCATTTTCTTTATCTCGATGAAACGACTCATCGGTGTTGCTGCAGACAATAATAGCGCAGGAAGCGTTCTTGGCAAACGATGTCCACGGCTGAATTGTGCGTAAAGAAGCTAATTTTTCTGCATCTTCAATCACCAAAAATTCCCACGGCTGTTTGTTGTGGGCAGACGGAGAATATGACACCGCCTCCAAAATTTTTTCAATATCTTCATGCGGAATTTTTTTGGTTGTGTCATACATACGAACCGAACGGCGTGTTTTTAATCCTTCTAACAATTCCATTTCTATTTTCTCCTCAATTAACGGTGCGGCGCAAACTGTCGATATGCGGCAAAACATAGTGCTCAATCAGCATATTGATGGATTTTGCCGCCATTTTATCACATTTGATAACCGCATCAAAAACATTTTTATTATCTTTTTCTTGGTGGACTTTGTTCACCAGTGACTTATAAACTTCAGCCAGCTGGGTCAAAGAATCAACAACTTCCGCTATATACGCCGGAATTTCAACATCTTCTTTTCCGCCCCAAAAGCCTTCGACAAACCCCAATTCCAACTCATTGTAGCGCTCTTCGCAAACTTCAATCAAATCATCTGTCGGCTCTATGCGCGGCAAAACAATGCTGTTTGCCGAAACCAGTTCAAACATTTCGTCCCACAGCCCCATAAAAAATTTGAAAAACAATTCTGCTTCATTTTTTGTTTCCAAGCGCGGAGCCATATTGTTTTCCCACAAAGAAGCTATAACATCTGTTGGACGCAGCTCGCTGTTCGGGCTGCAGATTGCGCCGGCAAAACGCAGTTTAACCACCGCCAGCGGCGTCGGGCAATTATAGTGTTCCAAAAATTTTTTAAATTTATCATCACCAATATATTTATTTTCGCTTTTCATTTTAATATTCTTCGTATATGATACCTTTCACTGAAAGTATAATTTAATGGAGTTTTTTAAATTGTCTAGTCTAAAATTAGTGATAAGCACGATATTTCTGCTGATTTTGTGCGGATGCAGTATGTTAAATCCCTATATTGACCGCCGGCGCAACCCCGGAACGCAAGATATATCCCAGCTTTACAGCGGTCCTTCAAAACCTGACGCGCCTGTGGTTTGCTATAACGGTCTGTGGAGCAGTGATGAAGACTTGCAAGAGCTCGCCACCGCCGAATGTGTCAAACACGGAACCGGAAACTACGCCGAATTTCAAGAAAAAACTCATCTGGACGGCAAATTATTGCTACCTAGCCATGCTTATTATAAATGTGTAAACAAAAAAGGAACAGAAAATGAATCTTCAACCGGAAAATAAATTAAACGCCGATTTAACCGAAATCTTTAAAAAATTGGAGCTGGATACTAAATTTGCTGTAGTAAAAGTATCTGACCGTGCCGATTTAAGCGATTTTCAATGCAACGGAGCTTTGGCGCTGGCAAAAATTGCCCATAAAAATCCGCGTGAAATAGCTCAATCTATTGCCGAAGAACTAAAGAATTATCCGGAAATAGAAGCTGTTTCGGTTGACGGTCCTGGGTTTATAAACATTAAATTGACTAACGAATTTATAGCCGAAACCATGGATAAAATGGCGGCTGACGAACGCTTAGGCTGCGGAATGACTGAAAATCCGCATAAAGTTGTTTTGGATTTTGGCGGTCCGAATGTGGCAAAAGAAATGCATGTCGGTCACCTGCGCTCCGGCGTTATTGGTGAAAGCATTCAGCGTATTGAACGCTTTGCCGGCAACAAAGTTATTTCCGATGTTCACTTGGGCGACTGGGGAACTCCGATGGGTATGATTTTGGCTGAAATTATACATCAGGACGGCGATTTATCCAAAGTAAATAATTATAATATCGAAGAAATTACCGTTTTTTATAAAAAAGCCAACATCCGTTGCAAAGAAGATGAAGCCGCCAAAGAAACGGCGCGCAAAATTACCGCAGCCCTGCAAGAAGGCAATCCGGAATATCGCAAAGCTTGGCAGCATTTGCGCAGCGAGTCGGTAAACGCCATTAAAAAGAATTATGAACAACTGGACGTGCATTTTGATTTGTGGTGGGGTGAAAGCGACGCTCACGAAACTTGTGGCGAGATTGTAAAGCTTGCCCGCGAAAAAGGCATTTCCGAAGTGGATAACGGTGCCGAAATTATCCGTTTGGAAGAAGGTAACAAGCCGAAACCACCGGTAATTTTGATTAAATCAGACGGCGGCTATACCTATCACACCACCGATATTGCCACCATCAAAATGCGTGTTGACCAGCTGCAGGCTGAGGAAATTGTTTATTTTACCGACAGCCGCCAAGCCCTGCACTTTGAACAGGTGTTTGAAGGTGTGTCAAAACTTGGTATCGCGCCTAATGTTGAACTGGAGCATATTGTGTTTGGTACGGTCAACGGCGCTGATGGCAAACCTTTCAAAACCCGTGACGGCGGCGTGATGAATTTGGAAACCTTGATAGAGATGTCTAAAGATAAAGTCCGCCAATCACTGCCGAAAGCCGGAGAAGTGGAAGGTTACGGCGAAGCGGAAATTGAAAAACTGGTTTCGCAAATTGCCGTTGCCGCCATCAAATTCCAAGATTTGAAAAACACTATTGCTTCAGGCTATGTTTTTGAACTGGAAGACTTTGCCAAATTTGAAGGCAAAACCGGTCCGTATATTCAATACGCCGTTGCCCGTATCAATTCTATTTTACGTAAAGCCAAGGCTAATAATCTGACTGACGGCAAAGTTATTTTGCAAGCTAACGAAGAGCGGGTTTTGGCTTTGAAATTGGCGCAGGTGCACAGTGTGGTTATGCGCGCCTTAAAAGACAAAGAACCGAGCATTATCGCCGATTATGCCTACACTTTGGCGCAAACATTCAGCACCTTTTACAACGCTTGCCCGATTATGACTGCCAAGACGCAAGAGCTGGCGGCCTCTCGTTTAAAAATGGCTAAGCTGGTGCGCGACGTGCTGACCTTAATGCTGTATTTATTGGGTATTGAAGCACCGGAAGTTATGCTGAAAGCCGCAAATCAAGGAGAATAAAATGGAAAAAATATCAACACAAACGCCGGAAAAATTGCACGATGAAAATTATTGGCTGATGATTTTAGCCTATTTTGCCGCTTTTTTAATCGGCTTGGGAATTATCGCTTTGGTTGCCGCCAACTGGGAACAAATTCCAAACAATGTAAAACTTGGCGGCGCAATAATTTTGATGATAGCCAACGCTTCTGCGGTGATACTATCTATGAAATTCAAAAAAAACATACTGACTCAAGTGCTGTGCGGAGTGTTCGCCGCTTTGATTATGGCGGTAATCGGACTGATTGGGCAAATATTCCAACTGCGTTCAGATGTCAGCGGAGCTTGCCTGTTGTGGGCGTTGTGCGCTTGGCCGCTGTTTTTAATCACGCCGCGTCTGCTCTGGCTTTGGATACCGCTGCTTTTTGTCGGAACAAAATCTTTCGCTATTTATAACACTTTTGTCGGAGATGTACTGCTAAACATCGGCTGGAAATATACTCTGGCAAATGGCATCTGCAGCCTGCTTGTTTTTTATGGCTTAATTTTTGCCTATGAACTTTGGATGCTTTACGCCAAACCAAACAACAAAACCGTTGAGCGTCCCTTAAAATTTTATTGCGGAACATTGCTGCTGTCGGCCGCTCCGCTAAGCTGCCGTCCCTTGTTTACCAATGTTGCTTTTGCGGATATTCCGTGGTCAACTATTGCTCTGTCTTCTTACGGATATATTTTAGCGGCGTTTCTTATTTATGCCTTAAACCGCAAACATCGCAGAGTTAGCTTTATGCCGTATTTTTTGCTGGGATTTGTGGTTGAAAGCGTGCTGCTAAAACTGGATATTCTTCATGATAATGTAGAGTCCGTTTTGGCTCTTACAAGCTTATTGCTGATGTGGGGCTATGCTTATTATCACAAAATGCCGCGTTTCAGATATTTGACTTTGTTTGCGCTGTTGGTGTGGTTCTTTGCCACTTTCAGCTGGGATGTATTCAATCTTGTTCCGTCTTTGCTTATTTGCGCGGCTTTGGCTGTTTACGCCTATTTGAACAACAGTCGCCGCTTGTTTAATGTGGCAGTGTTGGCGGCGGTTATCCGTCTGCTCTACTATTATGCCGACGCAAGCAATTTAACCTATTTAGGAATATATCTGATTGGCTCCGGCTTGCTGTTGCTGGCAACGATTTTTGCTCTGGTTAAATATGGTAAGTTATTGTGGGAGAAAAAACATGACTAAATTTGCTAAAATTTGCGCTATTTTATTGTTTGTGCCGATTGTAATTTTGTCGGTGTATATGCTGCAACTGACATATTTAACCCATTTTGAAAAAGTAGAAATTGCGGTGGATGGCTATGACCCTAAAGACTTTTTTTCCGGTTATTATGTCGCTTTGCAGCCGAATTGGCAAAAAACCAATTGCACTCAGTTTAAGGATAACGCTTGCCCTAAAAAAGAATTTGCCGAAGTTTATTCTTTTTATGTAAAAGAAGACACAGCCAAAAAGCTGGAAAAAGCCGTGGCTGCTAAAAATGTGGTGCTGGAATTTTCATATCAATCCGGTTATCAGCCATTGATTACAAACTTAAAAATAGACGGCGTGTCTTATAAAGATTATATCAAGGAAGAAAACTGAAAAATACTTCTAGACAAATATAAAATTTTAGACTAAAATGTGAGACATAAAGTTTATAATTATGTCTCATTTTAATTTTTATGCCTTATGAAAAAGTTTTTATTTTTCTTGTTTGCGGCTATAAGTATTTTTACTTTAAGCAGTTGCGGCAGCATCGGCGTTGAAATAATCGACCCTTACTACAATGGTTACTACTACAATGGTTACTACTACAATCCTTATGGTACCATATATTACCACAACGCACCAGTAGTCACCTATTATTCGTACCCTTTGCCACCGCCGCCAAGACATTATCGCTAAACAATTTTCAAAAACGTTCTCTCTGTTCATAGAGGGAACGTTTTTTATTTTAGATTGCTAGCAGTATCATAAGCACCTCCCGCTCAATATCATGTTTGAGCGTGAGCGTAGCGAACTATCTCGAGCATAAGGCTAATACGCATTAACTTTTTTGCGGGGTACACATTAAAGCAAACAAAAGCAACACACTCTGTCAAGCAATGCGTCTCGGAAACTCAGATACCAGCTAAACGAGTTTACTAACCTTGCTATCCAGCTCTTCCAACATATCAATATACGATGAAATCAGGGATAGACCATATTCCCAGAAATCCAGACTATTCGGATTTAAGCCGAACGGAGCTAAAATCTTGTCATAGTCTTCCAAAGCGGTTTTAGAAAGCATATCCAAATATTTGTCGGCAAAATTTTCCACCTTGCCGGATTGGCTGACCTGATACAAGGAGTTTACAAAGCAGTCGGCAAATGAATAAGCGTAAACATAGAACGGCAGGAAAAAGAAGTGACCAACCATAGACCAAATATGTTTGCTGTCATCGGTTACTTCCACATAGTCGCCCAAGCTGTCGCGCATTTCCTCAAGCCAAATTTGACATAGACGCTCTTCCGAAACTTCGCCGTTTTTGCGTTCATTGTGGGCGCGTGTTTCAAAAAAGTGAAAAGCAATCTGCCGAATGGCGGTGTTAATCATATCGCCGACTTTCGAGGCAATCAGACACAGTTTAGCTTTGTCGTCTTTCAAATTGCGCAGCATAGATTGAAATACCATCATTTCACCAAACACCGAAGCCACTTCTTCCGAAGTCATACGGGAATGTTCGTTCAGCTCGCCATTTTTCAGACGCAGTTGGTGATGGCAGCCGTGCCCCAGCTCATGCGCCAAAGTTAAAACATCATTTTGCTTGCCCACAAAATTCAGCATCAAATACGGGTGTTCATCGCTAATCGGTCCGCTGCAAAAAGCACCGCTGCGCTTGCCGTCGCGTGGCGGAACATCTATCCAGTTGTGGTCAAAGAAATCTTTAGCAATATTATACAGTTTCGGTGAAAATTCTTTATAGGCGTTCAGCACAATCTGCACTGCCTCGTCCCAGCTGTATGTGGTGTCATTGGCAAACGGCAGCGGTGCGTTTCTGTCCCAATATGCAATTTTTTCCACACCCAGCCATTTAGCCTTCAGTTTATAAAAACGCTCAGAAATATCTTTATAGTGCTTTTTCACGGTCTGTGCCAAAACTTCAACTGTTTCATCGCTGACATCTTCGCTCAAATTGCGGGAAGAAACCGGAGTTTTAAAGCCGCGTTTTTCATCTTCTATGGCTTTGTCTTTCATCACCATATTATAAATAAAGGTCATAAGATGTCCGTTTTCTTTCAAAACACGGTTCAGCTCTTTGCCGGCTTTTTCGCGGGTTTTCGGGTCTTTATCCAACATCAGCTTAGAAAGCTCGGCATCGTTATATTCTTTACCATCAACCGTATAAACCAAGCGAGAAGATGTTTCTTCATACAAACGCACCCAAGCTTCGGAAGAAGTCAAAGATTTTTCAACCAAAATTTCTTCTACCGGTTCGGAAAGTTCATAATCTTTGAACTTGCGCATACGCTTTATCCAATATTTATAGAACGCCACCTCTTTATTTTGCAGCCACTCGTTTATTTTAGCGTCCGGCAATGCGTTAAATTCCAATGAAAAGAAAATTGCCGGCTTGCAGTAATCCGTCAGTTTTTCCTGAATATCCTGATAAAACGCCACGGCTTCCACATTTTTCATTTGCGTAACCATATTCAGATAGGCAAAACCGCCCAAACGGCTGGCAATTTTAGAGCGGCGCTCAATATCTTTTGCTGCTGTCAAAAATTCTTCTGCCGACAGCTCTGCCAATTTGCCTTTATAGCGTTTGGCAAATTCTTCCGTGCCTTGGCGGTATTCTTCCAAATCTGCAGCAATTTTCGGATCTTCAATACTTGTGTAATAATCGCTTAAATCCCATGCCGGCATTTTATTTGTCATTTTTTACTCCTTTTTGCTCCATGCTTTTTTGAGCGTTTTGTTTAAGCAAGGCTTTAGCTTTTTCAGTTTCCGAAACAGGAGTTTCAGCCTTTTCCGTTTTTTCGTCCTGTTCTGAAAAATCTTCTAAAAACGCTTCGTCATCTATGTTTGAATCACCGGTTTGTTCTATTGGCTCCGGTGTTTCTTCAACTTCATATTTACGGTCTTGTTCTGCATTTTCTGTTGCCAAAACATTTCTATCCAAATGCAAATTGCGCTGCTTAGCGGCATCAAGCTCTTGCTGGCGAGCCTCTAAAAAGCGGCGCTGGCTTTCCAAAACGCCGACATCGTCAGCAACAACGCCGATATAAGGATTTTCCGCATCAATCTCCGCCGGAGCCTTAGGCTCAAACAAATAGTTAGCCCACGGCGTCGGCTGTTTGCCGCGTATCCACGCCCCTGCCCCGTCAAAAATCACATACAAATTGCATTTTGTGTCCTGCCAAATTCCGCCGGCGATACAGCTCAAACTACCGCGCTCGCAATCAGACACTTTTGTAACAAACGCTTCTGTACAAGGAATAAAGCCGCGTTTCAAAGCATCATTTTTCGGCGCAGCTGCCAAAACCGCCACCATATATACGGTAATAAAAACCAGCAACCCCAAACAGTAGTAATATAAAAGTTTAAAAAAACGTTCCATTAACGATTCTTTCTGCAATATTCCTCTAATTTTGCCAATTCTTCCAATGTGTTTGCACTGGCAACCTCTTCTGCATCGCCTTCAAATGCCGAACATTTCAGCCCCATTTGCTTAGCAACCGCCACCGCATCAGTCAAATAAAATTCGCCGGAAGCATTTTTGTTGCCTATTTTTGAAAGAATAGAAAACAGATACTTGCCGCTGAAAGACATAACCCCTGAATTGCAAAAATCAATAGCGCGCTCTTCGTCTGTGGCGTCCTTATATTCCACAATGCGTTCCAGTTCATCGCCATTCATAACCAAACGTCCGTAACGAGCCGGATCTTGCGGGCGGAAGCCCAAAACCACAACGGCGTAACCGCTTTCCACCTTTTCAATAGCGCGTTCAAAAGTACGACGCGTAATCAGCGGCGTATCGCCGAAAATTACTAAAACCGTACCGGCAAAGTCTTTTAAAAAGTCTTTAGCGCAGTTTACGGCGTGTCCGGTGCCCAACTGCAATTCCTGCACGCAGGTTTTATATGGCGCAACTTCTTTTGCCACGTCTTTGCCGTCTGGAGAAATTACTGTAACAATTTCATCTACCGGAATACTCTCCAGCGTGTCAATAATGTGCTTAATCATGGATTTTCCGCAAACCGGCATCAAAACTTTTGGTTTATCCGAATGCATGCGGGTACCCTTTCCGGCACCTAAAATAACGGCGGCAACTTTTTGTCTCATAATTTATCTCCTTATAACTTTTTTAATCTTTAGTCGTTATATTAAACAAAACTATTTTATTTGTAAACATTAAGGACGCATTATGAATAAGTTTTTTTCTGTGTTTTTAGGTTTAGCACTTTGCAGTGTTGCCTGTTCTGCCACAGCGTCGGTGATTCCGCTGGCTGGTTTGCCGGAATACGAGGCGAGACAAGCACAAAATAAAAACAAAGCTAAAAATCCGTTGGAATTGCCGCCGGGAATGCCTGACCCTAACGACCAAGAAGCCGTCCGCGAGTTTTTCAAAAAAAGATTTGAAGAAGTTGCCCAAACTCCAATGGATAAAAATATCCAATGGGATAAGCCTTCTTCTACCAATGTAGTGCCGCCACCGGAATTTTATGAACAGGAAAAAGAAAAAAAGAAAAGCACTTTTGAAAAAATTTATGAAGAAACCCTCAAAGCTTTTCAGGAAGGCGATAAAAAGAAACTAAACGAGGGCACCGAAGATGTAAACGAGCAAGAGCAAAAAGCCGCAGCTTCGGCTACACGCTTTTTTGTAAAAGCGCCTATGGAGGAGCAAACCGCCCCGCAAGAAGAAAAAACACCGACTGTCAGCGTAACTTTGCCGAGCGGTCGCAAGATTCTTGCGCCGGCAATGGAGCACATTCCATATTTTATGAGTTACATAGACATTCAATCCAATGGCTATATACAGGTTGAAGACACTATCACCATTGTTGCAAACGGCAAAAAATTTGCCAAAGGGCTGGAGCGTATTTTTTCCAAATTCACCGGCTATCAGGGCAAGCATGAGCACCGCATAGAAATTTTGCTGAATGAAGTAACCGTAAACGGAATAAAAGTTCCGTATATTGCCGAAGAAAACGGACAGAACATTTTGCTCAAGCCTAAATATAAGCAGCCTCTTGAACCTGGGGTTTACACTTATAAATTCAGCTATATGATAAACAATAAGCTGCAAACCTACAATAATATGATATTTTTGAATTGGAACTTAACCGGCAAGCCGCTGAATGCTTTTATCACCTCGGCAAACGCCATTGTTACTTTGCCGGACGGTCATTCATTTAAAGATGCTTTGGCTTTGGTCGGAAAAAGCGGAAACACCACCAATCAGCGCACCAACGTATTTCCGCTGGCAAAAAACGTGTTAGCGTTTTCTAACGTCACACCTTTGCTGAACGGCGAAAAAATGGATATCATAACCGTAATGAACCGCAATGTTTTTATCAAAGATTATGATAAAAATATGACCTCATTTTTGATAGATTGGGGCAATATTTTTTATGGTTCCGTCGGTTTTGCTACGATTTTAATTTCTTTCATTCTCTCGCTTATCAGCCTGAAAAATGAAAAACGCAGCAAATACAAGCCTTCCTACAGCGGTGCCTTGGCGCGCAATATTGCGGTCGGCAAATATGACCGCATTGCTTTTGTGGCGCAGCTGCTGGAATTGTTCCGCAAAAACGCTTTGGATTTGGTGCGGGATAATAACCGCAGCTTGCTGGTGTTGAAAAACCTGAAAAACTCCAAACTCACTAAGAGTGAAAAGAAAGGTTTAAGCAGCTTGTTTGCTAAAAAAACAACCCAACTTGAAATTAACGCAGCCAACAATCTCAAAATTAAAAAAGCTAAACGGATTTTTGAAAAAGGCGCTAAAAAGCAAATAAAAAAATATCGTTTAATGCAAAACATCGGCTATGTTTTATTCAGCATTGCCATGCTTGTTTTAACCGAATTTTTCATTGCCTACATCAGCACAAATTTGGCGCAAAGCCTGATAATTATGATATCGGCAAGTTTGCTTTTTGCTTTTTATGTTTGGATTTTACGCCACAAGTTCAAATATATTTTGGTAGCGCTACCGTTTAAGCTGTTTGCTTTAGTCGCCATATTTTTAATATGGGTATTTTGCAGCATCTACATCGGCGGCATAACTTCGGCTTTAATCATTGCGATGATTTTCACAATTTTCGAATTTTCACGCATTTTCAGCGAACATAACAACTTTGTCAACGATGCCAAAAATTCTATCAGCGATTTCAAGGAATATTTAATTTCCAGCGCTGATGCCATAAATTTGAGCCGAGACTTTATCAACCAGCAGTCAAACATTTTTGCCTTGGGAATTTCCGAATATTATCCGGTCAACGTCTCTAATAAAAATTATTACAAGCTGGATATTGCCGAAGAAATAAAGCAAAGCCTGATTGGTATAATCTAGACAAACAACAACTTGACAAAAACACGACTGCTGTTATAATGCAATCGTGTTTTTTATTATTGTTTCACTAAAATTATATCATTATGTTAAAAGTATTATTTTTTCAGCTTAAAATGTGGCTGCTCAAAACATGGCTGTATAAAATGAATGAGCTTAAAATCATTCGAGAGGGCTCTTTTGACCAGCTTTTTAACATCATCAAACACGCAGGATACAACCTGACCGAAGATGAGCAGCAGGCAGTCATTCAACGCGGAGATTCTAAAGCAATTGAACTTTGGCTGAAATTGAAGCCCAAGCTTTTTGTTTCTGCGCAAACCGCCTTGTTAAAAAGAGGCAACAACGCGGAAATTTCCAAAGTCGCTAGTTATGCCGACAATCTATGCCCAGAGGCAATACAACTCATACTGCTGCACGGCAGAGAACAGGAAATAGTTGATGTTATTCAGCATAATGACATACCTGCAGACTTGGAAGAGCAAATTATCTCAATTGATAACATCAAAGTTCAAAAAGCCCTTGCCTCTAAAGGTTTGAAAAAACAAGAGAGCGTTTCGCAAATCATTGATTGCGGTCACCACGAAGCAATTATGGCTCTGTTGCAAACCATAAAATACGACTCTCCGGTTCACTTGTATGCAGAAAACGGAGACAAAATCATTTTCCGCGACAACCCTAAAGAAATCAAAGCTTTTTTTGACAACGGCTTTTTGCCTAGTGAAAAAGCTATTCTGCATTTAATCGACTTAGGCTTCTATGAGTTTGCCGCCCGCTGTCTAAACCTTGATTGCCGCGGCTATTTTCCATTCACGGAAAAAGTCATTATGGCTGTGCTTGAAAAAGGAGATGAGTGGCTTGTAACCACTTTGGTGCACAACCAAGACAAATTGCTTCTTTCGTTAAAGCGAATGCAAAGAACGCAGGAGTGGCTGGAAAACAAAATTCTTGAACGCGGTTACAACAACGCAATTTCTTGTTTGGCACGTATCTATAAGGTTTCTCGGCTCACTGTTGAAGAAATCTTGCGCCGCAACAACAAGCAAGAAATCAAAGCGCTTATTGACAGCAAAAGCATCAACGCTGCCTGCATCTATGATTTAATCGACCGGCAGCGCTATGATTTGCTGGAAAACTACGCCTGTTGCGTACCTGACAATCCGACTTTCTATCTGCTGACAAAGTATATGAAAGCCCATCGCTAAGCAAAAAAACTTCCGCCCAATAGAAATGGCGGAAGTTTTTTACTATTGACAAAAATTCCCATTTCTTATATAATTTTGACTGAAATTTTATTATTTATCCTTTAATACTTATTTTTATGGTTACAAATTTTTTCAAGTGGCTGTGGGCGTTGGTGGTAAAGCTTTGGGTTTTTATCAAGACACGCCTAGAGGTAAACGACTATTACCTTGTGCGAAACGGCAATTACGAGCATATTCTGAAGCGCTTGTCCAAGGGCACGGAAAATGATTTTTCCGACGATGCGCAGGTGGCTTTGCTGGAAAGAAACGACCATGCCGAGATTATGGCGTTGCTTAAAAACAAAACAACCTGTCTGCAGGTAAAGGAAAAGATTATAGACAGAGGCGTTGCTTCTGAATTGACCCTTTTCTGCCAAAAGAACTGCGTCATTGATGAAGAGTGGGCTGATAAAATTATCGGCTACGGCTTTGAAAAACCGATTATGGCGATGATAGAAATGCAGCCGTATAATCCGTTCTTAAAAGCCAAAGAACAGTCTAAGATTATCAATCTTGGCAATTCTAAGCTAACACAGGCTCTTGTCAAAGGAGGCGTCTTAGACGCTTCTAACATCGTCAAACTGATAAAAGACGGCTACAGGAATATTCCTCAGCTTCTTCATTCGGCCAAAGACGATGACCTAGGTCAAGTCATTACGGCTGTGCTGGAAAACTGCCCTCTTGATGATGTCGAATATGTTGCCGAAAATTACAATCTGTCCGATGATTGTGCTCTGCTGTTGCTGGATCATTTCTCCGATGATGTCGACATTATGGACGCGTTCATCGACGGTGAAATTACCTCAAGCGCCGTGCAGCTGGAGATTATCAAAAAACTTTCACACGAATATGTGA
Organism: uncultured Alphaproteobacteria bacterium; assembly: GCA_934270475.1. Classification (GTDB taxonomy): domain Bacteria; phylum Pseudomonadota; class Alphaproteobacteria; order RF32; family CAG-239; genus RUG410. The sequence continues at coordinate 151,096 of CAKQPS010000004.1, forward strand.
TGCAGTTGCTTGATAATCAGCTTTCTGAAAAAGCCTGCCTTGCCGTTATTCAAAAGGGCAATATGGAGGAAATTGACAAGCTCATCAAAATTCAAGACGGCTTGCCGGAAGAATCTGTTAACGCGCTGCTGGTACGCAATGTGCATACTGAGCTGGCTAATTTGGCAGAGAATCAAACTTTGGATAACTCCATTTTAATTATGTGGGCTAAAAACTGCCGGTTTGATTATGTAAAGCTCTACCTGAGCCATCATGAGCCGAATCTTAAGCTCTCGCTGCTTTTGCAGTTGGAAATTCTTGAACAGATAGTCAAGTAACTAAAAAAACTCCCTTTTCCAATGATTTGGTTTAGGGAGTTTTTTTAATAACCATTGTCGCAAAATTCTAACCTAGTCAGTAAAATCGCGATAACCCCATTAAGTGTTATCCAACTCCCAAACGATAATACAATTTTCTTCTTTGCTTGAACAAGAATTACAAATACTTTGTATATCAGACATCGTTGCACTCCGTAAACACTTCTTCTTGGCTCCGCAATATTTATCGCCATAATAATATAAGTCTTCGCTGGGATGATTAGTCCGCCATAATCCCGCTAAAAATAATGAACCATGCAAAGGCTGCAGCATATTATTAAAAAGTTCAAAACAAAGGTTTTTAGTGTTTTCACTGCCGTCTCTTTTATCTTTCCACAATAACAAATCGAAAGTAATTTTTTTATTTCTAACGAATGGAAAAATCATATTACCTGAAGAATCTACAAATCCGTATCCGAATCCTGAGGTTTGTTTTTTCCAACCTGCCGGCACCAAATCCAAAGCTTCAATAGTTTCCGTCAAATTATATCTATCTTCTGCTTCACCCTCTGTACGCAAAGGAGTAAAATAATCAATATGCTGTATCAAGCCAAACATTAAATTTGTATATTCTTCAACCAACTTATTAACTATAAACTTTTCCATAGCCTTGGAATATCCGCAAGCCCGCCAACAGATAACACACCGATAATTGCCATCACGCCCAGCATTTCTATCATCGACCGCCCAACACAATTGTCATCCTTGGCTTTGAGCGCCAGCTCATTCGCCGAGTATCCAGCATGGTACATCTGCTTCAAAAACTTGCAACAAACGCAAAAATTAGATTAAGAACATGATTATAAAAATGAGAAGATAGGTAATAACACAAGCAAGCATAAACAACCAATTATTTTTGATGTATTTTCTTAAGAATGGCACACCTAGTATGTAGAGTATTAAGAAGCTGACAAAGCTCAAATCACTTAAATATGCTTCAAGTTTCATATTTTTAAACAGCGTTCTTTGTTCATCACTGGCAAAATAATTAAATAATGCAAAAACAGCACTAGCTGTCAAAGCGGTTACCATAGCCCAAAGACTCAAAAAAATTATTATACGTTTCGCTTGTTGCCAAATTTTTTGCATTTTCCCAGACCTTATATTGTTGCTTTGTTTCTGCTTTAAAAAAAAATAAAAATGTCTTTACAATAAAAGCTATTGCCGTTATTCTGTTTTTGAAAGTGCAATAGCGCTTTTAGGGCTTCGAAAACCCTTTGTTACACTAAGTCGTGGCATAACGACTTTAAATCCTATGCCGGCATCTTACGTCATAAACGGACGGATGTCGGCGAATAAGGTTTCGGCCAAATAAGCCGAGCCGTTTTAGTGTACACGGTTTTCGAACATCCGCCCGCCTTTATAGCGGGTTTTATTTTAACTAAATTAACAAAGGATGTTTGATATGAATAAAACATTATTATTGGCAAGTGTAGTTTGCTTATTTTCATTGCAAGCCAATGCCGATGACACATTATTAACACATGATTGGAATACAACTAAATTTTATATAGGTGCAGATTACAACTCCACAAAAGTTGATTTAGAAAATGGGTGGAATGATATAGTCGATGACACTTACAATTCTGGAACATTAAATTTAGGTTTAACCTTTGATAAATATTTCGGAATTGAAGGTTTTTATCAAAATTCAACTGAAAAAGAAGGAGCTTACTCGTCATTAAAAACAAATTTTAATGTTTATGGTGCAGATTTGTTATTTTACATACCTATAAATGACAAAATAGATTTTATTGCAACAACAGGCATAGGAAGATATGAAGTTGAAGCTAAGATTAAATATTATAATTTAACAATATCTGAAACCGAATCTGACACAGGAATTCGTACGGGTATAGGATTACAATATAATATAAACGATCATTGGTCATTTAGAGCTATTGGGCGCTATATACACTTAAATATGGAGTCTGTAGATAATATGAAAGAACTCTCTTTAGGTATACGATACTATTTTTAATGATATTATATAAAAATAAGCAAACACCTAAGGCTGATAACCAGCTATCAGGCTTAGGTGCCACTAAAAAAGCGGCATAAGACATTGTTTTAATTTTTTT
>CAKQPS010000005.1 GCA_934270475.1 uncultured Alphaproteobacteria bacterium
AGGCAGGCGGGAGCATGCCGGTGAGCGTCTGCGAACGTGGACGCAGCGGCGAAGTGAAACAAAGCCAATCCCTGCGCGCGTACCAATAATAAAGAAACTCCCTTTGGGGAGTTTTTTTGTTATACGCGCAGTAAGGGTGAGCCCCCTGGAACGAAGGGTTCGACAAGGACGAGAGGCAGGCGGGAGCATGCCGGTGAGCGTCTGCGAACGTGGACGCAGCGGCGAAGTGAAACAAAGCCAATCCCTGCGCACACTTTAGAAAATACTACAAAAATACTACAAATTTTTGCTTCATATCCATAAGTTTTGGTAAACGGCTTTTATGGCTGACGTTAATTTATTTTTTGATATTGATTGCAACCGTGTTATTTTTTGTTTTGTATTAAGCTTAAAATAATTTTATTCTTTTAGCCTGCAAAATAAACACACTTATTCACAAGAATGAGTGTGCTTATTTTTGCTAAAACTATTTATCGTCTAGGCACAAAAACAATCTTCTGCTATGCTAAACATACATTTACACCGCCGCAGAACAACCTAAACAACTAATACGTCTCCTTTATAGCAAACCAGCCGCTTCTTTTATTTTAATCGGTACCAAATAAATCGCGGATAATTTCTCCCGCCATCATCAGCCCCACAACCGCCGGAACATATGATATACTCCCCGGAGTCTGCCGTTTGTTGCTGTCTTCCGCCGTTCCCTGCGGAGTAATAGCTGATTCTTCAGAATAAACGACTTTAAAATGGTCGATACAGCGTTTGCGCAGCTCTCGGCGCATAACCTTCGCCAGCGGACAAACCGACGTTTTGCTTATATCCGCCACTTTAAAACCGCCGGCATTAAGTTTATTTCCCGCTCCCATAGCGCAAATAATCGGAGTATTTGCTTTTGCTGCCTGCTGCACTAAAGCGATTTTTCCGGCAACCGTATCAATTGCATCAGCCACATAATCATATTGAGCAAAATCAAAACTATCCGCAGTTTCCGGCAAATAAAAACAATTATGGCAGACAATTTTCAAATTCGGATTTATATCTAAAAGCCGCTGCCTAGCCGCCTCGGTTTTCAAAATGCCGATTGTGGAATGCAGCGCCAAAATCTGCCGATTGATATTGCTTAAACTCACTACGTCATTATCAACCAAATCAAGTGTCCCAACACCAGCTCGTGCCAAAGCCTCTACCACATAGCCGCCGACGCCGCCAAGACCGAAAACCGCCACCCGTGAATTTTTAAGTTTTTCGGCACCTTCAGCGCCAATCAGCAATTCAGTACGAGAAAACTGTGTAATCATTTCGCCCTCTCCTTCTTCTTTTCACGGATAAAATCTTCGACTTCGTCTTTTATAACCTCTTTGAGCTGCCCGTCTTGACGCTGATATTCTATAAATTGATATTCCTCAAACAAATTGTTGCCATGCACAAAAAACACATCATTGCTATAATTAGGATTTGTTACTTTATACCCCAAATAATGCGCCGCCAATTCCGAAATTTCATAATGCGAAATCACACCTTTCGGCAAAACCGGAGCTTTTCCGTCCGCGCTGTATATAAAAAACGGCACGCGCATATCTTCCATAACCAGCTGATTATGCCCATACCTCCCATCAGGCATACCCAGCATTTCTCCGTGGTCGGAAGTAAAAATAAATTGCGAATTAGGTATATTCAAACGCTTAAATTCATCAAGCAGCTGTCCTAATATGCTGTCAATATATAAAACCGCATTTTCATAGGCAGCATTTTCCTCTTCAAAACGGCTAGAATCTTTAGGCTTGAACACATCAAATTCCGGATGATTTGCATAATTTTCATCATAAGGAGAATGCACGCTCTTAAAATTCAAAACCACAAAATTTTTACCGTTTTTCAAATCAAGTTTTTTAAACATTTTCAGCAGCAAATCTTCTTTTTTGCGCTTAAATTTGCGCGGATTATGCTCAGACGTAACCATTTCATCAATATAGCGCACGCCGATAAGATTGGTTTGCTTCATATCATACGCCGAATAAAAATAGGTTTTGAATCCGTTTTCCTTTGCCATTTTAAACAAGTTTGTGTCTTCCGCTTCCAGTTTTTGAACATTCCCTGGCTCTTTCATCATATTGAAAAAAATCGGCAGTGATGAATGGGTTGAAACCGCGCCGGAAATTGCCAAACTGTAAGTAAAGCCTTTTTCATCTTTCATTTTATCCAGCTGCGGCGTGGTTGGGCGGGCGTTCGGATTAAACAGATGCATTTTGTCTGCACTAGTGCTTTCTCCCATAATCAGCACAAGCAACTTTGACGATTCGGGCAATTTTTCTATTTTATACGGCAAATAAAAGTCCAGCGGCACAATATCGTGAATATTTTTACTGTCCGCACCGCGCACAGCATAAAAAGAAAAAGAATTTATTGAATTATGAATGGAATAACGTGTTTCCGGCGGCAAAAAGGAATGTAGTCCGCGCCGTGTTGCTCGTTCCGGCTTTACGCCCAAAAAGATTATAACCGCCAAAATTCCAACAAATGAAAAATATAGTTTTTTACGCCACTTAAACTCCATAAACAGCAAAATTAAAAACGGCAAAGCAGCTGCCGCAGGAACAAACCAAAAATCATCGACGTCTGACATACCAGCAGAATAAATATCGTCAAACTCATCAAAAACCTTGCCGATATCCAGCGGATTTATCGGACGGGAAAAATACGCAATATGTCCCAACTGAATAGTCTGCATAAAAATAAAAAGTCCGCAGCAAATTGCATAAACCCATATTCCGGCAAGCGAAAGGAAAAAACCGAAGGCAATCATTACCAGCAAAAACACAGCATCTGTCAAATAAACGATATTCGGCAAAAACGCCATAAACAAATAGTCCGGCGCCACCACCAAAGCTGCAAACAAAATTCCCATCAGTGCGTTATACTTCAGCTTGGGTAAAAAAGCTGAGATTTTGCTAAAAAACTTCTTCATAAGTTCCTCATAATTTAGTCCGATACTTGCTCTATAATATACTTTTTATACTTTGATAACAAAATAACGGCAACTATCCACATATATAGCACATACCGCGTCAAGCACACGCCTAATCAACGAGAAAAACTGATAGCGTCCAACGCTCCCTGCAATATATAAGCTGCAGCTGACGCGTCCAAAATCTTTTTGCGTTTGCCGCGCGACATATCGACTTCTTCAATTAAAAAGCGCTCAACAGCTGATGAAGACAACCGTTCGTCCCAAAAAATATACGGCAAATCAATTTCCTGCGCCAGTTTTTCGGCAAATGCCCGCACCTCTTGCGCAATAGCTCCTTCTTCGCCGTTCATCTGCAAAGGCAAGCCGTAAACCAAACCACCGATTTCTTTTTCAGCAATCACTTTCTTGAGCTCGGCAACATCTTTTTCCCATTCGCCGCGATATAAAATTTTGTACGAAGTAGCAATGCTGCGCCCCAAATCAGACACCGCCAGTCCCATTCTTTTCGCACCGTAATCCACACCCAGCAAAGCTTTATATTTTGGCAAAACCGCCTTAAATTCTGCAATATTCATTATATTTCCTTTTTGTTTCAAAGCTATGCGGTTTATCCGCCGTTGTCAAGCCTTTAAAATTCTATATATTTATGTCCATAAACTCTTTTTTAGCTTTACTATTATTTACATTGCGTATATGGTAAAGGCAGTTAAAATTTTAATTAGTTCCAAAGGTAAAAGCAATGAAATTAAAATATATTTTAGCCGCATTTTTAACATTGATTATTTCCCCTGCTCATGCGGAATTGGAAATTGATGTACGCGGCGCAACTCGTAACCCTATGCCTATTGCCATTCCGGAAATGATTGGCAATAACGGCAACTTTTTTACTAAAATTATCGGCAATGACTATGGCGATAAAGTGCGCGAAGTCCTGGTTGCAGACTTGGACCGCAGCGGATTGTTCAAAATTTTGCCGACCAACAGCTATATTGAAACGCTGACCTCTATTGACCAGCAGCCTAAGTTTGTTAACTGGCAGGCAATAAAATCGCAAGCCTTGGTGCAAAGCCAAATTGTCGAACTGCCGAATGAAAGAATCCGCGTAGATTTCCGCTTGTGGGACGTGGCGTCTGAACAGCAGCTTATCGGCAAATCTTTTACCACCACCAAAAGCAACTGGCGCCGAATCGCCCACGTTGTCGCCGATGCTATTTATGAACGTCTGACTGGCGATAAAGGCTATTTCAACACCCGCATTGTCTATGTTTCGGAAACTGGTCGCGCCACCCGCCGTATCAAACGTTTGGCGATGATGGATCAGGACGGTGAAAATCATAAGTTCTTAACCGACGGCAGAAATTTGGTTTTGACGCCGCGTTTTTCACCGAATATGCAAAAAATTGCTTATTTGGAATTTGTCGGCAACAATCCGCGTGTTTATATGCTGGATTTGGACACTAACCGCCGTCAGGTTTTGGGCAACTTTCCAGGAATGACTTTTGCTCCGGTATTTTCTCCGGACAGCTCTAAAGTTTTGCTTAGTTACGCCAACCATGGCTCGACCAACATTTATGAAATGGATGTCAGAACCCGTAAAACTCATCAGCTTACTTACGGCAGCGCCATTTCCACTTCTCCGAGCTACTCTCCGGACGGCAGCAAGATTGTATTCAACTCCGACCGCGGCGGTAACCAGCAGCTTTATGTAATGAACGCCGACGGCAGCGATGTACAGCGAATCAGTTTCGGCAAGGGACGCTATGCTACTCCGGTATGGTCTCCGCGCGGCGACTACATAGCCTTTACCAAAATGGCAAACGGCGCGTTTTATATCGGTGTGATGTATCCTGACGGTTCAGGCGAACGTATTTTAGCCGACGGTTATTTGGTTGAAGGTCCGACTTGGTCTCCTAACGGTCGTGTGCTGATGTACTTCCGCCAGGACAGAGGTTCTCCGGTACGCTTGTATAGCATTGACCTGACCGGTTACAACGAACGCCGTATTGTTACACCGGCGGAAGCTTCCGACCCAGCCTGGTCTCCGTTGCTTCCGTTATAAAAAACGGTGTAAAAACGACACTCAAAAAGCGGTTCCTACGAACCGCTTTTTTGTATACAAAATTAACCTGTTGCTAAACAATTTTTGCTATATATTTAAGGTATAAATATTTAATAATTTTTATGAAAGGAAACAACTATGACTGCAAAACGTTTTATGTTAAATGAAACCAGCTATCACGGATATGGTGCTAAAGATGAAGTAATTACCGAGGCTAAAGCCCGCGGCTTTAAAAAAGCCTTGATTGTTACCGATGCTGATTTGGTAAAATTCGGCGTGGTGAAAAAAATTACTGACTTGCTGGATAAAAACAATATGGCTTATGCAATTTATGACAAAGTAAAAGCCAATCCGAGCGTAACTGTGGTTAAAGAAGGCGTTGAGGCTTTCAAAAAGGCCGGCGCCGATTATATGATTGCCATTGGCGGCGGTTCTCCGCAAGACACAGCCAAAGGTATTGGTATAATCATCAACAATCCGGAATTTGCCGATGTTGTTTCTTTGGAAGGCGTAGCCCCGACCAAGCATAAGAGCGTTCCGGTTATTGCCATTGCCACCACTGCCGGTACTGCTGCCGAAACCACCATTAACTATGTGATTACCGATGAAGAAAAACGCCGCAAATTTGTTTGTGTTGACCCGCATGATATTCCGGTTGTGGCAATCGTAGACCCTGAGATGATGTCTTCTATGCCAAAAGGTTTAACCGCCGCTACCGGTATGGACGCTCTTACCCATGCTATTGAAGGCTACACAACTTTAGCTTCTTGGGAATTGGCAGATACTCTGAACTTAAAAGCTATTGAAATTATCTCGCGTTCTTTGCGCAAAGCTGTGGAAAACGACCCGAAAGGACGTGAAGATATGGCGCTTGGTCAATATATGACCGGTATGGCATTTTCTAACGTCGGCTTAGGCGTTGTTCATGGTATGGCTCACCCGCTTAGTGCTTTTTATAATACTCCGCACGGTGTAGCTAATGCCGTTTTGCTGCCGTATGTTATGGAATTTAACGCTCCGTATACCGGCGAAAAATTCCGCGAAATCGCCCGCGCTATGGGAGTTAAAGGCGTTGACGAAATGTCGCAGGAAGAATACCGCAAAGCCGCTATTGATGCTGTAAAACAGCTCAAAAAAGACGTAAATATTCCGGAAACCTTAAAGGATATCAATGTTAAAGAAGAAGATTTGGAAGCTTTGTCCGAAGCTGCCATGGCAGATGTCTGCACCGGCGGCAATCCACGTCCTTGCTGCAAAGAATTGGTATTGGAAGTTTACAAAAAAGCCTTTTACGGCAAATAATTCGTAACCGAAAATCTATACACCTCGCACCGCCTTGCTTTTGCAAAGCGGTGTTTTTTATAACCTTGCAATTTGTTACATAAAATAAAAAAACGCCTCCGTAGAGACGTCTTTTATTACAAAACGAAAGTTCAAATCGCTTTATATTAAGCCGATTTTTTAGCTTTCTTTTCTTTCTTAGCACCAGCTTCGCTAAAGTCATAAAGTTCTTCAACAGAAACTTCTTTGTCAGCCACGTTAGCTTTTTCCAAAACATAATCAACAATTTTTTCTTCATATGCAGGAGCTTTCAATGCTTCAACAGCATCTTTGTTCTTTACATAGTATTCCAAAACCATTTTTTCTTGTCCTGGATAACGCTTCGCTTCATTCATAATAGCTTTGTTTACATCATCGGCAGACAGCTGTAATTTGGCATCGGCACCAATTTCAGAAAGCAATAAGCCTAATTTAACGCGGCGCAGAGCAATTTCTTTATATTCAGCCAAAACATCTTTTTCATCACGAGCTTTTTCGCTTTCGTCCAGCTGATTTTTAGCTTTAGCGTCTTGATATTGTTTTTCAATAGCTGCATATTCAGCGTCAATCAATTTCTGCGGAACTTCAAAGCTGTATTCTTTATCCAAAGCGTCCAGCAAATCACGTTTTAATTTAATGCGTGAAGTTGCGTTGTAGTCTTCCAAAATACGGGCTTCAATCTTAGATTTTAAATCAGCCACGTCTTTTGCGCCCATAGATTTTGCAAATTCATCATTCAATTCAACCGGCTTATATTCGCGGATTTCTTTGATTGTGGTAACAAACAAAGCTTCTTTGCCAGCCAAATCTTTAGCGTGATAATCAGCAGGGAAAGTGGTTTTAACATTAACTGTTTCACCGGCTTTTTTGCCAATTAACTGGTCTTCATAGCCCGGAATGAAAGAGTTAGAACCTAATTCCAGCGGATATGCATTGCCTTTGCCGCCTTGGAACTCAACACCATCGATAGAGCCGACAAAGTCAATCACAGCGATATCGCCTTTTTTGGTAGCTCTATCTTCTTCTACTTTTGCAGAATCACGGCGGGAATCTGTCATATATTTAACAGCTTTTTCAATTTCTTCAGCTGGAACTTTGGCAACATATTTGTTCAAAGTAATTTTAGAAAAATCACCTACTTTAATTTCCGGCAAAACTTCTACTTCAACAGTAAATTCAACGTCTTTGCCGTCTTCAAATTTTTCAATTTTGATATCTGGAGTAACAGCCGGACGCAATTTGTTGTTGGCAATAACTTCGTTAACAGCATCGCGAATCATATCGTCAAGAACTTCGCCTAAAACGCTTGGACGATATTGTTTGTCAATCATAGCTTTTGGTGCATGACCGGCTCTAAATCCCGGAAGTTTAACTTTTTTAGCAACCTGTTCCAATTTTTTATCAACAGCATTGGCAAAATCGGCAGCAGCCAAAGTAACATTATACTTTTTATTCAAACCTTTTGCTTTTTCTTCTTTTACATTCATTGTGATTTTCTCTAAAATAAATTGTTATTAACTCAAAACCATCAAAAAAACGATGGTGCGGGTAAAGAGACTCGAACTCTTAAGCCTCGCGGCACCAGATCCTAAGTCTGGCGTGTCTACCAATTTCACCATACCCGCGCTGGGATTATTTCCCAATTACCGCGGATTAGAGCATAAAACTTTTTATAAATCAAGCAATTTTTAGCACTTAACCCACAAAAATCTTGCAAATCAGTAAATTTCAGTTATAACTTGCTCTAATAAATAAAGTAGTAGAGGAAAAAATGCCTGAACAAATTGTCAACAAACGCAAAACTTTTGCCATTATTTCACACCCGGATGCCGGTAAAACCACTTTAACCGAAAAATTGCTGCTGTTCGGCGGCGCCATTCAGCAAGCCGGAGCCGTCAAAGCCCGCGGCGAAAACCGCCACGCCCACTCCGACTGGATGAAAGTTGAGCAAGAACGCGGTATTTCCGTTGCGTCTTCCGTGATGAACTTTGACTACAACAACATCACTTTTAATTTGCTGGACACACCTGGGCACGAAGACTTTTCAGAAGACACCTACCGTGTTTTGACCGCCGTTGACTCGGCTGTAATGGTTTTGGACTCTGCCAAAGGTATTGAAACTCAAACCAAAAAATTGTTTGAAGTCTGCCGTCTGCGCAACATTCCGATTATTACTTTTATCAACAAATTAGACCGCGAAGGCTTAGATCCGTTTGAACTGCTGGACGATATTGAAAAGACTTTGGCTCTAGACGTTACTCCGGCAAGCTGGCCTATCGGCAGCGGCAAAGACTTTTTAGGCTGCTATGATTTGATTAACGACCAGTTGATTTTGATGAACAAAAATGGCAGCAAGTCGCTGATTAACGACACTATCGAAACCTGCAAAGGTTTGGACGATCCTAAGCTTGACGAGCTTCTGCCGGCGTATGCCGTTAAAAAGCTGCGCGAAGACGTGGAAATGGTGCGCGAACTTTGTCCGGCGTTTGATTTGGAGCTGTATTTAGCCGGCGCCTTAACTCCGGTATTTTTCGGCAGCGCCGTCAACAATTTCGGCGTGCGTGAAGTCTTAAATGGTCTGCACGAGTTTGCCCCTACCCCTCGCCCGCAGCCAAGCGCTGAACGCGTGGTTAACGCTGACGAAAAGAAAGTAACCGGCTTTGTTTTCAAAATCCAAGCCAATATGGACCCGAAACACCGCGACCGCATTGCCTTTATGCGTATTTGTTCCGGTCACTTTAAGCGCGGTATGAGCCTTTTGCAAGTCCGCACCGGCAAAGATATTAAAGTACCGACTCCGGTTATGTTTTTAGCTCAGGAGCGCGAATTGGCAGAAGACGCTTACGCCGGCGACATTATCGGTATTCCAAACCACGGACAGCTGCGTATCGGCGACACCTTGACCGAAGGTGAAAAGCTGCACTATACCGGCATTCCGAGTTTTGCACCGGAACTTTTGAAATCTGTACGCGCTAAAGACCCGCTAAAATCCAAACATCTGGCTAACGCGCTTCAGCAAATAGCCGAAGAAGGCGGCGCCAGCATTTTCAAGCCGGTTGTCGGTTCGGAATATATTGTCGGCGTTGTCGGGGTTTTGCAGTTTGAAGTGATTGCCGACCGCCTGCGCACCGAATTTAATATTGACGTTATTTTTGAACCGACTCAATATTATACGGCGCGTTGGGTCAGCAGCTCCGACAAAACGGAATTGGAAAAATTCTATAACACCAACCAAATGAACATTGCCGACGACTACGACGGCGAAAAAGTCTTTTTAGCCCGCAACGCTTGGCATTTAGGCAAAATCAAAGAAGATTTTCCGCATTTGGAACTGCATAAAACCCGTGAACAAGCAATTTAATTTTATTACCTGTTAAGAAATCTAAAGCAAACCTTGCGTTTTTGTCAGGTTTGCTTTAATTTTACAATAAATATTGTCAGTAACCTATAGGAGATAAACTGATGAAGTTTGCAGCAGGTTTAATCAAAATTTTCAGCGGAATATTGTCCGCGGTCGTTTTTGGTGCGTTTTTATACTACACCTACCAATATCAAATCACCCAAGAACACACTGATTTATTTATAGCCGACATTACCTTGGCAGTATTCTTAATTTCTGCCGTAACGTTTGCGTTGCTTTTTATTTTGTTTGATGTTTACCAAAACCAAAATACCGAAAGCAATTTGGTTAAGTTGCTGAAAGGCACTGATTGGGGCAAAAATAATGAAAACAGCAACATCACGGATTTGCTGGTTAAAATAGCCTCGCTCAACAATCAAACCAACCAGCTTTTAGATTCCCGCCTAAACGAAATCAACACCGTTTTAAACTCGCTGAACAACAGCTCCGAGGTTAACAACACTAATCTGCAATCCAGCTTAGAGCAGCTGGCGAACATCTGCGGTGAAATTTCCAAATATGTTGATAATATTAAAACCGAAAAAAGCAAAGATCGTCAATTTGCTGTCAGCAACAGCGGCAACTTTGACCTTTTAATTGCGACAGTTTCTGCTCTTAGTACCGATTTTAAGGATATGAACGGTCATTTAATTGACGCTGTCAACCGTATCAATCGCTATATAAAGTCAAGCATCAAAGACCATACCAATATTGACAATGACATTAAAGACTTGCTGAAAGAAATTCTCAGCGAAAAAGACAGTAACAGCGCCAACCGAAATTTACCAATTGTTGAACCGGAACAGCCGACACCGGAAATTTCAGACGTCGCTAAAGAAGAAACTAACGAGCCTGCTCCGCAGTCTATTGCCGATTTTTATGAGGAACATTTCAAAAAAATAGACGAAGATCAAGCAGAAAAAAATGAAGACGCTCCAACAGAAGTTACAGAAGACAGCGAAGTTTTGCAAGAAAATGAACAACGTATTGACAGCCTGCTCAGCACACCCGAACAAACCGAAACTTTTGCTCCGCAGCCTCAAGATTTGACTGTTTCGCAAGAAGATACGCAAATAGAAAAGCAAGCCGACGCAGAAACCGAAGCCGTTGAAGAAAAAGAACCTTGGAATACCGCGCTTGGCGAAGAAATTTCCTCAACCGAGCAGGAATATTTGCCGCAGCAAAGCACCGCAGCAGATGAACCAATTGCTGAAGAGCCGGTTGTCACAGAAACTGTAGAAACACCGGTCGATTTTGATGTAAACGCTGCTGTTTCCGATAGTTTTGAAGCCCCTGCGGAAACCGAATCGGCAAACATCTCTGAACCTGTAACTACTGTTGATGAGCCGCATGTGGAACCATATTTTGAACAGCCGACTGAAACAACTGTTTCCGAACCAACTCCGGTAGATGATTTTTCCCTTGCTGCCAGCGACCCGTTTAATCCGTCGCCGGAACATTTCGCCGATTTGGAACAAGCCGCAAAAACTGACAGCACAGCCGGCACATCTTTTGATTTGCAAGATGAAGAACCTGTTTCCATAGATTTGCCGAATGAAGAAAGCAATGTCAAGCTTGACGACATTTTCAATGACGATTTTGCTTCTGAAATAGCGGATTTAGACATTTTGAAAGATGATACAAATAACCAAAACGCGGGAGAAATCTCGGTAGAAGATTTGCTTGCCGATGACAAAGACCCGTACAACCAAAACAAATAAATTCTTAAATTAAATCATTGCAAACCAAAAAATACAGTGTTATCTTAGCGCTGTATTTTTTATTTTAATGTTTCATTATTTAATATAATCATTATGGAAAAATTTGTTTATAATCCAAGGTCATCCAAAGCTGAGGAGTTCATTTCGCATGACGAAATCTGCGCCGCGCTGGAATATGCCGACCAAAACAAAAACAATTTGGCTTTAGTGCGTCAAATCCTTGACAAAGCCGAACAGGAAAAAGGTTTGACACACCGTGAAGCTTCGGTTTTGCTGGCGTGTGACAATCCAGAAATTGAGGCGGAAATTTTTGCCCTTGCCGCGCGTATCAAACAAAATTACTACGGCAACCGCATTGTGCTTTTTGCCCCGCTCTATCTTTCTAATTACTGCGTCAACAGCTGCGTTTACTGTCCGTATCACATCAAAAACAAGCATATCTTCCGCAAAAAGATGACTCAAGAAGAAATCCGTCAGGAAGTTATTGCCTTGCAGGATATGGGACATAAGCGCTTAGCGCTGGAATTGGGAGAAGACCCTGTCAACAACCCGATTGAGTACGTTTTGGAAAGTATCAAAACCATCTACGGTATCAAGCACAAAAACGGAGCAATCCGCCGCGTCAACGTCAATATTGCCGCCACCACGGTAGAAAATTACTCTAAGCTGCACCAAGCCGGTATCGGCACCTACATTCTGTTTCAGGAAACCTATAACAAGGAATCTTACGAACAGCTGCACCCGAAAGGTCCTAAGCATGACTATGCTTGGCATACCGAAGCTATGGACAGGGCTATGCAAGGCGGAATTGACGATGTCGGACTGGGCGTATTGTTCGGCTTGTCAACCTATCGCTATGAGTTCAGCGGTTTGTTGATGCATGCCGAACATTTGGAAGCCGTTTTCGGAGTTGGACCTCACACCATCAGCGTCCCACGCCTGCGTTCGGCAGATGATATTGACCCGAGCCAATTCAGCAACTGCGTGCCGGATAACATCTTTGCGAAAATCGTAGCGTTAATCCGCATTGCCGTGCCTTATACCGGTATGATTGTTTCTACCCGCGAGAGTCAAAAAACGCGTGAGCAAGTTCTAAAACTTGGCATCTCGCAAATCTCCGGCGGCTCTAAAACTTCTGTCGGCGGCTATGTTAAGCCGGAAGCGGAAAATGAGCATTCCGAGCAGTTTGAAGTTGAAGACACCCGTTCGCTGGACGAAGTTATCAACTGGCTGATGCGGCTGGGTTATGTGCCGAGTTTCTGCACCGCCTGCTATCGTTCCGGACGCACTGGCGACCGCTTTATGGAACTTTGCAAAGCCAAGCAAATCCACAACTGCTGCCACCCGAACGCGCTTATGACTTTGGAAGAGTTTTTGACCGATTATGCTTCGACAGACACCAAGGCTGTCGGCGAAAAACTGATTGAGCAGGAGCTGAAAACGTTTCCGCCGAAACTTGCCGAGGCTATCCGCGAAAGACTGGATAAAATCCGCAGCAATCAGGGAAATGACTTTTACTTCTAACGCAAAAAAAATCCGCCTGCTTTTATAACAGACGGATTTTTTTTAAGTTTTATTCGCAAGCCTTATGTTCCGGCAGAGCTAAATATTTTTGATATTCCGCCGCCATATCTTCACTCACATAAGCGGTTACTACCGCGTCTTTATTCTGCTGTTTTTCCACCATGTTCCAAACCTCGTCGGTCAAATACGGACGCATTTTATTATATGGAATAACAAAAGCAATCATACCGTCGGCATAGCTGGCAATTTCATATTGCTGATAGGCAAAACCGACACCTTTGGCTGTTAAAAAAGGCTTGCTTGCCGGCAGAGGCAAATTGTTTGCATCAAATTCGCCAAACACCGCGTCTTGTAATTTTTCCGGTTGGAACTCACATTTATAAACAGCGGCTCTCTGCATGCTGAAATAAGCTGAAACCCCTTGCTTCAGAAGCTGCTTAAATTCTTGAGAAGCAGCATGCTTGTTTAAAATTACATCATTTAGCGGCTCACCGTTGCGCTTGTTAACCGAAACCGCCTGCCAAAACGACATACCGTGCGCTCCGCCGGTATAAGCATAGGCATATTTTTCAAAAGTAATAAAATCCGGCGTCTGTGCTGTCATTTTGATTTTGCCGTTATATGTATATGGCTCAATCGGTTCAATCGGTTCAAAAACTTCAGCTTTAAGCTTATCATTTTCTTCTACCACAAATTGCTGCAAAATTTTATCAGCATCTGCCAAATTTCCGTTATAGTCAGCAATCAGCAAATCAGCAACTTGCTGGCGGATTTTATTCAAAATTTCATCATCGCCATTTTGCGGATATTCCATTTCAACGGTTGTTTTAACATGTTCTCCGTCTAAGGAAATGCTGTATTTTTCAGTTGTTACCATGTTGTCGTTATGGCAAGCCGCCACAGCCAGCACCAGTACCGCACCCAAAATTTTATTCATTTGCTTTCTCCTTATTTATTGCATATTTCCTTAAATAATAAGCAAGCAAAACTCAATGTCAATATTTGCAAAAATATATTGCTGATATATCTTGACAAATTTTTAAATAATATTACTTTACAGCAGTTTTGCAATTATTTTTCACATAAAATTTTTTATCATTATGGTACTACAAGTAATTTTTGGAGTTAGCGTGCTGGTTATTTTTGCTCTTACTGCCGTTGTCGGAATTGTCCTCAACCGCAGAGAGTGCCGCAACATCGCTGTTTCACAACACAAGCAAGTCGGTGATTTCACCAAGGGATATATCTGCATCTATTCCGTTTTGATTGTCGCCACCGGTTTTATACTTGCTAAAGCAGGATTTTTTGGCTGCTGAGAAATTCGCCTTGGAAACTTTGATTTATTCCAAGGTCATTTTTTCATTCTTTTATTGACAAAATAAACAAAATATTCTACACTGCTTATATCATCTAATTTTTAACACTTTATCATTATGTCTAGTTTTACTTATGCTATTTGTTTAGCCGTCGGCTTTTTTCTGGTAATTGGCATTGGCTCTTACCTTGACAACCGCAGTTGTAAAAAAGCCAGAGCCGCTGGAAAAACTCTTAAACCAGAGCAGCGACCTAACTACAGCGGCAATTTTATGGTCTACTATCTGATTTTGTGTTTTATCATCAACATCATTTTAAAACTCTTAAATTTGATTGAGTAATGAATGCTCCCACAAAAAACAGCCCTGATTCTTTATCACGGCTGTTTTTTGTTTATTGGCGGTGAGACAGGGATTTGCTGTGCTGTATGCTTCGCTCCTGCGTCCTCATTCGGCTTATAGCCTCACCGGCGTTCTAGCGCCCACCTTTCGTCCTTGTTGAACCCTTCTTTTCCAGGGTTCAACTTCCTACCATCCATATAAACAAAACACTCCCTAAAAAGGGAGCATTTTGTTTATTGGCGGTGAGACAGGGATTTGAACCCTGGGTACCCGAAAGGGGTACAATTGATTTCGAGTCAATCGCATTCGACCACTCTGCCATCTCACCATATCTTTAATATGACCAGTTTGGTTGTATGACAGTTTAAGCAAAAAAGCAAGCACTTTTTAGATTTATTAAAATATTTTAAATTGCGCTGCTTGACAAAAAATACAAAAAGGTATATACATACTTATATTGTTTAATTTTTAATTTTTGTATTATGATGTATCCAAAATCATTATGTAGTGTTAATCGTTCCATTCCTGTTGGTCAGCGCCGTGCGGTCATAACCCGAAAGGACGGAAAGATGTATGCCAGCACCGCCATTATGCCCGGTGACTTTCTGCTTGCAGACGGCAGCTTCTCGGCATCTACCGTTTTCCGTCAGGAGCGCGGCATCTTTATCGGCAAGGACGATAAGTATATCGAGCTGTTTACGCTTTCTGACAAAGCCGTAACCCGTGAAGAGGCATTTCAATATTGCCTCGAGAACCGCGTATCTCTTCCGTCTTTGGAAGAATTGCAAATCATCGACGAGCCGACCGCTATAGCTGTCAACAACAGCCTTGTGCAAATCGGTTTGAAAGATTCGGTGCTTTCCAGCAACGTTTCCGATGAGTTCTGGTCTCAAGACAGCTTGGAGAACCAAGGAAACATCACCAAGCGCCGCATCATGCTGGTTAAAAAAGTCATTCACTTGAATAAGCCCAGCTTTCCAACCTTGGACGGTCCTGTCAACTGTATGAAGGCATTTTTGCCTGATGTAATTTTAGTGCGCCAAAACTTTAACGACGCTTTTTGGGTGCTGCAAAGCATAGGTGCTGACTACTACTACATCATGGAATGCCAGCTGTTGGATTTCCACAGCAAGTATGACTTCATCAACAACGGCAATATCCACTTGGAAGGAGTCAGCATAGTCGTTGAGCATCCAGTGGGCGAAGTTTATTTCGACAACGGGTGCAAATACGTTAACACGCACAAAGACTACTATCAGCGCAAGTTCAACAGTCTCTACACCAAAATCGGTGAAAACCATGACCGCTGGCAGATAAAGTCTTAAACTAAAAAAAAACAGTTTTCCTTTTTAGGAAAGCTGTTTTTTTATTTGTAAAATATATATTTTTTGCTATATATAAAAGAAACAACTTATTGAGGATAAATATGCTAAAACAACAACTACCGCCGGAAATTATGAAACAAGCCGTTAAGGGCATTTGCTATATCGCCCACCCTTTGCGCCTGCGGATTTTGGAATTTTTAGACGTTAACGGCGAAGCTTCGGTTTCGCAAATTACCAAAGCTGTAAACGCCGAACAAATGATTGTGTCGCAAAGCCTAAAAAAATTCCGCGACGCCGGACTGGTTGCCACTAAACGGCACGGCATTTTTATTTATTACAGCATACAAGAAGAATATCCCGCCAGCATTTTTGACTGTCTGCGCAAACTCTACGGCTATATGACCGACAGCATACGTTTTTTGGCAGACGGCTACAAAGCTGTTTTACCGCCGGACTATACGACTATGGCGGCAAACCGCATAAAATTGTTTGCCAATTATGATAAAATGCGGATTTTGGAATTTTTATTGCTCAACGGCGAAAGCAATGTCACCCAAATTGTGCAAGAAATCCAAAGCGACCAGCTGAAAGTTTCGCAATATCTGCGGCGGCTGAAAGATGATGAATTTGTAACTTGCCGCCGCGACGGCAGATTTGTTTATTATAACATCACCAAAGGCGTGCACAAAACTGCATTGCAGTGCATTCACAAGCGCTATGAAAAAATAGGTCGGCTTATTTAAAATAATATGTTGAACTAACAGCTTTTTTTGTTATACTGACAGCATTACTTCGGCAGAAAGGAGAATCTTATGTTTTCAGAAAAATGGAATTACCGCTTTTTAGAATTGGCAACTTTGGTTGCCGGCTGGTCTAAAGACCCTTCAACTCAAACCGGAGCCGTGGTGGTTGGACCGGACAAAGAAATACGCGCTACTGGATATAACGGCTTGGTGCGCGGAGTTTCAGATGATATTCCGGAACGTATGGAACGCCCGACTAAATATGATTTTTTTGAACACGCCGAACGCAACGCCATTTATAATGCCTGCTTAACCGGCACCCAGCTTAAAGGCTGCACCATTTTTTGCACTTTAACACCTTGCACCGACTGCGCTCGGGCTATTATTCAAGCCGGCATAAAAGAAGTGATAACCTATGAATATAAACCGGCGGATAATGACCCGAAAAACACTTGGAGAGACAAGCTTAATTATTCGGCGCAAATGTTTAATGAAGCCGGAGTGGCATATATTGAACTGCCGCGTAAAAAATAATTTATTTTAAGGCAGGTTTAGCCCCTTTAAATTTATTAAAACATCTATATATATCTTACCGATTGAATTTTGCCCAAAGTTAAAGGAGGTTGGATAATGAAAATTTTAATTGCCGACAGCTGTCCCATTTTTCGCGACGGGCTAAGTTTGCACCTTAACCGTATTTTACCCGACGCCAAAATCAGACAAGCTTCGGATTATGTGCAATTTATTAAAATTCTGACTGAAGAGCGTAACTATGATTTGCTGTTTTTAGACTGGGAAACGCCTAACCTGCCGCATCAAAATATTTTCAATGACATTAAAAAATTAGCTCCGCTTGCTAAAATTATTCTGCTGGCTAATTCTAAAAATTTCCATAACACCAAACAAGTTTCAGCTGCCGGAGCCAGCGGCTGCCTTGCCAAGCAAACCGAAATATCCGAACTCTACACTGCTGTAAAATCTGTTTTAGATGGAAACAAATATGTTTCAAGCCTGCTAAATGAGCATACTCCTTCTATTGAATCCGGAGAAAAGAACAAAGCCCTGACTAACCGCCAATCACAGGTCTTAGATTTGATAGCGCAAGGAAAATCCAACAAACAAATAGCTTATGACATGGGTGTTTCAGAATCTACCGTAAAGCTGCATATCAACGCTCTTTTACGCTCGCTGAATGTCAGTAACCGCACGCAAGCAGTTGTCACCGCCCAAAAAATGGGAATTATTTAGAATCTTTTTTATCTTCGCTGTCTTTTTTAGATTTTAGCTGTCCGCAAGCAGCCAAAATATCTTGTCCGCGCGCCACTCGAACCGGTGCCGCAAAACCTGCTTTTTCCAGTTCTTTAGCAAAAGCATGCACCCGATTGTTTGAACTCGGGGCAAACGAACACCCCGGCCACGGATTAAACGGAATCAAATTAAAACTGGCTCTGAGCTGATATTTTTTCATCAAAGCAATAAGTTCACGCGCACATTCCAAACTGTCATTAACGCCGTTTAACAGCAAATATTCAAAAGTAATATATCTGCTGCCGTCTTCAGCTTGATATGCTTTGCACGCTTCCATAACTTCTTCCAGCGGATAGCGGTTGTTAATCGGCATAATTTGCGAGCGGATTTCATTGTTTGGAGCATGCAGCGACACTGCCAAGCGCACGCCTGTTTGCTGCAATGCTGGCAAAATTTTCGGCGCAATGCCGGAAGTGGACATTGTTACGCGGCGGCGCGAAATTGCAATGCCGTCGCCGTCTGTTAAAATTTGCAGAGCTTTTATGGTATTTTCCATATTGTGCAAAGGCTCGCCCATTCCCATAACTACAATATTTGAAAGATAGCGGGTTTCATTAGTCGGGCTCGGCCATTCGCCATAAGTATCGCGCGCCACCATAAACTCGCTGACAATTTCTCCGGCGCTCAAATTGCGGGTAAGCTTTTGGCTACCAGTGTGGCAAAAACGGCAGCCGACCGCACAGCCGACTTGGGTAGAAATACAAACAGCCCCCCTATCCTCTTCAGGAATATACACCATTTCTACACGCTGACCGTCTTTAAATTCCAAAAGCCATTTACGGGTTTTATCAACAGAAAGCTGTTCCGCCACAATTTTGGGACGGCTTATGGTAAAGTTATCGGCTAATTTTTGCCGCAGTTCTTTAGAAAGATTGCTCATTTTGGAAAAATCTGTTTCTCCAAAATAATAAAGCCATTGCCACAGTTGTTTGGCACGAAACGGCTTTTCGCCGATATTCACCAAAGCGTTCTGCAGTTCTTCTTTACTTAAACCGATAAGCTCTACTTTTTCCGTCATGGCTATTTTTTCTTACATTTAGCAGAAATTGCCTGATAAGCGCTGGAAAAACCCTTCAAAGAATAAGTATCTTTTGTGGTTGTGCCGCGGCTGGATTTGCCGTCAACAATCATTCTTTCGCCGCGTTTCATGGCAGCAATCAAATTGCGATCTTCCTGAGAATTTACCATCCAGCCTTTAGAACCTTCAGTAAAGGTGTTTTTGAAAACTTTATCGCCGATTTTAATTGTAAACGGCGCTTTGGTATCAAAATTATAGCCGGCGACAAAACTTACTTCATCAAATGTTTTTTCAGACGGACGATGAGTAATAATCGAATAAATATCACCGCGTTTGGTATATTTTCCTTCATCTTTTTTAGGAGTCGACGACATATAGCAAATTAAATTTCCGCGGTCGTTATAAGTCCAAGCGGTCCAATCGCCGTATTGACCCAATTCTTTAGGCATTTCAGCCGCGCTAGCCGCCGTTGCCAACATCAAACCACTCAAAACCAATAAATGTTTTAACATACTTTTTTATCCTTTTACACTTAAATTTTACTTGGATTATAGCAAAAAATTATATATAAACAATTAAAATTTATAAAAAATACAAAAGGAATTTTCAAATCATGATGAAACCTAATTTTTTGGATATGTCAAAACTGCTGACTTCTAAACGGATTTACCGCCTTTTTGATGCTGTGGAAGCTCATGGCGGCACTTTACGTTTTGTCGGCGGTTCCGTGCGCGATACTTTGGCCGGCAGACAAAATAATTTTGATTTGGATTTAGCATCAGACTTATCTCCCGATGAATTAGTTGAAGCTTGTCAGGATTACGGTCTAAAAACCGTGCCTATCGGGTTAAAATTTGGGACTATCGGAGTAATTATAGATAATCAGGTGCTTGAAGTAACCTCTTTACGCAAAGATGTTAAAACTGACGGACGCCACGCCGAAGTCGAATTTACCGATGACTGGAGCGTAGACGCTTCCCGCCGCGATTTAACAATCAATGCCGTTTATGCCGACTTATACGGCAATGTGTTTGACTACTACAACGGCATAAATGATTTAGAAAACGGCGTTGTGCGTTTTATCGGCAATCCTGACGAGCGTATTAAAGAAGATTATCTGCGCATTATGCGTTTTTTCCGATTTTATTCCATTTTCAGCAAAAAGCCTATAGATAAAGAAGCTCTAATAGCCTGTGTAGCCAACAAAGACGGCTTGCGCACCGTTTCTATTGAGCGGGTGCGCGACGAGCTGTTTAAATTGCTGGTTACTCCGAAAGCCGCCGAAACTTTGCAGATTATTTTTGATAATGACATTTTAAGCTACTTTTTACCTAATAAATCAATGCATTTTGACGCCTTAAAACGTTTGACCGAACTTGTTTCCGATATGAAATATGAAGGCAATTTTCTACGTCGGCTTTTTGTGCTATACCAACCTAATGCCTCAGAAGCCGAAAACATTGCCCGTACTTTGCGTTTTTCTAAAAAGCAAAAAGAAAACTTTGTAAATTGGGCTAAAATAAACTTAATGCCGGAAAATATTTCTACGCCTATTCAGCGTTTGCGTTTTATTTATCGCTACGGCAAAACCTTTTGTTTGGATAAAATTCTGCTCACCGCCGCCATTTTCGGCATAGACAGCTCCAAAGTCACCAATGTGCTGCAAGAAGTTGAAGATGCCATTGTGCCGATTTTTCCATTGCGCGGACGCGATTTAATTGACCATAACCTTGCCAAAGGTGAAAAAATCGGGCAAGCCTTGACTTTGCTGGAGCAACAATGGATTGACAGCAACT
Source organism: uncultured Alphaproteobacteria bacterium (assembly GCA_934270475.1). Taxonomy (GTDB): domain Bacteria; phylum Pseudomonadota; class Alphaproteobacteria; order RF32; family CAG-239; genus RUG410. Next base: position 20,838 of record CAKQPS010000005.1, read on the forward strand.
TCAATCTTACCCGTGACGAATTATTGGAATCCGCTAAAAAAACAGTTTAACTTTATTGCCTGACTGTCCGCAGCCTTCTCCATTATTTATTTCGGCTCTTTTAGCGCCGGTTCCGCCCTGACAGATAAAGCAGGTTGCTCCGTCCAAGCCGTCAAAATCAATATAAAATCCGCCGTCATCAGACGGTTTAATATCCCAATTTATACCGGAAAATCCGTTAAAATCCAATCCGGCTTTGCTTAATCCGGCATAATTGCCAAAATAAGTAGTTTGCACCGTGGCAACCAAATTGCCTAAATCCTGCTGAAAGCGCATCCGGTTGAGCGCGCGCTGCCCCTGCGTCACCGACTGATAGCCTTCGTTAGATAATTCTCCGTCAATCAACAAAGTTCCCAAAGCATCGCTCATTTGCGCAGCCGCATTGCCGCTCCATAAGCCCAAAGCCAAAAGCAATATAATTTTTTTCATTTTTATCTCCTTATACATTTATTTTGTTTTGCCAACCTCTTGCCGCTCGGCTTAAATAATCATCAACCAAAGCCTTGTGAGGAAGGCGCATATACCCCAAAACAAAAGACTTGCCGCTGTTTTCCAATTCCGGCAGTTTCCAGCTTTTCTGCTCTAAATAACAGCGAGCCAAATCCGCAAACAAGCGAGCCTCCATAAACTCGCCGTATTCTGAATATTTTATTGCCGGACAGTTCGAAAGCCTTGCCCTAAACTGGTTAAACAGCTCAATATGCTGAGGCAGCGGCTTTATTCTGCCGCTTAAAACATCTTCAAAACTCTGACGAGCCAGCGGATTCTTCCAACCGCCGCCGAACAAAACAAAATTCGGGGCAAGTTTTATATTTTCCGGTGTTGCCGCCGCGGCATACGCGGTTAAATATCCGGCAAAAAATTCCAGTGTATGTAAGACATCGCAGAAAACCTGTTCATTTTGCGCCGGATTGCCATATTTTTCCTCAATATAAGCAAACAGTTTTTCGGTTTTATAAAAAGCCGGATCACCGGATTTAGGCGGTTCTAACTCATAAAAATCGCGGCACAGAGCAAACAGATAATCCACCAGTTCCGGCTGCAACGTTCCTTTTTTTCCAAATTCGGCATTTTTATCAAAACCGATATTTTTATAACGTAGCACAAAACTGTCAATATATTCGTTAAAAGGACCGGCGTCCCAGCTAATCTGCGCCGCACCGTTTTTTATCCACGCCAAATTAGCCGTATTGCCGGCATTGATATAGCAGCCATCGCCTTCCAGCTTTGCAATATGCGCATTATGCGGAGCCGCCAGCGGCGCCCCTTCAAATCCGTTCATCAGCAAAACCGAGCGAAAATCGTTTATCACCGGAATATCGGTTAAATCCGCCAAAAGCTGCGCCGAGCCCATTTGCGTTGTAAATGGCTGCGTACCATTTAATTTTGCCAAAGAAGGCGGATTATGGTCAAGCGTTTTGCCGTGAAAACCTATCGCCTGCACGCTCTTTTTATCTATATCGTTCCGCCGGCAAAGTTCATTTACGGCATTTGCTATGCCTTCAACATATTTTTGATGTATGCGCAAAAAATCCCAATCTTTTATCAGTACGTCCGCCGGAATTTTCTGCATTACCACCCGCTTGCGCAAAGCATCTATTTCTCGTTTTTCTGCCACGCTGTAAGGAACGCTTAATCCGCACACATCTCTGATATTGCCGTCAGAAAATTCCGTCAGAACCACGTCAACCGCGTCCATGGAATTGCCGGTCATATTTCCGATTATCCGCCAGTTAGCCATTGATTTTATCTTTCAGCAGCAGCGCTGCGCCTATCAATCCGGCATTTATTCCGGTTTTTGCCTTGATCAAACGCAGCGGATTGTGATAGCCTTTGGCATTAACTGCCTTTTCTACTTCCGGATAGTCGACAATTTCTGCCAAACTGCCGGAAAGCGCAACCGCTTCGGTGTCTAATATGCTGTTCAGCACCGCCAAGCAGTCAATCAAACGTTTCTGCCATTCTTCAAAAGATTTCACCGCCGCCGGATTCCGTTCATTTTTTAACTTGCACAAAACAAAGCAGTCTTTTTCGTTTAACCCATTTTGAGCCGCGATGTTTGCCAAATCTCCTCCGGCTACCAAAAACGGAACTTCACCGGCAGCGCCGGTTTTTCCGCGCAGGATTTTGCCATCGCAGACAATGCCGCAGCCCACACCTGTACCCAAGGTAAGCATGATAGAATTTTCCGTGCCTTTCAAAGCTCCGATTTTATATTCTGCCCACAGTGCAGCATTGGCATCATTTTCAACCAAAACCGGCTTATCCGTAAATTTATGAAAATTGATATTTTCATATCCTGCTGGTAAATTATGCGGTTTTGCCAAAAGTTTTTCATTAAAAACTACTCCGGCTGTCGAAAAAGCAACGCCGTCAAATTTTTCGGCATTTATACGCTTCAGAAGATAATTTTCAATATCTTCAGCCGTTTTAGGCGTCGGCACGTTTTCAGGCGTGCTCAGTAATTTTCCGCAAACCGATACGACTGCCGATGAAATTTTGGTTCCGCCGATGTCAAAAGCTAATATTCTCATTGCCGCCTCCTTATATGATTTAAATATAAGCAAAGAATGTAAAAACTTTGTTAGCAAAAATTAAAGGAAAACCGATTTTTTCAGATTTCCTTTAACTAAAAAAACAATGAGCCTATTTTTTATTCAATGCAGCAGTCAACGGCTTTGCGCACAAATTTTTTCATTTTAGCCAAAGCAGAACTTGGTTCAGGTTCTGTCGGTTCAGCAGCTTTTTCTGCCGGAGCTTTGATTTCTTCTTTAGAAAATTCCTCGGCTTTGGCGGTGATTTTCTTAACTTCTTCCAAATCCGGCTCAATCCATTTCAGCTCTTTGGTTTCCATCATTCCCATGTTTAAGCCCCAAAACAGGCAATACATATCATAGGCGGTGTTAAACATTTTATAGGCTTCTTCATCGTGCCCCAAGGTCTGCTGTTTGGTGCCGACTTCCATCAAGCGCATAGAGGTTGCCAGCAAATGCTTTGACATGCACCACACCTCGCCTTCATAGCTTGGAATAATTTTTTGCAGCAGATTCTTGCGGGTTTCGCGTATATCTTTAATTAAATCGTAGTAAGAAGTTTTACCGGTTTTTGCCCCCGAAAAAACAAGGTGTTCCTCAATTGAAATCAGGTTCATAATCGCAATGCTCAAGTCCTGATCCGATGACAAATCTTTTGGATTCACCTTTTTGCTCGCATCGATTCTTTCTACAAATTCTTTTACGTTTTCTGCTTTTTTCATGGTTTTTACTCCTTTTTTATAGTGGATAATAGGTTAAAATAAAGCTCGCAGCCAACAACGAAACAACCGGCAGCACAACTTTTTCAAACGGAAAATGTGCGTGATTATGGTTGCGAATTTTTATAAACTGATAAAATTTTTGCGAATAAATATAAATAAGCGCGCCCAAAATTGCGGCAAATAAAAAGCTATCAATATAAAATATACCAATAACTTTAGGCAAATAATTCAGCTCGCCCATATAAATAAATCCGATAGAACTTAATGACAGCAGCATTAAAATTATATCCCTGCCGGCAAAGTGCCAATTTTTTTTATCAAACCACAAAATCAACCAATACCCTAGCAAAGCAAACATAGCTCCAGCCCAAAGTCCGACAATTTCATCGCTGATTCCTAAAGCACGGGCAATTTCCAACGAGGCGCCGATAGCCACCGTACAAACCATGCAAGCCGGATTGGCCAATGCTGCTTTGCTGCTGGCTAAAATTGCAGTTAAAATTAAAAACAACTTCATTTTGTTCTCCTTTATATTAATATTATAATACGTATTATATATGCTATATATTAAAAGTGTCAAGTATTATTTTAAATATATTTTGAGCAATAAAAAAACACCTATCATCATAAAAAGAATGAAAGGTGTTTTTTGATTATAAATCATACGATTTATCGCAAAATTTATCCCAGAGCCAAACCAGCGGATCAATAAGAATAGCTCCTATAAAACCAATAATAATTCCGCTAAAGCGCTCAAACCTTGAAGGCTGTTTCAAACGCTTCTGACACACTCAATCGTCTGCAGCAAAATGAAACTTCTCGCCGCCAATTTTTTGAGAAATTGATGTCGCTTTCGGGTAGATAATTTTTTGCACTTTGGATAATATATATTTATTTTCCCTCACAATTTCCGCAATTTGAACAACCGTTACAAATTAAGCGGCTACCACACATTTGGCATTGTTTTCTAAAATAAGGTTTATACCTCTGAATTTCGTCAGCAAACAAACTGTTTTGCAAAGGTTCCAAAGCAAATTTAATTTCTTTGCCACAATATTGCAAACCTGATTTATACGCTTGCTGACTTTGCTTAAATTTGCTGTCAATCCTATATACTTTACCATCTTTTTCAAAATATGTTCCAGTTTCAATAAAAGCAAATTTTATATCTGAAGCCACACATTCATCATACAAATTCTTAACCCATTCGTATTTTAGCAAACGAGAACCATCATAATTTTCTCCACCGGCAATAACCTGTTCAATAAAGCCTCTTTGTAAATATTTAGCTATACTGACTTGACCAATAAACGGAGCGACCATAATACCTTTGTGCTTGAACGGCAGTTTTTCTAAAATAGGAATACGTTCATCAGCCATTTGCTGGTTTTCACAAGTTACATTGAAAAATATATTATTCCAGCCCTCATTCCAATTTTCGGGCAAACATTCTAAAACCCGCTCTGGTCTTTTGGTCAGCAAAAAAAACACCACATCTGGGCGCTCAAACATAATTTTCCACGCATCAGCCCGCCATTTATCCGCTTCTGGCAGAAAGAAATCCGAAGTCATACAAACCCTGATATGTTCTCCTGATTTAATTTTATAGTTGCCATTTTGGTCTTTTTGCAGCGGATAATCAAAGTTGTTTTTCACTTTATAAATATGCGCACCGTCTTTGTCTCGCTGTTTATCTAAAAAATACATATAGCAATTTTGGCAACCTGCGCTTTTTTTGCTGCAGCCATGCCAAGGATTCCAAATATCGTGCATAACTTTACTCTGTTTTTATAAATTTTTGTAAATCCTCTAAAACATCGGACAATTTCATCTCTTTAAGTTTATTTTCCATAACTTGCTGCACCTCATATAGGCGGCCATCTAATATATTGTGAATATTTTTTCCCACCGGACAATTAGGATTAGGATTTTTATGGAAATTAAAAAGTTTTTCATTTTCCAGAGGCTCAATTGCTTTATAAACATCAAATAAGTTTATATCACTGGGATTTTTTAACAAAACAATGCTGCCGCGTCCACGAGGTATTTGCACCATTTTAGCAGCTTTTAGCTGCAACAAAATGTTGCGTATAATTACTGGATTAACCTGCACGGAACCGGCTAGAAACTCGCTTGTCAATCTAAACCGCCCTTTAAAAGTTTCCAGAGCGGTCAAGATATGCAAAGCTATTGTAAAACGGCTTGATATTTGCATTGCATTACTTTTAGCAAAGTTCAGCGTCACCAAAGCCAAATTGTGTAAGCGAACCTTCTTTAGCTTGTACACAAATAAAATTAAATTCGCCATCTCCCGTATTTTCAATTGTACGGGCAACACCTGTTGCAACACGAACAGCAGAACCTTCTTTTACTTCTATTTTTTTATCACCAACCGTGATAATTCCTGTACCTTTAATAATAATATAAACTTCTTCATTTTGTTTATGCTTATGGCTAAATGGAACCTTAAAACCTTTAGGAGCAGAATTTATAGAAATTTCACAGCTCGTCAAATTTAAATCATCGTGCATAAAAGCTTTACCATTTTCCAACTTAGCTATTTCGGCAAATGAACCAAAATTTTTTACAGTATAATCAGTCATATTATCTCCCATTTTTAATGTAATAATCTTCATTACAATAAACATATATCTCATATTTATTGTAATGTCAATAGTTACATTAAAATATTTTATTATTTTTAACACTCATAGGGGTTTTGTTATTTGGCATGACGAATCGCAAAAAAAACTCTCAATCTTACGACTGAGAGTTTTTTTAAGTAATTGGAAGTTAAATTACTTCAATTCAACTTTAGCACCAGCGGCTTCCAATTTAGCTTTGATAGCTTCAGCTTCTTCTTTAGAAGCGCCTTCTTTAACAGTTTTAGGAACACCGTCTACCAAATCTTTAGCCAAAGCTTGTTTCAAGCCTTTCTGGTCGCCGCGCGCTGCATATGCGGCAGCTTCGGCAATGGATTGCTGTTTTGCATTTAAACTATTTTCAGCATTTTAAACTCCATAATTTATTGTTTGAAGCAAGTGTAATCTTTAGAGCTTACTCTAAGTCAAGATTTTTTTTGAAAAAAAATAAAAAAATAAATTCTTGCTTTATATTCAAATATCGGCTGTTTATTTCTGCTTGCTGGTCTAAAAATAACCGCTTAATTTTTTTATTGACTCTTTTGGCAAAATAAATAAATTAAGGACCGTTAACTTTATAATTCTGTTTAATTATGGTTTTAAAATTTATTACATGTTCAGGTGCCGACGAACACACAAACATTGATGATTTGCTGGCACTAGCAAAAGAATACCCCTTGATGGAAATTGGTATTCAGGTTTCAAACGAGAAAGTCACTAAAAATCCGCCGCGTTTTGATTGGCTGATGGCGCTGCATGAAAAAGTTGTCAAACAGCATCTTACTCCCAACATCGCATTGCATATATGCGGCAAATGGGTGCAGCAGTTTGCAAACCGCGAGATGCTGCCTGAAGCTGACTACTTTATGTCTTTGGCTGATGGTCACCGAGGCTTTTTTATCAAACGTCTGCAAGTCGACCTGTTGATAGGAAATAACTATCTTGTCAACTTTGGGCGTTTCTGTCAGGCTATGACCGACCGCGCTTCCCGTCATATCGTGCTGCCGTATAATGACAGCAATGCCGGTTTCATTCACCGCCTCTACAGCAAGGACATAATGTTCGACTGCTTGTTCAATGACTTTCAAAACGGTAAAGCCCTACCGCAAAAATACGAACCTCCTGTTTTTAAGAACAGACTGCAAGGCTATTCCGGAGGTTTTAGTGCGGAAAACGTCGCCGCTGAGCTGCAAAAGCTCTCCAAAATTCTCAGCTCCAAGCGCAAAATTTATATTGACGCTGAGAGCCAGCTGAAAGACGACCGCGGATATCTTGATTTGCAAAAATGCAAAGCCTATATCCAAAACGCTTTGTCGGCAGTAAAGTAACCTACATCTTCTAACGAAAAGACCGCTTAACTAATAAAGCGGTCTTTCGTTTTTATACGCATAATTTTTTATTGCCGGTTCTGTATTTCAGCAAAAGGTTCCAGCACTCTCGGCAGCACGCCCTTCAACGCCGAAATGCAAACTCCGTAATTAGTAATTGCCGTCCCCGCCTGTTCGCATTTATAGATACGCGACAAAATTTCTTTGCGGTTGATTGCGCAGCCGCCGCATTGAATCACCAGCTTGTAATCTGCTAAATTTGTAGCAAAATCGCAGCCGCTGACATGGTCAATCTGCAAATTTTTTCCGGTTTTCTTTTTCAGCCAGTTCGGAATTTTCACTCGCCCGATATCGTCTTCAACCGCATGATGCGTGCACGATTCGGCAATTAGAATTTTATCTCCGTTTTCAAGCTTATCTATCATCGCCGCACCTTTGACCATTTTTTGCAAATCGCCTTTGAAACGCGCCATCAAAATAGAAAAAGTCGTGCATTTAATATCCGCCGGAGTTTCAGCAACCATTTTATCAACCACCTGCGAATCACAAACCACCAAAGCCGGCGGATTTTTGAAATTTTGCAGCACCGCTTGATAATCATTTTCTTTGACAACCAACACATTTTGCTCGTGGTCCAAACAATCGCGGATAGCCTGTACTTGCGGCATAATCAAGCGTCCTTTCGGAGCCTCGTAATCTATAGGAATAATCATCACCACCGTACTGTGAGCAGGAGCCAAATCACCAAGCAGCGGACGGCTGTTTATAAAGTCTTCGGGACACACCTTTATCAGCGCCGCTTTAAGCTCGTTCAGCACCTTATCGCGGGAACCTTTATCTACAGCGCAGACTGCAATCCCGTCAACCGCGGCAATGTTATATTTATCTGCTTTGTTATAAACTTTAATCAGCGGAATTTTATGTTGGCTGGCAAGAGCTATTATCTGCTTTTCGACATTACCTATTTTATCGCCCTCGCACACCATAATTGCAACATCGGCGCGCTCCAAAACCCGAGCAGTTTTAGCTAATCTTTTTTCTGAAAGTTCTGTTTCATCGCCAAAACCCGCGGTATCCAGCCACAAAACCGGTCCAATCGGTAAAAGTTCCTGCGCTTTTTCCACCACATCGGTAGTAGTTCCTGCAACATCGGAAGTTATCGCGGTTTCTTGACCGGTCACCAAGTTTAAAAAGCTTGACTTTCCAGCATTTACGCGACCGAAAATAGCAATTTGCAAGCGCAAAGATTTTGGTGTGTTCTGCATTTTTATTTCTCCTTAAATTTTTGCCAATTAGCGGCGATAATTTCTAAAAACTCATTTGTCTGCATTTCTAAAGCGGCGGCGATTTTTTCCGCCAACAGCGGCAGATTCTGCGGCAAAGACTGCACGCCTTTTTGACCTGATTGATATGGTCCGTCCGTTTCTAAAAGCAGCTGTTGAATATTAAGTCGCTGCAGCAATTCAGGATAATTTTTTTTGCGTAAAATTGAAAAATTTAATCCCAAATAAAAACCATATTTCTGCAGTTCTTTTCCCCACTCTGCCGAACCGGTAAACGAATGGAAAATTGTCTTTTCCGGCAAAATGGTCAGCAGTGGGCGCAAAATTTCATCGGCTTTGACGGCGTGTATAATCAGCGGACGCTGATATTTTTGCGCCAAAGCAATTTGCTTCTGCAAAATTTCCATCTGCTCGCCAGTATTAGGATTTTTCAGCCTGTCAATTCCACATTCTCCGAGCCATAACTGCGGATTCTGCTGCAAAAGGCTTTCCAGCCGCTCAGTCCAATCTGCCACAGCTTCGGCAATATACCACGGGTGCACGCCAATAGCCGGAATAATCCCCTTAAATTCTGCGGCAATATCCAGCACTTTTTGCCAATCCGTCGGATGCGATGAAATGTTAACAAACTCGCAAACATTGTTTTTGTTAGCGTTTGTTACTACATTTTTAACATCTGCCGGACTATAATCCTGCAAATGAATATGGGTATCAGTGTAATTCATTTTATAAAACCCTTTAATATTGAGGAGATAATAGCAATTATGAGTATTTTTACAAGACCTGTTTTACAAATAAATTTAGACAATCTTGTCGCTAACTATAAAAAACTGCGGGAGATTGCTTCTCCTGCGGTTGCCGCTGCCGTGGTCAAAGACAATGCCTATGGCTTGGGCGCCGAAATGGTGGCAGAAACTTTGTATAACAAAGCGGACTGCCGCAACTTTTTTGTGGCGCATGCGGTAGAAGGCGAACGAATCGCTCCTTTAGTGCCGGAAGCTAAAATATTTGTGCTGCAGGGAATTGGCGATGACAGTTTGGAATTGTTTAAAAAATATAAGCTGATTCCGGTTATTGCTTCGCCGGAAATGCTGCAGTTTTGGAAAGAACACGAAATTAAAGGCGTAAAACCGGTTATTCAGGTGGAAACCGGACTAAATCGCCTCGGCTTTCGTTTGGAAGACCTTGAAAAACTAAAACCTGATGAACTGAAAATGTTTTCTTTTGTGCTGAGCCATTTAGCCTGCGCTGATGAAAAAGACCACTTTATGAATCAGCATCAGCTGGATAATTTCAATTTTATCCGGCAGCAGTATTTTCCTAAAACTCCGGCTACGCTGTCGGCGTCGGATGGTGCTTTTCTCGGCGCTGATTTTTGTTGCGATATGGTGCGTTTGGGTGCGGCTATGTATGGCATAAACACGGCTCCATACCGTCCAAATCAAATGAAAAATATTATAACCGTAAAAGCTCCGGTGTTGCAGATTGCAAATTTACCGAAAGGAGATTTTGTGGGCTACTCGGCAACTTACCGCGCAGCTACCAACCGCAGAATAGCCATTGTTTCGATTGGTTACGGCGATGGGCTGCCACGTTCGCTATCTAATGTCGGTAAGGTGTTTTTCAATGTGTGCGGCAAGTGGAATGAAGCGCGCATTATCGGCAGAGTTTCGATGGATAATGTAATTTGCGACATTACAGGCATAGATAATCTGCAGGTCGGAGATTGGGGATATTTGGTGTTTGATGAATATACTTTGGACGATATTGCCCGCGACGCCGGAACAATCAGCTATGAAGTGTTGTCGCGGTTTGGTAAAAATCCGCGTTTTGTGCGTGAAATTTTGCCAGCAAAATAAAAAAATCTGCCGATAAATCAAAAAACTGTTGATTTATTCATTAAAAAGGTTTTCTTATGTTAAAGATGTGTTACAGTCATCTAAATTTATGTTGAGTTAATTTATTTTTAGGAAGGATGAAATGAAAACTATTACCCGTATCAGCATTACTGAAGCAATCTATGAAGAAATCGGCTTATCCCGCAAAGATTCCGGCGATGTTTTGGATATGATTTTAGATGAAATCAGAGATGAATTGGTTAGTGGTCAGGATGTAAAAATTTCTTCGTTCGGCACATTTAGCCTGCGCAAGAAAAACGCCCGTATCGGTCGTAACCCTAAAACCGGTAAAGAAGCCGAAATTACTCCAAGAACGGTTATTTCATTCAAACCTTCGCAAATTTTGAGAAAGGCCGTTAACGCTGAATAAGTGATGGCGAAAGGTTGCGCTTATGGTTGTGGTGAATAAATCTAAATCTGCTTTTAGAACAATTGCCGAAGTTGCTGATGAATTGGGAGTTGCTACCCATGTGCTGCGCTTTTGGGAAACAAAGTTCGCCCAAATCAAGCCGATGAAAGCCAGCGGCGGACGCCGCTATTATCGTCCGGACGATGTCGAGGTTTTAAAGCTGATAAAGAATCTGCTTTATGGCAACCGCTACACCATTGAAGGAGCCCAGCGTCTGATTAAAGAAAAGGGCTTGAAGAATCTTTTGGGGGAAGAAGAAATTCAAAAAGATTTTTTTGAAGAGGAAGAACCTGATTTGCCTTTGGGGCTTGAGCCTTTGCCGCGTAAAGTTGAAGAGCCGGAATTACCGCCAGTGGATTTGTCGCCGGTTTGCGATGCTATCAGCGAGCTGCGCGCCTTGCAGCAAAAGTTGAAAAATTTATAGAAATTTAGATTAAACAAAAAAAAACTCCGTCTATCGTGAAAGATAAACGGAGTTTTTTTAAGTTAGTGAATTCCTGCAAAGACTTCCGGGGCAGACTCTGTGCTGCAGGTAGAAGCATCTGCAGAAGAATTTTGCAAGCTGCTGATTTTATTAGCTAATTCTTTCAGCTCTGCAGGTAATGTAAGACCGCAGTTAATTGTTCTCGCAAAAAACTCTTTGTACAAATCATTCAAATTATCCATAATAATTAAAATTTAGTGAGACATAATTATAAATAAGTGGGTTTAACATAACCTATTCAGGATATTTTGTCAAATACTTTTTACACAAACCACACAAAAACTCAGATGGCTCGCACAGATACGCCGGAATTTTTAGACGACATGTCAACTAATACTCATTATTGTAAACTCATATAATGAGGCTAATACGCATTAACTTTTTTGTGCCGTGTACAAAATAGTACACAAGCACAAAAAGTTAAAAGTAGTAGACAATTAGATGAGTTTACTAAGAAAATTAGCACTAATACAGTTAGATACATCATTAAATTTAAGTAATTTATCAACTATATCAACAACTTTTTCAGGCGTATATGGGCGATAACAAAAGTCCATGCGGAAATAATCAGGCTGTAAATCTTTAGCCTCGGCAGCTATGCAATACGGAGCCACATCAAACATCATTACTTGACAATCTCGAGATAACGCCTTGTATTTATGTCCGTTTTGTTCCATATCAAACCATTTTTCGCCATGCGTGCAGCTGCAGCAATCATTATCCCTGATGCAGCCCACACTCGTAAACAAAGGAACATCTTGATAAACAATCAAACTTGTTTGCAAACAAGATTTTTTAATTATTTTACAAATATTTGTTTCAGTATCTTCAAGCGATAATGTAACTTTAGAAGCTCCGATTTCTTTTGCCATAGCTATTGCCTGCGTATTCAGCATATACAAAGATGAATCAAAGCTGATATCTAACTGATTCAGCGGCAAAACTTCCAAAGCCCAATAGTTAGCTGCCTCCCATTTTTTATAACCGCCGGCAAGCAATTTAGCAATAATATCGGCATACAGCTGCGGGTGACGGCAAACCGCCGGCAGAGCTATTCTAACCTTATTTTTCGGCAGCTTGCTTAATCCACTCAAATCACTGTTCGGACTGATTAAATAAATGATTTCACTTATATCATTTAAATCTATATTTTTCAAATAGTTAAGGTTATCAACTTTTACTGCAAATTTAGGCTGCCAATTGCCTTTTTCCCGCGTTTCTGTTTCCGGTAAAACCACAGCTGGCTGTTCAAACTTAATTTGACTATACAGTTCCCGCCGCAATTCATTCAGTAGTGAAGAAGGAGTAAACAAATTATTTGGATTTTCAATATGTAATTCAACCAAGTTAAAGTTAGTATCGCCGGTTTTTGCAAACGCCGCTTGTATTGCCTCTTGGCTTTTCTGCGGATTATTCGCCGGCGTAAACCGCCCTTTAACCTCCGCTGTATAAGCTCCGGATTTTGCAGTTATACAATTATCTAAAACTTCAACTTCAACAGATATGTCGTTATTATTACGATATAATCCTGCTTTAGGTTTTTCATAATGATAAGCACCTTTTACTTCGCTGGCAGAGGCCAAATAAACCTTCCACCCCTTGCCCAGCTGCGGACATTGGCGCGGTAATTCAATTTCTGCCATTGCTCCGGATTTTGCTTCAAACACATTCTGTTTATTGACGCGCATTTTCTGCACTGCAAAGCCAAACGGCTTTTCCATACCTGGAATATCTATCTGCAAACCATCGTGACGGGCAATTTTATGCGCTGGCTTAAAGCGCAGCCAACCATGGCTGCTTTGTTCCACTTCGCCGACCGGCAAGCCTCTGTGCCCCACAAAATTACGGTCTATAATATCTTTGTTTTTGCCCTCAAAATGAAATTGACACCATGGACGGGAGAAAATTTGCTTAATCCGTTCTTCACGCTCGGAATCCGCACCTTTTCCGTCTAAAATTCGTCGATAATAATCAGTTACCGCCGCCACATACAGCGCGGATTTTTTACGTCCTTCAATTTTGAGTGAAGTTACCGGCATTTGCAGTACTTTTTCTTGCAAAGCCATATCTTTCATAGAAAAATAATGAGCTTCTTTTCCGCCGCTTTTAAAGCAAGCCCGACACGGATACAAGCATTTGCCTCGATTGGCGCTGCGTCCGTATTCCAAAGCCGAAAACTGACATAATCCGCTGTAAGAATAGCATAATGCGCCGTGAATGAATGCTTCGGTTTCCAAGTTAGGAATGGCGGCGATTTCTTTAATTTCCGCCAAAGTCAATTCTCGAGCCAAAACCACGCGTTTAAAGCCCATTTTTTGCAAAAACAGTGCGCCTTCCTTATTATGCACCGCCATTTGCGTGCTGGCGTGACGCTCAATCTGCGGATATTTTTCCTGCATAACCCTTGCCACGCCCAAATCCTGCAAAATAACGCCGTCAATCCGGCAGCGCACGCACATATCAAGCATTTGCAGCAAATCCGGCAGCTCGTCTTCCTGCAAAACCGTGTTAATCGCCGCATAAACCTTGCGTTTCAGGTAGTGCGCATAGGCGGTAAACTCATTTAATGCCGGTTCGTCAAAGTTTGTTGCAGTCGCCCGCGCCGAAAACTTTGGCAATCCCAAATAAACCGCGTCCGCACCGTAATAAAGCGCCGCATAGCCAGCTTCTATATCTCCGGCAGGAGCCAATAATTCTTGCTTTTTCATCAAAAAATGTCCTCAAATTAAAAACTTGAGGACAAAATACGGCAATCAGCCCCGCTTGTCAAGCATCATCAAAGCAAACCATCGCGGCAAAGCTTGGCAAACACCGGCTTATTTAAGCCCAAACGCTCAATCAAAACAGACGGACGGCTTTCCACCACTAGCGGCTGTTCAGCAAATTTATCGCCTTTACGGGTCTTTAAAACCGCGCTCGGCAGCTCCGAACGCCCGATACAAGCCGAAAGATATACCCAAGCCTCGTCATTGTCTTTTAAGTTCTCAACCGCTAACCGGCGGGCATATAAATTCAGCGTCAAATCCGCCTTGCTGGCGTCTTTGGTCCATGGCGAGCCGCCGCCGATAGGGCTTGAGGTTTCATAAAAATCGCACGCCAGTTTCCGCCCCGTAACGCCGCAGTCCGCCACGCTGGAATGGCAAGTATAGCAGCCGGTGCCGTTAATAATCAGCTTTTCCGGTTCCTGCTCCAAAATTTCCGCCACAAATGGACGCAGCTCCTCTTGTTGTTTCATCGGAATAGCGACTACCGCGGTTTTTATTTTGCCGCCGTCCATGGTAATCTGCGTTTTAATATCCAAACCTAAATTATCGCTTAAACGCGCTTTTTCATACAAAGCCTTGCACAAACGCCGCGCCAAATATAATTCAGCCGGAATATTACTTTTTCCTTGGCAGGCATAGCCCACAAACACACCTTGATCGCCCCAGCCGTCGCGCTCCACGCCCTGTGCAATCTCCGCCGATTGGCAGCTGATTAAATCCAAAACCCGCACTTTATCGGCATTTAGGGCTTCATCGCCCCAAATTTTGGCATAGCGCGCGTCATAGCCAATCTCCCGCACGGATTGCCGCACATGCTCTTCCATAAATTCAAACGAAATTCTGCCGCTGATTTCCCCGCCTAAAACTACGGTCTGATTTTTTACCATAACTTCAACACCATAGCGCACAGACGGGTCTTGTTCCAAACATCTGTCCAAAATATAGCTTGAAATATAATCTGCTGTTTTATCAGGGTGTCCCAAAGACACAGCTTCTGCTGTCTTTAACATATCTTTTCTCCTTTTTAGTCCATTTGACTGCTGGACAAGTCGGTTATAAATCCACATTGCGGTTGTCATTCCCGCACCGCACATATTAAGCATAAGCCTTGTGCATTGTCAAGTTTTTATGTTGCTAATTTTGCCGTCGCCTGCTATTTTGAGTAAAAAAAGGAGCTATATTATGAAAAAAATCGGCATTATTTTCGCCATGAATAAAGAACTGGAGCTTTTTGCCTCTGCCGTGTCTGATTTTACTAAAGAAAAAGGCAAAAATCATACTTTTTATCACGGAATTTTAGAAAATTGCGAACTTTTTGCCGTTGTTTCCGGCATCGGCAAAGTCAACGCCGCGCTCTGCACCGCCGATTTAATTGAAACTTTTGCTCCGGATTTTATCTTGAATATCGGTATTTCCGGCGGACTCAGCAACAAGCTGCATATCGGAGAGTATATCATCGGCTCTGACATTGTTTATCACGATGTGTGGTGCGGCGAACCAAACGCTTACGGGCAAATTCAGGAGTTTCCGGCGCTGTATCATTCCGCTCCGGAGTTAATAGGCAAACTTTCGGGCTATCCGCAGGGACTTATCTGCTGCGGCGATAAATTTATCACTCAGACTGACGAGCTTGCCGCAATCAGCCGGCATTTTCCGGCGGCTTTGGCTGTGGATATGGAAAGCGCCGCCATTGCCCAAACCTGCTATATCTATAACAAGCCCCTGCTCTGCCTGCGCCAAATCAGCGATATTCCTGGACACCCGTTTTCGGAACAGCAATACGCCGATTTTTGGAACAATGCCGCCCGGCAAACTTTTGACTTGCTGCCGAACCTCATAAAAAGTCTAAACTAATGAGCAATTTTACCGTTAAAATATGCAACAGCTTTGTTAATTATATGTATTTGTGGATTTTCGGACTGGTTGCGTTTTATACCGGCGGCGACATTCTTTTTACCTACCGGCAATTTAAGCAGCTGTTTTATATTGACACCGATTGCTACACCCATGCCACCCGGATAATATATTGGTTGCAGAATTTCAGCTGGTACGAACAAATTTACCCTTTTGGCAACTATCCGTTCGGCGAAGTTTTGCACTTTACCCGCCTGTTTGATATTCTGTGGGTAGCTTTGGCTTTGCCGTTTATGCCGTTTTTTCCACTCAAAGACGCCATATTTTACAGCGGTATGCTGCTTTCCCCGCTTTGCTTAGCTTTAAGTCTGATAACTGTTTTTTGGGGCTTAAAACCCTATATTACCAAAACACCTAAGATTTTGTTTTTCAGCCTTATTCTTTCTTTGGCTTTTTTTGCTAAATTTGATACGGTTTTTGATTTTACCCGCCCCGACCATCACTCGGTTATCTTTTTATTTTTTGCCTACAACATCAGCGCTGTTTTGCAAAATCTTACCAAAAAACGTTTCTGCCTTTTATTTTTTGCCGGAATATTAGCAGGCTGTGGAATTTGGATTTCCTCCGCTATTGAAGGTTTTATCATAATTGCTGCCATTTTGGGATTGCTGAGTCTGAACTGGCTGACAAATAAAATATCTCTGACAGCAATAACGACTTATTGTTTAGGACTTTTTCTCGCCACAACCGCGGCTTTTTTGCTAAATCCTCCGTATGCAGGTTATTTTGCATTTGAAAACACACGACTTTCAGCCATTCATGCCGTTTTAACATTATTCATTTATCTGTCATTCAAACTACTATCTTTGTTAAATATCAAATCGGCATCGGCTAAAATTTATGGTCTTATCGCCAATGCACTCTTTTCTGCCGTTTTACTCTGCCTTATTTTCGGAACATCGGCTATTTTTGCACCAGTTTATGATGAAAACATCAAATTATATTTTTTACCTTATATAACAGAAATGGAACCGCTCTGGCATTTTGTTTATCTGCTGGAAATGACTGTTTTTGAAGCTGCTTTAGTTTTGCTGATTTTATTTTATAAACCGCAAAAAAGCCGTATTTTAGAAATAAATTTAGCCTTATTGTTCGGATTTTTCTTTATTCCGCTGCTTTTCGTTATGCGATTTATTCCCTATGAACTATGCATTTTGGTTTATTTAAATATTATTTTTATCAACAAACTGTTCACTAATGCAACGCCTTCTCAAACAGATAAACAGCTTGCTTTCGGCTACATTTGCACCGCGCTATTTTTATTAGCCTCGTTCAAATATGAGCCTCTGCATCCGGTAAAATCTTCTGAAGTTCCGCAAAACGATATTGTTTTAACCGATATATACATTGCTCCGCAGCTCATTTTTGACCGCAACATCAAAACCATTGGCATTCCCTATCATTCCGCTTCAGCCGGCATTGCCGATAATCATAAAATATTCTTTTCTGGCAACGAAGCAGAAATAAAAGAACTACTGCAAAAACATCTGGTTAAATATATTTTTCTGCCTTACAGCAGTTGCTATGGCTCAGAATACTACATCTATCCTGAACAAAACATTGATAAATTCTACGGCAAAATCATCACCGGTAAAAATCTTTATCCGTGGCTCACAAAAATTGACACTGGCTCAAAAGACCTTTTATATAAAGTAGATTTTTAAGAATTTTGGTTCTGCCGCCTTAACATTTCGGCTGTGCGCATGGCCTTGTCCGCATTGGCGGTTTGCTGTTGTTCCCGCGTTTTTTCCTGCGACATTTCAGCCATGGTGCGCTGCTTATTTTCCAAAATCGCCCGCAGTTTATCTTCCGGAACGCTGTTTTTTACCATATTTTTAATACCGTTTTCCTGCACCGGTTTCCATTTATCAGCCTGTTTAGCGGCAATTTCTTTCAGCTGAGTATCTTGTTTCAGCTTTACCTGCTGTTCATATTTTTTATTGGCTTCTTGTTCCGGAAACTTCGGATATATATTTCTAAAGTTGTGGTGCCACTGAAAATATACCAAAAACACCGACGGAAACGCCGAAATAAGCTCTTGCGCCATAGTACGCGGCTTAGTCAGTTCATACGAGCGAGCAGCCATAATCCGGCGGGTATCCTCAATAAACTGCTCCATTTTTTCTTTTACCTTGTTCGGACGCCCCAAACGATATTTGCAACCTTCAATCAAGCGGTTAAACACTGGATTATTATTTTCCAGCGCCAGCTTGCGCAGAATTTTCAACATGCTCTGCATACTGGAGCTTTTATTCCAAAAAGAACGCATGGTTTTAGCCTCTATGCTATCAAAACCAAAGAAATGCACACCCTCAAACCCAGATTCTTTAATAGCATTAAAGGTATAAATATACAAAGCGTTCCAGTTAATTCTGCCGTCATCTGTCAAAAAATCTTCATAAGCGCCGGTCTTAAATTTATCCAATACATATTTTGTAACCGGAAAATCAAAATTAGTGATTGATTCGCCTTGCAGAAGCAGCGTAACTTTGGACGACGAACTATCCATAATAAAGTTTTCAGCTGTGATAACTTCTTTAGTCAAAACCGCTTTCAAATAAAGATAGGCATAGGCAAACACGCTGGAATGAATAGCCCGCAGAATACCGATATTTTTAAACGTATGCTGATATTTATCCTTAAAGTCGACCAGCCGGCGCAGCCGCTCTTCGCCCGTAAATTGATAGTTTATGCATTGATATTGATAGCCAAACCGCCTAAACATAGACGGGTGCATTTTTTTCATATGCATCGCCATACACCACTCGCGGGCTATGGAATATATAGAAAACAGCGGGTTACGAGAATATCCGACCATCACAGTGGCAAAAACCGCATCTAATTCGGCAAAATACGGCTCCATGTGCGAACAAAAAGCATTTTTTCTAAACTCGGCGTCCAGCATAAAAGCATAATGCTCAATTTCATCTTCCGGCACATCATAGCGCTGCATAACTTTATCAAGCGTTGCCGTCAGTTTTTGAAAATTGGTGTTAGAAATTTTGTTGTCATCAATCGGCACATATCCGCTGCGGTATTCGTCATAAAACAAATTTAAGAAAATATTTTCTTCATCATCAAAATTCTGCTTAAAATCGACAACATCTTCAGCAATAAAAGCCTTAACTTTATCAGCATACGACGGTTCATACACCTGCTCTTTTAAATAGTGTATGGCATCTTGTTCCAGTTCTTTATCGGAATATGTTAAGTCAGCAAAGCGCAGTCCCATTGGTGACCTCCAGTCTAGTGGTATAATAGTATATCGGCAAAAAAAATGTGTCAACAGCTTTTTTACCTCCCCTCCCCGAATTTCTTATAAACCTATTATTTAGATTTTTATATTATGCTATAATAAATCATTATTCAGCAGCCGGAGAAAAATTATGGACCGACAAATTATGGAAATTCAAAACGATGGCTTTAACCTCTCCTTGCACCGCGGCTTTTTGCTTATAGAAAATAAAGAGATTAACCTTAAACAGCAAATTCCACTAGATAATATCTTAGCGCTGGTATTATCGGCTAATAATGTCATGCTGTCTAAAAACATCATAAACGCCGTTTGCGAGCAAGGCGGAAATATTATATTTTGCGGAAAAAACTATATTCCTGCTGCCATCACTTTGCCATATGCCGGACATTGGCTTATTGCCCCGCGTATACGGCAGCAAATTGACTGCAGCAAACCTTTGCAGAAAAATTTATGGAAAAGCATTGTGCAGCACAAAATTCTAAATCAGGCTGCTGTATTAAATTATTTTTTCCCGCAGCACAGCAATTTAGAAAGACTAAAAAATTTGGCAAACAATACACTTAGCAATGATGTCGGCAATAATGAAGGCGTAGCGGCGAGTATTTATTTTAAGTCGTTATTCGGCAAACATTTTGTACGCGATAGACTAGGCGATGATGTAAATTTATTGCTGAACTACACATATATTGTTTTGCGAGCCATTGTTGCCCGTGCTGTAGCCGGAAACGGTCTGCTTCCGCAGCTGAGCCTCAAGCATTGCTCAGCCGCAAACCCTATTCCGCTTGTTGATGACTTGATAGAACCATTCCGCGCCGTGGCAGATAAGTTTGTATTTGAAGAACTAAATAAACTCATCAACATTGACCATATAGAACTAACTCCAGCAATTAAAAGAAGTTTAACCCAAATTATCAGTTATCCGGTGCAAACCAACAAGGGTATGGTATCTTTATCTGACGGAATCTATGATTTTGTCGCCAGCTTAGTTAAATGCTTTGAAACTAAAAAACTCTGCTTAGAATATCCAAAGATTTTATGAAATATCATTATGATAGATTTTAACGGATAGTTGTCACGGGGGGGGGAGAGCTCTAATATAATTGATTTAATGTTTTGGCTGTTTTGGTCTTTGTTATAGTTGACCGTCTAATTAATCTCTGATATAATAATACGCACAGTCACTCGATAGCTGGCACTGTTATAGTTGACCGTCTAATTAATCTCTGATATAATATTTTATAAACAAACGTTATACCGCTCTTAGTTATAGTTGACCGTCTAATTAATCTCTGATATAATGTGCTGACCTTTTGAAAAAATACAAGGACAGTTATAGTTGACCGTCTAATTAATCTCTGATATAATATTAGCAGGCTATATATATTGCTATGGTTAGTTATAGTTGACCGTCTAATTAATCTCTGATATAATATTACAAAAATAAAACATGGGAAATAAGCTGTTATAGTTGACCGTCTAATTAATCTCTGATATAATCACATGATTCTTGTTGCCCATTCGTTCGCAGTTATAGTTGACCGTCTAATTAATCTCTGATATAATCTCTAAGCAAATAAAGCCTTGAAATCAAACGATTTTAAGGCTTTATTGCAAAATAAAAATGCTAAAAAACATATATTAAAACAGCATTAACTGTCCATTTTCTTCGCGAATCGACTCTTCATTTTCCTCATAATTCTTTCCTAAATAGTTTTCAGTCATCAAATATTGCTTGTCCGTAACATACAAAAACGACACCGAAGAATTATCCGGAATATATTTTGCCAAGCTTTTAGTGATAGTTTGCCCGACTCCTAAACTCTTCACCGGTTTGATATAAACCGAAAATTGTTTCATCATAAAACCATTATCCAAAAGCAAATTGCGAAAACGGGTGGCCTTGCGGGTTTCTTTTTTGGTGCGAACCGGAATGTCAAACATACAAATTATCCACATCATAGACCACCCTGTTAAAGTTTCATGCCGCTGTCTTCGTGCCATTCCATAATACCTTATGTTTTTTCTTGACTTTACCAAACGGCGTAAGCTCTATTTTTCGTGCTTTATGCTGAAGCAAAAATGACAATCCCTTTCTCAAAGTATCAACAAACATATATTTCAAATTTTTATCTTTCGGCGATGTCATACGGGCATCCGTCATATAATCAATGTTAAATTCCCCAGTACTAAACTTTTTCACTTTAGCTAAACAACGAGGTTTATCTGTGTAAGAAGTCCATTCTGCAGGTGTATCCAGCTCCAGCATATCACGCTGCTGAACCGACCAAATAAGTTTTCCACCGTCTTTTTTCCATTGAGGTACAAAGTCCGCTTGATTAACATCAAAGCGTTTAATAACTTCCCAGCCGACTTTACCGTCTTTCTCATAGAAATCTACACAATGGTTGTTTCCGCTTTTATAAACTAAGTTATGTTTCTTAACAAAAACAAATGAAGATACGTTTTCATAACATTTAATTTTATCGCCTTTCCATAATTTTTTATCCAGTAAAATATGAAAAGTTTTAGCCGCAATCAAACCATCAGTAATTCTACGCTCCTTTTTGCCGTCTGCCACATCTTTTTCATTTTCTTCTTGCAGAATTTGTTCCGCTACATTCCAATACTGTTTAAAATCAGCTACCAATTTTGCTTGCTTTGCCCGATTTTCAGCAATTCCTTCATACCAGCTATCTTTAACACTATCAGGAATCAAGAGCTTGTCCAAATCATTATATGTTTTAACTACCTTAAAAATCTTGCGGGAATATACCGTAATTAAATTATTCGGATTATCCGGATTCTTGCATAATTTTACTTTACCGGTTTCCTCATGAAACTGCCCCAACTTGTTATGGTCCGGCTTGTGAGAAATTTTAACTTCTCGCAATACCTCTAACACTCTGCGGCGAAAATCAGCAACTGACGCTACACTTGTCATCGGCAAAGGAGTCGGCATATGTCTTAATTTTTCCTCATTAGACAACCTCTTTACCAAAGCGCGCGTTGTACAAGCCACTGTTATCGCGTCCATAGCATGATGACGATGGTCAATACGAGGCTTTGCTGACCATTCTGGATTTTTCTTGCATGTATAAAGTTTCCAGTTACCTGCAATATTCGGCTTTTGCTCGCCGTCAATCACCTCGCCTGTTGCAGAATCAAACCAATATGGATTACATGGCAAATATCTCGGTATCTTTATACCCATCAAATCATATTCCAAGCCCAGCAAATTCCAACGTTTACGCAGTTCAGAAGTTTGTCCGCCTTTCACTGCTAAAATACGATTTTGCGATACTTCATTAACATCTGAACAATCCACAATTGCCCGCAAATAACGCGCTGTCAGTTTAGAAACATAGCGGGTATCGGTCATGTGACGGGTTGTTTCTTCCTTATCGCCCTCATCTTCATATTGCTCACGGGCATCTGCCTCAAATCTCCACGCTTTATTAGGAGTATTTGCACGGGCATTTTTCAAAATTTCACGCAGAACTTCCGGCGATTTTGTTTTTACAAAATAATCATAGGCAAAGTCATCTTTTTTAGCCTCATTATCGGAACGGCTAACCAAACATAAATTATTATAAGTATCAGTTCCGCCTCTACTTTGCGGAATAATATGTTCAATTTCAAAGCCTGTAAAATTTCGAGAAATC
Organism: uncultured Alphaproteobacteria bacterium; assembly: GCA_934270475.1. Taxonomy (GTDB): domain Bacteria; phylum Pseudomonadota; class Alphaproteobacteria; order RF32; family CAG-239; genus RUG410. Next base: position 43,774 of record CAKQPS010000005.1, read on the forward strand.
CCCTGCGTAGGATTATAAGCATCTTTCCAGCCTTGCTCTTTGGCTAATTTATATTTCAAAATATTTTGCCCTGTCACATAAATATGATGCTCCTGCAAATATTTTTTAGCTTCTTCATTAAGCTTTTCGTTGGCTTTCTGAGCTGTTTCAAATTGCTTTTGCTTATCTGTAGACATTCCGACATCACGCCCCAATTCCACATGAATATCGTACGGTCTGCCATATATTCTGACAATTTCATTAACCACCAAGCGAATTTGATTCAATATCATGTGTACTGCCGGATTAGCCATTTTACCCCATTTTATTTCTTCCGGTTTCAAGCTTTTGTTATTTTTGATAACCAGCGGAGGCAAAGGCTGGGTATCCGTTTGTAAAATTTCTCCGTAATACGGCAATTCAAAACATTTGCCTTGATTTTGCCGGGCTAACTCTTCTTCTGCCATAAAACGAGGGTCTTCTTTTGCCAATTTATCGGTAATTTCGCGATGTGAAACCACATTTTCTTTTAGCTTTTCCAAAATAATTTTAGTTGCAGATACTCCCAGCATTCCCCTGCCCTTTGGCAGTTTTATCAATAAATCGCTGATTTTCTTTTCATCATCTATTTTTAAAATTGCTTTAAGCTGAGCAATCAATTCGTCTTCATTATAAAGCCTGCCGTTTTTATCGTCAGGGTTTACCGGATTTGCTAAAAATTCTATAAATTCGGCAAATTCAGCCTCTGACAGATTTTTAATATACTCAATTTCAGCAAATTCTGAACGAGAATATAAATAAGCTTTAATCGGCTTATCTTTATCGCCGTCAATAGAAATTTTTTGCTGTGCCGATAATTTAAGCAGCTTTTTAATAGACTTACTTCCGGCATTTTCGCCTCGCAGCAACAATTCATTTACAATTTTATCGCGCTCTTCCAAAGTTAACGGACGTTTATTAGTATCCGACAAAATGCGGATATTATTAACTTCTTCATAAATGCGGCGTAATTCTGAAAGCGGGTGTGCTTTCAGCAAGCGGTCCTCATTTCTAAAATAAATGCATTTACCGGTTGCATACGGAGCCGCCGGACGTTCATAAAACAAAATGTCATAAATTTCTTGCTTTAGACCTTCTTTTTGCATTTGCGGAAAATACTCGGCCTGTTTATCCCAAATTTGCTTAAATTCATCCTTTACTAAATAGCGAGGCAACGCATAGTCCACCATGCCGGATTTTTGACGCACAGTACGCAATTTTACTTTTGGATGTTCGCCGTTTTCATCTTTTTCATAGCTTTCCAAAATCCGCTTCCAAAAGAATTCTCCGATGGTGCGGGAGTTTGTTTCTTTCAAATGACTGGCCAGCAATTCATAGGCTGTTTGTTTCTTTTTAGATTTTTCGCCGGCATCTAAAACTTCTTCTTCCATTTCTTGCGCAGCCGAAACAAAACCGGCGCCGCGGTGCTTAGCTATATGCAGAATTGCTCTGCCGACAAAATTTTGGTTTTCCAATTTTTCATTCAAAGCATCAAAACGAATCTTATAAGGAGATTTTGATTTAAGATTATCTGTCCCCTCAGGATTCGGAGAAACCCAGAGCTGATTTTCATATAATTTCTGTGCCAAAAGTTCCAAGCGCTTTTTAGTGCGGATTAAATTTTTCCGCGCCGAACGCTTTGCCCGCCTTTCCTCTGCGCCGTCCGAAACTTCAAAAATACGCACTCCGGCATCAACAATATCTTGCACATTATTTTGTTCATCCAACGCTAAAACGGCACTGCCGATAGAATTTACACCTAAATCCAAACCTAAACGATATTTCATTTTGCCACCTGTAAATAATTTATAATGCTAAAGATTATATTATTTTTCTTGACAAAGCAATAGAATTATTCTTATAATAACCTTATTATGTGTAAGACGTAATTTTTTCAGAGATTGATTAGACGGTCAACACATATATAATAAGGCTGAAAATGCCGTAAGATGAGGGGGCGATGCGTTGCCCCCATTATTTTATCCCTATTCCAATATTATAAAAAAGGAAAGCAAGTGAATATTCACTTGCTTTCCTCGGCTCTACTACCTTTATTTGTGATTATAAAAGGTTGATGGAAAACATATTGTTTACAATCAAATACTATTACAATACATCAAATTCTAAGGTCTTACGTGTTCTTCTTGCATTGTAAAAGTATTTAATTGCTTAAATTTTTTACTCTGCTTTTTTCTGAACCCGCGGTTCAAAATCTCGGTTTAGAATTTAATTGCTTAAAAACACCCGCCGACTACATTTTGAACACTTTTAATTTATATATTGTTCCTAGCTTTTCAACAGGGCTAAAACTTTTTTACTGTTTTTACCCTATCACAAAAGCAAATCTTTCAGCTTTGAAATAACATTCTTCAAAACCGCAATACGTTCGCTGTATTGCGACAAGTCTTTAGAAACAAACAATTTTTGATCCGGACGGATTTGCAGCACGCCGAAAGACTTTGTCACCATATCAATCAATTTATCCGCCGCCGCAAAAGTATTGTTACGGAAAGCAATCAAAATTCCTTTGGCTCCGGCATCAACTTTCGCTACGTTAGCGGCATAGCAAAGCTGCTTGATTTCTATGGTTTGCAGCAAATTTTCCACTTCCGTCGGAATTGGTCCAAAACGGTCAATCAGTTCTTCGCGCATATCCAGCAGCTCGTCTTTGTCTTTGAGCGAACCGATACGCTTATACAATCCCAAACGCACGCCCAAATCTTTGACATAGCTTTCCGGAATCATCAGCGGCACGCCGGTTGTAATCTGCGGCGCCCAATCGGTATCGGCAGAACTTTGCGCTGCCTCGACCTGTCCGGCTTTTTGACGGGCAATTTCTTCTTCAAGCATGTGTTGATACAAAGCAATACCAACATCTTTAATATGTCCTGACTGTTCCGTTCCCAGCACATTGCCCGAACCGCGGATATCCAAGTCGTGGCTGGCAAGAGAAAAACCAGCGCCCAGCGTATCTAAAGCCTGCAAAATGTTCAAACGCTTTTCCGCCACCGGATTAAGCTTTTTACGCGCCGGAACCGTAAAGTAGCAATAGCCGCGCACTTTGGAGCGCCCTACCCGTCCGCGCAGTTGATACAGCTGCGCCAAACCAAACATATCGGCACGGTGAATAATCATGGTATTTACACGCGGCATATCAATACCGGACTCAATAATGGTCGTTGAAAGCAAAACATCATATTTGCCGTCGGCGAAATCGCTCATAATATCTTCCAGCTGCTTAGCCGGCATCTGCCCATGCGCCACCGCAATTTTCACATCAGGCACCAAATTTTGCAGCGTTTCCAAAATCTCGGCAATATCCGATACTCTCGGACATACAAAAAACGTCTGTCCGCCACGGAATTTTTCTCGGTAAATCGCCTCTTTTATCATCACCTTGTCAAACGGCATCACAAAAGTTCGGGCAGCCAATCTGTCTACCGGCGGCGTAGCGATAATGCTGAGCTGCTTAACACCGGTTAATGAAAGCTGCAATGTTCTCGGAATTGGGGTCGCACTCAATGTCAAAACATGCACATCAGATTTCAGCGCCTTGATTTTTTCTTTATGCGCCACGCCAAAATGCTGTTCCTCGTCCACAATCAGCAAACCTAAATTGCAGAACTTTACATCTTTAGAAAGCAGAGCATGCGTGCCGATTACAATTTCCACCGAACCTTCAGCCAAACCCTGCTTGGTTTCACGCACTTCTTTCGGTGTGCTTAAACGCGACAGCATACGCACCCGAATTGGAAAACCCTTCATGCGCTCTGCAAAGTTCAAATAATGCTGGCGTGCCAGCAAAGTCGTCGGCACAATCAACGCCACCTGCGCTCCGGACATAGCCACCGTAAACGCCGCCCGCAGCGCCACTTCGGTTTTGCCGAACCCCACATCTCCGCAAACCAGCCTATCCATCGGCTCGCCTGCGCCCAAATCCTGAATCACATCTTTTATGGCATGCAGCTGGTCATCGGTTTCGCTATATGGAAACTTAGCGCAAAATTCATCATACGCCCCGCCCGGCGCAATAAACACATCGGCGGTTTTCAAGTGTCTTTCAGCGGCTATTTTAATCAGTTTTTCGGCAATATCTTTGATTTTGGCTTTTACCTTGGCTTTTTTAGCCTGCCAAGCCGCTCCACCCAGCACATCAAGCTGCACATTTTCATCATCTGAACCATAGCGTGAAATCACATCAATATTTTCTACCGGCACAAACAATTTATCATCATGTGCATACACAATTTTCAAACAATCGTGCGGCGCACCGCCGGCCATAATATTTTCCAGCCCCAAGAAACGCCCGATACCGTGTTCAATATGCACCACCAATTCGCCCACGCTCAAAGACGACACATCGGCGATAAAATCTTTAGAGCTGGCTTTTTTAGCCTTACGGTGCTGACGCTCGCCTAAAATATCCTGCTCTGAAACAATGCAATATTCGTCATCTCTGACCCCGTGCGCCAGCTCGGCAATAACCAAAGCAATTTTCTTTTGCGCGCAAATCTGCAGAGCTTCCGCCCACGTATTTGCCAATGCCGTGTTTTTAATATCATAATCCGCCATCAGAGAACGCAGACGCTCGCGCGAACCCTCGGCATAACAGCAAATCACACGTTTTAATTTTCCGTTTTCCGTCAAATAGTCGCGCAATTCCTCATAAACGGCGGCGCTGCTGATGTGGCGGGCGTGAGCAAAATCCCGCCCTGGAATGGTTTTCAGCTCAATCACATCATCATTGGCGCTGACTGCCAGCGGAGTCAAAACAGTGGCTTGCCGCTCTTCCAGCTTGGCGGTAAAATCCGCCGCCGACATATAAAGCTTTTCCGGAGGCAAAGGACGATACGCTTCTGTATCATTTTTACTTTTAACCTGCAGCGCTTCCAAACGCGCCTCATAATAATCGGCAATACCCTCGGTTTTAGATTTCAGAGCTTCTTCGGTGTTTTTACCGGCAACAACCTGCGCATTCGGCAAATAGTCAAACAAGGTCGGTAAAGCATCGCTGTAAAACAATGGCAGCCAGTTTTCCATACCGATATACTTCTGCCCGTTGGAAATTGCTTCATACAGTTCGTCATGCAAACCGTCCGCGCCGAAAAGCTCACGGTACTGTTCACGGAAATTGCGGATAGTATTGGTATCCAAAACCACCTCGTTTGCCACCTGAAATTCATATTGCGGCAAATCACCGATAGTGCGTTGGCTTACCGCGTCAAAAATCCGCAGCCGCTCCACTTCGTCATCAAACAAATCAATACGCAGCGGATTATCCATACCGCTCGGAAAAATATCGGCAATATCTCCGCGCACGGCGTATTCCCCAGGCTCCATAACCTGCTCCACCCGCGTATAGCCGTTCAGCGAAACATAATACAGAAAGCTGTCAAAATCCAGCTTTTCGCCGACTTTGACCAACTTGCGGGCATTGCGGAAAATTTTTGCTGGCGCTAGCTTTTGCAGCACCGCACCAACTGAACTGACTACCACCAGCGGAGCTTTGCCCTCATAAAAAACAATTTTCGCCAACGTTTCAATACGCTTGGCAGAAAGCACACTGTTCGGCGAAACTCGGTCATACGGCACCGTATCCCACGCCGGAAATTCCAACACCTCATATTCCGGATGCAAAAAACGCAGCATTGCCGCCGTCTGCGCCAAGCTTACGCCGTCGCTGGCAATATACAGCACCGGCTTTTTGGCATTGGCAATCTGCGCCAAAACAAAGGCTTCATAACCATCGGCAACCGAAGAAACCGTCTTCCCAGCCCAAACATTCACATCTTTCCGCATAATCACGCTTTCCTGTTTACATTTTGTTATAAAATATATACAATACAGCCATTAACGCAACAAAAAAAAGACAAATTCACAATGCGACCGACTATTTTATATCCGCTTTTTGCCCCTATCAACACCTTAAACGGCGTGGGCGATAAATATGCTAAACTTGTAGCTAACCTTTGCGGAGAACGCGTGGTGGATTTGCTGTGGCATTTACCTTCCGGCTTGATAGACCGCCGCTGCAATATGCCTTTAATTTCCGCCACCGAAGGACATATTTGGACGGGTAAAGTGCGCGTTATAGAGCATAAAGCGCCGCAAACCCGCAAGCAGCCCTACCGCATTGCCGTTGACGACGGTACGGATCAGTTGATTTTGATTTTTTTCAAAACTTACGGCGACACGCTGACCCGCATTTTTCCGGTGGGCGCCGAAAAAATTATTTCCGGTAAATTGGAACGTTTTAACAACAGCTGGCAAATGCCCCACCCCGACTATGTGGTTGACGCCGCCAAACCGCAGCAAATGCCGCAAATAGAAACCGTATATCCGCTGACCGCCGGCGTCACCAACAAAATGCTGAATAAACTGATGACACAAGCTCTGGGTTTGACACCGCCGCTAAACGAATGGCTGGACGCAGAATTTATAAAACAGCAGAATTTTCCAAAATTTAACCAAGCTTTAGAGCAAGCACACCACCCTCAAACATTGGACGATTTATCGCCGAATTCAACCGCGCGCCGCCGTTTGGCTTATGATGAACTGCTGGCTAACCAGCTTTCTCTCGCCATTGTGCGCGAACGATTGAAACACCAAAAAGGTCGCAGCTTGCAGGGCGACGGACATTTAAAAAATCGTTTGGCAGAAATTTTGCCTTTTCAATTAACCTCGGCACAGCAAAGAGTTATTGCCGAAATTGAAAGCGATATGTTTTCCGAATATCGTATGCTGCGTTTGCTGCAAGGCGATGTCGGCTCCGGCAAAACCATTGTCGCGCTTTATACAATGCTGAACGCCGTGGAATGCGGCGCGCAGGCTGCCATTATGGCTCCTACTGAAATTTTAGCCCAGCAGCATTATGAAACCATTGCCGGACTTTGTGAAAAAATCGGCGTAAAAGCAGCATTGCTAACCGGAAATATTAAAGGCAAAGCCCGCAAACAAATTTTAGACGAGCTGCAAAACGGCGAAATAAATATTTTAATTGGCACTCATGCTTTATTTACAGAAGATGTGATTTTCAAAGATTTAGCCTATGCAGTAGTAGACGAGCAGCACCGTTTCGGGGTTAAACAGCGTTTAAGCCTTTCGGAAAAAGGCAAGCTCTGCGATGTTTTAGTGATGACCGCCACACCGATACCGAGAACTTTGGTTTTAACCCAATTCGGCGATATGGATTATTCTAAAATAGATGAGCTTCCGACCGGACGCAAACCTGTTACCACCACGGTTATGCCGCTCAGCAAAATTCACGAAGTTGTTGACGCTCTAAAACGCAAATTGCAGACTCAAACACAGGCATATTGGGTGTGTCCGCTGGTGGAAGAGTCGGAAAAAATTGACCTTTCCGCCGCCAAAGAACGTTATGAAAGCCTGCGTCAAGAATTTGGCAATATTGTAGGCTTGGTACATGGAAAAATGAAAGAAAGCGAAAAAAACGCGGTTATGGAAGATTTTAAAAGCGGTAAGTTAAAACTCTTAGTTTCCACCACCGTGATAGAAGTCGGCGTAAACGTTCCTGCCGCCACCATAATGATTATTGAACACGCCGAACGCTTTGGACTGGCGCAGCTGCACCAACTGCGCGGACGCATTAAGCGCGGCTTTGAAGCTTCCAGCTGTATTTTGATGTACGGCTACCCGCTCAGCGAAGTTTCCCGCTCTCGTCTAAACATTATGAAACAGACGGAAGACGGTTTCTTAATCGCCGAAGAAGATTTAAAACTGCGCGGCGGCGGTGAAGTTTTGGGCACGCGTCAATCCGGTTTCAGCAGCTTTAAAGTGGCGGATTTAAGCGTACACGGCGATTTGCTTTTGACTGCCTCCAAAGACGCGGCGCTTATTCTAAATCAGGATAAAAATCTATCAACTCCGCGTGGCGCTGCTCTCCGCACTTTAATGTATCTTTTTGAACGCGACGAAGCCATTAAGACATATTTAGCAGGATAATTAGCAAAATCTGATTTATAAAATAATTAAAATTCTAGAATTAAACCGCAATATTTTTCACTCTCTTTTTTGCAATAATTACACGCCTCTTTGATGTCGTTAAATGACACATTTCTAATACAAGTATGATACCGGCAATCCACTGCGTCGCCATAATATGCAATACGGCTGTTTGTAAACCATGCCTCATATAAAACAGATGCTAACGGAGTTACAACATTTTGCATAAGCTCTGAACAAAACTTTGGAGAAAAAGAAAGAGATGCGCTTTTTCCTTCATCATTTCGGCTAAAGCCGCCTAAATACATATCAATAACCAACCTGTTATTCCGAGAAAAAATATTAACCAAATTGCCGTTACCATCATTAATTCCTCCATATCTTAATTTTTTCCAAGTTTTCGGAACCAAATTCCTCGCCTCAACAACTTCGGTTAATCCAGTATTATTAGGAAGTCGTCTAAATTCATCTATATTTTCGAGTAATCCGGAAAAAAGGTAACTATATTCTTCTATCGCTTTATTCATCTTCCACTTTTCCATGGCTTTAGAGTATCCAGCAATGCCTCCGACAGATAGCACCCCAATAATCGCCAGCACTCCAAGCATCTCAATCATTGAGCGACCTTTTTGATTGCAGTTCATATCAACTTCCTCTCATTTTTCAATCACAACAAAAAAGCTGTCAATGAGACAGCTGGAAGTTGGTAAGCTATTATTCTAGAAATAGTGTAGCATATTAGTTATAAATATAACACATTTTGCTACCTTCCAGCCAATAAAGCCCGAAGGTATTTTACGTCTAGAAGACGCTAGAATAAGAGGCTACCACACCCCAGACAGACTATCGCCTGTCCAATTGCTAATTTAACTAAATAAACCTCAAATGTAAAGCAGAAAATGAAAAACAGCGGGATTTCTCCCGCCGTTTCTATACATTCCCCTCAATCTTTTCCCATATTGATAGCCGCTAATTTTTCTTCCCCGACCACTATTTGATGGCTGTTTAAATAAAAAAAACCGGCTGCTATATTTAACAACCGGCTTTTTTTACATTAGCTCTGATGAGAATCATAAAATTCTTTCAGTTTCCAAAAATGATTTGTGACATAAGCCTCAAAAACATCACGGGTGATGATAAAGTTTTCCAATCCTTTACGAACATAGACATCGCCTTGTGCAGAAAGTGTTTGATAACGCAGATATATTTTAGAAAATCCGTTTCCTGCGTATTCCAGCAAAACAACATCGTTGCCGTCATGCAAACGATACTTTGGCAGATACTCGCTCAAAAGCTTGCCGTTATTGCTTTTTAACAACTCCGCTTCCGCTTTTTGATGAAATTGCCGCTCGGCAATATAAGCAAGAATTTTCTCCTCGTCGCCGCGCTTTAACAGTTCTTTTTCCGCCTTATCGGTTAGTCTGTACTTACGGACATAATCAACAAGCTGCTTGTGACCAGCTTGTTTCACATAGGCTGTTTGCGCAGTGTCTCCTTTAAAACCGTAGTGCTTAACATATTCATCAATCAGCTGCGGAAATTTCTCTATAAAGAGCTGTTGCGCACTTCCCAGCAGCTTAAATTGTTCAACATATTCTTTCACCACATCAGGATGCTCTTTCAGCAACTCTTCAGCCGCCTCTGCGCAAAGACTCAATTTTTCTTCCTGCAAAGTGTCAAGATAGCGTCTCAAATCGTCATCATCTGCCATATCAACCAATATTTTTTCAGCTGACTTGTAATTGCAGACGTAATTTGCCTCCAGCAATTCCTTAAACAAAAAATCGCTGGCAAATTTAATCATGCGAACTTCCGCTTTTTCACACAGACCATTTTCCTTAATATAAGAAAGAAGTCTATCCGTACTCAAAGTTGTTAACAACTCATCTTCAAACTCATACGTTGAAAGCTTGCGTTTGCGCAGCTCGTTGGCACATCTGGTTAAAATCGTGATATTATCACTATTTTTAGCCAAACGTAAAGCGAACTTTGTTAAACTGTCGCTAGTCCGTGGAAACGAGGTAAAAACCATCTGATCAAAGGCGCAGATAATTTCGTCTTTGTCATTGCGTTCAATAATTGAAAGCAATGTTTCATCAGTAAGTTCTGATTTAGTGCGAAGCATTGCCTTAATTATAGCGCTGTCGCCGCGGTCAACAATTGCGTGCTGCGCAGCAGCTGTCAAATGAACATCATTTCCAGTAAGATAGCTTATAACCTTGTGACTACTTTTATTTGACACATAATTTAGCTGTTTTTGTTCCTGATACTCTTTAGCATCGTTGGAACGGCAAAATAAATTCCAAAACATACTCCCAAAAAATTTGTTAATAATAAATTTGATATCCACAAAATAAACTATTTTTGTATATTTGTCAACAGAAACGCAAAGCCGCCCTAAAAATTAGGACGGCTTTTAAATCTACAAATACACGACAAAGCGCGATTTTACCGGCGTGCCGTTGTTTTTTGCAAAAGACAAATGAACCAACTCGGGAGAAAAGCTGCACAAAATATCGCGTTCAGACAACAGGATTACACCATTTTCCAAGTCATCTGCGCCAATTCCGTGCTTTCTAAACTGCCGCATTGCTTCATCAAATTCATGCATCTTGGCAAAAATTTTTTCCCAATTGCCTAAACTAGGAAAATGCCGAAATCCAGTATAGCGGTTGCATAAAGCATTTTCAGCGTGCAACTTTTCTTTTAATTCCAAATAACCGCTTGCTTTAATTTGCAAACGACTTATCAAAATTCCATGAAAAGCAATTCCCCATACTTTGCTTTTTTGCAGCAAATCCAAATAGGGCAGCACGCGCAAACGCTTTTTTTCGCTTTCATACACCACCGACATCGGCAAAAAAATCCGATTAGAATTTTCTTCTTTTTCTTCCTGCAGGGCAAAATATTCTTCAGCCTCCTCACGGGTTAAAGCTATATCTTGCAATAGATTGAATTTAGATTGTTTATCCATAGTCCCAATAATTTAGAGAATAATTTTTATTACTCTTCTGTTATAGCTCTCTACCCCGTACGCGTCAACCTCTATTTTTCTGTATTGTTATCCTTAGAGGATATGTCTGCCTTTGTTTCATTATAAGTGTTCGAAATTATACGCTTGGCATTTTGCGAAACTTCTGAACCAACTTCGCTGACTGTGGAATCTTTAGTGATTTTTCCATTATAAAAACCGGAAATCACTAAATATATAATAAAAATTATCGCCAAATAAAAAGCATATTTTAAAAACGTACCCATCAAATATCTCCTTTGCTGTTATGCCAAAGAGATATGCTCATTCCTTGCATTTTCAAGAGTTTTCAGCGACGTTCAAAAAGTTTTTCAATATCCGCCAGCTTAATTTTAACATAGGTCGGGCGCCCGTGGTTGCATTGTCCCGAGTGTTCTGTTTTTTCCATATCGCGCAGCAGATGATTCATTTCTTCTATATTCAGCGGACGCCCTGCCCGCACAGAACCGTGGCAGGCAATAGTCGCGCAAATATGATGAATTTTGTCGCTCAAAGCATATTCCCCGCCCCATTCGGAAATCTCGGCGGCAATATCTCTAACCAATTTTTTTACATCCGTATCGCCGAGCAAAGCCGGAATTTCACGCACCAACACTGCAGAAGCACCAAATTCTTCCAGCCGCAAGCCCAATTGTGAAAGCTGCGGAGCATATTCCAGCACATTTTCTTTTTCCGACATACTCAAATCAACCACTTCAGGCAGCAACAGCATTTGCGTCGGCACTTGCTCGTGTTTTGCCATACTTTGCTTCATACGCTCCATGGTAATACGCTCATGCGCCGCGTGCTGGTCAACTATCACAATACTGTCTTTGGTCTGCGAAATTATGTAGGTGTTATGAAACTGCGCTTTTGCAAGTCCCAGCTCGCCGACTTCGTCTAATGTTTCTGCCCTAGGCTCTTCCGCCACCCGCACCGAAAATTTGCTTTCCAGCGCCGGTATTGACATTGTTGAAACAGTGCTTTTTCCTCTACCGACGCCAAAATTGTGTACATGGTTAAACGGAGTTGCCGAAAAACTAACCGCACGTTCACGCAGTATATAATTCTCGTCAGGCTGCGGCGTATGCAGCGGCGCCAAGTCGTTTTCTTCGCCTTCAATAGTGCATTCCAGCAAATGTTCCAGCCCGCCAGTCTCAGCGCTTTTCTGCCCGCCAAAACTCAAAGCATGGCGAATGCTGCCCACCAGCAGCCCGCGGATAGCTCCGTTGTCGTAAAAACGCACTTCAGCTTTAGTCGGGTGCACGTTCACATCAACATACATCGGTTCCACTTCAATAAATACCGCGCAAGCTGGATAACGCCCCGCTGTCATCATATCCTGATAAGCGCCTTTAATCGCACCCAAAATCAATTTATCCCGCACCGGACGGTTGTTGACAAACAAAAATTCTGACAGAGAATTAGCTTTGTTATAGGTCGGAACGCCGATAAATCCGCTGATTTTGCAAAAGTCGTTGTGCGCGTCAATCGCCACGGAATTTTCTTCAAACTCACCGCCCATCACATCGGCAACGCGCCGCTGCCGACAGTCAAACAGCTCCCCTTGGCAGGCGTTCAAGGCAACTTTTTTTTTGCCGTCGCTTTCCAAATAAAAAGAAATCTGCGGATTTGCCAAAGCAATGCGCTGTAGCATATCCACACACTGCGCCGCTTCCGATGAATCCGACTTCATAAACTTGAGTCGCGCCGGCGTGGTATAAAACAAGTCGCGCACTTCTATTTTTGTGCCCCAAGCCACAGCAGCAGGCTTAACCTCACCTTTATCACCACCGTTGACGCTTATCTGCCAACCGCTGTCGCTGCCTTTTTGGCGCGAACTGATAGTCATTTTCGCCACAGAAGCAATAGACGGTAGCGCCTCACCGCGAAAGCCTAAAAAGTTGATATTAAACAAATCATTATCTGGCAGCTTGGAAGTGGCATGTCTTTCCACCGCCAACGGCAGTTCTTCCTGACAGATACCTTTGCCGTTATCGGTTACGGTTATCAAATTTTTACCGCCGCCGACCAGCGTCACTTCTATTTTATCAGCACCTGCATCAATCGCGTTTTCCACCAATTCTTTAATAACCGATGCCGGACGCTCAATCACTTCGCCGGCGGCTATTTGGTTAACTAAATTAGATGGTAAAACACGGATTGTCATAGTCCGAACACTCTACTTTCTGATTTTTTTGATATAGTTAATCAACGACGTTGTCGAGCTGTCATGCTCCACGCCGAAAGCAGTACCTTCAATTTCCGGCAGAATATTCAGCGCCAGTTTTTTGCCCAGCTCCACACCGAACTGGTCAAACGAGTTGATATTCCAAATCACGCCTTGAACATACACTTTGTGTTCATACATGGCAACCAGCATACCCAAAGTATACGGGTCAAGTTTTTTAACCACAATGGTATTGGACGGACGGTTGCCCGAAAAGCTTTTATACTTTTTCAAAGCCTCGATTTCTTCTTTGCTCTTTCCGGCTTTTTCCAGTTCCAAAGCTGCTTCGGCAACAGTTTTTCCGCGCATTAAAGCCTCGCTTTGCGCCAAAACGTTAGAGAGCAGAATTTGATGATGATTGCCAATTTCATTATGCGAAATAGCCGGAATTATAAAGTCAACCGGCACAATTTCTGTACCTTGGTGCAAAAGCTGGAAGAATGAGTGTTGAACATCTGTTCCGGCGCCGCCGAACAAAGCAGGACCTGTAGCATAATTAACCGGCTTGTTATCCAAACTAATAGATTTACCGTTGCTTTCCATATCCAGTTGCTGCAAATAAGCCGGCAGATATTTCAGATATTGGTCATACGGCACCACGCAATAGCGATGGATACCATAAAAGTTGTTATACCAAATACCCAAAAGCGCCAAAATTACCGGAATATTATGCTCTAAGTCAGTTTCGGTAAAATGCTTATCCATGGCGTTGGCGCCTTTCAGCATTTTTTCAAAATTATCATAGCCTACGGCAATAGCGATAATCATACCAATAGCCGACCACATAGAATAGCGTCCGCCGACAAAATCCCAAAACTCAAACATATTATCCGGATTGATACCGAATTTTTCAACTTCGGCTTTGTTGGTAGAAAGCGCAATAAAGTGCTTGGAAACCGCATGCTCGCCTAAAGCGTCCACCAACCATTTACGGCAGGTTTTGGCGTTGGTTAAAGTTTCTATGGTTGTAAAAGTTTTTGACGCCACAATAAACAAGGTTGTTTCCGGATCAATTTTGTTCAAAACTTCAGCGCAGGCTGTGCCGTCAATATTAGAAATAAAATGGCACTTAATATCCTTTGCCCAATACGGACGCAAAGCTTCAACCGCCATATACGGACCTAAATCCGAACCGCCGATGCCAATATTAACGATGTTGGTCAGCTTTTTGCCGGTATAACCGGTAAACGTTCCCAAACGCACCGCTTCAGAAAAATCTTTGATACGTCCCAAAACTTCGCGGATTTTCGGCATAACATCGCGCCCGTCCACATAAATAGGCGTATTGTCTTGATGACGCAAAGCCACATGCAGCACCGCTCTATTTTCGGTTTTGTTAATTTTTTCACCGCTGAACATAGCCTGAACCCGCTCTTTTACTTTGCGTTCACGAGCCAGTTCAAACAGCGCCGCCATAACTTTTTCATCTATACGGTTTTTAGAATAATCAAGCAGCAAATTTTCAAATTGCAATGTATATCTGTCTGCGCGTTTTTCATCTTTATCAAACAAATCTTTCATTTGCGTTTTTTTGAAACGGCGATACAGACTATCTAATTTATTCCAAGATTTCAATTCACTTTTACCAAACATTCTTTTTACTTTTCCTCCGTATTTTCCACTCCGACATTCACAAAATCAGGCTGTTCGCTAAAATATTTCTTTGCGGCGGCATTTACCTCTTCCAACGACACCTGACGGATATAATCATTGCGTTTGTCTAAAAAATCAAGTCCTAAGTTATATTTTTGCATTAAAACCAGCATATCGGATATACCGTCTATTGTGGCAAAACGCAAATAAAATGAGTTAAGCAATGACTCTTTAGCATTAGCTAATTCTTGTTTTGTTACACCGGTTTTGCTGATTTTTTGCCATTCTCTCAATAATAATTTCTGCGCGGCGGCAAAGTTTTCCTGTGTTGCTGAATAACCGCCCTCAATTAAAGCAACCGCATCTTTTTGAGTTAAATAGGTATAAATTCCATAAGTTAAACCTTTTTTTTCTCTAATAACTTTTGACAAACGAGAGCTCAAACCGGATTCGCCGAAAATATAATTTGCCAAATACAGCGGATAAAAATCAACGCTGTCACGATATGTTCCCTTTGTCACAAAACGCGTCAGCGACTGCGCTGTTTTTAATTTAGTATTATATTCTGCACCAGACGAATTAAACTCAATTTTTTGCAAAGCTTCATTTTGGCTTTTTTCAGGAAGTTTATTAAAAAACTCGGTCAGCAGATTTTTAGCTTCGTCTTCGTTCAAATCACCGGCAATTCCAACTACCAAATTGTCTTGCGCCAATGAATTTTGCAAAAAAGCCCGTATTTCATCAACCGATATGCTTTTAATATCTTCGGCTTTTCCCAAACTGTTGCGGGCATAAGGGTGACCTGCAAAAATATCTTCTTTAAACTTGTTTGCCAAAACCTGCTGCGGATTTTCGCTCTGCATTTTCAGAGCCGTTAAAAGCTGCTGTTTTTTTAAGGCTGCCGCTTCTTCGTTCAAACTAGTTTCATATAAAGCCGAACGCAGTAAATCAACAGCAACCGACTGATTTTCTTTAGGAAACGCCACCGCACCGCCAAAATCATCTGCCGAAACGGAAAATCCCAATTTTACGCCGTTTTCTTCAGCCGTAGTTTTAAACGACTGACTGTCATATTTGCCGGCACCTTCCGTTAAAAGCTCCGACGCCAGCAATGCTAGACCCTGTTTATTTTCTGGCTCATGTGCCGAACCTGCGTTTCTGAAAACAAAATTGACGCTAACAATCGGATTAGAATGTTCTTCCATAAAATAAGCCGACAAAGAGCCTTGCTCAATTTTTATGACTTTAGCCGCAAATTTTTTGTTTTTCAATTCCGACTCATTCAAAATATGTTCAACGTTTATACTACCCAAATCTTTGCACCGAATGCCTATCTGCCAGCCCGCGGCAATAGCTATCAGCAAAACAAACAAACGCTTGAGATAATATACTAAATTTCTTGGTTTTGCATGCTTAATCATCTTGTTTTTCTCCTGCGGCTGTCGTCAAAGGAAACAATTCGCCTTCTACTTCAGCTGAATCTAAAAACACTTCTTTTGCCGCCTGCATCACGCCGTCCATCGTAACCGCATTTATTTTATCGGCATAGTTCTGCGCTTCTTCAAAACTAAAGCCGTTTGTCAGCATATAGCCTAGCCAATAGGCAGCGTCTTCCGGATTATCATTGGCAAACACCAAATCAGCGACCATTTTCTTTTTAACTTTTTCTAACTTTTCTGCAGTCAGATTTTGCAAAGCTTCGGCTCTTGCTTCTCGCAAAGCAATTTTCAGTGCCAGCATAGTTGTTTGAGGAGCCGGAATAGCCGAAAGAGAAAATACGCTGTTTGCCGAAGCGTTAAAGCTGTAATCTGCCGAAACGCCAACCGCAACTTTAAGCTTTTCCACCAAAGCATTATACAAAGCCGAGGTTTGCCCGCCGCCTAAATATTCTGCCAGCACCATATAATCATACATTTTATCATTCAGCGTTTCGGTGTCCGGCAGCAAATATTTATAAACCAGTTTCGGCGTAGTAATTTGCGGAAGTTTCATTTTCAATCGTTCGTTAAATTTAACATTCTCCGCCGCGATTTTTTGTTTTACAATTTCTCTTTCCGGAATTTTACCGTAATACTTTTCCGCCAATTTTTTAGCAGTCGGCACGTCTATATCTCCCGCCAAAACCAAAACTGCATTGTTTGGAGCATAATAGCTTTTATAGAAATCGCGCACATCATCTGCCGTCAATGACATAATTTCATCAGTCAAACCGATTACCGGATGTCCGTATGGCGAATTTCCCCACAGCAAAAGATTCAAACGCTCGCCGAACGGAGCCGATGGATTATTTTCCACCACCTGTTTACGTTCTTGAAGCACAATTTTTTGCTCGGCAGCAAATGCTTTTTCATCAAAGTTCAAATTCTGCATTCTGTCGGCTTCCAGCGCCATCAAGGCTTCTAAACGGCTGACATCGGCAAATTCATGATATACAGTCATATCATAAGAGGTAAAAGCGTTGCTGTCGACACCGTTTTCATGCATTACCGAATTAAATTCCCCGTCTTTAACCTTTTGGGTGCCGCGGAACATCAAATGCTCCAGCAAATGCGCACTGCCTCCCTTGCCGTATTTTTCATCAACAGCACCAGCGTTGTACCATACCATATGCTTAATCAGCGGTGCTTTATGATTTTCTATCACCACCACTTGCAAACCATTGTCCAGTTTAAATTCCTTTGCTTTAAACAGCTCTTTGGCACCGGCGTTCAAAGGCAAAAGCAATGCTGCGGCAACTAAAATTTGATAAAATTTATTCATCTTCATTCAAATCTTCTGTTACTTCTACATTTTTAGGACGGACGCTGTATTCCGGAGGCAAAATCAACGGCTGTTTTTTCACAATCTTAGTTTCATCGGGTCCTTGACGAGCAAAACCAAGCTTTTCTTTGGTCAAACCGCAAGCCGAAATTCCTAATATTACCATTCCCAAAACCAACATAAGACTTAGCTTTTTCATATTAAACCTCCTCTATTTTTTTCTTTTTATTTTCAAAAATTTCTATAGCAATCAAAATAAACACCCCCACACAAATAAAACTATCTGCCAAATTAAACGCCGGCCAATGCCAATTTTGATAGTGAAAATCCAAAAAATCCAATACCGCGCCAAAACGCACGCGGTCAATCACATTTCCCAAAGCTCCGCCAATAATCAAAGCCAACGCGGCTATTTTCAGCTCATTCTTTTCTTTTAACATCCAGCTGAACAAAAACGCCGCCACGCCAAGAGCAAACAAGCTTAAAACAATAACGCCAGTCTGTCCGTGATTATTAAACATAGAAAAACTAACGCCGGTATTCCAAACTTTAACCCAGTTAAAAAATCCTGTAACCGCCACCGGCAACTCTTCTGACAAATTTGCAGATACAAAAAATTTACTGATTTGGTCAGCAATTATTGTTAAAACAATTACACTCAGCCCGAGCTTCACAAAATTTCTCCCCATACTTTAAACCTGACATAGAGTATACCCAAACGATTTAAGATGAAAAGATGGAATTTAAATAGTCTACAGATTTTTTTGCTAAAACATACCTTTTTTGCGAAAATAAATAATCACAATCAAGGTTGCCAGCACAGAAAGCGACAACACCACCCAAAAGCCGTACTGCATATTTGCCGCCGGAACAGCCACATTCATTCCCCAAAAGCTTGCCAACATGGTTGGGATTGACAGCACAATCGTAATAGCTGCCAAAAATTTCATCACCAAATTCACATTATTATTGATAATAGAGGCAAAACCGTCCATCATTCCCTCTAAAATGGAGCGGTGCATATCCACCATTTCAATAGCTTGTTTATTTTCCACAATAACATCTTCCAGCAAATCAATGTCATCTTCGGTAAATGCCAGCAGTTTTGAAGTTGCCGGAGACTTTATCATACGAAGGATTTTTTCCAAAACCAAATGATTATCACGCAGAGCCGTCGTAAAATAAACCAAAGATTTTTGAATTTCTATCAGTTGAAAAAGCTCCTGATTATTGGTTGTTTGCTTCAAAGCATCTTCAATATGCTCGGTTTTACGGTTGATAATTGCCAAATAGCGCAAATAAAATTGAGTAATTTTATATAAAATCAACAGCATAAAGCGCGAGCGCTCGCGCGTATCAAAGGTTTTTGCCGTATTTTTATTAAAAGCCCCAAGGATTCGGTTATCTTTAGAACAAATGGTCAAAAAGTTTTTAGCCGAAAACACCAAACCGCAAGGCAGCGTATCAAAATTACCCTCTTCGTCCAGCAGCGGCAGATTGATAATTGCCGAAAAGACTCCGTCATCAACTTCGGTGCGCGAACGTTCATCGGCATCCAAAGAATTTTTCAAAATATCCGAATCGACCTTCAACATAGAAGAAACCTGTTCAATTTCTTCTCCTGTCGGGTTTATCAAACTAAACCATGCTTGGGAAACATTGCGTGATTGCTTGAGCTTGACTAATTTGCCGCCGTTTTCAGTTTTATAAATTTTCAACATAGCCAGCCCACTCCTTTGACAAATATAAAGCAAAGTCAGTTTTTTATGGTGCGGCCAAGAAGACTTGAACTTCCATGAACTTAGTTCATAACGACCTCAACGTTACGCGTCTACCAATTTCGCCATGGCCGCAGCCCCAAAAAACACCTTACAAATAATATAATCTCTTTAAATAATCAAGCATTTTTTTCAGCGGTGCAAAAAAAATCTAAAAAGATATTGACAAAATAAACAGAATATGTTATCTATTTGTCATAAAGCAAATTTTTAACACTATTTTTAATCCTTTATTTTTCTACGTTATGAAGAATTTTATTTTTTCTTTGGTAACAATGTTGGTAATGTTGTTCACCTGTGTTAGTCTTTCCTCTTGCGGTAACGACAACAAGTCTAAAACCGCAGAGCCTGACGCATCGACCGAGTCTTCTGAGGATATCGGCGATGTTCTGAGTCAGGTCGACTTGTTCGACGGCTACACCATCTTCCAGTCATCTATCGTGCCCTTTGGCGAAACTGAATCCAAGGTGCGCGCCGGTCTAAAGAAAGATGGTAAGATTCTCATTGAGCCTCGATTTGCCAACATCACGTATGATGCAAATCTCAATGGTTTCAAGTGCTATACTGACGCCAAGCTGTACACTGTTGCCGACATGAATGGCAAAGTGCTGCGTGAAGGTGGATACGAGCGGGTCGAGCGTGAGAATGACGGCGCCGTCTATCGTTTCTTCAACAAGGACAAGATGGCTGTCTACGTCGCTAAGGCTCAAACCTCTTGGGGTATGTACGAAAAAATAGTTGTGACCGACCATTTCGTATTTCTCAAGGAGAACAATCTCTGGGGTGTGAAATCTCTCGACGGAAACTATGAGTTTGACAGAGCTTATAACAGAGTTTACATTGTAAACTACAAGTCCGCCAAAGACTTTGCTGTTGTAACATGCATCGAAGGCGAATGGAAGCTCTGCGATCAGAACAATGCCTATTACGACACTTCTGAGGCAGAAATCAAGGAACTTATTAAATTCCCTGTCGGCGAACCTGTCGGTGAGCTTGATTATGCAAAATTCTAACTTCTGAAACAAAGACACATTCTTAGCTGATTGTGTCTTTGTTTGTTTTTTAAAATTTGACAAAGTCTTTGCTTTTTGATATGCTAATCAAAGTTAATCTATAATTATTAAATTTTTTTACCATGGTTGATAAAGTTAATATCACATCTTCTGATGTTGTTGAAAACGGTTGCAACGACCTTTTCGACCCGTATGATTTGTTGGGACAAGGTGTAAAAAACCCTAAGTCTTCGTCTTGGCACGGTAACAAAGATTTGCCACAAGCTCAAGACAGTCCGCACCATTCCCGCCGAGATGACTTTCTCTAAATTAGAGCCAATCAAAATCCGCTTTTTTTAAAGGCGGATTTTTCTTTTTATAAGCACTTTTTTAATAATCGCCGCCTTATAATACGCCATTATTTTGGAGAGATTGAATTGTTTGAATATAAAGTAAACAAACTGCGGAAACCGGCAAAAAATTTGATTGTTTTTTTACATGGTTACAATGATTGTGTTGAAAATCATGCCGATACTTTCACAACCTTGCGCAAACAGCTCTCCAATAGTTATGTGGTTATGCCCCGAGCCGCCGATGTTTGCGAAAAAAATCCGCTTCAGTTTCAATGGTTCGGCATGCAGCAATACGATTCGGAGAATCTGCGTTCTAAGCCGGAAACCGAAACCAAACACATCAATGCCATCTATAACAAAACCGCGTTTGCCATAGACGCCAAGGCTCGGCAAATAAACAGTTTTATTGATGAATTGCAAAAAAAATACGGCATTGACAATGCGCACACCTATCTCATAGGCTTTTCGCAAGGCGCCATGCTGGCTTTATATACCGCAATCAGCCGCTCTGCCCAAATCGGCGGAGTTTTTGCCCTTTCCGGCTTAATTGCCGGACGCAAGCTATTGGCAAAAAAAGTAAATTCTTTACCGCCGGTATATCTTTTTCACGGACGGAATGATTTAAAAGTTCAGTTTAAAACCCTTAACTCTACTATTTTTTGGCTAAAGCGCCATGGACTGGCTGTCAAAATTTTCACCTATGCTGAACTGACGCATCATGTAACTCAGCAGGAAATTGCTGAAATTTGCGCCGTTATCAACAATCAAAGCCGCTGAATCTACACATCTTTCACATAAATCAGATACCACCGGTGCAAAACCATCATACTAAGCAAATAATAGCATAGTTTCCAGCTGGAAAAATCCCGCGTAACTTCCATATAGTCCATCTCTCAAAAACCTTTACTAAATTTAGAATATTAAATTTTTAACTCTTATTATTACGAATCGGATAATAACATATTATTACTAAAATTCAATCAAAAAGTTATATTTTTTTCTTTTACAGATTTAAATTAAAAAAAGAGACCCACACAAAAAATGTATGAGTCTCTTTCTTTTGGCTCTAACGCCTAATTATTTGCTAAAATCATAAATATCCGAACCGTCATCAGGCAAAGCCGGAGCTGTATTTTCTGCAGCTGTTTCAGCCGGCAGAGGTTTGCAAACCTCAAAATAGTTCACGGCATAACTGGTTAAAGCCAGCGCGGCAATCGGCAGCACCACTTTTTCAAACGGAAAATGCGCGTGACCGCCGTTTCTGGCTTTCATCCATTGATAGAACACCGAACTATATGTCAATACAGCCGCGCCTAACAAAGTACAAAACAAAAACGGATCCAAATAAAAAACTAAAATCGGTTTTGGCGTATAAACCAAATCTTTTATATAAACACCGGCAATCATGGAAATTGACAAAACTATCAAAAGCGGATTGCGAAAGGCAAAATTCCAGCCTTTTTTATCGCACCACAAAATTGTCCAATAACCGACAAGCATCAACAAAGCTCCTGTCCAAACAGCAATCACACTGTCATCAACCCCCAAGTTGCGGGCAACTTCCAAACCAACGGCAACTCCCACCGTGCAAACCGCGCACGCCGGATTAGCATAACTCGGCACAACATAAAAAATAGCAGCGGCAAGAGCCAAACTGAAAAGCAACATATTTAATTCTCCTTTGTTTTTTCTTACCATACGTAATTTAGCAGATAAATCAACATATTTTTTACAAACACACAAAAGAAAACCGCCGACGGAGTTATCGGCGGATAAGGAGAAACAAACTATAAAATATAACTATCCGTTTACTGCGGCGCGGCTCTGAGCCATTAGAATAACAGCGGTTTTAGCGGTTTGCTTATCATATTCTTCCGGATGTTTTTTCTTAAAATCTTCTTTAAATTTTTTAGGAGAGCCAAAGCCTTCTTGCCGATAAGTATTAGCAACCATCGCCAACATTCCGTCGGTAGACACATCTTTACCGGCAATAGCATTAAACTTAGCGATTGAAGCATTCATTTTTACGGCCGATTCATTATCCGGCAAATTCCGGCTTTTTAACCCGCGTTTAGAGTGAGAGTGCTTAATAACGGCACTGGCTAAATCTAACAGTCTGCTTTTATCTTTTGCGGCATTTTCCAACAATTTCATAAATTGCTGACCGGCAGTAATTTTTTTCTTTTCAGGCATCACACACCTCCGTTTTCATAATTATATTTTATGTTTTCAGCATATCATAAAAACGGCTGTCATGCAACAGATTTTTTTAGTGGTTGCGTTCTATAATAAAGCGGGCAAGTTCTTGTAAAACTTCAGCTTTTTTGCCGAAAATTTCAACATCTCTGATTGCTTCTTCCGTAAGTTTAAACGCCAGCTTTTTAGCCTCTGCCGCCCCAAATCGGCTGACAATAGTAAACTTGTTTTGAGATTCGTCTTTATGCAAAGTTTTTCCAACCAAATTTTGGTCGCCTTCAAGGTCCAAAATATCATCGCTGATTTGAAAAGTCTGCCCAATTTTGCGGGAATAGCTGACCAATACCTGACGCTGTTCCAGCGGCGCTTGTCCCAACACCGCTCCGGCTTCGCAGGCATAACGCAGCAAACGACCGGTTTTCATTTCTTCCAAACGTGCGATAATATCCTCATCGCCTTTATCGGTTCCGGTGGGCTCTGCATACAAATCCAAAGTCTGACCAGCGACCATGCCGCCAAAGGCACCGGCGGCGTCTGAAAGCAGCTGAACCAAGGTCAAACGGATTTCCGGACGCAGTTCCAAAGCTGATGACAGTACTCTGAAAGCATAAGTTAAAAGCCCGTCTCCTGCCAAAATTGCGGTTGCCTCGTCAAATTTTTTATGACAAGTCGGATTGCCGCGGCGCAGGTCGTCATTATCCATTGCCGGTAAATCGTCATGAATCAGCGAATAAGTATGCAGCATTTCCAAAGACACCGCTGCCGGCAAAGCTGTTTTATAATCCACATCAAACAAAGCCGCGCATTGACAGAGCAAAAACGGACGCAGACGCTTGCCGCCGTTCATCAGCGAATATTCCATTGCTTCAACCACTCGCTTTTCGGCTCCGGTCGGCAGCGGCAGATATTGCGCCAAATCAGCATTAAATTGCGCAGAAAATTCTTTCAAGCTTTGTTTGATGTCTGTCATTATTCCTCCACCTTGTCTAAAGGTTCTGTCGAAACAACGCCTTCCGGCGACACATTTATTTTTTCAATTTTCAGCTGGGCGGCTTTCAGCTTTTCTTCACAGAATTTTTTTAAGGCTGTTGCTTTTTCATAGGCTTCAACCGCATCGTCAAGTTTTATTTTTCCGCCTTCCAGCTCACGGACAATGCTTTCCAGCTGAACCAGCGCGTCTTCAAAGCTCAATTTGCTTAAATCTAAATCTTTCATTTTTTTCTCCATTTGCAAATAGCTTAGCTCATTGTTTTATTTTTACAACGAGATTCTGCAACTTATTAAACTATTTATCATCAAAAACCGTGCTTATGATTTATATAAAATTGCCCTAAAAGATGCTATATTAAAATTACTATGAATTTTCATAGTTTTATTCCTGACAAAATAGGTCTGTCGTAAAAAAGCGGCAGACCTTGACTTTGCTTGACTGTTAAAAAAATCGGGTATATACTGCCAAAAGTTTAATATGTAACGGGAGTTTTATTTATGGCAAAGATTGCATGGCGCGCCGGAACATTGATGGCGCCGCTGCCGCCGGTTTTGGTTTCTTGCGGCTCAATGGAAAATCCAAACGTGATGACGGCGGCATGGACGGGAATTTTGTGCAGCGACCCCACATTGGTATATGTTTCGCTGCGTCCGTCGCGTTACAGCCATAAAATTATCAGCCAAACCAAAGAATTTGTTATCAATCTGCCGACCGTTGCGCTGGCAAAACAGGTTGATATGTGCGGCGTAAAAAGCGGGCGCACTGTCAACAAGTTTGAACTGACCGGTTTAACCGCCGCTCCGTGCTCAAAAATAGCCGCGCCGCAAGTTTTGGAATCTCCGATTTCTTTAGAATGCCGCGTGCTGGAAATTAAACACCTCGGCACAGAAACTCAGCCGGCAACGCATGATATGTTTTTGGCAGAAGTTTTAGCAGTCAATGTTGATGACAAATATATTGATGAAAACAACGCTTTGCATTTGGAAAAAGCCGGACTGCTTGCCTATGCCCACGGCTTCTATTACGCTTTGGGCGAACAGCTTGGCAAATTCGGCTGGTCGGTAGAAAAAGACGCCACCAAACGCAAACGTGCCGAAAAAGAAAAAGCCGAAAAAATCCAAAAGAAAAAAACTTTTTCCAAACGCAGCGATTTTAAGCATAAAGATTTTAAGAAAGACGGCAAGGAAGATAAAAAAGATTTCAAGCCGCACCGCCGCAAATTCGGCGACGCCAAAAAATTCAAATCTGACGAGCGAAAAACTTTTAAACGCGGAGCCGCAGAACGCAAACCGTTCAACAAAAGAAAACCGGCAGAAGCCAAACCTGTTGAACACAAAGTTCCCCGCAAAACTCTAACCCTCAAAAAATAGGTGCTGCATGGCGGATAAAAAAGTTGTCTTTACGGTTAATTATAAAAATCTGTCGGTTTATGATGAATTTAACGTCGACAAGATACAGTATCCGCTAATTCTTTCCATACCGCACAGCGGCACGGTTTTTCCGCCGGAATTTTTACAGAACGTGAGATTTGATGAAAAGACGCTGCGCCGCAATGAAGATTTGCTGGTGGATGAATTGCTGCAAGGTGCAATTGCCAAAGGTCTGACTGCTCTAAAAATGAATTTAAGCCGCGCTTTTGTTGACTTAAACCGCGACAGGCTTGAGCTTGACCCCACAATGTTCTATAATTACCCAAAAGAAAAAGACATTTTATATGACAAGCATTGCCGCGTCGGCTTAGGCGTAATCCACCGTATCAACTTCAAGCGGGAAAACCTTTATGACGGCTTGCTGGATTATAATGAAGTCGAGGCTCGTTTAAGCAATGTTTTTGACACCTATCACAACCGCCTGCAGCAGCTTATCAACAAATGCCTGAAAAAGTTTGGTTTCTGCGTAGTGCTGGATTGCCACTCCATGCCGTCTAAAATTTGCTCCATTATTGACGACCGTTCCGGCATTGATGTTTGCTTGGGCAATTTATTCAGCCAAAGCTGCCCGCAGGAATACAGTGATTTCCTCGCCTCGCAGTTTTGGGATTATAATTACAGCGTGCAGGAAAACTGCCCTTATTCCGGAGCCTATATCACTTTTAACTATTGCCAGCCCAAACGAAAAATGTATACGCTGCAGCTGGAACTCAACCGCGTGCTTTATGCTGATGAGGCAAATTTATGCAAAAACGCCGAATTTGCCGAAGTTGCAGACGAAGTAAGCTCTGCCGTTGTTAACTTTGCCGAATATTTGAAACGAATGTAGCTTCTTCTGCCTGTAAAAACATTTTTTATATTTTGTACAGATTAACCTTTACATATTCCTAATATACTTATAATATAAAATCAGACTAAGACACAAAATGGAGAAAAAAATGAAAACTAAACAATGTCTCTGTCTCTCGCCTTTGGGAGAGCTCAAATGATAAAATTAAACAATGCTGGTCGTTCTATGATTGAAATGCTGGGCGTGTTGGCGATTATTGGTGTTTTGAGTGTGGGCGGTATCGCCGGCTATTCTAAGGCGATGACAAAATTCAAAATAAACAAAATGATAGAAGACTACAGCAACCTTACTTTCCATCTGATAGAAAATTATCCGAACTTACTCAAGTCTTATTCTTCCGTAAAAACTAAAAACTCCGAACTCTACAACCTTGCCAAAGATATGGGCTGGATTCCTGACAGCTGGAAACCACGGGCTAAATCAAAAACAATCTATCTTGACGACGGTCACAACAATCTTACCCATCTGTTTATGAGATATAACTCTGACGTTGATAAAAGACGTGTTATTATGGATATTTATATTGGAAGCAATATAGATAATTTTGACCAGCTTCCGCAAGTTTCGTTAGAAAACTGTATGGCTATTTTCAGCAACTGGCTGGTTCCTATGGCTGATGTCATTTATTATGCCGGCACAGATGGTTCAGCGTCTACATATTTTTATGGTAACGCAACTTGCGGAGGCGATAAAAAATGTCTGTCTTCAATGACTTTAAGCGATATTCATAATATCTGCAAAGTTTGCAAAGAAGATCAGCAAAAATGTTACATCGCTGTAAACTTTTTACCATACTAAAACTTTCTAAACCTTAAAATGAACCTCCACCGGCGTAAGCCGATGGAGGTTCATTAGATTGACAAAAAAAATTGACTTTTTAATATTTTATGCTATAATAAACTATAAGAGGATATTTTAATTTTCTTGAAAAGATAACGCTATTTAGGAAAGATAAGGTCATGAAAGAATATAAAATTAACGAAAATACAACATATATTGATGATGGCAATACAAACATCATAAAATATGCTAAACAAGACGGCTCGAGTTTAGTTGTTAGCTTCAGAGCATGTGATCTTTTCACAACAGGCGGCGACGACGATCATATGGGTTTTCCAGACTCTGTTGTCAAGGCAGAGATATACATTGAGAAGCCGGTAAAATGCGAAGAAAAGCAGACTGAAGAAAAAAAATTATCTAAGTTTGAACAAGTTAAAAATAGACTGCTACAAAAATTTCTATCAAAAAAAGAAGATAAAAAAGAGAAGAATAAAGCCGCACCTAAAGAAACTTTTTCTAAAGAAGTTTTATTTAGTAAAAAACTTCCTAGGCGTCAGATGTTTTTAGAGGATTTTTTAGCAGAGCCTATTAAATTAGAACCTGAATATAATTCTGTTCTTAAGGTTTTGGAATCTGCTCGTCAAACCATCATAACCGATGGATATAGATTGAAAGAAGAAGCGACAAAAGTTTATCTTGAACAATGGGAAGCCCAAAAAGCTAAAGAAAAAAAAGCCGCTTCTGACCAAGCCCTTGTTGAGGAGAATAATGCTGCTCGCAAGTTAAAAGATTTTGGAATTGGAAGATAATTGTTTTGCGAGTTTTAGATATTCAAATAATAACGCCTAAGAAAGTATTTTTTAGGCGTTATTATTTAGAGCACGTATTTAAATTGCTACAAAAAAACTCTCAATCATTACGAATGAGAGCTTTTTTGTAACTGATTATAAAGTTAAATTACTTCAATTCAACTTTAGCGGCAGCGCCTGCACCATTTCTTTGAGTTTTAAGCCGTAACTTTGCTAATCTAATGCGCCAACAGGCGGGATTTTTCACGGTTCCAATCGCGTTCTTTGGCGGTTTCTCGCTTGTCATAAAGTTTTTTACCGCGTCCCAAACCGATTTCCAGCTTGGCTCTGCCGTGATTGTCAAAATACAGTTTCATAGCAATTAAAGTCGCGCCTTTACGAGCCAACGCATTTTGGATTTTGATAATTTCTTTATGGTGCAGCAATAATTTGCGATTACGGCGCTCAACGTGGCTTTCATATCCTTTGTTGGCATACTCGGCAATAAAAATATTCGACATATAAATTTCGCCCTGTTCCACCATACCATAGGCGTCGTTAATATTGGCATGCCCCAGGCGCAGTGATTTGACTTCGGTTCCGGTCAACACCAAACCGGCCTGAAAAACCTCGTCAATCACATAATCAAAATGCGCGCGGCGGTTTTGCGCCACCTGCCCTGTCGAAATAAAATCAGATTTTTTCTTTTTTTCCGCCATTATTTCACAGCTTTTAACGAAGGTTCTGCCGGTTTATTTTCAGCCGGCTTAGGCTCTGTTTTCGGCTGTTCTGCCGGTTTTGCCTGAGCTGCAGCCGCTGGTTTTACCTGTGCTTCCGGACGGCGCGAACGCGGAATACAGTTGCCTTCAATATACGCCCCCGGCTCCAAAGCAATTTTGCTGTAATATGCATTGCCGATTAAGCGCGCATTGTTAGCCACAAACAGCTCGTCTGTGTCTATCACACCGTTAATAGTGCCGTATACGCTCAAAGATTTAGCTTTTATATCGCCGACAATATAACCGCGGGTACCGATAATCACTTCATTGCACATAATATTGCCTTCAAGCTTGCCGTCAATATGAATGGTATCGCCGCCCCAAATATCGCCTTTAATTTTGGTATCGCAGCTGATAATGCTTGGCACAGGCGTGTTAGAACCGCGACTCATACGAGCAATTTTCAAATAGATTAAACGTTTTAAACTTCTCATTTTTATCTCCTTAATTCAGGCTGTTAAGAGTGATAAACGCGGCAGGGTTAACATTAGTTCCGCGAAACAAAACTTCATAATGCAGATGATTGCCGGTAGCGCGTCCGGTACGTCCCACCTCGCCAAGCGCTTGGTTATAGGCAACTCTGTCGCCTGTTTTCACATAAATTTTACGCATATGAGCGTATTTAGTCACAAAACCGTTGCCGTGGTCAACCACCACCAAATTGCCGTATCCGTTTTTCTGATAACCGGCAGAAGTAACTCGCCCTGCGGCTTGAGCCGAAATACGGCTGCCAGCGGCGGCGCGCATATCCAAGCCTTTGTGGTTAGCCAAATAAGCCTTAAACGGATCTTGCCTTGTTCCAAACGGAGAGCTTAGCTGATAGCGATAAACCGGCTTGCCCAGCGGCACGCCTTTCATCGCCTGCTTATAATTTTCCAGCGTATCAATTTGCTTAAACGTTGCCGACAATTTATTAAGCAGCTCGCGGTTTTCTATTTTCATACCCTGAGCCGGCTCATACACACCGCCTTTGCCTTCTTTGACATTTGCCAGCGGATTAAAATATTTATTTTTTACTTTCAAAGACTTATTGATTTGCGTCAAAGAATTTTTAATTTGATCTATTTCCCGTCCCGAAAGCTTGTGAATTTTATCCAAAATTGCGATTTCCGCCGTTTCCAAACCTTTCACGGTTTCTTGCAGACTGGTGATTTTTCCGCCCAGTTCTTCTATTTTTTGCTTTAACTGTGCATTTTCGGTCTGTACCATATCTTTTTGCAGCAAAGCTTCTTTTTTAGTAACTTTCTCTTCTACCTTTTCGGCGTCAATCCAGCTTTCAGAATCAGCTATTTGCTTGATTTTATCTTCTACCACCAAGGCTTTTTCTTTGTAGTTTTTAATTTCTTTCAAACCGTCGCCGGCTTCGTCTATGGAAGACACCACGCTTTTTAAGTTATTTTGCAGCGCCGTAACATCAGACATCAAATCCATATAGGCATCGCGGGTTTTGCCCAATTCTTTTTCTTTGTGATGAATAATAGAGGCGGATACATGATAAAAATAGTAATTATAACCCGACCAAGCAAACACCGCCGCAAAAAGCATAAGCATAAACACCTGCAAACGGTGGGAGATGTTAAAAACTTTAGCTCGTCCGTTACTGCGGAAAATAATTTCTTTATCAGCTAAAAAAGGCTTTTTTTCAGTATAAATAACCTTTTGCTTTTTAAATTTGAATTTATTTTTTTTCAAAAGTTTTTTCAAAAAATTATTCCTTTAATATCACACAGTTATAATTCAACCGATTTATATATAACAGAAAATTAAAAAAAATAAAGCATTTTTTAGCAGTTGAAGTATTAAATGTGAACAAACGCCTAACTCATTAGCTTTACAAGGCTTTTTCCTACTGTTTTGTGCACATTTTTTTATTTTTTGCTCCATAATTTTATAGATTTCTAGTAAAAAAATTTTTATATTGCGTTATAAACATATGTGAAAGGTCTGACAATGAAAAAATATTTAATTTACGGAATTGCCGTTTTGGCGATTATCGGCATCAGCTATAAATTGCTGAACCGCAGCACCGGCGGCACGGTTTATAAAACCCAAAAAATAGAAACCGGCGACATCATGGAAAGCATCACCGCCTCCGGCACCATCAACCCGCTTTCCACCGTTTCGGTCGGCTCGCAGGCTTCCGGACGTATCGCTGAAATTTATGTCGACTATAACTCGGTGGTAAAAAAAGGACAGCTTTTGGCGCTTATTGACCAAGAAAACGCCAAAGCCACGGTGCAGCAGCGCGAAGCTGCTTTGGAAATTGCCAAAGCGCAGGTAGCCGTAGAAGAAAACAATATCAAATACTATAAAAAAGCACTGAACCGTATTTCTAAACTGAACGCCTCCAAATATTCTACCGAAAAAGATTTGGAAGCCGCCGAGCGCGACTATGACAACTCGGTTGCGCAGCTGGCTTTGGAACAAGCGCAGGTCAAACAGGCGCAAGCCTCTTTGAACTCTGCCCAAACCGAACTTTCATATACTGAAATTAAAGCTCCGGTTGACGGTATTGTCATTTCCAAAGCCGTGGAAGTCGGACAAACCGTGGCAGCCAGTTTTGAAACTCCGGAATTGTTTTCAGTAGCCGAAGATTTAACTAAAATGCAAATTGAAGCCTCGGTAGTTGAAGCTGATATTGCCAAAGTTAAAGAAGGTCAAAATGTACGCTTTACCGTTGACAGCTATTCCGATGACTATTTTTACGGCACCGTCACACAGGTTCGCAACGAGGCGACAACCACTTCCAACGTTGTAACCTACACTGTTGTAATCGGCATAGACAATACGGATATGAAACTTAAACCGGGGATGACCGCCAATGTAGAAATTATCACCGCCGAAGAAAAAGACGTTATGCTGGTTCCAAACCAAGCTCTGCGCTTTTATATTGATGACAGCGACAACGCCAAACGCTATAAAGACCGCGGCGTATGGATTATGAAAAACGGCAAGCCGGAACGCGTAGTGGTTAAAATCGGCGTCAGCGATGAAGATAACACGCAAATTTTGGAAGGTGATATAAAACTTGGCGATGAAGTGATTATCGGCAAAGAACTTTCCGCCGCTGACACACAAAAAATGAGATTAAGGATGCCGCGTTAATGAAACCGCTGATTCAGTTAAAAAATATCCATAAAAGCTATCCGTTGGACGGCTTTGATTTGGAAATTCTCAAGGGTATAAACTTGGAAATCCAAGCCGGAGAGTTTGTAGCGATTATGGGACCTTCCGGTTCGGGTAAATCTACCTTGATGAATATTTTAGGCTGCTTGGATACGCCGACTTCCGGCGAATATATCTTGGACGGCGAAAACATTGAACACCTTAGCGGCGACCAGCTGGCAGAAATCCGCAACCGCAAAATCGGCTTTGTTTTTCAGGGCTTTAACCTGCTCTCGCGCACTTCGGCCATAGAAAACGTGGAGCTG
Organism: uncultured Alphaproteobacteria bacterium; assembly: GCA_934270475.1. Classification (GTDB taxonomy): domain Bacteria; phylum Pseudomonadota; class Alphaproteobacteria; order RF32; family CAG-239; genus RUG410. The sequence continues at coordinate 75,715 of CAKQPS010000005.1, forward strand.
CCGATGGTTTACGCCGGTGTGCCGGATAAGGAACGCGAAGAGCGTGCTGCCAAAGCTTTGGACAGCGTCGGTCTGCATGAGCGTATGCATCACCAGCCAAACCAGCTTTCCGGCGGTCAGCAGCAGCGCGTCGCCATTGCCCGAGCCATTGTCAACGAAGCTCCGATAATTTTTGCCGATGAGCCAACCGGAAACCTTGATACCAAAATGAGTGTGGAAATTATGGATTTGTTTACAAAGCTGAACGAAAAACTGCACCGCACCATTATTTTGGTAACCCACGAAGAAGATATTGCCTTGTTTGCCAAACGCATTATAAAAATCGTGGACGGCGAAATCCACTCAGATATTATCAACACGAAAAGAGTTCAGAAATGATTGAGTTAAAGACAATTTACAAAATTGCTATCCGCGCTATTCAAGCCAACAAAATGCGTTCGGTTTTGACCAGTTTAGGTATCATTATCGGCGTGGCTGCGGTTATTGTTATGCTGGCAATCGGCAACGGCGCACAGCTTTCCATTCAAAAAGAAATGCGCAGCATGGGCACCAATCTGATTATGATTCGCTCAGGCTCTTCCACCTCCGGCGGCGCGCGTATGGGTCATGGTTCGCAGCCGACCTTAAAAAACGGCGATGCCGATGCCATTCAAAACAAAATCGCCGCCATTCATTTGGCTGTGCCTGTGGTTAATGACAGCGGTCAAATTGTTTACGGCAACGCCAACTGGGCAACCAACATTGTCGGCACTGACAACCGCTATTTTGAAATTAAAGAATGGGATTTGGCTTTTGGACGCGAATTTTTGGAAACCGACATCAAAAACGCCAACAAAGTAGCTATTTTGGGACAGACCGTCGTTAAAGAACTGTTCGGAGACATTGACCCGCTTGGCAAAACTATCCGCATTAAAGGCTTGCCGTTCACGGTTATCGGCGCCCTTACCACCCGCGGACAAAGCGGTCCGGGACAAGACCAGGACGATATGGTTTATCTGCCGCTCAGTACCGTGCAGAAAAAAGTTTCCGGCACTCAATTTCCGGATATGGTAAATATGCTGATGCTGCAAGCCTATGATGCCGAAAGCACCTATACTTCGCAAGATGAAATCACCACGCTTTTGCGCCAGCGCCATAATTTGGGACTGACCAAAGACGATGACTTTACCATTATGAACCTAACGCAGTTTATGGAAATGATGCAAAGTTCAACTAAAATTATGACGATTTTACTGGGTTCTATCGCCTCCATTTCTTTGCTGGTCGGCGGTATCGGCATTATGAACATCATGCTGGTTTCGGTTACCGAGCGCACGCGTGAAATCGGTATTCGTATGGCAATCGGCGCCAAACGCTGGGATATCCGCCTGCAATTTTTGATGGAAGCCTTGATTTTGTCGTTAATCGGCGGCTTAATCGGCGTTATATTCGGTATCGCCGGTGTCTACATTCTGCCTAAGCTAACCTCAATTTCGGCGGAATTAGCAGCATTTTATGTGGTGCTGCCGTTTAGCTTTTCGGGTATTGTCGGCTTACTTTTCGGCTTTTTCCCAGCCTATAAAGCTTCGCTTTTAAACCCGATAAACGCCCTGCGCTATGAATAAAAATAACACTTAAAAAACTTCCGATATTTTCCTATCGGAAGTTTTTTTATTCTATTGCAAATCATTAAGTAGTTTTTTCAGTTCCAACAGCTTTGAACTGTCGTAGGCTTTGAAATAATCCTCCGAATTTTCATCCATATCGCGGCATAATCGGCTTAAAGACAAATAATCATAAAATTTATCGTTCCACTCCACCTGCTCTTCTCCTATTTTTTCTTGAACTACCTCCAAAATAATCTGTCGGCGGGTTTCATTCAAATCTTCTGTAATAATTTGCGGCAGATTTTGCTGCACTATCTTATCATTATTCATAAATTCAAAATCCATAAGTTCAAAAAATTTTTGTAAATTATAGCCGTACTTCTGCAGCGCCAAATCAACTTTTTCTATTTCATCTCTATATCGTTCTTGAAATTTCTGCGGAAAGTTCTGCAATTCATAACCATTTTCCTTGCAGACATAGCCATAGCCTTTAACCATGCTATACACCATCATGCCGGCGTAACCTGCCTGATATTCCTTTTGCTGATTCTGTTGCTGCATCTTATAAAATGAAACAAAGCCGACCAAAACAACCACCACAAAACTAAGATAGACTCTAGGTTTTTTGAAAAAATTTATCAAACAGTTATTTGTCTGTTTAACTTTTGCCGTTTCTTTCTGTTTTGCCATCACAAAAATCTCCTTAATAATGATTTTACACTTATGTTTAGCAAAAATTTTTATATTCTGCAAGTTTTACATTTTTTGTTTGTTATCATCTTTTTTATTGACAAAATCAGCTTTTTTTGTTAATTTTAAAACAAATTTTATAATTTTGTTTTTTATTATGTCTTGTATGGCTTAGGCAATCATACATTTAAGACTAACGCCTCATAAATTTACTGTTTTATGGAAAAGTTTATGCTTGCAAGCACACTTTTGGTATGTGACGCTAATTTGCCAGCCGGCTGCACATTTTTTTGGGCAGGTCCGCTGGATTCAGAAAACGAGCTCGTTGACATCATTGTTTTCCGCACTAACACAACTTCCGACTTTAAGCCTATGCTTAAAAAGGATCTCAACGCGCTCAAGGCAATGAAGCCAACAGACAATGTTAAGGCGCAAATAACCTTCATTCAGAATACTCTGCACAAAATGTCAACGCCCGCGTTTGTTCATACTCCAAAGCAAATCTTGCTTGACACTGTGGCAAAGGGCTTGAAATTATCGTCATTAACAGCTGACGATGTTGTCTATCTGTCCGGCGTATCATCGGTTATCAAGTAACCCTATAAAAAAACACCATTGCACTAAAGCAATGGTGTTTTTTTAATAGTGTCGCCTCAAGCTTTGTTCTCTTCCAAATGCTGCTCATACAAGCGCTGAAGCTCAATATTCATCAGCTCCGGCTCATATGCCGCGGTAACCTCCAGCACGCACCAGTCCGACTGACTCAGCTCACCCAAACGATAGTCCGCATACACATTTTCCAGCATATGCATGAGCGGATAGTGAAACAGCGGAGTCATGCTAAGGCTGTTGATGCGCGGTCTGATTTTCAAAAGCAAATCGCGGCTCATCGGGCTAAGAAAACCTCGATCAAATATAAAGTTAATCATATTTATCGAGATGCGTCCTGTAAGCGGAACAATGTCATAGACAAAAGCGCAGATTTCCTTATAAATTTGCGCCTGCTCCTCTTTTTCCTGTTTGGTATCGGCAGGCAGCGAATTGTAAATGGAAATAATCCACTCTTCCGCTTGATGATAGTACTTCTCGCGGCGGCAGCCGTCCTTTTGATTGAGCAACAAGCGAATTTCCGACACGCCCAGCTTCACCTTGTTGTTTTTCATTGAAGCAAAGTGTTTCAGCGTTTGCTTCAAAAACTGCTTGTTTTCTTCAAACACCGCATCCTGCAGCACCATCTTAGCGCTCCACTTAGAAAAGTCCAGACGATTGCCGTCTTGTAACATCTCATACGCAGCGCGTCCGATTTCGTTTATCTTACAAACAAACTCTGTGGTTTTGCTAATAAGATATTCCACCGAATGATTGTTGTTCTTCACAAAGCTCTTGCGCATTTCACTCAAAAGCTTGTTGTACTCGTTGTGATTAAACTCTTTAACGTGATGCAGTTTTTCTACAAACACGATAGAGTTCATATCATAACCATGGTGTTTGATATGGTCCAGAAACGTCTGCTGCATATTCAGATACAGACGACGTTCAATGGCGTCAATTTCGATGATTTCATCTTCGAAATCTTCGAACTTTTCGCCATTTTTCATACGCTCAACCGCCCAACGGCGAGCCACAGGCATAGACTTGGCAATTGCATCGCGTATCAAAAACCGCTTGTTAAAGGAAAAGCTTTTCAAAAACTCTCTAGGCGTCTTAATCTTGTCGACCACAGTTTTTGACTGCAGAAGACCACCGACCACGGCGCCCAAAACGGCTTTTGCCTCAGCCACGTCCTTAACCTTTGAATCACTTGACACTAAATTTCTAATAATTGTCATACACAAAATACTTTAAGTTTATAATAATTCAGCTATCAATATTAGAATAACGCTATTTTGCAGCCTTGTCAATATTTCGCCCTGATTTGTTTTTATTTGTCTTTAAACTTTGGCTGTTTTTTAAATGTTCAGCTTTAGGATACAGTACCTTCTGTTCTATGGTTTTAACCGTTTCGGTGTGTTCTATTTTGACTATTTCCGTATGATAATGGTCTATAATGTGCATAATTTTACGCCAAAAACCGGCTTCATACGCCGCAATAGCCCCCCATACCGCCATAAGAAACATTAAAATGGTAGATATACTTTCGGCTATGTCCAGTTTTTCTTTTAAACTATATTTTGGCTTTGAGTTTTGCATAAAAAATATGTAATCGCTCAAAGCCTGAATACAAATATGCTATTTAGGATATCCTATCGGCTGATGGGCAATAGTAAATTCATCTGCGCCCAAATTTAAAGCTTCCGCCGCAACTTCATCATTCGGCAAACCGCGGATAACCGTGCTCAGCCCTTTAGCCGCCGCATATAAATAAACATTTTGATAAGCCGAACCAGCATGGGCAAAACCCCACATTTTATCAGAACTAGTATAAAGCAAATGAACAGGAGCTTGCAAAATAAAATCCTGCTTTTCCGCCAAATACGGCAACAAATTTTTATCCGAAACTTTTTCCAGCAGATTCTCTTTTGCTTTATACAGCCAAACGCCGTTGCTGTTCAGCACAAACACCTTTAGATTTTTATTATTGCGCGCTGTCGGAATGGTTATTTTGCCATATTGATTAACCCCGACGGCGCTCCATAAAATTTCGCTCAAAGTCGTATCATCAATCCGCTTGTCTACATCATAGCTCCTGCCCGATTGACGTTCATCTAAAAGCTGCATTAACGAAGCCGACTGCATTTCTAAATCAGGCTCCGGAAGCTTTTTCACCTCAGCGGCACAGGCATTAACCGCCATCATCATAAACGCTGCAAAACTGTTCAAAAAAAGTTTATTCATATTTTTTTCCTTAATTGTTGCCAAAGTGTTCTTTTATAATTTTATAAACGTCCCGCATATTATCGCTGACTTTAAAAGCCCCCGCCTTGGTGCAGGCAGCAGCATATTCCGGCGTGTTGTGACCAGTGGCTCCGATATATGCGATAACCGGTATTCCGGCGGCAACTGCGGCTTTTATGCCGGCGGCAGAATCTTCCACCACCAAACAATTTTGCGGTTTAAAGCCCATTTTTTCTGCCGCATACAAAAAAATATCCGGCGCTGGTTTTCCGTTTGCCACCATATAAGCCGTAAAAGTGTTGTGCTCGTCAAAATATTTGCCTAAACCGAGTTTTTTCACCTTTTTATTATGCTTTTCTATTGTAGCTCCTGTTGCCACACATTGAGCAAAATTTTTATCATCTAAAATTTTTTCTATATCGGCAGTCAGCACCAATTCAGAGGCAATCAGCCGGTCTTCATTTTGATGAATTTTATCCCAAAAATAATCATCAAGCTTTATGTTCGGAAAATCTTTTGCAAACAATTCCACTTTCGTTTTATCGGCTTTTCCCTCTAAATATTGCTTTTGCAAAGCTGCCGAAAGCTTTAAGCCATAGAGTTCCTGCAAAGTTTCGGTCCAATTTTGCACCCACAAATGCTCGCTGTCTGCCAAAACACCGTCAAAATCCCAAATCAGCAAATTTTTCTGCATTTACTTCTCCCCATGTCGATATTCGTCTTTTAAAATCCACAATTGCGGACGTTCTGTTGAGTTATAATATTTTTTGACTAGTTCCATATTCCAAATATAAGCTTTTGGCTGCGGAATGTTAATCAGTAATTCGGTTAAAGGATAGTCTTTTATATTCATTTTTTGATACAAATACATCATATCCGCATTATATTCAAACAGCTTTTTCTCCCTGCGTTCGCTGAACGGAGTGTTTTTATAATCCGATGCAAAAATTATTGTCGGTCTTTGTTTTAGAACAACCTCGTTCAAATCTGTTTTTTTCTCAGCAAAATTTGTTTCATACACATAGCCTGTATCGTTTAATAAGAACCAAACATAATTGCTGTCGGGACGAAATAAATTAGGGCTGTAATTGTGCGCATTCATAACCGTTTCATCAGCAGCGGTGTGTTCTATAATAAATTTTGTATCTTCTAAAGCGCCTTTTATTTGGTCGTTATAAATTCCGTTATGAAAATTAGCATAGTTTTGCGAGCCTAAAATGCAAACAAAGCAAAATAAAAACAAATTGTATATCTTTTGCTTAAATTTTGACATATTCCTGAAAATGACCGACGCAATTATTATTGAAGCAAATGCCAGCAGCAAAGAAAAATAATGCGGATACGGAGAAAAAGTCAAAAGTCTTACTCCCAGCTCGCTGAAAAACAAAATAACCAAACAAAGAGCAGCCGGCTTTTTTATTTGCAAAAAATTAGCATATCCTAGAATTGCCGTGCAGGAAAACACCGTTGCAATCGGGGTAAAATGAACTGCGCCCCACCCGTTGGTAAAAGGCAGATAAATCAAGAAATTTCCCAAATTCAGCCGTATTCTATGCAAGCCATAATATTGCACCAGCATGCTGTTTAAGGTGTAATTCAATTCTATATATTTCAGCAACATTCCGTGACAGCACAGCCAAGCAATAAAACCCGCCGTTATAACCGCCGGCAATATCAGCGCTTTGGTAAAATCAGCCGGTTTAATTTGCTTTTTCCATAACAAAATAAAAGTATATACCGCCAGCACCAGTAGTAATAATATAATTTTTTGCAAAAAGAAAAATGAAAGCGTAAATAACAAAAATGAAATAATTAAATCTTTGCCGCGCTTTTCCTCAAGATAGCTTAAATAATAATATAAACCGCTCCAAAAGCATAAGTTCATAAACGTATCCGGACGAAATTCCGTAATATAGCGGCTGTCGTCATACCCTAGGCAAAACACTAAAAACGCCGCCAGCCAAATTTGCCAGCCGCCGAGCCACTTGGTGATAATTTTATAAATATAAAACCAGCAAATCAATGAAGCCGCCACCGCAATAATCCGCGATACATAGACAATATTCAGATTGTCATACATCAGTCCGGCAACCGGCGCAAACAAATACCACAGCAAAGGATTATGATGTTCAAAAAAATCAACATACGGCGTTTTGCCGCTCCACACCAGCCAAGCAACATGCAAATGCTCCGTCTCGTCTGAAGGATATCCTTTATAAAACATATCAAACGCAATCTGCGCCAAAAGCAAAGCAATCGTCAAAAAGACCAAAACCGCTGTCAAGTTTATATTATTTATGTTTATCTTCTTAATCATGCTTACACTATAAAATAACCAATAAACCTAAGTCAATTTATTTATCAATATGTCCACGTTAAAATATATTGACTTTTTTATCCCCCGCCCCGCAAAAAAATACTTACATAAAAATTATTTTAAGAGTATATTCCGCAGTGTGTTATGTATTATTGAATAGGGAAAAAATGAAACTTATTGAATTTATAAAAAAAATTCCGGCGCGTCTGCAATGGAATTTATCTTGGCTTACAGTCGTTGAATTTATTTATATAGCGGCAATTACGTTTATGCTAAAATATGCTGATGCCCAGCTTTTTGTAGAAGGCGGCTGGATAGAAAATCTGCAATTGGTTATTTTGGGCTCCGCGTTAATAATTGCTCTGCGCTCGCCCAAAGACAAAGCTTTGTTTACGGCTTTGTCCTTGGTTATTGTGCTTATGCTGATGCGGGAGACCAACTTGGGTCGTTCATATTTTTGCGAAAAATATTTGTCGCCCGATGAAATCTGCCGCTGGAAAAAGATGAAATATGGTTTCATTGTTGAGCCCCTGCGCAACCTGTACGGCGTTTATATTCTCTACTATATATGGAGCAAGAAGGTCTATCAAACTATTTGGCAATATATTTTGCATGCTCCTGTTTTTGTTTGGGATTCCCTTGTATTGATTGGCGCTGCAGTAGCGGCGACGCTTGCTGAATTTCCGTTTATAGATAATGAAATTCTTGAAGAAAGCTGCGAAATGCTGATGTATATCGCTTTTACCAGCCTTGTTTGGAAATATTCGCGCCGCACCTAAAAAATCAGCACTTTTTTGCTTGCATTACAATATCCTAAGTTTAGCTGGTGTTACATTTTCTCCGTTAAAATTGTTTACAATTTGTTAATAAATATTGTAAACAGGCACTAAAAAATTATTATCTTTACATATTGGTTTTATTTTGGAGAAAACATATGGAAAATAAAGTAAGCAAAAAAACACTTATCGCCGGAATACTCACTATAATAATCGCCGTTATCGGCGGACTTGCCGGATATTATTTCAGCAGCGGCTATGAGCTGGGAAATTCTGACCGCGCCGTCAAAATAGCTTCAATTCAAGCTCCGGCAGCTACCGATTATTCCGGTGACGACAAAATTTCTCCGGACTATCTGTATGTAAACTTCAATCAGCCGGTGACTGATGCCGACAAAATCGGCGCAAACTTTAAACGTGGAATATCCATCAATCCGGATATCCGCGGCAGCTGGCAATGGCAAAACCGCGACCAGCTGGCGTTTATTCCGGAAACCGACTGGCTGCCGAACACCTCCTATAAAGTAAATTTAAGCAAAAATATTTTCAACACTCCGTCCCCAACCAAAAACCTAACCTTCAAATTCAGCACCCCTATCTTCAGCGGCAGCGTTAGCGGCTCCGATTTTTATGAAGACCCGCGCGACCTTAAAAACAAATCTGTTACCGCCAGCTTTAAATTTACGGCGCCTATTGACACAAACAACTTGAAAGAACATATAAAAATTAAAACAGTCGGCGGCGATAATTATGATTTTGACTATAAGCTGACGGACCATAACACCGTTTTACATATTATATCCAAACCGGTGCAAATAAAAAATGAAGAAGATTTTGCCAAAATCAGCATTGTGAACCTCGGCAACAGCTATAATCAAAAAACTTTGGATAAAAACTTAGCAGTAACCGTCAAAATCCCTAGCAGCGATACTTTTTTCAAAATTAAACATACTGAATCCCGTATTGTCCGCAACACTGAAAATGATAATCCCGAACAAGTCTTTATTGTAGATTTTACCACCGCTGTAAATAGCGATAAGCTGCAAAAAGCGCTGACTTTAAACTATGTAGATGACAGCTGTCCCAAAGTAAATGAGCAATGGTCAACAACCGACGGCAAAGAAAAACTGCTGAAAAAAATGAAAAAGCTGAAAATTTCGGCAATACCGCTGCCGCACGAAAATTCAAAATCTCACTTTTTCAAATATCACGAGCCGCAAAATAAAGGCTGTCTGATTGCTCTGTTTGACAACAGTCTGACTTCGGCAGAAGGCTTTAAACTGGGCAAAGATAATTCAGCCACCGCTCTTGCAACAAATTTTTCACCTTACCCGCTGGAAGCCGGCATTGTTTTTGACGGTTCCGTAATGTCGCTGCAAGGCAGCCGCAAAATCGCTTTTATCTCCCGCGGCGCCACAGAATTAAACATTGATATTGCCCGCATAAAAGAAAACGATTTGAATCACTTGGTCACCCAAACCTATGCTTTTGGCAATTTTGAAACTCCGTATTTTGAAAATTATAATTTTTCGGAAGCTGACATTTCAGAAATTTTTAACAAAAAACTGCCCATAAACACTACTAATCCGGCAGAAGCAAACTATTCTTCGCTTGACCTTAACGATTATTTTCAAAACCGTAAGGGCATATTTTTAATCACCGTCCAAGGCAGCAACGGCGATAGAAACAGTTTCGCCGACAAACGCCTGCTTATGCTTACTGATTTGGGTATTGTCGTAAAAGACAACGCCGACAAAACCCACAATATTTTTGTTTCTAATATTGCCTCAGAAAATCCGGCAGCCAAGGCTAAAGTGCAGGTCTTGGGTAAAAACGGACTTCCGGTTTTAGAAGCTGTTACCAATGCGCAAGGCATGGCTCTAATACCTGATTTTTCAGAGTTCAAAAATGACAAATACGCGGTTGCCTATAAAGTTATTTTAGGCAATGATATTTCATTTTTGCCCATCAACCGCGAAGACCGTAAACTAAACTTGTCACGCTTTGACATAGGCGGTGATTATATTAACGGCTGGGCTGCTCCTGAAACTTCGTTAAAAGGCTATATATTCAGCGACCGCGGCATCTATCGTCCAAGTGAAAACGGACATTTAGGCATTTTGGTACGTCAGGCTGATTTAAACACTCCGCAAAAACTCCCGTTTGAATTGACTATCCGCAAGCCAAACGGCGATACTTTAGCCACCAAAACCCTTCAAAGTAACGAACTCGGCTTTATGGAATATGAATTTTCACTATCTGCCTCTGCTCCAACCGGAGTATATTCGGTTGATTTATGGCTGAAAGGCAAAGACAATGAAGAGCGCTTTGTTGCATACAGCACTTTCCGAGTAGAAGAATTTGTACCGGATACCTTAAAGATTAAGGCTAATTGGCAGCCGGAAGCTCCTAAAGGCTGGATCAATGAAAGCTTATTAAATGTTGCCGTCAACTTGCAGAATCTCTATGGCAATCCGGCAGCCGGACATACAGTGCAGGCAAAATACAGCCTGACTCCGACAACATTTAAATTTACTGATTTTTCCGGCTATACATTCCGCAACCCGCAGCAAACTCAAGAACCCCGCAGCTATAACGATTCTTTAGCCGATGTACAAACCGACAAAGACGGAAACGCCGAGCTCTCGCTCGATTTGAAAAATTTTGAGCAAGGTCTTTATAAACTGCAGCTTAATATCGACGGCTTAGAAACCGGCAGCGCCCGCGGCACCGGTACAACCTTAACCACACTTGTTTCTCCGGCAAAATATTTGGTCGGCTGGAAATCTGACGGCGAACTGAACTATATCTATAAAAATTCCCAGCACGCCATAAATTTTATCGCCGTTGACAATAATTTAGAGCCGTTGGAATTAAACGATTTAACTTTGCAGCTCATCAAAAAAGATTACATATCTTCTTTGGTTGAGCAAAAAAACGGAACTTACCAATATCAGATGGTTGCCAAAGAAAACGTTTTGCAAAGCATACCGTTTTCAATTTCTGCCGCAGGGCAGAATAAAGAGCTGCCAACCGAGCAAGCCGGCGAATATATTTGGAAAATTACAGACTCCAAAAATCAGACTTTGGCAAAAGTTGAATTTTATGTTGCCGGAGCACTCAATCAAACGCAGACAAACGACAAAAACGCAAATCTGAACGTAAAGCTGAATAAGCAGGAATATTCCGCCGGAGACACTCTGGAAATGCAAGTTTCCGCCCCTTATGCCGGCTATGGCTTGATAACCATCGAGCGCGACAAAGTTTATGCTTATAAATGGTTCAAAACCAACTCTCAAAACTTTATGCAAAACATTGTTCTGCCCGACGGCATAGAAGGCAACGCTTATATCAATATTGCTGTTTTCCGCTCTTTAAAATCAGCTGAAATATATTCGTCGCCGCTCAGCTACGCCGTTGTTCCATTCAGCATAAACAAAGAAAACCGCCGTTTGAATATAATTTTAAACACTCCTGCAACCGTAAAACCAGGAGAAAATTTGGTTATAAACTACAAGACTTCAGAACCGGCGCAAATTGTGATATATGGCGTAAATGAAGGTATTTTACAAGTTGCCCGCTACAAAATGCCTGAATTGCTGGATATTTTCCTTGCTAAACGCGCCCTCCGCGTAGTTACCGAACAAATTATGGATTTGATAATGCCGGATATCCGCTTTTTGAAAAATTTGAGTTCAACCGGCGGCGACGGCAGCGAAGATGAATCTGCGCTGGACCGCAATATAAATCCATTTGCCCGCAAAACCGACAAACCAGTTGCTTTTTGGAGCGGTATTCTGCCAAGCGGCAGCCAAGAATCTGCCTATACCTATGCCGTTCCGGCGGCTTTTAACGGCAGCATCAAAGTAATGGCGGTCGCCGTATCGCAAAACCGTTTTGGCAACACCGAGCAAAATGTTCTATCTCGCGGAGATTTTGCCATTGTGCCGTCCGGTCCGTTAAATGTGGCTCCAAACGATGAGTTTGTTATTGGATTAAGCGTCGGCAATTTGGTAGAAAATTCCGGCAGCGGTTACCAAATAAAAGTTTCTGCCAATGTTTCAGACGGTCTAGAAACCATTGATGAAAATTCGCAAGACCTTGCCATTGACGAAAACGGCGAAGCCTCGCTGAAATTCCGTTTCAAAGCCAAAGACACTCTTGGTTCACAGCAAATCACCTTTACGGCGCAAAGCCTCAATGAACCGGAAAAGCACGCCGTTATGCCGTATACTTTAAGCATTCGACCAGCTGTGCCATACAGCAATAAATTTAATTTCGGCATGGCTAAATCGTCCTACACCTTGAACAAGGCAGAAGATTTATACGAAGAATACCGCATTCAGCAGCTTTCCGCTTCTGTTTCGCCTTTGGTTTTGGCGCAAGGTTTGCTTAAATATCTAAATAAATATCCGCATTATTGCACCGAACAAACCATAAGCAAAGCCTTTCCGGCAATTGAGCTGTTCTTCAAATCTCCGGACTTAGTAAAAGGAATTGATGTTTATGCCTTGTTTGACGATGCTGTGCGAATTTTGCGTGAACGGCAGGTTTTAGGCGGAGGATTTACAGCTTGGAGCAACAGTGCCTTGGACGTTTCCCCTCGCGACAGCTTATATGCCGCACACTTTTTGGTAACGGCAAAACAACACGGCTTTAATGTGCCGAACGGACTTTTAGATTCCGCCTTGGAATATTGCGAGCAAACTGCTGCCGCTCAGCCGGCGTCGGTATCTGATTTCAATCCGGCGTACGCTGCCTACATTCTGACCTTAAACGGCAAAATCACCACTAATTATCTGCTTAATATTGAAGAGTTTTACAAAAATAATTATGCTAAAAACTGGCAGACAAATCTTGGTGCCGAATTTTTGGCGGCAAGCTATAAAATACTGCAAGATGAAAAGCATGCCGATACTTTGGCTGGAATGTATAAAAACAGCCCTAATGCGCTGGAAAATGCCGTTAACATCTATCTGCTTGCCAAACATTTCCATAGCAAACTGAAAACCCTTGACCAGAACAGCATTGAAACCTTGCTGGAACCATTGTCCGGCGGCAATTTCACCACCTATTCGGCAAGCTGGTCGGTGCTGGCGCTCAATGCTTTTAACAATCAAGAAACCGATAAAAAAATTGAATTTTCGCAGTTTACGCCTGTTTACACGCCTTTCCCGACTGTCGCTTATCTGCCTCAAACCAAAGATTTAAGCGTCAGCGCTCCGCAAGCTTTTTATTATGCAAACCGGCAGCAAGGTTTCCCTAAATCGGCTCAAGTCAAAGCAGCAGCCAAGGGCTTATCCGTAAGCAAAGCCGTCACCGACCAAAACGGACAACCTGTAACCAAAGCCAAGCTTGGAGACATTTTGAATGTTAAGGTCATTTACAGCAGCCTAGGCAAAGAGCCTGTTTATGATGTGGCTTTAACCGATTTGCTCGCCGGCTGCTTTGAAGTGGTTGACGGTTCGCTGAAAACCGCAGACGGAACCTACAGCACAGAAATTCGGGAAGACCGTATAAATGTGTATGCAACTGCCTTTGTCTATGAACAAAGTTTCAGTTATCAGGTAAAAGTGGTGGCTGACGGCAGCTTTGCTTTGCCTCCGGTTTATGCTGACGCCATGTATCAGCCGCTGCTGCATGCTAATTCTGATTTAAGGAAAATAACGGTTGGCGAATAAATTTTATCAGTTTTGGCAAAAATTACGGAGCAAAAAAGCCTTGCGGTTTACCGTTGGTTCTTTTGCCGCCGTGTTTTTGCTGATGATGCTTATTCCAAAGCCTGATTTATATAACCGCTACAACTTTTCCGGCGCTGTTTATGACCGCAGCGGCAATCTGCTTAAACTGTCTTTGAGTCTAGACGATAAATATCGGCTTTTTACTCCGTTGCAAGATATTCCGCTTGAGGCACAGCAAGCTTTGCTGCTTTATGAAGACCACGGATTTTACCGCCACTTTGGAATTAGCCCTACCGGTTTTATCCGCGCCGCTTTTTCCATGCTGACCGGCGGGCGCAAGCAAGGAGCATCCACAATCACCATGCAGCTGGCGCGCATTGTCTATCAGCTGAACACAACCACCGTTGCCGGTAAAACTGAACAAATTTTACGAGCTCTGCAAATAGAACTTTTTTATAGCAAAGCTCAAATTTTAGAGGCATATTTCAATGTTGCTCCCTATGGCGGAAACATTGAAGGTATCGGCGCCGCTTCTCTTATTTATTTCCAGCAACCGGCAAAGCAGCTTAACCTGCCGCAAGCCATTGCCTTAACGGTTATTCCGCAAAATCCGGCAAAACGCAATTTATTAAGTCTTAAAAACCGAAAAAACAATGCGCTCGCCGCCGACCGCCTGAAAAAATTATGGCGGCAAAAATACAATCACACGCAAAATGATTATCTAAATCTGCCCTTAGCTTCCGGAGTTTTTCTGCCGGATTTTGCCCCGCATTTTACCCGCCGTCTTTTAAGCCGGCAAAACGGTATTATCGACACTTCTTTAGCTTTGCCGCTGCAAACTAAAATCACAAAAATTTTACAGCAATATGTGTCCGAGCATAACAAACAGGGCGTTTACAACGCGGCGGCAATTTTGGTTGACAGCAGCGATATGTCTGTTTTAGCCTATATCGGCTCGGCAGATTTTTATAATCCCCAAATTTTTGGACAGGTCGACGGCATAACGGCAAAACGTTCCCCTGGTTCAGCCCTCAAGCCGTTCATTTATGCTATTGCCCTGCAAAAAGGGTTAATACACCCGCTAAGCATGCTGAAAGATGTGCCCAGCCGCTATGGTTTTTATGAGCCGGAAAACTTTGATCGCACCTATTTTGGTATTTTAGATGCCACTCAAGCTCTAACATTAAGCCGCAACATTCCAGCCGTAACTTTGCTGGAACAAGTCGGTGAACAAAATTTTTATAATCTTTTGAAAAACAGCGGCGTAAAATTGAGTAAACCGGCAAATTATTATGGTTTATCCATGGCTTTGGGCAGTGTTGAAGTTTCTATGGAAAACCTAGCCGCTATGTATGCCATGCTGGCAAACAACGGTCAGTTTTCCAACCTGCAGTTCACACACCGCGGCAAGCCGCAAACCAAACAATTGCTATCGCCGGAAGCAGCTTTTTTAACTCGTTATATGCTCAGCCGCGAACAACATTCTTCGTCTAAAGTTTCATTTGCCGCTTCCACTAAAGCTTTTTCGGCAGCTTGGAAAACCGGCACTTCTTACAGTTTTAAAGATGCATGGACAGCCGGCATTTTCGGGAATTATGTTTTAGTGGTTTGGCTTGGCAACTTTGACGGCACGCCAAACCCCGCTTTTATTGGCAAAGACCTGGCGGCGCCGCTGTTCTTCCGCATTGCCGAACAAATAAGCAATCAGCAAAATAACTATTTAACCGCCCCGCATAAGCTTAATTTGGCTAAAGTAAAAATCTGCAGCGACACTGGAGATTTGGCAACCGATTTTTGCGCCAAAACCGCCGAAACCTATTTTATTCTGGGGATAACGCAAATCAAAAACTCCAACATTACCCGCCTAGTTCCCATAGATAAAGCCAGCGGTTTGCGCGCCTGCCGCCATACTCCGCCGGCAACTATGCTGAAAAGCTATAATTTTTGGTCGTCCGACATATTGAATGCTTTTAGCAAAGCTGGTATAAACTTTAAACGCCCGCCGGAATTTTTAACCGATTGCAGCGAAGTAGAAGACTTTAAGCACGGACTGCCGCCAAAAATCACTTTTCCGGCAAACAACAGCAAAATTATGCTGAAAAACAAACAAACTATTGCCCTGCGGGCAGACTTGGACGCCGACGCAGGCACAGTATATTGGTTTGTAAATGATAGTTTGTTTGGACAAAGCAAAGCCGGCGAAGTCATAGAAATAACTCCCCCGTTCGGTGTTCTAAAAATTAAAGCCGTCGACAATTTAGGACGGCAAAGTGAAATAACAGTTTCAATTATCCCTGTAAACTGAATACAAAATTCTTTACAATTTTACTTTTATTCGCTAAATTGAACTTGAGCGCAGGATATGTGCTCAGGGCGTCAGAAACCCTTTTAACAACAGTCGCTAAAGCATAAACGACTTAAATTTTTTATGCCGATTTTCTGTTCGTTGGACGGATGTCGGCTGAATAAGGCTATGTGCTGAATAAGCCGAGCCGTTTGTTGTTATACGGTTTCTGAACATCCGCCCGCTTTAAAATAGCGGGTTTTGTTTTATAGATAACATATTAAACGGAGTTAGAAATATGCGTAAGTTAAAAAATATAATAGACGCCGCTCTCAACGTCATTCTATGCCCCGTGCATAGAATCTTCTGTCAAAAAGTAGCTAACCTAATCAATAAATTAGCCTTATTATTAAAAAGGAGTATATTCACACAAGATTCTCGGAATAAATCCAAGAATGACGGATGCTGTGGACGCGGGGTTATTACGTTTTCCCAATCCGGTCGTTCTATGATTGAAATGCTGGGAGTACTCGCCATTATTGCTGTTTTGAGCGTGGGCGGTATTGCTGGATATTCTAAGGCAATGGAAGCATATAAAATAAACCGGCTAGTCGAACAATACGCTTATTTGTTTCAAGGGCTTATTGAACATAGAGACTCTTTAGTTGTAACCACCAAAGGCAATACATATCTAAAAAGCACAATACAAGCTTTGGGACTGCTGCCTAATTCTTGGAAAACGCCAAATAACTCTGACACCTGCATAGAAGATGAGTTTAACAACCAAATATATTTAATCTCCCGTGAAAATGAATTAGTTATTGATTTTGTGTTCAAAGATTTTACCGCAAAAGCCTGCAGCCAAATGATGAATAATTTGTTTATACCATTGCATGACTATATACACAGAATTAATTTTTTTGACCAATCTGGTAAAAATCCGACATCTTTTTATCATGGCGACGACTACTGCACCACCCAGCGTAAATGTTTAAAAAACATCTCGGTTGCCGAAGTAAACCAAGTTTGCAGCTATTGCGGAATAAAAGAAGGCAGCAGCTGTTTTTTAGTTATTTATTTTTAACACGTTACGCCTAAATCTAACTCCAAGAAACTATAGCGAACTGTCTCGAGAATCCAGAGTCCATATTCTTTAAGCGGATATATTATACTGAATCCTCGGCGAATGAGCTATCGCTCAAAGCCAAGGATGACTATACTTCTCACTCTCAGAAACTCGGATAGCGTGCGTAGATGCGACGGAATTTTTAAGCGACGTGTACAAAGAAGTACACAAGCACAACTTGTATTAACTCTCAGAAACTCGGATAATGAGGCTAATACGCATTAACTTTTTTGCGCCGTGTACAAAGAGGTACACAAGCACAAAAAGTTAAAAGTAGTAGACCATTAGCCGAGTTTCCTATCTATTGCAGAGACTGCACGGATAAAGTCTTCATTCTGTTCAAAATCTTCAATCTTTACAGGAAGTTTGCGGCGCCAATTCGGGTGCTTATCCCTATCCGTTCCAGGGAGATTCTGCAGTACATTTACGCCGAAAATATCTTCCGGCTGGGCTAAGAATACAGCACAGGCGCTGGAAGATAAATAGCGCTCTGTGGCTTCCATAATGCCGTTCGGATAACCTTCGCCGTATAAGCAATCGCATTGCCTTGTGCGATCTGCCGACCATGAATGAGTGTAGTCCAAAGCGTCAAGCAGACAACGGCGTTCTGCTTCCCTGCCCTTATATTGATTCTGCCGCTCTTCCGCCGTCAGCATTTTCAGGTTATACATAGTTTCTATATCGCCGCCGAACCAGCGCATTTTGAGCGGCGCCATATCATGCGTGCCGATAGAGCAGAATGTGTGCGGTGCAAAATCCTGCGGCAGCTTAAACGGTCCGCTGCCATTCCAGCGCTCCGACCACAACACGCTCAGTGAATATACTCCGCGCTCCTGTATTGCTTCAATAAAACCGTCCGGCACATTGCCGATGCTTTCGCCCACCACCATACATTTCTGCAAGTAGCTTTCCAAAGCTAAAATTCCCAGCATATCGGCAAACGGATAGTAAACATATGTGCCTTTTTCAGCATCATCAGGAATAATATACAAACGCTGCAGACTCATCACATGGTCGATACGGATTGCTCCGGCATTTTCCATTGCCGCCCGCAGAATTTTGATAAACGGACGATAGGCATTGGCTTTCAGTTTATAGGGATTAAACGCGCCCAAGCACCATTTTTGCCCTGTCGGAAAGAAAATATCCGGCGGAGCGCCTGCCCCGCAGTCTTTGATAAACAAATCATTTTCGCTCCACAGCTCGGCGCTGTCTTTGCATAATCCAACCGGCAAATCACGATACAAACCAATTTTCAAGCCACGCAGCTCAATTTCTTTCTGCACGTCTTCCAGCTGCTTTTCCGCCCAATATTGCAGAAACTTAAAAAAGTCCACGGCTTTGCGGTTTTCTGCTCTGAATTTTTTAACTTCCGACGACTGCGGATTTTTCAGCTCTTTCGACCAAGCCCGCCACCCGCCGTAAACGGAATGGCAGAGCAACGAATAAAGCGCCTGATAAGTCGCCAAGTTTTCTAAATCTTCTTTATTTTTCTTTTCAAATTTTTGATACACCGCCGATTTTTCCAGCTTGGCAAACGTATCTTCATAAATCTTTTGCAAAATCTGCATTTTGAAATTATACACGCCGGTATAATCAATGTTTTCCGCCGCGCGCAGCCGTTCTAATTCCGCTTCTTTACCGGCTAGATATTCCGGTTTGTAGCCAGTTACTTTTTCCACATCAATATAAATCGGATTCAAAAACAAACGGCTGATAGAAGAATATGGACTGGCGTTTTCCGGAAAATCGTGAAACAGCACATTCAGCGGATTCAAGCCGATAATATTTGCTCCCTGACGCGCGCACAAATCCACCAAATTTGCTAAATCCGTAAAATCACCCACGCCCCAGTTGCGCTTGCTGGTTAAAGAATAAAGCTGAATCGCCATACCCCAAATTTTATGATTCCGCAAATATTCCGGCTCATAGCATTTGTCCGGCGTCACAGCCAAAATCGTATGTGCTTTGCAGCTGCCGGCAATCAAATCAACCTCATAATAAGCCGGTTCCAACGCACTATCCAGCTTGATTTCCACTTTTGCAAATTCCTTGCGTCCCAGCATTTTTTCTTCTGTAATTTTGCAAGAATAAAACACCGTTGGTTCTTCGTCTGTTTGCTGATTTTTTATCACCAGCTCAATGCTTTCGGTTTCGGCT
Organism: uncultured Alphaproteobacteria bacterium; assembly: GCA_934270475.1. GTDB lineage: Bacteria > Pseudomonadota > Alphaproteobacteria > RF32 > CAG-239 > RUG410. The sequence goes on from CAKQPS010000005.1 coordinate 95,170, forward strand.
TTTGCCAGCACGGCATCAAACTTCAAATCATTTTGCCGCAGCACATAAATCGGCTCCGTCACATACAGCCAGCGTTCTTTTTCCAGCTTTGCCAGCAGCTTGTCACTGTCTTCAATTTTATTCAGCTTAAAGCCCAAATAATTTACCATTTTAAGCAAAGTTTCATCGTCTGCAACATACTCTTTACGATTTTGTGCCGCGTCGGTATAGCTTTTGGCAATACCAAGTTTATCCAACAACAAATTCCAACTGTTCTGCATTTATTTCTCCGGTCTTCTCAAATCCAACACCCAAACCGACCACGCAGGTATTTCGATTTTTTCAACTTCTATCGGTGTATCTGCCTTAATTTGTTCGCTGCTGTCCAAAACCAGCGTGATTTTTGTTTTTGCCAAAAAGTCAGGAAGCGTCCAGTTCATCGGCTTATCATTGGCATTATAAATCACAAAATACGCCTCCGGTTCTCCGTAAATTAAACAAGACAGGCTGCGGCGGTCTTCCATATACCAATCCGGATTTTGAAATTCCACGCCGTCTTCTCGATACCACATAATATCTTTAACATCATAGCGGGCGTATTTTTCTATCAGCTTGCCGCTGAAAAACTTTTTGCGCGCAAACACAGCCATTTTTTGCCGCAGCTGTATCAATCGGCGGACATAGCGAACCAAATCTCTATCCTGCTGCCGGATAGCGTCCCAAACAATCCAAGTCAAAACATTATCCTGACAATACGGATTATTATTGCCAAACTGGGTGTTGCCGAACTCGTCGCCGGCAACCAGCATCGGCGTGCCGAACGACATTAAAAGCGTTGCCAGCATAGCTCTAGTGCGCAAATCACGGTTTTCAATGACCACACGCTTTTCCGTTTCGCCTTCTGCACCGGAATTCCAGCTCCAGTTGGCGTCGTTGCCGTCGCGGTTGTTTTCGCCGTTCACCATATTGTGCTTTTCGTTATAGCTGACCAAATCATGCAGCGTAAAACCATCATGCGAGGTTAAAAAATTGACGCTGCTGTCAATATCGCGGTTAGCATAGCCGAATATATCGCTGGAACCGGATAAGCGGCTGGCAAGTTCCCCAACCTGCTTGCGGTCGCCGCGCCAAAAACGACGCACCACATCGCGGTAACGGTCATTCCACTCATACCACGACGGCGGAAAACCGCCGATACGGTAGCCATCCATAGTGACGTCCCATGGCTCGGCAATAATTTTAACCTTGCGCAAAATTTCATCTTGACGCGCCGATAGCAAAAAGCCGCTGTCCTGCGTAAACTCTCCGCGCACCCGACTCAAACTTGAAGCCAAATCCAAGCGAAAACCATCAACGTGCATTTTTTCCACCCAATAGCGCATTGAATCCATAACCAAAGTCAACACATACGGATTCTGCAAATTAAATGATGCGCCGCAGCCAGTGCTGTCAAAATAATAGCGCGGATTTTCCTGCAAAGTATAATAACTCTCATTATCTATGCCGCGATAGCACAAAGTCGGTCCCATTTGGTTGCCTTCAATCGTATGATTGTAGACCACGTCCAATATAACTTCTTTACCAGCGGCATGCAGAGTTTTGACCATCTGCTTAAATTCATCGAGATTATTTTCCACCATATATTTGGCTTCCGGCGCAAAATATGAAAGTGTTTCATAGCCCCAGTAATTATCAATATACATGCCGTGTTTTTCGCCGAAAAAAGCAAATACTGGCAGCAACTCAACCGAAGTAACGCCCAGCCAATTCAAATAGTTGACCACGCTTTTTGACCCCAATCCCAGGAATTTGCCGCGTTCTGCTGCTTCTACTTTCGGGTGCAGCTTGGTATATCCTCCGACATGCGCTTCATAAATTACGCATTTGCCGTCGGCAATTTTCGGTGCAGCGTCATCGCCCCAATCAAACGTATCATCGACAACCACCGACTTCGGCACATACGGAGCGCTGTCCAGTGTGCTGAAAGACAAGTCTTTATCTGCACTGTCGGTGTCATAGCCAAACAAAGCTTTATGCCAAATAATTTCTCCGCTCAGTTTTTTAGCATACGGATCCATTAGCAGTTTGTTTGGATTAAAACGCTTTCCTTTTGCCGGTTCATACGGTCCATAAACCCGATACCCGTAAAGCTGTCCGGCTTTAACGCCTTCCAAATAGATATGCCAAATATTATTATCGTTTTCCAAAATTGGAAAACGCTGCAGTTCTTTACAACCGCTTTCATCAAACAAACAAAGCTCAACTTTTTCAGCATTAGCAGAAAACAGCGCAAAATTTACGCCTTTCTCATCGCATGCAGCCCCTAAAGGATAGGGACTGCCGTTTAAAACTCTTATGTCTTTGTTCATTTAATTTCCTTATGTTGTTTTAGCGGACGGGTTTCAATACAATGGTAGAAAGCGGAGGCAATACCAATTCAACGGAATATGGTCTGCCGCTGACGCTCAAATTCTGCGCCTGCTGAGGTCCTTCATTGCGCACACCTCCGCCCCAATAATTTTTATCATCGCTGTTAAAAATCTCTTGATAAGAACAAGCTTCACTAACTCCAATCCGATAATTATGGCGTACAACAGGAGTAAAGTTGCAGACCACCACCAAATAATCGTCCGGATTATGTCCCTTACGGATATAAGATATTACGCTGTCATCGCAATTTGAATGGTCTATCCATTCAAAACCGCGGGAATCAAAATCTTCTTCATACAGCGCCTCATTGCCTTTATACATCAAATTCAAATCGCGCACGCAGTTTTGCATACCTTTATACATTGGGTAATCCAGCAAGAACCAGCGCAGACTTTCTTCGCTGTTCCATTCCCAATCTTGTGCAAATTCATTTCCCATAAACAAAAGCTTTTTGCCTGGATGCGTCCACATAAAGCCGTAATAAGCTCTCAAGTTAGCAAACTTCTGCCACTCGTCCCCTGGCATTTTTTCCAGCATAGAGCCTTTGCCGTGTACAACTTCATCATGCGAAATCGGCAGAATAAAGTTTTCATTAAAAGCATACAGCAAACCAAAAGTCAGCAAGCCGTGATGATATTTGCGGTGCACCGGCTCATGGCTGATATAGCGCAAGGTGTCGTTCATCCAGCCCATGTTCCATTTGTAGCCAAAGCCTAAGCCGCCGGCGGAAACCGGACGCGAAACCATCGGCCATGCCGTTGATTCTTCGGCGCAGGTAATAGTGCCCTTGGTTTGAGTATAAACCATCTCGTTCATCTTGCGGATAAAGGCGATTGCTTCCAAATTTTCATTGCCGCCGTAAACATTCGGCACCCACTCGCCTTGTTTGCGCGAATAGTCCAAATAAAGCATAGACGCCACCGCATCAACGCGAAGACCATCGATATGAAATTCTTTCAGCCAATACAAAGCGCTGGCGCACAGCAAATTGCAAACTTCAGTGCGTCCGTAATTATAAATTTTGGTTCCCCAATCTTTATGTTCGCCTTTGCGCGGATCGGAATGTTCATATAAGCAAGTACCGTCAAATTCTACCAAACCATGCGCATCTTTCGGGAAATGCGCAGGAACCCAGTCCATAATCACGCTAATGCCGGCTTGGTGGAATTTATCAATCATATAGCGGAAATCGTCCGGCGTGCCAAAGCGGGAAGTCGGAGCGAACAAACCGGTGATTTGATAACCCCAAGAGGCGTCAAGCGGGTGTTCGCACAGCGGCAAAAATTCCACATGCGTAAAGCCCATATTGCTGACATACGGAACCAGTCTTTCGGCAAATTCGCGATAGGTCAAAAATTCACTGCCGTTATCGCCTTTGCGGCGCCAAGAACCTAAATGCACCTCATAAATCGACATCGGGCGGTCATAGGTATTGCTGTTTTCGCGGTGTTTCATCCACTCGCCGTCATTCCATTGATAGTGGTTGATGTCATACACAATAGAAGCCGTATTCGGGCGCACTTCAGCAAATGTCGCCATCGGGTCTGATTTTGTTAAAATTCTGTTATCTTGAGTTTTAATTTCAAACTTATAATATTCGCCTTCTACCAGCCCTGGAATAAATATATCCCACACGCCGCAGTTAATATGCTTGCGCATCACGTCAATGCGTCCGTCCCAGTTATTGAAACTGCCGATAACCGACACGCGTTTAGCATTAGGCGCCCACACGGCAAAAGCCACGCCTTTTACACCGTCGATTTCCAATAGATGTGCGCCCAGTTTTTTATAAATATCGCGGTGATTTCCCTGAGCAAACAAATATTCATCTATATCGCCGATTGTCGCCGGAAAACGATAGGTGTCTTCCGCCTCATAAACATGTCCTTTATCATTGGTAATTCTAAAATGGTAAACAAAGTCTTCCGTTCTATCAAAGTTTATCTGAAAAAATCCTCTCTCGTCTATTTTTTCCATTTTGCCTAAGGATTCGCCTTTTTCATCAATCACTTCAATAGACGAAGCAAACGGTTGATAGGCGCGGATAAAGACCTTTTTTGTGCCTTTGTTGCGATGAATTCCGAGAACCGCAAAAACATTGCCGTGATCGCCTTCAACAATTGCTGTAATTTCTTCCTTTGATAACATATTATCCATAATAAACTCCCATAACAGAACAGCAAAATAATATTAGTTTGCCTGTATTAAAACTTTCATCTTATATCTATATAAACTAATCAATTTAAATGCAAGAAAATATGCTAAAATTCGGGATAATTTTTTTTAGTGTTGATTTTCTGTTTTTTAAAGTATTGACGCTAGAAAAAAAGCGTTTATACTCAACATTGTTATAAACAATTATTGGAGATATAAAATGACTAAAAATTATAATGAAAATTATATACGCGAAGCTGCTTATTATAACTGGCAGAACGCAGGTTGCCCAAATGGTAAAGATGAATATTTTTGGACAATGGCTATCAACCAGCTTTATGGCAACAACTCTTGCTCAAACTCAAGCTCTGCTTGCTCTAACAAAAAATCTGCAACAAAATCATCTGCTAAATCTAGCACTGCTAAATCTAGCACCAGCAGAAAAACATCTAAGAAATAAGTTGCTTTTATTTCTGCAAAAAAATACCTGTCTGAAAAGCAGGTATTTTTTGTTTTTAAAGCGATAATTTTCAGCAATTATTTTATGCGCTGATTCTAAATATTTTCACGCCAGCTTTCATCATTTTTTGCTCTTTTAACCCTGCTTTAAAAAGGGTTATCCACAATAATTTGCTTTATAAAATATTCTGTCTTTTCTCTGCCATTTTTTGTGCGCGCAGATAGTCAAATTTTCCGCTTCCCAGCAGTGGCGGTTCTGCCACATACAGCACTTCTTTCGGACACCATAGTTCACTAATGCCTTGAGCTTTAAAAAAGTGTTGAATTTCCGGCAGTTTTGTTTCTGTATCCGCCGTCACCAAAACTAATTTTTCGCCTTTTTTATCATCAGCCACCGCCAATGCGCCAAACACAGCATTCGGATACAGTTTTTCTACCGCCTGCTCAACCGCCGTCAGCGACACCATTTCACCGCCTATTTTGGCAAAACGCTTAACTCTTCCGCAAACCGTAACAAAACCATCATCGTCTATTTTTACAATATCGCCGGTATCATACCAATTTTCCGCTTTTTGCAGCACATCAGGCTTATCGGCTTTCATATATCCCAGCATCACATTATCCGCTTGCAGCAGCAATTTTCCGCCGTCATCGACACCAGATACTTTTTGCAGTTTATATTTAATTTCCGGCAAGATTCGCCCTACTGTGTTCTCTTTGAAATACATCGGCGTATTCACGGAAATAACCGGAGACAATTCTGTTGTGCCGTAGCCCTCAAAAATACGCACCCCAAACTTTTTCATCCACAGTTCCGCCGTGCGCGTTTTCAGCTTTTCACCGCCGGCAACCGCAAAGCGTATCGGGAAAAAGTCATAGGAGCTTGCCATGCGTCCGTAACCATATAAAAACGCGTCTGTTCCAATAATAGCCGTTGCCTGCAAATCATAAGCCAGTTCAGGTATAATGCGATAGTGCAAAGGCGACGGATACAAGCACACTTTTACGCCGTGCAAAAGCGGTAGAACCGTCCCCACAGTCAGCCCAAACGAATGAAACATCGGCAATGCATTCAAAAACACGTCTTTAGAACAAAACGGCACCGCCAAACGCAGCTGCTGCACATTTGCCAATATATTGCGGTGCGACAGCAAAACCGCCTTAGGCAAGCCTTCTGAACCGGAGGTAAACAAGATAGCCGCCGGTTTATCCGCATTTATTTTCACAGTTTCGCGGCGCAGATATTTTTTAATGCCTTTAAGTTTGGTCGTCCAAGCAATTTGCTTTGCAAAATCTTCCAAATAAATAATTTCCGCACCCGCATTTTTTACGCTTTCCGCCAAACGCTCCAGCTTGCCGGCTTCAATAAATTTGCGGGAGCTGATAACCTTGCGCAGTTTTGTGGTTTTTAAGCAGGATTCGAATTGAGCCGTTCCCAGCGAAAAATTCAGCATAACCGGAATTTTTGCCGCATATTGCAAAGCAAAAAAACTCACAGCGTTTGCCAAACTGTTAGGCAGCAAAACTCCGACTTTTTCTTCATCAAAAAACAGTTTTTTATACGCCGCGCCCAGCACATAGCTTTTTAACACAAACTGCCCGTAATTCAGTGTTTTTTTCTGCATATCCAAGGCTATTTTATGTTTTGAACCAAACAAGTTTTCAGCGTGCAGCAACGCATTGAATAAAGGCACATTTTTATCGGTTGTCCGATACATCATCGCCGCCATCAAATCATATAATTTGAGCGATGCGGCGTGTCTTTTTTCACGCATAGACAAGCTCTCTGCAACCTTCAAATCGCAAGCAGGCAGCACAAACATTTTTATTTTTGGAAACACTTGGGTTTTGACAATATTTCCAATATACGAAAACTTTGAATACTGTGCTCCGTCAATGCGCAGCGGCACAACTTTAGCACCGGTTTTAGAGGCGATAACTCCAGCGCCTTCATACACTTTCATCAATGAGCCGGTAACACTGATTCGCCCCTCCGGAAAAATCATCACGGTTTTATTTTTATTGACCTCATCAATCAACGTGCGGATTGCTAACGGATTTACCGGATTCAGAGGGCAAAAATCAACCAGTCCGCTAAACAGCTTCACATACCATTTTGCGCCCCAGTCACTGTCTATGGCAAAGGTAATTTTCCGCGGTAAAAATGCGGCTATCAGCACCCCGTCCAGCAGCGAAACATGATTAGCAATAATCAGCACTTTACTTCCGGCTTTTTGCAAATTCTGCACGCCGGAAACTTCCACTCTAAAAAAGATTTTCAGCAGCGAGCGGAATATTGACCGCACCAAAGCATCGGGCAGCAGCATACAAATATAAACCGCCACGCCGGCGCTGATAATCGCCACAAACAAAAACAGCGTTGTAATTTTAAACCCGAGCGCCGTCAACACCACCGCCAGCAATGAAATGCCAACCATTCCCAGCGAATTTATAATATTGTTTCCGGCAATCACCGATGCCGTGCTTTTCTTCGGCGCCTTTTTCTGCATCAGGGCGTTAAGCGGCACCACATACATACCGCCGCAAAAAGCAAAAGCAAACAAAAACAAGCTCAGCAAAATTCCGCGCGGCAAGCTCAAAAATTGAATCAGACTCAAAGTATTATTCGGCGTTGCAAAACCACAAGAAAGCCAATAAACCGCAAATGAGCACAAACTCAGCCCCACGGCGCTTATCGGCACATACACCACGCTGACTTCGCCTTTAAGCAATTTATTGCAAAAAATTGAACCGGCGCCAACACCCACCGAAAACAGCACCAAAAACATTGTGACTACTGTTTTTTCGGTGTTAAAAACCTTGCTGCAAAGCGGGAAAAGTTCAGTCAGGAAAAACACGCCCAAAACCCAAAACCATGTAGCGCCGATAATAGTGCGAAACACAATGGTATGCGAACGGATAAGGCTGATATTTTCTTTTATCTGCCGGCTTAAATTAAAGCTTATTTTCAAGTCAGACTGTACTCCCGCAGTTTCAGGAATTTTATAGGCGGAAAAAACTCCGGCGGCGGCGCATAAAATCAGCAAAAACACGCTGGCATAAATTGGCAGCATTGTTCCCAATATTGACCCCAAAATAATGGAAATATAAGTACTTGCCTCCACATAGGCATTGCCGGCGACCAGCTCGTTAGATTTCAGCAGCTGCGGTAATAAAGCATATTTTATAGGTCCGAAAAATGTAGATTGCAGCCCCATAAGAAACAGCATAAAAATAAGCAAATTCGGTGCATCAAACATAAATATAACCGCCGCGGTGCTCATCAAAACCAGTTCAACAATTTTCAAAACCCGTGTCAGTTTGGAACGGCTGTATTTATCTGCCAGCAAACCGGCAAACGCCGAAAACAGAAAATACGGCAAAATAAAAATACCGGCTGCCAAATTAGCGTAAATATTAACTGTTTGAGCATCAGCCAGCAGCTTATACGCTATAAAAACCATCAAAGTGTTTTTGAAAAGATTGTCGTTAAAAGCCCCTAGAAACTGGGTAGCCAAAAGCGGGAAAAATCTTTTTTTCCGCCAAATTTCATTTGCCATTGCGTCCGCCTTTTGTTTAATTTAAATATACATTTTCAAAACTACTCCAAAGATTTAAAAAAAATATTAAAAAAGGCGTTCCACATAATAATTGACAAGCCCCTTAAAAGACGCTACCTTTTTAATCAAAACAAAAACAGGAGAACACCATGAATACGCAAAAACTTAAAACTGATATCCAATATCTGTTGCCAAAACGCTTTTTAACTAGGGTTATAGGCTTTTTTGCCGGCGCAAAACTCGGCGGGATAACCACTTTTATGATAAAGCAATTTATCAAGCATTACAACGTCAACACCAAAGAAATGTCAGGCAAAGTAGAAGACTACAAATCTTTTAACGCATTTTTTTCACGTCCGCTGGCAGACGGCGCCCGCGCGGTCTACCCGGATTCAAATATCTTAACCTATCCGGTTGACGGCAAAATCAGCCACTTCGGTAAAATAGAAGATAAATTTTTATTTCAAGCCAAAAACCACTATTACACAGCCGAAGCCCTGCTTGCAGATGCTAAAGAAGCGCAAACATTCAAAAACGGAGAATTTATTACCATTTATCTGTCGCCTCGAGACTATCACCGCGTTCACATTCCGTTTGAAGGCGTCTTAGACAAGATGATTTATGTTCCTGGGGATTTATTTTCCGTAAGCCCGCTTAATGCCAAGTACATACCGGAACTTTTTGCCCGCAATGAACGTGTTGTCTGCTATTTCAACACCTCTATCGGACGTATGGCAGTTGTGTTTGTCGGCGCCGCCATTGTCCGCAGCATTTCCACGGCTTGGGCAGGAACCGTAGCTCCAAATAAAAGCAAAGAAGTTACAACCTATGAATACGGCGACCGTGAATTGACTTTTCCTAAAGGTACTGAAATCGGCAAATTCTTTATGGGAAGCACTGTCATCTGCTTATTTGAAAAAGATAAAATCAGCTTTTCCGAAGATATGCAGGACGGTCAGCCAACCCGCATGGGTTTGCCAATGGCAAAGATAAAATAAGTCATATTTTCAAACTTACAAAAGCTCTCGTCAGAGAGCTTTTATTTTGCCTCAAAAAAAGTCCGCGGTTTTAAAATAAACTGCGGACTTTTCTAATTCATAAAAAATCTAATCAAAATGATTCAAGTCTATCGGTTTTTCTTCAGTTTTCTCAACTTTTTTCTCATCAGTTGTTTCTTGCGCAGACAGCTCATCCGCAGCTTGAGCATTTTCTTTTGCAGCAGATTCTTTATTTTCTTCTTTATTGATATAGCTGCTCATAAACTGCAAAGCTTCTTCTGTTTCTTCCGGTGTATTTTCTTCTGCTTCTTTTTCAGCTTGCGGAGCGTTTTTGCGATTATCTATATCTGTCTTAACTTTTTCAATTTTATCTTTCATTGTTTTTGAACCAGCTTTTGCCGCATCTACGCTGTCTTTAAACTTTTCTTCCAGCATCTGACGCAAAGCCGGCAGTTTTTCAGCATTAAAAATAGCCAAAACACCGACAATTATTAAAAACCAACCAAAGAAACCATCCATAATTTTTCTCCTTAATTTATTTGCGAATGCGGCTTAAAACTTCTGTCGCATCATAATCTGAATTGTACGATATAATATTTTTCAGCGCTGCACAATATTTATTTTTAGACTGTACATAGCTTTGTCTTTTAAGCGGTCGGGCAATAATTTGCTGAATTACCGCCAGCCGTTCAGCCGCTTCATCACTCAAAACCGCCCCGCTTGCCGCCAATTCGGCATTAGCCGAAAAGCCTGCGTTTCCCAAACACACGGCATCGCAGCCAGCAGCAAGCGTTCTTTGCGTTCTCTCGCTTATAGAACCTTTAAGCGCCTGCATCACCACGGCGTCAGAAACTAAAAAACCATCAAAGCCGATATGTTTGCGGATAACATCTTTAATTACTTTTGCCGATTCGCTTGCTGGATAAACTTTATCTACGGCGGTCAGTAAAATATGCGCAACCATTCCCATAGGCGCTTTATTCAGCTGCTTAAACGGATAAAAATCTTGCTTCAACGCTTCTAAATTTTCATCAATTACCGGCAGTTCCAAGTGCGGGTCGCTTTGCGCCCGTCCATGCCCTGGCAGATGTTTAACACATGGGCAAACGCCGTTTGCCGCAAATTCAGCAACCATTGCCCTACCCAATTTTGCTATTTGCTTTTCGTCTCCGGCAAAACAACGACCTTTCAGCACAGCCGATGTAAAATTATAATAAACATCTAAAACCGGCGCAAAATTAACATTAACTCCGCAGTTTTTCAAATCGTGAGAAATTAAAAAGGCGTGTTCTTGAGCCAATTCTTCCGTCGTCAGACGTTCCTGCTCGCTCACTGGCGTAAATTCAGGCTCCACCAAGCGCCGCACCCTGCCGCCTTCTTGGTCGACAGCTATCAAAACATCTTCACGCCCGATTGTTTCTTTAATCTCTTTACATAGCCGCTGCAGCTGTTTTTTGCTCTGCACATTATTGCAGCCTTTGGCAAACAAGCACACTCCCAGCGGATTGCTGCGTTCAAACAGACGTTTTTCCTCGTCGCTTAAATAAAATCCTTGAACAGATAAAAATGCTGGAAGTATATTTTTACTCATTGTCTATTATTTTTCCTTAGCTATGCAGTCGCGCAAACCTTTAGACTTTAGCTCAACGCAAGCTTGCGATGCCGCCGCTTTATCGGCAAATGAACCGGCGCGCAAACGATAAAACATACCTTGAGCACCCAAATCAGATGTTTGAATTTCATGCGGCATTTTTTTCAAATCTGCATACTTAGCCGACAAATCAGCCCACAATTTTTCAACAGCGGCTTTATTTTTAGACGCTATAAACTGAATTTGCCACCCGCCTGCGGCTGCTGCAGCCGACGCATCTTTTTCCGCCGGTTTAACTTCCACTTTTGCCGGAGTTTCAGCTTTTTCGGCTGTATCAGGCTTTGCATTGTCAGCTAACAAATCAGCAGGCTTTGCCGGAACATTGCCGCCGGTACTTTCCATAGTTTCAGGCTTTACTGCTTTAGTGCTGTCCGCCGAAACTTCATCAACAATCTGATCCAAATTTGCGGCATTAGCGTCAACATCAACAACTTCAGGCACTATATCCGGCAATTTCGGAGTTTCCGGTTTTGGCAGCAAATTTTCCACTACCGTAGTATCAACTTCTTTCTTTTCTACAATATTGTAAACAGTTTTATCCTGATTCGGAATATCCATTCCCCCCGGATTTTCCGGTTTAATTTTAACAGCGGTCTGCGGACGGCGGATAATTGGAATTTCCTTTTCCGTTTCGGCATATTGCGGAGCCAAAACCAGCCAGCCGACCACACCTGCCAACGCCACGCCGGCAAACGTTCCTAAAAAATTATTGCGGGAACGCGCCAATTCAGTGCGGCGTTCTTCTAAGGTGGCAATTTTTTGATTAGCCACTTTCTGTTTAAAATCGTTCAAATAATCGTCATCTTTATTTAATAAACCGGGATACATAGATAAACCTCATTCAAAATTTTCTTTATTTTACGTGCTAATGTTTTAAAATCACTTAACATAACAAAAATTTTCTTTTATTTCCCAAAAAAGATACTATAGTCAGAAAAAAAGGATATGCTAATGAAAATTGCCACGTTAAACATCAATTCCATAAACGCCAGACTGCCGAATTTACTGCAATGGCTGCAGCAAAATCAGCCCGACGTTTTACTGCTGCAGGAAATAAAAACAGAATTTAACAATTTTCCGTTTTTTGATTTGCAGGTTTCAGGCTATGACGCCAAAATTTTAGGACAAAAAAGCTATAACGGCGTTGCTGTTTTAAGCAAACAAAAAATGACTGTCACTGCCGAAAATCTGCCTAATTTTCCTGATGAAAACGCCCGCTATTTGGAAATTGAGCTCACTAAAAACGGTCAGAATTATGTGATTGCTTCACTGTATCTGCCCAATGGCAATCCACCGTATAACAATGAAAAAGACACTTCCCGCTTTGAATATAAGCTTAAATGGATGGACGCCTTTTTAAGCCATGCCGAAGAATTGCTGTTGCAGCATAAAAATGTCATTTTAGCCGGAGATTTTAATGTAATATTGACCAAGAATGATGTTTTCAATCCCGAGCTTTTTACCAGCAATGCCTTATACCGCCCCGAAGTTTGGCAGCGTCTGCGCAAACTGGAATTTATCGGCTATTCCGATGCCTACCGTTTATTATATCCAACCCAAACCGGCTACACTTTTTGGGACTATACCAACGCCTCGTTTGCCAATGATTTAGGCATGCGCATTGACTATATATTCTGTTCTCCGGCGCTTGCCGACAATTTGCAGGCTTGCCACATAGATAAAGATTTCAGAGCTTTGGATAAAGCCTCGGATCATACAATTCTGCTGGCTGAATTTAAGGAATAGAAAATGAAAAAAATTATATTTTCCGCCGTTTTGTTCATGACATTTCCAGCCTTTGCCTCTGTTGATGAAAATTTGCTAAATGAAATGCTGACTATGGTCAACCAAGACTATTTACAGCCCGTCAGCAACGCCAAACTTGCCGCCGACGGTTTGCAGGCAATTACTGATTTAGATTCTGATGTGGTCATTTCCAAAGGCAGCGACAAATTTTACCTTTATTACAAAAAGCAAATCAAAAAAATCATTCCGCAACCAAAAGATTCCGCCGACATTGCCGCATGGAGCAAAACCATGACGCAAATTGCCGATGAAACCTCGAAATGGTCGGAAAAAGTCGCCTTAAAAGATTTTGAATTGCCTGATTTAATGATGAAAAAAATCACCGGCAAACTGGATAAATTTTCGCATTACTATTCAGAATACGATTACAGCGACGACGCGGAAGAAAATTCTATTTACACCCTATACAGCGACCGCAAAATTGATGATGTTTTATATTTGCGCATACGAATTTTTAACAAGCAGACGGCTAAAGCCGTGCAGGGTTCGCTTGAACGCAACAAGCCCTACAGCGCCGTAATTTTAGATTTGCGCGGCAACAGCGGAGGAATTTTAAATGAAGCACTGAAAGTTGCAGACTTTTTTACCGATAATGAAATTATAACCTACACTTCCGGTCGAGACGATTCCAATATTCATTACTACACTTCTAAAGAAGGACGCTTATATAGTGGTCCGCTGGCAATATTGGTTGACGGCGAAACCGCTTCAGCGGCAGAAGTTTTGGCGGCAGGTCTGCAAGATCAATCCCGCGCCCAAATCATAGGCACCAAAACTTTCGGCAAAGGAACAATTCAAAATGTCATACAAATGAGCAACGGCGGAAAACTTGTTTTAACGACAGAGCAGTTTTTTACCCCGTCCGGCAAAATAATTCATCAAAACGGTGTAACTCCGGATTTGTGTGTTGTTCCGGCTGCAGACAATTCTTGCCCGCAAGAAAGCCGACTTTGGGAAGAAAACGACATTTCAACTGCAATTAAATTGCTGAAAAATGAAATGTAAGCAAAAAAACAGTTGACAACCTCGTTAAAAAATGTATACTTCGCCTAAATGTTTTAATTGATAACTTTGTAAAAGAGTAAGAAAAATGGCTAAAGCAGTAAAAATTAAAATTAAATTGGAAAGCAGTGCCGGTACCGGTTCTTTCTATTTGGCAGAAAAAAATCCAAGAACTCATCCTGAAAAATTGGTTTTGAAGAAATTTGATAAAAAATCTAAAAAACATGAAGAGTTCGTAGAAAAGAAATTAAAGTAATTTCTGCAAAGAATTTGAAAGAAGAGGTGCTGGTAAATTCAGACCTCTTTTTTTATTTACTCTTTTTCAAGCGGATGCGCTTTGTGGTATTCTCTTTGCAAAGTCTCGGTTTGAACATCTGTGTAGCGCTGGGTAGTGCTTAGGGACGCATGACCTAACAATTCTTGAATTGAACGCAAATCCGTTCCCTCCGCCAACAGTTGCGTTGCAAACGAATGCCGCAGGGCATGCGGGGTTACCGTATCTGGCAAACCTAAAACCGAACGCAGTTTCTGTAATTGGCGTTGAATTATACGCGGACTGATTCGCTCACCTCGTGCCCCCAAAAACAATGGTTCTCCTACATTGAGTTTATACGGGCATTCTGCAAGGTAAGCGGCGATATGCTGCCAAACAATTGGAAGAAGGGGCACCAAACGTTCTTTATTCCCCTTACCTTTAATGCGAAGGAACTCGCTTTTTGCAGTTATCTCGCCAACATTAACTGAAAGGGCTTCAGATATACGCAAGCCGCAACCGTACAACAAGGTTAAAATTGCTTTATCTCGAAGCCCCTGCCACGCTTCCGTCTCTAGTCCTTCAATACCGCTAAGCAAACTAAAAGAATCTGTCACATCAAGGGCTTTGGGTAAAACCTTAGATTTTTTGGGTGATGAAATAACGCTGATTGCCGGATTTTTTATAATCTTTTTACGTTCCAGCCATTTGAAAAAATTTTTAACCGCCGAAAGTTCGCGGCACATAGAAGATTTGCTTAAACTACGGGCAGCCTGTTTGCTTAAAAATTTTCTAAAATCATGCACATCAAGCTCTTTTAGCTCTTGCAGGCTTAACGGCGTTTTCTTAACTTCAGCTAAAAAAAAAGACAAATCACGTGAATAACCGTCCAGCGTATGTTCAGAATACAGCCGTTCTTTCAAAAGCCAATCCTGCCACTTTTCAATAAGCGGCAACAATGTGCCGTCTGCATTAAATTGAATTTCAGCTCTCACGTTTTATTTTATAACCTCGTTTTTATATAGCCCAAACAGCCCGTCACGCGGCATCCAGCCTTTAATAGTATCAAATTTTATCAGACACATACCATCAGGAGTCGGACATTTTTCTATTTCTCCAACCACTCCGTCTTCAGCTTTTGCCACAACTTTGGAGTCAAGTTCCGGTTTGGCGTAAATATTATTTTCCCCTGGGTTTATAACTTTAACAAAGCGCCGTCCCGAAAGCATTGCTTTGTGCACCCACGTTTCAGCGCCTTCCCAATCGCGAATTTTTCTCCATATTTCAAATTCAGCAATAATCTCCACTGGCGCGCCTTTTTGTTTATATACCCACACAATAGGATATCTGCTCCCCGGTCCTGAACGCACATTTATCAAACTGGAGCGAAGTGAAACCATACGAGGCAAAGCCAATCCGCTTTCGCTTTCATTTTCTTCCGCCGCCTGCGCCGGTTTCATAAACACACAAACCAGGACAAGCGCCATAAATGTTGTCAACAATGCTTTCATTTTTCTTCCCTTTAATAAAATTTAAATCAATGATAAATGTATATAATAAAAAAAAGGTAAACATTAAAAAAGAAAGGGTAAAAAATGGATTTAATAAACACCGTAAAAGATTTAATTCGCTTTCGCACCGAAACCGGTAACGAAGCAGAAATAAAAAAAGCCGCCGACTACATTATAAAAAAATTTGCCGGCACCGACGTTATTGCGGAAATTTTCCAAACCACGGCTTCTCCGGTTGTTTTTTTACGCAACACCGACAGTTTGAATTTTGATGTTTTGGTTTTGGGACACATCGACGTTGTTCCGGCTGAAGATTCTATGTTTGAACCAGTTGAAAAAAACGGCAGAATGTATGGCAGAGGAACTTTGGATATGAAATCGTTTGCCGCCGTTGCGCTAAATTCTATGATGTATGTTGCCGAGCATAAGCTACCGCTTAAATTCGGAGTTATTCTTTCTACCGACGAAGAAAAAGGCAGCAAGTCAACCGCATCTTTTTTGGACGCCTATCCAAACTTAACTGCTAAAATAGTACTTGATAACGATGTTGGTGGAGATATTACCAAAATTGTCAGCAAATGCAAAAATCCGGTGTTTGTAAAGCTGCTCGCCAATGGCAAAGAAGCACATGGCTCTACCCCGTGGGAAGGCATTGACGCCAACGAACTGCTTATTCAAAGCTGGAACAATCTGCGCAAAATCTATCCGTATTATGCCAAAAACCTGCCGCAGCCGCAAAACACTTGGTTTGATACCGTTCATATGGCTTTAATAAACGGCGGACAGGTTTCTAACGTGCTGTCTAATTATGCCGAAGCCCTGTTGGATTTCCGCTTAACTGAAAATTCCACTCTTGAGCATTTAGAAGAAAATTTACAAAAATGTTTGGTTGAAGGCGTAACCTATAAAATTGTTTCGTCGTCAACACCAGTGGTTATGGACGAAAGCAATCCTTATATTTTGGAATATAAAAACTTTGCCGAAAACATTTTAGGACGCCCGATAGAATTTGAGCACATCGGCGGCGCTACGGATTCGCGCGCATTTGCCGAAAAAGGCTCAATAGTCATTATGCACTCCGGCACTGGCGAAGGTATGCATGCTTCCGGCGAATATGTAGAAGTTGAAAGCGTCAAACAAATCACTGATATCCAAATAAAGTTTTTAGAAAAACTCGCTAAAGACAATATGAACTAAAGCATCACCGCTGACCGGCTGAGTATTTTGTTTGGTCGGTCAGCGGAAAAACAGCCCCATGCAAACCGCCCCGTTTTCTTTATAACCGTTATAGCAATATTTATTAGCAATATCATATGTAATTAAATTTTTACCGCCTACCGCACAAGCAAAATACGCATTACTGCCTTCGTAAAATTTGCAGCCGGTACCGTCCTGTTTGATGCCAGTAGCGCCGTTTATAAAGTTATATGCTAAATTTATTGATACGCCATATAACCCATTGTTTGATTTTGCGCCCCAATCTTGAGTAGTCAGTTTTACACATTCTCGCTCGCTTAAACCGCAAATGCGCAAACCGAATAACAAGCCGTCCTTGGAAGAGTAAGGATAAACTGACGTATTTTTTCCAATTGGCAAAGCATAGCTGTTATTAGGATACACTCCTGCCTGCAATGCTATCCACACTCCTAATCCGATATATGTTTTTTGATTAGCGTAAAGAGTCTGAATATTTGTAACAACCTGCGTCAGATAATCTACGCTTTTAATTATTTTATATTGCTCCATGGCTTTGGAATATCCGGCAATTCCGCCGACAGATAACACCACGATAATCGCCAGCACCCCCAGCATTTCTATCATCGACCGACCAACACAATTGTCATCATTGGCTTTGAGCGCTAGCTCATTCGTCGAGTATCCAGCATGGTACATCTGCTTCAAAAACTTGCAACAAACGCCGCTCCAACGTCTCCAGTACCCGTCATTATCGAGCTTATCCCGATAATCTTGTGTAAACATACTCCTTTTGAATAATAATGCCATAACCTTACCTTTCAACCCCTTGTTCCTCCTTGAGTGTGTAAAAAAAACGGTCGTTTTTTTACACACTTTTGCCCAAAACAAAGATTTCAAAATTTCTGAATATAACAAATTTATGAACAAGTTAAAAATGGCAGCAGACAACAAATCTGAATAAAAAAATTTGTAGTATTTTTGTAGTATTTTGAAAAATATAAAAGGGCTATGAATTAACATAACCCTTTGATTTATAATGGTGCCGACAGAGAGACTTGAACTCCCGACCCACTGATTACAAATCAGTAGCTCTACCAACTGAGCTATGTCGGCAACACAACTGAAAGAACTTATACACTAGCGTTTTTTTATTGTCAACCAATTTTTGAATATTTTTGCATAAAAAATCTCTATCGGCAGGTTTTACGCCAGCTGCGCCTGATATAATGACGCATAAATACTGTCAGTTTTGGCTATCAGTTCTTTATGAGTTCCGGTTTCCACAATTCGCCCATAGTTAACCACCACTATTTTATCCGCATTGCGTACGGTCGACAGTCTATGAGCTATCACAAACACGGTTCTGTCTGCCATCAAATTATCTATAGCCTGCTGAACAATAGCTTCTGATTTATTATCCAAAGCAGACGTTGCCTCGTCCAAAATCACAATCGGAGCATTTTTAATAAAAGCTCGAGCAATGGCAATGCGCTGTTTTTGTCCGCCGGAAAGCAGCACGCCGCGCTCACCAATTTGCGTATCCAAACCATTCGGCAAATCTTTTATAAAATCGGTTAAACAAGCGCAGGAAACCGCATATTCCACATCTTTTTCATCTGCTTTTTCGTTTCCCAGCAAAATGTTATCGCGAATCGTTCCCGAAAACAAAAAATTATCTTGAAAAACCACAGCTATTTTATCACGCAGAGAATAAAGCGAAAAATCTCGAATATCCGTACCGTCTATCAAAATTTGCCCCGAAGTTACATCATAAAAACGCGGCAGCAAATTAACCAAAGTTGTTTTACCTCCGCCGGAATTACCGACCAAAGCAATAGTCTGCCCTTTTTTAACATCTAAATTGATGTTTTTAAGCACCAGTTTTCCGGCAACATATTCAAAACAAACATCTTTATATGAAATTCCGCGCTTTATGCTTTTCAGTTCTTTAGCCCCTGCTCTGTCTTCTATTTTTATCTTTTGCGTCAAAAGCTCAAAAACACGCTCCATTGCCAGCAATGCAATCTGCACATTATTAAAATTGTTGCCGATGCCTTTAATCGGGTTATACAGCAAAATCAGTGCCGCCACAAAAGAAACAAAATTTCCGGCAGTGATTTGATGATTAACAATGAGATAACTGCCTACCCAAATAACCAGCGCTATACCCAAAGAAACCACAAAGTGCATAAGCGGCGACAGCATTCCGGTACGCTGCACCATTTTCATACCAAGCTTAAACACCCTGTGCAGCGTGTCGTTAAAGCGGTTATTCTGATAATCATACAAATTATATGATGAAATAATACGGTTGCCGCAAAAACTTTCATTATAATGCGTCACCACTTCAGCGCTAGTAAAAACAGTTTGTTTATTTATATCTTTTATGCGCTTTCTAACGCCTGTCAGCGGGAACAATGCTCCAAACAGTACCACAACCGCAATCAGCGCCAATTGCCAGCAATTATAAAACAGCACTGCAACCAATGACACCGAAGAGAAAAACCGCGTGAAAAATTGTTTTATATTACTCAAAAGCCCGCTACAGGCTGCGTCAACGTCATTGTTAAAACGCATCATAATATTGCCGGAAGTTGTTGTATCAAAAAAAGCCGCTTCAAATTTCATAAGCTTTTCAAACAGCGATATTTTTACATCGCTGGCAATACGGGTTCCCACCCAAGTGTTTGTAAAGTTCGCCGCAAATGTAAACATGCCCTGCAAAGCGCTGAACAAAATAATAACCAACGGAATCCAAAGGGTATTGGTGTTTTGCTCTATCATCATCACGTCCATATACGGCTTCAGCGCCCAAGCAATCACCGCGTCCATAGCGCCGACCGGCAATGTCAGCAAAATAGCCAGCAAAGCTCTGCCCCAATATGGCTTAACAAAAACCCACATTTGACCATAATCATTTATGAAATGATTGTTTTTCAATTTTTCTTTTATTTCTACAAACATACTTATCCTTTGTTTTGTCATTCAAAAGCATAATAGCGGATAATTTACAAAAGTAAACTGTTTGTCGCCGGATATAAACGGAAAATCTCAGATGTTTTCAACTTTTTGTTCTAAAGCATTTATGTCGTTTGCGCACAAAACATCTTGTAGAGAGTCAATTTTTTCTTCCGGTAAATCATAAATTTTCAGCGCCAAAATCCGCTTTATAACTTCATCCGAAAAACGCTTTTTAATCACTTTTGCCGGATTGCCTCCGACTATGGTATATGGCTCAACATCTTTGGTAACCACGCTTCCAGCGGCGACCACGCAGCCTTCGCCAAGTTTTACCCCTGGCATAAGCATGGCGCGCATACCAATCCAGCAGCCGTTGTCCAAAACCGTATCGCCGCGGTGCGTATTATTGCCGCCCAGCAAAATAATCGCTTCCGCACCAATGCAGACATAACGGAATTTTTAAGCGCTGTGTACAAACCGGTACACGAGCGCAAAAATCCCTAGCAGATACCAGCTAGACGAGGTTCTACAGATTCTCGTCTAGCTTCTTAATTTCCCCCTTAGGTGCTTTTTCTTTTGTTGTAGCAGCGCTCTCGTCTGTGGTAACAACCTTGTCTTCAAGCTCGTCCATCAGCTTATCCAAATCAGAAGTTTCATCTTTTTTATAGCCATCGTCCTGTGCTTTGTTTTCGCTGTCAACTTTTGGCTGAACCAGCTTATTAAAAAGCTCTTCTCCGCTTTTTTTCAGAACTTCGCCGCTGATACCGGCTGTATTATCAGTAGCTTTTTCCTCTGTACCTTTAGCCTCATCATCAGTTTTGCTTTCTTCAGACTTTTCTGTTGCTTTAGAGTCGCCCAAACCAAAGCTTTCGCCTTTAGCTTTCAGGTCTTCAAACCATTTTTCCGGTATCAAGCTCTTAATCGGACCAGCTGCATCACTGGCAAGCTTAAAGTATTTGGATTCAGCAAACACGCCTTTTTGCGACTCTTCCGGTATCAGCGATGAAATCATAATTTGGAGCAAAATTACAATAATCACACCGCGGAAAATACCAAAAATAAAGCCCAAGATTCTATCCAGCGCGCTCAATTTACTGAAACGTATCTGCGTGCTGATTTTGTCTGCCGCCAGCACCCAAAAAATGCAGAACATAATCAAAATAACCATACCGGATACAAGACTGGAAAGCACTTCTGACGCAATATATTTTTGCATTATAGGGTCAACCACCGGCAACAGATAATAAACCGAAACGGCAGCTAAAATCCAGCCGGTAATCGACAGCAGCTCTTTAGTCACGCCGCGAGCGATAGCGACCAATGCCGAAACGCCGACAATCACTAAAAATACCACATCTAAGTTGTTTAACTGTTCCATAGTCTTGCTCCTAATTAAACCAATTTATCAAACGATGAACATTGCCTATTTCATAGCACGAAAGTTCATAATTTTTTGCACCTTTTTCTTTTTTATCCTTACCGAAAGACGGCGGAATAATAGCGCTGACAAAGCCCAGCTTATGCGCTTCCTTCATACGCAGATTCGGTTGGCTGACCGCCCGAATTTCACCAGATAAGCCAATTTCGCCGAATACTACCATATCGGCAGGCAGCGGCTTGTTCGTAAGCGATGAAATAACCGCCATAGCCACCGCCAAATCGGCAGCCGGCTCTGTAATTTTCAAGCCGCCGGCGATGTTCAAATAAACATCGTGTGAACTGAAATTCATACTGCAGCGAGCTTCCAAAACAGCCAAAATCATAGACAAGCGATTAGAATCCCAGCCCACAACCGCACGCTTAGGCGTTGAATAGCCGCTTGGACTGACCAAAGCTTGAATTTCTACCAGCAGCGGACGGGAACCTTCAATTCCGGCAAACACGCAGGAGCCGGAAACATTGCCCTGACGCTCTGCCAAAAACAGCGCCGATGGATTTTCTACTTCCACCAAACCTTTATCCTGCATTTCAAACACGCCGATTTCATCAGTTGCCCCGTAACGATTTTTTACCGCACGCAAAATTCTAAAATGATGACCGCGCTCACCTTCAAAATACAAAACCGTATCCACCATATGCTCTAATACGCGCGGTCCGGCAATTTCACCCTGCTTAGTAACATGCCCCACCAAAAACAGTACAAAACCTTTGCGCTTGGCGAGTTTTATCAGCTCATAAGCACAGGCTCTGACCTGTCCCACGCTCCCAGGGGTAGATTCTACCTCATCAAGATACATAGTTTGAATAGAATCTATGATAACCACCGATGCTTCTGTTTTTTCCAATGTAGTAATAATGTTGCGCACATCGGTTGCACTTGCCAAATTAACCGGACTTTCCGCCAATCCTAAGCGGCTGGCTCGAATACGCACCTGATCAATAGCCTCTTCGCCAGAAATATAATAGCAAGAATACTTTTCCTTTTTATTTGCCAAACCGGCGCACACCTGCAGCAGCAAAGTTGATTTGCCGATTCCGGGGTCGCCGCCCACCAAAATAACCGAGCCAGGGACTAAACCTCCACCGGTTACGCGGTCAATTTCTTTAATGCCGGTCTGCAAACGGGCATAAGTGCTTTGTTCGCCTTTCAGCGGTACAAAATCAATAATTTTACCTTCTTTGCGCGGATTTATTTTAGAAAAACCATCAGTTTTCTGCACTTCTTCAACAATCGTGTTCCATTCGCCGCAGGAGTCGCATTTTCCCTGCCAGCGCGGATACGTTGCACCGCAGTTTTGACAAACAAATAAACTAATGTTTTTCTTCGCCATGGCTTATACGTCCATCTTTATCGGACCTTGCGAGCTGCCGTGAATAAATTGCTGCAAATACGGATTCTCTGACTTGTCCATTTCTTTAACTGTTCCTGACCAAATAATTTTTCCCTGATAAAGCATGGCGATTCTATCGGCAATTTTGCGCGCCGATGCCATATCATGCGTAATAGTCAAGGTAGTAGCGCCCAAACCTCTAGCGGATTCGATAATCAAATCATTGATAACATCTGCCATAATCGGGTCAAGTCCGGTTGTCGGCTCATCAAAAAAGATGATTTCCGGACGGCTGATAATCGCCCGCGCTAACCCCACGCGCTTTTGCATACCTCCGGAAAGCTCTGCTGGCGACAAATCTGCCACGTCCGGAGCCAAACCCACCTGCCGCAGCACGCGGATAGCAGCCACCTTAGCTTGCTTGCGCGATTTTTCGCCTTTTTGCAGCAATCTGAAAGCCACGTTTTCCCAAACGCTCAAACTGTCAAACAGCGCTGCGCCTTGAAAAAGCATTCCCATTTTTTCATGAATATCTTTCTTAGCGCCGATTGTTTCTTCATCATCAATTTTAATTGACCCGCAATCCGGCGTCAACAGCCCCTGTATACATTTAATCAGAACCGATTTTCCCGTTCCGGAGCCGCCGATAACCACCAAAGATTCGCCCTTTTTAATATCCAAATCAACTCCGTCCAGCACTTTCTTTTTGCCGAACGCTTTATATAAATTGCGAATTTCTATTTTATTATCACTCATGGCGCACCCTATTTAGAAAAGAAAATTTCTGTAATCAGATAGTTAAAAATCAAAATCAAAATAGACGAAGAAACCACGGCATTGGTTGTAGCCTCGCCCACGCCCTGCGCACCGCCTTTAGAGCGATAGCCGTGGTAGCAGCCCATAACCGAAATTATAAAGCCGAATACTCCCGCTTTCACCATACCTGAAATCGCATCAATCGCCTGCAGATTCTGCACAGTAGCGTTAATATAGTTTGCCGGATTAAAGTCCAATTTATAAACCCCGACCACATAGCCGCCAAAAATACCGATTATATCGCCGAACAAAACCAAAAGCGGCATAACCACCACGCCTGCCCAAAGTCTTGGCGCCATCAAATAGCGGAACGGATTTGCCGATAAGGTGACTAAAGCATCAATTTGTTCAGTAACGCGCATTGTGCCGATTTCCGCCGCCATTGCTGCGCCTATACGTCCAGCAACCATCAAGGCAGACAAAACCGGCGCCAGCTCGCGCGTCACCGAAATCAAAACCACTGTTGCCACGGCGCTTTCCGCACCAAACTTAGAAAAACCGGAATAAGTCTGAATAGCAATAACCATACCGGCAAACAAAGTCGTCAACCCAACCACCGGCAGGGAATAAAACCCCATATTCAAAAATTGGTTTATAAACAGTTTAATATAAAACGGCGGTACGAAACAGTTATAAACAGATTTTGCCACAAAGCGGGTAAAAGCTCCCAGCTCCAGCACAAAAGAAAGCAAAGGTTTACCCAAAAGCTGCAAAAACGTTTCCATGTTTTTCTTTAGCATATTCAATTTTCCTATTCCACTGTCAAAAAATTATTGCGCAATTTAACTATAACCTTTTCCAAAATTGTTTGGTCTTCAGCATACAAATCTATTGCAGGAATTTCAACACCTAAAATATTTTCGCACTTATTTTTGGGCAGACGCTCCAAATTTTCTTTTGTCGGCAGCAAGTTAACCACTAAACTAACTTCTGCTTTGTCAACAAATTCATAATGCGAAATTCCGACGTTTCTTATTTCCAACAAACCTTTTATATTTTGCGGAGCTTCGCCTATCAGCCGATTTTCACACACTTTTAAGGCAACAACATCATCGGCGACCAGCACCGCGCCTTTATTTTCTATAAATTTCAGTGCCAGCTCGGATTTGCCGCTGCCGGATTTCCCCCTAAACAAAATTCCCTTGTTGCGCCACAGCACAAAAGAGGCGTGAACTGTGTATAAATCAGACATTTGTCAACCGCTTTTGTTTATTTTCATCATTTGTAGAAATGGTAATCTTACGTCCGTCATCAGTCATTTCTATTTGCACATTCCACATATTGCGCGGAGAAAAAGAGCCCATTCTTTCAGGCCATTCCACCAAACTGACGCCGGAATAAAATGCCTCTTCCACGCCCAGTTCAAAAATTTCCGCCGGCTTTTCCAAACGATACAAATCATAATGATAAATATCAAACGCCGGAGCGCAGTATGTTTGCAGCAATGTAAAAGTCGGGCTTGGAACTTCGCCTGCGCCGGTAAGTTTTTTGATAAATGCGCGGGCAAACACGCTTTTTCCCGCTCCCAAAGTGCCGTTAAGCGCCCAAACATCGCCCTGTTTGCTGATTGCCGCCAATTTTTCAGCCAAAGCTATAGTATCATCTTCGCTATGAGAAACAAAAACTTTTTCCATTAAAACCACCCGTCAAAATTAAACCAACTAGAACTTTTTTCCTGAGCTTTTGCTGCAGCTTCTGCTTGCTTTGACTGCAGTTTGCGCCAATCGCTCGGTCTATAAAAACGCCCGCGCCACAAACCTTTGGACTCTGCGCGAGCTTGCTTTTCATACGGTACATAAACACTGGTGTTTTTAGTATAAGCCACCGCCCAGCCGGCGCCGACAACCGCTGCCGCCACATCATATTGTCCTAAAAAACAAACACCGGTCGCCCGATGTTGCACTACATTTCCCAAAATATGACATTTAACTTCACGACCGTTCAGCCAATTTTGCAGCCAGGTAATTGCCTTATGCCCGCAAGAATAGGATAATCCGTGAGAATCCGAACAAGTTTGATTAGGATTCGGCGCATCAGCCCCCAGCAGTTTAATATTTATGCCTTTTACGCGCAACACACTGCCGGTAATCACCCTAGGTACGCCTGTAACCTCGGGATAATCCAGCGGATTAAAATTGCTTATCTGCGTTAGTTCAGATTCGTTTTTTCCAAATATGCTGGAAATTTTCGAAAAAAAACCGCCCTCTTCTACCGGTTCGCCGCCGGCAGAGTCGTTTACGGCAGTTTGTTCTAATTCGGCAAGCTTTTGCTCGTCAGAATTGCTGTCCTGTGAATATCCTGCCGGCATTTCATTTTCGCTGAAAGCCTGCTGAACCATTTTGCCGCCAGCGCTGTCCGAACCGATAATTCCCAAGCAATACAAAATAAACAGCACCACCGCGCCGATAATTGCAAAAGAAAAGAAAAAGCTGACCGTCGACCACATAATTTTGAATAAAATGTACAAAACTACAAATGCAATTACTACACTGACAAAACCCATTCCCTGCAGTGACGTATTATCGCTTTGCGTGCCGGCGCCGCCATAATACATCAAAGTGGCAAACAATAAGCACAAAAACACTTTTTTTACAAAAAACATAGGCAAAATCCTTATAATAACTTGCTGTATTAGAACATAGTTTTTACACTTATGCAAGCTATTTATAAAGTTTTGGCAGCGGTTCAGTTTCACTTTTTTGTTTTTGCACGCTTTCTGCCTGCTTGATTGTTTGTAAAATTACTTTTTCATCAATATGTTCTTCTTTGCCGCCATACAGAATATTATTCAGTTTTTGCAGCTGCTCGTCAAATTTGGGTTCAGAAACCGCTTTAGCCACATCTTCCAAATTGTTGACATTTTGAGTTTTATAGTTTTGCTGTCCCCAAAGCACTAAATTATCCCGCAGCGCGCGATAATCTTTGTCTGCAAAATTTTTATGCAGAACAGAAGCTGCATTATGGCTTTTAACCTCTTTTTCACATATTTTTTCTGAACGGCGTCGCAAAAGCAGACTGCATAACGCGCCCAAAATAAAAGCGCCGATAACTAAAGCCAACACATTTTCTTTAGAAAATTCGTTTTTTTCTGCCGGCTGGCTTTCACTTTTTTCTGCTGGTTGCCGGCTTATATTTTGTTCCTTCTTATCTGCATTTATATTTTGTTCATTTTGCAAATTATCGATTGCAGCTCCGCCTTCGACAAAAACTTTTTCGGCTGGAATAACGGCTGTTTCTGCTTTTCCGGTTTTAACATTAAACCAATTTATTTTAATTTCCGGCAAAATCTGCTCACCGCCTTTTTGCGGAATATACACCACGCGGTTTATAGATTGAGCCACAACTTTATCATCATATATTTTAGCTTCTAATTCAGGATTTTCCGGATAAATCTTAAAACTTTCATTATCGGCAAAATCCAGTTCAGGCAGCTGAGTTTCCGCCACTCCGACGGCTAAAACAGCTATCTGCCGCGATACGGTTTCCCCAACCTTAAACAGCGGCTTTTTCTCATTCCAAAAGGCTTTAGCCTTCACCGCCTCCGCTGGCAGCCACCAGCCGTTTTCCCTTGCCGGCAGCACGTCTATTTTCACCGGTTTAGTATATAATTCCACCGGTTCTTGCGTACCGAACATCTCGTCAAAATCCACATTCATCAGCTGAAACAAGCTGTTTACCCCCTGATGCAGCAGCGGATGATTTTTTGCTTTGTCAAAACCCATATAAAAACCATTCACTTTTACTGCCGGAATTTCCTGCGGTCCGCTTTTCTGCGGAAACAGAGCATAGTAAAATTTAACAACCCGTTCACCGTTCTGCTGTGTTATTTCCGGCTTTTTTAAGGTCTTGACTATCCAATCTTCAGCATTAACGAATTTCGGCTCTTCGGTCAGCTGCAGCCCAACCCTATCTTTCAGCGACAACACTGCGTTAATTTCCTGCTGAACATATGTTTTTTGAGCGCTTACCGCTAAATCAACGCTGAATTTATTTGCTTCCGCCAGCTGATTATCATTTTGAATATTGCCGTTTTTCTTTGCCGAAACGCTGATATTGCTCCCAGCCGGAAGCACCTTAATTTTAAGCGGTTTGCTGCTGTATGAGCCAATGCTGACAGCCGGAATTTCCAACTCTCCCTCATATTTCGGCATCAGTCCAATATCCCAATCCGTCTGTTCAGAGCTTTTACCATTGATATAGCTTATCTGCGTTGAGCTTGAAGTAGAATAAATACTAAAATCTTTTTGCAAAACACTCAAATCCGGCTGCATAGAGCTGCCGTTTTTACCGTCAAAAGACAAATTAAGGTTAAAAACTTCTCCCAGCGGCACGGTTGTATTGTCTACTGACGCCGTCAAAGCTTCGGCATTAACAGCTGATATTTTTATAAGCGCCAAAGCGCAAACCAACACTAACTTTTTCATATTAACCTCGCTTTACTTTTCATATCTTCTTTTAGCATATTCTTTTTGAATCAACGCCCGCAGCAAACCGCCTTTATCGTCAGGAATCTGTCTGAATTTCTGCAATTTAGCACGCATTTTTTCTTGCACTTCCGGTGACTGTTTATCATTCACCCCAATAGCTTGCTGCTGTTGCTCTTCGCCTTTTTTATCTTCCCCTGCTTGTTGCTGAACATCAGCCTCGTTTTCTTTATCAGATTTTTTATCCAGCTTATTGCTGTTGCTTTCCGACTGCCGAGTTTCATTGTTTTTTTGTTCATTTTCTGTTTGCTGAGTCTTGTCCTGTTTTTCAGAGCCTTGCTGACTGTCAGCCTGCTGCTGGTCGTTGCCGTCAGCCTTTGCTTGCTGTCCGCTTTGCTGTTTTTGCTGTTCGCCGTTTTCTTGTTGATTTTGTTTATTTTGCTCCTGCTTTTCATCTGCTTGCTGCTGACTAGCACCATTTTGCGCAGACTGTTGTTGCTTTTGCTGTTCCTTATTCTGCTGCTTTTGATTCTGCTTGTCTTGTTTTTGCTGTTGATTTTGCTGCTGCTTTTGTTTTTTCAAATATTCCAAATTAAACTTTGCATCGGGAAAATCTGCTTGTTTTTGCAAAGCCTCTTCATATTTTTTTATAGCTTCGTCGATTTTTCCGCCTTTAGCTAAAGCGTTGCCTTGATTATACAGTGAAACTGCATCATCATTTTGCGCATATTTTTCATACGCTTCTTGATAGTCTCCGTTTTTATACTCGGCTGCGGCTTTCCACTGCAAATCCGTAAATTTTTCTGCCGCCGCTGCATAATTTTGCTTGTCAAATTCCCGCATTGCCTCTTGATTGTCATTCAAAAACCAACCGGCATACGCATTTGTTCCAAACAGCAGACAAAGCAGCAACACTGCCGCGCCCTTGCGGAAACACCCCAGCAAAAACAGCGCCGGAATCCACAGCAAATACCAGCCCATATCTTCCCAAACCGTTTGCATATTTTTACTTTGTTTAATTTCTTTTGCCGTTATGTCGTTGATTTTTTTAATCAGCGGAGCATAACTCTGATTATAGTTCAAAAACACTCCCTGCCCTTTTTCGGCAACCATTTCCAGTTTTTCCACCGCTTTAGCGCTGACATTGATTATATTCACCTCAAATCCGTGTTCTGCCGCCTTAGCCGCCGCCGTCAGCGCCGCATCAAAGCGTTCTTCCACATTTGAAGTAATCACAATCAAATTGCCGCTCGGCACTCCGCTCTCCTGCATACGAGAAACCGCAAAATCAATAGCCCTGTCCAAACGGTCGCCGTCTTCCGGCATAATATTCATCTGCAGCGCCGGCAGCATATTGTCAATAATTGAAACATCTTCCACCAGCGGAGTAACCATAAACGGCTCTTTGCTATACACAATCAATCCGCTTTCCGTATTGTTCAAAGCCTTGGTTAAATCTTTAATAACATATTTAGCACGTTCAATCCGGCTGGGCGAAACATCTTTATTCCACATTTCTCCCGACATATTCAGCAGAATCATCACCGGATTTTCCACGCTCAGCGCCGGCTGTTCTTTTTTTATCCAAGTCGGACCGGCTAATGCCAGCACCAAAAACAAAGAAATCAGCGCCAAAAGAAAAGAACTAAATTTTGTCTTTTTGAGTTTTTCGTTTTTCACCAGCAAAAAATCCAGCAAATTTTCATCGCATACTTTCCGCCATGCCGATTGCACCGCTGTTTGGCGATAAGCCATAACATAAATCAGCAGCGGAAGAAACAGCCCGATAAGCCACCATGGGCGTAAAAAATGGAAATCCTGCAACCAAGCCATTTTATTTAACCTTTCTTGAAACAATCAGCCACAGCACAAACAAAAGCAACGCCGCTGCCGCCGGAACCGGATATAATTCCTTAACTTCCTGCACATAACGTCCATCGACAGCCCGCGGCTCAAGCTTGTCAATTCTATCATAAATTTGCACCAAAGAATTAACATCTTTAGCTCTGAAATAATTGCCTTGCGTTTCTTTTGCCAGCGCCTTCAAGCTTTTTTCATCCAGGCCTTTATCCACAGGTATACTGAACAGCCCGCCGAAAAATACTTCATTATCGCTGCCGGCGCCGATGGTATAAATTTTAACGCCTTCTTCTTTTGCCAAAGCTATAGCCTGCGGCAGAGACAAACTGCCGTCATTATTTTCACCGTCCGTCAGCAAAATAATTACCTTATTTTCAGGCTTTCCGGCGGATTCTGCCAAATTTTTCAGCGCCACGCCGACGGCATCGCCGATAGATGTTGAATTTCCAGCCATACCTGCATCGGCTGTCTGCAGCATTTCTTTTACCGATTGTTTGTCATAGGTCAACGGCGCTTGTAAATATGCTCTAGTACCAAACAAAACCAAACCGATTCTATCGGCTGTCCTTCTGTCTATAAAATCCGACACCACGCTTTTTACCGCTGTCAAACGGCTGTACATTTTCTTTTGATATTCAAAATCTTCTTCGCTCATAGAATTTGAAATATCCACCACCAGCAAAATATCCCGTCCTTCGTTTTTAACCGGTATCGGTTTTCCGGCCCATTGCGGACGGCACAAAGCAAAAACGAGCAAACACCACGCCGCCAGCAATAAGACTCCGCGGATTCCGGCGGCAATTTTCGGACTGATAAGCGCATTGTTTCCGCTTTGCGTCTGAATCTGCTTAATATCTGCTAAAAATGGAATTTTCAAAGCTTCGCCGTATGTTCTTTTTAATGCCGGCAGCAAAAAATAAACCGCCAAAGGCAGCAACAGCAGCCACGCCGCCTCAGGACATGCCAAATGATTTATTGTCATAGATTTGCTCCTATCCACCCAAGGCAAAACTTTCGCAATTCTGCCACATTATCAGCCGCAAACAAGGCGCTGTCCGCCGGAGCATACGGAGCGTCAATCAGCAAATCAGCCGTTTCCGAACTCAATTTATTTTTGGAGTGCTCATTCAAAAAATTAACCCAATTCTGTCCGGCATACGCCACTGCTTCAGGATAGCGGCTCACACAGATTCGCCGCAGCAGTTCCGACATAAAAACCGCAGCTTTTGCCGTATTTTCCGCCCCGTTTTTTTGCAGCAGATAGCGGGCGTAAATTTTTTTGCTGTTTTTTCTGAGCCACAGCACAATTTTAACTAAAGCAAAAATCAGCAGAACTGCCGCCAATACAGCCCACCAGCCATACGCCAACGGCAAAAAAGAAACTCCGTTTTCGGGCAAATGTATATCTTTCAATTCGGGTAAATTATCCATCTCCAAACCTCTCCCTTATGCTATGTAAATTTAAGTTTTATCGCTGCAAATATCAAGTGTCAGATAAAGATTTGCCACAGCTAAGGTTTTATTTTCTTTTCGGTTTGCGTGAAATCTGCCGCACCAGCTGTAAAGATTTTGCCGCAGCCTCTTGTTCAGCCTGTGTTTTTCTAAGCGGACGAGCCGTCGGATATACCGGCTTTTGCTTGCTATTTACGGTTGTACTTTTTTCTTCTTCCGCCGCTTTATTTATTGTTTTTCCGGCAAAAATATCTTCTTTTTGTGGAATTGAAACACCTTTTTTATTAGAGATAACCTCAACAGGTTTCACATCAGCGCTGCTGCTTACAGCCTTTTTTTCCGATTTATTTTTTTCATTTTCTACTGCCTTTGGCTGTGCTGTTTCTGCTTTTGTTTTATCATCTTTGTTTTCAACTGCGTTATTTTTTTGCATTTTCTGCAATTCCGCATTTTTTTCTGCAGCTTTGGTTTTAGCCTCTAAAGCTTCTTTTTTCTTTTCGGTGGCAGCCAGCTCCGTCGCTTTGATATTGTCAACTTTTTTCACGATTCGCTTAAACTCTGCCAGCTGTGTTCCGGTCAAATCATTGCCGGTTGCCACTTTAGCTTTAAGCGGGTCGATTCGCTGCCCTTTGCGCAAAATTTCAAAGTGCAGGTGTGGTCCGGTCGAACGCCCCGTACTGCCGACATAACCAATAATTTGACCTTTTTTCACTCTAACCCCTGGTTTCATACCATTAGCAAACTTCTGCATGTGTCCGTATGCGGTTTCATATTCCGAGTTATGGCGGATTTTGATAAAGTTGCCGTAACCATTCACATAGCGCGCCATTTCAACTGTTCCGGCGCCGCTGGCATAAATAGCGGTTCCGCGCGGAGCGGCATAGTCCACGCCGCTGTGGAATTTTGTGGTTTTATAAATCGGGTGGCGGCGATAACCGAACAAAGAAGAAATGCGGGCGTTGCGCATAGCCATCGGCTTTTTATCCAAACCAGTCTTTTTAGCTCCGCCTTTTTCATCATAATAATCCGCCGAACCGCCGCGCGGCTTATAGCGATAAAGCTTATAAGTTTTGCCGCTGACCGTAAATGAGGCAAAAATTATGTCTCCAACGCTGACCACATCGCCGTTTGCGGTTTTATTAACTTCATATTTAACATTAAAAGTATCGCCTTTTTTAACATCGCGTCTAAAGTCAATCAAATGTGCAAACATCTGCGTAACACGTCCGCAAAGTTTATACGGAACGCCGGATTTATTAAGCGAAGCGCTGACATTACCGGCAACTTTGCCTTTTATGTCTTTAACTTCATAAACAAATTCTTCCTGCTCCACGCGTGCTTCAAATTGGTCGTATTCGTTAATTTGCAAAATATAGCGGGTGCCGCGCACTGGTTCAATTACCAATGTATCAAGCGCTTCCAAAGATTTTGATTGCACATCGAAAGTTGCGGTCAGCTCAATATGCTGACCGGCTTTTAAATTACGCGCGTCATAAACTTTTTTCAATGTGG
This sequence comes from uncultured Alphaproteobacteria bacterium, assembly GCA_934270475.1. Lineage (GTDB taxonomy): Bacteria > Pseudomonadota > Alphaproteobacteria > RF32 > CAG-239 > RUG410. Next base: position 127,966 of record CAKQPS010000005.1, read on the forward strand.
CATAAGCTTCGTTAGCGCTTTTATTTTCCATTCCCAAATTAGTCAGAATACCAATAAAGTTATCCCCTGGATTCACCACAATCACGCGGCGTTCTTTTTGATAAATTCCGTCAAAGCTTCCGGCTTGTTCAAACATTTTTGGTTTTGGCTGAATTGGCATAACCACGCTTTTTTTGCCGTTTTGGCTAATTCTATATTTTTTCACCAGCACGGCATCGTCGCTTAGTAATTTTATATTATTCACTTGGGCATACAAAACATCAAACGGATTGTCTTTAGCATCATTAAATGCCGGAGTCATCACATCATTGCTAAAATCATATGTATCGTCAACTTCTTGCTGTTTAGCAACCGGCTCGCTGCTTTTGTTCAGCATAGAAACAAACAAAGCGCAGGTCACAGCCACGGCATATCCTGCAAGCAGAATAGTTTCAATCCGGCGGCGGTACACTTTTTTTCTTAAATTTGTAAATTTTGGCATATCCGTTCCAATTCAACAATGCTGAAATGATGATATATTTTAGCCATCAATGCAAGTAGATAAATGGAGTTATACCAACAAAAACTGCTATTTTTCCACAAGATATATTTTTTTTTCAAAAAAGTAAAAAAAGTTCTTGCAATCTAAAAATTTATCCTATATAAAAGCTCTTGTCGTTGGGGGCGTAGTTCAGTTGGTTAGAATGCATGCCTGTCACGCATGAGGTCGCGAGTTCGAGCCTCGTCGCTCCCGCCAATAAGAAACCTTGTTGAAAAACAAGGTTTCTTTTTTGTATGTTTGTTGGCTCGAACGAGCGACCTCGGTTTAACTCATATTTCATCTTCTAACACTTTCCCCTTCCAATAAAAACTAAAAATTTGTGTACTATGCTAAAAATGCTTGTGTTTACGGCTGATATTTTTTAAAATTACCGCCAGTTAATAACTTATATATAAAGGAGAAAAAATATGAAAAAATTGTTGGTTTTAGCTGTTGCCGCTGTTTTAGCCGCTGGTGCTGCCGAAGCAAAAATTGATTTGGTTTCTGCCGCTCAACAAGCACAAAATAAAATTGACGGCGTTACTCAAGCAAATGAAAACGCAAAAGCTAACTTAGAAGCCAAGAAAAAAGAATTAGAAGCAAAGCAAGCTGCTAAAAAGAAAGAATTAGAAGAAAAACAGGCTACGCAAAAAGCTGAACGTGAAGCTAAAGCCGCTGAACAGAAAAAAGCTTTGGAAGACACTAAAAATTCTTTAAACAACCTGAAAAATTCTTTCACAAAATAATTCAGGTGCCCATAAAAAAATCTCCGGCTTACACAATTTGTAAGGCGGAGATTTTTTTGTTGCATTTACTCATTCACAAAACGAATTTCCCATTTGTAATCGGCTTTTTTCCGCGGGATAAAATAATATCCGGCAAGTTTGTTGTCTTTAAAAGCAATACGCCACGCTCCGGGAATCGTGTTGATAATCTCAAGGACAGGTTCTTTGCCGACAAGCCATGTAGATTTGCTGCTGTACTGTCCGTTAAAAGTCAAAGAACTAGTGTTGTACCGAACTCTTTGCCCCTTCTTTAGCTGCACCTCAATCACTTTGTTTTCGGTCAGCTGATCAAGTCTGAATTTCTGCATAATTATTGTATTAAAAATTAAATATCACTGCCTGATATAGCTTGATATTTTTCAAATGTAAAGCATAATCCGCCGGAAATGCAGCTAATTATTTTTTGCCTGCGTTTTTTCTGAACCATGGACGACGTTTTTGGCTTTATTCCAAGTTTTAGCAGAAACTTCTTTGGTTTTATGCCAAGCTTCGGCAGATGTTTCTTTTGTTTTGTCCCAAATTTCTTCGGATTCTTCCGAAACCTTATGAGCTGCTTTTTTAGAGTCTTCTTTAGTCTTATCCCATAATTTTTCCGATTCTTCCGCTATATTGTCTTTAGCGATATTTAAATTTTCTTTAGTTCTGTTCCAAGTGTGACTGGTAGACATATCATTTTTTCCTTTCTCTGTTTTTACAGATTCGTCATTAGCTGAATCTGCTTTTTGCGCAAGTTCAGGCGCCTGTCCGGCTTCTGCTCTCTGCTTTTCATTCAAGCTGCGTCCGCTGTAGCAGACCAAGCCGCCCAAAACAATCAACGTCAGCACTTTATAAGATGCATGCATATTTACTCTCCTTTGTTATGCCGTATATATATTTGCTTTTTCGTATTTTTTTATATAATAAATAGGCCATATATTTTTACGCATTTTTAAGCAAATAGATTTATATTTTTTACAAAGGCTTTGATTTAAGCCATTTTATTATACGGAAAGTTATTTGAAATAGAAGGATTAAATATGCGATACACTCGCACCGCTCAAGGTTTATTAAATGCGCAATACCGCAGTGTTTTGAAAAAATGCCTAATGATTAACTTAGGTTTGTTTGCATTGGATGCGAATGTTGCCGGCGCAGAAGATTTTATTCTAAAAGCCGAAGATTTAAGCACTTCCTCCAGCATTAAGTGGACGGAAATTGACTCTTCGCAATATGACCCAAACGATAAAAATATGATTAAAGTAGATTTATCCTCCGGCAAATCTCAATACTTTGCATATACCTACACCAAACCGGAAGGCGGCACGGTTTATGACACTCGCCAAGAAGGTAAAGACGGCGCCCTAACCGGCGACATCACCGCCGACTTTAAGGATATAACATCAAATTTTGATGGTGGCGCTTTGTTTAACGCCGCTGGAAACACCCTAAACATTACCGGTGATTTCTTAAATAACACCGGTTCCGGCGAATATGGAGGTGCGATTTATAACAAAGGCACACTTTCGCTAAAAGGCGATATGATTGGTAATCACATTGTTCGTGATAATGGTGCCTATGGCGGAGCTATTTTTAATGAATCAAGCAACGCCAATATTACAGAAATTATAGGCAATTTTATTGGTAATCATGCTGTTTCTGAAAGATATAATGGCACTTCGAGCACTTACGGCGGTGCGATTTATAATAAAAACGGAGCTGTGATTGGTAAAATTGAAGGAAAATTTATCGGTAACTATTTAATAAGTAACTACAATAGAACTACATATTTTTCTGGTGGTGGAGCTATCATTAATTGGCGTTCAAAAATAGATAATATTAATGGAGTATTTATTAATAACTTTGTCAAAAATGAAAGCGGTATCAGCGCTGTCACAGGTGGAGCGATTGATAATTATGGTAGTGGAGCGGAAATAGGTGTAATTAACGCTGATTTTTATAATAATTATGCATATAATAAAGATGGTTTTTCTCGTGGAGGGGCTATTGAGTCTGCTTCAGCCAAAGACGGTGATGATAAACAATCTATTCACAAAATTACTGGAAATTTTATCGGCAACTATACAAAATCTGTAAATAATGCTTCTGAGGGCGGGGCAATTTTTAATATAATGTCAACCATAAATGAAATTAAGGGCAACTTTACAAGTAACTATTCTTTAGGATATGGCCGAACCAGCGGCGGAGCTGTCAATAATAATATAAATGGTATTATAGGTTCCATTACTGGTGACTTTGAAGGCAACTATGCCGAAAGTAACGGCGGCGCGGCGGAGGTTCGTGGCGGAGCCTTACTTAACGGAGGTAAAATTACCAATCTAACGGCTAATTTTAACAACAATCACGCTTTGACCAATGGTACTTTTGCCATCGGTGGAGCTCTGGCTAATATGTATGCCCCCAAAGGTATCACCACGATTTCCGGTAATTTCAGAAATAACTTCGCGCAGACTACCGGCGCTGGTGGTGACGCCTACGCTCAAGGCGGAGCAATTTATAATGGAATTTTTAACAGCAGATTACCAGTTATTTCTGATATCCAGTCTTCGACCTTTAGCGGCAACTACGTGAGCGGGGCGAGCGAAAAGACCGACGGCGGCGCGGTTTGGAACGCCGGCACTATCGGCTTTAGCGGCAAAACTGTTTTCAAAGACAACTACAAAGTCGTGAACGGCGTCAAAACCGCCAACGATATTTATAACTCCGGCACCGTCAACGTGGCCGAAAACGGTTCGCTCGACATTAGCGGCGGCATCACCGGCGATGGCAACGGCAAAATCAATTTGGCTCAAAACGCCGCGCTGAACCTAAACAACGCGACTTCCGCCGGCAATAATCTGACGCTGGAAAAAGACGCTACTTTGGCTTTTAATGTGAACGAAATCAACACCTCGTCCACCACGCAAAATGGCGGCAAAGTCGATGGCGACATCAAACTGAACGCCGACAGCAACCTCAAGGTTTCGACCTATGTCGAGCATGGCGTGGTCAACGGCGAAGGCACATATAAATTTGCCAACACCGTGGACACCGCTAACGGCAAATGGAAACTCAACACCATCATCGCCAACAGCCTCTATAACTATGACTTTAAGCTCAACGACGAAAACAACACGCTGATTTTGGAATTTGCCAAGAAAAACGCCGACGAAATCGCCAAAGAATTTGACACCGACAAAGACAAGGCGGACGAGATTTTGGCAATCACCAGCCCAAAAAGCGGCAACCACCAGTTTAACCGCATTAGCGAAACGGTGAACAAACAGGCGCAAGACGGCGATAGCAGCCTGACGAGCGCGCTCGATGATTTGAACGACAACACGCAGGCCAATTTGGAAACCGGTCGCTATATCGGCGATATAATCGCTAAAAATGTGGCGGACAGACTGAACACGCGTCCGGATAAAAACAGCGTCTATGGCTTGTCCGGAGGCGATGCGGCGGAATATGAGCCGGAAGTTTGGGCAAACGCCGTATATCAAACAGCAGAAAACAACGGCGATTTGGATTATTCTGCCGATACCAAAGGCGTGATTGCGGCGGTTGACGGCAAAGCCGACAAAAACTGGACAGTCGGCGCTGGTTATGCGTATTTGCAAACAGATTTGGACAGCGGCACCAAAAGTTCGGACATTGACGACCACACGGTTTTCGCCTATGCCGAATATGGCCGCAACAGCTGGTTTGCCAACGGTTTGGCCGCTTATCACTGGCTGAGTTTTGACCAAAACAAAAAAGCGTTTGGCGAAAACATTAAAGGCAGTTTCGATATGCAGATGCTGGGCTTGCAAGCCTTGGTCGGACGTGAGTTTTATGGCTGCGCCGACGAGCATGTTTTGCGCCTGCGTCCGCAAGCCGGTTTGCGCTACTACAAAATCAGTCAGGACGGCTACACCGACAGCGCCGGCATGAAATATAACAGCGCGGACAGCGATATCTTGACCGGAGTTTTGGGCGTTTCTTTGACCGACGAAACCGAGGTTAACGGCTATAAAGTTATGCCAAAAGCGTTTGTGAACGCCACTTATGACCTGCAAAACGACGACAACACGACCATAGTTAATTTGCCGAACGGCGGTTCGTACGCAATTGCGCAGGAAAGCAATGGCAAATTAGGTATTGAGGCTGGCGTCGGTGTGGAAATGGCAGTTACGGATAATGCCAAAGTCGGCGTATCCTATGAATATGATTGGCGCAACGACTATTCCGCCCACACCGGACTCCTGAACCTTAAATACACATTCTAAAAAGACGGAAAATCCTTGGCAAACGCCATTGCCAGCCAAACCTTGCAAGGGTGTTTTTGCCGATTCGCCGAAAATTTATAAAAAGTCCTTGCATTTACAAGCATTTTGTGTATATTAGCAATCGTCCCTTGCCGGATTTTTGATGATTCGGCTATACATTAACCGACCCAGCCAAGGGTCATTTGTTGAGTAATCCATAAGGAGATATTAAAATATGGCAAATTATGAAAGCGTTTTAATCGCTCGTCAGGATCTCGGCGCATCTCAAATTAACACTCTCGTTTCAGATTTGAGCGAAGTGATTAAAAAAGAAGGCGGCGAAGTTGTTAAAGTTGATAACTGGGGCTTGAAAAACCTCGCTTACCGCATCAAGAAAAACCGTAAAGGTTATTATGTTTTGTTAAACATTGTTGCTCCGGCAAAAGCTGTTGCAGAATATGAAAGACTGGTTAGACTGAACGAAGACATTATTCGTTATATGACCGTCAAAGTAGAAGATTTCAACAACGAAGTAGCTTCTGAAGAAGACGCTGCTGTTGCAGAAGCATAAGGAGTTTATGACAATGGCTAAACAAACATTCTTCAAAAGAAAAACTTGCCCGTTCTCTGGCGAAAACGGCTTAAAAATTGATTATAAAGATGTAAAACTTCTGTCTCGTTACGTTTCAGAAAAAGGTAAAATTATTCCTTCACGCATCACTTCTGTTTCTGCTAAAAAACAAAGAGAATTAGCCCGCGCTATCAAACGCGCTCGTTACATTGCTTTGTTACCATATGTTGCTATGTAGGAGGATAAAATGGAAGTAATTTTGCTCGAACACGTAGAAAAATTAGGCAGAATGGGCGATAAAGTAAACGTTAAAAACGGTTATGCCCGTAACTATTTGTTGCCTCAAGGCAAAGCTTTGCGTGCAACAGACGCCAATATGGCTTATTTTGAAGCTCAAAAAGCAGCTTTGGAAGCTCATAACAAAGAATTGTTTGAAAACGCTTCTAAATTGGCTGAATCTTTGAACGGCTTTAATGCTGTTTTGATTCGTCAAGCTGCTGAAACTGGTCAATTGTATGGTTCTGTAACTATCCGCGACATTGCCGCTGCTATTAAAGAAGCCGGCTTTGATGTTGCCCGCCGTTATGTTTATTTGGAAAAACCTATCAAAGATTTGGGTATTTACCAAGTAAAATTGAACCTGCACCCTGAAGTTTCTCAGACTATTCTGATTAACATTGCCAGAACTTCTGAAGAAGCTAAAAAGCAAGCTAAATCTTATAGCCAAGAATAATTTTTATTCAGTTATATCTGCTCTCCCCTCTGTTCTCGTAATAGAGGGGAGTTTTTTTGCTGCAAAAATCAGTTTGTTTTGACCGATACGCTCACGCTGCAATATGGCTGGTCTTTGCACTTTTGGCACATTTGCGAAATCTGCAATGGAGTTGCGTCTTTTAAATTTGACTGGTCAAATTCCAGCTTTTGAACATAACCGCGCCAGTTTGTTGCATCATTTTTATCTTTATTGCCCAAAAATGTAGTAATTTCCGCAATGTCTTGTGAATTTTCTTTAGCCACATTTACAATATTGGCGCACAAATCTTCTGATGTCGGAACTAATGCAGAATCCGTTTTTATCCAGCAAGTTTCCATTATATCTCATTTCCGCCGGAATTTCATCTAAAGCATATAATATAGCCGCCACATTAGCCCGCTGTTCTGCATATTTCCGGTCATGACCTAAATCCTAACGCAGTCTAATAAGAGAATGTAAAAGCTGTGTCAGCTGCTTTTTTTGTTGGTTGGAATTCCACATTCGCATCGCCTTGCCGTAACCTGCAATCCCGCCCACGCTAAATACTCCGATAATCGCCAGCACGCCCAGCTTTTCTATCATACTGCGACCAGATTGGGAAACAGTACTAAACCCTCGTCTCCAGCACTCGTCATCATCGGGCTTGTTCCGATAATCTTGTGTGAACATACTCCTTTTTAATAATAAGGAACAACAAGCAAATGTAAAAAAAAGAGAGAAAGTCCATTTAGAATTTTCTCTCTTTGCAGATTTTAGCCAAAAATCACTTGAATAAATCTTTTATACGGTCAAAAAAGCTTTTCAACTCCGGTTGACACGAATCATCTTTATTTTCGGCGCGAAAAGCCTCAATCAGCTCTTTTTGCTTAGCATTAAGCTTGGTCGGAATAATCACCTTCGCGCTGACATACAAATCTCCGCGGCGTTCCGAATCATACAAATGCATACCTTGCCCTTTAACCTTTATCAGCGTATCATTTTGCGTGCCGGCCGGAACTTCAACTTTGACTTTTGTTCCGTCAATCGCCGGAATTTCCACCGTGCCACCTAAAATGGCGCAACTAACGGAAATCGGAATCGCCGTGTATAAATCATCGCCATGACGCTCATAAAGCTTATGCGGCTCAACCACAATACCAACATACAAGTCACCGTTTTCGCCGCCGTGAACACCGGCCATGCCTTCTCCGGCAACGCGGATACGCATATTGGTTTCAATACCGGCTTTGATGTTTATTTTCAGCTTTTTATTGATTTTTACCTGACCTGCACCGCGGCAATCCGAACAAGGCTCTTTAATCACGCGTCCTGCGCCCTTGCAGGTTGGACATGTAGTTTCAAAAACAAAAAATCCGCCTTGCTGGGTGCGTACTTTGCCGCTTCCCTTGCAAGTCGGACACACTTCAGGCTCTTTGCCGTCTTTAGTACCGTGACCATGGCAAGTTTCACATTCTTTGGTTGTCGGAATAACAATTTCTTTTTCCACACCGTTAAAAGCTTCTTCCAGAGTGATATTCAAATTATAGCGCAAATCACTGCCGCGCTGGCTGTATGAACGCTGACGACCGGCGTTTCCGCCCATAAACTCCGAGAAAATATCGTTAAACACATCGGCAAATCCGCCGCCGCTAAAGTCAAATCCGCCGCCAAACGGATTGCCTCCGCCCATTCCGCCGGCAAACGCATTTTTGCCGTATTGATCATAAGCCGCGCGTTTCTGCTCGTCTTTCAAAACCTCATACGCCTCATTGATTTGCTTAAATTTTTGTTCGGCTTCTTTATCACCAGGGTTTCTGTCGGGGTGATATTTCATCGCCTGTTTTCTAAATGCTTTTTTAATTTCATCAGCGCTGGCTGTTGTGCTCACTTCCAGCAGGTCATAATATTCTGTTTCAACCATTTTTCTCGTCCAAAAATTTCATATACCCTCTACTTAGTTTTTTTATTTGCCGAATGCAAGCCTAAAACAAAATCTTACACGATTTTAAAGCAAAAACAGCTCTGAAAATCAATTTCAGAACTGTTTTTTGCAATTATCACTCAGAATCCGCCTCACGCAAATCAGCTGCAATCTGATTATCAATTTTTATCTTTTCCAACTCATCCAGAAACTGCCCCTTCTTTTCAGGAAGTTTCATAGCTAAGACCGGATAGACAAATTTTTCCTCTATTGTATTGTCATCAAACAAGGCGTCATCTGTCATCCAATAGGGACTTGTTTCTTTCCAAAAGTCCAGCCAAACATAATAGAGACAATCCGCAGTGCTGAACGCATCGCTGCGAACTGTTTTATGCAGTTTTATGTAGGCGTCATCAATTTTTTTCTGCGACTTTGCCACTTTTAAATGCTGAAAACTGTCATACATGCAAATTTTTGAGTTAGGTTTTATTGTGTAATTATTCTTATACTCGGTAAATTCAGCAATAAAACTCTCGGTTTGCCGAAACGTAAAAATTTTCACCATCTTATCATATAAGACCTGCCGCACCAAAGAATCCGGCATCTGGCAAAACTCGTTAAAGAATTTGATATATTTCAAAGCCTCTGAATAGAACATTCTTTTTGCCTGAACAAAAATATCGCCATACACAATCTGATTGTTGATATCCACCAACTCAACAATGGCTTTAACTTTTTTATCTGCAATTAAATCAGCTGAAAAAGTGTCGTCGCCATACCAAAACATACCGGCTTTAATTTTCGGGATGTTTTTCTGCGAAAATTTAATAATATTGTTTGTCATAAAAATTAAGAATTAAAAATTTAACATTTAGCTTAGTATATGTTTTTCAGGATAAATGTCAACAAGCAAAAAAATATCCGTTTCATTGCTGAAACGGATATTTTCTTTAACAAAGCAACGTTATTTAACTTCTTCAAAATCAGCATCAACCACGTTGTCATCTTTCTTTGGCTGTTCGCCGGAAGCCGCACCGGTATCAGCACCCTGTGCCGCACCCTGCGCGCCTTGAGCCTGCTGTGTTTTATACATAGCTTCGCCCAGTTTCATAGAAGCCTGCATTAGAGCGTCGGTCTTAGACTTCAAGTCTTCAAGGTCTTCTTTTTCCATGCTGGCTTTTACGGCTTCAACCGCAGCAGTAATACTGTTTTTATCAGCTTCGGCAACCTTATCGCCAAATTCCTTCAAGTTCTTTTCAACTTCATGAACCAAACTTTCGGCACGGTTTTTAGCATCTACCAATTCTTTCTGTTTTTTATCAGATTCGGCATTGGCTTCAGCATCTTTAACCATCTTGTCAATTTCCGCGTCGCTTAAACCGCCGGAAGCTTGAATACGAATGGCTTGCTCTTTGTTGGTAGCCTTATCTTTGGCCGATACGTTTACAATACCGTTGGCGTCAATATCAAAAGTTACCTCAATTTGCGGCATACCACGCGGTGCAGGCGGAATACCTACCAAATCAAACTGACCAAGCAATTTGTTGTGTGCGGCAATTTCACGCTCGCCTTGGAACACTCTGATTGTCACAGCGGTTTGACCATCTTCGGCCGTAGAGAATACTTGAGATTTTCTGGTCGGAATAGTGGTGTTACGATCAATCAAACGAGTAAACACGCCGCCCAAAGTTTCAATACCCAAAGACAATGGAGTAACATCCAGCAGCAACACGTCTTTAACATCGCCCATCAATACGCCGCCTTGAATAGCAGCACCGACAGCCACAACTTCATCAGGGTTTACGCCCTTATGCGGTTCGCGTCCAAAAATTTCTTTAACTTTTTCTTGAACTTTCGGCATACGAGTCATACCGCCGACCAAAATAACTTCGCTGATATCGCTGGCTTTCAATCCGGCGTCGGACAAAGCTTTTTGACAAGGAATTGCGGTTTTTTCAATCAAATCATCAACCAAAGCTTCCAATTTAGCGCGGGTTAATTTAATGTTAAGGTGTTTAGGACCTGTTGAATCCGCAGTAATAAACGGCAAATTGATTTCGGTTTGAGTTGTTGAAGACAATTCAATTTTAGCTTTTTCAGCAGCTTCTTTCAAACGTTGCAAAGCAAGTCTGTCGCCGCGCAGGTCAATGCCGTTTTCTTTTTTGAACTCATCGGCCAAATAGTTGACAATACGTTGGTCAAAGTCTTCACCGCCCAAGAATGTATCGCCGTTTGTAGCTTTCACTTCAAACACACCATCGCCGATTTCCAAAATAGAAACATCGAATGTACCACCACCAAGGTCATACACAACGATTGTGCCGGAAGCTTTTTTATCCATACCATAAGCCAAAGCAGCAGCTGTCGGCTCGTTGATAATACGCAAAACTTCCAATCCGGCAATTTTACCGGCGTCTTTAGTAGCCTGACGTTGAGAGTCGTTGAAGTAAGCCGGAACCGTAATAACAGCTTTTTCTACTTTTTCGCCCAAATAGCTCTCGGCATATTCCTTAATTTTTTGCAAAACGATAGCCGAAATTTGAGACGGAGCATATTTTTGCCCTTTAACTTCCACCCAAGCATCGCCATTGTCACCCGGAACAATTTTAAACGGGCAATGTTCCTTAAATTTTTCTACTTCTGCCGAATCATAACGACGACCAATCAATCTTTTAATAGCAAACAAGGTATTTTCCGGATTGGTAACAGCCTGACGTTTTGCCGGATAACCAACCAAACGTTCAGTATCTGTAAAAGCGACCATAGACGGCGTTGTGCGCGCGCCTTCAGAGTTTTCCAAAACTTTTGCGTCTTTGCCTTCCATAACGGCAAAGCAAGAGTTTGTTGTACCGAGGTCAATACCTATAACTTTATTACTCATAATTTTAAATCCTCCTTTTTCATTTCTAAAAATGTATATAGGGAGCGATTTTTGCCTATGCAAGTGCGCACAGAATTTTTTTGAAAAAATTTTGCAATTTTATAAAATCTATTGCGACCGCCCATAGTTCTATAACTTTAGATATAGCTTTTATAACCATTTAAATATTGATTTTAATATTATAATATGTTTCAATAACATTATAATGTAAATTAAAGCATTATAATATATAATTATATTTTAGGAGAAAAACAATGACTATGATTAAAACAAATGAAACCGGTCGTTCTATGATTGAAATGCTGGGTGTATTGGCTATTATCGGTGTATTGTCCGTTGGTGGTATTGCCGGCTATTCAAAAGCTATGAACAAATTTAAGACCAACAAAGTTGCCGACAACGTTTCTATGTTGGTGGCAAATACCAAAACCTTATATGCACAGCAAAACACTTATACAGGCTTAGATAATGAAAATGCCGTTGCCATGGGTATTGTTCCAGATGAATTGGTTGTTAAAGATTCTACTGGTAAATATACTGGTTTGACAAACTCATTTAACGGTCCTGTAACTATTACCGTATCAGACAGTACAGCTAAAGATGATAGTAAAGCATTTATCATTGAGTTTGATAATTTGTCAAAAGAAGCCTGCATTACTCTGGCAACCAACGACTGGGGTTCCGGTTATTCTTCCGGTTTGATTGCTTTGCAAGTTAATAATGCCGCAACAAAAACTACTGGAACAGGTAAAAATCAAAAAGAAGAAAGTACCAATACATTAGGCACTGTTTACATTGGAAATGCAGGTGTTAAATGCACTGATACATCTTGCACCACCGTTACAGCAACTCCTGGCGGTTCCACACAGTCTGTTCCGCTTAATGTTGTAGAAGCCGCAAAAGCCTGCTCTTGCGACAAAGGTAACACTTGCGCAATTGCTTGGAAATACTACTGAGTTAGAAAAAGCGAAAGAACGTAATATTTTACATTTTTCCGCTTTTCTCTAAGCTGCCGTTTACTCTCATTTATATATGGCAGTTTTTCTCGGAAACGCCCCTGCTCCTAACTCGGGCGTTTCATTTATGCTCAAAAAAAAGATTACTGCCCTCAGGCGGTAATCTTTAAAATTTGCGTTAATGCTAAAAGCCGTAACGTCTTTTGTGTACTGTTTGCACTGCCGCTGTAAACAGCGCTGCATAGGCAAAAGCACCTGCTGTTGCCAGCAAATAAGCCGCTGTGGAAAGCTTGCCGTTAAAACCAGCTACCCAAAAAGCCACAATGCACAATGCCGAAACAGCTATGCACACACCCCAAATTTTTTCAAACTTTGTCATAAAACACTGCGGGTTAATTTTAAGAGAGATGTCCTGTAACATATCCCGTCCTCTCTTTTAAATTAAAAAAAACAAGCAACGGAAAAAGTATGAACAATTTATCTTTAGCTCAAACCGCAGACAGACAAATTACATACTAATTAACCATAATACTTTAAAATACATTTTTATTCTAGCTCCAAAACAGCCGTTTGTCAACAAAAACACCCCTTATAAAAATACAAGAGGTGTTTTAACACTAAAAAAGCTATGCGGCTATTTAACCATATCAACTACAGAATCTGTAATATCAACGCCGCCGTTAACAACCGAACCTTTGCTGATGATAACCGTCAGATTTTCTTTATCGGCAACAGATTTAATAATGTCATTCAGCTTTTGGTCAGATGCCTGCAAAGCCGAAACATACATTTTATCAAAACCTTCTTTCTTTGCGTTGATTTCAGCCAAATATTTTTCAGATTCTTTCTTTTTGGCGTCTTCATCACTGATTTTTGCCAGTTTTGCATTAGCATCATCTGCCATTTTTTGCAATTCGGCAATTTGGTTTGCGCGTTTGGTCTTCAGTGCAGCCACATCTTTCGATTCTGAAAGCACGCGCTGAACATCGACAACCGCAAATTTCGGTTCACTATTGTTTGACAACATTCTAGTAGCAGCCGCTGTAATCACAGCCGTAAGCAACACAACAAAAAAAATCAATCCGTAATTCGGGCTATTGTCAAATCTGGACATTTATTTCTCCTTTAATTAAAACACAATTTTATGTTAACAACTTTTTTAGCCTTTTCAAGAGATTTTGCTGCGAAAATCACAATAAATATTGACGCCGGACTAAAAACTTTTATGATAGGCGCCAAGGAGATAAAAATGAAAGCAACAGATACCGGAATTAAAAGAATTTTAAAAGCCTTCACCTATTCGCGCGACGGATTCACCTCGGCTTTCAAAAGCGAGGCGGCGCTGCGGCAGGATTTGGCGGTTTTTATTGTGTTTTCAATCATCGCCCTGTGCCTAAACCTTTTGGTTTGGCAAAAAGCCCTGCTGATTTGCAGCCTGCTGTTTATTGTTATCATGGAATTGGTCAACACCGCCGTAGAAGTGATTATCGACCGCATTTCTCAGGACTATCACGAACTTTCCAAAAAAGCTAAAGACATCGGCAGCCTGCTGGTTCTGCTCTCCTTTTTAAATGCTTTGATTTTATGGGCGGCGTTTTTATATCCGCTGTTTTTTTAGATGTACAAGCCTCAAGATTTAGCCGTATACATTCACTGGGCGTTTTGCAAAAGCAAATGTCCTTATTGTGATTTTTATAAAGAATTAGCCCGAAACTGCGATGAAGAAAAAATAATCGGCGAATACCTTAAATCCTTAAAAAAATATCACGATTTATTGCCGGAACGCCAAATAAAATCCATATTTTTCGGCGGCGGCACGCCTTCCCTTATTTCGCCTCAAAATATAGAAAAAATCATAAATTTTATCTGTAAAAACTGGAAGATAGCCAATAATATTGAAATTTCGCTTGAAGCCAACCCCAACAGCAACCGCCCAAATATGTTTAGAGACCTAAAATCTGCCGGAATCAATAGGTTATCTTTAGGAGTACAAGCCTTAAATGAAGAAGAGCTGCGTTTTTTGGGACGCACTCACAGCCTTGATGAAGCCCGCCGCAGCCTGCGTGAAATTGTGCAGATTTTTTCTAATCATTCCGCCGATTTAATTTACGCCCGCCCGCAGCAAACTGCCGAAAATTGGCGCAAGGAGCTTGCCGAAATTTGCTCGTACGGACTGAAGCATTTGTCGCTTTATCAGCTGACTATTGAAGAAAATACAGTATTTTACCGCAAAAACATCAAACCATTAGATGAAGAAAAATCCGCCGCTTTATATTCTTTCACCCGCGGATATTTAGACGAACACGGCTATAATTTATACGAAGTTTCAAATTTCGCCCGCTCCGGTTTTGAAAGCCGGCACAATTTAACCTATTGGCAGGGCGGCGATTATATCGGAATCGGCAAATCGGCACAAGGTCGCCTGACCCTAAACGGCAATTTCTATGCCGTAAATTATCCTTTTCTCAATGAAAAGCTAACCCTTGCCGAACGCGCTGAAGAATTGATAATCACCGGACTGCGCCTTGTTAAAGGAATTGATAAAGCCGCCTTTCAAAACATTATCGGCGCGCCCTTGGAACAATTTATAGACACAAACAAAGCCAAAGAACTGCAAGAGCTCGGCTTATTAACCGAAACCCCGCAGACTTTAGCCGCCACGCCGCAGGGCTTGCTGGTTTTAAACACCCTGATTTATGAACTCTGCCTTTAGTCGATAATACCATAATTACCGTTAACCAGCACCGCCAGCAAAAGCAAAAAAAACATCATAGCAAATCCGGCGCGCTCCGAAACTCCGTTTGGTATTTTATAGTGCCGATTCAAAGCAAAAACAAACAGCGGCGCCACCAATAACAAAGCCGTCACATACCCTGGGTTGGGAGCTGCCCGCAACGCCATGGTTTTGGCGGTAATCAGCGCCGCGCTGAAACCAACTAGATAGCCGCCGATTTTCCACATACGGCGCGAAAATACCTCGCCTATTTTTTGCCGCAATGTGCAGCCGCGGCGGTGCTGGATATAACATTTCAAATTATAGCAGCCGCTGACAAAAGTTGCGACCGACAAATAATAGGCAATAGACTGCCACACCGACGAACCGCCCAGCGCAATATATTTGGTAATAATGCTCATTCCCGCCAAAGCAAACACCGCCGGCATAATATAACGTGCTGTCTGCCGCGACACTTTAGTGCGAATCATCTGCCAATAACAAAAGGTAAAGCCAAACAAAACCAGCAGCAGCGTAATAAAAATATTTCCTTGCTGCATCAGTGCAAAAAATTCCTTAGGCGTCAGCAGCCACCATAAAAACGTGGTCGCCAGCACCGTTACCGCCATAAAACGTGAAGTCGGACCGGCGCCGTATTTTGCCGAAGCAAAAAACAAGTGTGAATCATAAATTCCGATAAGCCAGCCCTGAAAAATCAGCAGTCCCCAATAATAAGCGCTGGTCGGCACCGGAAAAAACAATAAAAACGGCATAAACAAAAAAGATATACCGAAACCGCGCCAAATTCCCAAAACATAGCCGTCCACCTTGTAGTGCTGATTAAACAAGGTGTAAACTGCCGTAAAAAATCCATATATTAAGCCATTGACAATCCATAACATAAAAAGCTATGTAATCAGCCGCCGCGCTTTTTCAAGTCAGGAATTTTCCAGCTCGTCGGCTTTCATCTGCACTTCCAGCCACTGATTTTCCATTTCTTCTAATTTTTCTTTGTTGGCGGCAAGCTTGGAAGTAAGCTCATCAAATTTCTGCGGGTCATCGGTATAAAGATTGGCATTGCCCAAAGCCACCTCTATGGCTTTATTTTCTTCGCCCAGCTTTTCAATTTCTTTCGGCAGATTTTCCAGCATATACTGTTCTTTAAAGCTTAGTTTCTGCGTTTTATTTTTTTCACGGACTTTCGGCTCTTCTTTTACCGCCTGTTTGCGATTATCTTTTTTAAGCGGAATTCCTTTAAGCTTTTCCAGCAATTCAGAATATGAGCCGACATGCTCATAAACCGTGCCGTCGCCGCGCATATAAATCAGCGAGGTTGCCACTTTATCCATAAAGTCGCGGTCGTGGCTGACAATTAAAATTGTTCCTTCGTAATCGTCCAGCACTTCTTGCAGCAAATCCAGCGTATCCATATCCAAATCATTGGTCGGTTCATCTAAAACCAAAAAATTGGACTGTTTCGCCAAAGCCAGCGCCAGCATCAACCGATTTTTTTCACCGCCGGAAAGCGTAGAAACCGGACATTGCGCTTGATCCGGCTTAAATAAAAAGTCTTTCAGATAAGCAACAACGTGTCTGAAATGCCCCCGCACCCAAATATGGTCGCCTTCGTTGCACAGGGTTTTCCAAAGCGTTTTTTTCGGGTCAAGTGTGATGCGGTTTTGGTCAAAATAAGCTTCTTCCAAATTCTTGCCGATACGCACAAAACCGGAATCCGGCTCCAGCCGTTTGGTCAGCAATTTTATCAGCGTAGTTTTACCCGAGCCGTTCGGTCCGACAATACCGATTTTGTTGCCTTTAATCACGCGGATAGAAAAATCTTTGATAATTTCTTTGTCGCCGAAAGATTTGCTTATATGCTTGGCTTCTATCACCATTTTAGAACGCAGTTCGGCGGTTTCTGCCTCCAAATTTACCGAACCGGTCATTTTAATTTGCTCGCGGCGCTCTTGACGCAGCTGCTGCAAGCGGCGCAGGCGTCCCATATTGCGGCGGCGGCGCGCTGTCACGCCTTTATGCAGCCACTCTGTTTCTTCGGCAATTTTTTTATTTAAGGCTTTTTGCTCTATAATTTCTTGTTCTATAACTTGGTCTTCCCAATCTTCAAAAGCCGAAAAACCTTTATTATTGCGGCGCAAAACACCTCTATCCAGCCAAAATGTTGTTTGCGAAACATGGTCCAAAAACATGCGGTCGTGGCTGATAACAATAACCGCACCGGAAAATTTTTTGATTAGGTCTTCCAGCTTTTCAATTGTGGTAATGTCTAAATGGTTGGTCGGCTCGTCCAAAAGCAAAATATCCGGCTCGCCGATTAAAGAGCGCGCCAACGCCGCTTTGCGCCGTTCTCCGCCGGAAGCCTGTTCCGGATTTTGACTTTCGTTTATAGCAAAATATTCTATCAGTTTGTCGGCTCTGTAAGTTTGATTTTTTTCATTTTTCGGCAAACCGGCTTCCACCACTTCGCGTAGAGTTTTAAAGCCCGTAAAGTCCGGTTCTTGCGGCATATAGCCGATTCTGACGCCGGGCTGAATAAAAAACTCCGCATCGTCCGGTTCTATTTCTCGGGCTATAACCTTTAACAAAGTCGATTTTCCGCAGCCGTTGCGTCCGACCAAACAAATTTTATCCCCGCGATTGATATACAAATCAACATCTGTAAACAAAGGATTTAAGCCAAAGCTTAGTTTGGCGCCGCGTATTGTATATATAGGAGCTTCTACAACCATTTTTCAAACCTTTCTAGCCTTTATCTAAACTAAAAACGCAAATAATACAAGAGATTTATAATAGTTTTACTTTTTACCTTGAAAGGTTAAATTTTTCGTATTATTATGCTGGCGAAAATAAATAATAAAGGATAATTATGCCTATGAAAAAAACTGTTCTTTGCTGTATGTTATCTATGGCTTTTACGGCAAATTCACACGCTCAAGCAATTGATTTGTTTGATGATGATACGTTAAATTCCCCATCGGCTGCCGAGGTTAAAACCGAGCAAAAAGCTCAGCAGCTGGCAGAAAACACTGCTGAAACTCCAACGGAAACGGAAGACACCGGTATGTTTAGTTTTATTACCAAGCCGATTTCGCTTTTGTTTTCTGCCGAAGATAAAGTCACAGCTCCGGACGGCAAAGAAGAAACCTTTTTAGAAAAAAGTATGCGTCAGGCTCGCGAAGGCAAACTTGAAGATCAAATGAACCTTGCTTATATGTATTTATACGGCACTAACGGCGTAAAACAAGATTTTGCCAAATCTTTTGAATTTTATCAAATGGCGGCTGAACAAAACGACCCTGTGGCTCTTAATAATTTGGGCAGTTTGTATTTTAACGGCATCGGCACTAAAGCTGACGCCAAAAAAGCTATTGAAATGTTCAGCAAAGCAGCTGAACTTGGCAATGATAACGCGGCAACCAATTTGGCTTTTATTTACCTCAAAGGCGGCGTCAAAGACCCTGCCCGCAACAAAATTGCCATGGGCTTATTCCAAAAAGCTGCTGATGCCGGCAATAACGTGGCTAAATTTATGTTGGGATACGCCTATTACATTGGCTTTGTCTATGAGCAAAATTATGATTCGGCATATAAATTGATACGCAGCGCCGCCGGCAAAAACAGCAACTTAGATGAAGCTGAAATCGTATTGGCGGAAATGTACATAAACGGCAGAGGAACCGTGCAAAATTATAATAAAGGCATTGCTGCCTACCGTGCAGCCGTTAATCAGGGCAACACCGAAGCCTATATGAAACTTGCCCATATTTATACTGCCGGAAAAATAACCATGCCTAATTTGTTAATGGCTCATTCTTTATATAATGTCGCCGCCGTGCAAGAAGAACCGAATGCTGCTAAATACCGTGATGAAATCGGTAAACAATTGCAGCTGGAGCAACTACTGCAAGCTCAGAATGATGCCCAAAACTTTAAAGCAAGACCTTCCGAATTAACTTCTTATGTGCGCAAAACTTTTGGTTTCAATATTCGCAGCTATATTGATATGAACATTTTAACACCTAAGGAAAATAACTAAAATGCAAAAAATGAGCAAAAAAAGAATTTTCAAAAAAATTTTGTCTTGGTCCGGTTTGTTTTTCTTTGGACTGGCAGCGTTTATGATTTATAACCAGCTTTCCAAATATTCGCTGGAAGAAATTAAAAACGCCATTATAGAAGTACCGGCAAAAAACATCATTTATGCCTGTATCGCTTCCTTTTGCGGTTATGTTGCCTTGTCATCATATGACTATTTGGCATTAAAGTATATCCACAAAAAACTAGACGCTTGGAAATGGATTTTTGCCGGATTTTTAGGCTTTGCCGTCAGCAATAACGCTGGACACGCCATAATTTCGGGCGGGGCGATTCGTTATCGGTTATACACCCGCTGGCGCGTCAATGCCTCCGATATTGTAAAAATGGTTACATTTTCAGGTTTCACCTACTTAGTAGCCTGTTTCTTTTTGGTATTGCTGGGTTTCATCTGCTCGCCGCATCATGTTCTTTCTGCCATATCTTCGCCTTGGCTGAACTGGATATTGCTTTTAGTTTCCGGCGGCGGACTGGCATTTTATATTTGGGGCAGCACCTACTATAAAAAGCCGATCATCATAAAAGAAATTGACTTTGATACTCCTGGTTTCAAAATGGCTGTGGCTCAGGTAATTATCGGCAGCTTAGATATTTTAATGGCGTCGCTGGTGCTTTATTCTGTTTTGGAACACTATATTGACATTCCGTTTGTAACATTTATCGGAGCTTTTATCATTGCTCAAATTTTAGGCGTATACAGTCAGGTTCCGGGTGGCTTGGGCGTGTTTGAAATTGTGTTTGCCAAATTGCTTCCCGATGACCAAAATCAGGCAACCTTATTTGCTATTTTAATTTTATACCGCATAATTTATTATTTGCTGCCGCTGCTGATTTCCGGAATTGCCCTAGTTACATATGAGCTGAAATTAGCTGGACGGCTTTCCCTCATAAAAAAAATTAAAAATAGGCAAAAATAATTATTGACAATGAACAAAATATAAGATAATAAGGTTTTGTTCATGGCGGGGTAGCTCAGTTGGTTAGAGCGGTGGAATCATAATCCATGTGTCGAGAGTTCGAATCTCCCCCTCGCTACCATAACAAAAAAAGTCCTCTTTTGAGGGCTTTTTTTGTTATAGGATAGCCGGAGATTTGAACTCGGTGAGAGAGTTCGAGAACAAACGAAAGGCAGACTTTAGGATGCCGGTCAGCAAAGCTGATGAGTGCAGAGTCGACGAAACAAAGTGAAGTCAATCTCCCCCTCGCTACCATAACAAAAAAAGTCCTCTTTTGAGGGCTTTTTTTGTTATAGGATAGCCGGAGATTTGA
>CAKQPS010000006.1 GCA_934270475.1 uncultured Alphaproteobacteria bacterium
CGTGAAGGCGGTCACACAGTTGGCGCCGGCGTTGTTTCTAAGATTTTGAAATAATCTCGCCGAGTACGTTAAAAAAATCTCCATTATTCTATTGAATAATGGAGATTTTTTGTTGCAGGCAAACATTATTTTTCTTTTATGAAAGAAATTTAGATTGTTTTTATGGTCATCCTTGGTTTTGATCCTCAGCTCATTCGCCGAGGAGTCAGTAATATAAAGGCAATACATTTAAAAAAAAGAAACCTCCGGAACATTGTACCGGAGGAAAGAATTGTAAGGCTGATAAAAATATACCAGTGAAACTTAACTTCTTATATGTAACTAAAGAAAATAATTAAAATGGGATAGGGGATGCTCTAATCATAAAGGTCAATACTATATTACACGAAACAACACACGACCTAAATGATGTCAGGAGCTCTTATCATGGTAATAGGGTTTTGATATCCATAGCAGCTTTAATGACCGATACTAATATAAACTCTATTTAGGACCATCTCTTATCATGGGCAAAAAATTAAGTTAAACAATCATTTATATCACTCATGGCCTATCTCTAGATCTTGCCCAGAATAAACAACCAGGCTTAAAATTTAATATATTCATAATTATTTCTTTATGTTCTCTTTATAACATAGAAAAAATCGGTTGTCAACACTTTTTTTGTATTTTTTGTCACTTTTTTTAAAAAATATTTAAACCACAAAGTTTTACTTGACAAAAAACTATAAAATAGGTAAACTAAATAAGTTTTTGAATTATTTACTATTAAAATTATTGTATATGAATTACTTTAAGAGAATGTACATGCAGTACATGGCTAAGAAGGGTCGGTTTTCTGAGGGAATCGTCATCAGCTTGTGCGAGGTTTACGAGTACGAGACTGAAGAGAAGAAAGCTTGGAAAGCTGAGATGGCGTGGAGTTTGCAATGGTGCAAGGCAGAAGGTCAAACTTCTGAAAAGGAGCTCCGCCGCATTCTGCACATCTTCTTTGTTAACCATGCGTTTGTGGACGACAAAATTGTTGCCAACATCTTGTCTAGCCGTCACCGAGTGCTGCCATTGTTTATGGCATGTCTGAAGAAGCGTAAAATGGCATTGACCAAAGAAGAAAGCGATGTCATTTCTCAGCTTGCAGTGGAAGACTTCAAGCGCTTGTGCAAGCCTTTGCACCCGTGGATAGAAAAGGAACTGCTCTCGTCCGGCGATACCGCAAAAATCAAGTGGTATTGCCAGCGTTTTGTCCTTTCTTCTGATGCAGAAATGCATCTGGTGCTGTTGGCAACGCAAAAGAACTATCGCAACGCCGATCGCCGAGATTTTGACTATGCTGGTCTGCTTGCTGGATACGTCAAGACGCATAAGGCGGCGTTTGACAACGAGTGTGCTTATGACTTTCTGCAGAAACAGTCAGGGCTGACAGATTTGAAAAAAATCGTAATGGCTCGTCGTTCTGTCAAGTAGAACTATTAAAGCGGTATCTCCTCAAAAAAGATACCGCTTTTCTATTGGACTTTTGTAAAATTTGTCTATATTAAAAACATCAACTTATTATTAACTTAAATTTTATAATTATGACAGATTTTGAACGACTACTTTTAGCAAAAGGTGATGCAGATTTAATTTGCTCTTTTGTTATAGACTACACCAAAATTCTCAGCGATGATTTTAAAAGCGTCTTGATTCATATATTGAGGAGGCTAAAAAGCGTCTCGTTGCAAAAGAAAAAATGGCGTTGTCTAACCTCAAAGACAGCAGCAAGCAGCATCTCCGCACGGCACAAATTGCCAAGCCGGATATTGTCGGTAAGCAAATGAGTATCACTGATTTGCTGAAATATCATGAAGGGGGCAATCACATAAAGACGCGTATCCTCTCAAGTACAAGATGGAATGACGTTTATACTGTGGGAGATTTGCTGGAAGAAGGCAGACATAGTCTGTCGCGAATGCGAATGATGGGAAAAACGTCAATGGCAGTTTTGGAAGAGTGCTTGGGCAAAATCGGTTACAGACTTAGTGACCATTAAAAGCAAAAAAAACTCGTTATCTTTTGATAGCGGGATTTTTTTTGTAAGATGTGCTAAAATAAAAATATTGACAAAAGAGGGTTGAAAAGCTAATATATATTTCTAAAGTTTATTATTTTGTTTAATTAAATTGTTGCGTATGAGAAAGATTATTATCGTGATGTTAATCATTTTAGGATTTGCATCATGTTCAGGAAATATTTTGCATCAAGATGGTGAAGTTTATACCGTTGAAGATGTGACAGCTACTTCAACTGACATGACTTTCAAGTTTGAAGGTGTGACCGAGCCTCAAACATTTTCTGTTGAGGCTTGTCAAGACAGTGAAAACTATCCGGCTTACAAAAAAGGCGACGTGGTGGAGATTGAAAATTTTCGTCTTAGCCATGTGCATTCTCAGAATGTTTGGAATATTATTGTTCCTTTGTGGGTTGGCTTTATCGTTGTTTGTATAGGTGGTTTTATTTTGTATCTTGGACGTTTAGCGATGGATAGTTAATTTTTTGCATAGCATAAAAAGGGGTGTTGGAAAAATGCTCCTTTTTTGTTTTAAAAAGGTGTTGACAAGTGGGGATTTTTTAAGTATAAAAATAGCAAATTTAGTGAATTTTTACCAAAAGAGTCGTAAAAAATTCAAGCTCCGAGGAGTCCGTCAGCCAGCGAGGTTTCGCACACTGACGTAAATTTGTTTGTATTAACAAGGTGATAAAGGTAAAAAACAGAAATGTTTGAAAATTTGACCGACAAGCTGAGCCAAGCTTTTTCTAAGATAACCTCCCGCGGAGTGCTGTCTGAAAAAGATATTGACGATGCTATGCGTGAAATTCGCGTGGCGCTGCTTGAAGCCGATGTTTCATTGCCGGTAGTTAAAGAATTTATTGCCAAAGTTAAAGAACAAGCCTTGGGCGAAAAGGTGGTTAAGTCTGTACAGCCAGGGCAAATGGTTGTCAAAATCGTTCATGACGAACTGGTAAAATTGCTTGGCGACGGCAATGAAAGCTTAAACTTTAACGCTCCGGCTCCGGTTTGTTTTTTGATGGTTGGTCTGCAGGGTTCGGGTAAAACTACCACCACAGCAAAAATTGCCGCTAAGCTCAAAAAAAACAAACGTATTTTGCTGGCTTCATTAGACGTATACCGTCCGGCGGCGCAGGAGCAATTGGCGCAGCTCGGTAAGCAGATTGAAGTTGATGTTTTGCCGATTGTTGCTGGTGAAAAGCCTTTGCAAATTACTAAACGTGCTTTAGCAGAAGCCAAAAAAGGCGTGTATGATTTGCTGATTTTGGATACGGCAGGTCGTTTGCAGATTGATGAAATTTTAATGCAGGAAGTTGCTGAAGTTAAAAAGCTGGCGCAGCCGGTTGAAACTTTGTTGGTTGCCGATGCTTTAATTGGTCAGGAAGCCTGCAACGTGGCTAAAGAATTTAACGACAAAATTGGTATTACCGGTTTGGTTCTGACCCGCATAGACGGTTCGTCCCGCGCCGGCGCTGCTCTTTCTATGAAAATGATTTCCGGTGCTCCGGTAAAGTTTTTGGGAACGGGCGAAAAAATTGATGAATTGGAAGAGTTTCATGCTGACCGCATAGCCGGACGTATTTTGGGGCAGGGCGACGTGGTTTCTTTGGTGGAAAAAGCCATTGAAAACGTAGATAAAGCCGAAGCTGAAAAAATGGCCGGAAAAATGCTTAAAGGCTCGTTTGATTTAAACGATATGCTTGAGCAAATGCGGCAGATAAAAAAATTGGGCAGTATCGGCAGCATTATCGGTATGCTTCCGGGGCTGTCTAAATATAAATCTCAGATTGAAGAGTCCGGCATGTGCGACAATCTGATGAAAAAACAGGAAGCAATCATTTTGTCGATGACAAAAAAAGAACGATTGAATCCTGATTTGATAAAAGCATCTCGCAAGAGAAGAATCGCACAGGGCGCCGGAGTAACTGTTCATGATGTGAATGTTTTGCTCAAATCATACGAGCAAATGTCCGGCATGATGAAAAAAATGGGCAAGTTCGGCTCTTTGTCGGCGATGTCTAAATTGTTTAAGGGAAATCCGATGGGCGGCATGCCGTTTGGCGGGTTTAACAAAAAGTTTCCGTTTTAAGCGGAAGTTATGGTTTGTAACAAAGAAAGGAAATTTATAAAATGTCAGTACGTATCAGACTCTCTCGCAGTGGTTCTAAAAAACGTCCTTATTACCGTATCGTAGCAGCTGATCAAAGAGCTCCTCGTGATGGTAGATTTATTGAAAAATTGGGTTCTTACAATCCGTTGTTGCCTCAAGACCATGAAGCAAGATTGGTTGTAGACAAAGAAAAAGTTGCCGCTTGGTTGGCAAAAGGCGCTCAGCCGACAGAAAGATTGCAAAAATTGTTTGCAAACTTGGGTTTGTGCGAAGCTCCGAAAATTGTTCCACAGCCTAAAAAATCTGCTCCAAAAGCAAAAGCTGTTGAAAGAATGAAAGAAAAAGAAGCTAAAGCTGCCGCTGCTGCCGAAGCTGCTTCTTCCGCTGAATAATTTTCAGCAATGTAACAATTAGGTAGTTATTTTGAGCCTTAGATTGGAACTTTGATGACTGAAAAACGCGTATGTCTTGGAAAAATTGTTGCCGCACATGGTTTGCGCGGTGAGGTGAAAGTTCACAGCTACACCGATAATCCTGCTGATATTGATAAATACGGCATGGTAGAAGACAAAGAGGCTGCGCATAAATTCAAAATCAAAGCGGTTGGTCCGCACAAAGAGGTTATGCGCCTGAAAATTGAAGGCGTAAACGACCGCAACGCCGCCGAAGCCTTGATTGGCACCGAACTATATGTCAATCGCGATGTTTTGCCGCAGTTGCCGGAAGAAGAATATTATTTAAGCGATATCATCGGTTTAAAAGTATATCTTAACTCTTTGGATAAGGAAATTGGCACGGTTGCGCGTTTTAGCAACTTTGGCGCCGGCGAGATAATTGAAATAAAATTACCGCATCGCAAAGAAACTGAAATGCTGCCGTTTACCAAGCAGTATGTGCCGACTATCAATCTGGAAGAAGGTTATATTATTGTTTCGTCTGCAACTATGATTTTTGCTGATGATGACAGCGAGGAAGAAAATGGCGCTGAATGTTAAAATTCTGACCATTTTTCCGGAAATTTTCCCTGGTTTTTTAGGTACTTCCTTAACCGGACGCGCCTTAAAAGACGGAATTTGGAACATGGAAGCTGTCAACATTCGCGATTATGCGTTTGATAAGCATGGTTCGGTTGATGACACTCCATGCGGCGGCGGTGCCGGAATGATTATGCGTCCCGATGTGTTGGGCAATGCGATTGACCACAACTATAAAGGGGGCAAAATCATTTATATGAGTCCGAGAGGGCAGGTGTTGACGCAGCAAAAAGTGCATGAATTGAGTAAAGAAGATAATTTGACGATTATCTGCGGTCGTTTTGAAGGAATTGACGAGCGGGTTTTAGAAGAATACAATATCGAAGAACTCAGCATCGGCGACTATATTTTGACCGGCGGCGAGCAGGCGGCAATGATAATGCTTGATGCGGTTATTCGGCTTTTGCCGAATGTGTTGGGTAACGCGGCGTCCACCGAAAACGAAAGTTTTGAAAACGGTTTGCTGGAATATCCGCAGTATACCCGTCCCATAGAATGGAAAAACCGCAAAGTACCGGAAGTTCTCTTGAGCGGTCATCATGAAAACGTGGCGAAATGGCAAAAAGAGAAGGCTCTGCAAATAACTAAAGAAAGACGTCCGGATCTGTTAGAAAATACTTGATTTTAGACAGATTTGGGTTTATAAGGTAACAAATTAACAAATAAAGGTAAAACTAATGAACATTCTTGAAAATATTGAAAAAGAGCAAATTGAAAAGCTCATGGAAGGCAAAAATATGCCGACATTTAAGCCGGGTGATACTTTGCGCGTTCATACAAAAGTAAAAGAAGGCGACCGCGAACGTATCCAAGTTTATGAAGGTGTTTGCATTGCTCGTAAAAACGACGGTTTGAACTCTTCTTTCACAGTTAGAAAAATCTCTTTCGGTGAAGGTGTAGAACGTGTGTTCCCGCTGTATTCTCCAAACGTAGCTAAAATTGAAGTATCTCGTATCGGTAAAGTTCGCCGTGCAAAATTATACTTCTTGCGCGCTTTGCGCGGTCGTTCTGCTCGTATTGCCGACGATTTGTCAGTATCTGTTAAAGACGCTAACGCCGGTAAATAATTTACGATAAAATTTATAAAACCGCTTGAAATTGTTTTTATATTTCAAGCGGTTTTTAGTATATCAGCAGCAATAATCAGCTGCTAAACTTTTTCATAGCTTTGTCAAAGCTGCCTTGCTTTACGGCTTCTTCATAAAGACGGACTTTATAGTCAATTTTTTGCAGATATTTTTGAAACTGCTCAATTTGTGCCAAAACTTTAATCTGTTGCTGCTTAAACATTTCCAAACGCTGGGGTAGGGAGGAATCGCCTTCGCGGAACCAGTCAATATATTGCTTAATTCCTTTAAGCGGCATACCAGTTTCTTTCAGACATTCAATAATAGAAAGCCAACCCAAATCGTTGTCCGAAAACATACGCAAGCCGGAACTGCTTTTGCGCACAAACGGCAGCAAGCCTTCTTTTTCGTAATAACGCAGGGTATGAACGGTTAGTCCGGTTTTGGCAGCAACTTGCCCGATGGAATAATACATATTTAAATTCTCCGTAAATTAAATATTTTTTTGTGTATCTTTCAAAAAAGTCTTGACTTAGAGTAAACTCTAAAGATTAGACAGTCAAGTGTTAAAGAAAAAATTAAGGAGGAAAAATGTCTAGATTACTTATTTTAGCTTTGGCTGTAATTGCTGTTTTTGCTGGTTTTTCAGCCTATCAAAAAGCACAGGCGCAAGTTGCCGAAACTGCTTCCGCCGCACCAAAGAATAACGGTAAAATCTTAATCGCTTATTATTCTTGGTCGGGGCATACCAAAAAGGTTGCCGAGGCAATTCAAAACGAAATCGGCGGCGATTTGTTTGAAATTCAGCCGGAAACAGCATATTCCGATGACTACAAAACAGTTGTTGACCAAGCCAAGAAAGAAATTAACGAAGGTTATCGTCCGGCTTTGAAAAATAATGTCGCAAACATTGCTCAATACGACATCGTGTTTATCGGTTCGCCGAACTGGTGGGGGACAATCGCTCCAGTAGTCAGTACTTTTGTTGAGCAAAATGATTTATCCGGCAAAACTGTAGTGCCGTTTATCACTCATGGCAGCGGCGGTGAGCAAAACACCATCACCGATTTGGAAAAACAGTGCAAAGACTGTTTGGTACAGAAAAACGGTTGGGTAGGCTATGGCTCTCGCACTTGGGGAATTTCCGGCTGGCTGGAAGACATCGGCTTCAAAAAATAACCGATTGCAAATATTAAAAGAGGCGGTAGTAATACCGTCTCTTTTGCGTAGAAGATTATCCCAAATGTTTAGCAGATAGAATCAAATTCTTTCTTTAACGAGCGGTCAAACAAACCGCGGATAGTTTTTTCTATGTCTGCATTTTCAAAAATAACTTTGTACAAAGCCTGACAAATCGGCATATCGATATGTTCTTTATCGGCAATGGCTTTTACGGCGCGTAAAGTATCTACGCCTTCCGCCAATTTGCCATAGCGTTCGCCTTTGGCAAACATTTCGCCGAACATACGGTTATGGCTGTTTTTAGAGAACAAGGTCGCCTCATAATCGCCAAGGTGAGCCAAGCCGTACGCCGATGCCGGATTTCCGCCTTTAAATTTGATTAAACGTCCAACTTCTATCGGTGCGCGCGCCATTAAAGCGCCTTTCAAACCGTACCAGCCGAGTCCGTCCAAAATACCGGCAGCGATACCGATAACATTTTTCAGGGCTGCACCGACCTGATTGCCGATTAAATCTGAGCCGTAATAAAAACGAATGAGGTCGCTTTGCATAAATTTAATAATACGGTCTTGAGTTTCTTCATCATAGCTGTCAATCACGGCGGCAGACGGAACTTTGCGCATATAGTCCTCTACATGCCCCGGACCGCCCAAGGTTGCAATATGAATATTCTGTTTGATTTCTTCTTTGAAAACTTCTGCCAAAATTTTTGCCGACGGCTCTTCCAAGCCTTTCATTGCCAGCAAAAAGGTTTTGCCTTCCACATTATAGCCGTTGATTTGTTTGGCTAAGCTGCGCAGGTTCTGACAGCTGATAGAAATGATAATAAAATCATTTTTCAATGTTTCAGCCATATCAGAAGTCATTTTCATATTATCGCTTAAAGTCAGATATTCATTTTTACGGGTTGTTTTAAGCTCTTCAAAAGACGGAGCGCCTTCCATGCCATAAAGCAGCACGCCGTCGGTATGGCAGTAGTTTGCCACATACCAGGCTAAAAATGTTCCCCAGCGACCGCAGCCGATTACAGATACTTGTGTCATAATAACCTCACTTTATTAAATTATATTCAGCATTATCAGTCAAAGCAGATAAATTGGCAATCTAAACTAGCAAGAAATCAACAGCTATTTATTTCAAAAAATCTTTGTGCAGGCGACCGCGGACAGCTTGCACATAGTTATAGTCTCTAAAAGAATCATAAGCATGATTAAAACTGTCTGTTCCGTAAATGTAGAAAACTTTGTTTGCAATATTGCGGATAGCGGAATCTATAGTTTCAAAAGCGGCGTTATAATCGCGGTCAAAATTATTGCGTTTTTTATGCTGGACAATGTCGTGATAGGCGGAAATAGCCTCAATGGTTTTGTTAGCAAAATCATTATTACCTTTTTCTTGAAACAAGTGCATAATCTTCATGGTTGTTTGATAAAAACACTTGTTAACCAAAATATTTCTTTGTTTTGTGTTGTATCCGTCAACAATCATTCGCTTCATTTCTCCGCAAATACGAAAAGTAATATAGCAAAGTTTAAGGGGCTTTGCAAGCCCCTTATGAAATTATTTTAAACGCGCGCGTAAATCTTTGATTAAACCGTCAATTCCGGTCGGTGATTTTTTTATATACGCCGTATATTCGCTGCGTGCGGTCTGTGCCAAACTAACGTTTTCTATAATAATGTCAACAATGCGCAAACGTCCGTTTGTTTCTTTAACCCGCCATTTTACCGATGCCGGCGCGCCTTCTTCCATCGGCACTTGAGTATTTACAAAAATTTGGTCGGCAGATTTTGAATTTTCCGTACCCAAAAACTCAAAGTGCTTGCCTTTAAATTCATTGAAACGTTCAGACCAAGTTTGAATATTCAGTTTGCGGTAAACATCAATAAAATCAGTGCGCTGCTGAGGAGTAGAAGTTTTCCAATAGCGTCCCAAAACAAACTTGCCGATAAAATCCAAATCCAAATCTTCATTAAAAAGCTTGGTGAAACGAGCCTTTTTTTCTGTTTCCGAAACATTGGAATTTATCAATTCTTCAATACCTTGCTGCGTTGTCTTTTTTATAAAATCTTCGGCGGCAGCGCCATTGACGGCGGCATTAGCCTGCGAGCAGAACAAAGTTAAAAATAAAAAAGCAAAAAGTTTTTTCATTAGTCCGATTCCTTTTTTAGTTATTCATCATCTTCATCAAAGTCAAAATCATAGCTAGCAACTGAATTTTCGGTATCTGCGCTTTGGCAGGCGCCGATTTTCAGACGGTTTTGCACATATGCTGATTTTACCATGCTGTACGGGTCAACTGCGTTGGCGGTTAAGTTATCCACCAGCTCTAAATTTTCTTCACGCACGCTGACAAAGCCCAAAGCTGTTAAGCCGTAAATAAAGCTGTAGCGTTTCCAGTCTTGCCCGAAATTGATATATTGGTTAGACCAATAAAGCGGGTCGGCAACGGCGTCGGCAGCCATACCAGTTGCAGCTCGAGGAGTGCTTGGACCCAGCAGCGGTAATACCACAAACGGACCGTCAGGCACGCACCAAGCAGCCAAAGTTTTATCAAATCCGGTTTTATTTGCCGGCAGATTCCAGCCTGATGCCACATCAAACATACCAAGCAAGCCCAAGGTGCTGTTTACGGTAAAACGCCCCAATGATTTGCCTGAATCAGCAAAGTTTCCCTGCAGTGAATGATTTATGGTTGTTGCCGGTTCTCTGAGATTGCTGAAAAAGTTACTGACGCGTTCGCGTACAAATTTTGTGGTTACGGCGCGATAGCCTTTTGCCAGCGGTTTCAGCACATAATCGTCAACTTTCATATTAAAATTAAACATAGCGCGGTTATAAGTTTCCATAGCGCTGTCATCTTCATCGGCATAAACCGGTGAACAGCATAACAGAGCGGTGCCGGCGGCAAATATCGCAATTTTTTTTGAATAAAGCATTTTAACCCCTTTAATTTTCGCTTTAATATATAGGCAGAAGTGTTGAAAATCAAGGAAAAATTTAGATTTATCATCGTAAAAGCAAAGTAAAGGCAAAAATTGCGGATATACGTTATAAATATATAAAGTCGCAAAAAACACCGCGGATTAAAAAATCGGCGGTGTTTTTGTTTAGCAGGACTCTAAAAGTGGATTGTCGGTTATTTTAGCATAATCATACACCGGTTTTGAGTCTGCAGCCTTAGGACTGAACTTTTGCGCCGTTTGCGTAAAAATCTGATTTTTCAGGTGTAAAAGTTCAACACATTTTTGCAGGTTAATTTTTTGTTTGCGGCGCTTTGCCAAAAACTCAAGCGTTTTCAAAAACAAATCAACCGGTTTCATCAGCGTAAAATTCGCCGGAATATCCTCCAAAATGCGGGAAAACAAGATTTCTCGTTCTTTCATCAGCACAATGGTTTCGTCCAATCCCTGAACCACGCTGGTCAGAATGCGGCTGGTTTTGTTATAAGTAGCCTCATTAGAAGCGTTGCGCGGCAGCTCGTCAAAAAGCGATGAAGTATATTCATCAAGAGTTTTGAAATTAAGCTTGTCACCAAACAAATAAGCGTCATAGCCTTGCTTACGCGCCTCATCTAAATCGGCAATTTCCGGCTGGACAGAGTCAATGTCAACAGCCAAACACACCGGCAGCATCAACGGCAGTTTGTCGCGGTAAAAATGCAGCAGAGTGGCAAACGCATTCAATGGCTTGTCCGGCTTTGTCAACGCGGCGCAGTCCCAGTCAATATAGGTTTGCAGCAGTTGCTTTACCTTATATTGCGGATATTCCACGTGGTGCGGCTGGTGTTTGCGGTGAAAGGATTGAACTTGCAGTTCATTCAGCCACGGCAGCAAATACAAAATCAACTTATCGCAGTCGTGAAACCAGCCTCCGAGCGAATATCTGCCGGTGAGCTCATGCTCGCGCTCCAAAAAAGCCAGCTTATGCTCCAGCGTATAGGCAATGGCGGGAATCCTCCAATGACCGTCGGCTTTCCATTGGCTGCTGACTTTGCTTAAAATCCGTCGTAAAGGATTGTTTAAAAAGTTTATAGCCATAATAATAAAAATTAAAAATTACAGATTATTTGCAGTGTATAATATATTTATAAAAAGTCAACGATTTTGTCTAAGAGGTGCCGTGTTGAATAACCGGATAAGAGATATTGACAATGCTGCTGTTCTTATATATTTTAGAACAAAAATAGAACAATGAGGTAAATATGTCTACAATAGCTTTAGTGGATTGCGATAGCTTTTTTGTTTCGTGCGAGCAGGCGGATAACACTAGTCTGCGCGGCAAAGCCGTGTGCGTTGTTTCGGGCGGTAACGGATGTGTGGTTTCGCGTTCGCGGGAGGCAAAGCAAGCCGGCGTTAAAATGGGGCAGCCGTGTTTTATGGCAAAAAAAGAATTTCCGAATGTTATTTACATTAACGGAAGACATGGGCGCTATGAGGAATATTCCGCTAAAGTGATGGCTTGTCTTAAAAATTTTACGCCTGATGTTGAAGTTTGTTCCATTGACGAAGCGTATATGAATCTGCACGGCTTGGATAAGCTGTATAAAAAAGATTTTGCTTCGCTTGCGGCGTCTATACGTCAATCCGTTTGGCAAAACTGCCAAATTCCGGTGTCCATCGGCATCAGTTCTTCTAAGTTATTAGCCAAACTAGCCAGCGACAAAGCCAAAAACAACGGCGGTGTTTGCTTGATAGAGCAAGGCGATATACCAAAAGTCCTAAGCGAAACGCAGTTGGAAGATGTCTGCGGATTTGGGCGTCAGCATACGGCAAAAATGAAAATGTCGGGCATTTTTAACTGCCGAGAGTTTGTGGAGCAAACAGATAGTTGGGTGCGTAAAAATTTAGGAATTAACGGACTTAATTTGAAATATGAATTGCAGGGTTTTGCCGTGAATAAACTGGAAACCTCTCACGGCTTGCCTAAGTCCATACAAAATACTTCCGCACTTAGTAAATTTACTTCAGATATAGATGTTTTGCGCTCGTCGTTAAAGTATCATGTACATGCTTCCGGTAAAAAACTGCGTGAGTATAATTGCTTTTGCAAAAGTGTAGGGGTAATGCTGCGTACTAAGGATTTTAGAGTTTACAGCGGCTATGTGAAACTGCCGCAGCCGACCAACGGCGAACGGGAGATTTTTATGGCGGCGCAGAGTCTTTTGCCGAAAATATATTTGCCGGACACGCTCTATCGCAGTACCGGCGTAATGTTGGAAAATTTGCAGAGCGATAAGGATTTTCAGCCGTTGCTGTTTGCCGAACCTGAATATAAAGATGACAAAATAAGCCGTGTTTTAGATGAACTGGAGCAAAAATTCGGCAAAGATGTAGTAAAAAACGGGCTGTTCTGAAAATCCGATTAGCCGAATAGGAAGAGAGGAAGGCAGCCTGTCTTTTTGCCTTTACTTTCCATATTTAATTTGCTAAATTTTTTAACAGAAAATGTTAACGTGTTAATTGAAGGCGGTTTTAGATGTCGGACAGCGGATTTATAAGTTTGGAAAATGACAAGGCAAAATGCAAATTGGCGCTGTGGGGTGCAGATTTGCTGTCATATCAGCCCAAGGGCGAAGAAAATGATGTTTTTTGGCTGGGAAATTTGAATAAGTTTGACCATATTCAAGCTATCCGCGGCGGAGTACCGGTTTGCTGGCTGCGTTTTGCGGCGGAAAAATTGAATGATAATCTGCCGCGCCACGGCTTTGCCCGTATTTCGGACTGGCAAGTGCAAAACATTGTTTCCACTGTTCAAAAATCGGAAATTGAATTGTTTTTACAGCCTGATGCAAAATATAATCTGCCGGTAACCGCCAAGCTTTTTATTAAAGTTTCAGATAAGCTTGAGTATGTTTTAGAAACCACGAACAACGGCGCCGAAGAGTTTGTTTTCAGCGAGGCTCTGCATTGCTATTTTAAGGTTAGTTTGTTGGAAAATGTCACCATAAAAGGTTTGAAAGGGCATAAATATAAAAGCTCTTTAGACGGTAAAATTTATGAGCTTGCCGAAGATTTGCATATTGACGGCGAATTTGACGCGGCGTTTCAAAATCATTCCGGTAATATCGAAATTGTTGACAGCGGCTATAAGCGGAAAATCTGCCTTGAAAAACAAGGCTCAAAGTCTACGGTGGTGTGGAATCCTGCTAAGGACTTAGCTGAAATGTCAGCGGGGCAGTATAAGCAATTTGTTTGTGTCGAGCCGGCAAATCAGGGAGATTGCTTTGTACGTTTGAAGCCACACGAAAAGCACCGCATAGCCATGACTGTTCATATTGAACATTTGTGATTAGCTGCAATAAAAAACGCCGGTCAATGCCGGCGTAATTTTATATTTTCAGCAAAATCGGATCATGCACCGGCGGCTGTTTGTCGCGTATTTCAATCGCGGCAAGCAAATCGGCTTGCGCTTGTGCAAATTCGCTTTCTTCGTCATAGTGCACAACGGCAAGCGGGGTGCGTCCGGCTTCTGCCAAATCTCCGATTTGCGCAAATTCGGTGTAGCCTGTGCTTAAATTCAGTTTTTGCCCCGGAACGGTGCGTCCACCGTGCAGTTTTATTATGCTGACGCCGATAGCGCGGGTGTCCATTGCGCAAACATAGCCGTCGGTTGCCGCATATATCGGTTTTTGATATTTCGCTTTCGGCAGCATAGTTTCATATTTTTCAACAAAAGATTTTGAACCGCCGAGAGCTGCTACCATTTCTCCGAATTTTTCCAGCGCCGCGCCTGATTTATGTACTTTTTCCAGCAATTCAAAAGCTTCATTCAAGGTACGGCAGCGCCCGCATTGCAAAAGTAATTCGGCGCCAAGCTCTTTGGTTACGGTATCCAGCCGCTTGTTAACGTTTTGATTTTTCAAATAGTCGACAGCTTCTTTAATTTCCACGGCATTGCCTGCAGACCAGCCCAAAACCTGATTCATATCGGTTAAAACGGCTCGGGTTTGCGTGCCGGCGTGGTTTGCCACATCTACAATAGATTGTGCCAAGGTTTTAGCGTCTTCAAAATTTCCCATAAACGCGCCGTTGCCGCATTTCAAATCCATAACCAAATATTGCAGACCGGCGGCAAGCTTTTTAGAAAGAATAGAGGCTGTAATCAAAGGAATAGATTCGACAGTGCTGCAAACATCGCGGATAGCGTAAATTTTTTTATCTGCCGGAGCCAAATTTGAGGTTTGACCGATAATGGCGCAGCCTACTTTCTTTACGGTTTTTTTGAACAAATCTATTGAGGCTTGAGTGTTGTAACCGGAAATTGCTTCCAGCTTGTCAATGGTTCCGCCCGTATGCCCCAAGCCGCGGCCGGCAATCATCGGCACATAAACATCGCAGGCAGCAAGCAGCGGAGCCAGCATCAGGCTGACTTTGTCGCCAACGCCGCCGCTGGAGTGCTTGTCAACAATCGGCTTGTCAAATCCTTTCCAGTCCAAAACATCGCCGGAATCGCGCATAGCCAATGTCAAAGCTGCGGTTTCAGCGGCGTTAAATCCATTTAAAAACACAGCCATAGTCAACGCCGCAACCTGAATGTCTGCAACTTCGCCGGTTGCCATTCCTTTTATAAAACAGTTGATTTCTTCACTGCTTAAAGTTTCACGATTGCGTTTACGGCGTATAATCTCTTGAGGTATCATAGCAATCTCCTTAATATTGCGCTAAATAGTTTTTGATAAGAGTTTCCAATTTTTTAGAAGATTTTTCGACTTGCGCCAGCACATCTTGATGATTTTGCACTTCGGCGGTTAAGCCGGTTCCTAAGTTGGAAATAACTGAAAAAGCCAAAACTTTTATACCTTTATGCACCGCCGAAATAACTTCCGGCACGGTGGACATTCCAACGGCGTCGGCCCCAAACATTCGAAAAAGTTTAACTTCGCTCGGGGTTTCATAATTTGGTCCCATAGCAAATAAATATACTCCTTCAAATAATTGAATATCCAAAGTTTTTGCCAAATTTTTTACAATGCTGCGGGTATTGGCATCATAAGCGTTGCTCATATCGGGAAAATACGGCTCTTCATGCGGACCAATCAGCGGATTGCGGGCGCTGAAATTGATATGGTCTTTTATCAGCATAAGGCTTCCCGCCGGCATATTGACGTCCAAAGAGCCGGCGGCGTTGGTGATAATCAGCTGCTGTACGCCCAAAGCTGCCAGCAAGCCGATAACCTCGGCAATCAGCTGCGGGGCAATTCCTTCGTATAAATGAAAACGACCTTCCATGCAAATTACCTTGTGCGAACCGATTTTACCAGCGGCAAAACGTCCTTTGTGTCCGGCAACCGTGGTTTGTGGAAAATCAGGAATATCGGCATAGTTAATATAAATCGGATTTTCGACTGCTTGGCTTACGCCGTCTAAGCCTGAGCCCAAAATCAGCGCCGTGTCGGGGCTAAAGCCGTTTAAGCATTGTTTGATGTAGTTAAGCGAATTATTCAGCATTTTTCATATCTCCGGCTTTAAAAAATTTCGGTAAAAGTTCATACAAGCGGAATGAGGTGATTTTTCCATTTAAATCAGCGCTTAAAACCACAGTGTTTTCATCGCCGAATTCCAAAATTTTTTGCATGCAGTTTCCGCAAGGCAAAATTTGCGCCGTGTCCGCCACAATTAAAATTCGGCTTATGGCAGTTTCACCGCCGGCTATCATTGCCGATATAGCTCCGGCTTCGGCGCAGGTGCCGCACGGATAGGAAGCGTTTTCCACATTGCAGCCGCCGAATAGTTTGCCGTTTTTGCTCAAAATTGCCGCGCCGACCTTAAAATGCGAATAAGGAGCATAAGCATTGAGCCGGCATTTTGCCGCCAATTCAAACAATTCTTTAGTATTTTCCATAGTTTTACCCCGTTTGTGAAAAAAATATTGATTTATTGTAGGGATAAGATACACTAAAAGTCAAGTTTATCTTTTTATCCGGTGGGAGAAAAACGGTGATTAAGAAAATAATTTTGATATTTTTAGGAATTGTTATAGCGGCTGTCGGCGGCTTGTTTGCTTATATATCTATGATGGATTGGAATACTCACCGTCAGGATATTGCTGATAAATTTTCGGAAATAACTGGTAAAAAAATTGAATTTTCCGGTTCTATCAGCGTAAAGCTTTTCCCGCAGCCGACCTTGAACGCTAAAAATGTTAAAATTATCAATCCTAACCGCTCGTCCGAGGTTTTGGCGACTATCGACAACTTGAACACCGAGGTGTCTTTGCGCTCGCTTTTGAAGGGAACTCCGGATATTCGCACCTTATCTTTAGTCGGCGCCGAAGTTTGGGTTAACATAAATGAAACCGGCGAGCTGAATTGGCGGAATTACAGCAAATCATCATTCAGCGATTCTGACCGAAACACCAGACTGCAAAGCTTAAACATTCAAAATGCTTTGGTGCACTTTGATAATGCTGTTGAAAAAATCCAGTTTGATTTGTCACAGTTTAACGCTGATATACAAGCCGATACTTTAGCTGGACCATATCGTTTGGACGGCAATTTTATGAAAAATCAAGACCATTTCGGCGTGGCGTTGAGCCTTGGTACTTTTTCAGGCTTAAACGACGTGCCGGTAAACTTTGCCATAACCCACCCAAAATCTGAAAGCTTTTTGCGCTTTGACGGTACCTATATGCCGAATGAACAGGCGTATAAAGGAGATTTTAGCGGCGGTTCAAAGAAAACGGCAGACTTTGCCAATGTGTTGTCCGGTATAAAAATTTTAGATGAAATATATAATGTGCCGCTGCAATTTTCGGTTGGCATTGAAACCGACAGCGAACAGATAAAGCTTTCAAGTTTCATTATTAAATATGACAATTTTATGGAAGGCGCCGGCAGTATGCTTATTCCTTTGCGCGTTGAGGCAGGGCAAAACCGCAATGTGGTTTTGAAGTATCAGCTTGTTAATTTGGATATGCGTCCGCTGCTTTCTATTTTTCAGGCGGAATATAAAAACTTTGTAGAAAACGGCAGCGTCTACAAGCCGGACTTTAATATGAATATAGATGCCGACATCAGCTCCGAGCGCGTGGTGCTGAATGATGAAGATGCGGGCGCTTTGGAAAGCGTCAGCCTGAAAGGCAGCTGGAAAGACAACACGCTTTCCTTAGATGAATTTTACGCCGCTTGCGCCGGTAATACGGTGCTGACCATGGAAGGCAGCTTGGTTGAAGAAAATCAATCTCCGCAATATTTTTTGAAAGTGTCGGCAGACAGCAAAGACTTTTTGGCGTTTTTGAACAGCATGGGCTTGAAAATACAAGCTTATACGCAGTCAACCTATCGCAATGCTAATGTTTCTTTCAGCCTGAGCGGCAACAATAACGCGGTTTCTGCAAATGATATTAAATTCACTATGGATAAAATGAATATCAGCGGCGTTGCCGGCGGAACATTTAAAGAAGGTGGAAATATTTATGAAATGCAGCTGGCTGCGGATACGCTGAATTTGGATAATTATTTGCCAAGCTATGAAAAGTCGCAGGATTTTATGACTACGCTTCGAGCAGATATTCAGAATTTGAGCTTTTTGAAATGGATTACTTTGCATGCCAATTTGCAGGCAGAAAACCTAATTTTCAGAAACGCAGCTATGTCTGATGCATCGTTGCAAATTGAAACAGACGCCGAAAGCGGCAAGCTTCATGTAATTGAAGCATCGGCAGCAAATATGGAAAATACCGATTTCAGACTTAGTGCGGATATTGATAATTTAGGCGGTTTGGATATCAATTTTGCCGATTTGAAATTTGACGTGCAGTCGAAAAACTTTGAAAATATAAAAGACAAGCTTAAATTGCCGCTGCCGAATTGGAAGATTTTTGCCTCCGGAAACTTTAGCGCTGCTGGTGAATATGACGGAAATCTGCATGACGGCAACTTGCAGATAAAAGGTACAGTCGGCGATGTTAAAGTTGAATATAATGGTGAAGTTAAACAAGATGACTACTTTGGATTTTCCGGTGATATTGATGTAAAAACCACCAATTTCGGCGAGTTTGTGAACAATATCGGCGGCACGCTCAAATCGGCAAATTCGCTTCGCGGCGCTTTGAACTGCAAAAGCAAAATCAGCGGCACCAGCGCAGATTGGAGTTTTGATGAAACAAACTGCCTGTGGGGAATTGCCAACTATCAAGGCAGCGGTCGCGTTCAAACCAATAAGAACAATTATAAAATTAAAGCGGCGGCGAAAATTGATGATTTTAATTTAGAAAATGTAACCAATGTTCAATATGCTTTGAATGCTCCGGCAATCAACCGCCAGCAGGACAACAGCTTTTATGCCCGTCCGGAAATTAACGGTGATACATTTTTGTTTGATATTTACCGCAATTTAGACTTGGATATAGAGCTGACGGCGGATAGAGCCGGATACCGCGGCAAAACCTTTAACCGTCTGCATGCCAACATTTTGAATGCCGAAAACATTATGCAACTGAAGAACCTTTCGGCAGTTTTCAACGATATGGATTTTAGCGGCGATATTTTGATAAACTATGCTCAAGGACCGGTTGTTAAAGGAACTATGAAAATAAGCAATATTGATTTGAGTAATACAGGCGGCAATGTCTATGGCTTTAACAACGGCGTGCTGAATTTGGACGGTAGTTTTGAAATGCCGGCGGCATCGCTGAACGATTTTGTCAGCAACTATACCGGTAGTTTGCGCTTTGCTGGAACTGATATTTCCGTTAAAGGTTTGGATATTGCCAAAATAGAACAAGACTTGTCGGGGCGTGAATATTCTAAAGGTTTGTTCCAGCAAATCCGCGACAATCTGCAATCCGGTACAACCGTATTTTCAGAATTTTCCGGCGAAGTAAAAGCCGATAGTGGAAATTTGCTGTATAATAAATTTATACTAAAAACAGACGGCGCCGACATTGCAGTTGACGGCACTTTGAATGTTTCAGAATGGAAAATGAATAACACCTTTACGGTAAAACTAAGCAATTTGCCGGACATTCCTCAATTTTCATTCAGCTTGTCGGGGTTGATTAACAAACCGTCTTTAGATTTGAATATTGAGGAAGTTGCTCGCAAATATGATGCTCATTGGGAACAAATTGAGGCTGAAGAAAAAGAACGCAAAGCCGAAGAGGCGCGTCAGCTTAATCTAAAAATGAGCGCGGCGCAGGAAACGGTTAAACAAGTTTCGGAAAAAGCCAATTCTTTTGTGCCGGAGCTGGAAGAACATCAAAAAAACAGTCTTGATGAAAATTCTGTGGCATGGTATCAGGAACGGCTTGCGGAAATTTCTCAAATCAACCAAACTTTGGATAGTATGAAAGCTCAAGAGCATTTGCCTGACTTTACGGAAAGCGATGTGCAAAAAATAAATGATTATTGCGGGCAGACAAGTTTGCGCCTTAGCAATTTTCCTATTGAAATTTCAACGCATTATCAAGATGATGTG
The DNA here is from genome assembly GCA_934270475.1 of uncultured Alphaproteobacteria bacterium. GTDB lineage: Bacteria > Pseudomonadota > Alphaproteobacteria > RF32 > CAG-239 > RUG410. The sequence goes on from CAKQPS010000006.1 coordinate 19,860, forward strand.
CTGAACAGGTTTAGAAAAATTGCACCAACTCTGAACGAAAATAACCAAAAGCAGGAGAATCTTAACGCCCAATATCAGCAGATGTTGAAAAATAAGTTTGAAGAACTGTCTCAAATCAAAGCGGAAGCTGTAATTTCGCAAAATCAGGAGCTTAAAGGCTACCAATCTGAATTTGAGCGTTTGAACAAGATATTGTTAAGAAAGTATAACAGCATTTCATTACAAATTAAAAATGTTGAAAAATTACAGAATAATATTCCTTTGCTAGAGCAAAAAACTGCGGTTTTGCATAAAAAGTTGGAAGAATATTCGGACAATATGCAAAAAATTGAAGATATTTTCACCAAAACTCAAAATCTTTTAAATGAAATGCTAGCCGAACAGCAAAAAATATATGATGAGCAATTGGCTCAAAAACTGGAAGATGAAAAAAAGAAAAGAGCCGAAGAGGGGGATTCGAATGATAATTCCGAAAATGTACTTGCTGCCGAAAGCGGTGAGGTTGTGGCTCCCCAAAATAATCAGCCGGTAATAAAAGTTAAAGGTACTCATATAGATGATGACGCGCCGCAAATGGTGATAAATGTGGAGCCGACGCAGTCAAACAAACCTTCTTTGCGTAAAATAACTTCTGAAGCTGCCGATGCAAAAGTTGAGCTCAGCGGCACAATCAAAAAGTCTTATGAAGAAAAAACAGCTGAAACGTCAACAAACAGCGGACTGTTGAAAGAGGCTGAAGGCGCAGTGCAAAAACCAACCGGAAGAATAATTGTGAAATAAATTTTAACAAGGCTTGTTAAATATTTTTATCATGTTAAATTAGATACACTATAATAATTATGGAGATGTAAAATGACCCGAAAACCTGAAGTTTGTGTACTGCCGGTGGCAGGACTTTCAACCCGCAATCTGCCGACAACAAAAGTTTTGCACAAAGGCTTTATGACGCTGGATAATATTCCGGTAATTCAATATGCTGTGGACAGCTGCGCCGAAGCCGGAATTAAAGAAATTGTTTTTATTTACAGCGACGATTTCTGCAAGCATTTGTTTGAAAAATATTATTCGCCGGCGCCGGAATTGGAAGCCCATTTGAAAGAAAAAAACAAATTGGATTTGTTGGAAAGAGTCCAAAAAATTATTCCTGCCGGAATGAAGTTTTCATTTGCCCGCCAAAGCGAGCCAAAAGGCAACGGACACGCTATTTTGATGGCTAAAGAAATTATCGGAAAGCGCGACTTTGCCGTGATGTGGGTCGACGATGTTTATATCAATCTGCACGGCGACGGAGTTTTGAAGCAGCTTTGCGATGTTTATGAGCAAAAAGGCGGTATTGTGGAAAACATTATGGAATGTCCGCGTCAGGAAATGGTGCGTTACGGAGCTTTGGTCGGAGCTAAGCGCGACGGTAATGTGGTGCGTGCTACAGGTTTGGTCGAAAAGCCGAAATTAGAGGAAGTTCCGTCTAATTACGCTTCTATGGGACCGTATGTTATTCCAAATGAAGTACTAGATGTTTTGCCGGAAGTAACTAAAGGCACTAACGGAGAAATAAATTTGACCGATGCCTTAAATTTGGCGGCAATGCGCGGAATGCCTATTTACGGTGTGCTGTGCAAGGGCTTGCGTTTTGACTGCGGCACCAACGCCGATTTGCAGCGTTCAAATCTCAAACTCAGCTTGATGAACAGCGGAGAATTGAGAGCCTATGCCCGTGAGCTTTTAGACACGATGGATATATAAAATCAGCATTTTGAAAAACACCTCGGGGACAAGCGCTCGGGGTGTTTTTTTGTGGTTTAATAAAATAAGGAATTTTTGTTAACTTTTTAAGGTCAAAATCAATTTTAAGGCTGTTTTTTTGCCCGTGGGCGCAAAAGCACTGTTTTATATTGGGTATAAATCAGAAAAAAAACTTTTTATCAGCGCTTAAATTTGCTATGTTTAGACAGTTTAACAAGTTTAAAGAAAAGAGGTATAAAGTGACAGAAGAAATTGAAAATACAGATGTCATAAAATCTGATAACATTGCCCCGACCATGATTTCGGAAGAAATGCGCCGCTCATATTTGGACTATGCCATGAGCGTGATTGTGTCCCGTGCTTTGCCTGATGCCCGCGATGGTATGAAACCGGTGCACCGCCGTATTATTTACGGTATGTATGAAAACGGCTATGATTGCACCAAGCCATATCGTAAATCGGCGCGTATCGTCGGCGATGTTATGGGTAAATATCACCCGCACGGCGATAGCTCTATTTATGAAGCCATGGTTCGTATGGCACAGCCGTTTTCTATGCGCCTGACCTTGGTAGACGGACAGGGTAACTTTGGTTCTATGGATGGCGACGGCGCAGCTGCTATGCGTTATACCGAAGCTAGACTGGCAAAAGTTTCTTCTTGTCTGACCGATAACTTAGACGAAGACACCGTTGACTTTATGCCGAACTATGATGAATCTTTGCAGGAACCGACAGTATTGCCGGCTCGTTTTCCAAACTTGCTGGTTAACGGCGGCAACGGTATTGCCGTTGGTATGGCAACCAACATTCCGCCGCATAACCTTGGCGAAGTGATTGACGCTTGCTGCGCCTATATCGACAATCCGGAAATCAGCATAGAAGAGTTGGTAAGCATTGTTCCAGGACCTGATTTCCCGACCGGCGGCTTAATTTTGGGCTACGGCGGAGCTAAACAGGCTTATTTGACCGGACGCGGCTCAATAATGATGCGCGCAAAATGCACTATTGAAGAAATCCGTAAGGATAAAGAAGCCATTATCGTGCATGAAGTTCCGTATCAGGTCAATAAGGCGGCTTTGGTTTCGCATATTGCCGAGCTGGTTAAAGATAAAAAAGTTGAAGGTATTTCTGATATCCGAGATGAGTCCGACCGTCAAGGCGTGCGCATTGTAATTGAAATCAAGCGCGATTTCCAAGCCGATGTGGTGTTAAATCAGCTTTATAAGTTTACGGCTCTGCAAACCAGCTTTGGTATGAATATGCTGGCAATTAACGGTGGTCGCCCGATGATGATGAACTTGAAAGACATCATCTCCACCTTTATTGAATTTCGTGAAGAAGTTATCCGCCGACGTACGATTTTCCGCTTGAACAAAGCCCGCAACCGTGCGCATGTTTTGGTTGGTTTGGCAATTGCTGTAGAAAATTTGGACGAAGTGATTGAGCTGATTAAAACTGCTCCGACGCCGCAAGACGCTAAAGAGGCTTTGGTCGGTAGAGCTTGGGCGGCTGCGTCTATTGAAGATTGGGTTAAATTGATTGACGAGCCGGATAGAAAAGTTGAAAACGGTTTCTATCGTTTGTCCGACGACCAAGCCAAAGCTATTTTGGATTTGAAATTACAGCGCTTGACCGGTTTGGAACGTGATAAAATTCATGATGAATTGGTTTCTTTGGGCGAAGATATCAAAGAGTTCCTTTCTATTTTAGCCAGCCGTGAAAAACTTTACGGTATTATGCGTGATGAGCTGGTTGCTGTTAAAGACGAATACGCAACTCCGCGTCTGACCAAGATAGAAGACATTGAATACAATCAAGATATTGAATCTTTGATTCAGCGTGAAGAAATGGTGGTTACCGTAACCGAAGCCGGCTATATCAAACGTGTGCCGCTGAATGCCTATAAAGCACAGCGCCGCGGCGGCAAGGGCAAATCCGGTATGACCACAAAGGAAGAAGATTTTGTAACCCGCTTGTTTGTGGCAAGCACACACACTCCGGTACTGTTCTTCTCGAACAAAGGTATTGTTTATAAGATGAAAGTTTATAAACTTCCTTTGGGTTCGCCGACTTCTAAAGGCAAACCGTTTATCAACCTGCTGCCGCTGGTACAGGGCGAAACCATTACCGCCATTATGAAATTGCCAGAAAATGAAGCCGATTGCGAGAACCTGTCTATTGCTTTTGCAACCGCTAAAGGCAACATTCGCCGCAATAGCCTGATGGACTTTGTAAATGTTCAGTCCAACGGTAAAATTGCCATGAAACTGGACGAGGGCGACAAACTTATCAATGTGACTTTGTGCGATGACAGCAACGATATTATGCTGGCTGCCAAGAGCGGTAAGTGCATTCGTTTTGCGGTGGAAGATTTGCGTGTGTTCGTTGGTCGTAATTCTACCGGTGTACGCGGTATCAAACTGCAGGACGATGACGAAGTTATTTCTATGTCTGTTTTGAAACACTGTGCATATAGCGTGGAAGAACGTGATGAATATCTGCGCGTTTCTAATGCGATGAAACGTATGGAAACTGAAAACGGCGGCGATGCTTGCATTTCTCCGGATCAAACCGGTTTGCTTAACTTGCTTGACGTGGCTAAGTTTGAAGAAATGCGCAAAGCTGAAGAGTTTATTTTGACTGTGACTGTAACTGGTTACGGCAAACGCACATCGTCTTATGAATATCGCGTAACTGGTCGCGGCGGGCAGGGTATTGCCAATATGGAAATGTCTCCGCGCAACAAAGAAGTTGTAAGTTCTTTCCCTATTGAAGATGGTAAAGAAATTATGATGGTAACCGACGGCGGCAAACTTATTCGTATGCCTGTTGATGATATCCGCGTTGCCGGACGCAAGACCCAAGGCGTTATCTTGTTCCGTACCGGTGAAAATGAAAAAGTTGTTTCCGTAACATGGCTGGATTCTGATGCCGATGCAGATGAAGAAATTGACGAAGAAAATAACAGCGAAGTTTTGGACGGTGATTTGAACGATGCTGCAGATGATGCCGCAGATGATATGGTTACCGAACCGGAAACCACTGACGATGAGCAATAAAAAACTCATCTGACCGATTTTCTGAAAACTTGTACCGGCTGCCATAAAAGCAGCCGGTATTACTTTAGAAATTAAAGAATATATAAAAATATAAAGCTCCGAAAATCGGAGCTTTATATTAGATTTAAGAACACTTATTTTTTATGTAAGGCTATTGTTAAAACCTCTGAAACATTGCTTACCGGAATAATTTTCATTCCTTTTTTCACGTTATCCGGTATCTCTGCCAAATCTTTTTCATTTTCTTTTGGAATGATTACAGTTTTGATACCTCCGCGCAAAGCGGCAAGCAATTTTTCTTTTAATCCACCGATTGGTAGAACCCGACCCTGCAAAGTTATTTCACCAGTCATAGCAACATCTTTTTTCACCGGAGTTTTAGTAAACACCGAAACCAAAGTTGTATACATGGCAATACCGGCAGAAGGTCCGTCTTTCGGGGTAGCCCCTTCCGGTACATGGACATGAACATCTGTTTTTTCAAATACTTCAGGGTCTATGCCCAAATCTTTGGAATGGGCGCGCACCACGGAATAGGCGGTTTCAATAGATTCCTTCATCACATCGCCGAGTTTTCCGGTTTGTGTGACTTTGCCTTTCCCCGGCATATCCACAGCTTCAATAAATAGAATATCTCCGCCGACCTCAGTCCAAGCCAAACCGGTAGTAACGCCGATATGGTCTTGTTTTTCAGCTTCGCCGTAACTGAAACGCTTTACGCCCAAATATTTTTCCAAATTAGCCGGTGTAACCTCTATTTTTACGCATTTGCCTTTTTGCAGCAAAATATCTTTTGTTGCTTTGCGGGCAATAGTTGCCAGTTCGCGCTCCAAGTTGCGCACGCCGGCTTCGCGGGTATAATAGCGGATTATATCGCGGATAGCCTCATCGCTGATTACCAATTCAGAGCATTTAACTGCATTTTCATCAAACACTTTTTTCAATAAATGGCGTTTGGCGATTTCTATTTTTTCATCTTCGGTATAGCCTGACAGCTGGATAATTTCCATACGGTCAAGCAGCGGACGCGGCATATCTAGTGAGTTTGCAGTTGTCACAAACATCACATCAGACAAATCATAGTCAACCTCTAAATAGTGGTCGTTAAATGACGAATTTTGTTCCGGATCCAAAACTTCAAGCAGGGCAGAGCTTGGATCGCCTCGCCAATCATTGCCCAGTTTGTCAATTTCATCTAGCAAAAACAACGGATTCGAGGTTCCGGCTTTTTTCATTGACTGCACAATTTTCCCCGGCATCGCTCCAACATAGGTGCGGCGGTGACCGCGGATTTCCGCTTCATCGCGCATACCGCCTAATGAGGCGCGCACAAAGTTACGGTTGGTGGCGCGGGCTATAGATTTACCGAGAGAGGTTTTACCAACCCCTGGAGGACCAACCAAACACAAAATCGGAGCTTTCATACTGCTGGAGCGGGACTGCACGGCTAAGTATTCTATAATCCGCTCTTTAACCTTTTCCAGTCCGTAATGGTCTTCTTCCAAAACTTTAATAGCTTTTGACAAATCTTTGTTTAATTTTGTTTTTTTATTCCAAGGAATGTCTAAAAGCCAATCCAAATAGTTTCGGATAATAGCACTTTCCGGTGAAGAATTACCCATATTTTTCAGCTTTTTAAGCTCAGCCAAAGCTTTGTCTCTTGCTTCTTTAGTAAATTTTGTATCGTTAATGCGCTTTAGATAATTGCCGAATTCGTCGCCGTCTTCGCCATCATTAAGTTCTTTTTGAATGGCTTTTATTTGCTCATTCAAATAGTATTCTTTTTGGCTTTTTTCCATTTGCTTTTTAACACGGTTCTTAATGCGGTCTTCTACTTCCATAACCATCATTTCCGTATCAATAAGCTGCAGCAATTTGTTCAGACGTTCTTTTAAATTTTCTGCTTCAAGCAAATATTGCTTGTCTTCTGTTTTTAAAGCCAAGTGCGAGGCAATGGTATCGGCTAATTTGTCGTATTCTTCAATTTGTTTAACAGATTGCACCACATCAAGCGGAATTTTCTTATTTAGTTTAACATAATCTTCAAATTGGCTGACTACCGCACGAGCCCAAGATTTTAGCTCCGTAGCGTCTTCTTTTTCAGCCGGATAAGCCACAACTTGAGCCGAATAGTAAGTTCCTTCGTTTTGAAAATTTTTAATTTTGATGCGTTCTATGCCTTCAACCAAAATCTTTATGGTTCCGTCCGGCAGTTTCAGCATTTGCAAAATATTGCCTCTAGTGCCTACTTTATATAAATCATCGGTTTCCGGCACTTCGACATCGGCTTTTTTCTGCATCACTAAAACAATGTCAGAACCTTTGTCATTGGCATGCTGCACAGCTTCAATAGATTTTTCCCGACCGACAAAAATCGGCACAATCATTTTAGGATATACCACCACATCGCGCAGCGGCAGCACTGGTAAAACTGTTTCTTTTTTCTTTTCCACTATATTGTTTTCCTCATTTTTTTGCATATCAGCTAAACTCCGTCCAATACATCTTTTTATTATATAAGGTTGCTTTTAAAGTTCTACAATAGCACAAAGCAAATTTTCCCCATTTTGTTTTAGTTTAAAGCAATAATTTTAATATTATCGGTTAAATATTTTTCAATCCCGTCATTTATCATTTTAAGTAAAATCTTAGCCTCTTTCTTGCTGATATTTTCTTGAACAGCCCAAGCCAGCATTTGTACGTCATTTTTGTTTATATAGCTATCAAATGCTAATATCACATTGGTTTTAGATGATAAATAATCTCCGTTTTGCGCCTCGGGATATTTTTCGGCAAAGTCGAAAAATATTTTATCAGCAATGTTTTTTAGTTTTATTGAATCCATATTTCACCTGCTAAATAAGATATAATTCTTATTTTAAGCAGATGTCAATAGTTTTTTCTTATATTTTCTTATTTTTTACTTTTTAGCTCGCTTTTTTCTAATTTATTCTGCAAGTATTTGTTAATTTTATTATTTGCATCATTAACCGCCGTGGTCAGCAGCTTTTTTATCAAAGTGTCTGCTATTTGCTGTTCATCTTTATCGGCGGCAAATAAAATGAAATGCGTCTGTTCCTGTTGAATTGGTACAAAATCACTGTCAAAAGCTGCGTCGGTGCGGAGTTCTACCACCATTTGCATTTTGCGGTTTGTTTTATCTATTTTATCGACAGCAGCTTTATTAAGCAGAGGAGTAACCACAAAATCAGCTAAATTTTTGTCATTGGTAACATAGTAATAGTCGCTGTGCGAAAATTGCTCTTTCAGCCAATCCGTATAATGATTATTCTCTGTTTTATCCCAAAATTTCATATCGGCTATGTATAAGAGTTTCTTTTCTTTTAAGTTTTGCGGCTTGAAAGCTGTTTTATCTTTTACTTCGGCGGCAACGTCTTCGGCTATTTTATTTTCAGCTTCCGGATTTACGTGCGCCGGTTCAGCGGCTTTTTTATGTTCTTCTACCAGTGCCGCCAGTTCTTTGTCATCAATTTCTAAATCGGCGGTCACTTTAACACACACGCGATTCGGTTCAGACAAAGTGATTGTATGCTTTACATTTTGCAAATATTCATCAATCAGGCGATAGGCGATAATATCAACCACCGCCGGAGAGAGATTGCCGCTGTGTTTTTGAATAATGCCTGAAGTCTTTACGGCTGTAAGGCTGGCTTTGTCTACCGCACGATATTCCATGGTTTTAGCGTCAAAACCATCTTGCTTTTCATCGCAGGCGCTGGCTTCAACATTCTTAAATTCGGCAGCCGCCGGCAAAACTTTTAAGCAAGCCAGCAAAGCTAGTGCAAAAATATATTTATTGCCTTGCATAATTATTACCACCAGCTTCTGTCGCCGTCAGTTTGGTGTATAACCTCGGTCCATTCGCCGATTTTTACACCGTCGGTGCCGGAAAGTTCCAAAGTGTATTTAATGGCTGGAACCTGCTTGGTCGGAGTGTCAAACCAATCAGCTGCGGTTGTAATTTTATATTCGGCATTTTTGACATCGTCGGTTAAAATAACCGTATTTACATCGCCCAAACGTTTTTTCATTGATTTAGTGCCTTTGTCGGCGCCTTTAGGCAAATCGTCGGCAGCCATTTGGGTGTCGGCAACAAATACCTTTACCGGCTTATCGCCGAACACGGCTTTAGCGTCGTTTAGCATAGTGTTAACTGTGCGGTTTGCCGAAATCACATATATTTCCGGCAATTCAGGAATAATCGTTTGCTGCGGCTCAGTTGTTTCCGCTGCGTCATCAGGGCAGCAACGGCGTTTTTTGTGTGCGGAAACAACTTCGGTTACGCGAGGTTTCAAAACTAACGGCTCGGCAGCAGCTTGCGGACAGTTGTTGTCTATACAAGCATATGAGCAGGGCACGCTGACCGTTTCAGGATATACTTCCTGATAAGTTTCCTGCACTTCAACAGGCTGCGTTGTGCAGCCGCCGATGGCAAGTAAAGTTCCCAGCAACACAGTTTTTTTCATCTTTAAGCACTCCTTATTTAAACTTAAATTTATTTTTACACGGCTACTCTTAAAAATACCTTAATATTTGCAAAGATTTGCTTGAAAATTCGGCAGAGTTTGCCTATGCTGTTTCTTAGTTTTAATTAAGGATAATAACCTATGCTAATCACATTTTTGGCAGTCATTGCTCCGTTTTTAGTGCTGATTCCGCCCTTGCAGCGCAATCGGTTTTTTATTTTGTATTTTGCCATGATGATGCTTTCGGCGTATATAACCGAAAATCATTATTTCAGGGTAGTTATGTTTTCGCATAAAGCCTTTTTGGTGTTTATTGTATATCATTTATGCTGTATCAATTTGGCAACATTTATTGCCTACGGCGCCGATAAAAGAGCGGCTATGCGCGGCGAGTGGCGTGTGCCGGAAATGCAGCTGCACGCGCTGGAGTTTTTAGGCGGGTGGTGCGGAGCAATAATTGCTCAAAAGTTTTTTCATCATAAAACCAAAAAGCGCAGTTTTCGGGCAATGTTTTGGCTTATGCTTGTCTTTGAACTTGCCGCCGTTTATATTATCTTACGTTATTTGAAATTGATTTGAAGGAGATTAAATTATGCACAATACTTTAATTTTGCTTTTAGCCGGAACATTCTTGACTTCAGCTCCGGCGTATGCCGAACAGATTTTGCTAAGGAATAATAACAGCAAACTGACTTTGAGTATTTATAACCAAAATTTGGCGTTGGTTAAAGATGTGCGTCCGGCAGATATAAAAGCCGGAATGTCAGAAGTAGTGTTTGACGGCGTGGCGCAGCAGATTCAGCCTGAAACTGCAATGCTTTACGGTCAAGATGTTAAAGTTTTAGAACAAAATTACAGTTATAACGTAATCAGTTATGAAAATATGATAAATCAATCTGTTGGGCAGGAAGTGAACACTGTTAGGCAAAATCCGCAGACCGGCGAGAATATTTTTGAAAAAGCCGTGTTAATCGGCGCTGCTTACGGTCAGCCGGTGTTGAAATTTCCATATGGTATTGAAACTAATTTCAACGGCAGAATTGTGTTTGAGCAAATTCCGAGCGGCATCAGCGATAAACCGACCTTAACCGCCAAAATAAACAATAAAAAAGCCGGCAACAAAAATCTGTTTTTGGCATATCTGACAGGCGGATTAAGCTGGAAAACCGACTATGTCGCCACCATTACCGATAAAAATCAATTGGATTTAACCGGCTGGGTTACCATTAACAACAATTCCGGCGTTGATTATAACAATGCTAAAATCCAGCTGATTGCCGGCGATGTCAATGCGGTGCGCCCAAGTATGCAGCCGCGTCTGCTGATGGCAAAAATGTCGATGGCGGTAATGGACAACGGCGCCGAGGCTGCGGCAATGGGGTCGGTTGCTCCTGAACAAATCAGCAACTATGAACTTTATACCTTGCCGGCAATCACTTCAATAAAAGATAAGCAAACCAAACAAGTTGGTTTAATCGAAAAAAACGCCGTGAAATATGCTAAGGAATTTAATTTCCGTTCTCCGCTGTATTTTGGCGGCAGCTATGAGTTTGAAAAGCAGCACCCGAGCATTACCTATGTTTTGGAAAATGTGCAAAAATCAAACTTGGGTATTTCTTTGCCTGCCGGCACTATGCGTTTTTATGAAAATGATAAAAACGGCAATCTGCAATTTATCGGCTCAGCGGATATAGCAAACACCGCCAAAGAAGAAACTCTGCGTTTGAATTTGGGCGATGCCTTTAATTTAACCTTAAAAGGCAAAGTGTCTAAAGTTTCTGAAAAAGAAATGGAGCGCAAGCCGCAAAATCAATGCTACAATGTCAAACTGCAAAAAACTTATGCGGCGGAAACCTCTGTCAGCAACGCAGATGCCTCTGAAAACAGCGTGATTATCAGCCAAAACTTTCCTGATAACTATAAAATCATTAAAGAAAGCATAAAAGGCTCGGTTAAAAACGCTCAAACCCGCGAATGGACGGTTAAAGTTCCGGCAAACGGTAAAACAACCTTGTCTTATACGGTTGAAATTCCGCAAAACACGCGTGTTTGCGACTAACAAATAAGCTTTTTTTATAATAGCAAAACACCCTGTCAAATATAGCGACAGGGTGTTTGTATTAAATCCATACAGACAATTGTGCCGAGAATGATTGCTGTTGTTGACATTGTAATCTCCTTTTTTGTTTTTAATGATATAAAGAGTTTGCCAAATTGCAAGTTTTTTCAATATAGATAAAACCCCATGCAAAAAATATTACATGGGGCAGAAGAAAAACAATGAGTTATTAGATGTTATTTTTCATAAACATCCATTTGAGCCGGAGCTTGAGCAGCTGGCTGCTGCAAAACTGGCTGACGGGTTACAACAGGCTGACCTGAAACTGGCTGTACATTCATAACCGGTTGAGCACCAGTAACCTGTTCGCCGATGCAGTTACCTGTAGCGCAGGCTTCACCGCGGTTAAACGGACGAGTTTCAAATGAAGTTGTTTCATAGGTGCGTGGCTCATAAACTGTGTGGTAAGTTGTGTTTTTGTAAACAACTTTAACCGGAGTTCTTACAGTATATTCTGTCGGCTGGCAGTTATTGCACGGGCGTTGAGCCGGAATAGGAGCTGCAGCCTGACAGGTGTTGCACGGACGGGCAGCAGGCTGATATTGACGAACCGGAGTTGGAGCCGGCTTTTCTTTAATTAAAGCGTCGCCGCAACCATTATCGGCGCCGGCATAGCGATAGTTGCGGGTAGATGTATCTTCATCACTGGCGCAAGCGGTTAAACCGGCAACCAAAGCAACAACCATCAATTTTGTTAAATTTTTCATTATATTCCTCCAGTTCTAAATCTGAATATTTCTACTTTTAAATTTCATCTATTTTCATTATTAACAGAAAATTAAACATTTGTTAAGCATTTTTTTTGAATTTTAATAAAAAAATATACAAAAAATCAGAAAAAGCCTTTTTTTTATCATTTTTTCATTAAAATATTAAAGTTTTATATTTTGAACTAAATTTTATAACATTTTGTTTTATAATAATTTTATTTAATTATCCGATTCGTATTTTTACCTTGGTGTATATATAGTATTTATGTTTGGAAAAACAACTGCCGATATTGAGACTATTCTTCTTTTGATAATTCCTGCAAGTCGGAGGCGTCCATATCTACTTTGTTGCCGTTTATTACAATGTAGCCGCTGACGGCTTGTCCTTTTGTAAATTCGACTTCAACAGAAACTTCGCCGTCTTCGTCATAGGTCTTATAAGTTCCGTCTTTGATGCCGTCAACATAGTAATTTTCTTCACGGATAGAGCCATCAGGGTAGAAATTAAGCATTTTACCATTCATTAAACCATTTTTGAAGGTGCCGCTAAACAAAAGGCTGCCGTCTTCATTATAAAAACGACCTTCGCCTTCAGGCTTGCCGCTTTTGCTGCGGACTTCCATTTTTACATTGCCGTTAGGATAATAGATTTTATAAATTCCGTTAATCGGCTTTTCGTTAATATCGTAAACAATACCGTCAACCACATTGGTGTTGTTTTCATTATATATTTCATCTTTATCCGATTCTCCGCAAGCGCAGAGCAAGCCGATGGCTATTATTCCTAAGATTCTGATTTTCATTGAATTAGCTCCTTTTTTCTTAATAATACTATATAAAACCCTTTATAAAGTCAAACAGGAATCTTTTTAGCCCACAAATTACTCCTAAAATGCCTCAAATATACGTTTTTTAGGGAGTTTTAGTAATTTTTTGTTTGACAAACCGTTTTTTATTTTATTAGATAAAAACTGAGATGAGATTCTCAACTTTAATTTATAACTTAAAGAGGAATACAAACATGAATAAAAGTGAATTGATTGATAGCATTTCTGCTACTTCCGGCTTAACAAAAACAGATTGCACTAAAGCTTTGGATGCTTTTGTTGAAGCTGTTTCCAGCGCTTTGAAATCTGGCGATGATGTTCGTTTGGTTGGTTTTGGTACATTTGCTACTTCTAAAAGAGCAGCTACAACAGCTATCAATCCACGTACTCGTCAAACTGTAAATGTTCCGGCTCGCAATGTTGCTAAATTCAAAGCCGGCAAAACTTTGCAAGACATTGTAAACAGCTAATTTAGTATTTACATAAAAAAATTTAGGCAGGAGACGCAATTGTTCCTGCCTGATTTTTTATGCAATTTTATATATAAAAGAGCACTAACTATATAATATAAGAAAACTCCGTTATTTTGAACGGAGCTTTTTTCTTGAGGTTAAACTTTTATATAAAAACTTTAGGCAACTTTGGTGCCGCTGTTTTTCTTTTCGGCATCTAAAAAGCCAAGTTTTTCTTGAATTTCCCAAATCACCCGCAAAGCAGCCAAAGCCTGTTCGCCGCCAACACGAGGAGTTGCTTCGCCGTTTACGCATTTTACAAAGTGAGCCAATTCAGCTTGCAACGGCTGATTTGTTGGAATAAACAGCTGCTCTACGCTGCCTTTCAAGCCATAGTTCATCCAGTCAGGAATTTCCTCTTGGTTTACATAAGGCATACGACCTTGGGTGTGCACATTGATGGATTGGTTGATAAAGTCCATATCAATATAGTTTGTATCGGTGGTCACTGTCAAAGTGCGCACGCGGGATTGAGTGATGCGGCTGGCGGTTAAATTAGCGGTTGCGCCGTTTTCAAATTCCAAAAGGGCAGTGATATAATCTTTGCCGAGCGGGCTTTCTTTAGTTTTAACCGAAGCGGTTTGCACATTGATAACTGGAGATTTCATTAAAGACTGCACAACTTCAACATCGTGAATCATCAAATCCATAGAAACATCAACATCGGTAATGCGTCCGCTGGCTGCAGACATACGCTGAGCGGTCATAGAACGGATTTTAGAAGTGTCCGAAAGCAATTTGCCCATTTGCTCAACAGCAGGATTAAAGCGCTCAATATGACCAACCATCAAAACAACGTTGTTGTTTTTGGCGGCGTTTATCAAACGCATGCAGCCTTCTTCGGTTGTTGCCAAAGGTTTTTCCATCATGCAGTGAATGCCGTGATTCATAAAAAACTCACCCACATCAGCGTGAGTAACCGAGGTTGTTACAACGCTTACTGCGTCAACATTGGCGACAACTTCTTCCATAGAGGAAAAAGCTTTGATTCCATATATTTCAGCAGCATTTTTTGCAGCTTCCGGAAAAACGTCATATACGCCGACAAGCTCTACACCTTGTAGATTTTTATAAGTTTTCAGGTGGTTTTTTCCCATCATACCAGCACCTATTACGGCAACCTTAATAGTCTTAGTCATTGAAAATCCTTATTTTTTAAATGATTATAGAATTTAGTTGCCTTCCTTATAGCATAGACAGGGGAAAAATGCTTTTAACAATATGTTACAAATTGTTACAGCACTATATATAATAAAGGTACACAATGTGAAAATGCTATTGACGTTTGCTAAAAATGGTTATAAATTAGGACATCAAAAACCTAATGAAGAGCTGAAAATGACGTTTGTTTCTACATATATATTCCGAATTATCCCTTAGGGGATTGGACGTCTTTTTTACATAAAATTTTCTAAAATCAAACACTTAAATAATCAATTTTTTGATAGGTATAAAATTATGACAAAGTACTATGCTGATGTAAAAGCAAAGCCGGACTTTGTGGCGCTTGAAAAAGAAGTGCTGAAGTTCTGGGAAGAAGATAAAACTTTTGAAAAGTCTGTGCATAACCGCGACGGCGCTGCCGAGTTTGTTTTTTATGACGGTCCTCCGTTTGCCAACGGTACTCCGCACTACGGACACATTATGGTTTCATATGTGAAAGACGTGGTGGCGCGTTTTCAGACTATGGACGGCAAAAAGGTGGAACGCCGTTTGGGTTGGGACTGCCACGGCTTGCCAGCAGAAATGGCTGCCGAAAAACAGCTGGGCGTTTCCGGACGCAAACAAATTGAAGCATACGGCGTGGAAAAGTTCAATAACTTCTGCCGTTCCGACGTTTTGAAATATTCCGGAATTTGGGTAGAGCTTTTCAAACGCATCGGTCGCTGGGTGGACTTTAACCATGATTACAAAACCATGAACCTGCCGTTTATGGAAAGTGTTATTCATAACTTTAAAGAATTGTATGACAAAGGTTTGGTATATGAAGATTACCGCGTTTTGCCGTATTCTTGGGCAGCGGAAACACCGCTTTCTAACTTTGAAGTAAACTTGGGCTATAAAGACAAAACCGATACGGCGATTACCGTAATGTTTAAGCTGGAAACCAATCAAAAGATTTTGGTTTGGACCACAACGCCGTGGACTTTGCCGTCTAACCTGATGTTGGCTGTGGGCAAAGACATTGACTATGCGGTTATGGAAGAAGACGGACAGCAATATATTTTGGCAGAAGCGCGTTTGGGCAGCTATAAAAAACAGTTGGAACACGCGACTTTAGTTAAAAAAATTAAAGGTGCTGAATTGCTGGGCTTGAGCTATGAGCCGATGTTCCCTTATTTCCAAAACCTTAAAGAAAAAGGTGCATTCAAGATTTTGAGCGGCGAGTTTGTTTCTACCGAAGATGGTACCGGCGTCGTACACATTGCCCCAGGGTTCGGTCAGGACGACTTTGAAGCCTGCCGCGCCTATGATGAGAATTTTCCGGTTGTTTGTCCGGTTGACGAAGCTGGCAAGTTTACCGCCGAAGTTCCGGATTATGAAGGCAAGCAGGTGTTTGAAACCAATGAGCCGATTTTGGCTTGGTTGAAAGCTAATGGTATTTTGGTTAAAAAAGAGCAATATACCCACACATATCCATTCTGCTGGCGTACTGATACTCCACTTATTTATAAGGCGATGAGCTCATGGTTTGTTAAAGTTACCGATTTCCGCGATGAAATGGTGCAATTAAACCAGCAAATCAACTGGATTCCGGGGCATATTAAAGACGGTCGTTTCGGCAAGTGGCTGGAAGGCGCCCGCGACTGGTCGATTTCCCGCAATCGTTTTTGGGGTACGCCGATTCCAGTTTGGAAGTCCGATAATCCGGCTTTTCCAAGAACCGATGTGTTTGGTTCTGTTGCCGAAATTAAAGCCGCTACCGGCATTGAAGTAGACAATTTGCACAAGCCGTATATTGATGATGTGGTATATCCGAATCCGGACGATAAAAGCGGCAAAACCATGATGCGCCGCGTCAGCGATGTGTTTGACTGCTGGTTTGAATCCGGTTCTATGCCGTATGCGCAAATTCACTATCCATTTGAAAATAAAGAATGGTTTGAAAATCATTTTCCGGCAGACTTTATTGTGGAAGCCATTGACCAAACCCGCGGTTGGTTCTATACCTTGACTGTGTTGTCAACCGCTTTGCACCATAAACCGGCGTTTAAGAATTGTATCTGCACAGGTTTGCTGATGGCAGAAGGTGGGCAGAAGCTTTCTAAGCGTCTGAAAAACTATCCGGATCCGAATGAAATTTTGGACTCTATCGGTTCGGATGCTTTACGTTGGTTCTTGATTTCTTCTCCGGTTCTGAAAGGCGGCAATGTGGCTGTGGATAAGGAAGGAAAGGAAATTGCCAAAGCTTCTCGTTCGGCAATGATTCCGCTGTGGAATGCCTTTTATTTCTTCACTTTGTATGCCAATGCCGAAGACTATGAGGCTAAAGAAATTTATTCTTCAAGCGAGGCAATTGACAACTATATTCTTTCTAAATTGAAAAATTTGGCGGTTGTGGTTAAGAAAAATTTGGAAACATACGAAGTTGCTGATGCCTGCGCCAAGGTTTCAGACTTTATGGAAATTTTGAACAACTGGTATATTCGCCGTACCCGCGACCGCTTTTGGGAAGGTGAACACAACGCGTTTGACACGCTGTATACGGTTTTAGTAAACGTCAGCAAAATTGCTGCACCTCTGATGCCGTTTATTTGCGAATACGTTTATAAGACTTTAACCAAAGGCGAATCAGTGCATTTGTGCGATTATCCGATGTTAGAAGAAATTAAAGCCGATGACGCTTTGATGGCTGATATGGATTTTGTGCAAGACCTTTGCTCTACCGGCAAATTTATTCGTGAAGAAAAGAATTTGCGCAACCGTTTACCGTTGACCTCTATGACTTTGATTGGCGCTAAACTTTCTCCGGAATATCAGGAAATTGTTAAAGACGAGCTGAATGTGAAAGAAGTGAAGTTTGACGACAATTTGGATAATTACGCCAGCAAAAAGGTTTATCTGTATACTCCGCTTTTGGGCAAAACCTTGGGCAAAAACATGGGCGCGGTAATGGCTGCCTATAAGCAAGGTCAATGGACTTTGAATGCAGACGGCACGCTTTCTATCGGCGGACAAAACTTAACTTCGGATTTGTTTGAAGTTCGCTTAGAGATGAAAGACGGCGTTGCCGGTCAGGCGTTTGACAGCAACAAAGCGGTTTTGACTTTAGATACTGTTGTAACCGACAGTCTGAAACGTGAGGGGATGGCGCGCGACTTTGTGCGTTTAATCCAAACTTTGCGCAAAGATAAGGATTTCAACATTTCCGACCGCATTGAGCTGCATTATCAAACAGCAAATGCCGAATTAGCCAAAGCCTTGGCGGAAAACGAAAAGTATATTTCCGAGCAAGTGCTGGCTGTTAAGGTAGAACCAACCTGCACCAGCGGCGTTGAAGCCGATATTGAAGGCGGTTTGGTTGTGTATGATGCTTTTAAGCATTGCGCCTAAAAGATAATTTGATGGCAACAGGAGAGGGCTGGGTTTGCAGCCCTCTTTTCATATTTGATATAAAAAATAAGCTTTATATGTTATACATTTTTGTATAACTAATATGCTACACTATACTTATAGAAAATAGCTTACCAACTTACAGCTGCTTCATCGGCAGTTTTTTTGTTGCCAATTATCGCTGTGCTAAGTGTCGGTGGAATTGCAGGATACTCCAAAGCCATAGCAATGTGGCGTTCCAATATCCAGCGCAATATGATTAGCGAGCTTATAGCTGCTGCTATAAAAATGAAACCTAATTTGAATGCTTTTGACCAAAAATACAATATTTTAAACTCGGTTATATATGCCATGGGGGATATGCCGGAAGGTTTGGAATACAAAAACAATTGGTTTTATGATAAAAACGGCGTTGATATGTATGTTATGCAAGGCAAATCTACTTGGACAGACCAAAACGGAAATGTTACCGGCAGTGCGCAAAGATTGATTATATTTTTTAGGTATCATCAAGGCGATGGAAAATCGTCGCTTTCCTCTGTGGATTTGTGCCGCAATATTATTGAGGCGGCTAAACCGATTGCTGATGAAGTATTGATGATTACTTTTTGGGAAGCCGTCGATACTTCAATAAGCTGGACAGGAAATAAAGGTTCAACGTGATACACCGGTCAAACTCTGAAAAATGCGAACATCAGCGATATTATGCAAAAATGCAGAATGGATATAGAAAAAGGCGGATATGAAACATTTTTGCTTTACTTGAATCCATATTAAAATTTAATATGATTAAATAACTATTTGTTTTAATATATTTTATTATAGATATAATATTTTATCATTAGTAAAACAACAATGTCTTGACAAGCGGCTTTTTTTATTATACAATTAAATATATGTTTAATTGTTTAAGTTAAATAGGAAGGAAAAATGAAGAAAGTGTTTGATTTGGAAGATTTGGATTGCGCAGTCTGCGCCGCCAAAATAGAAGCCGCTGTTAAGGAGCTGGAAGGCGTTGAAAATGCCAGCGTAAATTTTATGACCCAAAAGATGACAATTGAAACCAATCGTGATATTAACCAACTGATGAAAGAGGTGGTTAAATTGGTGGAAAAAATTGAGCCTGATTGTTCAATAATTTTATAAAGGCGAGGGGAATATGACTAAAAAATTGCGCAAAGCATTGAACAAAATTCTATGGGCGGCGGCATTTTTTGCTGCTGCCATGCTGCCGTTGCCGCAAGCGCTGAAATTGACGGGTTTTGCTTTGTCTTATTTGATTGTCGGGCTGCCGATTATTAAAAAAGCCTTGCAGAATATTCAAAATGGCGAAGTTTTTGATGAAAATTTTTTGATGACGATTGCGACATTTGGTGCTGTTGCGCTGGGTGAATATCCTGAAGCCGTGGCGGTTATGCTGTTTTTTCAGGTCGGCGAATTTTTCCAAAGCTATGCAGTGAACCGCTCGCGCAAATCTATTGCTGCGCTGATGGATATCCGTCCAGACTTTGCCCGTGTGCAAAAAGGCGGAGAATGGATAGAAGTCTGTCCGGAAAAAGTTGAAAAAGGCAGCGTTATAGAAATTCGTTCCGGTGAAAAAGTACCGTTGGACGGAATAATTATTGACGGCTGCTCAAGTTTGGATACTTCGTCTTTAACCGGCGAATCTCTGCCGCGAGAGGTAAAAACAGGCGATGAGGTTTTAAGCGGAGCTATAAATTTGGGCGGAATATTGCAGGTGAAAACATCAGGTGTATATGCTGAATCAACTGTGGCAAAAATTTTAGATTTGGTGGAAAATGCTTCTTCTAAAAAGGCAGATGTAGAGAACTTTATAACAAAATTTTCTCATTGGTATACCCCTTCGGTAGTGATTGTGGCGGTGCTGTTGGCATTTATTCCGCCTTTGCTGTTTACCGAGCCTTTGCAGGTTTGGGTTTACCGCGCAATTACATTTTTGGTAATTTCCTGCCCGTGCGCGCTGGTGATATCTATTCCGCTTAGTTTTTTCGGCGGTATCGGAGCGGCTTCTAAGTGCGGCGTGCTGATAAAAGGCAGCAACTATTTAGAGGCTTTAGCACAGGCGGAAACTATAGTTTTTGACAAGACCGGAACTTTGACCAAAGGCGTGTTTACGGTTACCAAAATCCAACCGGAAAACGGCGTTTCGGCGGAAGAATTATTAGAAACGGCGGCGCATATGGAAACATATTCTTCACACCCGATTGCGGTTTCGGTTAAGCAGGCTTACGGTAAAAAAGTTGAACAAGCGCGCGTGTCGGAAATTAAAGATTGTTTCGGCAAAGGTCTTTGCGGCAAGCTTGATGGGCAGGAAGTTGTGCTTGGCAATGCGCAAATGATGAAAGACAAAGGCTTTAAGGTTCCGCAAATTCAAGCTATCGGCACGGTGATTTATGTTTCGAAAAATGGAAAGTATCAAGGCTGTTTGCTGATTGAAGATGAGGTAAAACAAGATTCCGAACTGGCTTTGCGGCAGCTGAAAAAATTGGGAGTGGCGCAAACGGTTTTGCTGACCGGCGATTGTGAGAGCACGGCGCGGAAAGTGGCAGAAAAATTAGGGCTGGACAAGTTCTATGCCGAATTGTTGCCAGCAGACAAGGTACTGAAATTTGAAGAACTGCTGTCGGCTAAAACGCCTAAAGGCAAAGTGTTGTTTGTGGGCGACGGTATCAATGATGCGCCGGTTTTAGCGCGCTCGGATATCGGTATTGCCATGGGCGGACTAGGCTCGGACGCAGCAATTGAGGCGGCTGATGTGGTGATTATGACAGATGAGCCGTCAAAAATTGTGAAAGCTATTGAAATTTCTAAAAAAACTTTGCGTTTGGTGCATGAAAATGTGGCGTTTATTTTAGCCGTTAAGTTTGCGGTGCTGGGACTTGGCGCTGCTGGATACGCCTCTATTTGGGCTGCGGTGTTTGCTGATGTCGGCGTTTCGGTAATTTCTATTCTAAACGCCATGCGGGCTCTAAGGTTTTATAAATAAGCTTTTATAAATAAGGATAAGTCGGTAAAAATAACTTGCTTTTTACCGGCTTTTTATTATGCTGAATGTATGAGAATGTTAAGTAAAGAAGAAATTGTGCGCCGCTTAAAAGACGATGCTGGACAAAAAGAGCTTTTGAAAGAAGCCGACAAAGTCCGCCATGATAATGTGGGCGATGAAGTGCATTTGCGCGGGCTTATTGAGTTTTCCAATATTTGCCGCAATAATTGTATGTATTGCGGTATCCGCCGCGATAACAAACAGCTGCAGCGCTATCGTATGAGCGAAGAAGAGTTGATAGAAACAGCGCGCCGCGGGGCTGAACTTGGTTTCAAAACCATTGTTATGCAGTCGGGCGAGGATATGTATTATAATACCGACCGTATGTGCCGCATTGTGGAGACCATTAAAAAATTTGATGTGGCGGTAACGCTTAGCATGGGCGAACGAGACTATGTGGAATATAAGGCTTTCCGCAACGCTGGTGCCGACCGCTATTTGATGCGCATAGAAACCACCGATAAGGATTTGTATCATAAGCTTGACCCTGAAATGAGCTGGCAGCATCGTTACGAATGTTTGCTGATGCTGAAAGAGCTCGGCTATGAATTGGGGACAGGCAGTATGGTTGGTCTGCCAGAGCAAAGTATTGAATCTATTGCCGACGACTTGCTGTTTATGCAGAAGTTGGAAGTTGATATGGCGGGTATCGGTCCGTTTATTCCGCATCAGCAGACGCCGCTGAAAGACGCAGCCGGAGGCACGCTGGATTTGGCTTTGCGGACAATGGCTTTAATGCGGATTATGCT
Organism: uncultured Alphaproteobacteria bacterium; assembly: GCA_934270475.1. Classification (GTDB taxonomy): domain Bacteria; phylum Pseudomonadota; class Alphaproteobacteria; order RF32; family CAG-239; genus RUG410. The sequence goes on from CAKQPS010000006.1 coordinate 41,687, forward strand.
GCCGGATATCAATATTCCGGCAACTACGGCAATGGAAAGTCTGCACCCGCAAGGACGTATTAAGGCTTTGCAAGGCGGTGCGAATGTGGTTATGCCGAATATTACGGAAGGCGAATACCGCAAACTTTATGAATTATACCCTGGAAAAATTTGCGTTAATGACACTCCGGCGCATTGCCGCAGCTGCATAGGGCTGAAAATTATGAGTATCGGACGGATAATCGGACAGGGCTACGGCAGCCATAAAAAGCAAACCAAGGCTTGAAGTACCGTAAAATATTGGTGAAAGGAAGTTGAAATGGAAAAATATTCGGTGATTTTACTTGCTTTTATGCTAACGTCTCCGGCGTTTGCGGAACCATTGCTGATGGAAGAGCCAAAACCAGTCAGCAAAACTGCTGCTGATGATGGTTTGGTCAGTTTGACTGATGAGGAAGAAGAAAATATAAATACCAAAGATGAAGAGGCAGAAGATTCTGTTACCGGAGCGATTCCTGCTGCTGAAAATGCGGCAGAAGAGGCAGCAGCAAAGGCTGAACCTGAAGCAGAACCTGAACCTAAGCCAATAGAATATGTGCCAAATCCAAGCAATTTTTCAGCAGATTTTATGGGCGCTTTGTATGAGTGTCAGTCGGCAAGAGAACGGCAAAATTTAGCCGGTGTTGAAGAAATTGCTATTACCGGAAAAGTAAACGGCAAATGTCAACTGCGCTATGATGATTTTGTTTTGAACATTCCAACCGAATTGCTGCCGAACATTCACAGTATGACCGATATCCGGCAGCTGCTTTTGAATAATGATTTTACAACATATCTGCCGCAATATGAATATGCCGGCTTGCTGCAGGAGCTTAATTTATGCAGCAAAAGCGGCAGCGGACATAATGCTTATTTGCACCGCCGCACTAACAATGATATTGCCATCACCAAAGGACTTACTTCTAAAGTGGAAAATGGCGGCTGCACCATTCGTTTGCTGAACCAATTGAGTATGAATGACAGCTTTAAAGATTATAGCGTGGTCTGCCGTATTCCAGCAAATGATATGCAGCTGATTTTAGAGGCGTACGCAAATTTGCTGCAAGAGCAGAATCCTGATACAGCTGAGCTTAAAAAAGCAGATGAGGAAATTTTGTTTCGTCTGCAGCAGGTGGGTTATTGCCAAAAGCCCAAAATATAAAATAATTTGACAAGTTTGGAAAATTTGCCTATATTCAAGCAAATTTCTATAGCAGTATCGGCTCTAATGCACCGTATAACGACTGGGTGATGGTCAAAAAAGGCGACAAGGTTCGCAAGCTTATTTTTGAAAGCCAACCGACATGTTATACGCCTGTGTTTGATGAAAGCGTCTTAAAGTAAGTTAAAAAAGGTTGTGGTATAAAAACATGGTCTTTTTTATTCTTTAGCCAAAATTAAGTTGTTGCGTTCTTTAATCAGCTGCTGATAGCGCGAATATATATCAGCGGAGTTTTCCGGTTGCTTACTCATTAAAGTTGTACATTCTTTAAGTTCATTATCTATTTGTTTAAGCTGAATTTCTAATAAACCGTTGTCTATTTCCGTTTTTAGGCTAGGCAGGGTGGATTTTTGCGATTTATACATATTTAATTCCCACAAATCGCCGATTTCTGCTGCATAGTTAAGTTTTAATTTTTCCATCAGCTGTTCGCTGTCTAATTGTTCGTCCTCTTGATGAATTTCGATAATTTCCGCCAAAACTTTAGCCATTCTGCTGTCGTTTATTTCAAAAGATGACAGCTTTTCTTCATATTTTTCAATAAGCTCTGGATATAACAGCATAGCCGCAATAATTCCGCGGATAACCAAATCATTCAACGGCGGTTTTTTCACAAAATGATAAACTGGCTCGGCTTCTTGCTTTTTGCGGCGCGGAGTATAGGCTGTTTTAGCTTTAGTTTCAGTCGTCGGCTGCTCATTGGCTGTATTGGCTTGCGCATTTTTATAAATCGAACCTTTACCGAAGGTGTAGTAAATCCGCTTTTTCATTTCTTGCGCATAATAGCTGCGGATTTGCTCGTCTTTGATTTTTGCGACCTCTTCAAAAGTTTCTTTTTCAATCAGCGCCTTTTGTTCTGGAGTGTCGGTATCTTTGTTCATTTTGCATTTGTGCCACAAAATATCAACCAAAGGTTTAGCACGCTGCAAATATTGTTCAAACACTGGCGCACCCAAGCTGTGCAGCAGTTCGTCAGGGTCTTTTTTTTCTTTTAGAAAAATATAGTTGACCGAATAACCGGCTTTTAATATCGGCAGTACGCGGTCTATTGAGCGGATAGCCGCCTTAATTCCGGCGCCGTCGCCGTCAAAACAAAGAGTAGGGGTATTGCATACGCGCCAAGCCTCAATAATTTGCTCTTCGGTTAACGCGGTGCCTAAAGGCGCCACCGCATAGCTGAAATTAAAGCTGTCAAGCGCAATTACGTCCATATAGCCTTCGCAAATAATCAGCCTTTTAGAGCTGTAAGCCGGTTCACGGGCGTGATTCATATTATAGAGAATACGGCGTTTATTAAAAATCGGAGTTTCCGGTGAGTTTAGGTATTTGGGCTGGCTGTTATCCATAATTCGTCCGCCGAACGCAATGACATTACCTTGCTTGTCCATAATCGGAATCATTACACGGTCGCGGAAAAAATCGTGCGGAGCTCGAGATTTATCTTCCGGCACGGCAATCAAGCCAAGCTCCGCCATATCGTGTTCGGAAATACCTTTGGACGAGAGCAGCGCTTTTAAGCCGTTGCCGCTGGGAGCGTAACCGAGACGGAATTTTTTTATGGTCTCTTCGCTCAGGGCTCTTTTGTCTTTGAAATAGGATAAACCATGCGCCCCCACCGGCATACGCAGGTTCTTTTCAAAATATGCGCAGGCGATATCCATAATTTCATATAAGGATTTACGTTTTAGGTTTTGCTCTTGGCTTTCTTTGGACCAAGCAGGCAGCTGCATACCGACTTTATCTGCCAGTTTTTTTACGGCTTCAATAAAAGGCAAACCATTGGCGTCCATCTCAAACTTTACAATATCGCCGTGGGCGCCGCAGCCGAAACAATGGTAAAAGCCTTTGCTCTCATTAACGGTGAATGACGGTGTTTTTTCATTATGAAAAGGGCATAAGCCTAAATACTCACGCCCTCTTTTCGTTAGTTTTACTTTACTTCCGACAACGTCCGCAATAGAAATTCTACTGCGGAGTTCGTCTAGAAATTTTTGTAAATCGTCGTTCATATCCCTAACAAGCCGTAAAGTGGTTTATTACGCCAAAAACTTTTTAATAGCGGCAGATGCGGCGCCAAAGTCCATTTGTCCGGCGTATTTGGCTTTTAACGCACCCATAACCTTGCCCATATCGCGAATGCCGGCGGCTCCGGTTTCGGCAATGGCTGCTTTAATGGCTTCTTCAGTTTCTTCGGCGTTCATTTGTTTTGGCAAAAAGCGGCTGATAACATCTATTTCCGCTTGCTCTTTTTCTGCCAAATCCGGACGATTGCCTTCTTTATAAATTTTGATAGATTCATTTCTTTGTTTAATCATGGTCTGCATCATAGCAAGCAAAACGTCATCGCCGGCTTTTTCCAAGCCTTTGCCGCGGGCTTCAACATCTTTTTCTTTTTGACCGGCAATAATCAGGCGCACAGCGCTGACAGTTTTCATATCTTTGTTTTTCATGGCTTCTTTTAAGCTGTTCTGCAAATCTTCTCTTAACATTTTTATCTCCTTAAATATTTGCATTTTTATCAAAACTAAGTTTTATACTCTTATCTTCTAAGCTGTCATTATCCGGCAGCAAAATACGGAACACGGCGCTGAAACTAGGCTCCAAACGGTCTAAAGTTAAAACTTTAACCGATTCAGCTAGTTTGTCGCCGGTTTTGCTGTATAATTCTGCCTTAATTGGTAAAATAGCTGATTTCATATCACTTTCATTATATACCAAGCCGGAAATTTCTACAAAATTTTCATCGTGACGGCGCAAATAACGGCTTTTTATATTTTTAAATACCAAACCGCGTCCTTCGTGCAAGCTTTTTATCCCCATTCCATTATAAAAATGCTCTAACTGCGGAATTTTTGACACTATATAAAAGCGGTTGGCATAACCGATATAGAATGTAAAAGCAATTATAAGCAAAAATAAACAGCAGTTTATCATAAACGGGGTGAAAAACATGGCGATTTTTCTTTTATAACGCTCCAGTTTGGTGTCTGAAGAGCCGTTGCCGCTGAACAAGCCTTTAGTGTCTTGTGATAAACGGTTGAACATTGCGTCCACATCGCTATTGGACGAAGTCTGCGGACTGATAGCCTGCGGTCTAAGCTGCGGCGCAGCGCTGGTGGAGATTGTTTTTTTGCTTTTGCTTGGTGCTGTGGCGGCAGCTGGCGGCACAGTTGTTTCAGGCGCCATTTTCTTGACGTCCTTAGGGTAAACTGTCCACACTTCGCCACATTCGGCACATTTAAATTTTTTACCTACTTCAGAAATTTTACCTTCGGGAATTTGATATACAGCATTACATTTTGGACAACTTATTAACATACTAACCTCTTTTTTTTGCACTATATTCTAAAAAATTGCAGATTAAAAGAAAAAAAGTATTTTATTAAACGGAATATTGATATATTCTTTAGGCAAATTGGAGGAAGGTAATGAATAATAACCAATCGACCGTCAGTCAGCCGATTATAGATTTGCAAAATGTTTCGGTCGGCTACGAGCGCAGCGGCGATGTGCTGCAAAATGTTTATTTCTCGCTGCTTCCGGGGTCTTTTACTTTTATAACCGGAAAAAGCGGCGCCGGCAAGACGACTCTTTTAAATATGCTCTATTTGGTGAAAAAGCCGAATAAGGGAATTTTGAAAGTGTTTGGAAATAATATCAATTTTTCTAACCGCGACACTTTGGCTGAACTGAGACAAAAAATAGGTGTGGTTTTTCAGGATTTCCGCTTGTTGGAACATTTGAGCGTTTTTGATAATATTGCATTGCCTTTGCGGGTGCGCGGCATGGGCGAAAAGGAAATTTATAAACGCGTGACCGAGCTGCTGCAATGGGTTGAGCTGCATAAAAGCATTTATAAAATATGCTCTTCGCTTTCCGGCGGTGAAAAGCAGCGCGTCGCCATTGCCAGAGCCGTTATAAACCGTCCGGAAATTTTGTTTGCCGATGAGCCGACCGGAAGCGTTGACTCTGAAATTGCCGGCAAGCTGATGCGTTTGTTTGTGGAATTGAACAAGGTTGGAACTACCGTGGTTTTGGCAACCCACAATGAACAGCTGACTTCCAGCTATAACTATCCGCGGATTACGCTGGCTGACGGTTCGGCAAAATTGTATCCGGCATTAAAAAGAATATAATAAGGAGTGACGATAGATGAAAAGTGATTTGGTAACCGGACGACGGGGTGAAATTAACACCGAAGACGATGACACCTCTGCTTTTATGTATGTTCTTACCTCTATTTATATGTATTTGTTTATTGTTGTTTTGGCGATTGTTATGGCTATCAACGCCATGGCTGACAGCTGGAAGAAAGATATTATGGGCTCGGTTACGGTGCAGATTATTCCGGTAGAAGATGAAAATAAACATGTCGATGCCGAAAAAACACTGGAACAGCAAAACAAAGTTCTGCAATACATAGAAAATCTGTCGGCTGTGGCGAGCGCCAAGGCTTTGGACACTCAAACAATTGAAAAATTGATGACGCCGTGGCTCGGCAACAAAGTGAATATATCGTCTTTGCCTATTCCGGTTTTGCTAGATGTCAAATTAAAACCTAATTCCGAGCTGAATTATGATGAAGTAACCCGCGGTTTGCGTCAGGTTTCGGAATATGCCTCTATTGATAACCATCGCTTGTGGCTGAACAGACTGCTGAAATTTGCCGCATCTTTGAAAAATATTGCCATTACGGTGCTGCTGATGGTGATAGGCATTTGCGCTTTTTCTATTTATTATTCCACCCGCACCAGTTTGGGAATAAACATAAACTCTATTGAAATTTTACATATTATCGGCGCCAAAGATGACTATATTGCACGGCAATATGCTAGAAATTTTGTAAAAATAGGTTTCTTTTCCGGCATAATTGGTTTAATGGCGGCTATTCCAAGCATTATTTTAGTGGCTAAATACGGCGTTTCTACCGGAAGCGGCTTGATAAAAGGCGCCCAGCTTTCAACTTTGGCTTGGAGCTTGATTATGACAACTCCTTTGTTTTCTGCTTTGTATGCTATGATAGTGTCATATTTTACGGTTAAAAAATCGCTGGAGAAAATGATTTAATGAAACGCTGGCTTTTATATGGACTATTAAGCGCGTTTACGGCGTGGTTCGGCGGGTTTGTTTGGTTTGCTCATTATATCAACTCTTATGATATTGACACCAGCACCAAGACTGACGCTATTATAGTGCTGACTGGCGGAAAAAATAGAATTTCCGAAGGAATCAGGCTGTTAAATGAAAATTTGGCGGACAAATTGTTTATTTCCGGCGTGCCGGCAGATGTTTCCATAAAACAAATAGAAAAGCAAGCCAAAGTATATGCCAACGATGAAAATAAAATAGAGCTGGGGCGCAAAGCCACAAATACCATAGAAAACGCCATAGAAACCGAAGAATGGATTAAAAAAAACAATATAAAATCCATTCGTTTGGTTACTTCCAGCTATCATATTCCGCGCAGTTTGCAGGAATTCATAATTTATGTAACCATGGAAAGCAATTTGGAAGTTATATTAAACCCGATTTATTCACCAAACGTTAATCTTAAATGGTGGAAAAGCTGGGGAACTTTCCGACTGCTGATGATGGAATATAACAAGTTTTTGGTGGTGTACTTTTGCCGGCATTTACACATTTATTAAGGAGAAAACAAATGCTGTTTATTCGTTCTTTATTGACTAATATTTTCTTTTTCGGAACTTTGGGCATCGGCTGCGTGCTTCAGCTGCCCTTAGCTTTGCTGCCGCAAAAAGTAACCATATTCTATTGGGATAAAGTTATTATGCCGGTTGCTTTGTTTTGGGTTCGTTTGTTCGGCGGTATAAAATTAGAGGTTCGCGGCGTTGAAAATATCCGGCATCACGATGTTTTGTATGCCTGCAAGCACGAATCGGCGCTGGAAACTTATTCATTTACGCAATTTTCTCCGACCACTACCTATATTTTGAAAAAAGAATTGATATTTTTACCGTTTTTCGGCTGGTCGCAATATTTTTACGGCATGATTCCCGTCAACCGCAAAGGCGGCGCCCGTGCAATGAAACATATGCTGGAAGAAGTCAGAAAAAAAACAAGCAAAGGGCGTCCGGTGGTGATTTTTCCGGAAGGAACGCGCTGTCAGCCGGGGTCTACCAAAGGCTATAAATCCGGTATTTTCTTTTTAGCCGAAAATTTGGAGCTGCCGGTTGTTCCGGTTGCCATCAATACCGGCTTGTTTTGGGCGAAGAACTCTTTTTTACGTTATCCGGGGACGGCGGTGTTTGAATTTTTGCCGCCAATAAGCGCTAAAGGCAAAACAAAAGAAGAATTTATGAACGAATTGCAGACGGCTATAGAAAACAAGTGCGCCGAACTCAATGCCGAAGCTGTGCAAAAATATCCGTATGTTGCTAAAATGATTGCTCCAAAGGAGGACTGAATGTGGTCTAAAATTAAGAATTCGGTGCGGACGCTGTGTCTTATTTTAGGTGCTTTAACGTTAGTTTGTCTGTTGGGGCTTATCTGTTTTGCCTATATAAACAGCAATACAATAAACATTGAAGATGATACTTATCTGACCATAGATTTCAGCAAACCGTTGGTTGAAACTGAAGATACCAGCATTTTAGCTGATTTAGCAGATGAAACGCCTTTGCAATATACAAAATTGCTGCAATCAATAGAATTTGCGGCAACCGATGATAAAATTACCGGACTGGTTGCAAAGATAAATGTAGTGGATTTAGAGCCGGCGCAAGTGCAGGAAATAGCTCAGACTATTGCAAAATTTAAAACATCAGGCAAAAAGACAATAGCTTTTTCGCAAGGCTTCGGACCTTTTGGACACGGAAATTCGGAGTATTATTTGGCTTCATTTTTTGATAAAATATATATGCAGCCACATACCTATATCGGGCTAACCGGTATCAGCATTGAAATTCCGTTTATCAAAAATTTTTTAGATAAAATAGGCTTGGATTCGGAATTTTATGCGCGCTATGAATATAAAAACGCTATGGCTTCGTTGACCGACGCCAAAATATCTAAGGTATACGCCAAGGAAATGGAAGAGTTTGGCAAAGCCATGTTGGCAGAAATAAAATCGGATATTGTCCGCAACAGACATTTGAATGATACTTTTGAAAATATTATAAATACAGCGCCTCTTACTGCCGAAGACGGTGTAAAACTCGGCTTGATAGATGGCATAATGTATCAATCGCAGCTGGAAAAACAACTGAAACAGGACGGTGCACAGCATTTTGTTGATATGAACGACTATGCCGCCGGATTATATCCAAACAGCGGAGATTTGCCGACAGTGGCTGTTTTGAACCTAAACGGAGAAATAAAAGACGGTAAAACTGAAGATTCTTTAGACAGCGGAAATGTTATTGCCGGCGCCAGTGTTGTAGAAGATATTGAAAAAATTAAAGAATTGCCGAATTTGAAAGCTGTGGTGGTAAAAATTAACAGCTCAGGCGGAAGTTATAACGCCGCAGATGAAATTTATTTTGCGCTTAAACAGTTAAAACAAGAGACAAACGTTCCTTTAATTGTTTCTCAATCATCTTATGCCGCTTCCGGCGGATATTATATTTCGCTGGCGGGAGACTATATTTTTGCCGAGCCGATGACTGTGACCGGTTCAATAGGAGTTTTAGGCGGAAAAATGGTTTTTGCTGGATTATGGAAAAAACTTGGCATAAACTGGAGCCAAATTGTTTTGGGAGACAATGCTGGAATTTTAAGTATAAACCATAATTTCTCGGCAAAAGAAAAGCAAATATTCAACCGTTCTTTAGATGATGTTTATCAAGACTTTACGGCGAAAGTGGCAGAAAACCGCAAGCTGACAAAGCCTATGGATAAAATTGCCCGCGGGCGGGTTTGGACCGGACGTCAGGCTCTTGAACTTGGGCTGGTTGACGAGTTCGGGGGATATTCGGACGCGGTTATTAAAGCTTTGGAACTTGGCAACGTCGGCAAAAACCAAGACATTAAAATAGTCACATATCCAAAGGCTAAGAGCTTTACCGAAAAACTGAGCAGCCTTATTGCCGGCACCGGAACTATTAAAGCAGAAAAAATTATTGAGCAAAGCGGTGTTGATATTGTAAATTTAAAACTTTTCAAACGCTTACAATATGATACTGTAATGCTACCGATAAAAATAAATATGTAAGAGAAAGAGGTAAAAACTATGGCAATAGATAATGAAACCGTCAAGAGAGTGGCTTTTCTCTCCCGTTTGAAGGTTGATGACGATAAAATTGAAACAACCAAAGAAGAATTTAATAAAATTTTGAATTGGATAGAAGAGTTAAACGAAATCAATACCAATAATGTTGAACCGCTGATTTCGGTTAATGATACGAATTTGCGTATGAGAGAAGATGTTGTCAACGACGGAAATTATCAGGAAGCAGTTTTAGAAAACGCTCCAGATAAAGAATATGATTATTTTGCCGTACCTAAAGTTGTGGAGTAAAAAAATGAAAGAAATTACTAAATTAACGATTCACGAAACTTTAGACAGTTTGAAAAATAAAAAGTTCAGCGCTGTGGAATTGACAGAAGCTTATTTGCAAAATATGGAAGACGGCAGACACTACAACGCTTATGTTACCGAATGTGCAGACAAAGCCTTGGAACAGGCTAAAAAGGCTGATGAACGCTATGCGGCGTCAACAAACAGAGCGCTGGAAGGTATCCCTTTGGGAATTAAAGACCTGTTTTGCACTAAAGGTATCCGCACCACCGCTTGTTCTCGTATTTTGGATAATTTTGTGCCGCCTTATGAATCAACCGTTACGGCAAATCTGCTGAATGATGGCGCCGTATTTTTGGGCAAGCTGAATATGGACGAGTTTGCTATGGGCGGAAGTAATGAAACCAGCTGTTTTGGTCCGGTAATTAACCCTTGGAGCAAAGATAAAGATTTAGTTCCGGGCGGTTCTTCCGGCGGTTCGGCGGCTGCAGTTGCCGCTAATATGTGCGCAGGAGCAACGGCGACAGACACTGGCGGCTCTATCCGCGAACCAGCAGCGTTTTGCGGCTGTGTCGGCATTAAACCGACATACGGTCGCTGCTCCCGTTATGGCATTGTGGCTTTTGCTTCTTCTTTAGACCAAGCCGGTCCAATTGCCAAAGATGTGCGCGACAGTGCGATTTTACTGAAAAGCATGGCTGGTTTTGATGAAAAAGATTCAACTTCTTATAATCAGCAAGTTCCTGATTTTGAAAGTTTCTTAGGCAAAGATATAAAAGGCTTGAAAATCGGCTTGCCTAAAGAATATCGTCCTGAAGGACTGAATGAAGAAGTTTGCGCTTATTGGGATAAAACAGCAGAGGCTTTGAAAGCGCGCGGAGCTGAATTGGTGGAAATTTCATTGCCGCATACAAAATATGCGCTGGCAACATATTATGTTTTGGCGCCTGCCGAAGCTTCATCAAATTTGGCTCGTTATGACGGTATCCGCTATGGTTTAAGAGTTGAAGGCGAAAACTTGGATAAACTCTATATTAACACCCGTACGGCAGGTTTTGGTGCCGAGGTTCGCCGCAGAATTATGATTGGAACCTATGTTCTTTCTGCTGGTTACTATGACGCTTATTATATTAAAGCGCAGAAAATGCGCCGTCTTATTCATGACGATTTTGTTAATGCGTTTAAAAAGTGCGATGTTATTTTAACTCCGACTTCTCCAGTTACCGCATTCCCGATTGGTGATGAAAATATGAAAAAGAACCCTATAAACATGTATTTAAACGATGTGTTTACTGTTTCAATAAACCTTGCCGGCTTGCCGGCGATAAGCCTTCCGGTAGGTTTATCTAAAGATGGTTTGCCGTATGGCATGCAGGTGATTGGAAAAGCCTTTGATGAAGGAACAGTCTTCAGTGTTGCCGATAAAATAGAAACTGATGCAAAGTTTGAAAGGAAGTAAAATGGCAGAATATGTTATTGAAACAGCTAAGGGCAAATGGGAAGTTGTTGTAGGTTTGGAAATCCATTGCCAAATTATTTCAAAGTCTAAAATTTTCAGCGGCGCGTCAACCGAATTCGGCGATGATCCGAATGTTAATGTTTCGTTTGTGGATGCTGGTATGCCTGGGATGCTGCCGACTTTGAATAAGCAGTGCGTACATCAGGCTGTTAAAACTGGTTTGGGCTTGAATGCCAAAATTAACAAATATTCGGAATTTTCCCGCAAAAATTATTTTTACGCCGATATGCCGACTGGCTATCAGATTACGCAATTCCGTTTTCCGATTGTGGGCGAGGGCAATATTAAAGTGGATTTAAGCGACGGCAGCTCTAAAATAATCGGCATTGAACGTATGCATATTGAACAAGACGCCGGAAAATCCATTCATGATTTAAGCCCGCATAAAAGTTTTATTGATCTTAACCGCGCTGGCGTCGGCTTAATGGAAATTGTGACCAAACCGGACTTTAGAGCACCGGAAGAAGCTGGAGCATTTTTGCGTAAGCTGCGTTCAATTTTGCGTTATTTAGGCACATGCGACGGAAATATGGACGAAGGTTCTATGCGCTGCGATGTAAATGTTTCGGTTCGTCCTTATGGTTCGAATGAGCTTCGCACCCGCTGTGAAATGAAAAATGTAAACAGCGTTAAGTTTGTTATGCAAGCTATTGAAAATGAGGCAAAACGTCAGGTTGAATGTTATGAAAACGGCGGTGATGTTTGTCAGGAAACCCGTCAATTTGACCCGTCAACCGGACAATCTAAAGTTATGCGTAAAAAAGAGTTTGCTCATGATTACCGCTATTTTCCGGAGCCGGATTTGCCACCTTTGGTTTTGAGCGATGAATATATTGAGCAAATCAAAAAAGAAATGATAGAACTTCCTGACGCCAAAAAGCAGCGCTTTATTGAAACTATGGGGTTGACCCCGTATGATGCCTCTGTTTTGTGTGAAAACAAAGAAGTTGCCGATTTCTTTGAACAGGCTGCAACTGGTCATGATGCTAAAAAAGTGGCAAACTGGATGATGAGCGACTTTTTTGCAATGCTGAACAAGAAAAAGCTGGATATTCAGCAAAGTCCAGTTTCGGCAGAGAATTTAGGCAAATTGGTCGAGCTTATAAGCAAAGACGTTATCTCCGGCAAAATTGCCAAAGATGTTTTTGAAATTATGAGCGAAACCGGTGAAAATCCTGAGAAAATCGTAGAAGAAAAAGGTTTGAAACAGGTAACCGATACAGGCGCGATTGAGGCTATTATTGATGAAGTTATTGCCTCAAATCCGGCAAATGTTGAAGCTTATAAAAACGGCAAAACTAATTTAGCCGGCTGGTTTGTGGGACAAACTTTGAAAATGTCTCAAGGCAAGGCTAACCCAGCGATTGTTAATAAACTTGTAAGAGAAAAGTTAGATAACTGATGTTTATGAACGAATTAAATTCCGATGCTCCAGTGCTGCAAAATGCGGCAGCACCGCTCAAGCATGATGTTGAGGGGCGTTTTTCGCGTAAAGGCAAGAACATAGAAGTTAATCCGCAGAAAACTGCGTTTATTGAAAATGTAATTGTTGCTCTTTACATTACATTTTTGCTGGCTACGGATTTTATTCTTTTTTCCGGTTCGGGCAATATTGAGGTGTTTCGCGGCTCTTTTCTGCCAATTCCGGAAATTTCTTTTATTTTGCTTGGTTTTTTAGTTTTTTCTTCAATAACCGTTTATTTGTTGCGCAAGATTAGCATTGCAAAAAATATTTTGGCGTCATTGATAACTTTTTTGCTGGTTTTGGTGCTGTACCGCCAATTTTCAATGATTCAGCAAATTATGTCAATCGGCGGCACATCTGTGCCTGTATATTCGGCTTTAGGCTTGGTGTGTGCTGTGGTTTGCTATATGATTTTTTATTACGGCAATTTACTGGCACGCTTTTTATATATGTTTGCTGCCGGAGTGTTGTTTGTGCATGTTTGCACATCATATATGAATCAGCCGAACCTACCGGAATTTTTAGAATCTTATCGCTCCGAAAAAACAGGCGAGGGCAAAAGCAAACGCTTTATTTATTTTCTGTTTCCTAATTTGTCATCATATGCATATTTGAGTTCTATCGGTAATTCAGAAGCTGTCAGAACTAAAAATATTATGCAGGGCTTCTATCAAAAAAATAATTTTACGGTATATCCTAAAGCCTTCACGGAAGAAGAAACGTTTTGGGATAATATGGTTCGTTCCTTCAATCCGGATTCTGACAAGAAAAGCGACAAACATATTTTGAAAACAAGATTGCTTTCCGAATATTGGCGTTTTTATAACATTCGGCATGAATTTATCAATTTGAAAGACAACAGTTTATATGACTTTTTTACAAAATCAAATTATAACCTGTCTGCCTATAAATCGCGGGATTTTGATATGTGCCACACCAACCATCAAATTAGTGTGGACCGCTGCATTGAAAAAATAAATCAGCCGGTGAATCTTTATGATATCCGCTTGTCCACGCTTTCTAAGATGAATATTTTGCTGATGGAATGGATAGCAAGTATGCGGATTGTTAACAATACGTCTTCCGTATTTGCATTTTTATCTAATTTTATGGATTTGACCAAAGCTCCAATGGTGGGAATTGATTACAGCAACTTATATGTGGTTAATTCGATTAAAACTTTTGACGTATTACTGCAAAATATTAAAGAAGACCACGGAAAACAGGCGTATTTTGTATTTGTCGACCTGCCGTCTAATATGTATATTTATAATGAGTTCTGCCAAATAAAACCAACTGACGAATGGTATGACATCGCTAATTTGCCGTGGATTAAAAATGATTTGCGCAATGAACGCCAAAAGGCATATTTGCAGCAGGTCAGATGTTTATACGGCGAGCTGGAGTATTTTATACAGCATTTACGCGAAAATAATCTGCTGAACAGCAGCACCATTGTTATTCAGGGAACCTCAAGCGTTAATGATTTTAGAAGCGAGAAAAATTCTTTATTCAATGAAGATTTTATAAATAATCGTTTGGTCAATATGGCTATTTATGATAAAACTTTGCAAAACAGACCGGTAGACTGGCGTTTTTGCAGCACTAACCAACTTTTGAGCTCATTTTTAAGCAGAAAAAATAAGTGCAGCAAAAAAATGAATTTCAGTGTTCATGAAAAAATTGTAACGGCATTGAATAAAGAAATAGGGGGCTTATCTGCCGAAATAACTAACGATGTACGGAAAAATTTTGAAAAATGGTTTGAAAGCTGGATGATTGTCAATAAAGATAAAAATATTGAAGATACTGTTTTAATTGAACAAAATAATAAATCTGTTGATGACGGCGAAACCGAAAAAAATGAAGACGAAAAAGACAATGACACAGCCGAAGAGATTTTATCGGATAATGAAGATTATGAGAATTTTGGTTTGTAAAAATGTTCGGAACAGCAAAAATAAAGATTTTCAAAAAGAATAAACGAGCTTGGTTCTCGGTTATTGGACTTGGAATAATTTTTGCACTGTCTTTATGTTCCGAGTTAATTGCCAATAATAAACCTTTGATTGTAAAATATAAAAACGAATTGTATTTTCCGGTTTTACATAATTATACCGATGCTTTTTGGGGCGGAGATTTTCCAACCGCGGCAGACTACCGCGACACTTTGATTCAAAAAAATATTAAAGAAAACGGCTGGATGGTTATGCCGCCGATACCATATTCTTTTAATACGGTAGACTATTATTTAGACGGAGCCACTCCTTCGGCGCCTGACGCCAAACATTGGCTGGGAACGGACGAAGAAGGGCGCGATGTGCTGGCGCGTATTTTGTATGGTATCCGGCTTTCTTTGATTTTTGCCGCGGTTCTGACCTTTGTTTCCTCGGCAATCGGGATATTCATAGGAGCGGTGCAGGGGTATTTCGGCGGAAAAATTGATATTATATTACAACGAGTTATTGAAATATGGGACTCTTTACCCCAACTGTTTATCTTGATTATTATCGCCAGTGTTTTTTTACCGACATTTTGGAGCTTGCTGGTTATTTTATTGCTGTTCTCCTGGACCGGCTTAACCGGAATGGTGCGGGCTGAATTTTTACGAATGCGAAACTTTGAATTTGTTAAAGCCGCCCAAGTTCTCGGTGTCAGCAATTTTCGCATTATGTTCAGGCATATTTTGCCAAATGCGCTGGTTACATCAATAACTTTTATTCCGTTTATTATGGCGGAAGCGATAACGTCTTTAAGTGCGCTCGATTTTTTGGGTTTGGGTTTACCGCAGGAATATCCGTCGCTCGGCGATTTGGTGCGGCAAGGCAAGGACAATTTACAGGCGCCATGGATTGGCGTTAGCATATTTATTGTGCTTTCCGGCTTGCTGTCAATGCTGATTTTTATAGGCGAAGGGGTGCGAGATATGTTGGATTCAAGGAAAAAAGGCTGATGAATTTATTAAAAATCAAACATTTATCCATATATTTCAAAAATGATGAACAGCCTGATTTTTGTGCGGTTAATGACTTGAATTTAAATGTAGAGCAGGGCGAAATATTGGGAATTGTCGGGGAGTCCGGTTCGGGAAAGTCGGTTACGGCATTATCTATTTTGGGATTGCTGCCTGCTTCTAAAGCAATTCTTTCAAAAGATTCTTCCATAGTTTTTAACAATCAAGAGCTTATCGGTTTGAAATCTAAAGATTTTCAGCAAATTAGAGGAAACAAAATATCTTATATATTTCAAGAGCCGATGTCTTCTTTAAATCCGCTGCATAAAATAGGAAAACAAATTGCAGAAAGTTTGGAATTACATCAAAATTTGACTAAAGAACAAATAAAAAACAGAACCTTAGAGCTGCTTAAATTGGTGCAAATTCCTGAACCTGAGCAAAAAATTAACGCTTATCCGTTTGAACTTTCCGGCGGTCAGCGGCAAAGAGTGATGATTGCAATGGCTATTGCCAATAATCCGCAAATTTTGATAGCCGATGAACCGACGACAGCGCTTGATGTGACTATTCAGGAGCAAATAATTGATTTGTTACTGGAATTGAAGCGGCGGCTGAATATGGCGATTATTTTTATCAGCCATAATTTGCAGCTTGTTCATAAAATTGCCGACCATATTGCTGTTATGTATCAGGGTAAATTGGTGGAATATGGTACGGCAAAACAAGTTTTTGAAGCGCCTAAGGCTGATTACACTAAAAAGTTAATTTCATCGAATTTGTTATTGAATTTACAACAAAAAAATAATAATAATAATGTGATTTTAAATGTGTCGGATATAGAAGTTTCATTTCCAAGAAAGAAAAATATATGGGGCAGGGTAATTGCCGATTTTAAGGCTGTAGATAAGGTAGGGTTTGACCTAAAGCAAGGCGAAACCCTCGGAATTGTCGGTGAATCCGGCTCAGGAAAAACATCGTTGGCTTTGGCGGTGATTAACTTATTGAAACATAAAGGAGATGTAGAAATTTTTGAAGACGGGCAATTCAAAAAGCTGCAGCATTTCAGTAAAAATTTGCAGATAGTTTTTCAGGATCCGTATAATTCATTAAATCCGCGAATGACAATTCAGCAAATCATCGGCGAAGGCTTGAATGTATACTTTAAGCAATTGAATCAAGTGGAAAAAACAAAGAAAATAAAAGAAATATTAAATGAGGTTAATTTAGATATTTCGGCGCTGTCTAAATATCCGCATGAATTTTCAGGCGGTCAAAGACAAAGAATTGCTTTGGCTCGAGCATTGGTGATAAATCCTAAAATTATTATTTTAGACGAACCGACATCGGCGCTGGACGTGACAGTTCAAGCTCAAATTGTTGAACTTTTGAAAACTTTGCAAAATAAATATAAAATTTCATACATTTTTATTTCTCATGATATGAACGCGATTCAAGCAATGTCGCATCGTGTTATGGTTATGCAAAACGGCAAAATTGTGGAACAAGGCTCAGCAGAACAAATTTTTAAGCGTCCCCAACAGCCGTACACCAAACAGCTTATCCAAGCTTCCATGCTGTAAAATCATAACTTATTCAAGCCGGAATTTGATATTTCTTGTATATAACTATACATAATAAACATTATGCGACAAATATATATTATCTAACTTATTACCTAGCTTATTATCAAATTACTTATTATTTAGTTTATTACCTAGTTTATAAATGTGCGTCTTAGGTTTTATAATATGAAGCTCAAAGTTTTGTTCTTATGAGTAAGAACTTGCTACATAAGAATATGAGTAACGATATGAGTTAAAAGATTTAGGCGTTAAATATTATGTACTAAAACATTATGTATAATGGCGAACGTATACATAAACTAAAATGCACAAAATAAAAAATATTGTTTATCCGAGAAAGCCCTAATTACCCCACTATTCTCTTGCTCTCCAGTAAAAATAATTTAGAAATCAAACACAAAAGCACATGGTTTATTTTTTCCACAAGATGAGCAATAATTGTTAATTTCCTCAAGCGTGATTTGGCTTAAACAATTTTTAGCTTTTCTGTTACAGTACGCATCACCATATAATCTTTTATTATTCATCCCATACCAAAAAACATCAACAATAGAACTATGCAGCGGAACAGCCATATTTTGAACAATCTCACGACATAGTTTTATATTAAAAGCTGCTGACACGCCGTTATGAACATTGCCTAAATAAAAATCAATAGCCAATCTGCCTGTATCTCTGATGAAGATTTGTACTAAGTTACCAAGCCCATCAATGAAGCCGTGACCGCTGATTTTTTGCCATGATGGCGGTACTATTTCTAAGGCAACGGCAATATCGCCCAGTGGAGTAAATGAAGCATCTTTAATTTGTATATGTTTAAAGTCGTCCAAATGCTGTACCACCCCAAACAGCAAAGTGCTGTATTCGTCTATGGCTTTGTTAAATTTGAACTTTTCCATGGCTTTGGAGTAGCCGGCAATACCACCGACAGAAAGCACAGCGATAATTGCCAGCACGCCCAGCATTTCAATCATACTGCGACCGGTTTGGGAAATAGTATTAAGCCCGCGTCTCAAGCATCCGTCATCAACTTTATTGACTAGGTTAGTTACTTGTTGCAAGAAGATTCTAGGTACATACTGTGTGTCACGACCTAGGATGACTGGTGCTGGAGGCGTTGGCTTAGTTTCTCCACTTACTCTGCCCCTGCTCTTTGTTATTAAAAATTTCATACCTTTCAACATGTTGTTTTTCCTTAAGTGTGTAAAAAAAACGACCGTTATTTTTACACAGTCTCATAATTCTCTGTAATATAATATAAAAACAATAAAAAATGACGCAAATATAAAAAGTTATTGCAAATTTTAACTACCTTTGCTACATTGCAAAAAGAGGCTATTTTATTGTCCGTTTTAAACGGTCGTTTTTTTTACACACTTTTGATGTTCAAATGCTTTGATTCTTATATATGAAAAGTACTGAAATCCATTTAAGGAAAGCGGCTCAGCAACTTTTGAATTACAGCTTAAACCTTATTGATTTTTTTCGTCTTTTATCTTGGCTACTTCGCCGCGGGCAAGCGCGTCGCAACGTTCATTTTCAGGGTGTCCGTTATGTCCTTTCACCCATAGCCAGCGAATTTCATGCTGCTGCGTCAGTTCGTCCAAGCGCTGCCATAAATCAATATTTTTAACCGCCTGTTTTTTATTTGAAGTCTGCCAGTTGTTGCGTTTCCAGTTTGCCAGCCATTCGGTAATACCGTTCATCACATATTTGCTGTCGGTGTAGAGTGAAATATTGCACTTGGTTTTAAGCGCACTCAATGCCATAATCACCGCCATCAGCTCCATACGGTTGTTGGTGGTGTTTTCTTCTCCACCGCTCAGTTCTTTTTCAATATCCTTATAGCGTAAAATCGCGCCCCAACCACCCACTCCGGGGTTGCCTGAACAAGCTCCGTCCGTAAAAATCTCCACTCTTGCCGTCATCTATTCCACTTTTCGTAAAAACTCGTTAAAAAATTCATTGATAAGCCATTCATTGTTTTCTTCATTTGTCCGCAAAGCTTTAGCCACAAACGAACGTAAATTATTTTTCAGCCCGCTGATCCTAAATGATTTCGGCGCTGCTCTTTCTGCTCCAACCACGCCGTCCAGCAGCAAATCATCTTCAACCAGCGGCGACAAAATTATCTCTATGCGCGTGAATTTCAAAATTCCCCGCGGCGGCAAACGCAATTCCGGCTTGGTTATCAGGTTTAAATGCCCTGCTATCCCCTGAATGGCGTACATTTGGTTATAATCCAAAAAGCGCACCTTATTATTAACACCGCCATAATTTTCGGTAGTGCAAGTCAGATAAAGCTCACTGGCAATCACATTGCTCTCATTTTTGCAAAATACATCAAACGAAACTTTAACATATTTGCGCACTGCTTTGCCTTTTTTACTTTTTAGATAAAGAATTTCAGCTTCATCATTCTGCACAATTTCCAGCTTGCGATTTTCTATCATCAGTTCCACATTAGGCTGCGGCTGCCGCCCAAACATTCCGGCAATCACCGAATACGGGGCCGGCACGTTATTGGAACCGGAGCGAATATAAATATGGCTGCCGATGGTTGTCATCAGCGGAGATAAATCCGACTTTGGAATATATGTCGCCAAATAGCCGTCGCCGTTTTTATCGCAGGCAATTATGTGGTTGCGCACTTTGTTGTGGCTTGGAATGGTGCAGCCGGAAATGGCGTTTTCTACCCAACTCATAAAGCGGTGCACGTTATGGACTTTTATTTTGCTTTTCGCCACGTCGCCGACTTCACAGTCGCGGGAACATTCCACACCCCAAATAATCACGCCGCCTTCGGAATTGCCGAAACCGGATATGCACTTGGAAAGATTACGCCGGTCGTCGTTGCACAGCGCCTGTCCGTGCTTGCCAGTGGAAGCCGCCTGCTTAAAGTCTAAAAACAACTCTTCGCTCTGCCGTTCGCGGATAAACTCGTCAAGCGCGTCTTCGCCAAAATAAACCAGCTTTTCAAATATATCTTCAGCTCTTGACATGGCAGCATCTCCTGTTGTTGCATTTATGGCTTATAATATCACAATCCGCTTAAAAACGCAAATACTTCTCTACCATATCATAGCTTGGGTAGTCATGCAGATTGCCCAAAAGCGTATAAGTAGGCTTGCTGACAAACAGTCGGCGCGCCACGCGCTGAATATCGTCTTTATTGATAGCGTTGATTTTTTCCACAATTTCTTCAACCGGAATCACGCGGTTATATAAAAGGTGCTGTCTAGCGATAACTTCGGCTGTGGAGGACGAACTCTCCAAAGCCATCAGCATACTTGCCTTGAGCTGAACTTTTACTCGTTCCAATTCTTTGTCGGTTACATATTCATTGACGATTTTTTTCAATTCATCAGCCACCACCGGTATATATTGCTTGATTTCTTCTTCATTCAAACCGGCGTAAATACCAAACATACCGCTGCCGGTATGCGCGTTGGCAAAGCTGTATACCGTATAAACCAAGCCGCGTTTTTCACGGATTTCTTGGAACAAACGAGAAGACATACTGCCGCCCAGCAGGGTAGAAAGCACGGTTACCTGATAATAGTCCGCATCGTTATAAGGCACGCCCTCAAAGCCAAGCAAAACCTGAGCTTGCTCAATATCTCGGGTTTTGATGGACGAGCCGCCGGTATAATGCTGGGCATCTTTCACATAGTCTGTTTTTGCCCGCAGTCCGGACATACGGTCTTCCACCATTTTTACAAATTCATCATGGTTCAAATTACCGACAGCGGCAACCACCATATTTTCGGCGGCGTAATTGTGTTTCATATAATCATGCAGCTTATCGGCGTTAAATGAGCGGACTTTTTCCGCCGGACCGAGAATGCTGCGTCCCAAAGCCTGATTAGCAAAGGCTGTTTCTTGAAAATAGTCATAAACAATATCGCTCGGGTCATCATTGGTTTGTTTGATTTCCTGCACCACAACTTCTTTTTCTTTTGCCAGTTCGGCTGCGTCAAAAGTCGGAGCCATAATCAAATCTGCCAGCACGTCGATAGCCAATTCCACATCATTTTTGAGCATTTTAGCATAAAAAGCCGTAAATTCACGTGAAGTATAAGCGTTGGTTTGACCGCCCACGTTTTCTATATCCTCGGAAATCTGCAACGAGTTACGTTTTTTAGTGCCTTTAAACACCGTATGCTCCACAAAATGCGAAATTCCGTTTCTGTCCAGCGTTTCACAGGCACTGCCGGTGTTTACCCAAATACCCAAAGAAACCGTTTCAGTCTGCGGACGTTCAACCGAGGCAACTCGCAAACCGTTCTTCAATGTTGTTAATTTAACTTCCATAAAAAATCTTGCCTTATTCTAAAAAATTACATATGACAGTATTATATTGTCTGATTAGGATAAATCAACACAAAACTTATAAGGGGGTATATAATGGGGAAAAAATTACATTTTGCTGTTGTGCTTTCAGGTTGCGGTCGTGCCGACGGTTCAGAAATTCACGAAGCGGTCTGTGCCTTGCTTTGCATAGAAAATATGGGCTGCACCTATCAATGCTTTGCGCCGGATATCGACCAAGCGGCGGTGGTAAACCACCTCAACAACCGGGCTATGAATGAAAAACGCAATGTTTTGGTGGAATCTGCCCGCATTGCCCGCGGCAATATTCTAGACCTGAAAGAATTTAAGACCAAAGATTATGATGCCATTATCTTTCCCGGTGGACTCGGCGCTGTCACCAATTGGTGCGATTTTGCCGGACGCGGTGTTTCCTGCAATATCAACACCAGCGTAAAGCAAGTTATCCGCAAATGCTGGGAAGACAAAGTGGTTATCGGCGCTATGTGCATTGCTCCGGTTTTGATTGCTTTGGTTTTGGCGGATAAACACGTTAAATTCACGCTCGGCGCCGGCGGCGATACTGCCAAAAAGCTGGAAGAGCTCGGCGCTGTGCATGAAGAAGTCGGCGTTACCGATGTTTGCATAGACCGTGAAAATTTGGTTTGCAGCACTCCTGCTTATATGCTTGCCACCAACATGCTTGATGTCTGCCAAGGCGCACAAAATATGGTCGGAGCAATCTGCCAATTGATTGAGGATAAAACTCGATAAAACTCTTGCAATGCGTAATTTTTGGTCTATTCTAAAGATAATTAACGATAAAACTAGATTAGAGGATTGTTACAACTATGAAAAATAGAACCAGATTTGCGCCAAGCCCGACCGGTTATATGCATATCGGCAACTTGCGTACAGCTTTATATGAATATTTGATTGCCAAGTCTGAAGACGGCGATTTTATTTTACGCATTGAAGATACCGACCAAAAACGCTATGTTGAAGGTGCTACCGATATTATATTTAAAACCCTGAAACGCGTTGGCATGAATTGGGATGAAGGTCCGGATATCGGCGGCGAATTTGGTCCGTATGTACAATCTGAACGCCGCAAAATTTATCAGGAATATGCGCATAAGCTGGTAGAACTCGGCGGTGCGCATTACTGTTTTTGTGCGCAAAAAGAAGAAAATGAAGAAGTTGATGAAGATACGCCGGAAGCACATATCAAATTTAAGGACCCGTGCTTAAAAATCTCTTTAGAAGAAGCTAAAAAGAGAATTGCCGCCGGCGAACCTTATACCATTCGCCAAACTATTAACAAAAAAGGCACTTCCGTTTTTCACGATGTGGTTTACGGTGATATTGAAATTGACTATGACGAACTTGACGAAGGCGTGCTGCTGAAAACAGACGGACTGCCAACCTATAATTTTGCCAACGTGGTTGACGACCATTTAATGCAGATTACCCATGTGGTGCGCGGCAATGAATATATTTCTTCCACCCCTAAATATAACCTGATTTATGAAGCATTTGGCTGGACACCGCCGATTTATGTGCATGTTCCGCCGGTTATGAAAGACGCTCAGCACAAATTAAGTAAACGCAACGGCGATGCTTCGTTCCAAGATTTGGTGGCTAAAGGCTATTTGCCGGAAGCAATTTTGAACTATATCGCCCTGCTCGGCTGGAACCCAGGGACAGAACAAGAAATCTTTTCATTAGAAGAACTTAAAAAATGTTTTTCAAGTGAAAGATTAAATAAATCTCCAGCAATTTTTGATATTACCAAACTTACTTGGATGAACGGTTGTTATATCCGCAATCTTTCGGAAGCAGATTTTCATAAGCTAGCTTTGCCCTACTACAAAGACTTGGAAGGCAAAAGTATGGACTTAGAATTTTTGAGCAAAGTTTTGCAGCCGCGTATTGAAGTGTTGAACCAAATTGCGGAACAGACAGATTTCTTAGCTCAAATGCCGGAATATGACGTTGCTTTGTATGAAAATAAAAAGATGAAAACAAATCCGGAAATTGCTGCTAAAGCTTTACAGCTGGTTTTGCCAGTGTTGGAAGGCATTACGGACTGGACTAACGAAAACTTGTTTAACACCTTAAAAGAAACAGCCGTAGCCAATGACATGAAAAACGGTCAAATTCTGTATCCAGTGCGCATAGCCCTTTCCGGCAAAGAAACCACTCCAGGCGGAGCGACCGAATTGGCACATATTTTAGGCAAAAACGAAACTTTGAGACGTATTAAAGCCGCCATTGCCAAACTGGCTTAATTATTTATAAAAACAGGAACAGAACTAATGCCAAAACTGCATATTTTACGACAGGGAAAGCCCAAGAAAAAAGCCGTAGGAAACAGCACAATTATCGGCGCGATTGTTTTGCTCCTGTTTTTCTTTCCGGAATATCCCAAGCGTTTAGTTTATCCGTTTCTGTTTGGGCATAAAACAGCTGAAAAGCTTGTTATTTCTCAAGACGGAACCTATAAAGACGTTGAGCAGACTAACTTTGATTTTTCTCGAAATAAATATGTTTATGAGCTGCAGCTGAAAACTCAATACAGCATTACAGCGAAAATTGGTTATATTGACCATTACGATACCTGGTTTAACAAAATATACCGCGGACACAGCCAAAATGACTATATAAATTTAGTGCCGGTTGATTTGTTAATGGTTTACGGCGATATGGCAAAGCCGGATATTTATAAGCTGTTTGAGTTTGACCATGAAGAACGACTTGGAATTATCAAATGCAAAGGCGTGAAATATAAGGAATCTTTCTTTTCCTTCTACTCTTCTGACTCCGAACGTGAAGAAAGTCAAAAAAACTTAGCCATTTGCAATCCACATATAAGCGAAAATCAATTCAATAACTATCACCCTATTCCGGCAAATGAAAAAATAAACAAAGGCTTGCATACGCTGCTTGCCGGCGATGTTGTGCATCTAGAGGGGTATTTGGTCGACGTGCCGTCTATGGGTATGCATACCGGCACCAGAACCAGTCAGCGCCACGATTATGTAATGGGCGGGCAAAACCCAGGAATGTGCTTTATTTTGTTCACCACCAAGCTAATAGTCAACGGTCACGAATATAATTAGCTCAATCAATTTCAAGCGCTTGTTTATAGCGGTCATTCCAAGACATATAGTCCAGCACCAGCTGATTTATTTCTGCAACTTTTTCATCTTCAATCTGCAGCGCCTTGCTGACTTTTATAACAAAATCAATTTCTTTATCGTCTAAATCCTCGTCAGAATTTGCTACGGTCAGCAATTCTTTAACTAAATATAGCGCTTTTTGCCGATTCAATATTTTTTTTGCCTGCTCAATCAATTCGTCTTCCGGCATAATTTGATTAACTTGAGCGCTGTATTCTTTAGAAATTTGATATTGCTTAGCCAATTCTTTCATAAAACAGCGTTCGCTGTCGTCTATTTTACCATCTTTGCCTATCAAGCGGATAATCATACGCAGAAACACTAATTTTTCTTCTAAACTCAAGTTTGCTACATATTCAAAACCATTTGTCATTACCATATCTCCTCTATTTTTTGTTACTCTATTCTAAATTAGTTAATTTTTCCTTTTAGTTTTAGGATTGACTATTTTATCAATTTTTACTATAGTTTAACAAAAAAATAAATCAACAACTGCATATAAGGAGTAAAACATTGGCAAAACAAGATGATATAGCGCTAAAAAATTTCAATATTGCTTTCAAGCAATTTTATGAAACAAATTTGAAGCATAATTTAAAACAAGCTGAGGATTTCAGAGAAATTTATAAAAAATCATTTTATAAATTTACGGCGGTGCTTATTGCCGACCTTCTGTTATTTGCTTTGATAAGAATACTGCAGAAAAAATTTTAACACCGCAGTTTATGAATAAGCTGCTGAATTTGCAAAAACAGTGTCCGTCAACACCTGTCGATTGCTCTCGTTTTGATGACTCTCTTATAATAACGATTGACTTCGGCAAAAGCTTTTTTGCTTCGTTATCAATATTTACACCGCTAAGCAACTATGAAAATCTGTATAAATCGGCATTGCGGCTATATCTGCTGTTTGATTTGATAGATGAAGTGGCTGCTATTGAAAAATAAGCGAAAACCGTCTCTAAAAAGGGACGGCTTTCTTTTTTTAAAGTTAATTAAGTCTGATTAAATGCAGATGACAGCTGGAAGCTAAATCATTGCCGCCAGCGGTTTCGCAGACTTTCAAATTTTGCGCGCACCATTTGCGAGCCTCATTAACTCGGCTTTGAAAAGGCAATGTCTCGTCGCATTTTACTAAATAGACAAACGCGCCATTTTCCCAAAGCATAATAAAATCACCGGCAGAAACTTTCATTGATGTATTAACATACTTTGCACCGGAAATTTTGTTAGCGGCAATAACTTGAACTGAACGAAGATTTCCATTTTCATCTTCTTCGGTAGCGTAAAAAGCGGAATCTTCGTTATCTACCGCGTTTTTTACAATTTGTACTGTCAGCAATTCCGTCCAAAGGTCGTTTTCTTCTATTGAAGAAATACAGCCCTTAAAACTCTGATGGGAGCACGAAGTAAACGTGAGACCCAACATAATTGCTATAAAGCAAAAAATGAGTTTTTTCATAAAAATAAATTAAAAATTTGAAAAATTATTATTAAAACAGCAATATAATAAACATATTAAAAAGCAAAGTCAAGCCCCTGCTCCGTTTTTTGCTTTATACAGCGGCATAAAAAAAGAACCCACCGATTTTTGGTCGGTAGATTCTTTTTTTATAGTTACGCAATTCCGGCGCGGGTGCCCTTCTTGTCTATGGTAAGCTGCTGCTTGCGATTTTTGCGCGGCACAGCAACGTATGAAGTGTGCACCCAGCCGCTGTTTGGATCTTTCGGATTATTGTGAAACTCCAAAATGAGCTGGTCAAACAGCAAATTCTTTGCCACCCAATGCGCCAGTTCGCGGTTATTAAGCCCCATAATCTCATAGTCGGCAGCTTCGCACTTGAGGTGCTGAGAGCTTTTAGCCCCCTTTACCGCAGCGTTCAAAGCCAAGGAGCGATAACCGGAATTTACAAGAACCGGCTTTTTGAAGTAGTCGCGCACCGGCTGCAGAATGTTCAAACAGACTTGACGCAGACGCTCAATTCCGGCTTCGTCCGGCAAGTTATAAATTTTGCGGGCTTCAGCTGTCGGCGAATAAGTCATCTCATATAAGCTGAAATTCGGAGAAAGCATCAGCTTGCGGCGAGCGGCAAAAGTCTGCAGGTTCAGACGGCGGTTTTCCCCATAGGGATTATACGCCACATGAATCCAGCCGTTTTGCGTGTTGTCGTTGTTTGGAAACTCCAACTGCAAAATGTCGAATTTCAGGCTGCTTGCAATATACGCGCAAACATCTGCCAAATGAACCCCCTTAACCCTAAAGTCCACAGCCTCGCACATGGTGTGACGAGAATTAGGCGCCTCATTGAGCAAGGCATTGACCTCGGCAGAACGATAACCGGAGTGGATTTTTACCGGCTGCTTGAAATGGTCGCGCACCGGCTGCAGAATATTGACACACAGCTCTTTCAGCTTGGCAATACCGACTTCATCTGGAACATTGTTCATGTGAAAACCGGCGGCGGTTGGAGAATCGGTCAGTTCATACAAATTGAAATTTGCCGACAAACGATAGTTCGTCAACTCGGCAACAGAATAAGTCTTACCCATAATCCTTAAACTTAAATTTGACATAAAAATTAGATAACATCTTATTTATACTCCCAATTTTGCAGATATGCAATATTTTTTTGTCAAATTTAAAAATTATTGCATATTTATAACGCCATGCTATACTCCTCAAAGTTTTTTTAATTATTTAAAAATTATTACTTAAAATTATTACTTATGAAAAAGTTACCTTATTTTTGGCAAGCCAATCTGGTTGCCGAAAAATTGCTTTCAAGCAAACTGACTTTTTTGTGCGGTGTCTACCAAAACAATCGTTTAGTCAGCGCGCAAATGTATGAACAAAAGCTGGCTGTTTCTTCAAACGAGCAAGATGAAACGCCGGTGCATGTTACGAATCTAAGTCTGTATCAAGCCCCGCTTTTGTTTGCTATGGCCGGAGGCGAGCGTTGGCACTACAAACTCAACCAATCTTTTGAAGGATTGCAGATGGAGTGCGAATTTGCCAACCGCGGACATCTGAAAATCGTAAAACAGGTCCGTTTTGATGTGATAAAGATTTATACCAACAACACTATTGCTTATCACAATTTGCACGAAACCGGTAAAACTTTTGCTTTCAAATCTTGTCACAGATTGGAGCTTGACCACTTTTTCAACGGCAAAATGAAAAAATTTCGTCCGGTTTATATGCTTGATGAAAATGAAGACGGATTCGCCAAATTTGAGGGTTTGTATCCCCGCACAAAAAATGACGAAAAACTGCGTCTTTTGGGTTGTTATGTTTACGAAAACGGCCGCTTCTGCAACTTTATGCTTGCCGAATGCCTGCCGCAAGGACTGGCAAATTACTTTAGACGCTAATCTTGTAAACGGAAGAACTATCCCCCGATAATTCTTCCGTTTTTTGTTTTTGAGCACATTTTAATCTTTTTACTTGAAAATATCTGCTTAAGCGGTTATAATTATAGTACAAACAGGTTTTATAAGCCTTTTGCATTGGATTAACAACGATGGAGTTTTTATGTTAAATTGTGCGTCGGCCGCTGCCTTATGCGGTTCTAACGATGGAGACCATCACAGGTCCGTCTTATTATTTGAAACAACTTTCTTATCTTATAACGAGGGACATGCTGTTCTGAAAGGAGTGTAATTATGCTCTGCTTCAGAAATACTTTAAGAGAAAACGACCCCGAGATTATAGCTCACATTGCTTCTTCAACCGGCTTTTTTGATGATAGAGACGTGCAGCATAATGCTGATATTGCTCGTCATTTACTTTTGCAAAAAGATTGCGAACATCGCTTTTTGTTTGCCGAATATAACGGCAAAACAGTTGCTTATGCCTGTTTTGAAGAGTTGCCTGACGCCAAAGCCGGAACTTATGAGCTTTATTGGCTTTCAACTTTGAATGAATATCGAGGTTTGGGTATCGGACGTAAACTTGTTGATTATTTAATTGACCGTCTGAAAAATTACGGCGCTGAACGTTTGTACGTTAAAACCGACAGCACGCCGCAATATGAACCGACACGCCGCTTTTATGAAAAATGCGGTTTCAAATTGTGCGCAGTATTGCCTGAATATTACGATTCCGGCGATGACTGCTGCATATATTGCTTGAATATGAAAGCAGATAAAATCGGTTTATCGGTTCGCCAATATGCCGCTGCCGAATAAATAATTTGGGGCATTTATGAAAAAGAGGTCTTTTCAGACCTCTTTTTTTGCAGAAATTTCGGCTTTTTAATGGGTATTGCCTTTTTTAGCGGCGGTATACGCGACAAAGGCTTTTGACATTTCGGCATTATCAACGCCTTCAGCTGATTTAACCGACGCCGGCTTGCTCGGCTGAGGAGCATTGGTTTGCTGCGGCTGCTGTCTTTGCAAAAATTCCGGATGTTCTTTATAGAAATTGTCATAATACAAACCGCCGAAAGATTTTGGAAAGCTGATTTCATCAACACCAAGCGGCGACAGCAATTCGTTTACTTTTTCAAAGCGGTTGCGAGCGTTGTCGAACGCCTCTTTTATAATCACATTATCGGCACGCTTAGCACCTTTAGATGTGCGGTTTTTCAAATCTTTGGCATCAAGCATTGCCTGATCGATTTCGTCTTTAGCTTCTTTTGTGCTTTTTACCAACATAATTTCATAAAGCTGTCCAATTTGCTCGGGGCTGAATTCACTAACCTGTCCGGTTAAACCAGCGGCTTTCAGTTTTTGCTTTTCTTCAGAACTTAGATATTTACTGCCCAGCAAATTGGTGTTGTCCACGGACTCTTTATAGGCATCAAACAAGCGGCGCAAAGCCTTGTAGGACGCAGTTTTATCAACCGCACCGTCATTATGGTTGGTGTCGGCTGCGTCCAAACGGTCGCGCAGCATACCTTTAAGTTTGGTGTTATAGCCTTCGGTAAACGCCATATATTTTTGGGTGTTCATAATGCCGTCAATATAATCCTGCTCGGACGGAGAAATTACTTTTCCTTTTTTCTTGTTTTCTTTATCCATTTGCTTGGCAAGTCTGTAACGATATTTTATATAGGCTTCCGCCGTTAATTTTTCTTTAGCGGCTTTCAGCATACCTTCTGCCTTGGCTTTATCCAAGCCCATACCCGCCGGAATAATGCCGTTTTCCGCCAAAGCAATACGCCAAAGTTTCTTTTCGGCATCAGGCAGACCGTCTAGAAAATTGATACGGGTAATCCCTAAGTCTTTGAACTGTCCGACCATACCATTAACCACAGAATCATCAATCTTTTTATTTTCTGGAGTTTTATAGGCAAAACTGAATTTACCTTTATCTTCTTTAACAAATAACTTAAAGTTATAGGTAAATTTCGGCATATTGTTTTTATCCCTTCTGCCATCTTTTTTACGGTTGTCAGGGTCTGATGTGTCATAAACAATATATTCGGTCC
Source organism: uncultured Alphaproteobacteria bacterium (assembly GCA_934270475.1). GTDB lineage: Bacteria > Pseudomonadota > Alphaproteobacteria > RF32 > CAG-239 > RUG410. The sequence goes on from CAKQPS010000006.1 coordinate 71,850, forward strand.
AGCCGGTCCAAAACCAACCGGTATACTCCTTAAAATAGGTAAAGCCTCTTTGTTTGCTTAAACCTTTTTCCAAAAATTTTTCAAATCCGGCTTCGGCGTCAGCAATAGTCTTTTTCGGCTTTTTCTTTTTTGTCGGCTGAACGGATTGGACTGCACTCTGCTGTGTGGCGGCAGGCGGAATTTGATTAGCTGCTTGTTCTAAATCCTTCGTATCGGCTTTGTCCGTGTCTTCTGTGGCAAAAACTTTTGAATCATCAGGCAAATCAGCAGACAAACCGCGGCGCATATCGTCCGAAACATTTTGCGGCGCTGATTTTGCCAAAGTTTCTTTACGTGCTGCTATATCATCAAATTCTTTTTGGCTGACGGCTTGATTTTCTGCCGTTTTTTGCTCTTTAACCTGTGCCAGCAGCTCTTTCATTTTTTCGGAAACATTGATGCTGCCGTCATAAGAATATGGCACATCCATTTGAAAAGATGGCAAACCATGGGTTTCGCAAAAATCCATAATGCGGGCTAATTTTTGGGCATTCAGTTCCTGCAGCGCTTTTTCATCAAAAGACATCTGCGCTTTAATTTCCTTGCCGTCTGCCCCCGGTTTGTCATAAGGCGGCATAGTTAAATCAAACTTTTCACCAGTCGGCAGTTCTACCTGCAAAGCCAGCTGGCTTACTTCACCTTTAGGATTAGCACTCATCTCATAATACTGTTCCTGAGCAGTAATTCCCGCCAGCTTATTTTGCGTAATTTCTCTAAAAGAGCACTTCGCCTCATCGCCCATATATTCATTTTGCTGTTTAATTTGGTATAAAGCGGCAAACGAGTTTTCATATTTATCCAGCAGCCTTATATCGGTGCTGTTTTGAGCAATTTTTTCTCTCAGGTCTTTTTGATTAGAGGCTAGCTCTTCACGGCGTTCTGCCAGTTCTTTATCTGTATAGTCTAAAGAGCTTTCTGCCGAAGAATTTGCTAAATTATCATGCAGCTTTTTTAGATTGACATAATTTCCGGTATAAACCGCGTATTCTTTTTGCAAAGATTGTTCCTGAGCCGCAAATTTTTTGCGCAAATCTTCTGTGCTAAAACCTTCTTTAGGCTCAAAAACTTGAGTATTTTCAAATAAAACTTCTGCCATGACAACCTCTTTTCTTTTTTAATTTATCCATAATTTAGCATATTTTTTTGTATATATCAACCCACTTTTGACAAAAAACACAACTATTTTGCAATTTTAGGGTCCAAAAACAAAATCCGCGCCAAACCATAAACCCGTTCATCTAAAAGTTCATATTCTTGCGGAATATCAATATGTTCATCTTTTTTTATTTCGACAATACACAAAGAATTCTGCTCGAACCAATCTTTTTCTATCAGCTGTTTAAGCACCACTTCCGTTAATCCTTTGGAATATGGAGCGTCCATAAACACCATATTGAATTTATAGTGCAAACGCGGCAAATTTAAGGCATCGGCTTTAACCAGCTTTATTTTTGCCTGTTCTTTGGAAAACATTTTAGCATTTTTAGCCGCTAAAGAAGTATCTTTATCCACCAATGTAACCATTGCTGCGCCGCGAGACAGAGCCTCAAGCCCGAAAGCTCCGGTACCGGCAAAAATATCTGCCAAACGAACAGCACTGTAATCGCTGCCCAAGTGCGAATTCAGAATATTAAAAATTGCTTCCCGCGCCCGTTCAGAGGTTGGGCGAACTTCTTTTCCTTCCGGCGTCCATAACTTTTTGCCGCGATATTGTCCTGCTACAATTCTCATAAATTCACCTTACTTCCTAGCTGTTCTTTCAGCACTTTCTGCGGAACTTCCCTCACCTCGCCTTTTTTCAGGCTGCCAAGCTGGAACGGTCCATAAGAAAGCCGAATCAAGCGCGCCACTTCCAAACCGATAGATTTCATCAGCTTGCGAATCTCTCTGTTTTTTCCTTCATTCAAAGTAACAATAAGCCAGCTGTTAGTGCCGTTTTGACTTTCCAACTCGGCTTTAACCGGTCCATAGTTTATGCCGTCTACAACAGTGCCTTTAGCCAAATCTTCAAGTTTCTTTTTGTTAACAAAGCCGTGCACGCGCACTTTATAGCGTCGGCTCCAGCCGTTTTCAGGCAGTTCCAGTTTGCGTGAAAGTTCGCCGTTATTGGTTAAAAGCAGCAGTCCTTCCGAATTTAAATCAAGCCGCCCCACGCTGATAACCCTTGGCAGACCCGCCGGCAAATGGTCAAATACCGTAGCGCGGGCTTCCGTGTCTTTATGGGTGGTCAAAAGCCCCGCCGGTTTATGATACAGCCACAGACGAGTTTGTTCTATTTCCGGCAACTTTTCGCCGTCAAGCAGGATTTTTTCATTTCCTTCCACATTAAACGCCGGAGTATCAACAATTTCGCCGTTAACAGTTACTCGTTTTTGCTTTATCAGTTCTTCGGCGTCGCGTCGCGAACAAACTCCGCTGCGTGCCATAAATTTAGCTAATCTTTCCGCCATTTTATTCTTCCTTTTTTCATATTTTTAAAATATACTAACCTGAATTTATGAAAAAAAAGTGAATTAAGAAAGAAAACGATGGAAAAAGAAGATTATATGCGCACGGCATTATTTTTGGCGGAAACCGCGGCAAAAAAAGATGAGGTTCCCGTCGGCGCGGTTATAGTAAATCCGCAAACCGGTGAAATTGTGGCGCAAGCATATAATCAAAGCGCCCATGAAGGAGACGCCACCTCGCATGCGGAGATTTTAGCCATTCAAAAAGCCTGCAGGCAGCTTAATCAGCCGCGGCTGTGGAATATGGATATGTATGTTACGCTTGAGCCCTGCACAATGTGCGCCGCCGCCATTTCTTTTGCCCGTATCGAACATCTTTACTTTGGCGCTGCCGATGAAAAAGGCGGAGCAGTCGCCAGCGGAGTAAAATTTTATGAATCTCCGACCTGTCATCACCGCCCCAAAGTGCAAGGCGGCGTTCTTGCCGATGAATGTGCCAAGCTTTTGCAAGATTTTTTCAAAAGTAAAAGAAAAAAATAAACAAGGAGTGCTTTCTGTTATGCTGTTTAATATTTTATCATCTAAAAAATTTCAAAAGAAAATTAAAGGCAAAGGAAACATTATCTGTCTGCCTAAAATTAGTCGTTATGGAAAGATTAAAATAATAGGAAATAACAACAAAATTGAAATGGCTGACAATGTAAAATATGATGATTTGAATATCACTATTTACGGAAACAACAATAATATTCTGATTAAAGAAAATTGTGAGCTTTACGGCGCCGATTTGAGCATTGGCATTAAAGACACGCCGACAAACAACGCGTGCATAAATTTGGAAACCGGCGTTAATATATGCGGAAAAAGCTCGCTATTTTGCGCCGAAGATAATTCTAAAATCAGCCTAGGTGAAAACTGCCTACTATCTTCCGGCATTGATATTTGGTGCACAGACACACATAGCATTCACGACAATAGCGGCAATATTTTGAATATTGGAAAAGAAGTTGCTATTGGCAAACATGTATGGATAGGCAAAGATGTTAAAATTGGCAAAAACACAAAAATAGCTGATAACTGTGTTATCGGCTGGAGCAGCGTCGTAACCTCTTCTATTTCAAACAAACATAAAGCCAATTCCGTTATTGCAGGCTCTCCGGCAAAAGTCGTAAAAGAAAATATCCAATGGTCAAAAGAGCGCCCAAATATAAAACATATAGAAATTGCAAAATGAAAAGGCAGAGATTTTATTCTCTGCCTTTTGCCTTGGTTAGCTTAAAACTTATAAAAAGTAGTTGCGTAAGTAATCGGCTAAATCAGCAGTATTAACGCGGATTTGTTCCATAGTGTCGCGGTCACGCAAAGTTACGCTTTCCGGCTGCTGTTCAATAGTTTCAAAGTCAACAGTCAGGCACAGAGGTGTGCCGACTTCATCATGACGGCGGTAAGCCTTGCCGATGTTTCCGGTGTTTTCCAAAGCCACACGACCAATGCCGAGTTTCATCAGCTGTTTTTTCAGTTCGTGGCATTTTGCCATAATCTGCTCATTATTCTTTTTAAGCGGAATAATCGCCACTTTAATCGGCGCTAAGTGCTTTTTGAGCTTCAAAACAACACGGCTGTTGCCGTCGCCTAAATTCTCTTCAGTATAAGCCTCGGTCAGCACAGCCAAAACGCCTCTATCAACACCCATAGACGGTTCAATTACAAACGGAATAACCCATTTGCCGTTTTCATCTTGAATGCACAATTTTGTGGTAGAATCCGGATTAGCGTGGCAATGAGCCTCCAACAGGAATTCGCTTTGATTTTTGGTGTGATTGCCCAAATCATAGTCGCGGCGGTTGGCGATGCCTTCCAGCTCTTCCATACCATGCGGAAATTGATATTCTATATCATAGCAGGCTTTAGCATAGTGCGCCAAATCATCGTCAGGAGTTTTATAGATGTTCATATGCTCTTTAACCAAACCTTGGTCCAACCACCATTGAATACGTGTTTCTTTCCACTTTTCGTGCCATTCCATATCGGTTCCAGGGGTTACAAAATACTCCAGTTCGGCTTGCTCAAATTCGCGCACGCGGAAAATAAAGTTACGCGGAGTAATTTCGTTGCGGAAAGACTTGCCGATTTGCGCAATACCGAAAGGCAGCTTGCGGGAGGTGGAATCCACCACATTTTTGAACTGCGTAAAAATAGCCTGTGCAGTTTCCGGACGCAGATAGGCAATGTTTTCATCGCATTCTACCGGACCGACTTGGGTTTTGAACATCAGGTTAAACGGACGAGGTTCGGTTAAGTCAGTTGAGCCGCAAACAGGGCATTTGCCGCCGATTTGGTCAGCGCGGAAACGACCTTTGCACTTTTTGCAATCTACCATCGGGTCTGAAAAAGTATCTTCGTGACCTGAATATTTCAAAACCTTGCGGTTGGTTAAAATAGCGGCGTCCAAACCTTCAACATCATCGCGCTCATAAACCATAGCGCGCCACCAAGCGGCTTTTAGGTTGTTTTTGAGTTCCACACCCAGCGGACCATAGTCATAAACGCCTTGCATACCGCCGTAGATATCAGCGTTTTGAAAAATAAAACCTCTTCTTTTGCACAAAGAAACCAACTGGTCCATAGAAGTTGCTACCATAATTTTAAATCCTTCTTTCTCTTTATTGTTTTTTAATAAGTTTGTTTTACTTTATAATTTTAGAAAATGCAAGAGGGATTAAAGATGAAGAGAACAAAAGTGGCGTTTGCTTATGATTTTGATGAAACGCTAAGTACAACTTATATGCAGGATTATTTTTTGATTCCGGAATTGGGTATGAAACCGGAAAATTTCTGGAAAGAGGCTAACGCTTGGTCAGAAGCAAACGGTGTTGACCAAGTGACCGGAAGTATGTATTACTTTAAGAAAATGGCGGAAGAAACCGGATTGAAACTGACTAAAGAAAATATGTTCTGCTGTGGCGAGTTTATTGTTTTTTTCAAAGGCGTAACCGAATGGTTTGAGCGCATCAACGCCTATGGCAAAACTTTGGGGCTGGATATTGAGCACTATATAATTTCTTCCGGCTATGAAGAAATTATTGAAGGCTGCAGCATACGCAAATTTTTTAAAGACGTCTACGGCTGCGCTTTTGCCTATAATGATGAAGGCGTACCTGTTTGGCCTGCCCGTGTGGTAAATTATTCCGGCAAGGTACAGTATCTTTCCAAAATCAACAAAGGATTGGGCAAATTTGAAGACAAGGCGGTAAATGAATATACTCCGGACGATAAGCGCCGTATTCCGTTCAGCCGCATTATTTATTTTGGCGATGGATTGACCGATATTCCGTCCATGCGTATGGTAAAAGAGCATAACGGCACGGCGATTGCGGTGTATAAACCACGCAGCCACCACAAAGAAAAAGCCATAAAATTACTGAAGGATAATCGTGTTAATTTTGCCTTAGCTGCCGATTATCGCGAGGGCAAAGAAATTGATTGCGTGGTAAAAACAATTTTAAATAAAATTGCCACCGACCGTGATTTGGAAATTTTGCGCAAACGCGAAGACCGCAAAAAAGAAGGCTGCAATATAAAATAATGTAAAGAAATATAAAAGGCGGAAACAACAATCCGCCTTTATTTTTAATACACATTTATTTTTTAAGGTAAAATTTCAATAACCGTACCATCTTTTACCGCCGCGTAAATTTCTTCTATTTCCTGATTATTTACGGCGATGCAGCCTTGCGTCCAGTCTTTCAAGCGGTGCAGGCTACCCAAAAACGGTGCGTAATTGGGAAGTCCGTGAATCATAATATTTCCGCCGGCAGAAACGCCTAGTTTCTTTGCGTTTTCTTTATCTTTTTCATTTGGGTAGGAAATTCCTAAAGATAGATGATAGGCGCTGCGGGGATTGTGATGAGTAATGTAATATGTTCCCTCCGGAGTTTTAGAATCCCCTTCCCGCTGCTTATGACCAACCGGATTGCGCCCCAAAGCCACATCATAGCTTTTTACAATTTTTCCATTGGAATAGAGCTGCAGCTTACGAGCTGATTTTTGCACCACAATTTTATCTATATCCGGCAATTTTTCTATGTTATGCGGGATAAAACCGCTAAACAAAAGCAAAGTTACAACAAATGCGCCGGCAAACACTCCGATATACGACAGAATTTTCATCAATAACCTCCATTTTCAAGAGAAAATTTTAACGCAAATACCTTATAAAATCTTTAATCTTTGACTAAATATTATTATTTATAAAAAATCGCCGAATCTTGAAAAGCAGATATTGACAAATTAAATAAAATTAACTAAAAATTAGTCGCTAGCAATTTATATTGTCCGCAATGGATAAAATATGATTTTTTAAGGAACGTTATGTCAGATAAAGAAAATCAGGACTTGTACGAAAACGATGGTACAGACTCCGTTAACGCTGAAGCTATGAGCACGGCTTTCAGACATCTGCTTGCCAAAGGCAAAAAACTTGGTTATATCACCATGGAAGAACTTAATAAAGTTTTGCCGCCGGATAAACAATCTTCCGACAAACTAGAAGATATTATGTCTTCTATTTCGGATATGGGTATCAATATTACTTCCGATTCGGATATTGATGATGCAGAAGAAAATTCCGATGAATATGATTATGACGATGATGACGATATGGACGAAGAATCCGGCAACATCGACACTAAAGATGCCGGTCATTCCGACGACCCTGTCCGCATGTATTTGAAAGAAATGGGACTGGTAGAACTGCTTTCCCGCGAAGGCGAAATTGCTATTTCTAAACGTATTGAAGCCGGTAAAACCGTTATGATCGGCGGTTTGTGCGAAAGCCCGATGACAATTAAAGCAATTTCGGGCTGGCGCGATGAGTTGGTTGCCGGAACTATGCAGCTGCGCGATATTGTCGATTTGGAAGTTATGTACGGCGATGATACCGAAGCAATGGTTTATGACGATGAACCGGAAAATGCCAGTGTTGATGATTTGGAAAAAGTCACTAAAGAACTGAATGAAAAGAATTTAGACGACATCGACGATGATTTAGATACGGATATTGAGCTGGACGGCGATGTTGCCGACGATATGGATGATGCCGACGACAGCATGGAAAATTTGGACGATGAAGATTCCGCTGAAGAAGGCGGCGAAAATGAAGACGAAGAAAGCGGCAGCCACGCCTCTACTTCTGTTTCTGCCATGGAAAGCATGCTGCTTGAACCGGTTTTGGAAACATTGAACAAAATAGCCAGCTACTATGATGATTTGAAAAAAGTTCAAAGCTCACGCATGGCAGCAATTTTAGCCGGTCGCAAAATTATTCCGGCAACCGAAAAGAAATATCTGAAGCTCAAAAAAGAATTGGTTGAACTGATGAGCTCGATTCATTTGAACAGCAATAAAGTTGAACAACTGGTTGAACAGCTGAATGAAATGAACAAACGCCTGATGGGGCAAGAAGGCAAGCTGCTGCGTTATGCTTTGTCCTGCAAAATTAAACGCGAAGACTTTTTGGAAGCTTATCAAAAATCTGAACTTGACCCGAATTGGCTTGATAAAATTTCTCTTAAAAAAGACAAGCACTGGGCGGCGTTTATTGAAAAATATAAAGATGAAATTATAGAAATCCGCAGCAACGTGGCGCAGATGGCGCAGGAATGCGGTCTGCCAATAAGTGAATACCGCAAAATGGTTGACACTATCAAAAAAGGCGAACGTGAGGCGGAACGCGCTAAAAAAGAAATGATTGAAGCTAACCTGCGCTTGGTTATTTCTATTGCTAAAAAATATACAAACCGCGGCATGCAGTTTTTGGATTTGATTCAAGAAGGCAACATCGGCTTGATGAAAGCCGTTGATAAATTTGAATATCGCCGCGGCTACAAATTTTCTACTTATGCAACTTGGTGGATTAGACAGGCTATCACCCGCTCTATTGCCGATCAAGCCCGCACGATTCGTATTCCGGTTCATATGATTGAAACCATCAACAAACTGGTGCGCACTTCTCGTCAAATGCTTTCGGAAATGGGACGCGAGCCAGTGCCTGAAGAATTGGCAAAACGCTTATCTATGCCGCTGGATAAAATCCGCAAGGTGATGAAAATTGCTAAAGAGCCGGTCAGCTTGGAAGCTCCGGTCGGTGATGAAGAAGATTCTTCTTTGGGTGATTTTATTGCTGATGAAAGCGCTTTGCAGCCTTTGGATGTGGCAATTCATTCTAACCTGAAGGAAACCTGTACCAAGATTTTGTCTTCTTTAACCCCTAGAGAAGAGCGAGTTTTGCGTATGCGTTTCGGTATTGGTATGAACACCGACCACACTTTGGAAGAAGTCGGCAAGCAATTCAACGTTACCCGTGAGCGTATTCGTCAAATTGAGGCAAAAGCTTTGCGCAAGCTGAAGCACCCTAGCCGCTCAAAGCGCCTGCGCTCGTTCTTAGACCAATAAGACATAAAAAAATCAATCAGTTTTTTAGGAGGAAAATATGACTGAGTATACAGATGAAGATATTAAAAGAATGAATATTTCTGCTCTCGCCTGCAACAAGTCACGCCTGAAAGAACTGATTGATTTTGCAAAACTAAGCGGATATCACAAACTGGGCATTGCAAATTGCTTTTTTATGCAAAAATATGCGGCTCACTTGAAAGAAATTTTAGAAGAAGCCGGATTTGAGGTCTATTCTATGAGCTGCCGCGACAGTGAGCTGAACGGCGAAACAATTTCCAGTGAGTTAAAAGGTCCGTCCTGCGACCCGATTTCACAAGCTGATTATCTGAACCAATGCGGCACGGAATTTAATATCAATGTCGGGCAATGTTTGGGACACGGCTTGATTTTTCAAAAATATTCCAAAGCCGATGTGACCACGATTGTGGTAAAAGACTTTGAAACTCATCACCGCAGCGTTGAAAACTTTGAATAAGAAAAAAACCTCCGATACAAAATATCGGAAGTTTTTTTTGTATAATCAGCTCAGTACATTCCTAAGGAAGCGGCTGGTTTCAACCATATAATGGCACTGAACCATAAAGGTTAAAATATAAAACGCCAAAACCGGTATGTTGCAGGGCTTAAATTGAGGAACAGTATCTTCATTATAAATCAACTCGCACAACCTGTTGAGAACAGCGTCCACATTTTTTTCCGCAGCCTTTTTCTTGAAACCTCTGTAAAGAGACGGCATAGGTTCGGTAAAAGCTTCGGCGTTGCTGAAAACATTGGTAAAAAGACGCGCAAGTTTATCTTTGCGGATAAGCTTTAACGATTTGTACACGTCAAGCAAAACAGAGCTGACTTTCCTTTCGGGGAAAAACTCTTTGGCTTTGTTTTCTGCAAAATGATGAACCAGCAGAATGTTACATTCTTTTACACTCAACATTTTCAACTCCGGCTTTTGAAGAATAGCAAAAACGTCTTCAATATTTTGCACACTAAGATGTTCTTTGTAGGAAAGAGATTTACACCATTCTACCCACTCGTTAAACTCAGAAGTTTTGTTATTTTTCATAGCTTAAAAATTTAATAATTAAAAACTTGAAGATTCTTGACACAGCAAACTGCGTCAAGAATCCCGAAAATCAATCATACCAAATCACACGCGCCAAACACTCTGCAGCATCATCTTTTTCGCGCAAAGTGTTCAAGTGTTCCTTCATCATAAAAGCAAAAGCTTTCAACGAAGAATATTCACGGCGCAGCCAATAGAGAGCGTCGGCGTCAAGGTTATCGGCATCAATTCCCCGCTCACGCAAAATTCTTGCCGTGGCGTTGATAACATCGATATGACTACGCATTTTCTCACAATCGACATCGTCTGGAAGACGAGGCGTCTTGCGACAAACCTTATTTTGTTCAATCAGCCAATAAGCGTCATACCATGACACATTGTACTGTTTCAATGACAGCACAAAATGGTCGAGCTTAATTCCGAACAGATTGTCTTTCTTAGACAAATCCAATACAGGAAGGGTGAGAACCTTGCCCTTTTCTAAATACATTAGCGGCAACGGTACGGTAAATTTATCAGTATTTTCCATAAAAATTAAAAATAAATAATTATTAACTGCTGAACAGCTTAACATTTTTATAAATTTTGTCAATATTGAATTAAGCTGCCGAATATAAAAAAAATCCACGTTTATCCGTGGATTTTTTTCTTCTTATTTAAAGAACTTGTTGTTTTTAGGAAAACCAAACGGCACGACCTTACCAATTTGCGCTCGGTGACCAAGCCAGCCGATAAGCTCTTTTTCGGTGCTGATTCCGCCGGTGCGGTTATAGCAAAAACCGTCCTCCCCTTTGAAAATCTGAATATCGGAAATAGCACCGTCCTTATACTTTTGCAGCAACACGCCGTGACCGCGCGCCATAGTTGGAATTTCCTCAGCTTTGAACACTAGCAAACGGCGGTTTTCGCCAACCACTGCCACATAGTCACCGATCAGCGGCAGGCAGAATTTGATATTTTCATCATCTGCGACATTCATTATTTTACGACCGTTGCGGGTTTGCGCCAAAATATGATTTTCATCAACAATAAAGCCATATCCTTTGTCGGAAGCAATCAAATAACTTCTCCCCGGCTCATAAACAAACATTGAAACAACATCGTCGTTGTTGGCTAAATCAATCATCAGGCGTACTGGCTGACCAAAACCGCGTCCGCTTGGAATATCGCGGGCGGCAATGTTGAAAAACTTGCCTTTGTTGTCCAGCAACACAATTTTATCCGTAGTTTGGGCGTGCAAAGCATAGAGCAATGCGTCATCGTCTTTGAACTTGAATTCATCGTTCAAATCGGCATGACCTTTAAGACAGCGTATCCAGCCTTTTTGCGACAAAATAACCGTAATCGGCTCTTTTTCTATCAACGCTTCCACCGGAACGTCTATATCTGCCGGAGCTTCGGCAAATTCGGTGCGGCGGCGTCCTAAAGCAGTTTTTTTGCTGTATTTTTCTTTAGTCTTTTTAATTTCTTCGGCAATAGCTTTCCAACGCTCTGCCTCATCATTATGCAAAATTTCCAGCTTAGCTTTTTCTTCCAATAAATCAGAATGTTCGGTGTTAATCTGCTCTTCATCAAGCTTGCGCAAGTTACGCAGTTTCATATTCAAAATGGCTTCAGCCTGATTATCGGTCAGCTTAAATTCCGTCATCATAACTTTTTTGGGCTCGTCTTCTTCGCGGATTATGCGGATAATCTCGTCTAAATTCAAATACGCGGTCAAATAGCCTTCCAAAATTTCTAATCGAGCGTTGATTTTGCTCAAGCGGAATTTGATTTTACGCAGCAAAACCGCGTTGCGGTGCACCAAATAGTCATGCAGCACTTCTTTGATGCTCATCACTCTCGGCACGCAATCCAAATCCAGCACGTTCATATTCATATTGAATTTGGCTTCCAAGTCGGTTTGGCGGAACAGCTGCTCCATCAGCATAGCAGCGTCAACCGTGCGGTTTTTCGGTTCCAGCACAATACGTACATCTTGTGCCGATTCATCGCGTACATCGCTCAAAAACGGCAGTTTTTTGTTCAGCAGCAATTCGGCAATTTTTTCAATCAGCTTGGATTTAATCACCTGATACGGGATTTCTGTGACCACAATTTGATATTGTCCGTGTCCCAAGTCCTCGGTCGTCCACTTGGCGCGGATACGGAAACTGCCCTTGCCTTGCTTATAGTTATTCAAAATGGTATCAAACGAATCAACAATCACGCCGCCGGTCGGAAAATCCGGACCTTTCAAACGGCGCACCAACGGCTCGTCATCACAATCAGGATTTTCAATAAGATATAATAAGGCGTCGCTGATTTCGCTCAAATTATGCGGCGGAATATTGGTTGCCATACCCACAGCAATACCCATGGAACCATTGCACAGCAAGTTCGGAACCATTGCCGGCATCACCACCGGTTCGCTGTCTTCGCCGTCGTATGTATCCATAAAATCAACAGCGTCGTCATTCAAGCCGTCCATCAAATCCATAGCAAACTCGGTCAAACGAGCCTCGGTATAACGCATAGCCGCTGCGCCGTCGCCGTCAATATTGCCAAAATTGCCCTGCCCGTCCACCAGCGGATAGCGCACCGAAAAATCCTGCGCCAAACGCACCATGGCACCGTAAACTGCTGTATCGCCGTGCGGGTGATATTTACCGATAACATCGCCGACTACGCGGGCGCATTTTTTAAAGCCGTTTTTCGGGTCTAAGTGCAGCTGGCGCATTGCATACATCAAACGGCGGTGCACAGGCTTCAAACCGTCGCGGACATCAGGCAAAGAGCGTGAAACAATGGTAGACATAGCATACGACAAATAGCGTTTGCTTAATTCCTCACCCAGTTGCACATCTTTTATTTTGGCATTTTCTTCAACCATTTTTCACCTACATTTTCATCTGATATTTTTTAACAATGTTCAGCAAATTAGCACGTTTTTCCGGCAATTGCAAGTTATGAGCCGCTAAAAAATTTTTTGTTAAAAACCCGCCGGTCATTTTCAGCAAATCAACCACTTCGGCTCGCTGCGGATGATAATTTTTATCAACAATATAGTGCGGATAAGCATAAAGTTTATCCTTATACGGCTCGCCGACTTCGGCGCACACGGCGCGTCCGGTTTTAGGAGAAACGTAGGACAGCTCGCTTTTTTTACCGGTTACGGCACATTCGCCGACATCAAGCCCTATACCTAAAAAATCGAGCAGATAATATTCAAAAAATGAATAATATACCAGCCAATTATCTTTATGTATATGTTGAAAAAAGTCTTTTATTACTTTGTAAAAATGACCTAAATTGTCATTTTCTGCCACACAGACATCAAGCAGGCGGCAAAGCGACGAAAGTGCCTCAATTTTATCGGTATCAAGCATAAAATCGGCAGTATGAGATTCCACCAGCTCAACACATTTCAGGCTTAGCATATTTTCTTCTACCCGCGCATAAGCGTTAAAAGAAATATAATTGCCCAGCTGATAAATTCCCAAACCGCGTTTGCTGTGCGCGCCGTTTATATAGCCGACAATCTTGCCGTGCTCGGGGCATACTAAAGTGGCAATCATAGACTTTTCGCCATGATTTTTCAGCTTGATAATATATCCCTCGCCGCTGAACTGCATTTTGGCTTAATACTCGTGAATGATAGATTTGTTAACTTTATCAAACGCCATCAGTTCGCTGATAACTCTTTCCATATCTGACAGATAAATTGAGTTAGGTCCGTCTGACAAAGCTTTTTCCGGATTTTCGTGCGTTTCCATAAATACCGCAGCCACGCCCACAGCCACCGCCGCGCGCGCCAAAACCGGAGCAAACTCACGCTGACCGCCGGTGCAGCCGCCAAGTCCTCCCGGCTGTTGAACCGAGTGAGTGGCGTCAAAAATCAGCGGATAGCCGCAATCTTTGGCAATTTGCGGAAAAGCGCGCATATCGGTTACCAGCGTGTTATAGCCGAAGCTGGTGCCGCGCTCGGTTACGCAAATATTAAAGTTGCCGGAATCTTCAACTTTTTTAACAATGTTTTTTACGTCCCACGGAGCTAAAAACTGACCTTTTTTAATATTAACGACTTTGCCGGTTTTTGCCGCAGCCACCACCAAATCAGTCTGGCGGCACAAAAAAGCCGGAATTTGCAGCATATCAACATATTGAGCGACAATCGGACATTGCTCGCGTTCATGAATATCGGTCAAAAGCGGCAAATCCGGATATAATTTGCGGATTTCTTCGAATGTGCGCATACCTTCTTCCAGCCCCACGCCGCGCGCGCCGTTGATAGATGTGCGGTTTGCTTTATCAAAAGAAGCCTTAAAAATATACGGGACGCCTAGTTTTTTGGTAATTTCCACCATTTTGCCGGCAATAAAAATTGCATGCTGGCGGCTTTCTATTTGGCAAGGTCCGGCAATTATTGCCAACGGCAGTTTGTTGCCCATTTCCACTTTGCCGACTTTTATTACTTTTTGTTCCATATTTTTGCTCCTTACAACAAATTAAAAACTAAAACGAGAGAAAACAAACAAAACGTTGCCGTCGTTTTTTATCCCCGGCACATACGCCGCCTGCACATTGATATTGCGATAGCCCACGCCAAACAAAGGCAGCGGCAGTGGCACCGGAATATAGGCGTATTCATGGCGCTGGGTTAAGCCTAAGGTATAGCCGACACCAGCTCTCCACTGATTTTCATCACCGGCAGTCCAGTTCCATTGGCGGGCATAGCCGAAATATGTTTCCAAATAAGAGTTAGAATCCTTAAAACCCATAGCATAGATGCCTGACCAGGTCTGTTCATCGTTGGTGTGCGAAATCCCCAAACCGAAGCCCCAAGCGTTTTCATTATATTTATCAATATGTTCTTGGTCATAAGTCAAGCGGTTGTGCCAAGCATAAAACGGAACATAAACATCATAATTGTGCTGGCAGCGGATATCTTTGATATCTTCAACCAAAAAATTTCCCCACTCTGCCAATGTTCCAGCATAGGCGGATTTTGCACCTAAAAGCAGCGCTAACGCTAACAGTCCTGTTTTTTTCATAATTTATTTACCTTATCTTTTAATTCTGTTGGTGTTACAATACCGCAAGATATCACATATTTTATTCCGTCTTCAACACTCATATTCAACTTAACCACATCATTTTCCGACACAAAAATTAAAAAGCCGGAAGTAGGATTTGGCGTTGTCGGCACAAAAATACTCAATGTTCTGCCGTTAATTTTATCATCTATTTCACCGCCGGTTTCATCTTTGCTGACAAAAGCAATAGTCCATAAACCTTTTCTTGGATATTCCACCAGCACTACTTCGCTGAACGAACGCGTTTTCTGCGATAAAAATGTTTCAAAAATTTGCTTCATTAAAGAATATATGCTGGAAACAACCGGCATTTTTTGCACCAACGCTTCCCATAAGCGTACAAAAAATTTACCGACATATCCGGTGGTGAGCATACCGATAACTATCATCGCAATAATCAGCAGCAGCAAACCAGCCCCTGGAACGGCATACGGAACAAAATCGCCGATTGACCATTGCTTTGGCACCAAACGGCTGGTGGCGTTGTTAATCCATATCAGCAAATGATATGACATATAAACGGTAATTGCCACCGGCGCAGTCACCACTACACCAGTAAAAAAATAGCTTTTAATTTTACTGCCCACTTTTTTGGAGGCTTCTTCTATTTTTTCTTCTTCTTTCATTTTCCAGCTCTTCTTATATCGTTAATAATCATTTGAATTGTTTTGCGTCCCTGCCACATATCAGTTTTGATTTGTCCGACAACGTCAAAAAGCTCGCCGTTGTCATGCAGCATAGCGTTTCCAATTTCCGTATCGGCGCAGCGAAAAGCAATGGCTTTCAGACTTCCTCCGTACGGAGAGCCCAAAAAGCAACTGACATGACCGCTGCCGACCAAACGCGGGCGGTTTATGCAAACATTTTTTATCATCACCAACGGTTCAGGATTTCCGGCTCCGTAAGGCTCCAGCAAAGCCAAATCATCGGCAAATTTTTCGGTAACGCCGCTCAGAGCCAATGTTAAATCTATATTCAATTCCGGAGCGATTTTTTCTTTTCCCAGCCGCTCTTCCACATATTTGCCGACAAACTCTTTAAACTGCGAAATTTGCTCTTTTTGCAAAGAAAATCCCGCTGCCATAATATGTCCGCCGCCGGCTGTCAAAATTCCTTTTTCTTTAGCGGCAATAACCAAAGCGCCTAAATCCACGCCGTCTATGGAGCGGGCAGAACCTTTAACTTCATCAGGCTCAATTGACATCACAAAGGACGGCACGTTATAGCGCTCTTTTAATTTTCCGGCAACAATGCCGATAACGCCCTGATGCCAATCCTCACCGAAAGCAAAAGCTATCGGATATTGCTGCGCTTGCCCCTCGACTTGCTCTATTGCCTGCAGCAGCACATAATTTTCTATGTCTTTGCGTTCAGAGTTCAGAGCATTAAATTTATCTGCCAGCAGCTGCGCTTCGGTTTCATTTTCGGTGCAAAGCAGACGGCTGCCCAAAGCCGCATCACCGACACGCCCGCAGGCGTTAATTCTCGGTCCAAGTACAAATCCCAAATGATAGGAAGTCGGCGCGCTTTCTACTGCCGCAACTTTCAGCAGGCTTTTAAGCCCCAAATTACGCTGCTGCGCCATAACTTTCAACCCTTGCCGCACATAAGCTCGATTTAATCCGAGCAACGGCACAACATCGCACACTGTGCCCAACGCCACCAAATCAAGCAAACTCAATAAGTCAGGCGCCTTATGCGTTTCATAAAAACCGCTTTGCCGCAATTTACGGTTCAGCGCCACCAAGAACATAAAGCCGACGCCAACTGCCGACATATAGGCTAAATACGGATATTGATTATCTTCGTCCAAGCGTTTTGGATTGATTACCGCATACACTTTAGGCAAAATAGTTTCCGCCTCATGGTGGTCTATCACCACAATTTCAAAGCCGTTTTCAGCCGCGCGGTTAAGCACGTCAAACGCGGTGGTGCCGCAATCTATGGTTATAACCAGTTTTGCCCCGCCCTGCTCAAATTCGCTAAAAGCCAAGTCACTTGGTCCATACCCTTCTTCGCGGCTTGGAATATGAATCAGCGGGTTTATACCAACCGCTCTAAAAAATCTGGTAAGTTCCGAAGTTGAAGTAGCGCCGTCCACATCATAGTCACCGATAATGGCAATTTTTTCACCGTTCAGAACAGCCTGCGCCACTCGTTCAACGGCTTTTTGCATATCTTTCAGCACATAAGGCTCCGGCATTAAATTCTGCACTTTAGGTGTAATAAAGTTATTTACGTCCCTAAAGTCAATGCTTCGCTCGCAAAGAAGCTGCGCCAAATATTGCGGCAGGTTATAGGATAAAGCCATACGCTCAACTAAACCGTCGTCAACAGCCGCGGTTTTCCAAATGTTTCCACCTAAAGACAATTCGCTGTTTTCCATACCGGCGCTTTATTCCTTATACAAATAAAAAATTTCCACCCGACGATTTAAAGCCTCGGCTTCAGCATTCACCTCAGGCGCTGCCGGCTGACTGTCTGCCAGTGCCTCATAGCGCATTTTATGCAAAGGCATACCGTATTGCGCCAAAGTTTTTACCACACTGACGGCTCTTTTGCCTGAAATTCCTAAATTTATCATAGTGTGTTCAATTAACGTGGTTTGTCGAGTGCGCGAGGAAGCGTGCCCCACAATTTTTAAATCAGCCCCTGTTTTTTGCGCCTGCACGGCAATTTGTTTCAGCCCTTGCTTTTCTGCCTTGGTTAAACTAAAGCTGCCGTCGGCAAAATATATGGTTGCCGCCAATTTGGGCGTTTGCTTAACTTTTTGCACTTGAATAACCGGCTTAAATTCTTGTGCGCCGCTGATGCACAGACGTTCGGATAATAAATTTGCACAACCATTCAGCGCCAAAACTCCCGCCAGCAAAAAACTGATTTTTTTCATAAGCTGCCTCCAACTGTTGTTTTGCTATATTTTAATCAAAGTTCCATACAGTTACAAGCACTAAAAAAACATTTTGAACAAATATGTTTTATTTTTTGTTGAATTGACTGAAAATTTTGTTATAATATTGAATATTGTTAATGTTTTAACAAGGAGTGATTATGTATAAGTTATTAAAAGTTGTTATTTTTTCGGCTTTAATTTTGCTTTCAGCCTGCTCTGAAAAAAATGATAATAAAACCGAAAAATTGATTATTGAATCTGGTGAAGCTCAATATGAATATAATGTTGAAGTTGCCGACACTAAAGAAACACTTTATCAAGGTTTGATGGGCAGAAATTCATTGGCTGAAGATTCCGGATTGCTGATGGACGTAACAATTGTTCCAAAAGATATGCAGGTGGCACTTTGGATGAAAGACACCTTGATTCCGCTGGATATGCTTTTTGCTGATGAAAACGGCGTAGTTTTCTATATTTATGAAAATGCAACGCCAAACTCAACTGAAGCTATATTTCCGCCGAAACGCCCGCGCGCTGTGCTGGAAATAAACGCTGGTCAGGTAAAAGCCAACAATATTAAAGAAGGTTATGTAATTAAAAACCGCTTGTTTGGAAATTTGGACTAAATTTGACAATCTTTGCAAAACAGACCGCTCAAACGGTCTGTTTTTTTACGCCTGAAAAATATGGTTTGGGCGGCGGAAATTATCTTACGCAGTCGTCTCCGTTAAAATTATAGTCGCTGATAACACCGTCTGTAATAACAAATGAAGTTTTGCAATAATAAATTCCCTGCGGCTGTGGCAGACCATACGACGGAACTTCCATTGCCGAATATGTCATATTGTCAGCATAAGGCTCGGTGTCGCCGGCAACGGGCTTGCTGTATTGCTGGATATAAGTGGCAATAAAGCTGTCCGGACCCACGGAATATGTAACATTCGGATAACCCCATTCAGCATATAAGTTATCTTCGCTTTGCCCAATCCATGCCGACAATTCGTCCTCATAACGAGCAGCCGTCGGCTGAGAAACGCAAGCAGACAAACACAAGAACAAACTTACAATAATATAGACTTTTTTCATAGATTTCCCCTTATTTCAATATCCGAACGGTTTTCGGTCATTTTTTCTAAGCGCGCTAAATTTTCGGAACTGATGCAAACAGAATATATATTGCATTGTTCGCTGTTTTCAAGTTTCCGTACATCACTGTTTTGATGCAGCCAGGCTTGCAGCTGTCCGTCTTCTGCCGGCAACGATATTGTGCATTTTTTCTGCCACAGCGTTAATTTTTGGCGGATAAGCTCCAGCAGCCTGCCGCAGCCCTCGCCGCTGATTGCCGAAGTCAAAACCATATTATTGCTGTTTTCAGTCTTAGTCCGCCAGCGCGGCAAATCTTCGGGCGGCAGCAAATCGGCTTTGTTGAACACCTCAATATAATTATTGGCGTTTTTAATTTCTTTTAAACCTAAATGCGCCAGCACATCCAGCACATCGGCGCATTGCGCTTGGCTGTCAGGATTTGAAACATCGCGGATATGCAAAATTATATCAGCATTCAAAACTTCTTCCAGCGTGGCGCGGAAAGCCATTACCAGCTCGTGCGGCAAGTCCGAAATAAATCCAACAGTGTCAGATAAAATAACCTCGCGCCCGCCGCCAAGGCTGATTTTGCGCATAGTCGGGTCAAGCGTGGCAAAAAGCATATCCGCCGCCATAACCGAACTACCCGCTAAATAGTTGAACAAAGTAGATTTTCCGGCATTGGTATAACCGACCAGCGCAGCGACAGGATACGGAACTTTGCGTCGGGCGCTGCGCTGAATACCACGAGTTTGCCGTACTTTTTCCAGTTCTTTTTTAATGCGGACGATTTTGTCGTCAATAATACGCCTATCCAGCTCAATCTGTGTTTCGCCAGGTCCGCCTAAAAAACCGGCGCCGCCGCGTTGGCGCTCCAAGTGAGTCCAGCTGCGCACCAAACGCGAGCGCTGATAAGTCAAGTGAGCCAATTCCACTTGCAAAGCGCCTTCTTTAGTTTGCGCACGCTCGCCGAAAATTTCTAAAATCAAAGCGGTACGGTCTATAACTTTAAGTTTTAGTTCACGTTCCAAATTACGCTGCTGGATTGGGCTCAATCTTGTATCCACAATCAGCAAATCTATATCATTTTCAGCTATAATCGGCTTTAAGCGTTCTAAAAATCCTTTGCTGAAGTAAGCAGACGGCTTAATGTCTTTTATTTTCAGGCTTTCTTTATAAACCACGTTAAGCCGTATAGCCAAAGCCAGCCCCTCAGCTTCCGCCAAGCGGCTTTCCGGCGACAAACTTGCCGACGCGCCAAAAACTTCGGGACAAACTACGGCGGCGTTAAACCGTCTATTTTGCTCAACTTCTATCAAAGGCTATTCTTCGGCTATATCAACAGCCACGCTCGGCATGATGGTTGAAACGGCGTGTTTATAAACCAACTGGGTATGACCATCGCGGCGCAGCAGCAAGCTTTCTTCGTCTTGCTGAGTTATAATGCCCTGCAATTTTACACCGTTAATCAAAAAAACAGTTACGGCAACTTTGCCTTCTTTAATATCATTCAAAAAATCACTTTGCACTTTATTCATTTTTATTTTCCTTCTAAAGAGATTTCATTTTTCGGCTTTGAGTTTAAGCTAAAAAAATTTATTCGTCTACAAGAATATAATTTTTACACATAAAAGATTAAAGTTGATAACCTGCTTTTGTTCATTGCAATCTGCGCCTAAACTTTTATACTTTTCACATACTTTTTACATATATTTATTTATGAGGATTTGCAGATGTTGTATGGAATAATTGCTTTGGCTGTGCTACTTTGTTTTTGCGGAGGTGCTTTAATTTGGGCGATAAACAAAAATACGCGCTCCGCTGTGTTAAATGAAGAACTTGAGCGTCAATTAGAAAATATTTGCAACGCCAAAAAACAGCTGGATAATGAAAATTACCGCTTGAGCGCCGAAAATACACGTCTGCAAACCATGCTGCAAGCTCAACAACAGCATATGCAAGAACGTCTGCAGGATATTCAAAACAACAAAAAAGATTTAGAACTCAAATTCCGCGACATTTCAAATGAAATTTTAAACACCCAGTCCCGCCGGCTTAATGAATCGCAAAGCCAAGTACTGAGCACGGTTCTGTCTCCTTTTCGCGAACAGCTGAAAAATTTTAGAGATGAAGTTAGCAAAGCCAACACGGAAAGCATCAAAAATAAAAGCAGCTTTGATGAGCAATTCAAAAAACTTATGGATATGAACAACAGCCTGAGCCAAGACGCGCAAAATTTGACCAACGCCTTGCGCGGCAGCAAAAAAATGCAGGGCGACTGGGGAGAAATTGAACTTAATCGCATTTTAGAAGTCGCCGGACTGCAAAAGAACATTGATTACTTCACGCAAGAAAACTTCAAAAACGAAAACAATCAAAACCTGCGTCCGGACGTGGTGGTTCGCCTACCGAATAACCGCAGCGTGATTGTGGACTCAAAAGTTTCGATGAACGACTACATTTCTTATGTAAACGCCGAAGATGAAACTGCCAAAGCCGCAGCTTTGCAGCGACATATTCAATGTATCCGCAACCATATAGACGAGCTTTCCTGCAAAGAATATCAAAAGCTGCTTAAAGAAGAATCTCTGGACTATGTGGTGATTTTTATTCCGATTGAAAGCGCGTTTGTTGAAGCCATCAAAAAAGACGACAGTTTATATGATTATGCCTACAAGAAAAATGTGGCTCTGACAACGCCGTCTTCTTTATTGCCGATTTTACGCACGGTCGAAAATTTATGGCAGATTGAAACCCGCAACAAATATGTGCAGAAAATTGCCGAAGTCGGCGGCTCGCTCTATGACAAACTGGCAAATTTTGTGGACGATATGCAAAAAATTGACAAGGCTTTGGGTGCTGCCCGCACCAACTATGAAGCGGCAATTTCCAAACTAGCAAGCGGCAAAGGAAACGCCCTATCGCTGGCTAATCGCTTAAAGGAATACGGAGCTAAAGCCAATAAGCAAATCGGTATGGAATATGATGAAAATGAAGTGCTGAAAATCAGCGACAATACTAACAACCTAAACAATTCTGAAGAAAAGGCATCGTAAAATGAAAAAAATTATGTTTACCGGCGGCGGTTCGGGCGGTCATGTGACACTTAACTTAAATCTTATTCCGATTTTTCAGAAAAACGGCTGGCAAATTGTTTATGTGGGTTCGGAAACCGGAATTGAAAAAGAGCTTATCGCTAAAATTGAAGGTGTGAAATACTACGCCATAAAAACCGGTAAGCTGCGCCGTTATTTTTCTTGGCAGAACCTGAAAGATATGTTCAAAATTCCGGTCGGCATTTGTCAGGCGGCGGCAATAATCTGCAAAGAAAAACCGAATATAATCTTTTCTAAAGGCGGCTTTGTGTCTTTTCCGGTTGTGGTGGGCGGATTTTTGAATCACCGCAAAATATTTATGCACGAGTCAGACTTGACCCCAGGACTGGCCAACAAAATGTCCCTGCCCTTTGTCAGCAAGTTTTTCACCACTTTTATAGACACGGTTAAATATGTTCGCACACCGCAAAAGGTTTGCTACATTGGTCCGGTACTGTCCGACCACCTGAAAAACGGCGACCAAAACAAAGCCTTGCAAATGTGCAACTTTAACGCCGATAAGCCGATTGTGATGTTTGTGGGCGGCAGCTTAGGCGCGCAAAGTCTTAACAAAGCCGTGTTGCAAAATATTGACGCTTTACTGCAAAAATATCAGGTGATACACATTTGCGGCAAAGGACAGAAAACCGATTTAGAGCGCCAAGGATATGCGCAATTTGAATTTGTTGATAAAGAATTTAAAGATTTGCTTGCCGCCACCGATATTGTTGTAACCCGCTCCGGTTCAAACGCTATTTTTGAATTTTGGAGCCTTGATATTCCAATGCTTTTGGTGCCGTTGCCAAGCAACGCCAGCCGCGGCGAGCAAACTTCTAACGCCAAAAATTTCCAAAGCAAAGGCTTTGCCGAAATTTTGCTGGATAAAGATTTAGCTAAAGATGGACTTTTACTTGCGCAAATTGATAAAATGTATCAAAACTTGGATACTTATCGCCACAACATTAAAAACAGCGACCTAAAATTTACGAGCAACGAAGAACTTTATAAAGAAATTGTCAATGGCTAAGCAATATAAAAACATTCTGATTTTGACCGGTGCCGGAATTTCGGCAGAATCCGGACTTTCCACGTTCCGTGCCGAAAACGGGCTTTGGAACAAGCATCGGGTTGAAGATGTTGCCACCCTAGAAGCTTTTGAACGTAATCCAGAATATGTGCACGATTTTTATAACGAGCTGCGCCCCGAACTTTATAAAGCCAAGCCCAACGCCGCTCATTTGGCAATTACCAAGCTGCAGCAAAACTATCCGGCACAAATAAATGTGGTGACGCAAAATGTTGACACCCTGCATGAAAAAGCCGACAATAAAAATGTTTATCACATTCACGGGCAAATAAACCTAATTATCTGCCTGAACTGCGGGCATATTATGGAAACGTGGGGCGATGTGCACGCCGATGAAACCTGCGAGCATTGCGGCATCAGCGGTATGCTGAAACCAAACATTGTATTTTTCGGCGAAAATCTTTTGTATATGAATAAAGTCGACGAGCTTTTAAAAACCTGCGATTTATTTATATCTGTCGGAACTTCCGGCGTGGTTTATCCGGCAGCCGGCTTTGTGCAAATTGCCAAGATGTGCGGTGCGGATACCTGCGAATTTAATTTGGAAACAACCTCAAACAACTATCTGTTTGACCGTCATATTATTGGTAAAGCTGGAACAACTTTGCCGAAATTTGTTGAAGAATTACTAGCCGAATATGTTTGATATATACATTTTATATGTGTAAAAAGATATTATAACATGCTTAAAAACAAAGAAAGAAAAATGAATAATTATTTTGCAAATTAAATTCTCTACTCTAATAAAAAAGGTTTTTTGAATAAACTCAGTGGCGTTTGCAATTCCAGTCGCTCCATGCTTGAGATGATTGGCGTGCTGGCTATTATCAGAATATTGAGCGTCAGTGGTATCGCCGGTCATTCCAAGGTATTGAAGTTATGTTCAATATGTCTACCGTTGCTCCTAGATTTAACAAAGATAAATTCTGTAAAGAGCTCTTTAACTCCTTAGCAAAAGGCTATGCGGACACCCTGTATGCTGCTTATATCTATCAAAGAAAAAATGCCTCTTCCGCTAAATTTTTCTATGGCGACAAATATTGCGGCGCAGGAACATCATGTATCCGCAATATGACATTTTCTGTTGTGGATCAGTAGTGTTCCATCTGCTTTACCAGAGATTACAGCGACTGCGCTTTGCGATTGCAGTTTGTGAGTGATTAAAAATTACTGTAAACTGCTAACTCTGAAAAAGAGCGGCAAAATTTCATAGTTTCCGTTAACATAATAAACATAGACAGGTATACCGTCGCGTCCGTAAGCATTGAGCGCGGCGGTATATTTCTCATTATCTTCGGTTAAATCCGCGCGGAAAAGCTTAACATTTTTTGCAACGACAAAGCGTTTAAAACGCTCGGTGTTCAATAAGATTTTTTCATTAAACTGACAAGTCAAGCACCAATCCGCCGTAAAATCTATAAATACGCGTCTACCGTCGGCAACAGCCGCACTGATTTGCTCCGCATCATACGGCTGCCAATTCAGTTCGGCAGTTTCTTCCGGCTTTGCCCAATTAAGCTGCGTTGCCAAAATGCCGAACAGCCAAAGCATTGTTAAAAATAACGGAACAGACAACACATATTTTACCGTCTGCATCCATTTCCCTGGAGACGGCAAAATACGCCCCAATGCCACCGGAAACAGCTCAATCAAAGCATACGGCAGAGCGTATCCCAAAGCCAGCATTACAAAAACAGCATAAGTTTGCAAATTACTTTGCATAAAAGCATAGCCGATTGCTGCGCCCATAAACGGTCCGGTACAAGGGCTGGCGATTAAAACGGCGAAAAAGCCGGTACTGAAAGCGTTTATGCCTGATAATTTATAGGTTTTATCGGTATTGAAATTCGGAAAATGCAGCACATCTATCATAAATAAAAACAAAATACCGAAAACCACCGCCATAGTGCCGACAAACCACGGCGATTGCAGCTGAAAACCCCAGCCGATGGTGGCGCCCTGCTCTTTTATAAGAACCAAAACCGTTGTCAGAACCATAAAGCAGGAAAAGACTCCGAGCGTATAGCCTAAGGCACGGGCAAAGCGTTTCGGCTCATTTCGATTTTTTAATAAAGAGAATATTTTGAGCGATAAAATCGGAAAAACACACGGCATAGCATTCAATACCAATCCGCCTAAAAACGCTAATAACAAAATGTAGCAGAGTCCAAGACCCAGCTCGTCATGATAGTCAATTTCCAAAGCATACGACTTGTCCGGCGTCATAACCAAAGCTTGAGATAACGGCGTACTCTCGGCACTGTCGTTTTCCCAGCTGATATAGGTTTTGTTGTGCTCTTCGCTGATTTTGACAGACTGCTCCGCCACCACTCCGCTTTGCGCCGGCAAAAAGCTGATTTCAGCATGCGGCGGCAGCTCCAGCTTTATTTTATTTTGCGAAGTCGGACTGCTGACATTTATTTTTTGAGGCAGCACCGATTTCAAATCTGTTTGCAAATCTTTCCAAACTTTTTTCGGCGTTTGCGGTAATTCCTGCAAATCAAAACTCAAATACTGCGGCTTGCAGACATCGCTGCACTCCACAAAAGAAAAAGTCAGCTCAACGTCTTTGGTTTGCTTCAGTTTAAGGTGAAAATACGCCGATTTTTTGTAAACATATTCATCTATAATATCAAAAGCTTTGACAATTTGCGGAGCCGACTGATTCAAAATTTTCAGTCCGCTGTCGGCTCTGTTGCTGGAAATTGTGGTCGGACGCCCTATTTCTCCAGGGTTGCTCCAATAAATATGCCAGCCGTCTTTAATGGTAAAGCGCGCAATATATTCGGCTTTGTCGCCCGAAAAAAGCTCGATAGTCGTGTTATCCGTGCTTTTACGGCTTTCTTCAGCCTGCGCATAAGGCGAATTAAGCATAAAAGCGCAAAAAAACAACATCAGCAATTTTTTCAATTTATTTTTCCTTTCTTGCAAAATATGGGAAAAGAAGCCCGAAATTTCAAGTCAGACCAATTCTTTGAGGCGAGCAATAATTTTATCAAACATTTCCGCCGTTAAAACATTAGTATTGATATTATAACGCGAAGTATGGTACGAATCCAGCAGCACAATATTATGTTTCGGTAAAAAATGTTCGGCGCCGTGAGCAAACTTAAAACCTGATTTGGTATAGCCTAAAGCCTGCAAAACTGCGCCGTGCGAAACCGAACCCAAAGATAAAATAACTTTCAAGTTTGGCATAGAGGCAATTTCTTGCTGCAAAAACGGACGGCAGGCGGTAATTTCGGCGGCATTAACTTTGTTTTGCGGCGGAACGCAGCGCACCGAATTAGTCACGCGCACATTAAGCAGCGAAAAACCATCGTCTTTGCGCTTTTTATATTCACCTTTAGCAAAGCCATATTTTTTCAGCGCCGGATAAAGAATATCGCCTGCATAATCATTGGTAAACGGGCGGTCGGTTTGATTGGCGCCGTTCAGCCCCGGAGCTAAACCCACCACCAAAATCTGCGCGTCAAGCAAGCCGAAAGGCGTGACCGGTCCATTGTGATAAGACGGAAACTTTTGCTGATTGCCGCGGCGGAACTCCACCAAGCGCGGGCACAAATCACAATTTTTTTTAGGGCTGCAAAACATATAAACCTCCTTTAATGAAAAACAGTGTAGCGTGATTTTTTTTAGCTGTCTCTATTTAAATTCGTTTTTTCACTGTTATATACAACCTTGAAAGTGTTGCGAAATACTTGATTTGTCATTTAACACATTTATAAATGGAGATTAAAACATGAAAAAAACATTATTGTTGGCTGGTGTTGCTTGTATTTTTTCGCTTAATGCCCAAGCTATGAATTGGAATATGAATGCATATCGTCCGTATGTCGGCGCTGATTATTCTTTCTTTAAGGCTAAACAAGGCAATCAAGCTAAAAAAATGAAAAAATATTTCCATTCCGGCAAAGCCAATGTCGGCATGCAGCTGTATCAGAATTGGGATTTGGAATTTACATATCAGCAATCCGGCGAAGTAAAAAGTCGTACCTTGGAAGATAAACGCGGTAAAAATCATTTTTCGGTTTACGCTTTGGACGCTTACGGCAAATATCCGATTATGTGCTCTAAGTTGAGCGCACTTGGAACAGTCGGCGCTGGTATTTTCCACGGCAAATACAAAGGATTTCCGAAAAGCTCTTACAACAAAGTCGGCTACCGCGCTGGTTTGGGTATGCAATATGACTTTAACCAGCATTGGGGCGCCCGCGTTGTCGGCAGATATTCTTACATTGGCTCTGGCTATACCAACAACTTTAAAGAAGTTACTGCCGGTCTGCAATACAGATTCTAAATTTTACTTAACTAATAGATATCCCCCAGTAAACTGGGGATTCTATAGAAAAGGCACCTTTTAGGTGCCTTTTCCTTACAGCTCCAGTCGGAACTGACCTAAATCCAGTCGTCCTTGATATTCTACATAGTGTTTTATCTTTTCTTCATCTAAGCCAATACTGCTTACGAAGTATCCCTGGGACCAAAATATATTTTTCTGAAAATATACTTTACTAAGCCAAGTGAACATGGATTTAAAGCAAAAAAAAGAGCAAGTCGCCCTGCTCTTTTTTTCATATTTCCGCCTATTTCAGCCTAGAAATTATAGCGTGCATTAAACATACCCGTATGCGATTGATATTTTTCACGCAAACCGAAATCATAGCCAACCGACAAATCCCAAGGATTTACGGAAACTTCAACGCCTACACCGGTTTCAAGTCCCCAGCGCGGCAATTTCTGACCGCTGATTTCATATTGCTGATCGGCAATCGAAACATTAGCTTTTGTATCGCGGTTATAAATATCATAGCTCATACCAACATATGCGGTCGGGCGCACGTTATACCAAATTGCCCCGCAGCGCGGACGATAGCGCATTCCTACAAATCCAGTCAGCAAATCAGTATTTTCTGCCTGAACATGCTGTCCAAAATTATCCGTATATTTCTGCGGCATTAAATATGTATAGCGCAAACCTGCTTCCGGAATAAACCCGTCTGTAAACTCATATCCGGCTGCAGTTTCGGCACTCAGCGCCTGAACATGATATTTTGCTTTAATATCAACATTTTGCACTGCAGAACGCTCATCATAATCAGCATACCCATAACTGATTGTGCCGCGTACATAAGCTTGTTTCGGCTGATATTTTGCATAAGCAAACGCTGTGTGACCTTTTATGCCGGTATCACGACCTTGAGAAGTTGCCTTAGTGTTATTGAAAGCATAGCCGAAACCTGCGGTAGTAGCGCAGTCAACCGTTCCGTCAATTCCCAGCATATAACCTGCGGTGCGGGCATTAAAGCCAGCTGCTTCAAAGCTGCTGTTTTGATGAGCATAGCCGCCCATACCTTCTATCCAAGCCGATGCAGAGGCAAACGGAGTATTGCATAAAGCGCGGTTACGACCAAATCTATGCCATATGCTGCGGTTAATTTGATTGTTTACTTCTCTTGTTGTCATCATTGCCAGCTGAGAATCTGCCGGCGCAACTTTGGTTAAAGCCGATACATATTCTTTAGCGTCATGTTGAGACAAATCATTCAAAATATTATAAATTTGCTCAGCTTTGCTGCCTGCCGAAACATTCACTCTATCCCAAGCTCTAGCCGTGTTGCGGTTATTTCTGTTTCCAACCTTATTAGCGACATCTTCAGCTGAAGCTGTGTTAATAATAATCACTGTTCCGTCCTGTTCGCCTTTAACAATATCATAGCGGTTGTTAGATATAATATTGTTAAACAATCCAGAAACGTTATTGCCGCTAATCAGCTGCAGTTCGCCGGTTTTGCTGCCTTTATTCAAAGAATCTGCCGTTACGGTAATTCTCAGTTTTGCATCACCAGCAACATTAGCGCCGTCGCCGACAATAATCTGACCGCCGGTATAGATTGCGGAATTTGCAGTAATTTGGCTTATATCCAGCGCCAAAGTTCCGTTCAAATTAAATGTCCCAACGCGAACTTGCTTTTCGCCGATATTTATAGTACCGCTGTCCGCTACGGTCAAAATTCCGTTTTGCGACAAACTGCCGCTGCCCATATTCAGCAAATTGCTGACTAGCATTTCGCCTTCGCCGCTGATATTTTGGTTAAGCTCGCCGTCAGCACCGACTTTGAACAAACCGCCGACAGCAATATCAACATCGTTAAGCTTGTCTAAATCACTTTCCAAAACAGCTTTGTCAGAAACATAAGTTTTGCCGCTGATATAGCCGTTGTTGGCAAAGTTCATCGCCTCGGTACCGTTACCGGCTATCACCGAACCGGCACCAGCTATAGTTCCGTTATTTTCGGAATCTGCCGCCAAAGTCAGCTGACCGTCATTTTGAACAGTGCCGTTATTATTAAATTTGCCGTTTATCTGCGTATTGCCGTCTGTGTTCATATGCGAGTTATTTGTAACATCGCCGTTATACGCAACTTCATTCAGGCTTAAAGTTCCGCTGTTTTCGGTTGCGCCCACATTATTCAGCGTCAAATTATTGATTGTCACATTTTGTCCTGCGCCGATTTTCGCCAGCATATTCTTATTTTTAACATCAAACTTATTTCCGTTGCCTTCCAACGTCAAGTTTTTGCCGCGCAAAGCAGTAATATCGCGGGAAATGCTGTAATCTGCGTTAAAGGTGAACTTTTTATCCAAAGTGGTATCAAGTTCTGCCCAAGCGGCAATAGAGTCCATCAAACCGCGGAACTGAATACTATCATTTTTAGTTTTGGTAGTAGCCAAACCAAATTCTTTAGCAATAAAGTAATCGGTTGACATAACGGCTTGAGCTTGCTGCAAAACTTTTGCTTGGTAATAGGTAAGTTCCGGTGCGTTATCCGAAGAAGACTTAATCAGCTGAATAGTGTGGCTTTCCTCAAAGTCCATACTGTCAGTATAATCCTGCGCCGCACTGACATCAAGCGAACTGATATACACCGTGCCGCTGCCGTCTTTTATTTCCAAAGCATCATATTTATTTCCATCGTCTTTGCTCAATGAAATATTGAAATTCCATTTAACATTTTCCGAGGACTCTAACTTTTTAATTTTATAAGAGCCATAGTTATCTTGAACAAAACTGATTGTTCCGCTTTCGGCTTTCAAATAAGAATTTGCCAAAACGTCAGTATTGCCCAGCGACAAATTAGCATTTGCCAAAGAAATATCGGCATTGTCAACCGTTCCGTTCAAGGCAATTCTTGAGCCATTGCTGTTGTCGCCACTCAAAGCCAGCTTTCCGCCGTTTGCTTTGATTGTACCGTCAAATGAGGCTTTACCGCCGTTTACAGTTTCAACGTTCACCATGTTGCCAGCGCCCATTTCAAGAGCCGTGCCCTCGCCGCTGAAAGTTAAATTGCCGTTATCAGCAACCAAATTCAAATCTTCAGTTGTGGCAATACCTGTGCCGGAACCATATTCAAAGGTTGAATTTTTAATTTCGCCGATAGTGCTGGTATTATTCAAAGCTGTCCCGTCAGCAGTCTTAAATGACGAATCATAAATATTGTCAATTTTGCCGCTGTTATCCAACGTGGTGTCGCTGAATTTAACGCCGCCGCTGATTGTTCCGCTGTTTACAGAATTTCCGCCAGCAACCGACAAACTTCCACCGTCAGCAGTAGTAATTGCGCCGTCATTCTGTAAACCGCCGCTAACTGTCAAATCGCCGCTATTGTCAACAGAACCAGTGCTGCTGTTGTTCAGCTTACCGCTTATTGAAGTGCTGCCGGAAGCTGTAAATCGCTTATTGTTGGTCAGTTCGCCAGTATAGTCCACATCGTTAAACGCCAGCGTGCCTTTATTGGTCGTGCCGTTGGTGGCGCTTAATTTACCGCTGATATTGGCAATAGCATTTTCGCCGTTAACAAACTCATCATCAACGGTCAAACTTTCACTGCTGTTCAGTTCGCCGTCATTTTGCAAATATGAAACTTTGTTTTCACCAGTCATAGCGCCGATTTTACCGCTATTCTGCAATTTTCCGCTAACCGTCAAGCCGTTTATTTCCTTAATTTGCGCTGTGTCAGTGGAATTTAGCATATCACCGGTTACGGCAGCATTTTCCAGTTTATTGATAGTACCGCTGTTTTCAAAAGCGCTGCTGTTAGACAAAGCCGTATCAATGAAAGTTGAGTCGGTGATTTCATCAATTTCGCCGCTGTTATTCAATGTAGTGTTGTTAAATTTAACACCGCCGCTGATTGTTCCGCTGTTTACAGAATTTCCGCCAGCAACCGACAAACTTCCACCGTCAGCAGTAGTAATTGTGCTTTCATTCTGCAAACCGCCGTTAACTGTTAAATTGTCGCTGTTTGCCACAGAACCGGTATTGCTTAATTTTCCGGCAATCTGCGTATCGCCAGCCGTATTCAGCTGCGCTTTATTGGCAACAAATCCTGTGTGATTAACTCCATTCAGATTCAATGTTCCGTTATTCGCTGTTTCGCCAATGTTTTTCAGCGTCAGATTATTGATTGTCACATTTTGCGCTGTGCCTATTTCCGCCAACATATTTTTATTATTGACATCAAACACATTTCCATTGCCTTCCAGCGTCAAGTTTTTGCCGCGCAGCTTATCAATATCGCGAGAAATTGAAGCATCTTCATAGAAGGTGAATTTTTTATCCAAGGTGGTATCAAGCTCCGCCCAGCCAGCAATGCTATTCATCAAGCCTCTGAAGCGAATACTGTCGTTAGTGGTATCGGTTGTCGCCAAGCCAAACTCTTTTGCCAATATGTTTTTGGTGGACATTTCGGCTTGAGCTTCGGTTAAAACTATTGCTCCGTCATAGTTAAGCAGCGGCGCATTGCCCGATGCAGATTTAATCAGCTGAATAGTATGAGTTTCGTCATCAAGCATACTGTTTGCATAGTCTTGAACATTAAGCGAGCCCAAATAAACAGTGCCGCTGCCGTCTTCTATATCCAAAACATTATACTTATTTCCATTTTCTTTGCTCAAAGAAATATTGAAATTCCATTTAACATTTTCCGTAGCCGTTAAATTTTTGATTTTGTAAGTGTCGTAATTATTCAGAGCCAAGCTGATTTTACCGCTTTGCGCATTCAAAGCAGAATTGGTCAAAACATTAGCATTGCCCAGCGACAAATTAGCATTTGCCAAAGAAATATCGGCGTTGTCGACAGTTCCGTTAAAGATAATTCTTGAACCGTCGCTGTTGTCGCCGTTCAAAACCAGCTTTCCGCCGTTTGCTTTGATTGTACCGTCAAATGAGGCTTTACCGCCGTTTACAGTTTTAACATTCACCATGTTTCCAGCACCCATTTCAAGAGCCGTGCCCGCGCCGCTGAAAGTTAAATTGCCGTTATCAGCAACCAAATTCAAATCTTCAGTTGTGGCAATACCTGTGCCGGAACCATATTCAAAGGTCGAGTTTTTAATTTTTCCAATAGTGCTGGTATTGTTTAATGCTGTGCCGGAAGCCACGCTGAAAGATGAATTATCAATTTCGTTGATAGTGCCGGCGTTATTCACCGAAGCCGCAGCCGTAACATTTTTCACTATTTCAATGGTTGCACCGGCAACGTTTTCAATTGTATCCGTAGCTGTTTCAAATTTGCTGTCGGTCAAATTGCTGATTGTTCCGGAGTTATAAATTGCACCGCCTTTGGTAGCAGTGTTTCCGCTGAACGTGCTGTTGCTGATGCTGTTGATTTTTGCGTTGCGGTCATTAAATAAGGCACCGCCGTTTTGCTCAGCGCGGTTAGAAGTAAATTTACCGCTGATGCTTGCCACCAAGTTTTCATTACCCAAAGCGCCGCCGTGCTGTTGAGCGGAGTTTCCGCTAAAGTCGGCATTCAACACACCGATAATTCCGCTTTCCGCATTAAATATGGCGCCGCCGCTTTCACTGGCTTCATTAGAAGAAAACGATACTTTGTTGATTTGTTTAATTGTGCCGGAGTTATAAACACCGCCGCCTTCACCGACATAAGCTCCCAAAACATTGGCGACAGTACTGGTTGCCTTATTGTTGCTAATCACAAATTCGTGGTCGTCATCGCCGGACATATCAGAAATAACGCCGTCATTATAAATAGCGCCGCCCTGTGCGACTGCACCTTCGGCAACGTTTGAATCCATTGTTAATCCGGACATGGAGACCATATCATCTTCGGCATAAGAATTGGAAATTGCGCCGCCTCTAGCAGTTCCGCCTTCAGCTGCGGCTTTATTATTTTTAAATGTGCTGTTTTTAAAAAAGGTTTTGCCGCTGTTTGCAACATACACCGCACCGCCCTGCGCCGTTCCACCTTTGCCGGATTGTGCCAAATTGTTGTTAAAAGTGTTGTCTTCAAAATTGCTGATTTGCGCCGTGCCGCGGTTTTCATTAGCTCCGCCGATAGCCAGCGCGCCGCCGTAAGCATTTTTGCCGTCAGCACTGACGGTTGCTTGGTTGTTATCCAATTCATTGCCGCTAAAAGTTCCGATTTGACCTTCCAAAAAAATCGCGCCGCCATAAGCGTTGCTGTTGTGCGCATTCATTTGGTTACCGTCAAACTTAGAATCTTTTAAATATTCCAAACGCGAGTAGTCATAATTAGACATCTTTCCTTGTATATGAAGCGCTCCACCCAGTGAATCGCCATTATTATCAGTTGTTGTATGCTGAATATTGTCTATAAAATTTGAATTGCTTATTTTAATATTTTGCGAATTAGCATCAACATTTAACGCTCCACCCCATGACGTTTCATGCCCGCCGTCCAGCGGATTAGATATGTTATTAAACGTAACTTTATCAAGCTCTATTTCTGAACCGCTAGAAATAAAAAATCCACCGCTATTTTCTAATGACTTAAAATCCTTAAAAGTAACATTTTCAATTTTTCCACTAGCTTTATTAAATTTAAAGAATATTTTGCCACCGTTTCCACCTGAAATTGTATATCCATTACCATTTAAATTATGATTAAAAGTTCTTGAAAATTTCTTATCACCATCCGGCTGTGTTATATTGTCTGTCAAGTCAATATTGAAACCAACGCTACTAACCACAAAGTCAGTCCAAGTATCTACATTAACAGCCTCTGCTGATTTTATTTGATTCAAAACTACAAGCAATGAAATTATAAATAATATTCTACGCATTTTAAAGTTCCTATTCTTAATGGCTTAAACACATTAAATTTTAGAAAATTCTAGCAAATAAAACTTTTATAGTCAAGCTATTCTATCAGTTATTCTAACAACTATTTTTCCCTTATTGATGTTTTTTTCACATTTTTTGAACCGCCGCCCAAAACAATCATCAGCACCGCCGCCAAAATCAATATAATTCCACAGACAATGCGCACCGACAAATGTTCGCCGAACACAAAAACACCAATAAAAACAGCGGTTACCGGCTCTAAAGCTCCCAAAATAGCCGATAAGGTCGGACCAATCAGCTTTATGGCAATAGTCATGGTTTCCAAAGATATAATGGTTGGAATAAGCGCCGACCCCAAAAGGCAAGCCAGCATAAACCAAGAGTTTATCGGCTGCAGTTCAATTCCAAAATTAGAGGCAAAAAAGAACACAAACAATCCAAAAAACATCACATAAAACGTCAGCTTGGAATATTGCACGCGCTTTAACATTTTCACATTTTTAAGCGCCACCATATAAACCGCATACGACAAAGCCGAAATCAGCACCAGACCGACCCCGAGCAAATTCAAAGTTTGTCCGTCTTTGCCCTCATAAAACAAGCTGATTCCGACCGTGGTCAAAACAATCGCCGCCACGGTTTTAAGCGAGATTTTTTCATGAAAGAACATCGCCATCATCAGCGCCACCATAATCGGATATATAAACAAAATGGTAGAGGCAATACCGGCGCCAATATAGATATAGCTTTGAAACAAGGTTAATGAAGAAATGGCAAACACCACGCCCAGCGGCATCAAAACTCCGGCTTCACGCCAAGAAATTTTCAATGATATTTTTTTATGCAGCGTCAGCCACAAACCAAAAATAATCAGCGCAAAACCATAGCGGTAAAACAGCACGGAATTAGAAGTTATGCCGGCGGCAAACAACGGCAAAGCAAACAGCGGGTTCATACCATAGCAGCAAGTTCCCCAAATTCCCAGCAGAATTCCTCTATTTTTTCTTTTCATTTCAGCCTCGTTTTCAGATTACAAATTTTTCCAAGGCGAGTGCTACTCCCAAGCCGTTTTATTGTCAATATAAAAAAAACGTGTTTTCACTAAAAAAGGCGGTACTTTTTAATGTATCGCCTCAAGAAAACACCGTTTGCCTTACGCCGCTTTTTTCAGCGGTTTTGCCTGTTTTTCAAATTTTTTACCGATACCTTGATATTTAAACCCCAGCGCCAACGCCTGCTCGGCATTCAGTAAATTGCGGCAGTCTACAATATTTTTATGCCGCATCAAATCTGCCGCCAAATTCAAATCCAGTGTCTTAAACTCGTTCCATTCAGTTAAAACCGCCAGCACATCAGCGCCCTTAAGACAGCTGTACATATCGTCGGCATAACCGATTTTATCACCCAACAGACGGCACGCCGTCCCCATAGCTTTAGGGTCATATGCCATAATGTCGGTGTTTTTTTCCAGCAAATTGCCGACAATTTCCAGCGCCGGACTTTCTCGGCAGTCGTCTGTGCCGTTTTTAAACGCCAACCCCAGCACCGCGATTTTGGAATTTTTCAAATCTTTCACTTCATTCCAAATCCGCTCCGCCATACGCTGCTTGCGCTTGACGTTTCCGGCTATTGCCGCGTTAATCAGCGTCATTTCCACATTATTTTGCCGCGCCATATAAGCCATTGCCATAGTGTCTTTTGGAAAGCAGCTGCCTCCATACCCCGGACCGGCGTTCAAAAAGCGGTTGCCAATACGGTTATCCAGCCCCATGCCTTGCGCAACCTCGCTGATATCGGCTCCCGTTTTTTCGCAAAAATCCGCCATTTCGTTAATATAATGAATTTTCATCGCCAAAAAAGCGTTGGAAGCATATTTTATGGTTTCACTGGAACGGCGTTTTACAAACAGCATATTGGTTTTACCTGCAAACGGCTTATACAGCTCTTTAATAACATTGCGCGCCCGCTCTGTGTTAGCGCCCACAACTATTCTGTCCGGATTAAAAAAGTCATGCACGGCAAAGCCTTCGCGCAAAAATTCCGGCAAAGAAATCACATCAAAATCGGCAAACGGATTTTTCTTGGCTATTAAAGCCTCCACATCGTCACCAGTTCCAACCGGTACGGTTGATTTTGTGGCAACAACCGTATATCCGGTCAAATATTCCGCCAATTCGGTAGCCGCAGCGTGAATATATTTCATATCCGCTTCTTTGGTCACTGGGTGCGGCGGCGTACCCACGGCAATCAGCACCACATCGGCATCAGAAACGCCTTCTTTCATGGAAGTGGTGAATTTAATTCTGCCGGCTTTCACGTTTTTTTGAAAAAGCTCTTCCAAGCCGTCTTCATACAGCGTTAATTTTCCGGCTTGCAAAGCTTCAATTTTTTTCGGCTCGCGGTCTATGCACACCACATTATTGCCAAGCTCAGCCAAACCGACTCCGGTTGGCAGCCCCACATATCCGGTTCCGATTATTCCCACTTTCATTTTCATTCCTTTTGTTGAAATTTATACTTAATAAATTGTTTTGGCTTTTTGCTGATATTCTTCAAACAGTTTCAAGCAATCCGCTCTATCCAATTCCGCCATATCCAGCACCGACTTATCGCGGCATTTAGCTTCTATAAAGCGATACATAAAGTCATCTCTAAAGCCGATATGCTCTGCGTCTTCGGGACGGCAGCCGAAATATACTTTTTTAATGTTCGCCCAAATAATGGCAGAAAGACACATCGGGCAAGGATAAGCTGTGGTATATAGCACGCAGCCGCTTAAATCATAGCTGCCAACCTTTTTGCAGGCGGCGCGGATAGCGTTGACTTCCGCATGTGCCGTCGGGTCGTTGTCGCGCAGAACCGAATTTGAAGTTACGGCTAAAATCTCGCCGTTTTCCGCAATCACCGCTGCGCCAAACGGACCGCCGATATTTTCATTCATGGTCTTGCGCGCCTGATCCATTGCCAAGCGTAAAATTTCGTTCATCAAAAATTCTCCTAGTATTTATAATATATCGTTTCACCCAAACCGTTTTTGTGGGACGTTTTCTCCAGCTGCCCCATATTGTTGCGGTATTCAGTGTCGCCCAAGCTGTTTTCTTTTGCCGTACCGACCAGTTGCCCCATATTATTGCGATATTCGGTTTCTCCCAAGCTGTTTTGATGAGCAGTCCCCTTCAGTTGTCCCATGTTATTGCGGTATTCAGTATCGCCAAGACTGTTTTCTCTCGCCGTGCCGACCAACTGTCCCATATTGTTGCGGTATTCGGTTTCACCAAGGCTGTTTTGCCGAGACGTTCCAACCAATTGCCCCATGCTGTTGCGATATTCGGTTTCTCCCAAGCTATTGGTGCGCTGACTGTTTACCTCGCCCAAGCAAAACGCCTGCGCCGACAGCGGCAGCAATAAACATGCTATCAGTAAATATTTCATAAGCTGCTCCTTTTATATTTGTTGCTTTATATTGTACATAATACAACCGACTTTTAAAGTAGCAAGGAAATTTTTATACATTTACAGCGTTAAATCGGCGAATTGGGCTCCAATTGCCGCCGCCAAGGCTTCGGCGTTCAACTCCAAAGTCACGCCGATTTTTCCGCCCGAAAGGCAAAACGTGTCAAACAATATCGCCGTTTCATCAATAAACACCGGAAATTGCTTTTTCATTCCCAGCGGCGAGCAGCCGCCGTGCACATAACCAGTCAGCGGCAAAAGTTTTTTCAACGGCAGCATTTCCAAATTTTTTACACCGGCGGCATGCGCGGCTTTTTTCACGCTGAGCTCGGCGTTTGCCGGAATCACGAACACAAAATGCGTAAAGCCATGCTGGTCGGTCGGAGCCTGCGTCACCAAAGTTTTAAACACCTGCTCTTCCGGCTTTTGCAAATATTGCGCCACGCTTTTGGCGTCCACGCCGTCCGTTACTTCATATTCATATACTTTATACGGAATCTTGGCGGTTTCCACAATCCGCATAGCGTTAGTTTTTATCATTTTTTCTGCATTTTTCATAACTTTTTCTATATAAACTTTCGTCTGAACTGTCAACCCTATTTTTTATGTAAAAAAAATTGCAAAAAAATGAAAAAAGATATTGCAATTTGGCTATAAAGATAGCTATATAAGTAAATGAATTTTTGAACATATTTTTAATTGGAGATAAAACATGAAAGTTGGTATTATCGGTGCCGGTTCTGTTGGAAGTGCTGCGGCATTTTCTTTGATGATGACTGGCGTTGCCCACAAAGTTGTATTGATTGATATGAATGAGAAAAAAGCTCAGGCAGAAGCTATGGATATTGCTCACGCTGCTCCGTTTGGTCATGCCGGAAAAATCAAAGCCGGAACTTATGAAGATTTGGACGGCTGCGAAATTGTTATTATTACCGCTGGTGCAAATCAAAAACCAGGAGAAACCCGTATTGACCTTTTGGGACGCAACGTTAAAATTTTTGAAAGCATTATTCCGCAGGTTGCTAAATATGCTCCAAATTCAATTTTGCTTATCACCGCTAATCCGGCTGACATTATGACCGAAGTTGCCCGCAAGCTTTCCGGTTTTCCTAAAGAACGCGTTATCGGCAGCGGTACGGTTTTGGATACTTCCCGTTTCAGAACCTTGTTGGCATTCTATTTGGGCGTTTCCACAAAATCTGTTCACGCCGACGTTATTGGCGAACACGGCGACAGCGAAGTTTTGATTTGGTCTAACGCCGAAGCCGGAACTTTGTCTTTGGACGAATACGCAGCCAGCGTAAACAAAGTTTTGGACGATGCTAAAAAAGCCGAAATCAGAGACGGCGTTGTTAACGCTGCTTATAAAATTATTGAAGGCAAAGGCGCTACTTTCTATGGTATTGCCGGCGCTTTGACTCAAATTTGCCGCGCTATTAACAATAACGAATATGCTATTTTGACTGTGTCTTCTCACCACGATGACATTGAAGGCGTTAAAGGCGTAAGCTTGTCTTTGCCGACAGTTATCAATAAAAAAGGTGTTTTCCACGTTATTTCTCCAAAACTTTCTGATGATGAACGCGCAAAATTAAAATCCAGCGCCGAAATTATGAAAGAATATACCGACAAAGCTTTGGCTATGATTGCTGAAAAATAAATTCGGTAGTTTTCGTTAAAAAGAGGTCTTTTGACCTCTTTTTTTGTATCCATCTTTAAATATTTCTTTCTATTATTTAATAAATTTTCACGGCATTTGCCGATGCCCATGCCCACTGTAAATTAAAACCGCCCAGCTCGCCGGTAACATCTAAAACTTCGCCGATGAAAAACAAATGCGGACAAAGTTTGCTTTCCATGGTTTGCGAAGAAATTTGGCTGACATCAACTCCACCTGCTGTAACCTCGGCTCGGTCAAATCCCATTGTTTTTTGCGGAATAAAAGCAAATCTTGTCAATCTATCATTTAATATCTGTTTGTTTTTATTGCTTAAATTTTCAATTTGACAATCTAAATTTCCTACCAGTTTTTTTGCTAAATTTATCGGCAGGACCTTCCCGACTATTTGACTAATCGACTTTTTCGCTTGATTTTCCAGCAAGCTGCTCAAAGTCTGACCATTTAAAAAATCTATGTAAAACGTTTTTCCGCTCTGCCAATACAGCGAAGCATTTAAAACAGCCGGACCGGAAATTCCCATATGCGTAAACAATAAATCACGGCAGATTTTCTGCTTGTCAATATTTATAATAACCGGCACGGAAACGCCTGCTAAATCCGAGCAAAAATTCCGCAATTCCGGTTGAGCAACCAGCCCGACCAAAGCCGGACGCGCCGGAATAATTTTATGCCCGAACTGTTTGGCTATTCTATACCCCAAATCCGTAGCGCCGATTTTGGGATAGGACACCCCGCCGGTTGCAACAATCAGGTTATCGCTGGTAAAATTACCAAAATTTGTCGTAATAACAAAAGCTCCATCTTGCTTGACAATACCGCTTATTTGGCAGTTTGTTTGAATTTTCACCCGTTTTTCCAAACATCTTTTTAACAGCATTTCAGCAACATCGGCGGCGCTAAAGGCAAACATTTGCTGATTTTGCCGTTTTTCAAATTTAAGATGATGCTGCTGCAAAATTTTTATAATATCCTGCGGTGTAAAGCGGGCTAATGCCGATTTAACAAAATGTTTGTTAGAACAAAGATAATTGCCGGAAACCGCGCCTAAATTCGTAAAATTACAATTTCCGCCGCCGGATATTTTAACTTTAGAGGCTGTTTGCGGCTGTTTTTCTAATATCAGCACGCTGCTCGCCTCGGCAATATGCGCGGCACACATCAAACCGGAGGCGCCGCCGCCGATAATGATACTTTTGAAATGCTGCTGTTTCATTTTACTTTCCCTAAAAAACACCAATAATCTAGCATTAAAAATTTCTTTTTGCAAAAAATTTTTACAAAAAAACTGCGAAAGTTTTAACACTTCCACAGTTTTTATTCAATCTTAGAATGGTACTATTTCATATTTACTAATTTTACCATAATCTAAACTAAATGTTTTAGATTATTTTACCGCGCCACTCTGTTTATGTTTTACTTATCGCCATGTTTGTCAACATAACCCATAAAAATTCCGGTCATACCTAAAACACACAAGATTAGTAAAAAAGCGGCAATCATTATAAAATTTTCCATACGCTAATAATTTTAGTTACACACAAAAATAAACTTATATGTTTGTCTTATCTTATTTTCTTGTTTTTGTCAATAATTTTTCTAAAAACTTTGCCGCAACCAAAGCTGCCAGCTTTCACTGTTGCGACCAATATTATGGCTGCCCTCATAGCCGATTTCCAGCGATAAATTGTCGGTAACACCTAATGATGCGGCGGCTTTATAAATCAGCCTGTCGCCAAATTTGCGGGTTGCCCAAGTTTTTTCGGTGTTAAAATGCAACCGCACCGCGCCAAAGTCTTTCAAAACACCGATTTCCGGAGCCAATCCACTCCAGCTGTTATGCGGAATAAAGCCGCCGTACGCACCGTTTATTTTCAGCAAACCATAAAGCCAAATATCCGCCGGCAAAGCAATAGTTTTGCCAACGCCGCCGTAACCGTAGCCGACATAGCCTTCATCATAATTCTGAGGATTGTAATCGCGCTTAATTTCCGCGCCGACAGCATAGGAAATCGGGTCAAACACCCTGCCCGCCGGCACTAAGGATTTAATTTTTATCGGCGCAAAATTTTGCAAAACCGCTTTGTGAGATTGGTTATAATAGCGCCATTTGCTGGACATCACACTGATTTCCGCCCCTTTAACCAACCCAAAGCTGCTGTCTGTCAAAGCGGTATAAGCAGGACGGATTTCCACTTCTTCAAAGCTTTTATGACGTTCCTCGCCGCCGCTGAACGATATTTGCATAGAATCGTGCGACAATGCTGGATTTTCTCCAACTGGACGAACTTTTTCACCAATCGGCAAAGCGCTGCGCTTGCGCAATACGCCAAAACTGGCTTTACGATATTCTTTCAGCGGCATATTTCCAGCAGTGTACTCATATTGAAAATATTGATAAACCGCTTCATAAACTTCTGATTTTTCCGCATCGGTTAAATTTTCTGCTGTAAAATCATACTCTTCTACACCCTGCAAAAATGCCTGATACTGCTTGTCATTCATTGCCTTTAACAAATTTTGAATCTGCGTATAGCGTGCTGGACGATAGTTTTGCGACTTAACCAAGTTCGGCTCGTTATTGATGGTTTTAAGCGTATCCAGCGGAATCACCCATGCCGGATATTGCTTAGTCAATTCCAAACTCGGACGCACCGCCTCCAGCAATTCCAAAATCATATATGAGCAATTTTTACTCAAAAAATAGTAGCGAATTTTAGCTTGCCGCATTTCATAAAGATGGTCGACAAACTTTTGTCTTTCTTCATCTGTTAAATTAAGATTATATTCCCAAATATCTCTATTTTCGATATTATTGTAGGTATTTATAATTTCCCAATACGGACTGACGCTATATACTCCAAGATAGCCGCCGAACAAACCTTTCAGCGCAAACATCACTCCGTATTCAGTTCCGGAATCTGCGCCGAAATTTGAACCATGTGCCAGCATCTGTGTACCTTTGCGCGCCGTGTCGATACGCACCAACGTATGCCCAAACAGTGATGCCGGATTGCTCATATACGCGTTTGTAAACAAAATAGTGATACCGTTCGGACGCACATCATGCATAAATTGCTGATATTCTTTGCAGTCTTCCAAATCACCCTGCACTTTTCCCAACTGTTTCAAATAATTGAATCTTGCCGGAAAACGGCACTTTTCCTCACCTCTAGCAAAAGTCGCTACCTCAGCAGCAAACTCCTCTTGCGGATTATCCCGTCCGTCCGGACTTATATAAAAATCCTGATTTTCCACCAAACCTTGATAGCCGTTAAGCGTTTTATGATAATGCAGCAATTTAAGCCACGCCTCGTCATACGCCGGAATTTCCGCCGCCATTGCCGCGTTGCACCACCATAAAGCACTCAAAAAAATCAAAAACTTATACATATACAAAACAAAAGAGCCGTTCTTTTTCCACCGTAAAATTATTTTCGGTAACAGAACGGCTCTCCCCGTATTTTAGAAATTAAGCTCTGGCAATTTCCATAACTTTCAAAGCCACATCAGCGGCTTCTACATTATCATTAGGAAAAATGTAAGCAAACTTTTGTTGAACTTCTTTACCTAAGGTTTCGCTGTCAACATCCAAAATGCCGGCCAAAGTTTCAATAGTTTCACCATGTCCTGCAGCAGCGTCCATAGCAAACTGTTCCATATTATCTTGCAAAAAAGCCAAAGTCATACGACCTGTACCGCCGGTTACACGACCGTTAGGGTCACAGCCGGAAGTTCCCATTGTTACACCGATAGTGTTAGAAAACCAAGAGTTAGTTGTCATAGCCAAAGACTGAGGAATCACACCGCTTTGACCGCGCCAAGCCATAGAGCCTAAGCCGCAACCTCCTGTACTGTCTACGGCGTGAGCTGTGCCGGCTAAACATACAACGGATAAAACCGCTAATGTACTTAAAAATTTTTTCATATTACGCTCCTTTTAAAAGTATATCAAACAAGTTTATTCTAACTAAAATTGAACAAAAGTATACACTTGCCGCAACTTTTGCACAGGTTTTGCTATGTTTATAATTTTTGTCACCCACACACTACAATTTTACTAAAACTACAGCTTTTGTCATTTTAAGACTACAAAAGTTGTAGTCTTAAAAAGTTTTTGGAAGTTTTATCCCTAAAGTCTATAAAAATCCAAAGTTCTTGTAAAAAAACATAAATAATTATTTTACAAAATCATTTGAACAAAAAATAAAATCGATTGATTTACGCATAAAAAAACGAGGGTTTTGATTATCAATCAAAAAGCCTCGTTTTTTTTAATAACATAAAAACGCTTAATCACAAAATCTGTTGAATATCCACTCTGTGTTTATTAAGTTGATACCACATAGAGAACACTCCAAAAAACAATAAGATACCAAGACCGCCTATGGACTCGATAACAGAAACAACGCTAGCCATAATAAATTTATAATTATAGGTTTAATGCCTATATGTTATCGCTGTTTATTTTCCTTGTCAACCTCTTAGCCTAGATTTTTTTGATATTTTTGTTATTTACATTTATTCATGCAAAAAGCCTGCCCAAAGGCAGGCTTGCAAAATTCGATATAAACCAAATTATCTTGAGTAGTATTCGATAACCAGATTTGGCTCCATCATAGCTGCGTATGGAACATCATCAAACTTAGGTACAAATGTATATTTTGCAGTAAGTTTTTTAGAATCTACTTCCAAATAACCAGGGAAA
The DNA here is from genome assembly GCA_934270475.1 of uncultured Alphaproteobacteria bacterium. Lineage (GTDB taxonomy): Bacteria > Pseudomonadota > Alphaproteobacteria > RF32 > CAG-239 > RUG410. Next base: position 116,037 of record CAKQPS010000006.1, read on the forward strand.
TCGCGGGTTTGAGATTCAATAGCAGCAGCTACCAAAGCCAAACCTTTTGATTTTTCACGAACTTCAATAACATCACCAGCTTTAACTTGATAAGAAGGGATGTTTACTTTTTTGCCGTTAACAGTAACATGACCGTGGTTAACAAACTGACGGGCTGCAAATACGGTTGGAACAAATTTAGCTTTATATACTAAGTTATCCAAACGAGATTCCAACAAACCAATCAAGTTTTCGGCAGCATCGCCAGAACGGCGAATTGCTTCGGCATAATATTTGCCAAACTGTTTTTCAGAAATATTACCGTAGTAAACTTTCAATTTTTGTTTAGCGTTTAATTGTTCGCCGTAGTCAGTAACTTTTTTCTTTCTTTGACCATGTTGACCTGGACCATAAGAACGTTTGTTGAACGGGCTGTTTGCATCACCCCAAAGGTTTTCGCCATAACGGCGGCTGTTTTTCTTTTTAGCAGCAACAATACTTTTCATAAGTTTAAATCCTTTATTTTTGTTTACATTATTGTCCCGATAGTTTCACGCCCAAATGCGGAAACGAGATTGCGAATTTACACAATCTACATTCTCGGAAGTGGTGTTAAAATAACGCAAAAAATCTGTATTTTCAAGCAAAAAATGCAAATAGCACTGGATTTTTTGCAAAATTATTCTACAATCAGCCGTTAAGGAGATAGCAATGTCATATAATTTGATGTTTCAAAAAGCGGTTGAATTGCAGCAAAACGGAGCTTTAAATGAGGCTGAACAGCTCTATCGGCAAATTTTGGAAACAACTCCGGACAACGCCGATGTTTTGAACTTGCTGGGACTGATTGCCCAAACTAAAGGGCTGCACAGTGAAGCCGTCAGTTACTTTTACCGCGCCGCCGCAGCAGCACCCAAGCATTTTCCGATTTTTTTCAATTTGGGAATATCGCTTTCAGCCATTGGGCGTCCTGTTGAAGCAATAGAAGCCTATAAAAAAGTTTTAGAGCTCAAGCCCGATTTGAAAGAGGCTTTTTTATGCTTGGGCAACACCTATTGGCAGCTTGAACGTTGCGATGAAGCTATTGAGGCTTTTCAAAATGCCTTGAAAATTGATAAAAATTATTCTGATGTTGCCATAAATTTAGCCGAAATTCAAAACGATGAAGCCGCTTTGCAAAAACTGGCGCAGCAAAATCCGCAGGACGCGCGTCCTTTTTATTATTTGGGACGCCGAAACTTCAACAAACAAAAATATTCTGAAGCTTTTTCCTATTTGCAGCAAGCCGATAATTTGCAAAAATCAGATGAAATAAAAGTTCTGCTTGGCGAAACATTGCTTGCCTTGCGCCAAAACAACAGCGCCCTGCCTGTTTTTTATGCCGCTTTACAGCTTAATCCGCACAACGCCGCAGCCGCTTTGCACATTGCAGATTTAGAAGCCGAAAAAGAAAACTATACCGAAGCGGAAAAATACTATAAAAAAGCCGCAGAATTAAATCCTGATAATGTACAGACCCACGCCAACTATGCCAATATGCTATGCAAGCGCAAACGCACCTTAGAAGCTTTGGAAGAATACCGCGCGGCGGTACGTTTGGCGCCGGAGCAACCGGAACTAAGCTATAATTTAGCGATAATTCTTAAAACTTTGGAAGAATATGAGCAGGCGCTGGCTCTAATGTTTAATGCTTTTTATTTGGCGCCGCAGCACACGGATTGGAGCTTAAATATTGCCGAAACAATCATTTTATTCTATGCAAAAGCACCTGAAAAAGCTCTGAAAATTGCCGAAAACTGGTATAATAAAATGCCTGAAAATGTTGTGGCAAAACATTTATGGGCATCGCTTAACGGTAAAACCGCCGACAATGAAACTGAATATAACCGGCTGCTGTTTGACGGATTTGCCGAAAGCTATGAGCAAACTTTGCAAAACATCGGTTATGCCGTGGTCAATAAAATAGCGGAAATTGCCCCGAATTTAACCGGAAAAATTCTCGATTTAGGCTGCGGAACCGGATTAGCCGGCGCCAAGCTCAAAGTTTCTGCCAACACTTTTTACGGAATAGATTTATCCGCTGCCATGCTTGAAAAAGCCCAAGCTAAAAATGTGTATCAAACTTTAGAGCAAGCCGACGCTTTAACCTATTTGCAACAACATAAAAATGAATTTTCCGCCATTATTGCCGCAGACGTTTTCTGTTATTTCGGTGACTTACAGCCTTTGCTTAATGCTGCAAACCCTGCTCCGATTATATTTTCAATAGAAATCGGCTTGCAGGCGGAAAATTATAAAATTCAGCCGAACGGACGCTATAAACATAACCCGCAGTATGTTGAAAATCTGCTAAAACAAACCGGATACACCGCCGTAAAAAGCTATCCGCTGGTTTTGCGGAAAGAAAACGGACTAAATGTTGAAGGTCTGATTTACAAAGCGGAATTTTAGTTTAAGATAATTTGCCTAATGCTTTTTGCTAAGCCGGTTTTATCGTCAGTTTCTGCCAAAATTCCGTAAAGCGTTCCCTCGCCTGTTGCCGGAGTCAGCCTGTCGCTGACATAGCGCCGGCACAAACGGTTAATCGGCGCGGCAATATCAAACCCCAAAACGGAATTATAGCAGCCGCACATTCCCACATCGGTAATATACGCAGTTCCGTTCGGCAGCACTCTGTAATCGGCTGTCGGAACGTGGGTATGCGTGCCGGCGACAACGCTTACTCTGCCGTCAAGATAATATCCAAGAGCCAATTTTTCTGAAGTTGCCTCGGCGTGAATATCCACAAAAACCGCGTCAATATTTTTGCCTAAGGTGTAGTTTTTAAGGATATTGTCAATGGTTTGCACCGGACAGTCAACCGCTTCCATATATAAACGCCCCAGCACTTGAACAACCAAAATACGGCGTCCGTCCGGCAGCTCAAAAACCACCAAACCGTGCCCGACGTTTTCTGCCGGAATATTCGCCGGACGAATAATCACCTTGCAGTCATTAAGATATGGAACAATATCGCGCTGATTCAAAAAATGGTTTCCGGTAACCAAAACATCGGCGCCTTTATCTAAAAAATCGCGGCATATTCCTGGGGTTACGCCAAAACCGTGGGCGGCGTTTTCCACATTAACAATAATCACATCGGTTTTATAATCCTCACGGATTTTTGCTAAGTTTTTTAACACTACTTCACGCCCCGGACGGGCAACTACATCTCCGCAATAAAATATTCGCATATCTTCTCCTTTTTTGCGTATGTTATAGCAAAAACAAAGATTTCTGCAAGTTTTATTTTAGAGTTGGCAAAGTTAAATTACGTTTCGGAACAGGTATTGCCACCAAAATGATACCGACAATCACCAGCAAAGCTCCGTAAATTTGCGAAGTATAAAGTTTTTCATCTAAAACCACATACGCCGAAACACAGCCGAATACCGGCAGCAGATAATAAATTATACCAGTGCGGACAAGTCCGATTTTTTTAATTGCCATATCCCACCATAAATAGGCAAAACCGGAATTTAAAAATCCGATAACTAATAAAATAATTACTTCTTTTTTATCCGGCTCCGGCAAAGGCTCATCTTGCAGCTGCCATAAAAAAGCCGGAGTGCAGAATAAAACCGCCACCACAATCGCCGCGCTTAAAGTAGTCAATGCCGGCAGTTTAGAAGGCAAGCGCCGCTGGCATAGCGAATAAGTTGCAAACATTACCGCCGTACCCAGCATCCACAAATCACCGCTGACAAAATCAAAGTTGCGCAGATTGTCAAAATCTCCATGTAAAATCACCGCCAGCACTCCGACAAATGCCAGTATAATTCCGCTAATCACCCGAAACGACGGCATTTTATGCTGCAGCACGCTGCCAAAAACAATAATCAAAAGCGGTCCAAGCGTGGCTATCAGAGACATGTCGATGGCATTAGCGGTATGTCCGGCATAATAAACGCAGATATTTACCAAGGCTAACCCACTAAGTCCCATTATCACGACATATTCCAAATTTTGCCACAGCAGGCGGCGATAAACCCACAGGCTTTTAACCGTAAACGGCAAAAAGAAAATCATTGCCAAAAGCCAACGAATAAATGAAATTTGCATCGGCGTAAAATTCAGCAACAATTTAGCATATATATAATTCAAGCTCCATAAAAACACCGCCGCAACCGCCAGCGTATAACCGACTAATTTTGAACCCATATTTTCTCCCTTGCGCAATGTATATAATACCTAAAGAAATTTTTTCAAAAAATATGAACAATTTAGTAAGATTTATATGCTACTTTGGCAAAAAAGGAGATGACAATGAACAAATATTTTATAGCTGCGGTTTTGGCTGTTTGCCTGTTTTCCTGCGGAGCTGCCGAGGCAAAAAAGAGCCTTGCTGCCGACCGTCCCATAAACTGGAGCAAGGAACTTGATTTAAGCAAAGAACAAAAAGTACAGCTTAAAGAAATTTATGACCAAAGCCACGAAAAAATCAAATCGCTGATGCAGCAAATAGATACTTTGCACCGCGAAATTGCCAATATTCACAAAGAAGATGATGCCAAAGTCAGAATGTTGCTGAATGAAAAACAACAAATAAAATTTGACAAGATTCAAGCCCGTAAAAACAAGGGTAATCCAGACTTTGAAAAAGCCGCCGACGGCAAAAAACCGTCGCGTAAAAGAATGCGTAACTACGGCGGTATTTAAACTTGCTAAATTTATAAAATAAGTTTACTATTCACAAAAAATAACAAAGGACACAGTTATGAATATAAAATTTTTTACAATCTTTTTGAGTTTGCTTTTAATCGCTAATCCATCTTTTGCCGAAGGAAATGAAGAAACTACGGATTTTGGCTTAGATGAACCGGTTGTCGACACTGCAGAAGAAGTTATTGAAACTGTTGAGGAAATTCCTGACGCAGCCGCCGAGGCTGCTGTTGCAGTTGAAGTTAAAAGCGATGAAGTTCAGCCAACCGAATCGTCTGAAGCTCCGGTTTTGTTGGAAAAAGAAAACACTGTTGAAGAACCTGTAGCTAACGCAGAATCTTTGCACCAGCAGCTTGATAAAAATCAAGTTCAGCTCAGCGAATATGCCAAGGCTTTGAATTTACAAACATCTCAGCTGGACGCCGCTAAAGAAATCAGCGAAGAAGGTCGTTTGCGTCAAATGCAGTTAATGCAAAATATCGAACAATTAAAAGAGCAAATTAAATCTTTAGAAAACAAAAACTTAGAAAAATTCAAAAAGATTTTAACTCCTGAACAGCTTGAAGTGTTTGACAAACTGCAAAGCACTTATGAAAATAACCTGAATCTTAAAGAACAGCTGAATAAGACTGAAAACCCGGATTCTTCCGTTCAATAAATTTTGCAGAATAACAGGCTAAAAATGTGAAAGTGTAGAAACTTTCACATTTTTTTTGCACAAACTGCAGATTTTTGTTGCAATATAAAAAAAATGTATTAAAAAGGTACTCGTCAATGACGGAGTGTAGTTCAGCCTGGTAGAACGCTACGTTCGGGACGTAGAGGTCGCTGATTCGAATTCAGTCACTCCGACCAACAAAAAAGCTCATCGCAAGATGGGCTTTTTTTTGGATTTGGAGTGAGAATGAGAATC
>CAKQPS010000007.1 GCA_934270475.1 uncultured Alphaproteobacteria bacterium
AAGGACGAGAGGCGGACGGAAGTACGCCGGTGAGGCATAGCCGAACGAGGACGCAGCGGCGAAGCCAATTCAGTCACATCTTTTCATTTTATCTAACCTATTTAGCATAAAAACTCCACACAGCATTTTAATCTAGCTATTCATTTTTATTTTAACGCCCGCCGCTTTTTTGTTGACTTTTTGTCAAAAACAGGCGTATACTTATTTCATATTTATATTATGTTGCAAATTATTAACTTTTTAAAATATAGCATATGTTTATTGATTTTTTTGTTCGTTTTATAGTAATCATTGCGCTGTTTGCCGGCTGTACCTATTTTTTTATTAGCTATAATAACAAAAAAAATGGTCGCCTCATCGAACGTAAAACGGTTCTCGCCTTGCTTGTATTTGCAGCCATTATGATTACACTGATTGGACTGTGCATTTTGGTGCATTTCCAAGTATACCGCATGGGTATATACGAGTGTCGACCGGTTATTATCTATAACGTGGTTTGGTAAAAAAAATAATTTTGATAAAAACATGAAAAAAAACGCAGTGTCAGCAAGGCACTGCGTTTTTTTTCATTTCACAGCAAGCAGCTTATCAATACCCAGCTGCTGATGAAAAAACAATACAATGCAAATAGCCAAGGTCAACAGCATAAAAATCACCAATATATTTCTTCCTACCACTGACGATTTTTTCGGTAAATTCGGCTGTATTCCTTCATCGCAGGCATAATTTATATAGATGCGGCAGGCAGAGATAATATACAGCGGGCGGAACAAAACAATTATAGTAAGCAAAGCGATAATCAAAGGAAATCCAGCGTAAAAATACCAAGTGTATACATCATATTCATCTGGTAATTCGCCAAGGCATGAAAAGAAGAAAATTACTCCGACATAGCAGCCGATGCCGATTATCCAGCAAATAAATGAATAGCCGAGGCGCAGTTTAATCAGCGGCAAAAAGCGTTTTTTCAGCAAAAGCAGAGAGTCTTTGCTGGCATCTTTGAAGCTGCGTCCGTAGAGGAGCGCCGGAATAAAACCGAGGCTAATCATTTTCCAAATCTGATAAAGTATTTCTTTTTCCAATCTTGCAGCATGCGAAGTGCGGTTATTTTTTTTCGGCAGTCTTTCTAAAATGCGTTCAACCGTCCACCAGCCGTCTATCCATGAAAAAATCCAAATTGTGCCGATGCGGCTGAAAGCCATTTTCAGGCAATCTGTAAAAGTGGACTCTTTATTTTGAAAACGTAAAATACATGAAGCGTTCAAGCAGGCGGTAAAAAATCCGACAGAAAAAGCCGCAAATCCAACGCAAGCCAGCGACCAAAAAAGCAAAAACCAATTGGCTGTGGGGTTGCTGGTATCTTCTTTCCAAATTTTTTCAGGTATCCAATCCAGTCCTTGCACCCAAATAAAATATGACAGTATAACCGCCGCCCATTGCAGCAAGGCGAACACGATATTTTCTTTTTCGGTAAGAACAAAGCGCAGAGAAGCGGCTATGCTGGTGAAAAATCCGCCGATAGAGCCGAAATACCCAGGGTTTTCGCTAAAATCAGTTTCTTTATAGGCTTTTTGTCTGAGGGTGTCTAACTCGAATTTCATAGTAAAAAAAGACATAATATTTCTCCAATTTTTTGCTGATTGTAGCATAATACATACAGCTATACAAGAAAAACTTGACAATTATCGGTCTGCGATTACACTTCTAAAGTGTTGGAGAAAAAAATGAGTTTGATAGAAAAATTTGTATTCAAAGGTAAAAACGACGGTTTGCATTTATTGATTTTAGGCGGCGTTCACGGCAACGAAACCGCCGGCATCAAGGCTTGTCAAAAAATTATTTCCGAGCTAAACAGCCAAAAAATCAAGCTAGAAAAAGGTGTTCTGACGCTGGTTCCAATATGCAATCCCCTAGCCTTTCAAAATGACGTGCGCTCTATGGATGAAAACTTAAATCGGGTGATGAAAATACATCAAAATCCGCAAAGCTATGAACAGCGTTTGGCTAATGAAATTTGCCCGCTTATTTTCCAAAACCGTATGCTTTTAGATTTGCATTCCACCCATTGTCAGGGCGATGTGCCTTTTGCGTTTTGCGACTATGCCGATGAATATAACACACCGCTGCTAAACGCGCTTGATGTGGATTATGTGCTGGAAGGCTGGCCGGAAATGTATGCGGCGCAAGACGAAATCAGCGACTTTTCAACAGAAGGTTATGCTCATTTTTGCGGCAACAGCGGCACCACTTTGGAATGCGGCTATCACAAAGAACCAATGGCGGAAAACATTGCCTATAACGCCGTCATCAGCGCATTGAAAGTTTATGGTATGATTAGCGGAAATGTAATCGCCAAGCCGCAGAAAACACATATTAAAATGCAAAATTATGTAATTAAAAAACAAGCTGGAAAACTGTGCCGGAACTATAAGCATTTAGACGCCGTATCCGCCGGTGAAAATATCGCAGTTTATGACACAGGAAAAATTTTATATGCACCTGCCGACGGCTATATTCTTTTGCCGAATCATTCAGCAGGAATCGGGGCGGAATGGTACTATTTCGGTACAAAAAAGCAGGGCTTATAAGGCTCTGCTTTTCTTTTGCTGTATCATATAATCCAGCGTGCGGATTTTTTCTTGCTTTTGCCAAATCAGGCTTTGCGTTTCTTTGTTCAAGCTTACTCCGCGATAGCCTTTGCTGATAAGATATTGCATTTTCATAAACAGACTTGGAATTTTTTTATGAATATTCTCGCCCAAATACATAGTATAGGTTTTGTTGTTGTCTTGCAGCAGCGGAGTTTTTTGCTCTTGCTGATGAATATTTTTTTCCAAATAAATCACTTTGGCGCCATCGGACGGGTCTAAATCCACTTTAGTAATCGACATTCCATGGTGCAGAGCGTTTATCCAGCTTGCCGGATTATCAACGGCAATTTGAATAATAGAGTGTTTTCTGCCGTTATCAAGCGCATGTCCTTCAATATAATTCAGCATACGTTTCATCAAGCTAGAACCGCGGTAAGCCGGATCAACCAAAATAGCCTCATAAATCACTAAATCTTCATTCGGAGTATTCGACTTAAATTCCGGCATATCCCTTGGTTCATCATTTTCCGGCATATGATAAACCACTTGCGCAATCAAGGTGTCTTGGTCAAACACACCCAGCATATGCGAGCTTTCGCCGTTCAGCGATTTCAAATAGTCTTTTTCGGTGCGGTGTAAAATAAAATGCTTTTCATCAGGGTGCAGACCTTCAATAATTTTTTGCTGTAGCAGCATAACATCTTGCAAATTATTTTCATTTAATTTTTTCACGCTTAATTGTTTTTTATTCATGGTAATAACTTTCAAATTTTTCATTAAAAAAAGATTTGAGACACCCCAAACCTTGCGACAAACTTTTTCTTAAATATAAGCCAAAGTCATCGTCGCATTAAGCGTCTGCGCAAACGGCGCGCTATGTTTTTAATGTTTGCAGTCATTACATTTCCTTATAAAACGTTTTGGAGTTTACTTAAAAAAATTTTTCTGTCAAGGTAAAATCTTTCAATTGTCTTATATTTTTCAAATTCAACTACTATTATTTATATCAGAAAATAATTTTTTGTCAATATTTTTGTATAAAAAAACGTCTCAAAAAATGAGACGCCTTAATTAAAAACTGGAAATGCTTAAATATCCAAAGCTTTGCGGTAGGTATCAACCACCAATTCCTGCTCATCGCGGTCGGCGGCATTCATTTTGCGCAGTTTCAAAACGGTGCGCATAGCTTTCACATCAAAACCTGCAGATTTTGCTTCAGCAAAAATATCGCGGATATCGCTTTGAATTCCCTTTTTTTCTTCTTCCAAGCGTTCAATACGTTCAATCAGTGAACGCAAACGATCCACGGCAACTCCGCCGACTTCTGCAGTTACATTTTCTTCTGCCATTGTTTTTCTCCTTAAAAAAATTTGTCTTTAGTGTTTGTAGCAAACAAAATTTATTTTGACAAGTGGAATTTTTATCTAAAAATTATCTTTAAACTAACAAGTTTTTAACCTATATTGGCTTATAGATTATTAGAATTAACATTATAAGGAAAAAATAATGCCTATTGATACACATACAAAAATTTTAGCCACCGTCGGTCCGGCAACAGCTTCGGAAGAAATGCTTGAAAAGCTGGTGCTGTCCGGTGTTGACGCTTTCCGTTTCAACTTTAGCCACGGCACGCACGAAGAACATGCCGAACGCTATCAAACAGTGCGTAAGCTGGCTGAAAAATATAAGCGCCACTTGACGGTTATTGCCGATATGCAAGGTCCAAAACTGCGCGTCGGTACTTTTAAAACCGATAAAGTTTTGCTCAAAAACGGCAGCACCTTTATTTTGGATATGGATGAAAAGCCAGGTGATGAAACTCGTGTTATGTTGCCGCATAAAGAAATTTTTGAAGCTGTAAAAGCCGGTGATATGCTGCTGCTTAACGATGGCAACATAGAACTGAAAGTTATCAAAAAAGACGGTTACAGAATGGAAACCGAAGTTATTGTCGGCGGTTATTTGTCTGCCCATAAAGGCGTAAACCTGCCAAACGTAAAATTGCCGATTTCCGCCATTACCAAAAAGGACAAAGTAGATTTGCAGTTTGCTCTTTCTTTGGGTGTGGACTGGGTTTGCCTTTCCTTTGTACAAAGCGTTGAAGATGTGCGCATGGCGCGCAAGCTTATCGGCGACAAGGCTTGGATAATTTCCAAACTGGAAAAACCAAGCGCCATTACCGAACTTGACGACATCATCAAAGAGTCGGACGGTATTATGGTTGCCCGCGGCGACTTGGGCGTTGAATGTCCAATTCAAACTGTGCCGGTACTGCAAAAACGCATTGTCAAAACCTGCCGTAAATATGCGCGTCCGGTGATTGTGGCTACTCAGATGCTGGAATCTATGATTAACAATCCGACTCCGACCAGAGCCGAAGTTTCTGACGTGGCAACCGCAGTTTACGACGGTGCCGATGCCGTAATGCTTTCAGCCGAAACCGCAACCGGCAGCTATCCGGCTGAAACAGTTTCTATGATGCACCACATCATCACTCAGGTAGAAAACGACCGCTCATATTATTCATTCATTCAACGTGATAAAGATTTGTCCGGCTGTGAGGATATGGCAGACGCCATTACCTATGCTGCCAGCGAAATGTCCGACGTTTTGCCGAATGTGGCAGCCATTGTAACTTATACAGCTTCCGGCTTTACCACCTTGTCTATGGCGCGTGAACGTCCTGACTTGCCGATTTTGGCTGTTACAATGTCTTTGGAAGTTGCCCGCCGTATGGGTATTGTTTGGGGGGTAAAGAGTATTGTAAACGAAGAAGTTTTCCAAAACTTTGACCGTATCGAACAAACCGCCATTACCGTTGCTAAAGAAAGCAAGCTTGGCAAAAAAGGTGATTACCTCATCATTACCGCCGGTTACCCTATTGGACATAAGGGGATGACTAATTTGATTCACACCGTCCAAATGTAAAAATCGCATCTAGCAGCGCATCTAGCGCCAAAACTGCGAAAGAGAGAAAATTCACGTACCTCTATGTACGCTAAAATTTTCTCTCTTCTTGTTTTAACGCTATCTACACTACTATCTGTAATTTTTGTTGATATGTGTTTAATCTCGCCCCTTGAGGGAGAGGTCGACACTTCTGTATCGAGTGAGGGGTATTTTTATAATGCTTTATATCTCATAAAACTATTGCTTTTTGCGGCGGTTATTTGTATAAGATAAAGTAATTTGAACTATTTTATTGAAAGGGCTTATTCTTATGCTTAATCCAAAAAACAACGCTGCCATTTTACGGCTTGCTGTTTTGACAAATGTCGCTAAAAGTTTTTTAGATAATAATTTATCCGATATTGAAAATATTCCCGTAAATTTGGTGCCGGATGACACTAAGCCGATGCGAGGAACACTGGAAAAAGACCGCAACGCCGTCAAACAGCTTTGCTTGGCTGCTTTAGGATTTACACCTTGCAATGTTGCCGCCGATAAAAGTCTGTCAGATTCCGCTAAAGACTTTTTAGCCCGCACCGAATTGGAAAAAGCCACGGTTTCGGTTTTGCCCGGTGTTTGCGACGCTTGCAAATCAACTCATTATGAAGTAACCAGCGCCTGCCACGGCTGTTATGCCCGTCCTTGCGCCGTAAACTGCCCTAAAAAAACTATCATTGTTGCTAAAAAAGCCGTAATTTTGCAAGACAACTGCATTAAATGCGGTTTATGCGCCGGCAACTGCCCGTATAACGCCATCAATAAAGCATTAGTTCCTTGCGAAGACGCTTGTCCGGTGGGCGCAATCAGCAAAGATGAAAGCGGCGTGGAGCATATAGACAACGACAAATGCATTTCTTGCGGGAAATGCATTGTTTCCTGCCCGTTCGGCGCGATTGTCCACAATTCGCAGCTGTTGGACGTTTTGAAAGCCCTGAAAAATTCGCAGCAAAAAACTATTGCCATGCTGGCTCCGGCGGTTATCGGGCAATTCGGCAACGACTTGGGCAAAGTTATCGCTGCTTTCAAAAAACTTGGCTTTGATGAAGTGGTTGAAGTAGCGCAAGGCGCGGATATAACCACCAAGCACGAAGCTGCAGAATTTGTAGAACGTATGCACGAGGGCGCAAAATTTATGACAACTTCCTGCTGTCCGGCTTGGATACAGGCTATGGAAAAGCATATGCCGGAACTGAAAGAATATGTTTCCACTTCTGGCAGCCCGATGTATTACATTGCCGAAGTAATGAAAAAAGAATTTCCAGAATACAAAACCGTGTTTGTCGGTCCATGCATGGCTAAACGTTTGGAAGCCGAGCGCAATCCGAATGTTGACTATGTTTTGATTTTTGAAGAGCTGCAAGCCGCTTTTGACGCCGCGCAAATCAATCCTGCAGCTTTGGAAGCCGATAAATTCGCTGTAGAATCTTCAGCGCAGGGACGACGTTTTCCGATTTCCGGAGGCGTTGCCGGCGCCGTGCAATTTGTGGTCGGCGATAAAGCTGAGTATAAGCCGCTGAAAATTGACGGTCTGACCAAAGACAGCTGCAAAATGTTAAAGCGTTTCGCCGCCAAAGCTCCAGAAGATGCGAATATGATTGAAGTTATGTGCTGCGAGGGCGGCTGCATTGCCGGTCCCGGGGCAGTTATTCCGGCTAAACGCGGAACAGTCTTAGTAGAAAACTATGTTAAAACCAGTAAAGATATTGAGTGCTGATTATGAAAGAGATTACCTCGCAAAAACTGGCGGAAATTTTAGGCTGCGACGCTGCACAGACTGATGTCGTTATCAATAAAATATCCACCGACAGCCGTCAGGTTGATGAACATTCGCTTTTTATCGCCCTGCGCGGCGAACGTTTTGATGCTCACGACTTTGTAGCAGACGTTGTGGCTAAAGGCTGCCCGCTGGTGGTGGTCGACCATTTGCTGCAAAATGTTCCGACAGAAAAACAATTGGTGATAAAAGACACTTTGGAAGCATACGGCAAAATCGGTGCTTATATCCGCAGCCAATTTAAAGGTACGGTCATCGGCTTAACCGGCAGCGCCGGCAAAACCACCACAAAAGAAGAAATTGCCTTTTTACTGTCGCATTTTGCAAAAACCTACGCCACAGCCGGTAATCATAACAATCAAATCGGCGTGCCGCAAAGCTTGTGCGAACTGGATATGGACGCGCGTTACGCAGTGATTGAAATGGGTATGAGCTCCAAAGGCGAAATTTCCCATTCCGTAAACTTGGTTAAACCAGATATTGCCGTGGTTACAAACGTTTACCCAATGCATATTGAGTTCTTTCCGAATTTTGAGGGTATTGCCCATGCTAAGGCGGAAATTTTTGAGGGTTTACCGGCTCAAGGCGGAATTGCCGTTATCAATGAAGATACCAACTTTGCCGATATTCTGAAAGCGGAAGCGGCAAAACATAATGCCAAAATCATTACCTTTGGCAAAAACACCCACCCTGCCGCCGAATTTACCACTCAAGAACAAGGCGAGCAATATTTATATAACGCATGGTGCGCACTTACCGTGGTGCAGGCTTTGGGCTTAGATGTAAATAAAGCCGCTTCATTCATAAAAGATTTTGGTGCGCTTGACGGACGCGGTAAACATCATACTCTAGCCATTCACGGCGGCAGCTATACTCTGATTGACGACAGCTACTCCGGTCAGCCGGAAGCCATGAAGCTGGGTATCGAATCTTTGGATAAAAGCCGAACAAAAGGGCGCAAAATCGTGGTGCTCGGCAAAATGGCTGAGCTCGGCGCTACTTCCCAAGCCCGTCATATAGAAATCGGCAAGCTGCTGGCAAACAGCTCTATTGACGTAGTGGTCGGCGTTTGTCCTGAAATGAAAGATATGCTGGCGCAGCTGCCGGCAAACAAGCAGCAGTATTACTTTGAAAATAAAGACCAAGTGGCTGATTTTTTGTTAAATAAACTCTTGCAAAATAATGATACAGTTCTTATAAAGGGAGCTAGATATTCGTCTAAACTCTATCAAGTGACGGAAGAACTTTTGAAAAAAGGGAGCGCAGCTTAAATGAAATGTCCATTTTGCGGTTGTGAAGAAACACAGGTTAAAGATTCCCGCAATACTGAAGACAACACTTCGGTGCGCCGCCGCCGTGAATGTCCGGAATGCGGCTCGCGTTTCACCACGTTTGAGCGTGTGCAGCTGCGGGAATTGATTGTGGTAAAACGCAACGGCGACCGCACGGAATTTGACCGCGACAAGCTGGAACGTTCTATATCCCTCGCCGTCCGCAAACGTCCGATTTCTGCCGAACGGGTGGAAAAAATCGTGACTTCGCTGCAGCGCAAGTTTGAAAGCTCCGGTGAATCAGAAATAACTACCGAGCAAATCGGGCAAAGCGTTATGGAAGTGCTGGCAAATTTGGATAACATCGCTTATATCCGTTTTGCTTCCGTATATAAAGACTTCCGCACTTTGCAGGATTTGGAAGATTTTGTGGCGACAATAGAAAAATTAACCAATCACGAAGACCCTAAATTTATTAAGGAAAACTAAAATGTCTAAATTTGTTTCAGAAAAAATTAAAATGAAATCCGGCGCGCGTTTAGCCGCCGTACAGGCAAACTATATGATTGCCTTCAGCCAGCTGCCGGTTGACGAGGTTATTCAAGACTTTGTGCAAGGCAAAGTCGGACGCTTTGTGATTGACGACAGCGAAAGTGAAGATAAAGAAAATATGGTAGAAGTCGGACCAATTGATAAAGAATATTTTGAAAAATTGGTGCGCGGCATTCAATCCCGCAAAGAAGATTTGGAAAAATCTTTGAATGCCTATCTGCGCGGCGAATGGTCGTATGACCGCATGAACGGTATTATGCAGGCTTTGCTGCTGACCGCTGTTTATGAGCTGACTGCCAACACCTCGGTAGATACTAAAGTTCTTATTCAAGAATATGTGGATTTAGCGTATGCTTTCTTTACAAAAAATGAGCCGAAAATGGTTAACGCCCTGCTCGACCAAATTGCTCACGCGGTTAGAAACTAAAAAAAGAAGGAAAAAATGGCTGTTTTAAAATTATACACTTATCCTGATGAAGTTTTGCGGCAAAAATGCCGTAAGGTAGAAAAAGTTGACGATGAAATGCGCCGCTTTTTAGACGATATGCTGGAAACCATGTACGCCGATAAGGGAGTTGGCTTGGCTGCTCCGCAAGTCGGTTCGGATAAGCGTGTGATTGTGATAGACCCTAACCCAAGCGATGAAGATTTATCTGCTCGCCGCCCAATGTATTTGGTGAATCCGGAAATTATCTGGAAATCGGAAGAAACCGTTATGTTTTGCGAGGGGTGTCTTTCCCTGCCGAATCAAAGCGCAGATGTGGAGCGTCATGAAAAAGTACGGGTGCGCTATGTTGACTATAACGGCAATGAGCAAGAGATTTTGGCTGATGACTTTTTAGCTATTATCTTGCAACACGAAATAGACCATCTGGACGGCATTTTATACATTGACCACTTGAGCCGCCTCAAACGCAGCCGTCTTTTGAAAAAACTTGAAAAATACTATGAAGACAAAGCCCGAGAGACAGAACAAGAAAATAACAAAAAAACAGTGAAATCCTAACGATTTCACTGTTTTTTTATATCATCAAAGTATCATTGTTTTCCAAAATCCCCAAACCTCCTCAAAAGGAGCCACATTTCCAATCGTTGGCAATATAAACCACATTGCTATTGCCATAAAAGAAAATACTACATTTATGAAATCCTCAAAGCGAGCCCTGCCGTCATTTTGTTTTTTGTCACTGCCCAAATCCAAAGCCGCCCCAAACGGTATGCAGATGCACGACAGAAAAAACACAATTCCTAAAGCTAAATTGGGTTTAGATACCA
Source organism: uncultured Alphaproteobacteria bacterium (assembly GCA_934270475.1). Lineage (GTDB taxonomy): Bacteria > Pseudomonadota > Alphaproteobacteria > RF32 > CAG-239 > RUG410. Next base: position 10,413 of record CAKQPS010000007.1, read on the forward strand.
ATGGTGCTCCTATAACTATCAGCCATACAGCACTCAAAACATATAAATAATTTTTCATCTATAAAAATTTTTAATAAAACAATAAAAATAAAATACTGCGGATAATTTAGCAAAATTCTATATTTTTCAAGATTTATATAAAAAAGACACCTTAACGCCTATTTACGCAAGGTGCTTTTTCCTATTTTGGTCAACTTAAAAACCTATAGATTTATTTATACTACGGATAATTTTGTTTTGCGCAGCCGTATTGCTCGGAGTTATATATTTTCCGCATTCGTCCGCTCTTGCTTTTATGTCATCGGCAGAGGCGTTTTCAAAATAATGCTGAGCCTCGGCGGCAACTGCATCATAGCGGGCTTTGCCAACTCCGTTTTCCGCAGCATAATAACTTGCGGCAACGGTCATATTTTTTTGCTCTCCCTGCAAGCCTAAATATTGCAGACAGTAAACAACCTCTTCATCGCCTTGATAGATTTTGCTTGATAAAATAGAATGATTCTGCGAAGTTTGTTTTTTTGCCGCGCTTTTCACTGTTTTTTGGGCAGATGCTTTTGCTTTAACCGTGTTTGCTTCCGCTTTTTTCAAAGAGTTTTTTGCTGTTTCCGCAGAGTTTGCAACAGTTTCTTTGACAGCAGTTTTTTTACTTTCTGTCTTTTGCGTCAAAGCAGCTTTTTCAGCTTTTATTTTGGCTTGAGCTTCTTTTATTCTTTGAGCTTTTTTAGCCGTTTCCGCCTTCGCTTTTTCCGCTGCTTTAACAGCTTCTTCAAGTGCGGCGTTATCTGAAGCGGCTTTTTCTTCTAAAATGTTATAAATTTCGCCAACATTTTTCTTTTCGGCAATTTTAAGCGGCGTCCAGCCTTTTGAATTAACTGCGTTTATATCAGCGTTATGAGCAAGCAAAAGCTTTACCATATCCACATTGCCTGTAGCCACGGCATAATGCAAAGCCGTATTGCCCTGTGCATTTGCTCCGTTAACATTTTCACCTTTGGCAAGCAAAGTTTCAACAGCGTCAATGTTTTTATTTTTCACATTGTCAATCAGCTTGTCTGTTGATGCGTATGCCGGCACAGCCATCAACATAGCGCAGGTCAGCAATAAATATTTATTCATAATGTCTCAGCTCCAAAATTAAAAATATGCTTTAGTTTAACCTGATTTATCCGATTTGCAAGCAATTTATTAAAAGCTGTTTCTTTTTTTTTATAAACTAAAATCATAATTTTTTATTCATAAGAAAAGGCAGAGTTTCTATTTCTCTGCCCATTAACTTCCGATTTTATTTTTTATAAACTTCTACCATTACCATGATATTTAGAACGCGTATATGTGTTTGCAAGCTGTTTGGTCATTGCAGACACTAATTGACTTGATACATTGCTCATAGGCTCAGTTTTAACCTGTTCTTTTTTAGCGACTTTTGCCATTGCTTCTTTCAAATCAAGAACATGTCCTTTTTTATGACACTCTTCAAACAATTTATAACAATCATTGCGTTTGTTTTTATCAATATAATTTCCGGTATATACAACGCTTGGAATTCCGATTGCCGCGGCATCTGAAGTATAAGAAAAACTATCGTGAGTATTTACGACAAAATCACAAACACTCAAAATCGCAGGATATATATTTCCTATTTTTTCATTATTTTCTGAAAATACTTCTTTATGTTTACCGTCATAATTACGAAAATTAGCTTTTTCTTGTTCATTTGTTGCAACCTTTTTTGAATTATAAAATTCAATATTATATTTCGGGCAATTTTCATAAAGATAATCTGTAACTTCGTTTGGTGTGCGAGGACTGTTTGTAAAAATAACTTCATAACCGCGCATTTTCAAAACACGTGCCGAAGACAACAAATTTTGAGCATCTTCCATCGTAAAACTGATTTGTCCGTTGTCTGTTTTTCCACCTAATGAAAACAAGGCAATTTTTTTGCCGGCTTCACGCATTTTTTTGTATTTGTTAATTATGTCTTTTACCTTTGGACCGCCGGCAAGAGCATTTATGGAAGTTTGAGATATATTGCTTGGAACGCCTAAAGTTTCGACCACTCTGCTTTTCAGGCGTGGATTTGATGAGATTTTTTTCTCTTCAGCTTCTGTCAACAAATGCTTTCCGACATGAATTAAATCAACATTTTCATAGTCATACAAATTACTTGTTATCGCCATTGTTTTAACATCGTGTCCATGCTTTGCAAATGCATCTTTGACACTTTTTGATAATAAATCAACATTTTTATTATCCTCTGCCAAAGACGAGTGATTTACGGGAAGAACAACAAAATCCGGCGCATTATTCTCTTGAAGATACCGGTCAACGGCATCATTTACATCTCGATTAAATTTTTTATCATCAGAATAGTTTTCTCGCAATAAAGGTTTACCGTCTAATGACATCAACAATTCATTTCTGGTTACCGGAACTGTTTTTTCATTTTTAGCACCTTCTAAAATTACACCTCTTATTTGGTTATCTGTCCCCATATTTCCAGAGGCTATTCCCAATATTTTCATAAGTTCCTCCCATTTAAATTATAAAATATAAATAAATTTTATCACTTGTATATTTTTTGTCAAGTTCTAAGAAAATATTTTTGAAATAAAAAAACAAGCACAAAAAAAACAAAGTTCCGCCAAAAAACAGAACTTTGTTTTGATATATAATAAAATCGTATATAATTATTCTTTAATTTGAATGTGCAGTTCTTTTAATTGCTGCTCAGTAACCGTATTCGGCGCCTGCATCATCAAATCTTGCGCCTTGCCGTTCAGCGGGAACAAAATCACATCGCGGATAATCGGCTCGTCCAAAAGCAGCATAACCGTACGGTCAATACCAGGAGCACAGCCGGCGTGCGGAGGAGCGCCGTATTTGAACGCGCTAATCATGCCGCCGAATTTGTTGTCTACAACACTACGGTCATAACCGGCGATTTCAAACGCGCGGTACATAATTTCCGGAACGTGGTTGCGCACGGCGCCCGAAGCCAATTCAACACCGTTGCAAACCAAGTCATATTGATAAGCCAAAATATCCAGCGGATTTTTGTTGTTCAAAGCGTCCAAGCCGCCCTGAGGCATAGAGAACGGATTGTGAGAAAATTCAACAGCGCCGGTTTCTTCATTTTCTTCATAAAACGGAAAATCAACTACCCAGCACAGTTTGAATGTATTTTTTTCAAACAAATCAAGTTCTTCGCCCAATTTATTGCGGACTTTTCCGGCAAACTTGTTGATTGTTTTAACCGAACCGCCCATAAACAGAACTGCATCGCCGTCTTTAACATCAAATAAAGCTTTGAGCTCGTTCATTTTTTCTTCAGAAAAATACTTGGCAATACCTTTAGCGCCGTTATCCGACAATGCCACATAAGCCATGCCGCCAAAACCTTCTTCTTTGGCATAACCATCAAGTTTATCAAAGAAAGAACGAGGCTTGTTACCGGCTGCCGGAGCTTTGATGGCGCGGATTTGCTCGCCATCAGCCACTTTAGCATCATAAACGCTGAAACCGGAGTTATTAAAGAACGGTGTAGCGTCCACAATAAACAGCGGGTTGCGCAAATCAGGCTTATCGCTGCCATATTTCAGCATAGCGTCGCGGAAAGCGATTCTTGGGAACGGAGCTTGCGTAACGGTGCGACCGTTGGCAAATTTGTTAAAAATCCCGCCCATAGTGGTTTCAATAACCTTGAACACGTCTTCTTGCGTAACAAAAGACATTTCCATATCCAGCTGATAGAACTCGCCCGGAGAACGATCGGCACGCGGGTCTTCATCACGGAAACACGGAGCAATTTGAAAATAGCGGTCAAACCCCGAAACCATCAGCAACTGCTTAAATTGCTGCGGAGCTTGCGGCAAAGCGTAAAACTTTCCAGGATTTAAACGGGACGGCACCAAAAAATCGCGGGCGCCTTCCGGAGAAGAAGCTGTCAAAATCGGAGTTTGATATTCATTAAAGCCCTGCTCTGTCATCAAACGGCGCATTTCGGCAATTACCTTGCAGCGCAGCAAAATATTGTTGTGGATACGTTCGCGGCGTAAATCCAAAAAACGATATTTCAAACGCAGTTCTTCCGGTTCGTCGCCTTCGCCGAAAACCTGAATTGGCAAAACATCAGCTTCGGAATAAACTTCTACGGCTGAAACTTTAATTTCAATATCGCCGGTCGGCATATTTTTATTTACGCTTTCGCGCGCCACAACTTCGCCTTCAATTCCGACAACGCTTTCAACTCTGATGTCTTTAATTTTTGCAAACAAATCAGATGAGCTGTCAAAAACACATTGCGTAATGCCATAGTGGTCGCGCAAATCGACAAAGCATAAGTTGCCAAGATTGCGTTTACGATGAATCCAGCCGGCCAATTTAACATGTTGCCCGACATCGGCGGCTCTAAGCTGACCGCAGGTATGCGTCCGATATTCGTTCATTATATCCTCTTAAAATTTATTAAAACTGCTACTGTTTTAAAACTAAATAAAAATAAAATCAATCACAAATTAAAAAAATCTTAAGCAATCGGCGCTATTCTGTGCATTATGGAGAAATAATAATGAATTTAATAGACACAACCGAAAAATTAGCGCAATTTTGCGATATATTAAACAAACAATCTTTTATCACGGTCGACTCGGAATTTATCCGTGAACGCACCTATTACCCAAGACTTTGTCTTTTGCAGCTTGGTTATGACGGCGGCGCCGCCATTGTCGACCCTTTAGCAAAAGATATGGATTTAAACCCGTTTTTCGCTGTTTTAGACAATCCAAACGTAGTCAAGGTTTTTCACGCCGGTCGGCAGGATATAGAAATTTTTTATAATCTGACCGGTAAAATTCCGGCAAATGTTTTTGATACGCAAATTGCCGCCATGGTCTGCGGATTTACCGACAATATCGGCTACGGCAATTTGGTGCAGGCAATCACCGGTGTCGAGCTAGACAAATCTTGCCGCCTCACCGACTGGAGCATTCGCCCGCTTGATGAAGACCAACTGGTTTATGCTTTGCATGATGTTACATATTTGGTGGATTGCTACAAATATCTGCGCAAAAAAATGGAAGCCGAAAACCGCCTGCACTGGATAGATGAAGAAACGGCGGCGCTCTGCGACGAGCATTGCTATCATGTTAATCCTGATGACGCTTGGATGCGCATTCGTCACAACGTGCACAGCCAGCATTTTTTGTCGGCGCTGAAATATTTGGCGGCGTGGCGGGAAAGCCGTGCGCAAAAATGCGACACGCCGCGCTCAGGCATTCTTAAAGACGATGTACTGTTAAACATTGCCAGCACTTTTCCCAAGACTCTCGATGAGCTGAAACAGGTTAGAAACCTGAAAGCCGATGTCATCAAAGGCAAATTGGGCGCAGAAATTATGGAAGCTCTGCAGCAAGCTCGGCAAAATCCAATTTCGACAGAACTTTGCCGTCAAGACCGCAAAAAAGAAGCTTCTGTACCGAATCACGAGCAAAGCCTGTTTGAAATGCTGCGTATGCTGCTGAAAATAAAAAGCCAAAGCCACGGTGTTTCGGCTCGTCTGATTGCCTCGGACGCCGATTTGCGTTTTATTATTTTGAACCAACCGCAAAACACACCGGCAATGCAAGGTTGGCGATTTGAGGTTTTCGGCGCCGACGCGCAGAAGCTCTGCCGCGGCAAATTGGCGATTTCATACAATCCCGCCAAAAAATGCATAGACGTAAAAGAAGTGTAATTGCCGGTATAAAAAATCTAAGCAAAAACCTCCGATTTTTTTATCGGAGGTTTTTTGTTGGCTTAAACCAATCCTAGAACTTGTATTTAGCGCTGACATAGCCGGTATGGTCTTGATAATCCTTGCGGAATTTACCCTCGTAACCAACGCTGCTTTCCACATCCGAAGAAAGGTAGAAAGTTACATCTGCGCCGGCTTCAATACCAAAGCGATTCAAACGCTGTCCTTTTACCACATAGCCCGAGCCGTTAGACAGGCTTACAACCGCGTTTTCTTTGTCGGAAATCAAATCGTATGTCGCCGCCAAACGAGCTTCCGGACGCCAATAAACCTCATGCAAACCAAAGCAGCTGACCAAATCTTTGCCCACTTTCAAGCCGGCGACTGCAGTCATAACATCCATTGTTTCGGCTTTCACTGCCTGTCCTGCACCATCCACATAATTATCGCGGTGAATATTGTTATAGCGCAAACCGGCTTCCGGCGTTACGTCAACTTTTGCCACGCTGGCGTTATAGCCGGTCATTACCTGCGCGCCGATGTTGTCAACATCGTATTTGGCTTTATAAACATCGCCGGCAACGTGTTTGTTTTCGTCATATTTAGAATAGCCGTACGAAGCAATCGCGTTGGTATACCAGTCGTTTTGACGATATTCGCCATAAACAAAACCGGTGTGCGTGTTTACATCGCTATCGCGCATAAAGCCGTCTACATCGTTATAAAAATAGCTATAGCCCAAACCGACTTTGAATGCATCATTCAGTTGTTTTTCAATACCCAATGTCGCGCCGTAACCGTCAGATTTGAAGCCATACACCTTAGATGTGTTGTCAACTTTGGCATGGTTGCCAAACGCTTTTGCCCATACGCTCACGCCGTCAACCGCATCGCCAGATGACAAGCCGTATTGCTTCTTTTTGCTAACGTCGTCCAAATGCGACACCACGGCTCTAAACATTTCGGTATTTGCATTAACAGAATTTATGCGAACCAAGGAAGCATCACTCGGAGCCAATGCGCTCAATGCTTCATTAAATTTTTTACCATCGTTTTGCGCCAAATCAGCCAGTTTATCGGCAATGCCCGCGCTGACCGAACCTTGTTCAAACTTGTTGCCGTCAACCCATGCTTTTGCCTCGCCGGTATTGTTTTGCGTACCACCGTTTTCTTTGCTCACTTCCGCGGCTGTTTTTGCCAAACTAATGATATAATCGCCGGCTTTGTCCGCCTTTTCAAAAATATACATATTATTTTCCATCACATCGGCAAAGTTGTTGGTAAATTCGGTGCCGCTCTCCAGCAAAGTTACTGTCTTAGAACCATCTTCAACAATTCCTTGTCCCAACGTGGCTTTGAGCTGACCGCCGTTTACGGTCAAACTATCGGCCTTGAGCAAACCATTGCCGTCGCTTTTTATATTGATAGCCACAGTAGAACCGTCGTTAAAAGTAGCGTTTTTCAGGCTTATTGTTTGGTCGCCCACATTCAAAACACCGTCGCTGGCGACAAAGTTTTCGACATTTTCCAGCTCTGAGCCGCTCTTCAAATTCAGCTCACCGCCCAAAACTGTCATTTTGTTGGCCTCAATATTGCTGTTGATGTTCAGCTTGCCCTCGCCTTTGGCGTTGATGTCGCCGGAACCGCTGATTCCGCTGTCCAAATTCAGCTCTTTACCCTCGCTGGCGGCAATGTTCATTGTACCGTTATTTTCGGCAAACGCTCCGTTAAAGCCCTTAACCGTAACATCATTTAGATTCAAAGTTTGGTCACCGGCAATCGTCATACCTTTTTTATTGTTGCCATTTATAACATTGTTATTGCCATTGATTGTCAACTCCGGACCAACCAATTTACCCAAATCAACCTCGATATCGGCAACATTCGTCATATTAAAGTTTTTATCGGCTTTTTTAAATTGAACTGCGGTTTCCAAAGCTTTGGTATTACCAAACTTCAAATTTCCTGAAGTTGCGGCGGGTTCATATTCAACCAAATAACGGTTGGTGTCAGACGGATTCATCACAATATTAACATCATTTGCCAAATCCATAACATCTTTGATGTTTTCGTCAGCCACCTGAACTTTAACAATATGATTTGTGCCGTCAGCCAAAACATTGATGTTGTCAATCAAAATCTTTTTGCCCTCAGCCGCGGCCGCCGCCGTGCTGCCGGTCAACACATCGCCGGTTTTAGTGTTCAAATCCACATCTATCGAGGTGTTTAAATCTGCGCTTAATTTCAAATTGCCTAAGTTATGGGTATTTGTTTCGCCATCTTGCGTGGTCAGCTTTCCGCCTTGAGCCACAAAATTAACGCTATTCTCAAATAAGCCATAAGAATCGCCAAACTTTTCAGACTTGTAATGTCCCAACTTCAAAGTACCTTTTATGAGGTTAACCGTGTTGCCTGAAACAGAATTGTTAAAAGTGGTCATACCATTACTTGAGCTTGCTATATTTATGGTGCCATTATTACCGGTTATGGCGTCATTAACTACTATATTGGTTCCATCAAAATTAACTATTTTTAAATTATGAATGGCGTTAGAAGTCCCAACTCCACCATTAGGCTCAACATAGTTATCCGTAAATGTGCTGTCTCCTGTGATAGTTATTGTTCCAAAATTATAAATTGCCCCACCTTGAGCAACAGCAGAAGAAGAAACATGGTTACCGATAAAATTTCCGGTTATATTACCGATTGTATTTAGATTATAAACAGCTCCCCCAAGGGCAGAAGAAGAGGAAGAAGAAGCGTTGTTACCGATAAAATTTCCGGTTATATTACCGATTGTACTTAGATTATAAACAGCTCCCCCCAGGGCGGAAGAAGAGGAAGAAACATGGTTACCGATAAAGTCTCCGGTTATATTGCTTATCCTCTCAGAATTAAAAACTGCTCCACCTTGAAGAGGAGAAGATGAAGAAGAAGAAACATAGTTACCGATAAAATCCCCGGTTATATTACCGATTGTTCCCTTGTCATTATAAATCGCTCCACCAGAAGAAGCATGGTTTCCAATAAAATCTCCGGTTATGGCGCCGATTGTGCCATAAAAATTGTAAATCGCACCGCCTTTAGCAAAATCCTTACTAGCAGTAGTATAGTTGTCAATAAAATTTCCGGTTATGGTACCGATTGTGCCATTTTCACTATTATAAACCGCCCCGCCTTGAGCATAACCATCTCTGGAAGAAGCGTTGTTACCAATAAAATCCCCGGTTATGTTGCTGATTAGAACATTTACACTATTATAAACCGCCCCGCCTCGAGCAGTAGAATTTTCACTTTTTGTATAATTACTAATAAAGTCAGCGTGGATACTATAACCACCGTCAGAAAAATTGTGAATCGCTCCGCCATGTGCAGCAGATGAATCCGAGAGATTTAAATCTTTAAACAAGACTTTTTTCTCACTACCAACATTTCTGATTAAATCGTTTAATCTGGTGCCTAGTGTAGGATCATATTCACCATCGACAACAGAGTAATATAATGTTGTCGGATTATTTTCATTCGGCAAATTTATTTTAATATTACCTATGGTGTTTTCGCTGACAAATCCACTCCAGGCAATGCCGCCGGAAGTGCTTAATTTATCCGTATGCAAATCAATATGGTAGCTTTCACTGTCTTCGGCATAGCTGAACACACTCGCCGGCAGCTTACTGACATCAAAGCTGATTGATTTCGGCTTTCCGTTCTCACTGGTTATTATTCCGGCGGATGTTCCGGCTAAAGTTTGCAGCAAATCTTTATTGCTGTTCGGGGTAAAATAGTAGGTTTCTTTGTTTATGGTTACCTTCGCCGCACCTTCAGTCAAAGTTTCGGTTAGAGGATAGCTCGCATCAGGGCTGATATCTTTATCTTTTGCTTGTTCTTTCAAACCATCCAATGTCGGCGACAAAGTTACAGTGGCGTCGGCAGTCGATACACCCGCACCAAGGGCGAACAAGCCTAAGTTAATTAAAAAGCATTTTTTCAATACACTGCGGTATTGCGCATTTAACAATCCTATTCCCGAACGAGTATATCTCATTTTACACCTCTAAATTAAATAATATTGTTGCCATAAGAGAGTTTTTGCTAAAACCCTCTTAAAAGAATACTGTCTAAACCTTAAAAATGAGTAAAAATTCTTTATAGACTTTGTTTTTTTATTGCAAATCAGACCTATCCTTTTTTATCAGACAGCGCCGCTTAACTATTCCAGCGTATGCAAATAACGAGAAAGCCTAAAGTATTGGCGCAGGCTCCAAAGCAGACACATTTCTTTGCGAAAGCTGCTGTGTTTTTTGGGATTAACCAAACGGCGATAGAGATGATTAAGATAAAACAGCTGCACGCCATAAAGCCAATATTCCGCGCTGATTTCATTTTGCATCAGCGGTTCAATCATTTTCCGCAGACGGGCAAAACGCCCTATTCTACCCCACAGACCGCGAAAACCGCTGAGTTGCAAAAACAAATAACAAACATCTTCAATCTCGTAGCCGTAACGTACTTGCTCAAAATCCAGCAAATAAGGTATTCCGTCTTTATCAACCAAAATATTGTTTGCCGTCAAATCGCCGTGAATAAATTTGGTGCTGCCATCCAAACACACCAATTCCGGTTTGATTTTCCGCCAAAAATATTTATTCAGCATATATCCTGAAAAGCTATTATCTGTTTGAAAATATTGCGATATTTTTTCTATCATATTAGACATGTTTTGCTGTGGCTTTATATATTCAGCTGACAGATTACAGTTTTGAAGTTTTGAATATTCTGCTTGCAGTTTAACAAATAATTCCGACGTGCAGTTCTTAAATTTTAGTTTATGCCCTACCACATAAGGCATCACCAACAAATAAAAATTTTCAAATTTTTCTTGTGGCAGTTCATATAAAAAATCCAGCTGCGACAGTATATTTTTCAGATGCAGGAAAAATCCTTTTCCTCTTTCCGTATAAATAAGTTTCAGAAAAAATTTACCTTGTTCGGTTTTGATGCAAAAATTATATGAACTTCCGCCTAAATAAATTTCTTCAACCGTTGATATTTGCGGAAAAACATGCTTTTTTCGCAAATATTCGACCAATTCTTTGCTTTTTGCAAATTTCACTTATTTTTATGCTCCCGATATGAGTTAGCTTTATAGCAGCCTAAAATTTGATATTCTTCTGAAAAGAATTTCAGCTCTTCCAAAGCATAGCGCAAGGCTTTTGATTCTATATGCTGTTCCACCTCAATATAAAACTGCGCCGAAAAGAAATGACCGTTCAGCAAATAGCTTTCCAGTTTGCAGATATTGATTCCATTAGTGGCAAATCCGCCCAAAACCTTATACAAAGCTGCCGGAATATGTTTAGTAACAAACACAATGCTGGTAATAAATTTTCCGCCGTCATCCGCAGGAATCGCATTTTCTTTTTGCATAATCAAAAAGCGCGTAGTGTTATTATCGGCATTTTCAATATTAGACGCCAAAATCTGCAGACCGTAAATTTCGGCTGCCAATTTAGATGCTATTGCCGCCTTGGTTTTGTCTTGCTCTTGGGCTATTTTTTCACAAGATTTTGCCGTGTCAATACGGTTCAGCGCCTTAATATTATGCTTTTGTAAAAACTCCGAGCATTGTGCCAATGCCTGCGGGTGCGACGCCGCGCACACAATATCTTCAAGCTGTGCGCCTTTGACGCCTATCAGCTGATGTTCTACCCGCAAAAAATGCTCACCCACGATATGCAAACCGGCTTTCGGTAGCAAAAAATGTACGTCGGTAACACGTCCGGCGTTGGAATTTTCTACCGGAATAACAGCCTTATCAACACTGCCGTTTTTAACCATTTCCATAGCGATTTCAAAAGAATCGCACGGCACATATTCTTGGTTGGGAAAAAGCTGCCGGCAGGCAATATGCGAATAAGCTCCGGGTGCTCCTTGATATGCGATTTTCAGCATTTTTACTCCTTTATTTTACAGCTATAGTAGTGCAAATAATAAATATGTCAAGATTTTGCATGGTTTTGTGCTTAAATGAGAATGTAAAAAAAACGGCTGTATTTCTACAACCGCTTTTAATGTCAGTTTAATCAAACTATTCGGCAACAGATGTCTCAGAATCTTCTGTTTCGGTTTTCGGCATAATATCCGGTAACTGTCCGACAGCTTGTTTGCGTTTCAATTTATTTACAAACTTAATAGAACGTTGAGCGTCCCATTTTCTTTTACCTTCTTCGCTTTGATAAATCAGTTTATATACCTCAATAGCCTGATCAAATTCCGAAAGTTTAGTCAAGCAAGATGCCAAACCGTCATAAAGTTTGTGTGTATAGCGTCCGCCCACAATAGCTTGAGCTTTTTTGTAGCATTTCAACGCATCTTTGAATTTGAACATTTTTTGATATACATAGCCAATACTAATCCAAGCTTGCAATTCTTGACTGTTAATGTTCAGAATTTTTGTAAAGCATTTCAAAGCGGAATCGTTGTCGCCCATCAGCTGATAGGTCACGCCAATACCGTTCCACGCTTTGGTGTTATATTTATCACCGGCTAAAACTTTTTTAAAGAATGAAATAGAACGGTCGTATTGTTTTAATTTTTGCAAAGTTACGGCAATACTTAACAGAGTCTGCGGATGTTTGCTGTCAATTTTCATAGCCTCTTCCAGCACATCTAAGGCTTCTTTATATGAGAACATGTGCTGCAAGGCAATTGCTTTGCCGTTCAAAGCCTCCAAAGAGGTACGGTCATTAGCAAAAGCTTCGTCAAAACAAGCAATTGCTTCTTTATATAGACCACGCATACTTAATGTTACGCCTTTATTATTCAAAACTTCTACAGATTTAGGATTGATAGCCAATGCTTGATCAAAACATTCAACTGCATCTGTGTATTTACTCATTTTTTGATATGCGAACCCTTGGCTGTTCATTGCTTTCCAGGCTCTTGGATTTTCTGCTATCACTTCTGCAAATTTTTTGATAGCTTCTTCATATTGACCGGCGTCTAAAAGTTCCTGTCCTCTTTTGTATGCTGTGTTTTCGTTTAATTTAACCATTTTTACCTCTTTTATTATAACAATAATAATACTTCTGTAAGAATTAGCACAATAATCTTATTATGTCAAGATTTTTTACATTAAGCGTAACTGTTTGAATATCGGAATATATGTGCGGATTTCGATATATTTGCACAAAAATTTTTGGCAATTTCTTCTAATATTTTCTCGATTTTGGGCAAAATATTGCTGATAGTCGGAACTAAACGCTTTGGAAGCACTGCTGAAAACAAGTTCTTCGCCTTTATACACCGCCGCATAATCCCCTTTGGGCGGAGCATTTTCCTCCAATTTATCAAAGATATTCACGCAATACACTTTATTATTTTTAGCTAAAGCCGCTAGATTCTTAAACTGCTCGCCGCTAAAGTTATGGAAATCGCTCAAAATAAAAATCGTTTCCTGTCCTTTTTGATGATATTTCAAAGTCTTCAGCGCTTGGCTTAAATCTCCGCTTAAAGGATTATTCAAAACATTTTCACTGATTTCGGCAATTTTATTAAATATCGCCATCAAATTTTTGATACTGCTCTGCGGCTTATAATAATATGAATTTTCACCGTCAAAAATCAAAATGCCGAAACGGTCTTTATTGCGAACCGAAAGCCAGCCCAGCAAAGCTGCGATTTTTGCCGCCGTCACCGATTTAAACTCTTTTTTTGTGCCAAAAACCATTGTCGCCGACAAGTCAAGCAACACATTGATAACCCTATCTTTTTCTTCGGCATAAACCTTTGTAAACGGCTCTTGCTTGCGGGCAGTAATACGCCAGTCTATATCGCGGATATCGTCGCCGAAATTATAGGCGCGCACCTCTTCCAACTCTATTCCCCTGCCCTTAAACGCCGATTTTACATTTCCGGCTTGGGCGGAGGTTAAAAAATTCTGCCGCTGCTGCAAATACGGCAAATACCGCTGCTGCTCTATCAATTCGGGCACCGTTACCGCCAAACCGGTTTTATCGTTCTGCTTTTTATCTTTTTTAAAAAACAGCATAATCGTAATTCCTTATGGCAGCGGCACAATTTTCAGCAAACGAGTGATAATATCATCTGCCGAAAGTCCGGAAGCCTGCGCCTCAAAGCTCAATATAATTCTGTGGCGCAGCACATCATAAACCACAGCATGCACATCTTCCGGCGTCACAAAATCGCGACCTGCCAGCCATGCGTTGATTTTGGCGCATTTATCCAAAGCTATGGTGGCACGCGGGCTGGCGCCGAAAGCAATAGTGTTTTTCAAAGATTCGTCATATTTTTCCGGATGGCGGGTTGCCATAATCAGCTGAATCAAATATTCTTCCACCGAATCGCTGCAATGAATTTTATACGCTTCCTGACGCGCGGCAAAAATATCTTCTGCTTTAATCGAGCCGAATTTAGCTTTAAATTGCGCCACGCTGTCGGCAGCGGTCTGCGTGTTGTTTTCTTCATTGCGCACCAGTTGTAAAATTTTGCGCTCGGTAGCCGCTTCCGGTTGGTCAATTTTGATATACATTAAAAATCGGTCAAGCTGTGCTTCCGGCAAATTATATGTGCCTTCGTGCTCAATCGGGTTTTGGGTTGCCATCACCATAAACAGTTTCGGCAGTTTATATTGTTTTCCGCCCACGCTGACTTGACGCTCAGCCATAGCCTCCAGCAAAGCCGACTGCACTTTTGCCGGCGCGCGGTTAATTTCATCAGCCAGCACCAAATTAGCAAAAATCGGTCCTTTTCTAAACTCAAACTGTCCGGTTGACGCCACATAAATATCACTGCCGGTAATATCCGACGGCAGCAAATCCGGCGTAAACTGAATACGGCTGTAAGCGGTTTCAATACACTCTGACAAAGTTTTTATAGCCTTGGTTTTCGCTAGCCCTGGAGCACCTTCCACCAAAGCATGCCCATCGGCAAGCATGGTAATAATCAGTTTGCGGACAAGTTCTTCCTGTCCCAAAATCCGGCTTTCCATAAACTGTTTCAAATTGGTGATTTTATCTCTGACCTCTGACATTTTACGCCTTTCAAAAAATTGTACGCAAGTCTAAATAAAGACTTTTCTTTCTCTTATATTTACGATATATAAGTTTTAAAAATGTTAAAAACAAGAAGATTTCAAAAATGAGCGATATATTTGATTTAGACGACAGCAGTTGCGCGCCGCAGCTTTATGACAATATCAGCGCTTTACGCCCGTCCGCCCCGTGGCTGAACGAGCTTAATCCCGAGCAAAAACAGGCTGTGGAAACCACCGAAGGTCCGTTGCTGGTGCTTTCGGGCGCCGGTACTGGCAAAACCAAGGTTTTAACCACCCGTTTAGCCTATATTTTGACTATGCAGAAGGCGCAGCCGTGGAATTGTTTGGTTGTCACCTTTACCAACCGCGCCGCTAAAGAAATGAAAGAGCGCGTGCAAAATCTTATTGGTGATGTGGCAAACAGCGTTTGGCTTGGTACATTTCACAGTATCTGCGTCAAAATCTTGCGCGCGCACGCCGAAGTGGTCGGTCTGCATTCCAACTTTACGATTCTAGGCGAAGACGACCAAAAACGTTTGATTAAGCAAATTTGCGAAGCTTCCGGCATTGATGAAAAAAAATATCCGGCGCAGAGCCTGATGGAAAGAATCGCCCGCCTCAAAGATAAAGGCATAACCGTTGACAAAGCCGAACAGGAATACCGCTCAAACACTCTTTTAGAAGTCTATAAAAAATATCAAGCCCGCTTGGTAGAGCTGAACTGCGTTGATTTCGGCGATATCCTTTTGGATACGCTCACCATTTTAATGTCTGACGCCGAGATTTTGCGTAAATATCAAGAAAAATTCAAATATATCATGGTGGACGAGTATCAAGACACCAACGTTACGCAATATCTGTTTTTGCGCCTGCTTTCGCAAAAATACCGCAATTTGTGCTGCGTGGGCGATGACGACCAATCCATTTATTCGTGGCGCGGCGCGGAAATTGAAAACATTATGCGCTTTCAAAAAGATTTTGAGGACGCTAAAGTTATCCGTTTGGAGCGCAACTATCGTTCCACAGCCAACATTTTGAACGCCGCCTCGGCTCTGATAGCGCATAACTCCACCCGTTTGGGCAAAACTTTGCGCGTGGCGGAAAATAGTCCGGCATGCCAAAGCGCTAATGAAAAAATCAAGGTGTTAAGCATTTACAGCGGCGAAGAAGAAGCCAAGTGGATTGCCTCGGAAATTGAGCGTCTACACCGTGAGGGACACCCTTATTCTGATTTTGCGGTTTTGGTGCGCACGGCTTTTCAAACCCGCGAATTTGAAGAAAAATTTATCAGCGAGGCTATACCCTATCAGGTTATCGGCGGTCCAAAGTTCTATGAGCGCGCCGAAATCCGTGATTTATTGGCTTATTTCAGGGTCATTTTACAGCCCAGCGACGACTTGGCTTTTGAACGCATTATAAATAAGCCGGCGCGCGGTATTGGCGCCAAAACCATAGAAAAGCTGCAGGAAACTGCCCGCGGCAACCATACTTCTATGTTTGTGGCGGTTAATATTCTACTGGAAAACGGCGGACTAAGCGGCAAAGCCAAAGCAAATTTAAGCGAGCTGATGGCAAAATTTGCCGAATGGCAGCGTACAGCTAATGCTGTTTCACCAAACGATTTAGCCGAACAGGTTTTAGAAGAATCCGGCTATTTGGAAATGCTGAAAAATGACACTTCTCCCGACGCCTCGGGGCGTATTGAAAACTTAAAAGAGCTGGTCGGCGTAATGAGCGACACCGAAAACTATCCGAATTTAGCCGAGTTTTTGGAACACGTCAGTTTGGTAATGGACAACGACAACGCCGTCGACACCAACAAAGTAATGCTGATTACCCTGCACTCTGCCAAAGGCTTGGAGTTTAACATTGTCTTTTTGCCAGGGTGGGAAGAAGGCTTGTTTCCGCACCAAAAGAGTCTTGATGAAGGCGGCGCCAACTCGCTGGAAGAAGAGCGCCGTTTGGCGTATGTGGCAATCACCCGCGCCAAGCAAAAGCTTTATATCACCACCACCTATTGCCGCCGCGTTTACGGACAATGGCAAAACAATATGCCGTCGCGGTTTTTGAATGAAATTCCAACTTCCACGCTGGATATTATCAACCAAACCAGTAGCTGTTACAACGGCGGCGGTTCGGGCTACAATTCCTATGGCAACAGCGGCGGATATAACGGCGGATACAAAAAATACGGCAACAAATATAATAATAAGCCAAAATTTTCGACCAAGCCTAGTTATCAAGCCGACTATGACTATGAACCTGACGATTATGCCGATTATGATTCGTATCAAAGCAGCAAAGCCTCCAACCTAATCGGGGTCAGAGTATATCACGAAAGTTTCGGTTACGGCAAAATAACCAACGTCGAGGGACAAACCTGCGAAGTGGAGTTTGAAAAGTTCGGACGCCGCAAAATTATGGGCACTTATTTAAGAAGAGCCTGATTTTGTTATATATAACTGCTCATTAGTCTAAAAAATCTTTGCTATTTAAGAGGAAACCTGAAAGATTAAGGCAAATTATTAACCTCTCAGCGGAGAACTTTTATGCGGACTAAATTTATAAAACTTGCAGCTATCGTCTTTATTTGCACCACAACTGCGCGAACTGTCGCAGCCATATCACACCATGCGCGCCCGCGTTAGTGACACCGAAGGCTACTATTTAATTGAAAGTACGGATATTTTTGACCGTGACAGAATAGTTGTACGCGCCGACATCACTTTCAGCTGGAAGGCTCCAGACTTCTATCTGCGCGGCAGCCAATTTATGGAAAACAAGCATACAAGCGTCATCAACGCCGGTATAAAATATAACTTTTAATCGGAAATGAGGCGCCGCAAAGTCAACGGCGCCTCAAAATTATCAAAAAAACTTGCTTTTACAGCGGACATTTAATGTCTAAAATATCGTCTAACGCGCGGTGGAGCAATGCAGCTTCTACGGTTTCCGCCAGTTTATAATACATCTCTTTCCCCTCACGGCGGCTTTCCAGCAAACCGGCTTGTTTCAGCAAACGCAAATGATGCGACACCGCCGGCGAACTCATATTTACCGAAACCGCAATATTGTTCACGCACATTTCATTATGGCACAGCAGCCACAAAATTTTTAACCTTGTAGCGTCGGAAATCAGCTGAAAAGTCTCTGCTGTACGCAAAAAAGCCTTGTCGTCCGGCGTATTCTGCAGGTTTTCTTTGTTGTTATGATGATGTAAATGCAGTGTTTTTTCCATTATATCTCTTTCATTTGCTTGATATTAGCCAATTAAACCGGTGCTGTCAATCAATTTAAGGAATATATCTATATGACTGCGGAGCGGTAAAATCAGCCATAAATTCTTTAGGCTCCACCGGTTCGGCATAGCGTACAGCCCGCTCAACTTCTAAGGCATACGCCTTGCCGCGGTTTTGAAAATAGGCGTCAAAAAATAATTTATTTATACCGGCAAATTTTTCGGTCAGCCGCCATATTTGCTCCGGTACGTCCGCATGCACCGTTTTCAGCTTAAATTCTCCCACAATTTTGCCGACCGGCTTAGTGGCATACAAAACCACCGTGTCAACAGGCTTGGAAAATCCCTGTTTTCTAAATTCATAGCGTTTAGTTCCATTCAAAATTTTTTCGGCAAATTCAGGTTTTATAGATAACAGCACTCGCATATTTTTTTCCTTTTCCTTAATTTAATCAACAATTTTTCTCTAATGCAAGCAAAAAATTCTTGACCTAAAGCCCGCTCTAATCAATATACTATAAACAAAATTAACTCAATAAAAGGATTGCCCATGTCTAAATTTCTGCGATATTTCCGAGCCGGCGTTGCTGTTGTTATCGGCATACTGTCTGTTTTGGCTTTTTGCGGTTTGTTTTACAAAGTAAAAATTTTTGACATTCAAATAACCTCGCTGTTTCAAAATATTGCCATCAATTTTTCATTTTTCGCTTTAGCTTTATTAGGCGGAATAATCCTTTTCACCTTATTGTTTGGGCGCCTATATTGCTCCACCCTTTGCCCGCTTGGACTCTATCAGGAATTTTTAATGCTGCTGTTCCGCCGCAAAAACAAAATGCCGCCCAGCCGCCCTTATAAATATTTTTTAGCGGCGCTTGCTTTTGGCATATTATGCGGCGGTTCGGTTTATTTGGTCAGCCTCATCGACCCTTACACCGTGTTTGGTTCGGCAATCAGCAGAGCTTGGTTCGGGCTTGGTTTTATGGCTTGCCTGAGCGTGCTCGTTTGGTTCAAAAGCCGCATTTTTTGCACTAACATCTGCCCTGTCGGCGCCATTTTGGGACTCCTCGCCAAATTTTCACTTTGCAAAATGTACATAAAAAACGACAGCTGCGTTGCTTGCGGCTTATGCGCTTCCCAATGCCCAACCGGAAGCATCGACTATAAAAATCACACTATAAACAATGAAACCTGTATCAAATGTTTCAAATGCCTTGGCGGCTGCAAACGCAACAGCATTTGCTACGGACTGCCGCCGCGCCCAAAGGTGGAATTTAACTTAAACCGGCGGAAACTGCTAATCGGCGGAGCCGCCGCCGCGCTGTTTGCCATAGCCGTTAAAGACGGTATGCTGTTAGCCAAAATCGCTGCGGCAAAAGTAAAAAAAGCTATTCTGCCTGCCGGCGCGCAAAGTCCCGAAAAATTTGCCAATCGTTGCTTAAACTGCAATTTATGTGTGCAAAACTGCCCAATGAAAATTATTAAAAAAGCCAACCCAAACTGCTCAACCATACATCTTGAATATGGCGATAATTTTTGCGATTATAACTGCTGCAAATGCTCGCAGTTTTGCCCTTCGGGCGCGCTAAAACGCCTGACTTTGGCAGAAAAACAAAAAACGCAGATTGCCGTTGCCTCTACCGATGAAGAAATTTGCATCGGCTGCGGCTCATGCGTAGAAGCCTGTCCGCGGCAGGCAGTCAACTTGAAAAGAGGCGGATTTCCGCAATTTGACACTAATTTATGCATTGGCTGCGGCAAATGCAAATCCATTTGTCCGGTCAAAGCCATTAGTGTAAAACCAGTTGCTGAACAGCGGATTTTGTAACGATATTTCACATAACTAAAAACACGGAGCAAGCTGCCCTGCCCCGTGTTTTGTTATTATAAACCGCAAATTACAGTTTGAAATCAATCACGCCGTCATAAGCGTAACGATACATCTGCTCAATTTCCTTAAACAGCGGATAACGCGGATTAGAAACTGTGCATTGGTCGTCAAACGCCAATTCAGGCAGAGTTTTCATAGCTTCTTCCCAATCTTCCTCTTTAATACCCCATTCGCGGATAGAAGCCGGAATATTGAGTTTGCGTTTCATTTCTTCCAAGGCTTTAATCAGGTTGTCAACAGCCTCGTCATCAGTTTTGCCTTTTAAGCCGATACCGCGGGCAAATGCGGCATAAGCGGCTTTAGTGTTTGGAAAACGATATTGTGGGAATGTCGCTTGTTTTGTCGGACAATCGTTGGCGTTGAAACGAATAACCTGACAAATCAGCAAAGCGTTGGCAAAACCGTGCGGAATATGGAAAGCCGCCCCCAATTTATGCGCCATAGAGTGGCAAACACCCAAGAAAGCATTTGCAAACGCCATACCGGCAATCGTAGCAGCATGATGTACTTTTTCACGAGCTTCCGCGTCGCCGGTTTCGTATGATTTAATCAGATTTTCATAAATCAGGCGTCCGGATTCGATTGACAAGCCGCGGGTGTAATCTGTCGCCATGCTTGAAACATACGATTCCAAAGCGTGGGTCATAACGTCAATACCCGAAGCAGCGCACAAACCTTTCGGCATGGTCAATACCAAATCAGTATCAACAATCGCCATGGTCGGTGTCAAAGCATAGTCGGCAATAGCATATTTAACGCCGGTAGCGTCATCGGTAATAATAGAGAACGGCGTAACTTCCGAACCTGTACCCGAAGTTGTCGGCACAGCCACCATTTCAGCTTTTTGTCCCATCGGCGGAAATTCAAAAATACGTTTGCGGATATCCATAAAACGACGCGCCAAATCTTCAAATTTAAGTTCCGGATGCTCGTACATAATCCACAAAATCTTGGTCGCGTCAATCGGCGAACCGCCGCCCAGCGCAATAAACACATCAGGTTCAAAGCTGTTTACCATATCGCGGGCTTTGTTAATGGTCGACAAATCCGGATCCGGTTTTACATCGCTGAATATTTTATATTGAATGCCTAGCGGCTCCAAAATATCGGTCAATTTTTTAGTGTAACCCAAGTCAAACAGCGGCTTATCTGTTACGATAAAGGCTCTTTTGCGTCCCTTCAGTTCTTTCAGCGCAAAAGACAGACACCCTGGTTTGAAATAAACTTTCGGCGGAACTCTAAACCACAGCATATTTTCTTCACGTTTAGCCACATTTTTAATATTCATCAGATGTTTTACTCCCACGTTTTCACTAACTGCGTTACCGCCCCAAGAGCCGCAGCCCAAAGTCAAGGACGGATCCAATCTAAAGTTATAAATATCGCCGATAGCGCCCTGCGCCGACGGACAGTTAATCATCACGCGCCCAGTCGGCATAACATCGCCGTAACGTTTGATGCGGTCGTCATTGCGCACGTTTGTATACAAAACCGAAGTGTGACCGCAGCCGGCAAATTCCACCAAAGCTTTAGCTTTTGCCATAGCGTCTTCAAAATCTTTGGCTTTATACATTGCCAAAACCGGCGAAAGTTTTTCGTAAGAGAATGGCTCTTCCGTTCCGATTTTAGAAACTTCGCCGATAATAACCTTAGTGTTTTCCGGCACTTTTACGCCGGCCATTGCAGCAATTTTAGCCGCCGGCTGACCAACGATGTCGGCATTTATTCTACCGTCTTTCAAAATTGTGGCAGCCACTTTTTCACGCTCTTTGGCGTTCAAAATATAAGCGCCGCGTTTTACAAATTCTTCTTTAACATCATTATAAACAGCCTCGCAAACCACAACAGATTGCTCAGAGGCGCAAATCATACCGTTATCAAAAGTTTTAGACATCAAAACCGAGCTTACTGCCATTTGAATATCGGCAGATTCGTCAATTACTGCCGGAGTATTGCCCGGTCCCACGCCCAAAGCCGGAGTGCCGGAAGAATATGCGGACTTCACCATTCCTGGACCGCCAGTCGCCAAAATCAAATCAGCCTGCTGCATCAAATATTGAGTACGTGGCAAAGTCGGCTCATCAATCCAAGCGATAATATCTTTTGGAGCACCTGCTTTTACAGCTTCTTCCAAAATCATTTTTGCGGTTTCGATAGTGCATTTTTTAGCACGCGGGTGCGGAGAAAAGATGATACCGTTACGAGTTTTGAGGGCTATCAAGGATTTAAAAATCACGGTAGAAGTCGGGTTGGTGGTTGGAATAACACCAGCAATCACGCCAATCGGCTCGGCAAACTTAATCAAGCCGTTTTCTTTATCTTCTTCAATAATACCGCAAGTCTTAGTGTTTTTATATTTGTTATAAATATATTCAGAAGCAAAGTGATTTTTTATAACTTTATCTTCTGCCACGCCCATTCCGGTTTCTTCCACAGCCATTTTAGCCAGCGGAATACGCATAGAGCTTGCTTTCAAAGCCACACGGCGGAAAATTTCATCCACCTGCTTCTGAGTAAAAGTAGCAAATTTCTTTTGGGCAGCACTGACTTTTTTAATCAGTCCGCCGATATATTCTTGTTCTTTTTGTTCATCAACATTCAAATTTTTATCCATAATGTCCTCCTGTTAATTCGCATACATTGTATTAGATAAATCATAAAAAAGAAGTAAATTTTGAACTGATTATCTTCACTTTTTATTACCAAATATGTCGGTCACCTTGAAAGCCTGCTTTTTGCCCATATATCGTATGCGTAAAGTTTTTATAAAGAGGAGACAAAAATATGAAACATACATTTTTAAGCCTGTTGGCAATTTGCGGATTAGCTTTGCTGAGCAACAACGCCATGGCGGCAGACGCTGCCAAAACCGAAACCAAGCCGGTTAGCAAAATTTCTGATGTCAAAGCCATGCCCGATGACACCGAAGTTGTGATTCAAGGTGTGATTGTGCAAAATTTGGGTGATGAAAATTATCTGGTCAAAGATGACAGCGGCACGGTAAATATTGAAATTGACGAAGATTTGGTGCATGGCAACACCATCACTCCCGAAGCCGAAGTTTTGATTACCGCCACCGTGGATCAAGAAGGCAATGTCACATCATTAGAAGCTGAAGAAGTGCAGTTTGTTCCGACAGGAGCGGTAAATTCAAGCGCATCGGCAATGGCAAAATAAATTATTTTTGAACAATTCAACAAAAAAATACCGATTTCTAAAAAACCGGTATTTTTTTAATTATCTGTTTCTGTTATTCATTCGCTGTCTTGCTTTTTGCGGCTGCAGCATATCGGCTAAGCCGTTTACGGCAATATAAGCCATTTGCGGACGATAAATAACTTCATAGTTCACTTCATACAAATTTTTGCGTAAAACTTCCAAACCAAGCCATGGTTCTTTCAAGCTATGACCTTTCAGGACCAAACGCGCTGACTCGTTAATCAACGGCTCAACCGCTTTTTCTGCATAGCTGCGACGGGCTTTGGCGCTGACCTCGTCAGACGCATCTGCCACAAATTCTTCAACTGCCGCACTACCTAAATATCCTTTAATTGAACGATACATTCCCGCCAAATCGCGTACGGAAATATGTTTTTGCGAACGTTCTTCCAACGGAGCTGCCGGCTCTCCGGCAAAATCTATAAAGCGCAAGTCGTTATCTTTGGTAACCATCACCTGCCCCAAGTGGAAATCGCCGTGAACTCGCACCAATTTGTCATTGCTGGCTGCGGCACTGGCTATTTGTTTTTTCACATATTCGCCGGTTAATTTATCCCAGTTTTGCAAAAGATGCGATGCTTTGTCTTTTGTCGGCTGTGGCAAATTTTCTAAGTTATCGCGAATCACATTGCGTGTTTTTGTTAATAAAAATTCCAAATGTTTTTGATAAAGATAAACAGTTTTTTCATTAACCGTCTCAGGTGTAAATGCCGGATTTTCATCGGCTTTGGATAAACATTCAGACATTTCAGCCGTCTTATCGCCCAAAATTTTCATCAAATGCATAAAATGAGGATTTTCTTCCGGCGTTAAATCTTTTTGCATCAAATAGCCCGCCATCAGGCGTTTTTTCAAATATGACAAAGCGTAGTTCCACAAATCGCCCTGATTTTTAACATATTCTTGAACAATACCGGCAGACGATTTTGTGCCGCCTTTCGGGTCATAGAGCAAAAAGTAGCCATAGGTTTTCGGCATAACCGAACTTTTTTCGCGCATCAGCTTTTCATTCATTTCAAATTCAGGATTTTCTTTTTTAGAAAATTGCAGCATACGCTCCAGCTTGAATGCAATTTCGTCATCGCCCACCGACAAGGTGGTATTGCTTTGCTGCACACCCAGCGGACGGGATGGGGCTTTGCCGTGCTCTTTCATAAAATTTTCATCTATTAAATTTTTATAAGTCAGCTGCCAGCCGTTTGGAAAGGTTATCACATTGTTATTCTGACGTAAAAACTCATTCATTTTTTGCCAGTAATCCGAACGCTGCAACGCATCTACATATTTTTGTCCATCAATTTCAATTGTATCCGTTTCATTTTTTTCGGCTTTTGCCAACGGCATCATAAAATAACGCACTGGCTCTTCTGACTGCACAGATAAATTTGCTTTGCCTATAGTCAGCATTTTGCTGCCCTTATCAAACGGCAATGACATATAACTGATATTTTCGACATTGCCCAAGCGGATTTCCTCTTTAAAATTGCACCAGCGTTGATGAAATAAATAATCCGCTGTATTTTTATCTATTGTCATACAGTATTCTCCTTGCGTTTTTTGATTTTTTGTCAATATATCATAAAAAATAGGTATTGTAAAGTACGTTTTTTATTGCTAGGATAAGCAAAATCATAAAGGAGAAGACTATGCAAGATTTGCAAACTTTGGCAGAAAAAGCCGGAATATCATCATCTTATATAGATAAAACCGGACAAATTCATTATACAACAGATGAAGTCAGAAAATTTTTTTTGAAAAATATGGGCTATAAAGCCGACACCAAAGAAGAAATTGCCCAATCTTTGCAAATTTTAGAAAAGCAGCCGCCCGTTCCCGAAGTATTATCTTTTTATGAAAACGAAACGCCGGAATTTTATTTAAACGGCGACAGAAAATATTTGCTCAAGCTCATTGATGAAAAAGAACAATGCGTATGGCAAACCCAAGCTGAAGGCGGGCAAAAAATTCAAATGCCCAGCCTAAAAATCGGCTATTACAAGCTATTGACCCAAAATGAAAATTTTGAGCAGGAAAGCCTTTTAATTTATGCCCCGCAAAAATGCTGGCAGCCGCAATTTTTACAAAACCACGAACATATTTTCGGCACTGCGGTAATGCTTTACGCCCTGCACTCAAAAAACAGCATGGGTATCGGCGATTTTTCGGATTTAGCTGAAATTGTGCGCCTGACCGCGCAAAACGGCGGAGATGCCGTGGGTATAAATCCCTTGGGAGTAATGAGTCCCTACACGCAAAATGAAGAACGTTTTGCTTCCCGCAAACAAAGCGATGTTTCCCCCTACCGCACTTTAAGCCGCTTATTTGTAAATTATATCTATGTAGATTTGCGTGCGGAAGAAGACTTCAAAAATTCACCATTGGTTCAAGCCTTTGTTTCTTTGCCGGAAACCGCTGCCGAAATTAAGCGCTTAAACGAAAGTCCCAAAGTTGAATATGCGGCTGTTCTGTTGCTGAAAAAACAAATTTTGGAAATGATGTTTGCCTATTTTCAAAGCAACTCCACGGCGGAGCGTCGTCAGCAATTTGCCGCCTATATTCAAGAAAAAGGCACCGAGCTGGAAAACCTTGCCGTTTTTGAAACCCTGCTGGAAAAACTTGAACCAGTTGACTATTGGCGTTATTGGCAGCAAATTTATTCCTCTCCGCAAGCCGCCGGAACTCTTGATTTCAAAAAGCAAAATGCTGACAAAATAAAGTTTTATCAATATTGCCATTGGCTGGCAGACCAGCAAGTTAAAGAGGTTCAGCAGCTGGCAAAATCATTAAATATGAAAATAGGTTTATATACCGATATGCCTATCGGCGCCGCCTCAAACGGGGCGGAAGTTTGGGAAAATCAAAGCGCCTATGTGCTTGACGCCGGTATCGGTGCGCCTGCCGACCCGATGCGTCCGCGCGGACAAAGCTGGGGCTTCACGCCGTATCATCCGCAGCAGCTGCTTAAACAACATTACGCGCCATTTATTAAGCTGGTGCAGGAAAATATGCAATATTCCGGAGCTTTGCGCATTGACCACGCCATGGGGCTACGCCGACTGTTTTGGGGATTTTTTACCGCTGACAATCCGGTTGTGCAAGGCGCCTATGTTTATTATAACATCAAAGATTTAGTCGCTGTTCTGACTTTGGAAAGCACCCGCCGCCGTTGCCTTGTTATCGGCGAAGATCTCGGTACTGTGCCGGAAGGTTTCCGCGAATATATGGCAGAGCACGGCTTGCTGTCATACAAAGTTTTTTGCCGTCAAAAAGAAAAAGACGGCAGCTTTATCGCCCCTGAAAAATATATGTATTTATCACTGGCACAGCCTTCAACCCACGACCAAGCCACCGCCTGTGGATTTTGGCAAAACGAAGATATTGAAGTGTTTAACCGTTGCGGTTTATACGTCAATCAAACCCAATATAAAGACAATTTGGAAGGACGTTTCAAAGACCGCAAAAATATGACGGCTGCATTTGTTCTGCAAAATATTCTAAGCGAAACCGAAGCTCAGGAAATGGCTCAAACAATTGACAGCGGCAAAACCGCGCCGCACGGCATTGAGCTAAAAATAAACGAATATTGCGCCCGCACCAATAGCGCTTTGTTTTTAGTCCGCCTCAATGACAT
This sequence comes from uncultured Alphaproteobacteria bacterium, assembly GCA_934270475.1. GTDB lineage: Bacteria > Pseudomonadota > Alphaproteobacteria > RF32 > CAG-239 > RUG410. The sequence continues at coordinate 37,178 of CAKQPS010000007.1, forward strand.
CTACCGTCAAAAAGTTTTGGATAATGCTCCAGGAACGGTGCAGGAATATCCGAATTGGCGCATAAAAATGAGTCTTTCGGTTGAAAAAATCGCTGGCTCGCCGGAATTTAAAAATATGCTTGATTTAATCAAAAAAAATCGTCCGCAGCAAGGAGAATAAAAAATGGAAAAGCCTGAAACTGAATTAAAAGTATTTTCGCCCCTGTCTCTAATGGAATATGTGCGGCTGATGACGGCGGCGCATTATATCAATCAAGGTACGGAATCCGGCGCGGCGCGTTTTAAAATTTCAGCTGAAGACTATGCAAAAATGAACGCCGAACCGCTAAAAACTCCGCTAATCGGCTTAACGCTCAATTATAACGATGCAGAGCAAATTTTAGAAGTCTGCGCCGATGAAGCATTTTTACATCTTTATGAAAATAAAATTATGAATGAAGTAGCCCGCGTTTTTGCCGTTAATTACAAAAACCGTTACGCTTCTGTAATTATGGCTGAAAATGTTTGATGATGTTTTTACAAAACTGAAAAAATCCGCCTTCCGCAGCAAATTCAAGCTGACCGATGCAGATAAGCAATATATTACGGAAAAAGGCTGCGACACTATCCGCCGCCACGCTGAAGATTTTGTAAAAAAGCGCTTATCTCCGCCGGCTTCGCAGCTCAAAAATGACGGCAAGCAAACGCCCATGCGCGGACACCCTGTGTTTATAGCCCAGCACGCCTGCGCTTGCTGCTGCCGACAGTGCCTTTATAAATGGCACCGTATTTCCCCTGACCATTGGCTGACTGAAGCAGAACAAAAATACATCGTCAACCTGCTGATGAGCTGGATTGAGAAAAACCGCTGAATTTATATCAGTTTATACCTGTGAGCGCTGCCGAAACGAATAATATTTATGCAATATAAAGGTTGTGATGGTCGAAAATGTTAAATATAACGCCTGCGCCACCAGCGGAGACAAACCAACAACCACCATTAAAAAGCTCAAAATCGGCGAGTTTATCAAATATAAAAACAAATACACCGACCAGGCTTTGACAAACTCTTTTTTCCAATCGCCGTGGCTTTGAAAAACATAGTAGCGCATTGTTAAAAACGACACATTGATAGTGATAACATATTGCACAAACAATGCCGCATTAGCCACCAAAACCGGTGCAAAATCCAGCCCTGCCGAAACATTGATATTTTCAAACAGCCACAGAATTAAGGCTAGAATTGTATAAGCAAAAACGGTGTTAAAACCACCGACCAGCAAAAAGCGCAGCTTTTGCGGCAGCTTAAACCAAATATTTTCCGCCCACAGATAAAGTTTGATAAAAGCTTTAATCATTTATCCCCTCCGGCACATTTTTATCCAATAGCGTTTCCAATTCAACCGTGCGATACGGCGACAAAATATTCTCGTCCCACACGTCCTCGGGATATTGCTTATCAATTTCCGGCATTCCGGGGTGAATCATAATTTCCACCGCTTTATAGCCGGACGGAATTTTTACGCCTTTGAACTGCTTTTTGGCTATTTTGCAGGTATACAGCAATGTATAAAAATACACATCGTTTTTATAGCCGTTCCACCAGCACAAAAAACGCAGCAGCACATATTTTATCAGCGCTCCGTCAAACAGCCAACTTTTGTTTTTATTATATTTTAAGGTGTTGAAAATATTTTCATTCATCACCCGAATACGCGGCACGGCAAATTCTTTTTGCAATTTGCGCATTGCCTTAAAAATCGGCGGAATTAAATGCACATGACGGTGGCTGTCCAAATGCTGCAAAGGCAAACCTGTTGCCAAATATTTGGCAATTTGCGCGCGCATTTCAATTTCTGTTTGCTGCTGTAGCTGCTTAGGTTTCAAAAAAGAAAGCAAAAATAAATTCACAAAACCGTTTTTGAGTTTGCCCTGCCCGTCAACCAGCAGCGGAATTTGCTGCGCCGAAGCTGCCGGATATTCATTGGTCAAATTAACATGCAAGCCAATTTCCAGCTTCGGCATTTTCTTAGCCATTTTCACCGCCTCGGCGGCATATTTCTGATTTATCATCAGACTGGTGCTGTTCAAAATTCCCTCGCGGTGCGCTTTGGATATAGCGGCGTTAACGCCTTTGCTGATACCAAAATCATCGGCGTTAAATATCTTTTTTATCGTCATGTTTGTCTTCTTTCGTCACATAATCTGCCACATAAAGCGGACGTTTTTTCACTTCCATATGAATTTTGCCGATATATTCACCGATAATGCCCAAACAAATCAGCTGCACCGAACCAAGGAAGATAACCGTTATCATAATCGTAGCATAGCCTGGGGTCGGATTATGCAGAAAGAAATGTTCAATAAACACATAAACTCCCAGCAAAAACGCCGTAGATGCCGCCAGCAATCCCAAATATATGGCAAAGCGCAGCGGCAGCACCGAAAACTGCACAATGCTGTTAACCGCCAAATGCAGCGATTTGAAAAAGTTATATTTAGACTCGCCGCTGAAACGCTCCGGCGCCACAAAATCAATAATTGCCACATGGTCGTGCGGCATAATCCAGCTTAAAAGCCCTCGGAACAAGCGGTCTTGCTCATTAAAGCCCTTCAGAAAATCCACATATTTACGGTCAAGCAGCCGAAAATCCGGTGCGCTTTCCATAATTTTAGTATCGGACAATTTGTTCAAAATAAAATAAAACGTTTTAGCGCAAAACTTATACAGCTTGGAAGTTGCTTTATTGTCAACCCGCTTGGTCAATACAATTTCTTTGCCCTGCTGCCAAAGTTCAATCATTTTCGGAATATAAACCGGCGGATGCTGCAAGTCGGAATCCATAAAGATAACAGCATTGCCTTTGGCATAGTCCATTCCCGCGGTCATTGCGATTTCATGCCCGAAATTGCGTTTAAGCTGCACCACTTTTACCCGACTGTCTTTGGCTTGCAGTTTCAGGCAGTTATCATAAGTTTTATCCGAGCTGCCGTCGTCAACATACAAAAACTCAAAATCTGTATTTTTAACTTTTTTCAGTTCCTTAACCAGCTGCTTATAGAGCTCGCTCACATTATCCTGCTCATTATAAGCGGAAATAACTATGCTAACCAGTTTATTTGGCATTTTTTGCCTCCTTTACATTATAAAATCCCACAAACAAATCACGAATTTTCACTCTGCCGCTCATTGATGTATATGCGGCTTTGACATTTTGCGGAGCTGTGAGTTTATCACCGAATTTTTCTTTATAATTCATATAATCGAGGTAATTTGACGACACGACTAACGCGCCTTTTTCTTCAAAATCTGCAGTGTCAAACCATGGATTGTTGTCAGGACTAAGCCAAATCATCGGCTTTACTTCATGCTTGGCATAAAGCGCGAACATATCGGCAAACCACACATCTGCCCCCACATATTCCAGTTTTTGCCCGCCGGTATGCTCATTCCATTTCTGCTCCAGCACACTGACCATAGTCGGACAATCGGTGCGGAAACGCTCGCTGGTCGTGCTATAGCACTGCACGCCGTAGGCAATGGCAAACAGCAAGCTCCAGACTGCCATAACCGCCGAATAGCACAAAGTTTTGCTCTCGTTTAGTTTTATCGGGAAAAAATAAACCAGCATAATTCCGCTTAAAAATTGGCATGGAAAACCCCACATGCTTTTAAGCGGAGTTCCAGCGGTTAAGCTTATTGCCATAAACACTGCCATCGGTAAAAATCCGCATAACAGCAAAAAGCGCCCTTTTTCATTTTTGCTTTCCGGACGGTTTTCTTTTTCCGAAAATTTATAAAAGGCTGCATAACAAAGCAAAGCTGCCCCCGCAAACAAAGCCTGTGCAGCGGCAAACTTCAGCGGATATAGCAAATGACGCCATTCGCTGTCCATAATCTTAGTTGGATTATTGCGCATTAAAATATAGTTCAGCATTTCAAAATTATGCTCGGCAAGCCACCAAATATGCGGTGTCAGCACTGCCGCCACGCACAAAACCGCCGCATAAGCCTTATAGTTTATAAACTGCTTCCAGCCTTTGGCGCTTGTCAGCAAAAACACCCCGATAGCCCCCAAAAGCAAAGCGCCCGTATATTTATTGAGCAAGTTAATTCCGCTCACTATGCCGAACAGCAGCCAATCTTTAAGTTTGTTTTGCTGATATGCCTGCCAAAAATAATATGTGCACATCGGCCACAGCGCCAAAGAAATAACATTCACATTAAATTCCACGCTCGAAAAATCATAATAAATAATGCCAAACTGCAGCATTGCCGCCAAAACAGCCTTATATTCATCAACAAATAAACGCGCCAATTTATATATATACACAACGCCTAATGCCGTAAAAATCTGACTTAATAAATACATTGCGCCGTCAAATTTGCCGAACAGCAAATAAAAATAGTATGCGATAATTCCCGAAAACGGCGGGTGCTTAGTGGTTCCCAGCAAACTGTATTTACCCCATACGATAGCTTCCTGCGTATCCATCGGCAAGCTCAAGCGCAGCAGCGGCACCACGCTCCACAGCACCAAATTACACAGTAAAAACAATCCGAATCTCTTTTTTAAAGTCATTTTTTCACCTGATTAACTTATCTTAAACATTCTGTTTATATCATAGCTGATAAAAAAGTATAGTTAAAAAATAAATTAACTAACCGTTTGCCTGAAAAATGTACAAAAATATTTTTTGTCATTTTTATTGCAAAATATGAAAATATACGCTATACTGAATAAAAATGAGTTATGTTTATGGAGAAAAAAATGGCTGACAATGCAGATAACAAAGAATTGTATGACAACATCGCCGCAATTCAAGCAAAAGAAGAAGCAAACACTCCGGTTACGGATGAGGAAAAAACCGCTTTATTAGCTAAACTTGATGAAATAGCCAACAGTTCGGCAGATTTTGACCCCGACCGCTTGGAAAGTCTTGAAGCTTTTGCCGCAAGTTTTGGCAGCAATAACTCTAACGCTGAAAGAATTTTGCGAAAAATTGCCGAACAAAAGGCTAAAGCCAATACAGATTCTGCTCAGCAGCAAGATGACGAAAAGAAAATAGACATTGCAAATGAGCCGTCTTATAATGTTTACAAAGAATATGAAGCCTTGAAAGGCAAAGAAAACCTGACCGACGACGAAAAAGCCCGTATGGCAGAGATTGAGCAGTTTTCTTTGCAGATGCTGGATAATGCTGACCCGAAAAACATTCAGCCGGACGCTGCCGTTGCCTTAAAAGACTATTTAGATGTTGCTCATTTAGCTAATCCTGAAACAGCTCAAGAAAAATATCAACAGCTGCAAAATACCGTAGATTCGCAATTAGGTGAATATAACTCCAGCCATGGTTTGGAAAACGCTGCCGGCAAAACTTCTGAAGAAATGAAAGCCAATGAAGATACTTGGAAACAAACTGCAGCTAATATCAACTTTCAGCCAATATTAACCGAATTAAATCCTATCTTTAGCAAACTTTCATTAGACGAGCAAAGAGAAATTCTCGGCATCTTGCAAAAAACAACAATCTTTGATTTAAAAGACAACGCTGCTGATGCCAACGGCGTTAAAACTATGCAAGAAAAGCTGGAAAGCAATACCGCAGAATTTAAAGCTTTGGTTATTGCCGAATATCTGAAACAAGAAGCTACAGCTCAATTTTGCGAACAAAATAAAATAAAGCCTGAAGAGCTTGATGCTTTGCTGCTTAAAAATGCCAAAGGAGAAAAGTTAAGCGAAGAAGAAAAAAACGTTTTAGGCAAATTGAGTGAACATACCGCCAAACTCTTTCAAAAATCGCAAAACTTTAACGGTCCGTTCAGCAATAAAGAATTTTTGAAAAACGCTGTAAAAACAACCTGTGCTCAACTTTCTGTGCAGTCTGTAACCAAAGAATGCAGCCGCTCTCGTTTGATGAACGCGCAAAACATTTCTTCCCGCGTTGCCAAAATGAATAAGGATTTTGCCCTAAAGCACCCAACGATTTATAAATTTGCCAACCTTAGCAAAAACTTGGGAGTGAACTTGCTGCGCACTGCGGCTATCAGCGCCACTTTAGGTCCCGTCGGCTTGACCGCTTATTCTGCTTACAAAACCTATAAAACCATCAGCAAAGCCTATAAAGAACATCAGGCTGAAAACGGCGGAAACTTCAAAGACTTTGTAAAATCTTTAGCCAAACCGGAAAACCGCTCAAAAGCCTTGACGTTGGCCGGTCAGGTTGCCGCCACGGCAATTTCCGGATATTTTTCACTTGGCGGAGGCATGAACGGCATTGTCGATAATTTTGGACTTGCCGGAAAAGCAATTCACAGTGCAACCGGCGCCGGCACGGAACATCTTGCAAACGCTGCAGCGCAAGCCACACAACACATAGATTCGGTAGGCGGAGCATTAAAAGCCGGTGCTGCTAAAATTTTCAGCTCACCGCGGCGTCTTGTATCCATGTCAACTTCTTTAGGTATCGGTATTGTAAAGGGCTTGTCGGAAAAATACAACTTAAACAAAGCCCGTAAAAATATGACAAAAATTTTGGAAGCCAACGGAGTTGCGGCAGATAAAAAACTGCTCAAAGCCTTTGAAAAAGCACAAGCTCCTGAAGAATTTCAAGCCTTGTTAAAAGAGGTTGTTCCGAATATCAGTCAGGAACAAGCGCAAGAATTGCTGAATAATGCCGACTTGGCACGTAAATCCAACCCGAAATCGGTTGCCGCCGCCACCATCGCGGGCGCTACCTTGGGATTGGTTGCTTCAGCTGCTGCCGAAACCTATTCTTCTCACGTCGCTGAAGCAAACGCAGCCGCGGGAAATGCCGACACCGGTAACACAGCACCTGATACAGAAATGAAAAGCACCTTAGCTCACCAAGAAACTATAGATGGCTGGAATAAAGGCTCTGACCAACGTTTTGAATCTTTCGGCATAGACGCCGAAGGAGCCAACAAAATGCTGCGGGAAATGGGGATTATTAAAGAAGGCGACCATACTTTCTATAAGCAAAGCGGCTTAACCAAATTAGTCAGCGGTGCAAACCTGACTGATGAACAGCGCAACCAAATTCAAGGCTGGGCTAATGACCGAGAATCACGCGTTGCCAACATGCTGAAATGTATTCGTGAACATCATCACGGCGGACATGTACACTCCGGCGCCGGCAGCCATGCAGACGTATCTCATACCATTTCTAAATCTGCTGAAGAGCTGAACAAAACAGAAGAAGAATTGACCGCTAAAACAGAGGAAAAAGCTGAAGAGCAGGAAACCAGCAGCACCTATCACGTTGAAGGCGTTATCCGCAAAAGAGGCAGCATCAGCGGCGACGCGCAAGCCAATGACCCGTTAAGCGCGGCTTCTGCCGTGGCTCATGCCAAAGGTGTAAACGGAGCCCGTCACTCTGAATTTACCGTAACCGACAGCAACGGCAATCAAACCGAAATCAATTCTCATGTCGGCTCTCGCTCTACCGTGGTTAAAGCCACTTATCATAAAGGCGATGCCGAAAACGGCGAAGTTCTCGGAAAGCAAAAGATAAAATCTTACACTTCCGGAAAATCGGAAGGCAGCACTAGAATTGTGGAACACCGCGATGTTGACGGCGACGGCAAAAAAGATAAAATTGAAACCGTTATCAGCAAAGACGGCAGCAAAGTTACATATACCAAACTGTCCGCCAGCGGTGACCGCGTTTTATCTACAGATGACGGACACGGCAACAAATCAACTGTTTCTGCTAATGAAGAAGCCAAACATGAAGGCACCGGCAAATCATCTGCCCGCCGTGCTTTAAGAAGTACATTTAACGATTTAAGCAAACATTTAAGAGGAAAAGGCGGCCGCTAGTTCAAAAGATATATTCCAAATTAAATCCCAGTTGTTACAACTGGGATTTTTTTTATTGTAATTAACAAAAAACACATTTACACTGACTATATTGCAATTATTTATAAAGGAGAAAAAAATGGAAACTTTAGCAGTCGTTTTAATCGCTTTGGTTTTGGTCGTTTTAATCAAATCCGTTGTCATTGTCCGTCAGGGTTATGAATATACAGTTGAAAACTTTGGTCGTTTTACCCGCTCTTTGCATCCGGGATTTCACCTTTTGATTCCGGTACTGGAAACTATCGGCGCCAAAATCAACCGCAAGGAACAAGTTTTGGAAGTTTCTTCGCAGGAAGTTATTACCAAAGATAACGCCATGGTAACCGTTAACGGCGTGTTGTTCTATCAAATTCAAGACGCCACAAAGGCCGCCTATCAGGTAGAAGATTTGGACTATGCCATTATGAACCTGGTTATGACTAACATCCGTACGGTTATCGGCAGTATGGAAATTGATGAATTGCTGTCGCAGCGCAATATCATTAACCAAAAATTGCTGTCGGTTGTGGATGAAGCCACTATTCCTTGGGGTGTGAAAGTTACCCGTGTGGAAATTAAAGATATTACTCCGCCGAAAGATTTGATTGACGCCATGGCTCGCCAGATGAAAGCCGAACGTGAAAAACGCGCTAACATTTTGGAAGCCGAGGGTTTGCGTCAGGCCGAAATTTTACAGGCGGAAGGTTCTAAACAGTCGGTAATTCTTGAAGCTGAAGGTAAAAAAGAAGCAGCTTTCCGTGAGGCTGAAGCCCGTGAGCGTTCTGCCCAAGCTGAAGCAATGGCAACACAACTCATTTCCGACGCCATTGCCAAAGGCGACCCTAAGTCCCTTTCCTATTTCCTTGGTCAGCAATACATCAACGCTTTGCAAGGCATTGTAACCTCGCCTAACGAAAAATTGCTAATGCTGCCGGTTGACACCACTCAGGTTATGGGCACTGTTGCCGGAATTTCCGAACTGGTAAAAGATGTCATGAACGGCAAAACCTCTGCTAAAAAATCCGCCGGCAAGGAGTAATAAAAGATGTTTGACTCACCTGTTGTCAACTGGGTAATCGCTGGGCTTGCGCTTTCTTTATTGGAGCTGATTGTTCCGGGAGTATACCTGATTTGGTTTGGTTTTGCGGCTTTTGTGGTCAGCATTGCCGTATATTTTATGCCGCTGGAATTTACCACGCAGCTGATTGTTTTTGCCATAGCCTCCGGCATTTTCGCCGTTATCGGCGTGACGGTTTACCGCTATATATTCAGCAAAGCCCAAGTACCTGCCGAATATAAAAACCTGAACAACACCGCCGAACAATATGTCGGACAGCTGGTTACGGTTGCCGAAGACACGGCGGACAACCGCACTAAGGTAAAAATCGGCGACACCTATTGGCTGGCCTCGTGTCAAAAACCTTTCAAGCAAGGCGACACGGCCAAAGTTGTCGGTGTTAAAGACAGCTTGATTTTAATTATTGAATAAGAGGGAAAAATGCTGCATATCGGTTGTCATTTATCTATTTCCAAAGGTTTTGCCCATATTGGCAAAGAGGCTTTATCGATTAAAGCTGACACTTTCCAATTTTTTACGCGCAATCCGCAAGGTGGAAAAGCCAAAGATATAGACCTCGCTGATGTGGCAAAATTCCGCACCTTAGCTGCAGAAAATCACTTTGCTCCGCTGGTTGCGCACGCTCCCTACACTCTTAACCCGTGTTCGGATAATCCGCAAACCCGCGAATTTGCCGAAATGGTATTTGCCGACGACTTAAAGCGTATGGAGCATATTCCCTATAACTACTACAACTTTCACCCAGGGTCGCATGTCGGACAAGGTGCTGGCGCTGGCATAGCCATGATAATAGACCTGCTGAACCGCATTTTAACAGCGGAACAGCATACTGTTGTTTTGTTGGAAACCATGTCGGGTAAAGGCTCGGAAATAGGACGCAGTTTTGAAGAGCTGGAAGAGATTCGCGCCGGTGTCAAACTCAAAGACAAGTTAGGCGTCTGCCTTGATACCTGTCATATTTTTGCCGCCGGCTATGACATTGTGCACAACCTCGATGGTGTGATGTCTGAATTTGATAAAATAATCGGTCTGCAGCACCTGAAAGCCGTTCACCTCAACGACAGTTTGATGCCGTTGGGCTCCAACAAGGACCGCCACGCCAAAATCGGCGCCGGAGAAATCGGAACAGATGCGCTTATCCGCTTTGTAAACCACCCAGCGGTAAAGAATCTGCCGTTTATCTTAGAAACGCCTAACGATTTAGCTGGATACGCCGCCGAAATTGAGTTTATGCGGAAAAATTATTCAGAGTCTTTATCATGATATCCTGCCATTAAATAATATAAATATTATAATAGTAAGAAAAAACTTGACAACAGGTCACCTGATGTGATATAAAATTATCATAATGAAAAAGTGTGCACGAGAAATCGGCGCACTTTTTTGTTATACAGAACGATAAATAACCACTTTTAAAAATCCTTTTGTTTTTTCACAAAACAAAGGGATTTTTTTATTTTAATTTTATGGATAAAAAAAATGAATGACAATTTAAGAACTTCACTACAAAGAAATTTATATTTACAAGAAGAACTTGATTTGCTGGACAGACAAATTACCCTGCTTAAAGAAAACAACTACCCTATTGAAGAAATTAAGGCTTTAGAAAAACAGCGTTCCGTTGTAGCCGAAGCCTTTAAACAAGGAAAATATAATTCAACAAAACCGGAAACTATAGGTCAAAAAAGTTATGATTATTCTTATGAACATGACAGAGAGATATGGGATAAGGTCAACGGCAAATACCCTGACGGAGCAGATGGTGAACGTATGCGCCAATATGATAACCGCCGCGATATGATAGAAAAAGTCAATAACGGCACATATTCTTTGGACGATTACAAAAATGCTTCGTATCAAACTATACCGCAAATAACCGCTGTGCCTAAAAACAATCAGCAAGCAGTTCAGCAAAATTCAAATCAACAAGAATCAAGTTTTTGGACGCTAGAAAATGCAAAAAAATACTTGTGCCAAGCCAAACAACTGGGATATACTGCAATAAATGGATATTCTATGGGATACTTGGATGAGTTATACGGGGCTGTAGAAAGCGGTGCATATGGTGCAACTGAAGCATTCCTAAAAGCCTTTGCTGGCTATAAACCCAAAGAAAGTACATGGGACAGTATGAAAGAAACATACGTACAAGGCAGAGATGATATGCGTAAAGAATTACAGCAAATTAAAGATGAACGTCCAATACTGGCAAATATTGCAGATGCAACAGGTTCAGCTTTAAGTCCTTCAATATTTTCCAAGGGTAAAGAAGCTGGAATTGTTACAAACACCTTCATTCCTCGTGTGTCATCTTGGACCTATGGGACAGTCGGCAATGTAGTGAAAAATCAGATGAAAAATGCTGCAGCGAATAGTGTAATTAGCGGAATAGGCAATTCAGAAGAAAATACCTTAGCAGATTATGCTAAAAATATGGGCAAAAGCGCTGTTGAAAACTTTGCTGGTAATAGTGCTGGAAATGCATTATTTGGCAGAAACTTAGAACATTTATTGGGGCGAACTGCTGTTAACTCTGCTGTTGATTTTTCCGTCAATGCTGGTATGAATAGCCTTGATGATATGATAAGGAAAAAATAATAATGAAAGATTTTTGGGAAGATCTTTGGATAAATTTTATCAAGCCGTTCTTTTTCGTGTTGATAGTAATTGCAATAATATGTTGGATTATGGTATATTCCTATCTTCTTTATTACGGCAGATTAAAATGGTTTGATATTTTTGGATTTATATTTATAATATCTCAAGCAATTATTGCTTTTTTCTATGAAAAAAGCAAGCTTATCAGACGGTTAGAACCTATTGTATTTTCCGATAGATTTTTTGAGGTAACATTATATGTTGTGACTTTTTCCAATTTAATGCATTTGGATGCAGCTTGGCCGCTTTTTTGTTATATATTAAGAACAAGAGGTGTTGTTTTAGTGTTAGCATTTTTAGGATTTGGAATTTACAACTATTTCACCATTCCCAAAGACTAAATTATTTAAAAGTAAAAAAACTCTCCTTATCAGAATAAGGAGAGTTTTTTTCATTGAACAAAGTCTTAAACAGCCTCATCAAGAGCTCTGCTTAGATACTCGGTATAAATTTCGCAGCTGGTAAAATCACTGAAAGTCTGTGGATAGTCTTTTACCACAGCTCTAAACTGTTTTTCCATTTGCGCAATCAGACCAAAACAGTCTCTTTGCATCAAAAAGTTCAGTCCCAGCGGGTGCATGGCAAACACACGGAAATTATCAATTCTATCCTGACTAGCTATAGCATCAACCAAATATACCAGCATATCTTCTGCCGGAATTTTGGCTGCCCAGCGACAAATTACAGCTTTGACCTTAGGAGCAGCATTAGCCATGTCAAACTTATTCAGATAGTGAATAACATAGTTGCTTTGCCCGCGCTCAATCAAAGTGTCAATTTCGCCGCAGTGCAAAAGCAAATTGTCCGAAAAGCTATTCTTGAGCTTGTCTTTTGGAAAAACACCGCGCCAAGAATCCGCCGTTAAAACCGTAGACTCTTTAACAAGTCTAAACACGTTTCCTTCGCCAAACTGCTTTTCGCGAAGTTTTTGCCACCAATCATAAATCAGATTTTTAGCAACCTCCTCGTCCGCAGCCTCTGTATTGCCCGAAAGCTGGATAAACCAACGCAAAAGACGATTCCAGTCACGCACATCATCGGCAGTTTTAAGTCCCTGCGGAATAGCGTTGTGGCTGAAAATAAATCTTTCAACCGCAGCAACGGTTTTTGAGGCACTCTTCTGTTTCAGCATACGTTTATATATGCTGACCAGCACCCGCAAAGACAAAACCGAAAGCTTTTGCTTCTGAGCGCAAAAACCTTCCAAGACAGTCCATTTGCGGGTACTGCTTACAGACTTGAGAAAAGCCAAAGTTGTATCAGATTTCTGAGCATTTTTAGAAATTTTAAGACTCATATGCATAAAATTTAAATTAATAATAATGAATTATTTTGAATATAGTATGTTTTGTACTTTTTGTCAATTAAATTTTCACTTACAAAAAAAGTAATCCGCCCAACAAATCGGCAAGATTACTTTTTTTACGCACAAAATTCAGATTTTTTTGCTTAAAGCACAACGCAGCTTTGCCACATAATGCTCGCGGGACTGGATTTCTTCAAACTCATACGGATAGTTTTCTACGACCGCCCTAAATGAATTTTCCATTGCTGCAATCAGCTTAAAACAACCTTTGCGCATTAAGCAGTCCAATCCTTGAGGGTGGCTGGCAAAAATACGAAAGTTCTCAAGTTCACTGTTTTGTTTTTCATTTTTTTGCAAAAAACAAAACAATTCCTCATTTGGAACACAGGCAGCCCAGCTGTAAATAATCACTCTAATCCGCGGGTCGTCAATCACTGTCATATCAAATTTATTCAAATAAGAAATGACAAGTTCGCTTTGACCGGCTTTAACCAAAGCCATTATTTCGCCGCAATGCAAAAGTATGTCGAAACACTCGTCCTGCACCAAAAGCTTTACAGGGAAAACACCCCGCCAAGATTCCGCTGTTTCTATGGTTGTGCTTTTAACTATATTAAACACATTTCCAGCAGCTTTCCACCAGTCATAAATGAATTTGTCTGAAAGCCTATTGTCTGTGGCAGTATCATCGCCTGAGAGTGCCAAAAACCAAAGCAAAGCATTGTTCCACCCTCGTACGCCGCTAGCGTTGCTTATTCCACGCGGAATAATAAGATGACTCCGAAAGAAATTTTCAACCCAGCAAGCAGATTCCGGCACACATTTTTGCTGTCGCATTTTTTTATACATACGCAGCAAAAGCTCTACATCAGCTAAATACATTTTCTGCGGCTTGGTGCAAAAATCTTTAAGTAGATTCCAATCATCTCTGCTTGTTACAAACAACAGAAATTCTGCGGTAGTTTTCCGTTTTTCCTTAACTGAAATTTTTTTTATCATATTTTGCAAAATTATAACGTTAATAATAGATTTGTACCTGCTCTATTATCACATTTAAATGCTCTAGTCAACTTATACTAAAAAAAAGAATTAGCCGTTTATTCGTCGTCTAAAATAATAAATTCATCATCGCCGATTACGTTCAAAACCGCACGGGCGCGCTCATCAAGCAAATCCAAATCCAAACTGGCAGATGAAAGCAAATCAACTTTCTGCTTCCAATCCTGACGCTGTTTATCATAATTTTCATTAACTTTTTCTGCTTCGGCAACCTTATCCATCAAATATATATAGCGGAAGAATCCCCTGTCGCCTTTAATCGCAAAATAGGTAAAATATGAGAATAAAGCCATCAGCAACACAATAAAGCCCGAGCTTTTGCATTTTGCGATGATATATGACCAAAATCCCATTTTTTACCTCTATATCTCTTTTCTTTTTATTATTAGAGCTTATCTTTATTAAAAAAAGGTTAGTTTCACCAACTTAATAAAAATTTTCTGTATTCTTCAAAAAATTGCTGCTACGGTTTTCTATTAAAGTTCCGTCCTTTAAATTAACCACCCTATCCATTTTGTTCGCCAAATCAATATTATGCGTAGCAATCAGGGCGGAAAGTCCGGTTTCTTTCACCACTTCCAAAAGCGTAAAAAACACATTGTCCGACGTATTCGGATCCAAATTTCCGGTTGGTTCATCTGCCAAAAGCAATTTCGGAGTGTTTGCCAAAGCGCGGGCAATTGCGACTCGCTGCTGTTCTCCACCGGAAAGCTCTGCCGGACGGTGATGTTCTCTTTCGCTCAGCCCCAAACGCTGCAGCAGCCACATAGCTTTCTCGTGCGCCTCTTTATATTTTGCTCCGGCAATAAGCTGCGGAATAATCACATTTTCAGCAGCGTCAAAATCCGGCAGCAAATTATGATATTGATACACAAAACCTAAATAATCCCGACGCAAAGCCGTACGCACATTGTCAGAATTTCCGGTGCAGTTTTCGCCATCTATATAAACTTCGCCGTCTGTAGGATTTTCAAGCAATCCAGCAATTTGCAGCATTGTCGATTTACCCGAGCCGGACGGACCGATAAGCGCCACCACTTCTTTAGGTTTAATATCCAAGTTCACGTTTTTCAAAACTTCCAAAACTTCATTGCCCTGCCGGAAAGTCTTGTTAATATTTTTTAAGCTCAAAGTAGTGTTATTCATAGCGCAAAGCCTCCGAAGGGTCTAATTTTGCAGCGCGGTAAGCCGGATACAAAGTTGCTAAAAACGATAGAACCAAAGTCAATACCACCACCAAACTAACTTCCATTGTGTCGACTTTTGCCGGCAGTTTTGATAAAAAGTAAATTTCTGCCGAAAACAAATCACGCCCCATCATATTTTGTAAAAACTGTCTGATATTTTCGATATTGTCGCAAAACAGCAATCCCAAAGCCACGCCGATAGCTGTTCCCACAAAGCCGATAAAAGCTCCGTCCAAAAAGAAAATGCGCATAATCATTCCGCGGGTTGCGCCCATAGTTCTAAGCACTGCCACATCTCGGCTTTTGTCTTTTACCAGCATAATCAAGCCGGTAATAATATTAAATGCCGCCACCAAAATAATCAGCGTCAAAATCAAAAACATCACATTGCGTTCCACGTCTATGGCATTAAAAAAGGCAGAATTTGTCTGTTTCCAGTCATAAACATAAGCATCTAAGCTAACGCTTTTTTCAATCAAAGCACGCAGTTTTGGCAGCTGTTTTTCGTCTTGCAGACTGACGTCAATCACCGTTGCGGAATCTTTTAAGCCAAAATATTTCTGCGCTGCTTCCAAAGGCATAAAAACATAGTTGGAGTCATATTCGTACATTCCCATATTGAAAGTTCCGATAACTTGATATGACTTAATTCTTGGTACTGAACCAAACGCCGTAACTTTGCCGTTTGGCGAAATCAAAGTAATTTCATCGCCCACAAACACGCCCAGTTTTTGCGCCAGCTTTTCGCCCAAAACCACAACATCGCCTTCAAAGCCTTCTATATCCATAGAGGCAAATCCATCGCGCATAACTTTTTTCTTGAGTATATCCGTTTTTTCAATACCGCGAACCATTGCGCCTTCTGCCCCGCGCACCGATGACACCAACAGCTGTTTTTCAATCATCGGCAATGCCGATTCAATGCCGTCAATGCTTTCCAGCGTGCTCACAGCTTGCTTGTAATTATTAAACGGGAAACCAGCAGACGCCACAATGGCTATATGTCCGTTAATTCCCAAAATACGATTAAGCAGTTCGGCTTTAAAGCCGTTCATTACAGACATCACAATAATCAGCGTAGCCACACCCAGCGCAATGCCCGTAAAGGCAAAACCGGTAATAACCGAAATAAATCCTTCTTTCCGTTTAGCCCGCAAATAGCGCCAAGCCGCCAGCCGTTCAAACTTTGAAAACAATGCATTTCTCCCATATTTTTGTTGAATGTAGCTAAAAGCGGTAAATTTTGCAAGTTTTTCAAACGGATATGCACAAGGTTATTTTTATATTCACATACCGATTTTTTGATTTAGCTTTAAAATGTCGACAATAGAAAAAACTGTATAAAATTGTTCAAAAACACGGTCGACTTTCTTTTTGTTGACATTGCTTCTGAAAAACGAACAAGCCTCAAACATATCTTGCTTGGTCGATATTGCCAACAACAGCTGGTTATCGTCAAAGCTGAATTGTATAGATTTACCGCCGTACAATTCGCTTAATTTCAGCATACGCTCCATAAACGCCGTTGTCAGCAAATAGCGCGCTTCTATTTGGTCGGAAGAATAAACTTCAAACAAATCTTCAAACCACATATCTTCCAGTTTTACCCGCTGCAAGCCGGATATATGCTTGAACACATTGAATATTCCTTTGTCTTTCAAAACAACAGTGCGTCCTTTAAAATTTTTGTTCATAGTCAACAAAACGCATATTCCCTGAAACACCGTTTTTTTCTTGGTTTCACGGTGTCCAAAACGGCTGCCGTTTGAACTGATATCCATAACTTCATATGAGGTTTGATTTTGCAAAGTTTCTTCTGAAATCGTAATACCGACGTCTTTATATGTGCCGGAAAAAAAGTCATCGCCTTTATGCAGATTATAACTACCGAACAGTTCAGATTTTTTCAAAAGCGCGTCTGGCAGATAGTGTTCATTTTCATAGCTGAAACTGCCGAAAAAATTTGCAAAATCAGCCATAATAGTTTTTTTTGCTTTCTTTTTATAAAAATAAATCGGTCCGCGCAAAACCATAATGACACCGCCGGACAGCACCAGCACCATTCCGATATCCGGCAAGTTATCATTAGATGTCGTAATCAGCGTCAACAACACCAGCGGATAAAAAATCGCCGCCATTATCAGCAGAACAATAAACATTCCCAAATAACGGTTGCGGATTTTATCGTTTTCCTGCAGCTTAGGCTGCAAAATCCGCTCATAATAATCATCGAATTTTGCTTTAAGTTCTTTGAAATTTTTATCTGCCGTCAAATCAATCATGCGCCGCAGCCATTTCTGCCAAAGTTTCTAAAATGCAGATAATATTAAATGCTTTTTCCAACTGTTTATCGACTTGTTCGAATTGTTTTTCCGTTCCTGCCGAATGCCAAACACTGCTTTCATGATACGCTAACGCACCGTTTTGCAAAAATATATCAAGCTTGCTGCCGTCCAGCTGAAAATACAGCTTAGACGCATGAAACGCCTCGCGCAAATCCAGCAAATTTTCAAACAGAGCCGCACAGACCACATAATTTTTGACGCTGTTGCTTTCAGTGAAAGTTAAAAAGTAATTTGAAATCGGCACGGAACATGCCGTTCTTTCTAAATCATTATATTTTTTCTGCTTAAAAAAGCCGCCTTTTTCAAACAAATTCAATTTGCCTTTTATTGACTGAGAAAGCCGGCAGCTTAGCAACATCCCCGCTCCTGCTTTGCTTTTTTTCTTATCATCGACACTGTACAAAGTAATGCTTTGCAAAACAAATTTTTTGTTTTCATCTGCAACCGCAAAACTTTGCAAAGCTTCATTGTGCGGCGGTAAAAAATCCCCGCTCAAAGCAACCGGCTGCTCATATTGAGTCTGCCAATCGCCGTAATATTTGAAAAACTCATCTAAGATATGGAAACTATGTTCTTTGACAAGACGTTTAGTATAAAAAAACAAAAACAAAATTGACGCAGCCGCCGTCAGGCATAGTTGTTCCCACGAAAGCGATTTGCCGTTAACCAAATGATGAAACAGCACAATTAAAACATTTGCACTATTCACAAAAAACAAAATACCAAAATAAAGCCAAATTTTGCTTTTAATTTTTTGCCGATACTTATTTTCATTTTCCAGCAAAGGTGTAATATTTTGCTTTAAAAAATCCGACAAATCATCTTGCTGTTCAATATTTTCCACCATTATAGTCCCCTACCTATTTAAAATAATTGCTGCTGTTTATCGGCTGTTTTTCTGTTTCGCTTATTTCAAAAAACGGCGTATCCGCATAGTTAACACCCACCAGCTTAGCCACCAAATTTCCTGGGAAAATTTCAACGGAGTTTTTCAAGCGGTTAACATTAGAGTTATAAAAACGGCGGGCAGCCGAAATATGCTCTTCCACTTCATTCATACTCTGCATGGCGGCAATCATGGTTTGATTAGATTTCAAATCCGGATAGTTTTCCAAAGATACCTTAAAATCATTAAGTTTTTGATTGAGCAGACTTTCTAATTCCATTTTTTCTTTCGGCGTCCCCACAAAGGTGCTGGACATAGCCTTAGTGCGAAGTTCGGTAAGTTCGGTCATCAATGATTTTTCATGCTCCATAAACTTTGCCGCCATCTGCAGCATATTCGGAATCAAATCATAGCGTTTTTTTAATTGCGCATCAATATCCGCCGCCGATTCTCTAACTTTGTTGCGAACCGTTATCAACCGTACATATTGCGCATAAAACAACACAATAACCACCACACCGCCTATAACCCACGGCTCCGACCAATTTATTTCCATAACAATCTCCTGTTTATATTTTTTGTCATTTTAACGCGCTAATCTTAAAAAATTCCTAAAAATCATTTTGTTAACCCTTGATAATGCGCTTGTCCTGTGATATGATAATTTTAAGGAGTTAAACTATGGATTTTTATAAAAATACAGTTTCACCGCGGCGGGTACACAAGCTCTTAGATAAATTAAGCGCTCTGAACAAAGAGCACAGCGCCAAATTTCACCCCGCCGCATCAAAAGAAAAAAACATTGAACAGCCGCAGGTGTCAAAGCTAAAAAAATTGCCTAAGCTGTCTGCTGCCGAAATGATTGTCCGCCTGAGAATGGGCAAGCCTATAACCGAGCAGCCGCACAAAAAAGCTTTTCTCCGCCGCAAAAACACCAATCAGACGGAAAATCGCGATGTTGCACTAAATCAAATTATGCACAATATATCCGACTCACGCCGTAAAATGATAGAAAACCTCATCAATCACGACAGCAGCAACGATTCTGAGGCAACTAAAATCAAGAACAAACGTTTAATCGACAAGCTGACTGGCAGAGATTTGGAACGTTCCGAGCTGACTTTAGAAAACAGCCGCGAGCATGAACGCGAACATACTAAAGCGCACTTCCGCGTTAGACAGCGCCAGCACACTAGATAACACAAAATCGCTTGACAAATTATATCTTTTTGACTAAAGCTGAATTTAGTCAAAAATTTTTTAAATATGGATTATATACTTAATTTAATTACCTCCGGTAATGTTGATGAGCTCTCTAAAAAAGTGTTCAATCAGCATCTGTCTCCGCAAAGTGTTTCGGGCTATACGCAATGTCTTAATACTGAAGAAGAAATTGCGCTTATACACAAGCTCTTAGAACCTGATTGCAAAAAATGGCTTGATTTTGCCAGCAATTATGTTGAACACTACCCCTTATCCGGCAGCGCTGTCATCAATATGGCAGAACATATTGACAAACCATCCGTCCGCACTTTATTTGAAGACAACCTGAAAAAGTATGGCGCCGGCGAATCTGAAAGTTTGGCAATTTGCAAGCAGCTACGCTCAAAAGACAAACTAGATGCCGAATTTTTAGCGGTGTTTTGCGACAGCGCCCGTCAAAATTATGACCGCGTGGTTTATGAACTTGCCCTGATAGGTGAAAAATGGTGGCAGCGCTATGTCGATGCCGTAAAAGCTTATCAGCTGCAATGCCGTTAGCCTTAATCTGGCTTTCTGCATTAAAAACTTCTGTTCCATTGTGAATAGAAGTTTTTTTGTTACAGAATTATGAACTTTTCAGGTACTTTAAAAAAAACATTTGAGCTTTTTTAAAATATATATAATACTTTGTATATATTGGAGGTACAAATGCGTAATTTATACAATGCCATACATTTAACAAAAGAGCAAAAAATTGCCTATATACGAGTGCTGTCCTATTTAGCCAAAGTTGACCGCAATCCGGCTTATATTGAAAAAGATTTTATCAGTAAACTTATTGACCGAATGAATTTATCTATAGAAGTTCTGAAACAAATCTATATTCCGCGCAATACCGAAGAATTATATCGTGCACTTATGCCGATTTGCACCAGAGCCATTGCCATTGATTTGCTGCACTGCCTATGGTTTGCCGCCTCGGTTAACACAATTATTTCCGATGAAGAAATTATGATTATCCGCAAAATCGCTCAAATTTTACGCATTGACAGCGACACGCTGCTTAATATTCACCATTTTGTCACCGATGAAATTATGTTTTTGCAGCATGCACGCGAAGTATTGGAAGCCGAAGATATCCGCTGCTAGTTCATTATATATAAACAAACAAAAAAGGCTCTGTCCGCTAAAGAACAGAACCTTTGATTTTTTTACTTATTAGAAACCGGAATATTCACCATCGGCACGCTTCCGCCAAACATATACTGCGGCAGCTTGCCGTCCCATCGCTGTACGGCTTCATATTCGGTCAAGCCTTTGTTTTTAGCCAAAGCCGCGGCTTTAATTTCCATAGCTTCTGCTTCAGCCTTGGCAGTTATAACCTGCTGATTAGCCTCCTCGGTAACACGGCGCGTATTGTTAACGGCTTCCTGAGCTTTTTGCTCGGCAATAACCTTGTCTTCAATCGCCCCCTCAAATTTGTCGGAATAGTCAATGTCTATCAGTTGAAACGAAATGTTTTGGAAATAATTTCTTCCCAAATTTTCGTTTAACTTTTGGACAATTTCCAAACGAGCTTTGTCACGATTGCTAACCAAATCTTGAGCCTGCCACTTGCCGATAACGTCTTTAATCACGTCAGCCAGCACCGGAATAATCTTTTTCGCCTCATAGTCCATACCTGTGGTCTCATAAAGCTGATAAACATTATTCGGGTTCAGATTATACGTAAACGTATATTTCAGACTCGCGGTCTGAACATCTGACGTGTAAGTAGACACAGAGTCGGTCATTTTTTGAGTCCGCACGTCAATCGGAATCATCTTAGCCACAAAAGGAGCCTTGAAACCAATTCCGTTAACATAACTCTGTGGCTCGACCTTGCCGAACATAACCTGAACACCACGGTAGCCCGGATCTATTACATAAACCGAACTCCAGGCAAGAGCCAGCACAAATGCTGCAACAACACAGATGATTGACCATGTCGACCACTTTAACCTGCTTTTATTGCTGTCACCGCTGTTTCCAAAATAATTACTCATAATCTAAAAATTTTTTGAAGTTAATAATATTAAGAATTATAAAAAAGTAATGATTTAGTACTCTTTTCACAGACAAAAGTCAAGAAAATTGCAAAAAAATTATAAGTGTAAATTTTTTTATAAAAAAAGTATTGCAAATAAAAACATTATGCTTTATACAATACATAAATTGTTGATATGCGTGCGTAGCTCAGTTGGCTAGAGCAACTGACTCTTAATCAGTGGGTCCAGGGTTCGAATCCCTGCGCGCGTACCAATAACAAAGAAACTCCCTTTGGGGAGTTTTTTTTGTTATACGCGCAGTAAGGGTGAGGTCCCTGGAACGAAGGGTTCGACAAGGACGAGAGGCAGGCGGGAGCATGCCGGTGAGCGTCTGCGAACGAGGACGCAGCGGCGAAGTGAAACAAAGCCAATCCCTGCGCGCGTACCAATAACAAAGAAACTCCCTTTGGGGAGTTTTTTTGTTATACGCGCAGTAAGGGTGAGCTCCCTGGAACGAAGGGTTCGACAAGGACTAGAGGCAGGCGGGAGCATGCCGGTGAGCGTCTGCGAACGTGGACGCAGCGGCGAAGTGAAACAAAGCCAATCCCTGC
>CAKQPS010000008.1 GCA_934270475.1 uncultured Alphaproteobacteria bacterium
TTTTTTTAACGTACTCGGCGAGATTATTTCAAAATCTTAGAAACAACGCCGGCGCCAACTGTGTGACCGCCTTCACGAATAGCGAAACGCAAGCCTTCGCTCATTGCGATTGGGTGCAACAATTGTACGGTGATTTTTACGTTATCGCCAGGCATTACCATTTCGGTACCTTCAGGCAATTCGATTGTACCGGTTACATCGGTTGTACGGAAATAGAATTGCGGACGATAGTTTGAGAAGAACGGAGTATGACGGCCGCCTTCTTCTTTGGTCAAAATGTAGCATTCAGATACGAATTCTGTGTGCGGAGTGATTGAACCAGGAGCTGCCAATACTTGACCGCGTTCTACTTCTTCACGTTTTGTACCGCGCAGCAATACACCGATGTTATCGCCGGCTTCGCCTTCGTCCAACAACTTACGGAACATTTCGATACCGGTACATGTTGTTTTTTGTGTAGGTTTAATACCAACGATTTCGATTTCATCGCCTACATGGATTACACCGCGCTCTACACGACCGGTAACCACTGTACCACGACCGGAAATTGAGAATACGTCTTCAATCGGCATCAAGAACGGCTGATCAATTGGACGTGCCGGCTGCGGAATGTAAGAGTCTACTGCTTTCATCAATTCAATAATGGAATCGTGACCGATTTTCGGATCGCCGTTTTCCAATACTGCCAAAGCAGAACCTTTAATGATAGGTGTTTCATCACCAGGGAAACCATAAGAAGACAGCAAGTCGCGGATTTCCATTTCAACCAATTCCAACAATTCAGGATCGTCTACTTGGTCTACTTTGTTCATGTATACAACAATTGCAGGTACGCCTACTTGACGAGCCAGCAAGATGTGTTCACGAGTTTGCGGCATCGGACCATCAGCTGCAGATACTACCAAGATTGCGCCATCCATCTGAGCGGCACCGGTAATCATGTTTTTAACATAGTCAGCGTGTCCCGGGCAGTCTACGTGTGCATAGTGGCGGTTTTCTGTTTCATACTCAACGTGTGAGGTGTTAATGGTAATACCGCGTGCGCGTTCTTCCGGTGCTTTATCAATGTTTGCATAATCTACGAATTGTGCTTCGCCTTTTTCTGCCAATACTTTGGTAATGGCTGCTGTCAAGGTTGTTTTACCGTGGTCAACGTGCCCGATTGTACCAATGTTGCAGTGCGGTTTGCTGCGTTCAAATTTTTCTTTTGCCATTATAATTTCTCCATAAAATACAGATTTTCATTTTTCCGAAAGGAAGGTTGGCATACCTTCCCTCCGGAGTCTTTAACATTAAGTTATCTAAGCGTTTTTCGCTTTGATAGTTTCTGCTACTTCTCTTGGAACTTCAGCATAATGATCAAAAATCATTGTGAACTGAGCACGACCTTGAGAAAGTGAGCGAAGAGTGTTAACGTAACCAAACATATTTGCGAGTGGAACAAAAGCATCAACAACGCGGGCATTACCACGCTGATCCATACCGTTCACCAAACCACGGCGAGAGTTCAAATCGCCGATGATGTCGCCCATATATTCTTCAGGGGTTACAACTTCAACTTTCATAATAGGTTCCAACAACTTTGGAGAAGCCTGTTTCATACCTTCACGGAAGGCAGCACGAGCGGCAATTTCAAAGCACATAACGTTGGAGTCCACTTCATGGTATGCACCATCATACAATGTGCATTTAACACCGGTTACAGGGTAGCCTGCCAATACACCGGTATCCATTGCAGTGCGTAAACCTTTTTCAACACCTGGGATATATTCCTTAGGAACGTTACCGCCAACAACGGTGTTAACAAATTCAAAGCCTGTATGGTCTTCGGTAGGTTCAAATTTAATTTTAACCTTAGCGAACTGACCGGCACCACCTGATTGCTTTTTGTGAGTATATTCTATATCACAAGGTTTGGTGATGGTTTCACGATAAGCAACTTGAGGATCGCCCACGTTAGCATCAACTTTGAATTCTCTTCTCAGACGGTCTACGATAATATCCAAGTGCAATTCACCCATACCGGCAATAATGGTTTGACCGCTGTCCGGATCAGATGTTACACGGAAAGACGGGTCTTCCATAGCCAAACGAGACAGAGCCAAGCCCATTTTTTCTACATCGGCTTTGGTCTTCGGCTCAACGGCTAATTGGATAACCGGTTCAGGGAATACCATGTTTTCCAAAACAATCGGCTTATCGGCATCACACAATGTATCACCGGTGGTGGTATCTTTCAAGCCAGCCAAAGCGATAATATCGCCGGCATGAGCTTCTTTGATATCATCACGCTTATTGGCGTGCATCAACAGCATACGACCGATTCTTTCTTTTTTATCTTTTACAGAGTTGTAAACATAAGAACCGGCAGTCATTGTTCCGGAATAAATACGAGTAAAGGTCAAAGACCCAACAAACGGATCGTTCATGATTTTGAATGCCAAAGCAGACAAAGGTTCATCATCGCTCGGGTGTCTGTCTTCTTCAATATCCGTACCAGGTTTAACACCGCGGATAGCAGGAATATCCATTGGAGAAGGCAAATAGTCAACTACAGCGTCCAACAAAGGCTGTACACCTTTGTTTTTGAAAGCTGTACCGCAAAGAACAGGTACGAAATCTTGGCTCAATGTACCTTTGCGGATACATTTTTTCAAGGTTTCTTCTGAAATTTCTTTACCTTCCAAATAGTCTTCCATAGCAGTTTCATCTTGTTCAACAGCCATTTCTACCAATTGGTTACGATATTCTTCAGCCTTTTCTTTCAAATCAGCCGGAATTTCTTTTTCTTCAATTGGAGCATCTGCTGTGTCACCGGTATAGATAATGGCTTTCATTCTAACCAAATCTACAATACCTTTGAAATCTGCTTCGGCGCCGATTGGCAATTGAATAGCCATCGGGCGGGCGCCCAAACGGTCAACAATCATATCCAAGCAGCGATAGAAGTTGGCACCGATACGGTCCATTTTGTTACAGAAACAAATTCTTGGTACATTGTATTTATCAGCTTGTCTCCAAACTGTTTCAGATTGAGGCTCTACGCCGGCAACCGAATCAAATACAGTAACAGCACCGTCCAATACACGCAAAGAGCGTTCAACTTCAACAGTGAAGTCAACGTGTCCCGGAGTATCAATGATGTTAATACGGTGACCTTTCCAATAGCAGGTTGTAGCTGCAGATGTAATGGTAATACCGCGTTCCTGTTCCTGTTCCATCCAGTCCATGGTGGCAGCGCCATCGTGGGTTTCACCAATTTTGTGGTTTACACCTGTATAGAACAAAATACGTTCGGTTGTTGTTGTTTTACCGGCATCAATATGAGCCATGATACCAATGTTTCTGTATAATTCCAATTTGTGTGTTCTAGCCATTGCAATTTCCTTATATTAGAACTTGTAATGTGCGAACGCTTTGTTGGCTTCTGCCATTCTATGGGTATCTTCACGCTTTTTAATAGCAGCACCCTTGTTGGCAAACGCATCTAACAACTCATTGGCAACTCTATCTGTCATTGTTGTTTCAGAACGTTTTGCAGCAGCGGCAATAATCCAGCGGATAGCCAAAGCCTGACGACGGTCTGCGCGAACTTCGCAAGGAACTTGATAGGTTGCGCCGCCAACACGACGAGAGCGAACTTCTACAACCGGCTTAACATTTTCCAAAGCGGTTGTGAAAACTTCCAAAGCGTCTTGTTTGGTTTTGGCAGCCATGATATCAAAAGCCGAATATACGATTTTTTCTGCAACGGCTTTTTTACCATCTTCCATGATGTTGTTAATAAATTTTGCTACTACCTTGTTACCATATTTAGCATCAGGCAGTACGATTCTTTTTTCAGCACTATGACGACGTGACATTATTATATCTCCTATTTAGGTCTCTTAGCACCGTACAAAGAACGGCGTTGACGACGTTTAGAAACACCCTGAGTATCCAAGGTACCACGAATGATATGATAACGAACACCTGGCAAGTCTTTTACACGGCCTCCTCTAATCAGCACCACTGAGTGTTCTTGAAGATTGTGACCTTCACCAGGGATATAGCTGATTACTTCAAAGCCATTAGTAAGACGAATACGAGCCACTTTACGCAAAGCTGAGTTTGGTTTTTTAGGGGTTGTTGTATAAACCCTTGTACAAACACCGCGTTTTTGTGGGCAAGATTTCAAAGCTGGAACTTTGTTTCTCTTCACTTTTGGTGTTCGTGATTTACGAATTAACTGATTAATTGTAGGCATCACATTTTCCTTAAAAGTTATAAATTTACACAAAACTAACCACCAAATGTTTGCACATCTGGTCTTAGTTAGGCGGATAATAACATAAAAACCAAGAGAGTCAATAACTTTTTAGCGGATTAGCAGATAAAAAAAGAGGCAAAGAAAAACCGGCTTCAAATCAATGAAACCGGTTTCAAGTTTTCAACAGATGTAGACTTAACAAGCCTCGTCATATTAAAATTTATATTGATATTGCAAAGCATACATATTGCTATAGCTCTTGTATTTTGCATTGGTATCTTTTTCGGCAGAGTTCCAAACTTTACCATGCATCATAAATAAGTGAGCATAACCAAAGTCAAACTGATGATTTCCGGTGGCATAACTTACACCGAAAGAAGTCCATAAACGGTCGGTGTCAGGAATACGATTTGTGCGGTATGTGCTGTTTGGAACAGGAGATTGGTCCCAAGCCAAGCCGGCACGCAATGTCCAATTTTCATTCAAATAATAATCTTGTCCCAAAGCAAAGTTCCAAGCGTCTTTCCAACGATAGTCAACATCTAAATTCGGTTTCATCGGATTGTTTGAACTAGCCGGAAATACATAGAAGCGATGCCATTGCGTATATTTTATGGTTGCAGTTGTACCCCATTTTTCGCCAAATTTATGATAACCGGATAGAATCCAACTTGCCGGAAGTTCAGGTTCAGACACGGAATCATATCTATTCATCAATTCACCCATTGGCGTATACACGGTTATATCGTGATTTCCTGTCGTGCGTTGTGTGCTCTTAAAGCGATAAGACAGTCCGATGCGAGAATCTTCATTAAATTCATACATCGCGCCCAAATTCAGGGTCGTAGTCCAACCGGAAACCTTAAAATCACTGTACGCCGGCAAAGGACCATGAGCACTCATCACTTTTGTATTTGAGGTTAAAGAGCCCTTAATATGGCGCAAAATACCGCTCACGCCCAATGACAAATGATTATCAACTTTGTAGGCGGCAGAAATATTGCCGTCAACAACTTCCAATTCGGAACGGCGAACACCGTTTTCATCTTTGGCAATAAAGCTGTCGTGACCATAGCGTGTGGCCAAACCAAACGGAACATAAATACCGGCGCCTAAAAACAGCTTATCGTTTACATTATATTGACCAAACATACTTGGCAGCGGAATCATAAAATCCATATCTGTTTTTTTACCGGCAGTATTGCCAACACCGCGGATTTTAGAAGCAACCTCAGTCATGGTCAAGCCGGCTTGCATACCGGAACGTTTTACCAATGTCATACCGGCAGGATTGTATCCCAAAGCCGAATAATCATCTCCGGCTACACCGATACCGGCAAAAGAGCGCCCTAAATTGGTAACGGAAAATTCGTTTAGTTGATAGCCGGCGGCGTCAGCGTTGCCTACACTTGCCAACAAAGCCACAGCAGCGGCTACAGATATTTTTTTCATAACAGTTCCTTTATAAAATTAAATTACTGTTTTTAGAATTAACATATAGTGTTAGGAGCGTAAAGGTTAATAAAGTAAATTTAACGGTATCTCTAAGGATACTAATATTTATTATGGGGGCTAGAACTCTGATTTTTACCGTTTTAATTGTGGATAACTTTGATTTTTGCTAAATATTTCAGGTTTAACCAAAACTTAATAAAATAAAATTATGCTTAAATCGCTAAGTTTAACAAATAGGAATAAAAAAAATGGCAACAGTTAATGATACGGAGTTTTCGGATATTTATATTATCCCTGATGGCACCGCCTATATTTGGGGCAGAAAAACCCCAAGCGGGCTTGTTCAAGTACAGCCTGATGATTATGATGAATTTTTACAAGCGGTTATGAACACCTATGATGGTAACAACCCAAGTTATCAGGTAAAATTCAAAGGCTTGAACTATCGTGTGGAGCGCACTGTGACTTTGGAAGGTCAGCAATACTGCGCCCGCAAAATGCCGCACTCCGTTCCTGATATTAACAAATTGGGAATTGAAGAACACCTGCTTAAATATTTAAAATCTTTAAGCGGCGCCCCTGGACTTATTTTACTTGCCGGCACTACCGGTTCCGGTAAAACCACCACCCTTTCGGCTTTGCTTAGAGAGTTTTTGCTGCGCGACGGCGGCTATGCGTTCACACTGGAAGACCCGATAGAAATGCCGTTGGACGGAACTTATCACACTGTTAACGGCGAGCTTGGCATTTGCAAGCAGATGAACCCGCCGGGAGGCTCTTGGGAAGCTGGTTTGAAATCTATGCTGCGCTCTAAGCCACGTTATGTATATTTGGGCGAGATTCGCGATCCGGAAATTGCTTCTGAGGCTTTGCGTGCCGCTATTTCCGGTCACTTGGTTATGTCAACAATTCACGCCAGCACGGTTACAGATGCTATTCAA
This sequence comes from uncultured Alphaproteobacteria bacterium, assembly GCA_934270475.1. Classification (GTDB taxonomy): domain Bacteria; phylum Pseudomonadota; class Alphaproteobacteria; order RF32; family CAG-239; genus RUG410. The sequence continues at coordinate 6,646 of CAKQPS010000008.1, forward strand.
TCTATTGTAAAATATGCAGCAGCGACTGGTATTTCTGAAGAAATGGCGTACGATTTGGTGGGCAACGGTATTTTGGCTGTGCTGCACCAAACTTTGGTCGGTGTGCCGAAACGCGCTAAAATTGAATATGTGTTTGCTAATCCGGATGGCACAAAGGGCGACCAAGTCCGCGGTATTATCAAGAGCGGCAAGATGAACTTGTCAACCACAATTGAAACGCAGCGTATTCGTTTGTCGCGCGGTGTGCCATTGTTTGACAACTAGTATGCTATTATATATAAATTTGAACCGCCTTTACCGGCGGTTTTTTTATTTTTATTTACTTTTTTTCAATACATTTACGCTAAATTTTAGTAAAAGTGTAAGATTTTATTAAAGGAATAAAATAATGACAGATAAAACGCCGCAGTTTAATGCAGAAGATGCCGAAAGCGTGTTAAATGAAATAAAAACTTTGGGTACTTTGATAAAAGAGAAAAAATATTTCAGAGCCGTAAAGGAATCTTTTGTAGTTTTTTATACAATTTATAAAAAACATATCAAAGGCAAATATATTGAATTTAAGGGCAAAAAAGTGCCGATGGCGGTGGTTCTGCTGGTAGTTCTTGCCGGAGGCGTGGCGGTTACGCCGTCAGGAAGTGAAAGCACAGACAAAGCCGTGGCAGCTCAAGAGCAAGCTGAACAAAACAGCACCTCTGATATAAAAGAAAAAGAAGATATGAACACTTATAATCAAGACGGCGTTAAAGTTTACGGCTTGGTAAGATGCGGAGAAGCTGTGTGCGGATATGTGGAAAATGACAGCGATGACGATATTTCCCGCATTCTAATTTCTATTACATTTCATGATAAAAACGGCGCTGTAATTTATGAAGGCGGCGCAGAAGCAACCGCAATGGTGGCAAAAAGCCGTAGCCGTTTGAAGATTGCGACAGAAGGTGACTTTGACTACTTTGTCTTAAACGATGTAACCGTAGAAAAATAGTTATTGCTGAAACTTGATTTATACCGCTGAAGTTTGATTATTTCAGCGGTTAATTTTTATTTAGAAGTAAATTATCAGAATATGTTTGACATATATAATTTTAATGTTTAGATTGTAGGTTAATAAATTTAAAATGAGGAAAGAAAGATGAAAAATAAGCAATCCAAAGCTCTCTCTCTCTCTCTGCGAATCCTATACATCTGATTAAAGGCACTTTTTTTGCCGTTCAGCACGTTTTTGCAGGGTTTATTAAATCACCATGCGTTTTGAAACACATTACTCTCAAAGTCATCCTTGGTATAATATCCATATTATTAAAGGGTTTGAATGTCGCGCGTCAATACGAAGCACTTTTTGAACGTGGTGTACAAAGCAGTACACGAGTGAGAAAAGCGCAAGTAGTGACCCGACAGACAAACCCGCTAGGGCGAAGTATGATTGAAATGCTGGGCGTGCTGGCAATTATCGGTGTTCTATCAGTTGGTGGTATTGCTGGTTATGGCAAAGCGATGATGATGTGGCGCTCCGACCAACAAAAAGAGCAAATAGCCCAAATTTTACAGTCGTTCATCAGGCTGCGTACCGAACTCAGCAGCGAGCATAAAACAGACAATACAAACTATAAACTTATGAGCATTTTAAATGCCTTAGGCGAAGTCCCTGCCGGTTTAACTTATAGAGAAAATTATTTGTTTGATAAGTTGGGAAATCGTTATTGGGGCTCTTATGGGAGAAACTGCTGGACATTAAAAGACAGCAATGAACTGGAATGTGCTTTTCAGTTAAATTTTGATGTTATGCTAGTCAAAACAACTTCAGCCTTAACACCGTCTTCAGAAGGCTTTTGCGAAAATATGATTTATTTGGCAAAAGAAAACGCTCAAGATTTAAACAGCGTCATAACTTTTTGGGGAAATAAAGAAGGTGAAGACGACCCCAACCATTGGCGCGGTTATACTCAAAAAGATGCTTTTTATGGCACAAACATAAAAAATGCAACGCCTGTACAAATTAAAAAAGTGTGTCAGGAATGTAAAGAAAACTCATATTGTACAGTATCGCTGCACCTAAAACCTTGATTGTTGAAGTGGGGATTGTATAATTTTGCGTCTTTAACGCCTATTCTTTCAGCGTCATGCTTGAGCGTGAGCGCAGCGAACTGTCTCGAGCATCCAAAAATAAAAAGTCTATATTCTTTAAGCGGATATACCATACTGGATTCTCGACGAATGAGCTGACGCTCAAAGCCAAGGGTGACAGTAACGAGATGTTAGGCGCGTTGCGCTAACTCTCAGAAACTCGAATAATGAGGCTAATACGCATTAACTTTTTTGCGCCGTGTACACAATACCTAATCTATCAAGCAATGCGGATAATAGTACAAATAAAGGCAACTCTAGTTCTGAAGAAAATTTTAGTGTACATAGAAGTACATGAATTTTCTGAATGAACGTAAGTTGCCTTTAGATGTGCTGTTAGGCGCGTTGCGCTACATTAGTCGAGTTTCGCCAAATCAGCTTTGACTTTAGGATCATTCATCAGCTTATTGATTCTGTCAGCTTCTTCAAATGTATCGTCTACTCTGAAATTGATATCCGGAGTAAAACGCAGTTTCAATTTTGCGGCAACCAGCTTTTTGAACACCCATTTTTCAGCATTCAGCTGTTCCAAAATCACACCCAAATTTTTGCCGTTCAGGGTCATCAAATAAACCGTGGCATACTTCAAATCCGGCGACATAATCACTTGTGTGATTGTAATAAACGCTTCGGCAATTTCCGGACTGCGCACCTCGCCTTTTTCTAAAGCCGTGGCAATAACTTTGCGGATTTCCTGCCCGACACGCAGCTGGCGCTGCGACAATTCATGAGCCATTTTTAACTCCTTTCTTTAGAGGGTTTTAGCAATTTCTTCTACTTCGTAGCACTCAATAGAATCATTTACCTGAATGTCGTTGTAGTTTTCAAAACTCATACCGCATTCATAACCTTCTTTAACTTCTTTCACATCATCTTTATAGCGTTTCAGCTGACCAAGATTGCCGTCATGAATTACCACATTGTCGCGCAGCAATCTGATTTTAGCACCGCGCTTAACCATACCTTCGGTAACCATACAGCCGGCAACTTTGCCCACACCGGTAATATTGAACACACTGCGGATTTGCGCATACCCCAAAATCTTTTCGCGCAATTCAGGCGTCAGCATACCTTCAAGAGCTTTCTTCACATCGTCAACCACATTATAAATAATAGAGTAGTAACGAATATCTACCCCGTCACGGTGAGCCATATCGCGGGCCTGAGCATTGGCGCGGACATTAAAGCCGATAACAAACGCATCAGAAGCCTTAGCCAGGGTGATATCAGATTCCGAAATTGGACCAACAGCCGAGTGCAGGATTTGCACTGAAACTTCATCATTAGAAAGCTTTTTCAAGGTGCCTTCCAAAGCCTCAATAGAACCTTGAACGTCTGCTTTAATAATCACGGACAAGTGCTTAGACTCGCCGGATTTAATCTTATCCATCATCTGTTCCATAGCGGATTTAGCGCTCTTAACTAGTTTGGCGTCGCGCTCTTTGCGAATACGATAACCGGTAACTTCCTTGGCTTGTGTTTCATCTTTAACCACGACAAAGGTGTCGCCTGCCATAGGTGTGCCCTGCAAGCCCAAAACCTCTACCGGAGTAGCCGGCTCGGCTTCGCTGACTTTGCGTCCGTGTTCGTTAAACATAGCGCGCACGCGTCCCCATTCTTTACCGGCAATCAAGATGTCGCCCACATGCAAAGTTCCGCGTTGCACCAAAACTGTCGCCACGCTGCCGCGTCCTTTTTCCATTTTGGCTTCAATAACCGCGCCTTCGGCAGCATGGTTCGGATTGGCTTTCAAATCAAGCATTTCCGCCTGCAGCAAAATTGCCTCAACCAATTTATCAATATTGATGCGCTTTTTAGCCGAAACTTCAGCACACAAACATTCGCCGCCCATTTCTTCAACGCCGATGCCGTATTGCAGCAATTCGGTTTTAACCCGCAGCGGATCAGCCCCCGGCAAGTCAATCTTGTTAATTGCCACCACAATAGGAACTTCCGCAGCTTGAGCATGGCGGATAGCTTCCACGGTTTGCGGCATAATACCGTCATTAGCGGCAACCACCAAAACCACAATATCCGTAACTTTAGCACCACGGGCGCGCATTTCAGAGAACGCTTCGTGTCCCGGAGTATCAATAAAGGTAATCTTTTGACCGTTGGCGACTTTAATTTGATAAGCACCGATGTGCTGGGTAATACCGCCGGCTTCTTTAGCAGCCACGTTAGTTTCGCGCAAAGCGTCCAGCAGCGAGGTTTTACCATGGTCAACGTGTCCCATAACCGTAACAATCGGCGCACGCGGCTTCAAATCGGCTTCCGTATCGGCAGGACCGGTCAAACCTTCTTCCACGTCGCTGTCGGCAACACGCTTAAACTTGTGCCCCATATCTTCTACCACAATTTGCGCGGTGTCGGCGTCAATAGCCTGATTGATAGTCGCCATAACGCCCAAAGACATCAAGCGTTTAATCACATCGGCGCTCTTTTCTGCCATACGGTTAGCCAGTTCCTGCACCGTGATGGTTTCCGGAATAATCACTTCTTTAATGATTTTTTCCTGCGGAGTCTGCACCTGCGCTGGTTTCGGCTGTTTTTTCTTGAAGTGGCGGCGCGGAGCACCATAGCCGTAATCATCGTCATCATCGCTGTTCATATAAGCGTTGATATTGATTTTATTATTGCGGCGTTGCGGTTCAAAGCTGCGTTTTTGAATTTTCTTACGTTCCTGCTCAAAAGTTTCTTCGCGGGTCATAACATGCTTTTCTACCACAGCCGATTTTTTGCCTTTTTTGTGATAATTTTCCTCATCATCGTCTTCGTCATCATAATCTTCTTTAGACTTTTTCAAACGATGTTCCATATTGTCATTTTTAGGCGCAGCCTTTGGAGCAGTTTTTTCGGCTTGAGTTTGTTTTTTAGCCTCTTCAACCGCTTTTTTAGCTTTTTCAGCCGCAGCTTTAGCATCGGATTCTGCCTGAGCTTTAACCTTTTCGGCATTTTCTTTTTCCTGCTGAACCTTGGCGCGTTCTTCCTGCAGTTTCTGCCGCTGAGCGTTACGGACTTCTTCTTCCTGCTTGCGTTTAGCGTCATGCTCTTTAGCTTCTGCCAACAGCTTTAATTTTTGCGCAGTTGCCTCGTCAATTTCTTTTTTAGGAGCAACCTGAGCCGTTTGGTTAATTACTCTTTTTTTGCGTACTTCAACCTGCACCACTTTCTTACCATCAGCGGTCGGTGATTTATTAAGATTTTTCAAAGTGAGGGTCGATTTTCCTGACAATGTTAATTTGCCCTTTGCACTTTCTTCTGTCATCTAGTCAATACTCCAATTATATATCCAAATATGTTTGATACCGTTTCAAAGCCAATCTGACCATATCGCTCATTTTGCCTTTTTTCACCGCCAGATAGACTGTGTTTTCGCGGTCAAACGCCGAACTCAAAGTAGCGGTATCATACAATGTAAACTTTTCTAAATCTGCGGACAATTCTGCGATTTTCTGCCTGCCGTCTGCGCCGGCGTCCGTTGCTTCCACCACAAAGGCTGCCCTACCCTTTATAATCAATTCTTTTACTTTTTCAAATCCTAAAACCAAATCGCCGGCTTTACGCGCCAAATTCAATGCGTCCAAACCTTTTTTGGTTAAAATTCCTTCAACAATTTCCGGCATATTCGGCGCATATTCCACCTTTTTATGCAGAATTTTGTTAAACGGATGTTTTTCTACAAGGCTTTGCAGCAGCTTTTTAGAGTTGGAAATATAAAAACCGCGACCGTCAATTTTTTTGTTGAAATCAGGCAGCATCGTACCATCTTTCAAAGTCACAAAACGCAGCAGATTTTCCTTGTTCAGGACTTTTCCGCTTATCACGCATTTTCTTGTTTCCAACTCTTTAGCCATTGCAATTTCCTTTCAGCAAAAACTATTCTTTATTTTCGCTGTTTTCGTCTTTGAACCAATGTTCGCGAGCCGACATAATGATGTCGTTGGCTTCAACTTCTGACAAAGCATTTTCGCCCAGCATATCGCGCAGCTCGTCAGCAGCCAAATCAGCCAAATCATCAATATTCTTAACGCCTTTTTCAGCCAAAGCGATAATCATATCCTGATCCAAGCCTTTAACTTGTTTCAAGCTTTCGTCAATTTTCAAAGACTTGCTCTTTTCGGCAAATTCAGCGTTGCGTTTAGCAATATATTCTTTGGCGCGGTTTTGCAATTCGGCAGCAACATCTTCGTCAAAGCCTTCAATATCTGCCAATTCTTTAAGGTCAACCATAGCGATTTCATCAATAGTAGAAAAGCCTTCGGCAACCAGCAAGTGGGCAATCATATCGTCAACGTCCAAAGCTTCCATAAAGCGCTGCAAACGAACTTTGTTTTCATTAGCGCGGCGTTCATGCTCCTGCTCTTCGGTCAATACGTCAATGTCTGCCCCCAAAAGCTGCGAAGCCAATTTAACATTTTGACCTCGGCGACCAATAGCCAAAGAGAACTGTTCTTCAGGAACAACAGCTTCAATGCGGTTGTTTTCTTCATCAAGAACCACTTTGGTAACTTCTGCCGGAGCCAAAGCGCTGACAATATATTGAGCCTTGTCTTCAGAATATGGAACAATATCAATTTTTTCGCCCTGCAATTCGGTTACCACCGCTTGAACGCGGATACCGCGCAAGCCAACGCAAGCGCCTACCGGATCAATGGTTTTATCGGTTGCGCGGACAGCGATTTTAGCCTTGGAGCCAGGGTCGCGGGCAACACCCATAATTTGCACGATACCGTCATAGATTTCCGGCACTTCCTGTGTGAACAGCTTTGCCATAAATTCAGGACAAGTACGAGACAAGAAAATCTGCGGTCCCTTAACTTCGCGGCGTACGTCTAAAACATAGGCGCGCACACGGTCGCCGTTTTTAAATTTTTCTCTTGGAATGATTTCATCATGACGCAAAACAGCTTCGGTTTTGCCAATATCTAAAACAACATTGCCAAATTCAATTCTCTTAACCGTACCATTGATAATGGTGCCGATTTTTTCTTTATATTCTTCAAATTGTTTGTTGCGTTCTGCCTCACGTACTTTTTGCATAATAACCTGTTTAGCGGTTTGGGCGGCAATACGACCAAAATCAATCGGCGGCAAAGCGTCAATAATAAAATCGCCCACCTTCAAATTGCGGTCATAGCATTTAGCGTCTTTCAAAGTAATTTGAGCAGCCTCGTTTTCAATAATAGCGTCATCAGGCACAACTTCACGATAGCGAGCCAAAGAAATAGCGCCGGTTTTACGGTCGATAGTCGCGCGAATATCATGCTCAAAGCCATATTTTGTACGTCCGGCTTTTTGAATAGCAACTTCCATCGCCACAAAAACATCTTCTCTGTCAATATTTTTTTCTCTGGCAACCGTGTCAGCCACTAACACGATTTCAGGTCTCGGCATATTTTCAAAATTTTCCATTTTTTCCTCATCAAAAAAATTAAAGTTCAACAGCTTCATGAGCTGCCTGATATTCTTCCCAAAGTTCATCAGTCAGAACCAATTTGGCTTTAGTCATGGCGTCATACGGAATGGTATATTCCACCCCGTCCATATCCATAACAATTTCTTTGTCATCGGCACGCAGCAGCATACCTTTGAAACGTTTGCGGTTTTCCACCTTTTCGGCAGTTTCAACCTTAATCACATAGTTGCAAAAACGCTGAAAATGCTCAGGCTTGGTCAATGGTCTGTCCAGCCCCGGAGAGCTGACTTCCAGCGAATATTTTTCCTTTATCGGGTCTTTTTCATCTAAAACGTCCGAAAGCTTGCGGCTGACCTCGGCGCAGTCATCAACCGTCAAATCGCGCGAATGGTCGGCAACATCAATCATCACCTGCAGTGTGGGATTAGCCTGACCGATAGTCATTACGCGCACCAGCTCAAAGCCGGCTTTTTCCACCACGGGTTCAATCAAGTCCTGTAAATAGTGTTTTTGCATATATTTTCCTTTAACAAAAAAGCGGGGCTTTTCAGCTCCACTCTTATAATTCTTTATTGTTGTCAACTTTTATAGCACACTTTTTATAAATGTAAAGTACTTTTTGCAGCGTTGTTGAAAAATCATAAATTAAAAACAGATATACGTTTTGCTAAAAAGCGTAACTGTGTAAAAAATTGTTATCTGATTGTCAACAGCCTAAACATAGGCTAAATAGATAATAGGTAAAAAAATTTTTTAAGGAGAATAAAATGTCAGCCGCCAACAAAATAGCAGAAATCACCGCAACTTATTTTGGTTTGGGTCTATCCCCTAAAGCCCCTGGAACAGTCGGTTCGCTCGGCACATTGCCGCTTGCTTTTGTTTTGGCGTATTACACGGGAATCTACGGCATTCTGACGGCGGCAATCATTTGCTTTGTCGCCGGAGTACTGGCTACCGACGTTATTATTCGCAACCAAGAAGAAAAAGACCCAGGGAAAGTTGTGATTGACGAAGTTGTCGGTCAGCTGCTGGCTTTCAGTTTTGTGTGCAATCAGCTTTATCACAGCACAGAGAATTTGTGGATTTATTTAGCTGGATTTGCCGCTTTCCGCTTTTTCGATATTTGCAAAATGGGACCGGTTAAATGGTTTGACAGCAAAATGAAAAATGCTTACGGCGTTATGATGGACGATGTTTGCGCCGGTTTAATGGCGGCTTTCAGCGTGTATTTATTTGTGCAGTTCTTCACTATTCTGAAGTAACGGCTTTTCACTCCACAGCTGTTCGCATTTTTTGAGCAACCCTTCGGCACCATAGCGTGAGGAATAAGATTTTACTTTATATTTGACAGCACTGTCTTTGGCGTTGGCTTTGGTAAACACCTTGGTTTCTAGCTGTTTAAGCACGTCTGTTCGGTCTTGGCTCGGCTCCATAGTTTCTACGCGAGCATACATATATGCCAACAGCTTATAATACTGCAGCCTATCCAGCTGTCCGGTATTTGCAGGCAATCCGGCGTAAACTTTAGAGGCTGCCAGCAAAGTTTTATCATCGGCATTGGAATATTCCAGCTGAGTTAAGCAATCGGCGCCTTTTGCCAAAGCGGCAAACATTTCCGGCTTGCCCTCGTCCAGCATATATTGCAAATAGATATGGTTTCGATTGTAGGCAGCGCCGTAGTTTTGCCCCAAATCCTCGAAATCCGCCTTCATCAGCACCTCTTTTTTAGGCAGCTGCTTGCGCACGGCATTCCATAAAATTTTAGTCTGCGGCAAGTTGTTGTTTTCCACTGCATAATCCAGCAGCATTTTATCATTTTCATCCATATATAGCAGAACTTCCGGAGACAACGTTTTAACTTCTTTTTCCTTTAAGTTATCCACCTCTTGTTTTTCGCGCAGCGCCTTTACCTGCCGCACAATGTTTTGATGATACTGCACATATTCATCGCCGAATTCTTTGCCGTAAGTCATCGGGTCGGCAAATTCATCTTTCAGAAACGGCTGACGGTGGGTCAGCTGACGCACCAGTTCTTCTATATTATCCAAAGGATAGTTGGAACGAACCGCTTCGCTAAAAATCGCCTCAAACAGCTTTTGCTCTTTCACCCCGCCTTCCGACTTTTTGTCGTCATGCCAATAAGCGCCGTTGTGTTCATCTTCTCCTTTTTCGGTAATTTGCTTTATCAGCAAAGCTCTTTCATTTTTGCCAACCTTAACATACAAGACCACATCTTCGCCCAACTGCTCTAGCTGCTCTGTTTGCGCATAATATTGAAAACTATCGCTTTTATAACGCCACAAGTTACGGCGTTCATCGGCTTGGGTAATGCGGTATAAGTTGGTGGATTTCATATTGACCACGCCCAGCAAATTGCTGATGTCATTATGATGAACCACAAATAACTGGCGCTGGATATTTTCACATTCTTGCTTGTTATAGCCCAAATTCTGCAAGTCGCTTGCCAATTTTATATCTATCGCCTCAATCATATACGAACCATAACAATGAGTAAACACTGTGAGATTACGCAGGTTTTTCGCCGCTTTATCCGCGGAAATTTTAACCAAATCGCCATTTTTATCTTTTTTAGAAACAAGCGGCATAATATATTTATCAAGCAAAGTTAAAGCCCGTTCAACGCTGCCGGTGCGCCCGTTGGTTTTTTGCGGATAATATAAAGAGCAGATGTCAACATTTTTACGAATTTCTTCAGGCAAAGCACGTTCTGCCACTTTGCACATACCATTGGCGACTGCGGCAGAATGAGTTGCACTTCCTGGAAGAATCAGAATTGTTTTGTGTCCTAAAAAGGAATAATTTTTAGGAGCTTCGCGCCAATGATTAGGGGCATTTAAATCGCGGATTCCCATAAAAAACGTAAATTCTTTTTCTTTCTGTTCCGACATATCAACCTCGTTTAACGCATATTAACATCTTTAATTATTGAACTGTGGCTTTTAAGCGTGTTTTGCAATTCATCACAATTTTGCAAAACTTTTTGCAATCCATCAACATTTTGTTCCTGAGCAAAGGTTTGCATTTTTTCCAGCATATAATAAGAAATTGGTTTCTGCATTCCGTTTGCTGGTGCAAGAACTCTTTGATTCAGGCTTTTCAGCATAACCGCACGTTCTGCGCTTTCCGGCAGTTTTTCCACCCGCGCGTAAATGTTGGTAAAGGCTTGGCTGAAATATTCCTGACGGTCCAAAACCGGAGGATTTTCTTTTTTTAGAATTTCCTGCACGGCAATATTCATAACCGCCGCTGAAGCATTTTCAAAATTCAGTCTTCTGAACCTTTCAATTTTCAAATTCGGCAGCAGCACCTTCAGCAAAGCGGCTGAATTTATTTTAATGGCTCGCTGCGCCCATTTAGAAAATTTTGCCAGCGCATCTTCTTCATTTTGGCTCCGCGGATACGGCATATATCGTTCATATTCAAATTTGCTGGGTTGCAATTTAGGCAGCTTTGCAAACATTGCCGCAGCAATATTTTCCGCCGCCTTAAGGCGTTTTAACTGAAAAGCTTTATCTAGCAAAAAGTCATTTTCTTTATCTTCCATAAGCAGCGTTTCTTTAGATAAACTTTCGGCTGAAAAGTTTTCATCAGCGAGATGCTGTTCTGCTTCTTTATATTCTACTTGCAAAGTTTGGACAAACTCATCAAAACCACCCTTATACATTTCTCCTTTGGCAGTGGCTTCCGCCATCAATTCACTTTGCTGCGGCTGGTGCTGCAAGGCATTATAGACAATCTGTTCGGCGTTTTCAATTAAATAGCCGGAAGCTGCAGCCTCTTGAAAAATAGCCTTAAACAGCTGCTCTTCTTTTTTACCAGCTTGGGTTTTATACACAGCGTTTTTCCAATAGCCGCCGTTATGGTCACTGACACCCAGCTTGGTTACGCCCTCGACCAGCAAAACTTGCGTGTTATCAGCCAAATTCAGGTATAACACATCATTTTTTGCCGGCTCATAAGCTTTTATATAGTGATAAAACGTGCCCAGTTTTGTTTCTTGAACGCTGGTCTCCTCGTCTGATGAGCTAAGACGGATAAAGTTGGTGAAATGCAAATCTGTTTTACCTAAATCTCTATCTATGCAGTTATGCTGAACGGCAATCAGCTGTTTTTGAATAAACTTCCGTTCATCGTTCAAATAGCCTAAATCTTCCATTACATAATTCAAATGCTTGTCGATTTCCTGCAAAATACAACCACCGTAGCAATGAGTAACAATCAGCAAATTACGCAAATTATGCGCGGCTTTAGAGGCGGAAATTCGATGCAAATCGCCGTTTTCATCTTTTTCGGACACCAGCGGGATAAGGTAGTCATCAAGCAATGCCTGCGCGCGGACTACAGCCGGAAGCCGCGAAGTATTGGAATTGGAATAATACATTGAACAAATTTGAAAATTATGCTGCTGGTCTTCCGGCAGCATATTCTGCACGATTTTGCACATTCCGTTAGCTGTTTCAGCGCTGTTGGTACCGCTGCCAGGGAAAATAAAAATTGTTTTTTTATCGGCAAAAGAAATGTCTGTCACTTCTTTCCAATGGTTCGGCGCGCTTTCATCACGAACTCCAATACCAAACGCAAACGGAGATTCAACATACATTCCAGCTGCAAGCTTCTCTGTTTTTTCCGTTTTCAAATTTTCTGCCAATACACTCATCAATTTTATCCTTGATTTATATAAGGCTAGAATAACAGTTTATTTTAATTTTGTCCAGTTTTATTTATTCAATTCACGCCATTTGCGCACATTTTCATTGTGTTCAGAAAGTGTAGCGGCAAAATTGTGTCCACCGGTGCCAGACGCCACAAAATACAGATAATTGGTCTCAGCCGGATGCGCGGCAGCAAAAATTGCGTCTTTGCCAGGGTTGCAAATCGGCGTCGGCGGCAAACCGGCATATTTGTAAGTGTTGTACGGACTATCAACACCCAAATCGCTGCGGGTTAACGGATGGTTCAGGCTCTCTTGTCCGTTTGTTACGGCATAAATTACCGTTGGATCGGTTTGCAGCAACATTCCCAAACGCAAACGGTTGACAAACACTGAAGCAACTTGGGCGCGCTCCATGCCGATACCGGTTTCTTTTTCGACAATCGACGCTAAAACAAGCAATTCCTCTTTTGATTTCAGAGGAAGATTTTCAGCGCGTTCATTCCACGCCTGTTCCAAGACTTCTGACATAGATTTTTGCGCTTGTGCCAACACTTTTTTAGGACTGTCACCACGTATAAAAGTGTATGTTTCAGGCAAAATACTTCCTTCTTGCGGAGTATCAAAATCTTCTTTAGCTAAAAATTCATCATTTTGCAGCAAACCAGCAATTTCTACCGAAGTCAACCCCTCAGGAAAAGTAATTTTACGCAAATAAACTTTTCCTGATTTTAATTTTTCAGCAATCTGCACAATAGAAACATTTTTATCAATAAGATATTCGCCTGCTTTAACTTGAGGATATATCTTTTTGATTTTAGAATATAAAATAAATAAATATTTATTATTTATCAGCTTTTGCTCTTCCAGCGACTGCGCTATTTTATTTAGCGAATCACCTTTATGCACCAAAAACAGAACTTCTGTTTCAACCGGCTGCGGCAAATTTACAAAATAGTCAAACAAAAAAGCTGCCGCCGCACAGCCTATAAACAGAAGTAACAACAACAGCTTTTTCATTTTCTAGTTCCTTGGAAAATCTCTAGTCTTCAAATTTTTTGAAGATTAAAGACGAGTTTGTTCCGCCAAAACCAAAAGAGTTGGACATAGCAGCTTTAATGGTCTTTTTCTTTGGCTTTAAAGGCACCAAATCCATATCTTTAACTTCATCGGCAGGATTATCCAAATTCAAAGTAGCAGGGCAAGTCTGCTCTACAATGGCTTTGATGGTATAAACAGCCTCAACTGCACCAGCAGCACCCAGCAAGTGACCGATAGAAGATTTGGTTGAAGACATAGATGTGCAGCTTAATTTATCGCCGAACAAGCGTCTGACGGCTTGAGCTTCGCCTAAATCGCCCAGCGGAGTAGATGTGCCGTGTGCATTGATATAGTTGATGTCTTCCAGTTCAACACCATGTTCTTTGGCATGATTTGCAGCCATTTGCATTGCGCGGTAAGCACCGTCGCCGTCCGGACAAGGCGCTGTCATATGGTGAGCATCTCCGCTCATGCCATAGCCGACAACTTCAGCATAAATATGTGCGCCGCGGGCTTTAGCATGTTCCAGCTCTTCTAAAACAAGCACGCCTGCACCCTCGCCCATTACAAAACCGCTGCGGTTCTTATCCCATGGACGGGAAGCTTTTTCTGGCTCGTCATTAAATTCGGCAGTTACAGCATGCATGCGTGAAAAGCCAGCCAAACCCAAAACGTTTACAGCAGATTCGGCACCGCCGGCAACCATAACATCGGCATCGCCCAGGGCAATAATGCGGGTAGCATCGCCAATGGCGTGCGTGCCGGTAGAACAAGCAGTAACGCAAGCATGGTTCGGTCCGCGCAGCTTGTGGTCAATAGAAACTGTGCCGGAAATTAAGTTAATTAAGCAAGACGGAATAAAAAACGGAGAAATGCGTTTAATTCCGACTTCATAAAAAGAAATTGAATTTTCGTAAATATTATTCAATCCGCCAATACCGGAACCAATCATCACGCCAGCGCGGCATTGCTCTTCATCGCTCAATTCGCTTGGTTCATAGTTTGCATCTTTCAATGCGTCATTAGCTGCGGCAACACCGTACAATATAAACTTGTCAGCCTTTTTTTGGTCTTTCGGAGCCATTACCGTATCCGGATTAAATTCATGCTCGCCTTCACCAAACGGCACTTGTCCGGCAATGTGAACCGGAATATCTTTCAAATCTATATTTTCAATTTTACGGATTGCGGATTTGCCTGCCATCAAGCATTCCCAGTTATAGTCTACGCCGCGACCAAAAGGCGAAACCACGCCCAAACCTGTTACGACAACTCTTCTCATATATCAAACCTCATGTTATTTTTATAAAAAAACTCGCTGTTCCGTTATAGGCTAAAGCGAGTTTAATTAAACAAAGCCTTACGACTTACGCATTCTTAGAAAGATAATCAATAGCATCTTTCACAGTCAGAATTTTTTCTGCAGCTTTATCAGGAATTTCGCAACCGAATTCTTCTTCAAAAGCCATTACCAATTCAACTGTATCCAAGCTGTCTGCACCCAAGTCATCAATGAAGCTAGCAGTTTCTACAACTTTAGATTCATCAACGCCCAAATGTTTAGCAACGATTTTCTTAACGCGTTCTGCGGTATCAGTCATTTAATTTAACCTCAATAAAATTAAAACAATTTTTTCAGACGTCATCGCCTGTGCCTTTTTGTTAGCACAATTTTATACTATTTGACAAGCATTATTTTCATTTATACCTAAATAATTTGTTTATATCTCAAAAAAATATAAATAAATCAATATATTAGATGAAACATAAAAATACACAAATCCAGTTGTTTTTTGCGGATAAATCATTATATATGCAGTATTTAGACAAAATATAAGGAGGCAGAATATGAAAATTGGCATAGTCGGATGCGGATTGGTGGGCAGCACCGCTGCATATTCTTTAGTTTGCAGCGGCTTGGCGCGGGAAATTGTTTTGGTTGACATCAATCGCAACAAAGCCGAGGCAGAGGCGCTGGACATTCTGCATGCCACGCCACACACTTTTCCATGCCGAGTCAAAGCGGGCTTTTACAGCGAGCTGGAAGGCGCCGATATTATTATAATCTCGGCGGGAATACACCAAATCTCAGGCGAAAGCCGGCTTGACCTGCTGCAAAAAAACGCAGCAATTTTTAATGATATAATTCGAAACATTATCCAATATGCCGCCGATGCCTTGATTTTGATTGACTCAAATCCTGTTGATTTGCTGACTTCTTATTTTATAAAAGAATCAAAGCTTCCGGCTTCACGGGTTATAGGCTCCGGCACAATTTTGGACACGGCTCGTTTCCGCACCATTTTAGGTTTGCATTTAAAATTAGCGCCGCAGTCCATTCACGCTTATGTTTTGGGCGAGCATGGCGACAGCGAAGTTTTGATTTGGTCTGAAGCCCTAGCCGGAAATATGCCGCTGGAAACCTATGCCGCCGAAGCCGGAATATCTCTAAATTCAGAAATCAAAAACCACATAGACAGCGAAGTCCGCAACTCCGCCTATAAAATTATTGCCGGAAAAGGCGCAACCTACTACGGAATAGCCGCGGGTTTAACTAGAATCTGCAAAGCCATTGCCCATAATGAAAACTCCATATTAACGGTATCGGCATACCATAATGAAGTGGAAGGCGTAAAAGATATATGTCTTTCCCTGCCCGCCGTTATAAACAGCAGCGGCATAGAGCGCATTTTATACCCCGAGCTTTCGGCTTCTGAACACGCGCTGCTGCGGCAAAGCGCCGAAAAAATCCGTGATTACATACATAATTAAAAAAATATTGCCAAAACCTTATTTCTTCTGTATACATTTAAAACATTGAGGTAAAATATGGCAGAAGTTGTTACATTCGGGTGCCGCTTGAATGCGTATGAATCCGAAGTTTTAAAAGAAAAATTGAAAGATATTGATAATTTGATTGTTATCAATACCTGTGCCGTTACGGGAGAAGCGGAACGGCAATGCCGGCAGGCTATCCGCAAACTGCGCCGCGAAAACCCGCTGGCAAAAATAGTTGTGACCGGCTGCTCTGCCCAAGTCAGCGCCGATAAACTTGCTGCCATGCCTGAAGTTGATTTGGTTTTAGGCAATAAAGAAAAAAAAGAAATAGAAAAACACATCGCCTTGCTGACAAGCCCAAACAACAAAGAACTGGTGGGCGACATTGCCCAAGATTCAGCCTGCGATGACTTTATGATTACCGGTTTTGAAGGACGGCACAAGGCTTTTTTGCAAATTCAGCAAGGCTGCAACCACCGCTGCACTTACTGCATTATTCCTTATGCCCGCGGACATAACCGCTCGGTGCCGCTGCCGCTGATTATTAAGCAAATCAAAGAACTTTTGGCGCAAGGTTTCAAAGAAATCTGCTTAACTGGCGTTGACATATGCTCGTATGAGCCGTCTTTCAGCGGAGTCGTAAAAGATATTTTAGAGCAAATTCCAGAACTTCCGTGTTTGCAATTCGGTTCGCTCGACCCAGCGGCTATCGATGATGATTTTATAGAATTAGTAAGCAAATTCAAAAACATATCTCCGCATTTTCATTTTTCAATTCAATCGGGAGATAACCTTATTCTAAAACGTATGGGGCGCAGACACAGCCGCGAGACAGTAATTGAATTATGCAAAAAAATCCGCAACGTCCGTCCCGAATCTACTTTTGGCGCCGATTTTATCTGCGGATTTCCGACAGAATCTATCAAGGCGTTTGAAAACACCTGCAAATTGGTTGAAGAAGCTGGTTTAAGCAAGCTGCACGTCTTTCCATATTCCGAACGGGAAGGAACGCCTGCCGCCCGTATGCCGCAGCTGCCGATGGAAGAACGCCGCCACCGCGCCGCAATTTTAAGAGAATTAAGCAAGGAATAAATTATGAGCAACTTTTGGCAAAAATTAGGTTTTGGTCTCAAAAAATCTTCTGATAAAATAAGCGGAAGCATTACTGATATTTTCAGCAAGCGCAAACTTGACTCCGCCGCCTTGGAAGATTTGGAAGATTTGCTGCTGACCGCCGATTTAGGCGTTAAAGCAACCAGCGCCCTATTAGCTGATTTTGCCGAGCAAAAACTGAACAAGGACATTACATCCGAAGAAGTGCGCGAGCTTTTGGCGCAAAAAATTGAGAATATTTTAAAGCCCTGCGAGCAAAAGCTTTTGGCTGCCGAACATAAGCCTTATGTAATTTTGATGGTGGGCGTAAACGGCGCCGGAAAAACCACCACAATCGGCAAATTGGCGGCAAAACTGCAGGCACAAGGCAAAAAAATATCCTTTATTGCCGGAGATACCTTCCGCGCCGCTGCGGTTGAACAGCTGAAAGTTTGGGCGGACAGGCTGAATATCCGCTGTTTCAGCGGAGCAGCTGGCTGCGACAGCGCCGGTTTATGCTATGACGGGCTGCAGCAGGCTATCAAAAACGGCGATGACGTGGTTTTTATAGACACTGCCGGACGTTTGCAGAACAAAAACGGACTTATGGACGAGCTAAAAAAAATTGTCCGCGTTATGCAGAAAGTTATTCCCGACGCGCCGCATAAAGTTTTGCTGACCATTGATGCAACCACCGGACAGAACGCTCTTTCGCAGATTCAGATATTTAAGGATATTTCAGGCGTTAACGGATTGGTTGTCACCAAGCTGGACGGCTCGTCAAAAGGCGGTGTTTTGGTTGCCGCAGCCGAAGAATTTGCCTTGCCGATATATTTTGTGGGTGTGGGAGAACAAATAGAAGATTTAGATGAGTTTAATGCTCACGACTACGCCGCTGCCCTGCTCGGCTTATAAAAAGTTTCACTTAATTATTTTATTAAATTTTTTTGTTATGACTATTTTTAATAATGTTAAAAAAGGCTTTTCTTTTTATTGGAAAGACTTTAAGCTCTTTTTTCAAAAGAGTTCAGGTTTAGCAAACTGTAAGCCGGTTTTCGCCTATCCCGACGCCGGAATTGACTTATCACCGAATCCTCGCCGCTATGCCGGATTAAGCCCAAACGAGCGTTTGAATGAAATCAAACAGAATTTGGCCTATGTGTGGGCAGACGGCTATGAAAGCAAAACTTGGAAAAAACGTCAATGCAATTATATAGGCATTCGTTTGACACCGAGTTTGATTTTGCATGAAATGATTGGCTGCGGAAACGGCTATGATTTGGCTAAAGCCCAAAGATTAGCGCGCAAGTGCAAAGCCCGCTTTCTGACACAAAATGAGTACCGCGAAGTTTTATATTGCTGGGACGCCATTTCAGAAATGCGCTTGACTGCCTGCGATTTTCCGCTGGAAAAAGCTTTGATGTGGGTGTATACGGGCGATGATTCCGAACAGGCAAATGATTTTAAATATCATTTGTGCACACAGAACGGAGAAATAATTTGGTACAGCGAATTTGATGACGACGGCAACGTGCTGCTCGCTTTGCGCTGATGCCCTTTGCAAAAAACAAGCCTTGAGAATTAACTCAAGGCTTGTTTTTTTAGGCGTCCGTAAATATAAAATACGGCAATACACAAAAACGTCAGGCTTTCCGACAGCGGCATTGCCAGCCATATTCCGGCTATTCCTAAAACTTCTGGCAATAAGTAAAAACAGGGAATTAAAAAGACAAAACCGCGCAATATCGCAAAAAATGTTGCAGGTTTAATGCACTCCAAACTTTGAAAATAACCGATTACTGTCAGATTCAAAATAAAAAAACTGAAACCGGTTGCAAAATACGGAAAACCAGCGATAGCCAATAAAGCAGCCGGATTATCCTTTTGCAAAAACAGTCCAACCATAAAATGCGGAAATACACTAAACACCGCGGTAGTAACAAAACCAAAGCACAAAGCTGTTTTCATGGCTATTTTAACGGTTTCTTTCACGCGTTCTAAATTACATAGACCAAAATTGTAGCTGATAATCGGCTGCGCAGACTGCGCGATAGCGTTACCCACCATAAAAACAAACGGAGCATAGTAGCAACAGACACCGAACGCCCCCACTCCGTTATCTCCCAAATATTGCATAAACACATGATTACCGACAAACATCAGCACCGCCATTGTCGCTTCCCCAAGCATAGCCGAAGAACCGATGCGACACTGCTTCAAAATACCTTTGGCAAATAGAGGAAAACCCCGTAAGTCTATTTTTATTGAATACAATCGTAAAGTTTTGGCTTTATACAGCAAATAGCCCAACACCAAAACACCACCGATAACCGTAGCCAGCGTAGAAGCAAACGCGGCCCCCTTCAATCCCCAGCCAAACGGAAACATAAACAGCCAGTCTAAAAAAGTGTTGGTAACGGACTCAATAATGGTAATCCACATGGCGAGTTTAGGTGCGCCGTTCAAACGTATCATAAACACTCCAACTAAGGTCCACATCAAAAATAAAAATGACGGTAAAATCCACAGAAGATATGTTTTGACATAGTCTAGCAAATATTCAGAAGAACCTAGTAAATAAGCAGTTTTAACGGGAAATATAAACATCAGCGCCGAAAGAAGGAGCGCAAAAATAGAAACGAATAAAAAAGATTGCGAAA
Source organism: uncultured Alphaproteobacteria bacterium (assembly GCA_934270475.1). Taxonomy (GTDB): domain Bacteria; phylum Pseudomonadota; class Alphaproteobacteria; order RF32; family CAG-239; genus RUG410. The sequence continues at coordinate 26,432 of CAKQPS010000008.1, forward strand.
CATGAAGTCGCGCCAATTTTATTTTGCCTTTAGCCAAAGCTATTGAGGCAATAACCGAACTGCCGATACCAAACATCAAACCAATACCGGTAAAAACCATAAACAATGGCGCGATGATGTTGATAGCGGCAATACCGTCGCTACCCACGCTGTGCCCAACAAACATACCATCAATGGCGGTGATGGCGCACAAACTAATCATTCCCAGCAAAGTCGGAATAAAAATTTTTTGAAATAACGTTGAAATTTTTTCTGTTTCAAAGTTCATAAAATCACCATAGAATAAAGTAGCTTAAATATAAAAAAGGCCGGTATAATATTGGTTTTGCCCAGTCATCTTATCCGACTTTAGCCCTCCGATGAGGAATATAAAACATAGTAGACTACATATAATTTAAATAATCATCTGTCAAGTAATAAAGCCTATTTGGCTGATTTAGTGCAAAAATATGACAAATATTGTCTATTTTTCCGATAATGCTTGCAACACCTAAGACTATCTGGTAAGATAAATAAAAAATATATAAAAGGATATTGTAAAATGGCAGAGTTAAAAGATTTTATAGATGACTGGAATATAGATATAAAAAACAAGTCAGCTATCCATAAAAGCGGGCTGAAAATTGCTTATGATGCAACAAATGAAGATGGTTCTTTGCGGCTTGCTTATACCGGAATGATGAAGTGGCAAAAACTAGCCTATAGTGTTACTCACGACATAAAAAAAATAGATGAAATGAGAGAAACTCTATCTAAGCAATTTGTTGAAATTTATAAACATAAAATGCAGACAAATGTAAATATTCCGCAAAAAAAATCTATAGAGCGATAATTATTTTGCAATAAGGGCTAAGAATATGCTGACTAAAGATAAAATTGAACAAGAAGTTGCCAAATCCGAATATAGTGAACAGATTCGTAAATCACTTTCAAACTACTATGAAGGGTTGAATGAAAATGTGGCTGTGGCTATAGATTTTAGAAATGCTGACCGTGCTTTGACACCTGAAAATGTTCAATCAGTTGTTTCATTATTAAGAGAACAAGGTATCGACGCCGTTTCATTTATTGATAAAGAAGCGGCTTCTCCTGATAAATATGTGATAACGGAATCCGGTGTTTTATGTCCTAATATGAAACCAGAAGATGCTTTGAAGGCAACGGTTTATATTGAGGATTTACTCTTAAAAAATGATTATCAATTACTTGGTCATGCCAACCCACAGACAGCAAAATCTTTGATTTACACCTCATCACGCGCTATAGGTGTGGACGCTGATGAAACTTTAAGCGCTACTGCTTCTAATAGTAAAGCTATAGATATAAAAGAGTCTCATCCCAATTTTGAAGAATTTAGTAAAATAGAAACTAAACATGGCGGAGATTATAAATCATTTATTGATGAAATGGTTTCAGATGCATACTCTAAATCTGAAGCAGTTGATTTTAATGAAATGTCTACTAAAAACGTCTATGAAGACGGCGGTAAATATTTATACCGCGGCGGTAGTTTAGGTAACAATCCATATGCAACCATTTCTGAATATAATTCAAGAAAAGTTGCACATTCATCTCCGGCCATAGAAATAAGCGGCTCATTTTCTGGTAAAGGCGGAACCAGCTCTACAAAAGGCGGTGCATTCTATCCACCTACTTCCGATAATATTCAATATGGCTTTATTTATGAATTTGAAAGCATGGGTGATGAGCAAATTTATTATCACAATGTTGGTCTTGAAGAAGGTGATAAACCTAGAGTATTATCTGATACAAACAAAGATTGGAATGGTCATGATGGAGAAATTTATGAAACTCCGGTCACCCCGCATCATAATAAAGTTCATGCTATTTATTTACATGTTGGAAAGCTTGGAGAAAATAGGTTATATTCTATTCCGTTAGATGAAAACGGCAATATTGCCGATGAAAAGTGGCGTGATTTTTTTGCAATGCATGAACCTTCAGATGATAAAGTTGTCGGTTATGTTGCCGATAGACAAGATAAAATAAAAAATTCACCTGATACTTCTTATGAATTTAAAACCGGCGAAAAGCTGCCACCAAAAAACTATACTGATTTATCTGCTGTACCAACAGATGAGTTTTTGAAAGCCTTTGTTCATCGTGATGCATTAACAACAAACGGCGGTCAAATCACTTGTAAAGAAAGCTTGAGTTTAGATTTTTTTGGGGTTGAAAAAATTCCGGATTTATCAAATGTTACCATTAATGGAAAATTCAATGCGAATCAGATTCGTCATGTGAATATGAATGATTTACCATTTGCTTCAAAAGGATACTTTCTAGTTAATGCTACAATTGAAAATTGCGATAAGGTTGATGCTCAAACATTTTGCCGTAAACTCGGAATGGAATATAAAAACGGCGTGTGGGACATATCTAACACAAACATAAGTGGAAAATTTATAGGGTGTCCGCAAGATTTTGTAAACACTAAGATAAAAGATTTAAATTTTATAGATTTAACTGTTAATGATTTAAATGAAATTCCTGTAACTAAATATGGCGCCAATGAAATAAAAATTATAAATCAAGAATCAATCAAAGAAATGGACCCTGATTTATTTTTGCGCAAAATAAATGGTGATAATTTTGATAAATTTCCAGATGGCGTAACTTTAAATCCAGATTATAAAGTGAGTTTGAATTTGGAACACACTAATATTGTTGAATTGCCGAAAGGATTAGAAAATTATCAAATTGAACGCATTATTTTTCCAGAAAATGAAACCGTAAAATCATTAGATAACATACCAATAACTAAAGAAGGATGTTTTAATCTAAAGTATGCCGGAGATTTATCAAAAGAAACTACAGAATCTTTTTTATTAAAGACAAAAGGAAAAGATTGGTGTGCAGAACATTTGTCAAAAGCTGCTGACGGACACCTGATTGTTAATGGCGAAATAGATTTTAATACACCTAATTATTCAAATAATAAAAGTTCTAATTTAGATATCTCATCTTTTCCGCATGATATTGATAAAGTTGAATTTAAAGGTCGTATAAAACCTATTGATCTTGAACAAAGTTTGCGACAACACTTAGAACTTACATCACAAAAAAATAATGAACGTATTTCTGTATATAATAGTAAAAAATTTAATTATGATTTGTCTGACTTTAAGGCAAAGGACATTAATGTAAGTCATGATTTTAAATCTATTAAATTACCAGAATGTGCTGAAAAACTCACATTTGCGGATATAGATAATTTAAAACTATCATCTGTAAATTTATCAAACAAAGTAAAAGACATAAATCTGATAAATGTTAAAAGTTCAGAAAATTTAGATTTGTCAAAACAAACTCATATCGGGTTATCCGACTGTAATCTTCAGAATGTTAGTTTTCCTGATAAATGTGCAAATATTCGCCTGTCAAACACAAATTTTAGTGAGGCAATCAAACTGCCTACACAAGCAAATAGGGTTGATTTGTCTAATGTAAAATTTGAAAATGGGTGCACAGTCTCTCTTTCTGATTGCGAAGTCGTAAATTTAAGCAACTGTAAATTTCCAGAAGGTAGCACCATTGATTTATCCGGCTGTAAAAAAGTATTATTGGATAATGTAGATTTAAGCAAAGTAGACATAAAACTACCAGAACAGGGAAAGATTTATATTGATGAAAATGTTAAATTTGCTCCTGAACGCACACTTGATTTTTCTAAATGTCAAGACGCCGTTGTGCACCCTAGCACAGAATGCTCAGAAATAAAATTACCAGCCAAAGGTGATGTTAATTTTGAATGTAGCGGCAAGCTTCATAAAAACGTAAAAGAAGTTACCTCAGAATATATCAGTAAGCATCGGCTTATGGTTCCGGAAGGAGTTAAAATTATTGATGCTCCGATGGAAAACGGTAAAAAAGTTTCTTTAGATCTATTATCTAAATCTGGCCTATCCAAAAAGCAAATTGCTGATTTACGAAAAGAACGGCTTATAAAGCCTTTTAAAGATATATACAACAAACTTTTAGGAAAAAATAAAGAGTCGGATTTGGAAAAAACATTAAAACAACAGTCTGATGTAGGTAATGTGCAAGCGACAAAACATCAGCAAAACCATGTTACAGCTCAGCGAGTGGCGGAATTGCGCGGAATTAAACCAAAACCAGCTCAGAGCCCAAAGGAAACGTCTCAGACTGAAAAACAGCAAAAAACGGTTGAAAAAGGCGTATTGGTGGGTAAGTTTACGAATTTTTCTAGATAATAAATATTGGGCAGGTAAACTTCTGCCCGTTTTTATTGTTCAGTTTCAACTTCATGGTCATCAATAGAATAACCGGTGGCGCGGATGGTGCGGATGTAGTCGGCGCCAAATTCGTTGAGGGCTTTGCGCAAACGGCGGATATGCACATCTACCGTGCGGGTTTCAACGTATACGCTGTTGCCCCAAACCTCTTTTAACAAATCTTCGCGCGAAAAAACATGGCGCGGATTAGCAATTAGCAGTTTCAAAATTCTAAATTCGGTCGGACCTAAACGCACATAATTTTCGCCGCGGAAAACTTTTTTTTCAATAGTATCCAAACGGATATCTTGAAAAGTATATTCTTTTTTGGTTAGCTGGTTAGTGGTGCTGACACGCCGCAAATTGGTTTTTATACGCGCCAAAAGCTCGGGTACGGAAAAAGGTTTGGTCACATAGTCATCTGCGCCGGCTGAAAGCCCGATTACCTTGTCTTCTTCCTGACTTTTGGCAGTAAGCATAATGATTGGGATATTTTTCAGCTCCGGATTGTTGCGAATAATTTTGCAAAGCTCCAAGCCGGACATTTCAGGCAGCATCCAATCCAGCAAAATCAGCGACGGCAGATATTTTTCAACCGCTGCCACAACGCGATTGCCGTGCGCAATGGTGATTGTGTCATAGCCGTTTTTCTCTAAATTATATTTCAGCAGCAAAGCAATTGCCTGCTCGTCTTCCACAATCATAATCGTAGCCATATCACTTTCCTCCCAAACTATGCAGCTGTCTGATGACTTCTGCCGGATTGTCACTTTTAAATACAGCGCTGCCGGCAACCAAAACTTCGGCGCCCTGCTCTATGCAAAGCTTTGCCGTTTCGGCATTTATACCGCCGTCAACTTCAATGGTTATGCCTTGTCCTGCTCTCATTTTTGCAACATCGGCAATTTTTTTCAGCATACCGGACATAAATTTCTGCCCGCCGAACCCCGGTTCTACCGTCATAATCAAAATATTGTCAAGTTCCGGCAGATACGGCTGCAACACTTGCGCCGGCGTGTTTGGCTTGAGCGATACTCCGGCTTTTAAGCCCGCGGCTTTGATTTGCGCCAATACCGCATGCAAATCGGAACACGCCTCATAATGCACGGTGATTAAATCGGCGCCGCTGTGCAAAAACTGCGGCAAAAAATTGCTTGGCTCCTGCACCATTAAATGTGTGTCAAAAAACAATTTGCTAAGCGGACGCAGCTGTTTGACGACATCGGCGCCAAAGCTGAGGTTAGGCACAAAATGCCCGTCCATAATATCCAAATGCAGCCAATCGGCACCAGCGTTTTCAACCATGTGCACATCTTTTTCTAAGTTTGCAAAATTTGCAGCTAACAGACTTGGCGCAACCAAAACCATATTTTTCTCCCTTATATTATATTATTAAGTCTAACTGCAAAATATTAAATAGTCGTAAACGTTGATTTTGTATGTTCAATGATTATGTATGACTGTGTTAGTTATTTAAGGAGATGTAAAATGGGTGAAATGGCTAAAAAAATTGTCAAAATGGATTTGGACGAATTGTTGAAGGTTTTGAATGAAGCATACGCCGAAGAATGGCTGGCTTACTATCAATATTGGCTTGGCGCCAAGCTGGCGTATGGTCCGGAGCGACCGAGCGTAGTGGCGGAATTTGCAGAACACGCCGGCGAAGAGCTGAAACACGCCGATTGGCTGGCTAACCGCATCTTGCAGCTGGGCGGAACTCCGGCGCTTGCTCCCGAAGACTGGGGGCGTTTGGCGCACTGCAAATATATGCCGCCGAAAAAAGCCGATGTGCAATCGCTGGTTAAAGATAATTTGGCGGCTGAACGCTGTGCGATTGACCGCTATCAGCGCCTTTGCGATATGACCGAAGGCAAGGATTTTGAGACTTTCCGCATTTCTCGCAAAATTTTGAAAGAAGAGCTGGAACACGAACAGGAAATGGAAGATTTTATTGCCGATATGGCTTGATTTTTTATTTTTGCTCAAAAAATCTATGTTTTTCTCAAAAAAAATATGCGCCTGTTCTTTGCAGCAAGCGCATATTTTTTATTATTGCAAAGCGATGAGTCTCAGCGTTTTTGAATTTTCACACGGGTAATCCGCATATTGTCAACCGACAGCACTTCATAGCGGCAGAATTCATCTTCTGCAACATCGCCGACCTTTGGTTCACGCCCGATAAGCGCAAAAACATAGCCGCCGATGGTGCTTTCTTCCGGCTCGTAATGCGGCAGTCCCATACAGTCAAAAGCATCTTCAACCAAATACAGTCCGTCAAATTCGCAAGACTTGTCATCAATTTTTTTGATTGGTTCAATGGTGGTGTCATCGTGTTCATCGCGGATATCGCCGACCAGCTCTTCCAAAATATCTTCCATAGAAATCATACCTGCAGTTCCGCCGTATTCATCAACCACAATCGCCAAATGAATATGCTTGTGCATCATTTGATGCAAAATATCGGAAATGGAATGATTTTCCGGCACAAACAAGATGTTGCGCGTGATATGGTTCAAGAAATCATTAGCATCTTTATCTTCCGGATGTTCCAAAATATCGCGGATATGCACCATACCAATTATATGGTCTTTATCCTTATCGCACAGCGGAAAACGAGTATGGTTATGCTTGCGCACAAAGTCCATAACTTCATTGTAGCTGGAATTTTTATAGATGCACTTAATATCCTGACGCGGAATCATAATTTCATGGGCGCAGGTTTCCGAAAAACAAATGGCGTTTTGGATTATTTCACCCTCGGTATCGTCAATAATTCCGTCTTTTTGCGAAGCGTCAATAATCAGCTTAATTTCCTCTTCGGAGTGAGCGTCTCCGCTTTCGTTGTTGGACTGAATGCCCATCATTTTCAAAATGCCGATGGTAACATGGTCAAACACCCAAATAAACGGCGAAAAAATATGGTTGAAAGTGTATAATGCCGGAGCAATAGCCAGAGCATAGCGCTCGGTGTCTTGAATAGCCAGCGACTTTGGAACCAGCTCGCCCAAAACAACGTGAAACAGAGTGATAAGGCTGAATGCCACGCCAAAACTAAGCGAATGCAGCAATACCGGATTGTCGCTTAAAAATGTACCGAAAATAACTTCAAGCAATTTAGAAACTGCTGGTTCGCCCAGCCAGCCCAAGCCCAGCGACGCCAAAGTAATTCCCAGCTGAATGGCGCTTAGATAAGTATTAAGATGTTCGTTGATTTTGAGACCTATTTTAGCACGCTTGCTACCGTTATGAGCCAGTTCTTCCAATTTTGTGCGGCGGATTTTTACAATAGAAAACTCAGAAACTACAAAGAACGCATTGAAAAAAACAAAAAGAAACACTAAAAACAGATTAAAAACATACACAAATATGGGACTACTCATAATTTATTTTTTAACTACCTCAAATTTATTAAAGATGTTTGTTACATTAACGGTAAAACAAGCTGTTGTCAATAAAGATGTTGAAAATTTTACATATATCCCAAAATATATATTTTTTGGTTATTCCGCCAATCCTTCGCCGTGTTCGTTTATTTGCTTTACGCAAAAATCATACATATCGGCTGTATGCAAAGCTTCTTTGTACCAATCAACCGTTTTTTCCACAGCCTGACGCAAATTCCACACCGCTTCCCAATTCAGCATAAAATAAGATTTGCTGACGTCTAAGTTAAGCATTATATTTTCATGCACATCATCTGGATTATGAACATCGACAACCTGCCCTTTGCCATAGGTTTCCACCAGCAAACGCACTACATCTATAACCGGCTTGTTGTTGGAAACACGCGGACCGAAATTGAAACTTTCGGAATATTTCTGCGGTTCTTCCAAAAGCTTTTGCCCTACCCGCAAATATCCTGATAAAGGCTCTAAAACATGCTCCCACGGGCGGGTAGAATACGGATTGCGGATTTCTATATTTTTTCCGGCTTCAATACTGCGGACACAATCCGGAATCAGCCGATTTTCCGCCCAATCGCCGCCGCCGATAACGTTTCCGGCGCGAACCGATGCCACCGCCACGCCGTGCTTATCATAATCTTTGGGATTGAAAAACGAGTTGCGATAAGAAGAAATCAGCAATTCCGCACAGCCTTTGGACGCCGAATACGGATCATATCCGCCCATGCAGTCACATTCTTTATATCCCCAAATCTGTTCCTTATTTTCATAGCATTTATCCGATGTCACCATAATCACAGCCTTAACGCAGCTATGATGACGCACGGCTTCCAAAACATTCAAAGAGCCGATGAAGTTGGTTTCAAAAGTTTCTTTCGGCGCCTCGTATGAGGTTTTAACCAAAGCCTGCGCGGCTAAATGGAAAATAATTTCCGGCTGATATTTTGCTATAACCGAACTCAGCTTTTCATAATCGCGCACATCGCCGCGAATATCGGCAAATAGCTTGTTTTGAAGTTTGCACGCGGCAAAATTATCCCTCGGCGTTCCAAGGTCTAAGGCATAACCAACCACTTTTGCCCCGAGTTCATTCAGCCAAACCGCCAGCCATGAGCCCTTAAAGCCGGTGTGTCCGGTTATCAAAACAGTTTTGCCGCTGTAAATGTTGTTATACATGACGCTGCTCCTTTAAATTCAATCTTTCCATATTTTCCAAGGAGCATTGCCCGATGTCCATAATTTATCTAAATCTTCTTTATCGCGCAGCATATCCATCGGATGCCAAAATCCGGTATGTTTATAGGCTCCGAGCTTTCCGGCAGCCGCTAAAGATTTTAAGGGTTCCTGCTCCCACATTATGTTATCGGCATTTTCAGGTATGTAGTCAAAAACCTGCGGCTCGCACACAAAAAATCCGGCGTTTACCCAAATTCCGCTTTCTTTCGGCTTTTCCTGAAACTGCAGAACAGTCCCTTTTTCGTTTATATTTATGGTGCCGAAACGACCTTCCTGCTGATATGCAGTCAATGTGCATAATTTGCCGGAATTTCTGTGCATTTCCAACACAGCCGGAATATCAACATTACCGACACCGTCGCCGTAGGTCAGCAAAAACGGTTCATTCCCGATAAAATCTTTAGCCCGCTTAATGCGTCCGGCGGTTAAAGTTGTGCCGCCGGTATCCAAAAGAGTAACTTTCCAAGGCTCCGAGCGATTTTTATGCACATCAATGCTATTTGTTGCAAAATCAAAGGTTACGTCAGAATTATTCATGTAGTAGTTCAAAAAATAATTCTTGATAACTTCCTGCTTATAGCCGGTTAATATCACAAACTCATTAAAACCATAGCTGCCATAAATTTTCATTATATGCCACAAGATAGGATAGCCGCCGATTTCCACCATTGGTTTTGGCTTTATATTTGTTTCTTCGCAAAATCTGGCGCCCAGACCTCCGGCTAAAATAACAACTTTCATAATTCCTCTCTTTTATGCACGTATTGCAGTGCTTATAATTTTACGCGCAAATATTCTGCGCAAATAACAGTTTTTCTCATTTAAAATTGAATACAATTTTTTATTAAATTGTCAACTTGCTTTGCATACTTATCAATCTTATTTTTTAATTTAAATTTTCTATTGCAAAATCAAGGCGCTAAATGCACAATTTATAAAAAAATCAAAAAATGTGCAAATTTTTGAAAAAAATGCTTGCAATTATAAAAAATATAGCATACAAGAGTATCGAAAAGTTAATGAACAACGCTCGCTGCTTTGTTTTTTGAATACTTTTTGTTGGGGCGTCGCCAAGTGGTAAGGCATCGGCTTTTGGTGCCGACATTCGTTGGTTCGAATCCAGCCGCCCCAGCCACCACGTGCAATGGACTTAAATTAGCTTTTAAGTCCTTGTTTTTTAATCATTTTTTTGAGTTCGGATGTTGCAAGTTCAAAAAGTAGCTTTTTTTTGAGTACATCCGAACTTTTTTATATAACATTTCTGGAAAATCAATCAGTTATCAAATTTTAGCTTTATTTCGTATCTTTTCATATCATTGTGAATATTATATCATGATGAGATACCGACCGGCCCCGTATATGTGCCAATTTTTCAAAACCAAAAATTTCTTATAAAAAGTTACAAAGCACTAAAATTTTCATTAGTCTTTTCCGAAAATAGCCTGTTTTTGGCCTTCATTACGCGCGCATATAAATATAGTTAGTGCCTTTTCCAGTAGACTAGACCTGTGTTTTTCAAAGATGTAAGTCTAAAACACAAATAAAAAAATGGTTTTACTTTTCTTTAATTACGTTGTTATAATCTGTTATAAGAGGTGTTATATGTTAGATTTAAGAGAAGAGTTTAAAAATTGGCTAATTTCCGCAGATAATAAAAAGTATAAAACAACTATTCTAACTGCGTCCGAATATATTAATCGCTTAAATAGATTAAGTCAAAGACTATATAACAATGAGGATTGGCAAAAGTTATCATATGATCTTTATATACTTAAATTATTATTTATGAAAAACTCACATTGGATAGACATTGGAACAGCAGATTTACAAAAAGTTGTTAGCTATTTGTATGAGTATAGACGAAAAAATCGCAATTTCAATGATCGTTATAATCAGTATTTTCATTCTGTGAGAGAACAATTAGATGAACCTTTGTCTTTTTCTACCAAAAAACCTAATTTCTTTCTAGAATTGCTAGTAAACACAGAAGAATATGCTCTGCTTTCAAAATGGATTAAGCATATATTTATTACTGAAAAATGTATAAAATATTTATCTTGGCTTTATATTAACAAGGATGAAAAACGCAAAGTTTTTGTTGCATTAGTTAAATATATGCATTTTTTAGGTCAAACAAATAAAATAGATAAAAATCTATATTGCCTCTTAAAAAAGGATATATTAGGAAAAAAACGTAAGGATAAAACATTTTGTGATATTGAATTAGTAGAGGCCTCAGGGATATCCCCTCGTGGTTTCTATTCAAAATATAATGAGGGAATAGCTGAAAAATATTTATCAGTTAATGATGCCGCATATGCTATAGGTTGTAGCGAAACAACAGTATATCGTTTGTTAGATGCAGAAAAATTACATTTGAAGCCAGGTACTAAAAAGATTATAGCTGAAAATGTTCGTCGTTTTCTTAGAAGAAGGCATACTCCCAAATCAACAGAAAAAATTTCAATAAAAGATAAAGAACAAAAACATACAAATTGGATAAGTATGAAAGAAGCTATTGAAGTAAGTGGACTTTCATCGTTTCAAATCCATAAGAAAGTCAAAGAAAGATTAATTGCTTATACGCGCTATGGAGTAAGACGTTTTCTTTATTTTAAACCAGATTTAGAGAAATTTAGCAAAAATAAGTAGCTAAAGAATCGATTCTGCATCTTTCGGATATATTTTAATAAAATTTATACATTTCTATTGTTTTTTTGTTTAATTTCTCTTAAAAAAAACGAAACTACAACACTATATATAAAAAATAAACAATATTTAATATATTGTATTTACAAGTTATTTATTAAATTAATAATACAAATATCCGTTGTATGTATAGTTTTGTAAATTAAGTTTGTATTTGCTATTATAATATCATCAGATGCGCATCTGATAATTTGTTTAATTTTTTTATTTGCCCTTGTGGCTGAAAGTGAAAATAATATGATACAAGTTATCAGAACTGATGATATTAATATTGATAATAATATTAGTGTTATTACCCCTGAAGAAGCTGGTGAAATTAATGCTTCAACAGGTTTTATAAACAAAGATTCCGTCTTAAATGATGGACAGTTAACGGATGAAGAAAAGAGCAATCTTGAATCATCTGCTTGCAACGATAATAGTTGTGAGAATCCGAATGGCGATGATGACGGGGGCAACTCCCCGTCTGCCACTCCGGTTATTATTGAAGATACAAAAGACGATGAAGAATATGTATCAAACATCAGTATTGATATTGACAATGTTTCAGCTTGTACTGGTATCGCTAAGGCTGAAATACAAGCAGTATGCGTTGGAGGTAACACTTCTGTTGCTATTCCGACAGATTTGCCAGAATTGTACAAGTTTATCATTATTAACAAAGGTGCAGCAAAAACGGCCGAAGCTTTGGCAAAAAATTCTGTGCTTTCACCAGAATTTAGAAGCTTCTTCTTAAAAAAAGCACAGAGTTACGCCTATCTCTGGTTAAAAGGAGAAGTTCAGCTTGGAAATGAAATTCGTGCTATCAGAACGAAAAAAGGACAAAGAACGGATATAAAAGAAGTTCTCGCTGAATTACGCTCCAAAAAGGCGATTTTGAAAGAAGATTATGGTTTAACTCAAGGACAAGGACGTGACTTAGCTCGCTTGACAGATGAGCTGGTTGAAAAAGAGTATAAATACGCCCTTGACAACAATGAAGTACCTTCTCGTACTCACGCTTTGACATTCTTAAGCAGACCTCCTGAGATGTCGAATGATGAAAAAGACGAAGCTGATGCTGAAAAAGCTAAGAAACAAGCAAAGGCTAAATTCAAATTTGAAACAGCTTTTTCTGATGTGCCTTTTAATCGTCGGATACGTCGTAAGTTAAAGAAAAGCTTATATTATGCTTCAATAGCGGCATGTATTGGGTCAGATGAGTATTACTTAGAAGACCATAATCTTATCTGTAAAGTAGCTTTAGAATGTGATCCAAATCGTGCAGAATATTATGAACTCATGAATCAAATGCGCTCGAAACATAAGGTTGATATGATAGTCGGAAAGCTTGAAGAAAAGTTTGATGAATTGGTCAAAGCATTTAAGAAAAATAAGTGTGAGCTTGCTAAATTCACAATTCCATGTCAAACTTATTGCGCCATGCGTGGCAAAGGTTGGAAAGATGATGATCGCTTACTGCTTGTTTTATGGTGCGTTAAGTTCATCAAACAAGTAAAGCCTAAATATATTTTATTTGAAAACGCAAAAGAATTTTTAGGCTTTTCATTGCCGTTGGCTGAAGATTTAAGTAAGCATCCTATTGCACAGAAATTACAACAAGTGTTAAATGGACGCACCATCGGTCAGTACCTTGAAGATGAACTTGGTGAAAATAGCCTTGACTATCATTTGAACTTTGCTATTGAAAACGGGGCCTTCTATGGCACTGCTCAGAACCGTGTACGTAGTATTGTGCTTGGATCACTTGAAGGTGTATGGAAATTTCCATGTCCTGAAAAGTATGCTATGCCTTTATGGCAAGCAATTGGTCATTTGCCTTCTCTTGAAGCTGGCGAAGATAGTGGAATTCCATATCACAAAGCGCCAAAATTGCACAGTAATACAGAAATTGCAGAAATATGGAGAGAAGCTTTTGCACATCTGGCAACTGGATGTCGGTCAAAAGACAATAATCCTAAATATCAATTACCAGGTTTCGGCTTCTTTAATGACAAAGGTGCTCGTAAATTTTGGGATAGACCTTCAAATACCATTGATGGTGGCAATGGAGGAGTTCTTAACACACGCACCTTGCATCCCGGAAGACTGAAAAAAGACAATAGTATTTCAGATGCGAGAGTTTTGACTCTGCTTGAAGTGTTCCTTGTAAATGGACTTCCGCAGTCTTATGAGGTGCCGGAAAAGTATCGAGATAAAGAAGCATTTATTCGTGAAGTCATGGGAGAGATTATGTTGCCCAGGTTTTTAGAGCGCATCTGTCTTGAAATACCTGTCCCTGATGATGCTTGGGCCGAAATCGAAGAAGATAATTCTGAAGAGTAATCTTATTTTTAATTAACAACCTGCCAACCTATGTATTTAAAAAACACAGGTTGGCTTTTTCTTTTACAAATGACTTATTTACAATATGTTATAACTTTTTATATTACTACATTGTCCTAAAATTATAAGATTGTAAAACCGTTTTTTTACTTAAAATTTACTATTTGGAAGTTTTTTCAATCAAAAATCCTGAAAATTTATGTTCTAGTAAAATGAGACAGATCAAAAACTCAGTAAATCGTGAACAGTTGGCGATGTCTCTTTATGCTTTTTGAATGTGGAATATTAAACCTGTTCCCATTCCAGTAATATTACCTAAAACAAATAATATAAATAATAAGGAATAAGTAAAATGAAAAAACTAACACAACAGCTCCTGCAGTATATTCGTCATAATCAGCAACAGCAAATGCGCCATAGACGGCAGCTTGTCCGACAGTGTCAAAGTAAAAGTCATGTTCGCGAACAGCAGCAAAAGTTAATAATTTCTGATGTCATGTCCGGTAATGATAGACTCGGTCCTGAAAAAGTCTATCATCAAGGCAACAGCAAATATGATGTTCTGCGCCGAAATTGGTATGATATGATAGCAGCATCTGAGCCTACACATTTTTTGACTGTGCAATTTCCTAAAAATATGCGGTCACCAAGTCTAAAAGTATCAAAAGATAATTTGCGCCGGCTTATGGCTAGATTTGAGCAATGTCTGATAGGTTCTCGGTGGGCTAAATCGCATTTGCCTTTTTATGCTTTTGCTGAGATTGGACCTGAAGACGGATATAATTATCACTTTCATATATTATTTAATGCTGGTTCTTATAATACAGAGCAAATACAGAATGCGCTTGATAATGCTTGTTTGCAGTTATCTTTATCCTTTGAAACATTTTATTTAGAAAATGTAGAGACGTATGAAACTATTTACTACTGTTTGAAAGATGCTAAAATTACAAATTGTATAGATGGATGTGATACTATTATGTTCTCTTCTGACTTATTTAACATTTAATAGAGACAGTTTTTAACCCTATGCACCAGATATAGCTTATTGCTTTTTATCCGCAGATGTTTGTCTTTTCAGCTTAGCTACCTGCAAAAAATACTGTTTATGACTCATTAAACAGCCACCGGACTAGCGGATTCATTTTTTCTAAGTAAACCTATACCAAAAATAAATACTGAGTCCTGCGGTCAAAAAACGAGTCTTGGTGATTTTTAACCTGTATTTTGCAAAAACATAGGTTGAATGTTATAAATTAGAATTTTCGGTTAACTGTCATCAATGTCATTTAAAGGAAAAGGAAAAGGAAAAATAATTTAAATTTTTTTCATTAACGGTTTTACATTCAATAAGAATCACGACATATCAATAACATCAGAGCAATAAAGTTTGTGTCTGGTAGTAAATTAATAAATTTTATAAAAAAAGGAAAAGAAAATGAAAAAATTAAAAAAATGGCTTGAAGAATGTATTTATAATGATTCTAACCAAGCTAATATAAAAGAAAAAGCTGTAATTTATTGTACAGAAAGAAAAAATAGAAAAAATAAAAAAAATATTGATGTTTTAGTTAACTATTGTAGCGATAAAAATCTCGGGATTATCAAAATTTATAATATAGTTTCTCGTTATAGAATAGATTCAAAGAAATCATTATTTAATATATTATCATTTATAAACACACAAAAAGAGAGAACTCATATTGTTTGTAATAATTATTATGACATTTTCCAAGATGATGAAGATTTACAAATTCTAGAACCTCTTATTACTACAGGAAAGATAACAATACATGCCATTAAACAAAACTTTATAATTGATAAAAATAACTATAGTGCTGAAATGATAAAATGTATTAATGATATGTTCTTAACTCAATATTGCTACATAAACACTTTATTACACAATATAATAGATGCAAAAAATCACAAAAAAAGCATAAGCAAGTCATAAATGCTACTGCTATTACTTTCATAGTTATAACTCATTGTGAATATGTAAAAATTATATAATGTTGGTATGGTCTTAATAAATGGCCCTATGCAATCAAGATTCATTATTACTGGTTAGTTTATAGTAAAAATTAAATCTATGCGTATAGTGCCAAAAAACGAGCTTTGGTATTTGTGTTTAATATTCTTCTGCCAACATAATTGTCAAAACTCTATTGGTTATATCAGGATTAGCAGGATTTTCTGACATATATTGATTATTGAGGTCATAATAGTCTATTTTCCATAAGATTTTTTCATCTTTATAGTCGAAACTTCCAAAATCATTTTCAGAATATGGATTGTTATCTGGTGTGAAATTATCAAAATTCTGAACAAGTGATACAATATTGGCCTTATCTTCTGAACTCATGGAATCAATACCGGCAGTCAAGAGCACCTGACCACCGGTAAATGTTTTACGAAAATTGTCATTTAATGTTGCTATATCATTCATTAGTTGGCTCCTTCAAATTTGATGTTGGATTCAGATAGGAATTCAGCATATCTTCTCAAAGCATTGATAACTGAACTATGTGAACGCTTACCATAGCTAGACTTCTTACCAGTCTTTTCATATTCAGGCATTATTTCTGCTAAGTGCTGAGCTAGGAGTTCATAAGAGATTTTTTCTTTTCTGCAAAGTCTTTCTAAGCGAGCCGGATAGTCAAGACTTGTGGTTGCACTGTAATTCTTTGCTTGTAAATATTCTTCAAATTGTTTTTGCATAGTATTTTCCTTTCAAGATTAGTTAAGATGATTGATTAGTTTGATATTGAGTCTAACGGTATAATGTCACATATTACCGCACAACCACGAGATTTTTCATACTCCACCGCAGTAATAGCTTCATGTAGCGAGTAATAAATTGTTGGCATTAACACACCGTTGATTTTGATTTGATACATAGCTTTTTCCTTTCATAAATAGTTGTTTTGCTCATTAACTATTTATATTATGCCGTAAAAAATCACCTTCGCGAGCCCCCTTTTTTCTAATTTTTGATGACATTTTGCTACGATTGGCAATAACGAGAATCAAAGCCTTGTATTTAAAAGAAAAAAATAATACCAAGCCCCGTGCGTAACTTGGTATTTAAAACAAAAACACCTCTGAATTTTACTCCAAAGGTGCTTTTTCTTATATTGTTCAACAATTAGAATTTATATTTTACATTGATTAAACCGGTGTGGTCTTGATAATCTTTGCGGAATTTACCTTCATAACCTAAAGATAATTCAACATTATCATTTAATTCTGCGGTTATACCGGCACCAAGTTCAACACCAAAACGATTAAGCGGTTTGCCTGTCACGCTATAGCTTGAACCATTAACCAAAGTAACGGTAGATTTAGAATTATCATGAGAAATATCATAAGTCATTGCGGCTTTAAATTCCGGTGTCAATAACATACCATTGGATAAGTTATAAGATTTAGCAATCTTAGCGCCTAAAACACCTGTTACGATGTCGCTGTCATCGCTTTTAACACTCTGTCCTGCCGTATCTGTATATTTATCTTGTTTAACATGAATATATCTCAATCCGGCTTCCGGTGTAACACCAAAACCATTGAAATACATATCATAACCGGTCATCATTTGTAATGCAAATGGCTCAACGTCCCAATCTGCTTTAACACCAACACCGGCAACGTTTTTCTTTTCATCATAATCAGACCAGCCATAAGATGCAATAGCATTAACATACCAGTTTTTCGGTTTATATTCACCATACAAAATAGCTGTATGTGTTTTAACATCAGTATCTCGCATAAAGCCGTCAATGTCAGTCTTACTATAAGCATAACCAACACCCATCTTAACATCATCAGATATTTTGCTTTCAACACCTAAGGCTGTTCCATAAGTTTTTGAATCAAAACCTTTTGATTTTCTTGTATCATCAAGTTTTGCTTTATTGAACAAGCCTTGAACCCAAACAGCAACTTTAGTGAACGGATTATCGCCGGAGCTCATACCTTGTTTAGCAGAAGCTACTGCTCCACCGCTTAAACGTGTTCCGACAGCACCGAAGATTTGATTTGCACCTTCAGTTGCTGCTTGTTGAACAGCCGGAGCTGTTTCCGGAGCTAAGGCTGTTAAAGCATCTTCATAGGCCTGTTTTCCTGCTGCTGTTGTTTGATGATTGCGTAAATATGTCAAACGATCAGCCACGGCAACAGTTGTTTCATTTTTAACCGAACCGGTGTCTAAATTGTTCCACGCATCACCGGCATCATCAGCTACAGGAATTACGGCTGGAGTATCATCTTTTTTGCCGGAATCATCACCGCCTTCATCCGGTGCAGATGATTTTTTAGAAATTGCATATAAACCATTTCCTTTATCTTCAATATTATATTCGCTGTTTTCAGCAATCTTAGCAAATTTTCCTGTAAATTCTTCTGAAGCATTTAAAACTTGAACTTCTACACCACTATTGGCAACAGCGGGATTGTTAAAGCTCATATCCAAAGTTGTGTTGTTTTCGTTAATTGAAATATTTTTCGCATCTATTTGACCGACTTTATCTTTGCTGGTAAATACCAAAGCAAGTTTAGAGCCTTCATTAAATGCAACATTGCCGTCAACAGTTAATTTATTTGTACCTAAATCAACAACACCATTATTGTTAACATTAAAATTGCCGTTTAATTTTGCAGATGTTGACGTTACATTGAATTTTGCAGCATTATTTACGTTAGAGTTTAATATTCCGCCAAGATTTATGATGGCATTATTTAAAAGATTTAAGGTACCTTTTTGATAAAATCTGTCAAAGAATTCAATGCCATGGTCTCTGTTATATTTTTCATAAACATATAAATTCGCACCCTCGCTAACATTCAAAACTGCATTGTTACCGGAAATGTGGCTGACTTCCGCGTTGTTAGAGGTCATAATTATATTATTTCCGCCTTTAACGTTAACTGTTCCACCTTTTATTTGTATATTACCAGCATCACGAACATTATCAACACTTGAAGCATTAGCAACTATCAAAGCGTTTTGCATATTAATTGTTCCACTGGTCATCTGAATTAAACCAACGCCTTCATATTCATCATAAGGACCGGCATTTATAAATCCGTTATCAGATAAATTGAATGTTCCGCCATTGATATTTAATATGCTGTCTGCTCCTATTGAGGCTCCTTTGGAAAGAGCAATAACAGTATTTCCTGAAATTGTTGCTATTCCTGCATCAATTTCGGTATCATTGGTACCGGTTATTGTGCCTCCGGTAATATTCATATTACCAGAATGTCCCTTTATTTCACCTTCATCTAAAGAAATAGTACCACCGCTAATATTGATAACATCACCGGTTTTCTCGGTTTTTATTTCTGAACCGTTATTAATATTTACTGTCCCACCATTAATGGTTATTGCGTCATAATATTTCTTAGAACCAGATGTTTCATTTATAGTATCTCCATCATTAACCACTAAATTACCTAATGAAGTATGTTCAGCATAAGCATTACTTATACCAAATACAGCCACTAAAGCTGTTGTTAATAAAAGATGTTTTTTCATATTATATCCTTATAATTAATTGCAATTAAACTATCTGTTTTCCAGATGGTCTGCATTTTGCCACAAACCAACGTTTTAAGCCAAAGAGTAAAAAGATGCCTTAAACACTAAATGATAATTATAGCAAAACTTCCGAAAGCCTTATGTTTTCTATATTTCACAATTTTTGAATAAAAAGTGCGTAAGTGCAAAAAACTGGTTGATTTTATTGTTCTATTAAATGAGCCAGTTTTTTAACATAATTTTGGAGACTTTTGAATATGGCAAACATCGGATATATAAGGGTTAGTTCAAATAAGCAAACACTTGAACATCAGCGTTTTGAGATAGAAAATTTTGCACTTAAAAATAACATAAAAATTGATACTTGGGTGGAAGAAAAAATATCTTCCAGAAAAGCACTTAAAAACCGCAAACTCGGAGAATTGCTTGATAATTTGCAAGAAAATGATGTGTTAATCTCTTGTGAAATTTCGCGTTTAGGTCGCTCCCTGCTGGAAATTATGCGGATTTTAGAAACATGCCTTAATAAAAATTGTCAAGTATGGACATTAAAAGAAAATTATCGTTTAGGCAATGATATACAAAGTAAAGTTTTGGCCTTTGCTTTCGGTTTAGCTGCTGAAATTGAAAGAAAACTAATTTCAGATAGAACAAAATCAAGCTTAGCAAATATTAAAGCACAAGGCAAAAAGCTTGGACGTCCGTTTACGGCAGAGTCAAAAAAGCTGAAACTAAGCAAAAACAGCAAAAAAATCCAAAAATTATTGGATAAACATCTGTCAAAATCTGAAATTGCCCGCATTTTAGGCGTTGGCCGCGGCACTTTAAGAAGATATTTAGACAGACAAGCGAGATAATATTTAACTTATATTTTGCAAAAACATAAGTTTTCAAAAAAAATCATCATAATGGAAAATTAATTCAGTAGAAATGCATAATCTTGAGAATTCTATAAAACATGACTGATACTTATAACCAACTCAAAGATGAGTTATCAGTTTTGTATCCCGGTGTTACGGATACGGAACTAAATGAAATGACAAGCAACTTAATAGACTACTACAAAACTGCGATAAAAGTTGTCTTAAGAGATGAATTTAACAAAATTGAAGAAGCTATTCCTACTGATAGAGATTAAAATTCATGATATTATTAGCTAATATTTTGAAAAATCGTAATATTTTTCAAAAAAGTGCATAGAAAGTGTGTTTTTTTGCGTACTTTTTCAAAACAACGTGATATAATAATATTATGTAAAAACAAAAGGATAGAAAATGAAAAAGAAATATACTCAAATTATAGAAGTTGAAGAATGTAAACAAGCCGTTATGTTAGCTCGTGTTTCAAGTAAAAAGCAAGAAAGAGGAGCTAGTTTAGAAGCTCAGGTTGAAATTATAGAAGATTATGCCAAGAAAAAACACTTTACAATCATTGAACCGACACCTAAAGCCTTTGTTTTTATAGAAAGCTCAACTCGTGGAGGTCGTAAAAAATTTAATGAAATGATAGAATTTATTGAAAAACAAAAACATAAGACTGCAATTCTAGTTCACACTTTAGATCGTTTGCAGCGCGGATTTTCTGAATGTGAAAAAATACAACAACTACTCAAAGCAGATAAAATTGAAGTACATTTTATTCACGATATGTTAGTTCTTGATAAATTTAGTTCTGATGAAGAGTTTACAAGATATGATTTTGGTATTATAGCTGCAAAAATGTATTTAACTGCTATGAAAAAAAATGTTCAGCGCAGTCAAAAGTATAATCGTGAAGCTGGTATGTGGCAATGTCTAGCTCCTATTGGATACTTAAATGTACCGAAAAGCAAAAGAAATCCTGCTACTCTTATCTTGGATCCTGATCGTGCACCAATTATAAGACAAATGTTTATGGAATATGCTACCGGTGTTCATTCATTAAAAAGTATTTGGGCTGCTGCAAAAGAAAAAGGATTAATGTCTAAAGAACCTAATTACAATCCTAAGTCTAAAGATTTTGGAAAGATTACTGCTATTAGTAGAAACAAAATACATGATATTCTTACCAATCCTTTTTATTATGGGTATATGTATATTAAGGAAGAATTAGTAGATGAAAATACTAAAAAACCAACAAAAATATATTATAAGCTAGTCAAACATATATACGAACCCATTATTGACAAAGCATTATTTGATAAAGTGCAGAAAGTTCTTGAAACCAGAAAAAAAGAAAAATTTTGCAAAGAACAAAAATATGCTGGTATTCCTTTTATCTTTAGAGGATTGATAACTTGTAAATGCGGATGTGGTATTACTCCTGAACATCATAAAAAAGGAAATAAAGAATATGTGTATCTGCGTTGTAGTCATCAAAAAGGCTCATGCAAACAAAAATTAGTTAATGAAGATATTATACTAAAACAGCTTGATAATGAGATTTTTCATAAAATTAAAATATCTCCAACTATGCACAACCAACTTAAAACATCTATTATCCAATCCTTAGAAGATGAAAAGAAAGTCAATGCCAGTGTTAGGAAGAAAATTACTGAAGAAATTAATATCATTGACAACAGGTTAAAGCATTTATGGGAATATTTTCTTGACCGTGGTATTACTGAAAATAAATATAAACTTGAAAAAGAAAAGTATCTAGAACAAAGAAAAGAGTTAGAAGAAAGATCTAAAAAATATACTGATATAAGCAATGCCTTAAAAGATGATGTTGAGAAAGCTCTTGATTTTGTGGCTGATATATCAAATGTTATGAAAATTGCGACACCGGATGAGAAAAATACACTCTTAAAAAATCTATTAACCAACTGTATTTTAGATGGTGATGTCTTAAAATATGAGATTAAAGCACCTTTTGACAAACTACTTTCTTGTTCCAACTATAAAAAATGGAAAGAGATTGCATTAGATAACATAGATGATTTTGAGAATTGTATCCAAGAATAAGTCACAACTTCTAAACTCCAGATGTGAAAAGTTAGATTTGGCAAGGTAGAATTGGAAAAATAATTGAAAAAACTGTTTTACATTCCCAAAGAATCACGACATTAAGTATATATCAAAAGAAATTGATAGTTATAACACATTGTAAATATGTATTATTATGTTCAACCTCATTTACAATTTTAGTGAGGTTAATCTTTTGAATTTTCGTAAATTTCTTGTTAAAATGTATCCCATTGTGTCATAAATAACCCGTGGACTCAAAGATTGCTTTTTCATAATAAAACCTATACCAAAAGCAAAATCGTTATCCATGGGCCAAAATATGAGATTTATGGTTAGTATTCCTCTGCCAACATAATTGTCATAACTCTGTTGGTTATATTTGGATTGCTTGGATTCTCTGACAGATATTGATAATTCTTGTCATAGTAATCTATTTTCCAGAATATCTTTTCACCTTTATAATCAAAACTACCAAAATCGTGTTCATTATACGGGTCGTTATCCGGTGTAAAATTATCAAAATCTCTTATCTTTAGCATAATTTCCGCGACTTCTTCATAAGTTTTGGCGTTTATGCCTTGAGTTAATACAATTTTACCACCAATGAGATGTTTGCGAAGTTTGTCATTTAAGGTTTTAATATCTGTCATAACACACCTCTTAGGCAGACATTTCCGAAGCAAGAAACATCTTAAATCTTCTCAAAGCTTGTCTGACAGAGGTATGGCTTCTTTTGCCATAGCTTGATTTTTCACCGGTTGTTTCATATTGCGGCAATATAGAAGAAATATTTTCAACAAGATGGGCAAGTGTAATTTCTTCTTTTCTGCAAAGTCTTTCAATTCGTCCCATATAATCAGCAGCAGTCAAAGCAGAATATTTATTTTCCAACAACCAGTTTTCAAAATTTTTCAACATAGCACAATCTCCCTTTTACTGATTAACGGATACAATTTCTGTAAAAACAGCACAACTGCGAGCTTTTTCAGCAGTACAAGCATCCATTGCATCACGCAGGTAGTAATAGATTGTTGGTATTAACACACCGTTGACTTTGATTTGGTACATAACTTTTTCCTTTCATAAATAGTGTTTCACTCATTAACTATTTACATTATGCGGTGTATTTTCTTTATTGGGAGCCCCTAAAACGCACAAAACCAACGACATTTTGCTACGATTTAGACGAGATTACTAATTTATGGACAAGACGTATAAAACAAACACTAAGTTCTCAAAACCTAGGAGTCATATAATAAAAAACTGTAAGTTTTATTTTTAATTACAAATCTAACATTTCAATTATTTTATTTTTGCTAGATATTTGTTCAACAAAGTTAGGAATGTTTATTGCCTTAATATCAATACCATATTGATGTTTGGAATATCCAACCATATACTCTGTATCTTTGTGAATAGAAGGTGCTATAAAAATCGAAAAGTTTATTTTTTCAGGTGATGTTTCAATTTTTTCTTGCAAATGTCTCGTTATTGCTGGTATTTCACATATAGCTTGATTTTTAGAGCACATAAGAGTTACCTCTACTAGCGAGTTACAATCCTCATCAAAACACTCAATATCAGCTAAACCGCCTGCCGCTGTAAAAGTAGGCAATCCCTCATCATCTACATGATAATTGGGATGAACTGAAAGATTATCAAAATGCTGAACAAGAGCAATACTTGTTAAAAACTCCAATCGTGTTGGACGATCTAATACTTTAAGTAGATTATTCTTCGTTTCACTATTTTTATATAATGAAAGCAATTCATTTATAATCATTTCTGAAGAATTTTCCGTAGCCCAAGAATTTAATGTTCTGATTTTAATATCTTCAACTTCTTTAGTAGTACCACTCTGTTTTATAGATAATATTTTCGTATCAATATTACCCATATATATGAAATATTCGTGTTTACTTACAAAATTACTTTTATAATTTGAATAATTAGTCAATATATAAGCAATTCGCTCTTTTTCAAAAGTGTTAAAATCCAAAAATCTTCCTTGTCCTCTTAAAGAAATTATACCCGTAATACGCATCTTTCGAATAAACTCATCAACAGCCTCTCCTGTTATTTGCTTCATTTTAAATCGATTTTTCTTAGAACTATCAGCATTAAGTAATTTTAAGCAAATTTCATAAATTATTTCTTCGCCGTATTTAAATTTATACTTTTTCCTTATTTCCTTTATCATATTATAGATATTTTTGGCATTATTATCTGGCCAACAAATGATGAGTGGTAATTCATTCCTGTAAATACCTGCTCCATTCTCATCTGAATCATTCTTTAATAATTCAATTACCTGCAATAATAGGATTAACGGATTATTTTTATTTTCAGTTTTTCTGAACGGATTATTTGTTTGATACTTCATCAAAGCATTAAGAAAAACATCCTTTATTTTTTCATTATTAACAGGAGTTTCTCTATACGCATCTATTAACATATGTCCAGTTGTTGATATTTGTATAGGCTCATTCATTGCATAATAAATAAAACCAAACTCCATTGATATTTTATACCAAGTATCAAATCTTGAGGGCCACCCAGCATCAAATCCTGCTTCTTTATGCTGTTGGGGACTGTTTTTAATAATATCTTCTACTTGTTCTCTAGAAAATTCTGATTCTTCATTTTGATATATTTTCTTATATTCAGAAACTTTCATTTCATATTGCTGAGTATAATACAATTTATTCTGTATCAAATTCACAGCAACTTCATGTATAATATCATTATCTAATATTTTTCCTTCAAATGGTAATATACAGCTTAAAAAACTGACAATCCGCTCAGGATTTCTCATTGTCGTAGAAAAAGATAACGGCTTATACTCTGCTTTACGCTCTTTCATTACTATCCTCCCTAGTAATTTTTTACCAACACTTCAAAGGAATCTTTTTCTGTATTATCATGAAAGCTAATATAATTACTTTTAATTTTTATAATATTATACTTTTGTGCCCATTCATTGAACGTTCCATTATAACGCTTTCTATGCCATAAAACATTAGAAACAGCAAAACGAATACCTTCTTTATTTAATACATCTAGATAATTTATTAATCTTATCTCGCTATCTTCATTCCATAATTTATTATACTCGCTAAAAGTAATTAAATACGGAGGATCTAAGTAAACCAAATCGCGAGAAGTTGGCTGAATTTTTTCAATAAAGCTTTGAAAATCCATACTAAACAACTCTATCTTTTTATTTTTGACATATGAAAAGTAATTATTTAGAGCACTTACAACATTTTTATTAAAATCAACATTTCCAACAGGAAGATTAAAATCGCCTTTTGAATTGAACCGTAACATTCGATTAAAACCATAGATTAAGAGTATATATAAAAGCATCATATTACTTTTATTTGCATTAAAATCTTCCCTAATTTTGAGATATGCATCTTTGTTATATTTTGCGAAATAAGTTTTTTTATATTGTTCTCTATAAATAGTTGGCACATCCTTTCCTAAAAAAGTAGCGGATAGCTTATAATATTCTATTTGTTCTATTAAATCTTGCCAAAAAGATGACGTTTTTTTGCTATGAGAAATTAAAAATTCATGCAATTTTATCATATACGAATCAATATCATTAAGTAAATATTGACTAGCATTTATATTTAGAAAAACACTCCCTCCACCACAAAACGGTTCAATAAATCTTTCTATATCTTTCGGAAAATTCTCTTTTAATTGAGGAACTAATTTGAATTTATCACCCACATAGAAAAAAGGAGAACGTATATTTTTATCATCTGTGTTCATCTCAGAAAACCTTTGCAATAAAAACAAGTTCTTTATGATCTGGTAGTTTTGTTTTTCCAGCATCAAAAAATCTATACGGTTTTTCAAAAACTGTTACTTTTCCCCTTTTCTCCAGTATAGAATAAATACTTTCCAATGAAATTTTATTTCTAGAAGAATTACTCTTAGAATTATAAGTATTATTGTATGAAACAACAATATACTTACAATCTAAGGACATAATCAAACTTTCAAATGCCTTTGTTGCAGAAGCTCTACAATATTCACTCATATTTTCCGGCTCAGGCTTACAAGCCTCTCCAAATAACAAGGGCTTTTTCCAATTTGTTATATTTTCTAACACATGATAGAATCGGCTATACTGACGCGAATTATACGGAGGATCAATATATACAATATCACAATGAATCTTCTTTGCATATTCATTAGCATCTTCTCTAGATATATGCACATTACAACTAGAAGTATTTATTGGTTCAATTAAATCATATTCAAAAGAATCTTTTATTACTTTCCCTTTTATATAGGCATCATAGTGGCCAACCGTATTAGCTGATTTATCTAATGAATAAATCAATGATGCCAAAAGAATATTCTTTTCCTTATTATTTACATCTTTTAATGTTTGCAAAGCCTCACGAATATATCCTATTCTCAAAGAGTCATTCAATGAAAAAAATTTATTTCCAAAATTTTTTGAAACATAATTAGCCTTTAGTTGCTTAACATCTAAATTGTTAAATAAATCTCTTAACTGTGTTAATTTTCCTTCATCAAATTCATCTTTACTAAAAAAAGCATTATATATAACTTCATTTGAATACAGAAAATCATTTATATAAATTTCTTTCATCTGGGATACTAAGCGAGAACTAATTACAGCTGTTCCAGCAAAAAGTTCACAAAAACTCATTCCAGCACAATTATGCTGAATTAACTCACAAATCCATTCAGATAATTTATATTTACTACCTGTATACCTTCTATTCCAAATATGAAAAGACATAACCCCTCATAAAATACTAAATTTGTTTTTATAATAAGTTTATTAAAGCAAATAGCAAGAATTAAAAAATAATATTGCACAATAATAATCTTAGTTCTCTATTTATTTGTTTATCATAGTTAAATTTTTAATTATTGAAAAAATATTTTAAGAATCGGTTTTACATTCCCAATTTAACACGTTACAATATTATTATGCAAAAACATAAGGGTGCATAAACGAGAAAAAAATATATGCTCCTGAAAAAGCTACTAACTAACTGCATTTTAGATGGTGAAACATTAAAATATGAGATTAAAGCACCTTTTGATAAGCTCCTCTCCTGCTCCAACTATAAGAAATGGAAAGATATTGCCATGGAGAATCTGGAAGAGTTTGAGAATTTAGAAAAAGCAAAGTTAAGTTAAAAATCTATCAATCATCATTTCAAAATTAAACTCATCAGAACCTTGTTCACGGATAACCTGCTTTAATGCAATAAAATCGGTACGATGATATTGTTTAACCCGAAGGTAAAGCCAGTTATAAAATAAATTTATCATACCATTATATTCGTTTATTATAGGCAAAATAGATATTTCTAAACCACACTTCTCCATAAATTTTTTAGAAGAAGTTGTCCATTGATAATTTCCTTTCAATAACTCATCAGAAATAAATATTACATCTATTGATTTATAATCTTTGAGAGAACGCACAGGTGTTGGAATATCAATTTTATTATGAGTTTGATAATTCCTTAAATCCTTTATAAACGCGGATAATAAACTCTTTTTAAAGATTTCATCAATCTTTGCCTTATATTCATTAAAAAGTTCCGTATCTTTATAGACACTCATCATCTTTCTGCAGTTATCCGTTAATGCGGCTGATGCTGATAAAAAATTAAAAAGATACTGCTGCATATGCTGATTAAATTCTTGATATGTTTGATCTGAAAATTTTTCATCATTATAGATTTTTACCAATAATTCTTTTAATATTAAGAAATTTTGCAAAAATATATGATGCATATTAGCAATATAGCCCAACCTCTTGCTAGCCAACCATCCCGGATGATTAAAAAGTTCTTCTTGCATTGCCATTTTTATTACTCTACCACTTTCTCTACATTAATCTTATTATCTTTTTCTTTATAAGAATTAAGTAAAGACAAGCCTGCATCCAACATTCCTGGCGTTTTTTCAAGCAATTTTTCAAATTTTTTGGGATCTGACAACATTTCAACTACGGGATTGTCACACTTGTTATATTCCGTAATATATTTTCCTGGATTATCCGCACTTGCTGAAATAACCAAACGAATTAAATTTTCATATATTTCTTGAGAAGCCTCATCATCTTTTAAAGATTTAATCTGTTCTGAAACCCCTGTCACAGCTTTACTTATGGCTTCTTTATAAGCATATTCTTCAATCAATTTTTTACTTAAATTAATTTTTTTATTTAAATGGATACCCAACCATACCAATGGAGCATATAAAGGCAAAACAGCAAAAGTCATATTGGGTATAGTTTTAATAATTTCATCAAGAGACTTTCCATTAAATAGCCATATAATATATACTAAAAAAGGCAGAATCGCTACTCCAATCATCCACTTTAATAAATGATCAAACTTTTTATAATCTTTTTCCATCGTTTGGGTCTCTGTTTCCTTTTTTTCATGAAAGGCTCCAGCTAAACCTGCTGCTACACCATCTGGAAGATGACTTTTAATTTCGGCAACAATGGCATCATGTTTTTTGATTGCTTCCGAAATAACATCATTGAATTCTTCTTCCTTTTCTTTTTTTAATTGAACAAAATTATCCGATAACATTTTCATATTATCAGAAAGCTCATTATATGTTTTATCTAATTCTTCTTTTAACCCTTCCTCATGTTCTCCTGCATTTGTTTCATAACCAAATACTTCATCATATAAATCTGAAATTTCAGTTTTAAGCTCGGTTGACTTAGACAGCAAATCATTAATTTTATTAAATGATGTTGTCGAACTAGTTTCTAGTGATTTTATTTGAGTTTCCGAATTTTGAGCATTTGTCAATGCACTATTAACCTGAGATTGAACAGATTGAATTTTAATCTGTTCTGCAGATATGGCTGTAGCATTTTCCATAAACTCATCATGTTTTTCGTCAATTTCTTCAGCTTTTTTTATTGAATTTTCTAATAATGTTTTATTGGTTTTATAGCTATCAATGATTGGATTAATTTCTTCAAGTAACTGCGTTATCTCTTGGCTTTTATTTTTTGCAGTTTCTGCATACGCCGTTGCATTCACTAATGCTGTCTTAGCATTTGCTTCATCAACAGAAATTTTACTTTTTGCTAAATCTAATGCTTCTTGTATATTTTGATTTAATTTATCAATATTATTCTCAAGTCTCGCTATGCGTTCCCAAGTTTTTTCTCTTTCTTCATTTAAATAATTTAAAGTAATATCAGCCATTTGATTTTCCAGTCCAGTTAGTTTTATTTTATTGTTATTTAGAAATTTTATTTTGAAAACGCAAGAGGATAGGCAAATAAATTGTAAAAAACATTAAATTACTCGTTATAAATATGCTCGGAAACTGCACGTCGTCTCCAGCCAGAACAGATAAGCCACCTTTTAAGGTGGCTTTTTTCTTTTGTTTGAAAGGCTTTCAGGCTAGTCCGTGTAAGTCAAATTAAAAACAGCCTATCCCGAGCATTTACACGGACCAGTTATATCGAGTTTCCTTGTTTTTCAAGCAGTTATGCAATTTTAGCTCCCAAATATGCAATAACGTGATTTCGGGAGAAGATAAACTTCATTTACTTGAGGGAAAGATGTTATCTTATGATTAATTTGCAACTTTCTTTCTACTAGCACTTTACAGCCCGCATTTCTTTACTTCATCACCTTTTCAAATCGGAACATTTCATCCAGTCCGCCGTCCGTGCTGTTCGGGTCTTTATGGTGTTCATTATAAAACTCCACAATCTTAAAACCGCACCGATTAACATAAAAGTGTATGTTGCGCTTTTCAAAATAAGGCGTCACGGTTTCCCAAATCCGTATTTGTGGATACATCTTTTCAATCGTACACCATGCGGCATAGCCGATGCCTTTGCTATGAGCTTTAGGAGAAACGAACAAAATGTGCAAATCACCTCTATCGCCTTCAGTTTTAACGATAACACCGCCGACCTTCTGACCGTCCAGCATAATCCTATATGCTTCGCCTTCATCTATGGATTGCTCAATGGTCGCACGAGAGATAATCTCGCCGTCTTCCTCAAAGTGTTCATCACGCACACCAAATTCCTCGGTTGCACCATATTTGAACGCTTCCTGATTGTCCTTGATGAACCGTTCACGGTCATCATTCTGTAGTGGAACTAACCTAATATCTTGTTTCATTTCTTTCCTCTATGTTCTATTTCTGTTCTTATATTAGCAATGTAATTTACAGAGTCAATCGCTTTGTTATATTTGTTCCACAAGCAGTCTGAAAGATAAGTATTTTTGTTATTTATTGGTAATTTTATCATATAATCATTACAACTCATAAATTTGGAGGTATTTTATTATGATTATAAAAAACTGTGTCAAATGTAAATCTTGCGGCGATATTATTATCAGTACACATAGACATGATTTCAAGCGTTGTTCCTGTGGTCGTGTAGCCGTTGATGGTGGACATGATTATTTGAAAAGATCTTTTACGGACAGTCCGGATGATTTTGAAGAGTTGTCTGTTCTACAAGATACATCAACACCATTAACTAAGGGAAAACCGAGTAATTAACCAAAAATGTGGTAATCCACAATGCTTTTTCGCAATGCTATATGCTAAAATACTTCATTTCCGTTAAGCAAAGAAGTTTGAGTTTACCCGACTACTACACTATTTAATTTTATGATTTAAGGAGCTCTTCGGTAAATACATATTGCAACCACCGGTATCGAGCATATACTGGTTGACATCAATCAAACCGGCTGACTTTATATCATCTAACAAGAAAAATGACTTAGCACTAAAAATTTTTATTACATTTTCCCAAAATTAGCCCATTTTTAAGGCCTTCTTATGCGTAGAAATAAAATTTTATATAGTCATTTCCAGTAGCAATATTTTTTTATTTTTTTGAAAAATATTTTATTTTATCAACTTTTTATTAACCTTTTATCTTTATATCGATATTAAATTAAATGTTTAATTTAATAGACGATCTTAAATATTTAATTAGCTTTTGGCTTGTGGTATGAATTTTAGCTTGTTTGTTGCTAGATTTATGTCTTTTTTAGATTAGCATATCTAATCTTTTCTATTTGTTTCGCCGTCGTGGCGATTTTTTTGTATCTGTATAAAAATATCCCCTCTTCAAAAATAGTATATAATCTTATAAAACCTTATAGAATTTAGCTTTGGGACTATTTTTTGGTTTTAAACGCATAGTTTCTTAATGGCCGCAGTTTATTCTGCGGCTTTTTTTTGTTTTAAATGCATTTTTCTTATTTGCGAGCGGTTGTCGTTATGGCAACCGCTTTTTTTGTTTTAAATTCTTTTA
>CAKQPS010000009.1 GCA_934270475.1 uncultured Alphaproteobacteria bacterium
TCTTGCCGTGGTCTACGTGGCCGATCGTGCCGATATTGCAGTGCGGTTTGTTCCGCTCAAACTTCTCTTTTGCCATTATTGTAATTCCCTAAATTTGTTTATGTTGTTACGTTGTTTTGAAAATGGAAAGAAATTGGAGCGGGTGAGGGGAATCGAACCCCCGTCATAAGCTTGGAAGGCTTCTGCTCTACCATTGAGCTACACCCGCTTGATCAGACCATTCTCCAAGGTATGCTTTATAGTGGTGGAGGGGGATGGATTCGAACCATCGTAGACTAAGTCGACGGATTTACAGTCCGTTGCATTTGACCGCTCTGCCACCCCTCCAATAAAACCATCTCGGGGTCATAAAGACAAATCGTTTCTGATTTCTCTAAACGCTATAATCATTATTTTTTGCCGAATGTCAATCTTTTTTTTAAGTTTTCTTAAAATATATTTGCTAATGTGCTTTAAGCTGTTGAAAAGGAGTTAAAATAATGCTGTCAATAACCGAACAAGCCAATCCGGCGACTATGGATATAGATGTAAAAAACGGGGCGGAAATTGCCAAACTTATAAATGATGAAGATAAAAAAGTGGCGGCGGCGGTTGCTAAAGTTTTGCCGCAAGTCGGCGAGGCTATCGATAAAATTGCCGATTCGCTGAAAAAAGGCGGCAGAATGGCATATTTCGGCAGCGGCACCAGCGGTCGCTTGGGAATTCTTGATGCGTCGGAAATGCCTCCGACTTACGGTATTTCGCCCGAGCTGATTCAAGGCTATATTTCCGGCGGAGAAAAAGCGATTCGTCAAGCAGTGGAAAATGCCGAAGACAGCGCCGAGCTGGCGGTTGCCGATATGCAGAAATTCAATCCGCAAAAAGGCGATGTGGTTGTGGCAATTTCTGCCAGCGGCAATCCGCAATACGGATTAAAAGTTTTGGAGCTTGCGCGTCAAAAAGGCTGCTTGA
Organism: uncultured Alphaproteobacteria bacterium; assembly: GCA_934270475.1. Lineage (GTDB taxonomy): Bacteria > Pseudomonadota > Alphaproteobacteria > RF32 > CAG-239 > RUG410. The sequence continues at coordinate 952 of CAKQPS010000009.1, forward strand.
CAATTGCCGTCACTTCCAATCCTGCTGCCAAGTTTAAGGACTTTGCCGATATTTTTATCAATCCGATTCTCGGCGCCGAGGCGGTTACCGGTTCTTCCCGCATGAAGTCCGGCACGGCGCAGAAAATGATTTTGAATATGCTTTCTACCGGCGCGATGATAAAACTGGGCAAAACCTATCACAATTTTATGATAGATTTGGAGGTAACTAATCTTAAATTGCAGCAGCGTGCCGTCCGTTTTGTCCGTGAAATTTGCGGGGTTGATGAAAAAACAGCAGAAGAAGTTTTAGCTAAAGCCAAAAATGTAAAAACAGCTTGCGTAATGCTAAAGAAAAGCTGCACCAAGGAACAGGCGCAGAAATTGCTGAAAAAAAACGGCGGAATTTTGCGCAAAGTCATCGGCTAAATTAAATTTCCGTGCGGGCGAGGGTTAAGGCGTAAATTTTAGAAACTCCGGCTTTTTTCAAAACTTTGGCGCACTCTTTTAGTGTAGAGCCGGTTGTTTCTACATCGTCTATCAAAACCACGCTTTTGCCTAGCAGATTTTGTGGATATTTCACGCTGAACGCCTTTTGCAGATTTCGCCGCCGCGCCTCGCCGGACAGCTGAACTTGCGGAATGGTGTTCTGATGTCTAGTCAATGAAAAATAATCAGCGGCAACACCTGATTTTAGGGTTAAATATTTCACCAGCAAAGCCGATTGATTATAGCGTCTTTTCAAAAGCCTGAGCTGATGAATTGGCACGGGAATAAGCAAATCCGGTTTTTCCTGCCAAATATCATGACCGGCGCTGAATAATAAATTTGCTAAAGTTTCGGCTGAAACTGTTTTGTCATTGAACTTAAAGTCCAAGATTAAGTTTTTCGATTCGTCGTCATAAATAAAAGCCGAACGCTGCATCGCAAATAATGGGCGTTTTTCTTGCAGACATTTTCCGCAAAGCTGCTTTTTGCCCGCGCTTAAACCTGATTCGTTTGTAAACGGACGTCCGCAGCGGGCGCAGTATGGTGCGCTGATAAAGTGAATCTTGTTAAAGCAATCGCCGCATAATCCATTATGCTGCTGCAAAATTTTTCCGCATTTTATGCAGCGCGGCGGTAAAATGAAATTAACTAAAAAATTCCACCATGGCATTGTTTTAGCCCAGCTGCTGCAGCACAAGGTGAATTTGGTCGATGCTGTCAACCACAATCATTCCGGCGTCGCGCAGCAAACGTTTTTTATCCTGCACGGTAATTTTGCCTCCGGTAATAATATCTCCGGCATATCCAATACTGTGTTCAAAAGGCAGTGATTCGCCGGCAATAAAGGCGATAATCGGCTTTTTGTGCGGCAAATCATTGTAATATTCGGCGGCAAGCTGCTCATACATACCGTCGGATTTACCGATTAAAATTATAGCGTCGGTGCTGTTGTCTTCTTGAAACAGTTTGATAATTTGACGGTAGTCGGTGCCGACAATCATATCGTCGCCGATTCCGACTACGGTTGATTGCCCCAAGTTTGCCAAATTGGTTTCTATTACAGCTTCGTATGTCAGAGTTGAAGCGCGCGACACAATACCTATGCGCCCTTTATGATGAATGTTTTCCGGAAAAATTCCGAGACGCGTTTCCTGCGGGGTAATCAGCCCTGGGGTGTCCGGACCGATTAAAGTTGTTTTTGAGCCGTTCAGCATGGCTTTGATTTCCAGCATATCGTGCAAAGGCACGTTGTCGGCAATGGAAACGGCAAGCGGAATTTCGGCTTCAACAACTTCTTTAACGGCGTTTTTAAGCGCTGTTGCTGGTACAAACATCATTGTCGCGTCAATGTTAGTATATTGTTTTGCTTCGGCAATATTGTGAAAAACCGGCACGCCCAAATGCTCTTTGCCCTCAAATTTCGGTGAGGTTCCGGCTACAACATTTGTTCCGTAATCAATGGAGCGCTTAACGTGGAAAGAAGCCTGAGTTCCGGTAATTCCCTGTACTAAAACTTTGGTGTTTTTATCGGCTAAAATAGACATCAGTCATTTACCTCCATTTGTTTAAGCAAAACAGTAATGGCGCTGTTCATATTTTCAGCAAAAATAACCGGCAGGTTTGACTTGGCTAAAATGTCTTTTGCCTCTTCTTTATTTGTTCCTTCCAAACGTAGCACAATCGGCACATTCATTCCCACTTCCTGCGTTGCCGCCAAAATTCCATCGGCAATAAGGTTGCAGCGCATAAATCCGCCTAAGACGTTGATTAAAATACCTTCAACCCGCGGGTTGGTCATAATGATTTTTATGCCTTCGGCAATTTTGTCTTTGTCTACGCCGCCTTTAACATTCAAAAAGCAAGCTAATTCGCCACCTTGCTGTTTTATTAAATCCATAGCTTCCAGCGCCAGCCCGTCGCCGTTGACGATGCAGCCGATGTTGCCGTTAAATTCGCTGTATTGAAAGCCGAATTTTTTAGCGCGCAGAGTGCGGGCGTTTTCTTCATAATCATCTTGCATGCGCAAAACATCTGGGTGGCGGAACAGCGCGTGGTCGTCAAAGTTTATTTTCGCATCTAGAGCAATCAAAGTCTTATCGCGTAAAATTCCCACCGGATTTATCTCTATCATTTGCGCGTCAAGGCTCATAAAAGTATGATAGAGCTTTGCAAAAAAGTCGTCAAAATACGGCAGATAGCTCTTATCTAAATTTAAAAAATCCAAAACTTTAATAATTTGCGGCTGCTGCAATTCTTCGCCGAATTTCAAATTTATCCGTAAAATTTTGCTGCCGTCGGAAGTGGCAACTTTCACAATATCCTGATTGATAATTTCCGAAATAAGCAGAGTAACGGCAGGCAGCGCACTGTCAATAACTATGCCGGCATAAAAAACATGCTTAACTTTCTTAAAAGCTTCCACATAAACTTTGCTGACTAATTTGCCGGCAGCGCCGGTTTGTTCTGTAACCAGCGTGTTGTTCAGCATTTGTGTTGTTTCATAGGTTATGTTGGAAATTTTTGTAACTTGACGGATTCCGCTTTTATGTCCGGCTTCGCGTTCCACAAAATGCCCCGAAGCCCGTGCGCCGGATTGAATTTGCGCTTTAAGCATCCATGGACCGCGCGTGGTCAGGCTCAGCGCCACTCGTTTTGCTTCGTTCGGCGTATAGGCAATTCCGCCTGCCGGAATAGTGATTCCGTATTGAGCTAAAATTTTTTTTGCTTGATATTCATGAATGTTCATAGTGCGCTTTCATTTAGACAGCGGCGGCATACTGTTTGATTTTTTCAACCATTGACAACATACCGTTGCGGCGGCTTGGGGTTAAATTTTCTTCCAATCCCAGTTTAACAAAAATTTTTGTAACATCAATGTTTTTTATTTCTTCGGCGGTTTTATCATTATAAATAAGCAGCACAATAGAAATAATACCTTTAACCAAAATAGCGTCGGAGTCGCCTTTGAAATGAAAGACACCGTTTTGAATTTGCGGTACCAGCCAAACTTGCGATTGGCAGCCTTTTACTTTCCAATCATCGGTTTTGAATTTTTCATCTAAAGGCTCCAGCTTGTGACCCAAATCAATCACATATTGATATTTTTCTTCCCAGCCGTCCAAAAATGAAAAGTTGTCAATCAGTTCTTCAATGGTCATCAGATAAGCTCCAGCATTTCTTTGGCTTCATCGGTCATTCGTTCCGGAGTCCAAGCCGGCTCCCAAACGATTTTTACTTCTATTTTTCCGGTTCCGGCAACTTCTGCCACGGCATCTGCAACTTGCTGCGGCAGTTCACCGGCAATCGGGCAGGTTGGGGCGGTAACGGTCATTTCAATATAAATATCTCCGTTGTCGCGCTGGTCGATTTTATAAATCAGCCCCATATCATAAACATTCAGCGGAATTTCTGGATCGGAAACCGTGCGGATTTTTTCCACAATGTCAAACATCTTGGCTTTTTCTGTGCCTTTAGCCAATTCGGTTCCGGCATAGGCAACGTATTCCGGCAGTTCCGCTGGTGCAGCGCCTTCTTCATCGCTGACGCTCATTGCCTGTAGCAGGCGGCTTTCGGTTGCACCGATAGTTCTATCTTCAGTATTTTCTTTGTTTTCAATTTCTTCCGACATTAGTTTTCTCTAAAAAATTTCTCTGCTTTCAAAAGCGCGTTATACAAAGCGTCTATGTCTTCTTTGGTGCTGTATAAGCCAAGCGAGGCGCGGGCAAGCGAAGTGTATCCCATACGGTTGACAATCGGCTGCGCGCAGTGGTGTCCGGTGCGGATAGCGATGTTTTCTTTATTCAGTACAAAAGCCAAATCCTGCGGGTGAATGTCGCGAATGGCAAAACTGAACACGCCGCCTTTGTCTTTAGCGGTGCCGATAATTTTCAAATCCGGTACGAGCAGCAATTTTTCGGTGGTGTATTTTACCAGTTCCAGTTCATGTTTTTCAATGTTATCCAAGCCTAAATTCATCATATATTTAAGCCCTTCCGCCATACCGATAGCCTGTACGGCAGCTGGAGTTCCGGCTTCAAAGCGCGCCGGAATATCGGTAAACGTGGTCTTTTCGTAGGTTACGTTTTCAATCATATCGCCGCCGAATTGGTAAGGCTGCATATTCTGCAGAATTTCCGCTTTGCCGTAAAGCACGCCGATACCGCTCGGACCATAGGTCTTATGAGCGGAAAAAGCCAAAAAGTCGCAGTCAATGTCTTGCACGTCTATTTTATGGTGCACGGCGAACTGGCAGGCGTCAACCAGCACTTTCGCACCGGTTTTGTGCGCCGCGGCGGCAATTTTTTTAACCGGAAAAATCGTGCCCAAAACATTTGACATCGCCGTAACGGCAACGATTTTAGTTTTTTTGCTTAAATGTTTCAAAAATTCTTCTTCAATAAATTCGCCTTTGTCGGAAACCGGAAAAACTACCAATTTGGCGCCTGTTAGCTGACAGATATGCTGCCACGGCACTAAGTTGGCGTGGTGTTCTGCTTGCGAAATTAAAACTTCATCTCCGGCTTTCAGATTCTCTCCGCCCCAAGACGAGGCAACCAAGTTTATAGATTCGGTAGCGTTGCGGGTATAAATTATTTCTTTTGCCGCGCGGGCATTTAAAAAGCAGCGCACGATTTCACGGGCTTGCTCAAATTCGGTGGTCATTTCTTCCGAAATTGTGTAGCTGCCGCGGTGCGGGTTGGCGTAGGTGGTTTGATAGACCTGCATCATCTTATCCAAAACCTGCTGCGGTTTCTGTGCTGAAGCCGACGTGTCTAAATAAAAAAACGGTTTATCGTTGATTAGCTCGTTCAGCACCGGAAAATCTTTTCTGATTTTATAGACGTCATACATTACAAATACCTCGCGAATTATTTTTAATCATATTTAGCTTGCAAAAATAAAATTTTCAAGTTTAATATGCGCATACGCACCGTATATATTTATAAAGTAATAAAGCAATATTTCGCAAAAAATTAAAAATTAGTTATTTTCCTGTTGACAGCGCCAAAAACTTATGTATAGTACAAGCCAATGTTTTATGTTTAAATAAAATTAGGTGAAGAATATGTACGCAGTAATAAAAACAGGCGGAAAACAGTATAACGTAACAACAGGTGACGTTGTTAAGTTGGAAAAAATCGCCGGTGAAGAAGGTAAAGAAGTTGTTTTCAACGAAGTTTTGGCTTTGGGCGAAAAAATCGGTACTCCATTGGTTGCCGGCGCCAGTGTTAAAGCCATTGTGTTGAAACAAGCTAAAGACGCAAAAGTTATTGTTTTCAAAAAGAAAAGAAGACAGAACTATCGTCGTAAAAATGGTCACAGACAAAACATCACATTAGTAAAAATTACTGATGTGTGCGAAAAATAATTTAGGGAGATAACGTTATGGCACATAAAAAATCTGGCGGTAGTTCCAGCAACGGTCGTGACTCTGAAGGTCGCCGTTTGGGTGTTAAAAAATTCGGCGGTGAAGCTGTTATCCCTGGCAACATCATCATTCGTCAACGCGGAACAAAATATCATCCGGGACAGAATGTAGGCCTCGGCAAAGATCACACAATTTTTGCAACATCTGAAGGCAAAGTAGAGTTCAAAACAAAAGCAGACGATAAGGTTTACGTTTCTGTTGTTGCTGAATAATCTTGCAGAAGAGTTAAAATAGGGGCGTTATGCCCCTTTATTTTTTATTTAAGGCTATTATTAGACCTTAAACAAAAGGAAAAGAAATGAAGTTTTTGGATCAGGCAAAAATATATATCAAAGCTGGTGACGGCGGTAAAGGCTGCGTGGCTTTTCGGCGCGAAAAGTTTATTGAGTTCGGAGGTCCGAACGGCGGAGACGGCGGCGATGGCGGCAGCGTCTATTTTGAAGCGGTGGAAAATTTGAACACGCTTATAGATTTTCGCTATCAACAGCATTTTAAAGCGCAAAAAGGTCAGCAGGGCATGGGCTCGGAAATGACCGGTTATAAAGGCGAAGACTTAATTATCAAAGTTCCGGTCGGTACCGAAATTGTGGCAGAAGACGGCGAAACCGTAATTGCCGATATGGTCAAACCTGGTGAGCGCTTTTTGATTGCCAAAGGCGGTAAGGGTGGTTTGGGTAACACTCGTTTTAAAAGCTCGACCAACCAAGCGCCGCGCTATGCCGGTCCAGGGACTCCAGGCGAAGAAATTTGGGTTTGGCTGCGCTTAAAAATTATTGCCGATGTCGGGCTGATTGGTTTGCCGAACGCTGGTAAATCAACGTTTTTGTCGGCGGTTACATCGGCTCGTCCAAAAATTGCCTCTTATCCATTTACAACATTGCATCCGCATTTGGGTGTGGCTTGGATTGGCGGTAAGGAATTGGTTTTGGCTGATATCCCAGGGCTGATTGAAGGCGCGCACGAAGGTGTTGGCTTGGGTGATAGATTTTTGAAACACGTTGAGCGCTGCTCGGTGTTTTTGCATTTGCTGGACGGCACTGCCGAAGATGTTGCTAACGATTACTTGACGATTCGCAAAGAGCTGGAATTGTATAATGACAAGCTGAAAAATAAGGCGGAAGTAGTGGCTTTGAACAAATGCGACGCTTTGACAGATGAAGAAATTAAAGAAAAAGTCGCGGCTTTGCATAAAGTTACTAAAAATCAAGTTTTCGCCATTTCGGCGGTTGCCGGTAAAAATTTGCATGATTGTTTGTCGGCTGTGGATAAATTTGTAACCCGCAATCGTAAAACGCAAAATCAACCGGCGGAAAATGAACAAATAGAAACAACAACTAAAACATGGTCGCCATTGGACTAAAATTTTAAGGAGTAAAATCGTGGCAGCAAAAGACACTAAAGTATTGGATATAATCACCAAAGCCTTGGACGATATGAAGGCAGAAAATGTTTCGGTAATTGATTTGGCAGGCAAAACTTCTATCGCCAGTTATATGGTGGTGGCGAGCGGTACTTCCAACCGTCACGTTGCCTCTATTGCGCAAAAAATTGAAGAAGCCTTGAAAGCAGCCGGCTGCCGTTGTTCGGTAGAGGGCGAAACCAAAGCCGATTGGGTTTTGATTGATGCGTTTGACGTGATTGTGCACATTTTCCGTCCGGAAGTTCGCGAGTTTTATAACTTGGAAAAAATGTGGACTTCCGCCGCTAACTTACGGAAAGAATAATCTGTTTTCTTTTATCCGAATGCGCTTTGTTGGCAATATACAAAGCGCATTTTTTATATTTAAAATCAACAATGAAAATTGAGTTTGAAATGAAGGTTAAAATCCATTTCTTTCGTAACATTTATTTTACAAATACGTAACATTTTTGTTACGAATAGTCAATTTTTTATGTACTATTTGTTACGTTTTCTTGTAATTTTTCGCGAATGTCTGTATTCTCTGCTAAAAGGGAGAAAATAAATGAAAGCGTTGATTTTAGCTATCGGAAAATGCAAACACGGCTCGCCGGAAGCGGCGATAATTGCCGAATATGTCAAGCGTTCGGGCTGGGACGTGATTATTAAAGAAAAAGACAATTCCACACAGGAAGACGAGGCTAAATTTTTGCAGAATTCGATTCCGAACGGTGCTAAAGTGATTGTGCTGGACGAACGCGGTGTAAATATCTCCAGTATGGAATTAGCCTCAAAGGTGGAACATTGGATTCTTGACGGCTGCTCGGAAGTTTGTTTTCTAATCGGCGGTGCAGACGGGCATTTGCAGTCTACCCGTGATAGGGCGGATTTAATTCTCTCGTTTGGTAAATTGACTTTGCCGCATATGCTGATGCGGGCAGTTTTAAGTGAGCAGATTTATCGTATGCAAACCATCATAAATCATCATCCGTACCATCGTCAATAAAATCAGCGCCTATAATTTCCGCCACCACATCATAGTCAAAGCCGGCGCGGATTAAAGCCGCCATATCTTTTTGCCTGTTAATTTTTCGCGATTCTTCGTCGGGACGAAACGGTCCTATTTTTTTGCGTTTTGCCAATTTTAGAGCCATTTCCTGCGGATTATAGCCAAAGTCGTCTAACATATCTTCAATTTGTGCGTTGGTAATTCCTTTTTCACGCAGCTTATTTTGAATATAGCGAGCCGGTTTGCCGGCGGCAAGATAGCTGCGGACTTTGATTTCGGTAAAACGTTTGTCATCAAGATAGTGCAGTTTTTCAAATTCCGCCAAAACATCTTCCACCCATTGATAAGCTTCCTGCTTGTTAAAATCCGGATTCTCTTTGGCATATTGATTGACGCGTTTTTGCAAGACCGAACGCAAGTTTTCTACCGAAGATTCAAAACGCTTTAGATAATATAAGCCGATGTTTTTCAGACGCTGCGGCGTGATTTTTTTGGCGGGACGCTTGCGTTTGGGCTGTTCTGTTTCGGGATAATTTTCGTAACTCACTTGAAATGTCTCCTTTTTCTCCCTAAATCTATGCATAATAGAACAATAGTTTAATCACAAAGAGGTTTTTAAAAGATGAATAAAGATAAATGCGTTTCCTTTAATTTGGATAACAACGCTTTCCGCGGACGCTTGGTGCGTTTGGACAATGTTTTGAAAGAAGTTTTTTCGCACCATAAATATCCGGATAATGTCGGTGCGGCGGTGGCAGAAACCACGGCTTTGGGTGTTATGCTGGCAAGCCTGATGAAATTTGACGGCTTGTTTACATTGCAAATTCAAGGCGACGGTCCCATTTCCGATTTGGTCGCTGATGTTACATCAGAAGGCAAAGTGCGCGCAACCGCTCGTTTTAACGAACAGAAAATGGCGGCGGCGCAGGCTTTGCGTAAAACCGAGGGCGAGCTGGAAGCCGCTCCGTTTTGGCTGGGCAAAGGCAGCTTGATTTTTACCATAGACCAAGGCAAAGGAACAGACCTGTATCAAGGCGTGGTTGATTTGCAGGGCAATACTTTGGAAGCCTGCGCTTTGCGCTATTTCAAATATTCCGAGCAAATTGACACCCATTTGCATTTGTATCTGAATAAAAAAGGTGATTATTGGCAGGCGGCAGGTATTTTGATTCAAAAAATGCCAGTCAAAGGTGGTAAGGAAATAGATGAAAGCGAAGAAGAAATTGCCGAAAAATGGAATGAAGATAAAATTCTGCTGGATAGCCTGACTGCTGCGGAAATGTTTGACGGCAGCTTGACCGCTGATGATATTTTGTTCCGTTTGTTCCATGAACATCAGGTGCGTGTTGTTAAAACCGGAGAATATTATTTTGGCTGCCGCTGCAGTCGTGAAAAGTTGCTGGCTACTTTAAGTTCTATGAAAGAAGACGACATCAACGCCATGGTGGAAGACGGCAAAATCACGGCAACCTGCAATTTTTGCGGACAAGTTTATTCCTTTGATAAAGGCGAACTTTTGAAACATTAGGCTTTATTTTTAAGCATATCTTAAACATTACCCTGTAAGTTAAACCTAAATATTAGGTTCAACTTATGGGGTATAATAATATGACAAGTTTTTTCAAAACATTTTGTGCTGTTTCAGTTGCCGGAATTTTAAGCGCATGCTCAACTATGAATAATAATGAAGCGGCTCCGGAAAGATATAGCGATTTACATTTTGATAATAAAAAACCGATTGAACTTACAGTGAAAAAAATTGAAGTAAAATCAGAGTTTACTCCGTCATTTACCCGTCCGAATGTTGAACATTTGTTCCCGATTTCTATTGAAAAGACAGCCAAAACTTGGGCTGATGAGCGTTTGGAAGCAGTTGATTATTCTTCTGACCGCGTGGCAGAATTTATTATTAAAGACGCCAGCGTGACCGAAAAAGAAGAAAAAGCTGAACAGCTGCTGCAAAAAGACCGCTTGAAATATCACGCAAATTTAAGCGTGCTGCTCAAAGTTACTGATAACAAATCATCGGCTCAAACTTCAGTGGAAGCCTATCGCGAATTGAGTATGCCGATAGATACCAATATTGAAGACAAAGAGAGATATTGGAACGAAATGGTTGTAAAATTGTTTAATGCTTTTGACGAACATATGGAAATGAATATTCATAAATATTTGAATATGTATATCAAAGGCAATACTTCAATTACCGAATACTAATCAGCAAAAACAAACAGAAGATTTTTGCGAAGAACTCAGATTAAGCACCGGAAGCTTTATTTTGAGTTCTTTTCCTTTTGTGGTTAAGGCTTTGCAATAGCCATAGAGCACGGCGGCGCCGTCTAATTGAGCCGTATCTTCAAATTCAAAGCATTCCCCCGGTTCCAAATCCGGCAGTTCGCCGTTAAAGCCAAAACTCGGCATATAGCGGTTGTTGCCTTTTGCATCGGTAATGCAGACATCTTTAGAAGTTAAGCGGATACGTTCGTCAGAATTGTTTTCAATTCGCAGCACATAGCCCCAAAGCTCTTGTTTGCTTTCATCTTTTTCCAGCAATTCCTGACAAGCCGAAACCACAATGTCTCCGGTTTGCGCTGTCGAATAATCAAAATTTTCTAACATAAAAAATCCCTCCGAACTTTGTGTTAAGGATTCATTAACCTTTAGAAAAGTTCAAGAGGGATTCTTCAAAATGCCCCACTTATGCACACAAATTTTTATTTTGCGCGCCCGTATTTATCTTCAAAGCGAACAATATCGTTTTCATCTAAATTTTCGCCGACCTGAACTTCAACAAATTCCATCGGTTCAGCGGTGGTGTTTTGGATTCGGTGTTTGGTTTCTATTGGAATATAAACCGATTCGCCGACTTTTTTAGTTAAAATTTCTTCGCCGAGCGTAACGGTTGCGGTGCCGTGCACAATAATCCAGTGCTCTGCTCTGCCGTGATGCAGCTGCAATGATAAAATTCCGTTTGGTTCAACCATAATATGCTTTACGCAAAAGCCGTCGCCGCAGTCAGTCACTTCCCAAGTTCCCCAAGGGCGTCTGTCATTTTGCCCGCGTTTGTATGTATTAGCTATTTTAATCTCCTTTTTTATGTTTACATAAAGTAAAAAGTAGTATAAACAGTAAATGTATTGTTGCAACTATAATTTAGAGATATACAAGGGATAAAAAATGAATACGTCGGGCATTGTCAGCGAGGCTCTTGCCATTCAAAAAGTTATCAGCGAAGAATTATCCGCAAAATCGTCTATGCCCGAAAAAATCCATAAAGTGTTAAAGTTTTTGGCGGATTCCCTAAAAATGGACGGGGCGCTTTTATATGCCACGGCAGATGAAAATTATTTAGAGTTGGTCGATGCTTATCAAGCTGTCGGCTACAAATCAAATATCCGCTATGAAGAAGGCGCCATAGGCTGCTGCGCGGCGGCGAAAGTGACCACCATAAAAGTTGACGAGCAGCAAAAGTCATCGTTAATCAGCATTCCGGTAACCCGCCTGCATATCACTATCGGGGCGGTTGTTTTGATTAAACACGACACCACAGGTTTTGACGAAGCGCAAACCGAAGAGGCTGAAACTTTAAGCCTGCCGCTAACCGATTTATTGAGTTCGCGCGCTTTTGAAGATTATAAAAATCAGCTTATCAGAGAAAAAGGTATTGTTATGCGCGATGCTCTGCATGGCGTCAGCATGAATAAAGGTTATGGCGTCGGCAAAGCGGTTTTGCATTACCGCCAGCGCGAACTTGTTAATATTTTTGCCGATAATGTTGAGCTGGAACAGTCCAAGCTTGCCGAAGGTCGGCGCAAAATGGTGGAATATATTGATAAAAAAATTGCTCAGGCAGAAAGCTATATGGGCAACACCACCGAAATTATGGAGGCCTACCGCCTGTTTGCTTTGGATAAAGGCTGGTATAAAAAAATCAGCGTCGACATTGCCAAGGGCTACACTGCAGAAGCGGCGGTGGAGCATGTTTATGAAGATATGTGGAGTAAGCTTTCCGCTACCAGCGACCCATATATTAAAGAAAAGCTTTATGATTTGCGTGATGTTTCCGACCGTTTGCGTGCGTTTATCGGCGGCGATGTTGAACGTGAATTTGTTTCCGGCGATGAAGATATTGTGGTAATTGCCCAAAGTATGGGACCGGCAGATTTAATGGATTATAACTACACCAGAATAAAGGCGCTGGTCATAGAAGAATGTTCGCCGACTTTGCATGTGGTTATTGTCGCCAAGGCTTTGAATATTCCGGTTGTGGCTAAAATCTACGGCGTTTTGAAAGAGGTAAAAGCTGGCGAAACTGTGGCGGTAAATGGTGATGAGGGAACATTATATCCTAATCCGTCGGAAAGTCTGATTGCCGAATATCAAAAAAAATCGGTCGGATTGCAAAAAGTTTTTGAAGAGCTGGAAAGTTTAAGCTCTCACCCGACCAAAACCAAAGATGATATAAAAATAAATTTGGCGCTGAACTACGGCTTGGATTTGGATTATGACTATATAAAGCCGACGCACTGCGACGGTATTGGTTTGTACCGCACCGAAATAATGTTTATGTCGGCGGATAAAATGCCTGATGTAGAAACACAGCGCAAGCAATATGCGCGTTTATATGAAGCGCTGGGCAGCAAAAAAATTATTTTCCGCAGTTTGGATGTGGGGTCGGATAAGTTTTTGCCGTATTGGGGAGAAATAAAAGAAGATAATCCGGCAATCGGCTGGCGCTCTATTCGTATAACGCTGGACCGCCGTTCTATTCTGCGCCAGCAGATTCGCGCTATGCTGCGGGCGGCGGCAGATAAAGAGCTAAATGTAATGTTCCCGATGATTTCTACCTGCGAGGAATTTTTAGAGGCAAAAGAAACCTTGCTGCTTGAATATGAGCGAGAAAAACAGCGCGGACGTCCGACGGCGGCAAAAGTTAATGTCGGTATAATGATAGAAGTGCCGTCGCTGCTGTTTCAGCTGGACGAAATTTTGCAGCAGGTTGATTTTATTTCTGTCGGAACAAACGACCTCTATCAGTTTGTGTTTGCCTGCGACAGAGGTAATCCGCGGCTAACGGCGCGTTATGACGTGCTCTCGGCGCCGTTTTTGAAATTGATGAAAATGATTGTCGATAAAGCCGGTCAATATAAAGTGTATTGCTCTGTTTGCGGCGAAATGGCAAGCAATCCGTTGGAAGCAATGGCGCTTATCGGCTTGGGCTACCGCAATCTTTCGGTTTCTGGATCTTCCTATGCAAACGTCAAAAAAATGATAATGAGTATGAAAAATGAGGACGTGGCTGATTATGTGCGCAGTTTGCTGAAATCGGCTAAAACCAGTGTTCGTCCACAATTATTGGCATATGCCTATGACCACACTATTGCAATCAACTGAAAAATATGTTATAAACTCCCAAAATTAAAAGGATAAGAATATGTTAGAAATGGAAGAAGCGCAAAATGTCGGCGAATTGCTGCGTAACACCCGCCTGAAAAAAGGTAAAACCCTAGGCGATGTCTCTAAGGATTTATGTATCCGCAAATTTTATTTGGAAGCTATAGAAAATATGGATGCCGCTAACTTGCCGGCTATGCCGTATGGCTTAGGCTTTGTGCGCAGCTATGCTAATTATTTGGAGCTTAATGCCTCCCGCATTACTCAAGCTTTCCGTCAGGCGGTTTATGCAGCGTCGGTGGAAGAAAAAGAAGAACCTGATGAAACGCCGCAAACGGAATATGCTGGACCGAATTGGCATCATGTTTTGATTGGTTTGCTGGGAGTTGTTTTGATATTTGCCGCTTGGCACGGCATATCTGCTTATAATCAGCAAAAGCAAGCGGCAGAAGAAAGAGAAATTGCTCAAGATAATGTGGTGCCTGAACCGGTAATCATAGAAGAAAATGAACCGGCGTTGCCTGAAATGGAAGAAGAAAATACAGAAGCTGAATCTGAAACATTGTCGGAAGAGTCTGCGGCTGAACCAGCTGAAAACAAAATCGAGGCAGAAACCGCTGATAAAATTTCTGAAAAAGTTAAAGAAGAAAAAGTAAAAAATGAAAAGGCTAAAGACGAAAAAAATGCCAAGTCTTTGAGCGAAAACGCCGAGCCGAAAACTGCCGCTGAGACGGCATCTGTAACTCCGACCAAAGTTCAGATTTCTTTTGCCGGTCCGTCATGGATGGAGCTGAAACAAGGCAATAAAGTTTTGCTTAGCGGAATTTACAGCAAAGGTTTTAAATATGATGTGCCGAACGAAGCCGGAATAATTGTTTCAGTCGGACGTTACTATAATGTAGATTTTTATGTTGACGGCAAATTGACTAAAGTTGCGTCAGCGATGAAACAAACAAATATCAGTTTGGATAAATATATTTTACCGGAACAAAAACAGGAATAAAAATGTCTAAAGTACAATGTGTTCGCGGCACCTATGATTTGTATGGCGCCGCTAAAAGAAAAATGAAAAAAGTAGTGGCTGAGGCTTCCTCCGTGGTGGAAAAATACGGGTTTGAAGAAATTGAAACTCCGATTTTTGAGTTTACTGAAGTTTTTGCCCGCAATTTGGGCGATACTTCAGATATCGTAACCAAAGAAATGTATTGCTTTAATGATAAAGGCGGCGAAAGCCTGACTTTGCGCCCTGAAGGCACTGCCGGCGTGGTGCGTGCGTTTGTTTCTAACGGTATGCAGCAAAATTTGCCGGTTAAATTTTATTATACCGGTCCAATGTTCCGCTATGAGCGTCCGCAAAAAGGACGTCAGCGCCAGTTTACGCAGTTCGGTGTAGAACTTTTGGGCGTGGAAACTCCGCAGGCTGATGTTGAAGTTATCTCCATGGCGTATGAGTTTTTAGAAAAATTAGGCTTGAGCGGTCAGGTCACGGTTGAAATTAACTCTTTGGGCGATGCGGAAAGCCGCGACGCTTATCGGGCAAAATTGGTGGCTTATTTAAAGGAACACTATGAAGAGCTTTCGGAAGACAGTAAAACCCGTTTAGAGCGTAATCCGCTGCGTGTTTTGGATTCTAAGGAAGAATGTGATAAAGCGGTGGTGGAAAATGCTCCGCTTTATGCCGACAGTCTGAACGAAACCTCTAAGGAATTTTTTGCCAAGGTTTTGCACGGGCTTGATTTGTTGGGTATAAAATACCGTGTTAACAATCGCTTGGTTCGCGGTTTGGACTATTATTCACATACTGTTTTTGAACTGACAACCGATAAGCTCGGCGCGCAAGGCACTGTTTTAGCCGGCGGTCGTTATAACGGCTTGGTTGAGCAGATGGGCGGCGGCAATGTTGCCGGTATCGGCTGGGCTTGCGGTGTGGAGCGCTTGGCAATGCTTTTGGAAAATGACGTGGAACTGCCGCGTCCGGTTGCCGTTATCCCAATGGGCGAAGACGCCGAGGATAAGGCTTTAGAAATTTCTAATCAGCTGCGCCGTGCTGGTTTCAGAGTTGAACAAAGCTATAGTGGAAATATGAAAAAACGCATGACTAAAGCTGTTAAAGCTAACGCGTTTAAGGCTGTTATTATCGGTTCTGACGAATTGACAAAAGGCGAAGCTGCCGTAAAAGATTTGGATAGTGGCGAACAGAAAAATGTTAAGTTTGCTAATTTAATTGAGGAAATGAACGTATGAATTTTGAAGAAAAATTAGCCAACGTTGTTAATCGCTATGAAGAAGTGCAGGCTTTGCTTTCCACCAATATTTCTTCTGATGAGCTGGTAAAACTCAATAAAGAATTGTCGGTTTTGGAGCCGGTTGTCACCGCTATTGAAAATTATAAAAAGCACGCTCAGTCCATGCAGGACGACAAAGCCATGATGGAAGATGCATCTTTGGATAAAGAAATGCGTGAAATGGCGGAGGCTGAATATTATGAAATTAAAGAGCAGCTGCCGGAATTGGAAAAGGAAATCCGTGTTTTGTTATTGCCGAAAGAAGCCGATGATGAAAAGAACGCTATTTTGGAAGTTCGCGCCGGTACAGGCGGCGACGAGGCTGCTTTGTTTGCGGCGGTGCTGTTTGAAATGTATCAGAGATATTCGCAAAAACAGGGCTGGAAATTTGAAATTTTGGACGCTAACGAAAATGGTTTGGGCGGTTATAAAGAGGCTTCCGCCAAAATTACCGGCAAAGATGTTTTCGCCAAGCTGAAATTTGAGTCCGGCGCGCACCGTGTGCAGCGTGTGCCGGTAACCGAGTCGCAGGGGCGTGTGCATACTTCGGCGGCAACGGTTGCGGTTTTGCCGGAAATTGAAGAAGTTGATATGTATATCAATCCTGCCGACTTAAAAATTGATGTATACAGAGCTTCCGGTGCTGGCGGACAGCACGTTAACCGTACGGAATCCGCGGTGCGTATTACTCACATTCCGACTGGAATTGTTGTGCAGTGTCAAGATGACCGCTCCCAGTTCAAAAACAAAGAAAAAGCGATGAATCACCTGCGCGCTAAGCTGTATGACAGCCAAAAGTCGGCTATTGACGCCAGCTATTCGGAAAAGCGCAAATTGCAGGTGGGCAGCGGAGACCGCAGCGAGCGGATTCGCACCTATAACTATCCGCAAGGGCGTGTGACCGACCATCGCATTAACCTGACTTTGTATAAACTGGACGAGGTGGTTTCCGGCGAGGCGTTGGGCGAAATTATTGACGCTTTGATTGCCGAAGACCAAGCCGACCGCTTAGCGGAAATGGATTAAAATATTTCCCAATCTCTCAGGTTACGAACTTGGGAGATTTTTTGTCAAAAAATCTTGCAAAAAAGAAGCATTTATGCTAAATTTTATTAAAATAACGATATTTATCAAGGAGTGCAAAATATGAGTAAGTTTTTAGACGGTAACGGCAATGAAATAGAACAAATTACCGCAGAAAATTTGGCTGATTATAAAAATTGGATTTCTCAAGCCAAAGAGCCGGAAACGGCGAACTTAATTGCATCTCCGGAAGTGTCGTTAAAAGATGTGGCTTTACCGGCATCAACTAAAGAGCAAAAATCGAAAGTTGCCGATATTATATCCCGCACTCTGGCGCGACAGCGTAGCAATGACCGCCGAAATGAATTTATTGATTTGGCAAATAAAAATCGCGATGTAGTCAGTTTGGCTTGGAGAAGAATGGGCAGTGCTATAGCCAGCCGAGAATCAGAGTACGAAAAAGTCTTGAAAACAGTAGATGAGCGCTCATCTTCAAAAAATTTGGGCTTTGCTTTGGCTGTTTTTGAAGCCGGAGATAATTTTTATGAAACCGGAAAAGCTGATGACTTCAGCAAACTTTCAAATACCGAGCGAGAGTTGGCGGAAGAAATTTTAGATATTGCAGCCAAAGGTTATAATGACAATCAAGGTTACAGAGCGTTGGAATATGTTAAGCGCTTGGTAAAAAACAGCTCTATGATTAACTTCAAAACTTCTCCGCAAAATCGGGAAATTATCAATAGCGCATTGCTTGGAAACGATAATCTAGCGGTGCTTGAAAAAGTAAAGCCGGAATATTTCAATTCGGATATGGTTAAGGCAATGCTGCCAAAATATGGCAATGCGCTGCCATATAAGGACGTCAGCAAAGCCAAAACGCAAGCTGAGAAAAACGCCAATATTTTGCCGCAAGGGTATCATACTTTCAAAAAAGCAGTTTTGCATTTGGTTGAACAGCAAAATAAATATGACCGCTCTAATTATGGCGATGAGCGCGGTTTGAATGAGCGTTATTTGGAAGTTTGCAAGCAGCTGGGACTTTCGGACGAGCATGCCCGTAACCCTAAAGCCATGGCGGGTTTATATTTGGAAACTGCTCGCAAAGATATTGAACAAGGCCGCTTAAAACGTTTGGACGAAAAATCTTTATCAGATGTGCTCAAACACGACGACGGCAAATATTATGCCATGCTTCCAAAGGAATTTGTTGAAAAAAATAAGCGGTTGGTCGTAAGTTCTTTGCCTGAAAAATTACGCCTGCAGCTGTGTGAGCAAAATGTTGCTGAAATGTCGTATGGTATTGCCGCATTGGGCAATCGCAACCGCACCACTGCAGAAAACAAGAAAATTTTAGCGGCTCTAGACGAGGAGCAGGCAAAAATCGCCCCGCGTAAAAAAGAGCTGAGCCAATATAAGGCAGAGCGCGAAAACGAGAAAAAACAAGTTGAGACGTTGTCTAAAATATCTATCCGTAAACAGGAAACCGCTCAGGCTGTTAAGTGGCTGCAAGAGGCGTTTGCACAAATTAACGACTATCGGAAAAAAGGCGGTTCGGAAACGGAAGAAGCTGTTTTGTCGCAGGAAGCTGTCGAGCAGGTAATGGCAGACAGGCTGCAGGGCAAAAAATCGGTTTTGCAAGAGCCGGAGCAAGGTTCTCTGCCTTTAATATTTGGGCGAAAGGAAGAAAAAGAACGCCGTGAAAAGCTGTCAGAAAAAATTTCTCAATTTAATAAATTGCTGGATGAGGCAATGCCGAAAATCGGTGAGCGTTACAGCGGTAAAATTTTATCAGTAACCGCATACGGAGATGCCGTATTGTCGGCAAATGTTGCCGAACAGGAATATTCAAAAGCTAATCAAGATTATTGGATGCGGCAAAACAACATTGGTAAATATCAAGACAGAGAACTGGATAAACTGACTAATCGTGGTAATGATATAGAGCAGGCTCGCGCGCGTATTTTGAAAAAAGAGGAGGATAAAGGAGCGGCTGTAAGAGATATTGGCGGCGTGCCGGATAAATCTGCGTTGCAGGCAGTTCCGTCAGATGCCGAAAAAACTAAAAAAGCGCAAATTCGCCGCCAAAATAAGCAGGTTGAAGATAAACTGGCGGCTAAAGAAAAAGAATTTGCCGGAAAAAACACCAAAGAAAAAGTCGATTGGCGAAAGAAACAGCAAAACATGGCGATTTCTAAACGCAACAATGTTCGCACTATATAATTACAAAAGCGTCAGGTATATTTAATGAGTTAAGCTCGACTCTACGAGTTCAACTCTCGGGGACACCGAAAATAACAAAAAAGCCCGCCTAAAAGCGAGCTTTTTTATTATTGGTGGTCCCAACGAGATTTAGGCACTCCCGCTTTAAATGTAGAAAGTAAAAGCTTGCTGCTGGGCGGGTCCTTCTCGCGCCGCCACGGCTCAAACTTCGCTTATAAAAGCTCGTTTTTGCCTGCTTACCGCTTGACTCTACGAGTTCAACTCTCGGGGACACCGAAAATAATAAAAAAGCCCGCCTAAAAGCGAGCTTTTTTATTATTGGTGGTCCCAACGAGATTTGAACTCGTGTTTTAGCCTTGAGAGGGCCGCGTCCTAGGCCACTAGACGATGGGACCACATTTAATGTGTCCCACTTTTAGCCTATTTTCTTGTATAATGCAAGACTTTTTTATTCAAACGCTTTAAGATTTTGCCAATTAAGCAAATTATCCAGCACCTTATTCACATAGTCGGCGCGCAAATTTTGACAATCCAAATAATATGCATGCTCCCACACATCAATGGTCAATAGCGGGGTATGCCCAAAAATCAGCGGATTATCGGCGTTTGAGGTGTTATAGCAAAGCAAATTGCCGTTGCTGTCTTCTGCCAGCCAAGCCCAGCCGCTGCCGAATTGTTCAAGCGCCTTATTCCGCATAATGTCCTTAAAATCATTAAACGAACCAAAAGTTTCTTCTATTTTTTCCAGCAGTTTTTTGTTCGGTTCGCCGCCGTCCGGATTTAGCGATTGCCAATAAAAATTATGGTTCCAAACTTGCGCGGCGTTGTGATAGATGTCTTGATATTCCGTTTTTTTATGCGCTTCCGTCACAATTTCTTCCAGCGTCATGGTTTCAAATTGCGTTCCTTCAATCAATTTGTTTAGTTTTTCCACATAGCCTTTGTGGTGTTTTAAATAGTGAAAACCAAGTGTCTGCCGGCTGATATATGGTTCCAAAGCGTCCAAATTATAAGGTAATTCCATCAGTTTTATCATATTATTACTCCTTGTTTATTTACAAAATAGAAGATAAGCATTTTTTTACGCTGCTGCAATATGTCAAAAAAATTTATAAGGCTGTTAATAATTATTAACAAGTTCTTTTCATTTTAATAAAATCCTACTAAACTCAAGACATTAGATAAGAATTTTTTTGCGAAAGGCGGGCAAATATGAGAGTTCTTTTAGTTGAAGATGATTACGCGGTTTCTCAAAGCATTGAGGAAATGCTGAAAAAAGAAGATATGGTGGTTGATTCCACCGACCTTGGCGAAGACGGTTTGGATATTGCCAAACACTATGACTATGACATCATCATTTTAGATTTGATGTTGCCGGATATGAATGGTTACGAAGTGCTGAAAAATCTGCGCAGCGCTAAAATCAACACTCCGGTGCTTATCTTGTCAGGTTTGACCGAACCGGATAAAAAGGTTAAAGGTTTGGGCTATGGTGCTGATGACTATTTGGCAAAACCTTTTGATAAATCAGAACTTTTGGCACGTATTCAAGCAGTTGTCAGACGTTCTAAGGGGCATTCCAGCTCCATTATCCGCACCGGCGATGTGCAGATAGATTTGGATACGCAGACCGTGACCGTAAACGGCAAAACTCTGCACCTGACAGGTAAAGAATACGGCATTATGGAATTGCTGTCTTTGCGTAAAGGCGCTACTTTGAACAAAGACCAGTTTTTGAACCATTTGTATGGCGGTATTGATGAGCCGGAATTGAAAATTATCGACGTGTTCATTTGCAAGCTGCGTAAAAAACTAGAACGCGCGTCCGGCGGTAAAAACTATATTGAAACAGTTTGGGGACGCGGTTATGTTCTGCGCGACCCTGACGAAAAAAATAATTAGTCAAATAAATAAAAAAGCCGAGGTTTAGAACTTCGGCTTTAGTTTTATGCGGCAAAGCAACTAATATTCTCGGGTTGCCTCGTTTATTAAAATACGCACGTTTTTATTGTTGCGGATAGCCTGCTTGGTTTCTTCGCTGGTGCCGGCGTCATAACCGATAAAGCATAGGCAGGTAACCACTGTAATAAACAAAATATAAAAATAGTTGCCCAAAAGGCTGGAAATTGTGGCTTTCCAGTTTATTCTTTGAGCGCCGGAATAATATGTGCGCTTAAAAATCAAAGTATAGAACGCGGCTATGGCTAAAACGCCGGCGTGAAACTGCCAGTTCATTGCCAAGCTGTGGATTTGTTCCATGCTTAAATTTAGCATCATATAACAGCCTGCGCCAATACCAGCCCATGCCATTGGGTTAAAGATAATGCCGGTTGTAAACAATGCGATAATGCCTTTTATCATTTTATTTCTCCTGAAATTGTCTTTAGAAAAAAGTTTAGCGGTTGAGTCTTAAAAGATTCTTTAAATTCAAGATAATTTTTTGATACATGCTAAAATTTTTTCAGAAATTTCGTTAACTAGTTCCTTGTTTTTATCTTCTATTTTCAAACGCATAACTGGTTCGGTGCCGGATTTGCGGACAATAACGGAGCCATGTCCGGCAAGAGCCTTTTCCGCTTCGAAAAGACAAGCCTTAAACTCATCTTTTGCCATCAGTTCGCTAACTTCGTCTTTAGAGGCAAAGCGCAGATTGTGCGCTGCAGTAGGGTATGGTTCAAACACCGGAAAAATCTCGCTCATTTTTTTGCCGCTTTCTTTTACGCCCAAGCAAATAACAATAGAGGCAAGCAAAGCGTCGCCGGTTAAGGTGTAGTCGGAAAGCACAATGTGTCCGGATTCTTCACCTCCGACATTGGCTCCGAATTCGCGCATTTTTTCAATTACGTAGCGTTCGCCGACAGCTGAGGTGTGATAACTTACGCCGATTGATTGCAGATATGCGCCCAAGCCAAGGTTTGAATACATGGTCGCAACGGCGGAATTGTTTTTTAGCATATTATGCTGCTTGAAATAAGTGGTTAAGTAGGCGATAATTTGGTCGCCGTTCAAGCGGTTGCCTTTTTCATCGCAAACAATAATGCGGTCGCCGTCACCGTCCACGGCAACACCCAGCTGGCTGTGGCTTTCTACCACGGTTTTGCACAAATTTTCGGTATGCTGCGAGCCGCAGTCCTGATTGATGTTGGTGCCGTTCGGCTGGTCGGCAAGGCTGATAACTTCGGCTCCGAGCTCGCGGTATACTCTAGGCATAATGCCGGAAAAAGCGCCGTTTGCGGAATCTGTTACAATTTTCATACCGGCAAGAGCGTTCGCCGGAGCCAGCTTGGCGACGGTTTGTAAATATTTTTCTATAACCGATTCGTCTTTGATGATGTCGCCGATTTTGTCGGGGTTGTAAGTTGGCTCAATGTCTTTTGCCAACAGTTCTTCCACCAAACGAGACTGTTCGTCCGAAAATTTATCGCCTTTTGCGGTAATCAGCTTTAAGCCGTTGTCGCGGTAAGGGTTGTGCGACGCCGTAATCATAATGCTCATATCAACTTCCAAAGCCGGAGTGGCGGTGGTGCAAAGCGGAGTCGGAATAACGCCCAAATCAATAACATCGACGCCTTGCGAGGTAAAACCGGCGCTTAAAGCATTAAACAGCATATTGCCGGAAATTCTGGTATCTCGTGCAATGGCAACGCGGTTTTGTTTGTTGCAGATGGTTTGGCTGAGCGCAACTGCCAGACGCGAACAAAAATCAATAGTTAACGGATATACGTTGGCAACGCCGCGAATGCCGTCGGTGCCGAAAAGTTTGTCAGACATAGAAAACCTCCTTTAGTAGAAAAAAAGCCGCTATATGGTTAGCGGCTTAAAGTGTTTGCGCGGCGAATTAGAATACGTAACGCAAACCTGAATAAATTTCATGAGCTGTAATATCGGCATGTTTGATAGAGCCCATGTCATAGTAGCGGTAACCGGCGTCAACATTGAAACGGTTGGTTACTTTTACGCTTAAACCGCCGCCGACAGACCATGTGAAACGAGTTGGTTTGTAGTTACCATTGTTAGTACCAGTCGAACTTCCTCCTGTTCCGCCGTAATAATAGCTGTCTTTATACTTCATTTCAGTCAAGCCGATACCGGCAGAAACATACGGTGTAAACCATCTGTATGGAGCAAAGTCAAAATATCCGTTCAGCATATATGACTGAGTTTTGAAAGTACGTTTACCTTTGAATGTCGGGTCAGTGTCATCACCATATGTTTTTTGGCTCTTGTCGCGCCATACATATTCCAATTCAGCGCGTACGTAGTTATAACGATAACCCAAAGCGCCGCTCAGCATCAGTCTGTTTTTATCCAAACCGTCGGAATTGATGCCGCTGTTGCCTTTTTTAGAATAGTCATGTTTAACAATACCGCCGCGGCCGCCTAAATAGAAACCGTTGCAGTCTGCCATTGCGTTAGAGGCTAAAAATGTGCCTGCCAACAAAGCTAAAATAAATTTGTTCATAGTTTTCTCCTTGTGAAATAACTGTTGTCAGCCTATGCCAAAAACTTTAAAATTTAATTAAAGTTGTTAAAATCCTTAAAAAACGTTGATTTTATTTATAATAGAGGGTAATTTATGAGCGTGGAAAGGCGGTCGGATAGCTGCGTCAAGGAAAGTAAAATCCATTGATGAGGAAAGTCCGGGCTTCACGGAAACAAGGTACCGGATAACGTCCGGCTGGAGAAATCCAAGGGAAAGTGCCGCAGAAAACTACCGCCGGCTATATGCCGGTAAGGATGAAAAGGCGAGGTAAGAGCTCACCGCACAGGCAGTAATGTCTGTGGCAAGGTAAACCCTATCTGATGTAAGACCAAATTAGGAGGCTTTGGCTTTTTAGCTCAAAGTAACCGGAGAGTTTCCGCTCCGCTCCAGAGGTGGGTCGCACCAGCCAAGCGGTAACGTTTGGCGTAGATGAATAGCTATCGCACAAATCTTTGCCGGTTTCGGTAAAGCAAATCGTGTACAGAACTCGGCTTATAGACCGCCTTCCGCTTTTTTAGGAGAGAATTTTATGCAAAAAACTTTTGGCGAAATTTTTGAAATTGACGGAATAGGCTTGCATAGCGGTTTGCCAAGCAAAATGACATTTTATCCGGCAAAAGCCGATAGCGGCATTGTTTTTGTGCGCGCCGACTTGCCTCATAAGCCGGAATTTAAGGCTATGTATAATCAGGTTGTCGATACCCGAAACTGCACCTGTTTGGGCAATCCGCAAAAAGAAATTGTCAGCACTATCGAGCATATTATGGCTGCGCTCTACATTTTGGGCGTGGATAATGCCCGAGTCGAAGTGACAAATCCTGAAACGCCGATTATGGACGGCAGCGCCAAAGTTTTTTATGAGCAATTAAAAAATGTTCCGTTAAAGGAATTGCCTGCAAAGCGCAAATATCTTAAAGTTTTGCAAAGAGTTGAGTTTGCCGACGGCAAAGGCGCTAAAGTCGTGTTGGAACCAAATAACGAACTGCATATTCATTTTGCTATTGATTTTCCGTCAAAAATTGTCGGACATCAGGAATTTGACGGCGTGATAAATGAAACTGTTTTTGCCGCAAAAATTGCTCCGGCACGCACATTCTGTGAAAAATATCAGGTGGACTATCTGCGCTCTATTGGTTTGATTAAAGGCGGAAGCCTTGAAAATGCCGTGGTGCTGGACGGAGAAAAAATTTTGAATGAAGGTGGATTTCGCGTGGAAAACGAGGCGGTCAACCACAAAGTTTTGGACTGCATCGGCGATATGTATACGTCAGGATATCGCATTTTGGCAAATATCACGGCGGAAAAAAGCGGACATTTTCACAATAATGAAGTGTTGAAAAAATTGTTTTCCGACCCAAATAATTATCAAATAGTTGAGGAATAAAAATATGAAAAAAATTTATGGCTTGCTGACTGTTTTATTGTTGACGGGATGCGCCGCCGATAAGGTGCCGTCAGATTTGCCGGTTGAAAATTTATATAACAACGCATTTGATGATTTGCAGAAAACAAAATATAAAAAAGCTGCCGAAGAATTTGAACAGGTGGAAATTGAACACCCTTATTCTCAATGGGCGGTAAAAGCCAAGCTGATGGGCGCCTATGCTTATTATAAAAATGAAGATTATGACGATGCTGTGCTGGCGCTTGACCGCTTTATTAAATATCACCCCGGAAATAAAGATGTGGCATATGCCTACTATCTGAAAGGTATGTGTTATTACAGCCAAATTTCTTCTGCAGACAAAGATCAAGCCGATACCGAAAAAGCCGAAGAGGCGTTTAATCGTTTAATTACATTGTTTCCAAACAGCGAATATGCCGCCGACGCCCGCAAAAAAGTTAACTTGACTGAAGATTATAAAGCCGGACAGGAAATGATTATCGGACGTTATTATTTGAATAACGGCAACTATCTGTCGGCGCTCAATCGTTTTAACGTAGTTTTGGAAAACTATCAAACGACGGTGCAAATTGAAGAGGCTTTGTATCGTCAGGTGGAAATTTACGGCATTTTAGGTTTGAATAAATATGCTGACGGCTACTATAAAATTCTGCGCAACAATTATCCGGACGGTGTTTGGACGGCTAAAGCTGCTAAAGTAATGGAAAAAATCGGCAATGCTCCGGCTAAAAAGGCTGTTGTAGCACCTGTTGCCGCACCAAAGACCGAAGAAGTAAAAGAAGAAACTTCAAGCAGCTGGTTTAGCTGGTTCAAGTCTGATACGCAGCCGGAGGTAAAGGCGGAAGCTCCGAAACCTGCAGAAGAAGTAAAAGAAGAAACTTCAAGCAGCTGGTTTAGCTGGTTCAAATCTGACGAACAGCCGGAAGTTAAAGCGGAAGCTCCGAAAAAAGAAGCAGAAGAAGTAAAAGAAGAAACTTCAAGCAGCTGGTTTAGTTGGTTTAAATCCGACGAACAGCCTCAAAGAGAGGAAGAGAATACTTCCAGCAGTTGGTTTAGTTGGTTCAAATCTGACGAACAGCCTGATGAGGCAATAGAGGAAATTGCCGTTGAGGTTGAAGAAGAACAGCCTCAAGCTGAAACAGTAAAAACCGAAGAAAAAAAGCCGGTAAATAGTGTTAAAGTTTCGCATAAAGCGCAAGTGGGCGATATAATCAGCAGCAGCCGGAAAGGTAAAAAATAATGCTGAAATCTTTATCAATTAGAAATGTGGTTTTGATTGATAAGCTGGATTTGGACTTTCAAAACGGTTTCAGCGTTTTGAGCGGCGAAACCGGCGCCGGTAAATCTATTTTGCTGGATTCGGTCGGATTGCTGCTGGGTAAGCGCGCCGAGGTTGGAATGATTCGCAGCGGCTGCGATAAGCTTTCAGTTTGCGGAAGTTTTGAAATTGCCGACAAAAAAGGTGAACTGGCGGCGCTGTGTGCCGAATATGATTTAGATTTTGACCATGAAATCATTATTAAACGCACGCTGAACCAAGACGGTAAAGGCAAAATATTTTTTAACGACCAGCCGATAACGCAAAAGCTCTTGAAAGAAATCGGCGCATATTTGGTGGAAATTCACGGGCAGTTTGACAACCAAGGCTTGCTTAATCCGGCAACGCATTTGAGCGTGCTGGATAATTACGGCGCTTATCCCGAAAAAATTGCCGCGATGAAAGCAGCGTTTGCAGTATATAAAAAAGCTAAAGATGAGCGAGTGAATGCTGAAGAAAAAATTGCCAAAGCCAAAGAAGATGAAGAAAATCTGCGGCATTGGGTAGATGAATTTCAAAAAATGCAGCCGCGGGAAAATGAACAGGAAGAGCTTGAAGAAAAGCGCCGGCAGATGATGAACGCCGAAAAAATTTTAGAAAATTTAGATGCTGCTTACAAGGCTATGAGCCAAGGCGGCGTGCAAAGTGCTTTGCGTCAGGCGCAGGCTGCAGTTGCGCGGGTTAACAATCTGCTGAACGGCAAATTTGACAATATTTATACATTGCTGGATACGGCTTTGGTGAACGCTGACGAGGCAAGCGAAGAAATTGAAACGGCGTCAAATGAAGTAAGTTTGAACCAAAATGAGCTTGACGCTGTGGAAGAGCGGCTATTTGCTCTTAAAGCCTTGGCGCGCAAACATAATGTGACGGTTGAAGAATTGCCTCAGGTTTGGCGGCAAATGGAAGACAGCCTGCAAACTATGGAACGCGGTGAAGAAAATATTGAAAATCTGCGCAAGCTTGAAGAAACAGCCTATAAGGACTATGTTAAAAAAGCAACAGAGGTTAGTCAGTCTCGTTTGGCGGCGGCGCTGCGTTTGGACGGAAAAATTCAAGCAGAACTGCCGGATTTGAAAATGGAAAAAGCTCGTTTTATGACGCAGATTTCCACTAAGCCGGAAAGCCAATGGAACGAAAACGGACGCGACGAAGTTTGCTTTATGGTTTCCACCAACCCGAACACACCGTATGGTTCAATCAGCAAAATTGCTTCCGGTGGCGAGCTGGCGCGCTTTATGCTGGCTCTCAAGGTTAATTTAGCGCAAAGCTCACAGGTTGAAACCATGATTTTTGATGAGGTGGATACCGGTATTGGCGGCGCAACGGCTCAGGCGGTGGGGGAAAAACTAGCTAAGCTCGGTGAGCAGGTGCAGGTTTTGGTGGTAACTCACTCTCCGCAAGTGGCGGCGCAAAGCACATATCATTATAAGGTAGAAAAAAAGACGGTTGACAATATAACAACCACCTCGCTGCGTGAATTGTCAGCAGCGGAAAAGACCGAAGAAGTGGCGCGTATGCTTTCCGGCGAACACATCACCGATGAAGCGCGGGCGGCGGCAAAAGTTTTAATAGGAGCTTAAATGCCTGATATTAAACATGGTATAGAAGTTATAAAAAACAATGTCAAAATTGCTCCGGTTAATCCCGGAGTTTATCGTATGCTGGATAAAAACGGCAAAGTTTTGTATGTCGGCAAAGCGAAAAGCATTAAAAAAAGAATTGTCGCTTACACGCATTTTGACAAGCTGCCCGACCATATAAAGCGTATGGTTTCCGAAGTTGACCGCATGGAATTTATTATTGTGGAAAACGAGGCGAAGGCTTTGCTGATGGAAAATGATTTAATCAAAAAGCTGGAACCTAAGTATAATATTTTGCTGAAAGATGATAAAACTTTTCCGCATTTGATGATAAATCTGCAAGATGAGTTTCCGGCTTTGCGCAAAAGCCGCGGCGCTCGTCGCGATAAGTGTAAATATTTTGGTCCGTTTGCCAGTGCTTCAGCGGTTAACAGCGTAATGGATTTGGTTCAAAAGGCATTTCGCCTGCGCTCGTGCCGCGATAATGTGTTTCATAACCGCGAGCGTCCGTGTATGTTGTATCAAATCAAACGTTGCAGTGCGCCGTGTGTGGGGAAAATCAGCAAAGAAAAATATCGGCAGCTGGTTAATGAAGTGTTGGCGTTTTTAGAGGGCAAGGATACGGCGCTGAAAGATGAGCTTTCGGCGCAAATGCAAAAAGCCAGCGATGAGATGAATTATGAATTGGCTATTGTTCTGCGTGACCGGATTCGGGCGCTGAGCAGCGTTCAGGGCGGCTCAAATGTTGAATATGCTAATCTTCAATCGGTTGACGCGGTGGCAGCGGTTAAATATAAAAATATGGTCTGCATTCAGGTGTTTTTTGTGCGGGCAGGGCAGAATTGCGGCAATATTCCCTATTTTCCGAAACAGGCGGCGGAGATGTCGGAAGCCGAAATTTTGGAGGGCTTTTTAAGCACATTTTATGCCGAACACGCCGCACCGAGAGAAATATTGATTTCCGAGCCTTTGGAAAATGCGGAATTTTTAGAAAAAGCCTTGGGCTGTGCCATCAGCTATTATCAAAAAGGCAATAAGGCAAAGTTAATAGAAAGAGCAAAAGACAATGCTAAGGCGGCGATAGAACGCAAGTTGGCAGAAACCGCAACCGTTGAGTCTAATCTGTATGAAATGCAGCGTTATTTTGATTTGCCGCGTTTGCCGCAGCGCATAGAAATTTATGATAACTCGCACAATCAGGGCAGCTTTGCCGTTGGTGCTATGGTCGTGGCAACGCTGGAAGGCTTTGATAAAAAATCGTACCGCACTTTTAATATTAAATATACCGAAAACACGCATGACGATTTTGCCATGATGAAAGAAGTTTTAATCCGCCGCTTTGAACATATGGCGCCGGAAAACCGCCCCGATGTAATTTTGCTGGACGGCGGTTTGGGACAGCTGCATGCCGTGCATGAGGCGCTGGCGGATTATGATTTGAGCGGTATCACAATTATTGCTATTTCCAAAGGTCCGGAACGCAATGCCGGTAAAGAATTTTATCATGTTTTGGGGCGTGAAAGTTTTGCTTTGCCCTATCAGTCGCCGATAGCCTTTTATTTGCAGAATTTGCGTGATGAGGCTCACCGCTTTGCTATTGGTACACACCGAAAAAAACGCGCTAAATCAATTTATAAGTCGCGGATTGATGAAATTGAGGGTATCGGCACCAAACGCAAACGCGATTTGCTTAATTTTTTTGGCTCGGTGGAACAAATCAAAGAGGCGAGCCTGCAAGACATTATGAAAGTAGAAGGAATTAGTAAAAAAACAGCGGAAAAAATATATAACTACTTCCATAATTAAAAAAAATGGTCTATGTTAAAGCAGATTTAACGTTATTTCTATGGGGGTTGCCTTGTATAATTTACCTAATATTTTAACAATTTCAAGAATTGCTGTAATTCCGCTTATTTTTATGTCCATCTATTTTACATCATATGTATGGGCTATGCTGGCGGGAATTTTATTTGTCGCTGCTTCAATTACTGACTATTTGGACGGCTATTTGGCAAGAGCGTGGAATGAGACTTCTGCTTTTGGGCGCCTGCTTGACCCGATTGCCGACAAGCTTTTGGTGGCGACTGCATTGGTTGTTATTTTGGCAAAGCCGGATATGTATTCTTTGAATATCACGATTATTCCGGTGTTTGTAATCTTATGCCGTGAAATATTGGTTTCGGGCTTGCGTGAATTTTTGCGTGAAGTTAATGTTGGTCTGCCGGTTACAAAATTAGCTAAGTGGAAAACAGCTTTCCAAATGACTGCGTTGGCTATGATGCTGTTTAAAGATTTGTGGATTGGCTGGAGCTATACCGGTGAATTTTTACTGTGGGTTGCTGCAATTTTAACCTTTATTACCGGCTACCAATACTATCAGCGCAGCTTGGAATATGTTAAAGCCGAAGAGGCAAAAAAAGTTAAAGAAGTTAAAGGCGTTGTAATTGAAGAGCCAGTTGCCGCCACTGTTAAAACCGCCAAAAAAACTGCTGCTAAAAAAAGTGAGGCAAAAAGTTCTGTAAAAAAATCCGCCGGCAAAAAGAAAGCTCCGGTAAAAAAAGCTAAAGCCGGAAAATAATTCGGAGCAAGCGATGGTAAAAGACTGTCCGCACATTTTGGTTATTGATGACGATACTCGTCTGCGCGCTTTATTGCAGCGTTATCTGCAAGAAAACGGGTTTGCCGTGAGTGCCGCCAAAGATGCCGAAAATGCGCGGATGTTTTTACGCCAATATCAGTTTAATCTGCTTATTGTCGATGTTATGATGC
The DNA here is from genome assembly GCA_934270475.1 of uncultured Alphaproteobacteria bacterium. Classification (GTDB taxonomy): domain Bacteria; phylum Pseudomonadota; class Alphaproteobacteria; order RF32; family CAG-239; genus RUG410. Next base: position 31,735 of record CAKQPS010000009.1, read on the forward strand.
CGAACGAAAGCGGTATAGAGTTTTTGCAAAAACTTCGTCGGGATAGTAATGTGCCGGCAATTATTTTAACCGCTATGGGCGACACTGCAGATAGAATTGTTGGGCTGGAAGCTGGTGCAGATGATTATTTGCCCAAGCCGTTTGAACCCAAAGAGCTGGTGTTGCGCATAAATAATATATTGCGCCGCGTGCCGGCAGAAAACGCCGTTTCTCACAGCTTGACTTTGGGAAGTTTCGTATTTGATTTGGATAAAAAAGAATTGGTTGCCGAAGATGGTGAAATTGTCCATATCACACCTGTAGAACAGGCAATTTTATGTGTTTTAGGTGCTAAAAGCGGGCAGATTTTTACTAGAGAGCGTTTGGCTGAGCTTTTGGGCGCTAATCAAAGCCCCCGTTCTATAGATGTGCAGATTACGCGTTTGCGCAAAAAAATTGAGACAGATTCAAAAAATCCGCGCTATTTGCAAACTGTGCGCGGTAAAGGTTATATGTTGTTAACAAAATAGGAGAAGGTTATGCACGTTAAATTTCCAAGAAAAGTAGAAAGCATTTTGGTGTCGCTGCGGCGTCATTTGCTGCCGAGAAGTTTATTTTTCCGCACTATGCTGCTGATTTTTGTGCCGCTAATCGTGGTACAGGTGGTGTCAATTTATGCGTTTTTAGACGGCAACTGGAATAAGGTTGGCAAAAAGCTGTCTGATAATCTGACAGCAAATATGGCATTTGTTATGAAAATGCATAGCGCTGATGCCGATTTTTCTCAAGTTCAGCAAATGGCTTCTTCTATTTACGGCTTAGACGTCAGTTATTATGATAATGAAAACAAGCATTCTGTTTGGCGTAAAAATAAAAAAGAAAATCCGCTGGTTACCAGCTTTTTAAATGAGTCTTTGCATCAGCAGTTTCCTTTGGCTAACACCGAAATATTTTTGGGCAAGCATCGTTCCAGCCTAAATATTTTGGTTGATACCAATCAGGGCTTGTATGTGTTTAATACCTCTGTAAAAAACATTTTCAGCAGCTCGATTTTCGGCTTTGTTTTGTGGATGATCGGCACTTCACTGCTGCTGTTTGTGGTTGCAGTGCTGTTCTTGCGCGTACAGGTTCGTTCCATTTCTCAGCTGGCTGCTGCGGCAGAAGATTTTGGTAAAGGTATCAACACCAAATTCAAGCCTTACGGCTCTATTGAAGTCCGTCGTGCCGGTTTAGCATTTACAAAAATGAAAGAGCGCATTATGCGTCAGATTTCTGAAAAAACACAAATGCTGGCAGGTGTTTCGCACGATTTGCGCACTCCGCTTACCCGTATGAAACTGCAAATGGCAATGCTGCCGGATTCTAAAGAAAATCAGGAATTTATCCAAGATATTGATGAAATGGAAAAAATGCTGGACGGCTATTTGTCATATGTCAGCGGCGAAGGTGGAGAAAAATCATCTTTTGTTGATGTTAATGAAATGGTGTCAAGCATTATCAATAAGTATCGCAAAAATTCCAATGCAATGATTCGCTATTCCACCAACTATGATGTCAGCGCTATTCAAGGTAGAGAACAGGCTTTGCGCCGTGCCTTTACTAACGTAATAGAAAATGCCTTCCATTATGGCAAAACCATAGCCGTTAAACTGGAAAGCGATGACAAGCGCTTGGAATTGTCTGTTGATGATGATGGACCAGGTATTCCTGCAGACAAACGCGATGATGTGTTCAAGGCGTTTTATCGGGTTGATAGTTCCCGCAACAAAGAAACCGGCGGCGTCGGCTTAGGCTTGGCAATTGCCAAAGACGTGGTTGTTTCGCATGGCGGCACCATCACATTAAGCGACAGTGACTTGGGAGGTTTGAGAGTTCTCATCAGTATTCCCTTGTAAGGGGCTGAACAGAATACACCGTTATCTTGGCTACGGCGGGTAATATCTAGAGGCTCGGCTAGCTGGTATCTGCTAGGAATTTTTGCGCTCATGTACTAGGTTTGTACACATCGCTTAAAAATTCCGTCGCATATACGCACGCTATCCGAGCCTTTGCTAGTTATGTACTAATTTGTACACCGCGAAAAAATCTTACTTCGCATCAAGCTCATTATCCGAGTTTCTGAGAGTAAGGAGAATAGTATTCCTTGGCTTTGAGCGCCAGCTCATTCGCCGAGAATCTTGTATGATATATCCGCTAAAAAAATATCCTGGCAATTTCTCAAAATTTACATTTTGAGAAATTTACCAGGATATTTTTAGCAAGCTTAATGCAAAATTGCAGTTAAGAAATAAGCTATCATAATTAACATTACAATAGCCAAAACTAAAACTGCGCTATACAATATCAACTTCCATTTGGTAAGGGATTTATTGCTCATAGTCTTAAGCCACCAAAATAGAAACCAAAAAAATACTTTGACTAAAATAAATCCACCAATTATTGAGAGGAAAATAGCCAAATCAATAAATATAAGATGCATAGTCTAAATTTTAAAAGATGAATACTAAGTTAGTTAAAATTTAAGCAAAATAGAATCCTATCTTAAAAAAGAAAGACCTCAAAACTTGCAACATAACATGTAAACAAAATTTTCTCTATAATACTTAAATATAACACTTTTAGTGTAGCATAAATTTTAATTTTAAGCAATATAAATTCATTTGTTGTCATAGATTGAAATTTCTTGCGCACATAAAAAACAGGCTCCGATTTTTTAGTTCGGAGCCTTGCTTTTAATAACCGATTAAACCAACCGCGAATTGTCTATTGCCGCCTTAACAAACGACACAAACAGCGGGTGCGGGGCAAACGGACGAGATTTTAGCTCCGGATGAAATTGTACGCCGATAAACCACGGGTGGTCAGGGCGTTCCACAATTTCCGGCAGCAATCCGTCCGGAGAGGTGCCGACCACCATCATACCGGCTTTTTGCAGCATATCTTTATATTTGATATTTACTTCATAGCGGTGGCGATGGCGTTCAGAAATTTTGGTTGTGCCGTAAATTTGTGCAACTTTGGAATTTGGTGCCAAAACGCAGTCGTATGCGCCCAAACGCATGGTGCCGCCTAAATCGCCGTCTTTATGGCGGATTTGCTTAGCGCCGTCTTTGTCCCATTCAGTCATCAAACCGATAACCGGTTCGCAATGTTCGTCCAGCTCTGTGGTGTTGGCATTTTTAATTCCGCACAAATTGCGCATGGTTTCAATAACCGACATCTGCATGCCGAAACAAATTCCTAAAAACGGCAGATTATGCTCGCGGGCATATTGAATGGCGTTAATCATACCTTGAGTGCCGCGCAGCCCGAAACCGCCAGGAACTAAAACCGCGCTGACATCATTCAAAACTTCGGACGGGTCTTTTTTCTCAAGCTCTTCAGAATCCACCCACTTGATTTTTACCTTATATTTATTGGCTATACCGCCGTGAATCAGCGCTTCGTGCAAAGATTTATATGCTTCCAGCAACATCATATACTTACCGACAACGGCAATACGCACTTCACCTTCCGGCGCTTTTAAAATGTCGACAATATGCTGCCATTTGCTTAAGTCTGTCGGTTTTTCATACGGCAAACCAAAGTGTTTGCAAACCTGGCGGTCAATGCCTTCGGCAGAGTAGGCGAGCGGAACCTGATAAATGCTGGCCGCATCCATGGCGGTAATCACGTTTTCTTCTTTGATATTGCAGAACAAAGCCAGCTTGCGTTTTTCATTTTCCGGAATAGCCATTTGCGTGCGGCATAAAATCATATCCGGCTGAATACCGTATTCTTGCAATTTTTTAACCGAGTGTTGAGTAGGTTTGGTTTTAAGTTCGCCGGCAGTCGGAATAAACGGCAGCAAGGTTACATGTATAAACATGGTGTGGTCGCGCCCTAATTCATAGGCAACCTGACGAATAGTCTCTAAATACGGCTGTCCTTCAATGTCGCCGACAGTACCGCCGATTTCGCACAATACGAAATCTTCATCGCTGATGTCGGAAAGGATAAAGTCCTTAATTTCATTGGTAACGTGCGGAATCACTTGAATTGTTGACCCCAGATAAAAACCGTGGCGCTCTTTTTCTATCACGCGCTGATAGATTTTGCCGGTGGTTATGCTGTCAGTGCGTTTTGCCGGAACGCCGGAAAAGCGCTCATAGTGACCCAAATCCAAATCGGCTTCCGTGCCGTCGTCGGTTACAAAAACTTCACCATGCTGGCAAGGGTTCATTGTTCCCGGGTCAACGTTCAAATACGGGTCAAGCTTGCGCATTCTGACCTTGTAGCCGCGGGCTTGCAATATAGCCGCCAAAGAAGCAGAAGCTAAGCCTTTTCCCAAAGACGAAACAACGCCGCCGGTAATAAAGATAAATTTTGTTTTCGGGTTAATGTGTATATCAGACATTATTTATTCCTTACAAGAGGTTAGTCAATAAAATTGTTATATAAAAAAGCGACAAAGGCACTTTATAAAATTAAAGTGCCTTATGTCGTTTGAAAAAGTCATCTAAGCTACTCAGCCACCGGAACTTCAGGCTCGCTTTGGCTTTCCTCTGCCGGAGCTTGATTTTCTTCATCTGCTGGAACTTGCTGTGTTTGAGCTGCGGAAGTTTTATCCAAAATAGAAGATGTTTTAACTTCCATACGGCTGTAATAAATAGACAGAGCCATACTCAAAACAAAAAACAAAGTAGCTAAAATAGCCGTGATTCTGGTTAAAATATTGCCTTTGCCGCGGGCGCTCAAAATACTGCCGACGCCGTTGTCACCGCCTAAGCCGCTCAAAGCGCCGCCGTTAGAACGCTGCATTAAAATAACCACCACCAAAAAAATGGCTACAATCAATTGTAAAACTAATAAAACGGAACCCATTTTTTATCCTTTCCTTATTATTTTGTGCAGGCGTTTTTGGCAATGCCGATAAAATCTGCGGCTTTCAAACTTGCACCGCCGATTAGCGCGCCGTCAACGTCCGGCAAAGCTAAAAGCTCGGCAGCATTAGACGGTTTAACCGAACCGCCGTACAAGATACGCATTTTGTTAGCTGTGGCTTTGCCCAGTTTTTTAGTCAAAGCCTTGCGGATTGCGGCGTGAACTTCCTCAACATCGGCGGCAGTAGGAGTTTTGCCGGTGCCGATAGCCCAAATCGGTTCATAAGCAATTACAGTGTTTTTAGCAGTTGCATCATCAGGAACCGAACCAAAAATTTCTTCTTGGCAAACTTTTATGGTTTTGCCTTCATCGCGTTCTTTACCGGTTTCACCAATGCAAATAACCGTATTTAAACCGGCAGCGTGAGCAGCAACGGCTTTTTTATTGATAAGTTCATTAGATTCAAAGTGGTCAACGCGTCTTTCCGAGTGTCCGATAATGGTATAAGAGCAGCCCAAGTCCGTAAGCATCAGCGGGCTGATGTCGCCGGTGTGTGCGCCTTTTTCTGCAAAATGCACATCTTGCGCGCCCAAAGCAATTTTCGTGCCGCGCAGGCATTTTTTTACAAAACCCAGCAATGTAAACGGCGGGCAAATCAAAAAGTCGCAGTCAAACTTGTTTTCTTTAACTTGGGCGGCAATATCTTTGGCAAGTTGTGTGCCTTCTTCTAAAAGGCAGTTCATTTTCCAGTTGCCGGCAATCAGTTTTTTTCTGACCATTTTTTTATCCTCATACAAAATTTGTTTAAAACTGGTCATTTTGTAACACAGTAAAAATTTTTTTTCCAGCAAAAAAAGCAAATTAGACACTATTTTATTATGTTGCATAATTTAATTTTGGAATTGCATAAATATTTTATTTACTTATAATAAACGCAAAACTTAACTTTGTTTTATTAGGGAAAAAAATGATTAGTACGTTTTCAAAAATGCACAACAGCCTGTTCACAAAAATAATTTTGACCATAACGGCGTTGAGCTTTATGTCATTGTTTGGTGTTTCGGGATATATTAACACCGCCAACAGCAATAAACCGGTGATAAAAGTTGATAATTTGGAAATCAGCCAAAGCGAATTTAATTATTTGCTGCAAAAAGAATTATCAAAACTTAAAGATACGGATACTTTGAACCAAGAAGAAGCAGCAGCCCGCAAAGCCGAAATTTCGGCAGAATTGGCAAAGCTGAAGCTTGATGATTTATTGTTGGAAAACACCATGAAAAAATATAATGTGGATGTTACCGACAGTTTGGTTGGTCAAATTATTCAGGTTTCGCCGCAGTTTTTGAATAACGGTAAATTTGACCGTGAAATGTATAAATGGTATTTGAACAAAAGCGGATTGTCCGAGCAAGATTTGGTTTCGGAAATCAAACGTAATATCGGTCGCAAAATTTTGATTGAAACTCAAGTTGCCGGTTTTGATGTTCCGCAGGTTTTGCAAACTCAAATGCAAAAAGTTTTGGGACAGCGCCGTACTTTTAAATATATTAAGTTGGTAGCTCAAAATGCTAAAGTAGACCGTCAGCCAAGCCAGGAAGAGCTGGATCAATATTATGAAGATTTTACTGAAGAGTTCAGAATACCTGAAAAACGCGATGTAAAAATTTTGTCATTGCCTTTGGAAACAATAGAAAAAAGCATCAAGGTTTCAGATGATGAAATTAACTCTTATTATAAAGAGCATATTGAAGAATTTGAACAGCCTGAAAAACGTCATGTTTTGCAGCTGGCTTTTGATGATGAGGAAAGTGCCAAAAAAGCCGCCTCTGAATTGGCTTCTAAAGACTTTATGACCGTGGCAAAAGAAAACGGACAGAGCAAAGAAGACACCGATTTTGGCGCTGTAGCTAAATCTGATTTGTCTGACGAGCTTGCCGATGTGGTATTTTCTTTGGCAAAAGGTCAGACTTCAAAGCCTGAAAAAATCAACGGCGGCTGGCAGATTCTGAAAGTAACCGAAATTGAGCCGGCAAATATTATGCCGCGCGGACAGGCTAATGCGCAAATTAAAAAGACAATTCAGGAAGAACGCGCTTATGACGGAAGTTATGAACTGATGACTAAAATTGAAGACAAGCTTGGTGCTGGTTCTTCTCTAAAAGATATTGCCGATAGTTTTGGCATCTCTTTGGTTGAGGTCAAAGGTTTAGATGAAGAAGGAAATTCCGTTGCCGGTAAAACTGAAATAGCGGAATTGCTGAAAAACAAAGACGTTATCGATGCAGCTTTCTCTTATAATGAAGGCGAAGTCAGCCAAACTATAGAAGGCGACGACGGCTTGGTGGTTGTTGAAGTTGATAAAATTTATGAATCGCATATTCAGCCGGAAAATGAAGTAACGGCAAAACTGACCAAACTGTGGAAAGACAGCGAAAAAGTTTCTGTTACCCAAGAATTGGCAGACAATATCAATCATGATTTGGAAACCGGCGATTCTTTTTCCGAAGTTGCTGCACGCTATACTCTTCCGGTAATGAAAACAATGCCGATTACCCGCGGCGAAACCTTTGCTGATTTGAACTTTAATGATATGAAAACTCTGTTTTCTGCTGATAAAAATGAAGTTAAAGTTCTGCAAAACGGCGATGATTATTTGATTGCGGAAACCAATGAAATCTATGACGATTCATCATCTTTGACCAAAGCCGATAAAGACTTTTTGAAACAGGCTTTACAGGCGGAGATGGCACAGGAATTGTCAGACGCTATGCTGCGCGGTTATGCTAAAGACTACAAAGTAGAAGTAAACTACGGACGTATGGGAATTAACGACTGATGAAAGTAGTGTTTATGGGAACGCCGGACTTTGCCGTGCCGGCTTTGGAAAGACTGATAAAAGAGCATGAAGTTGTTTGCGTTTATACGCGCGAACCCAAGCTTTCGGGACGCGGAAATAAGCTGAATAAAACTCCGGTGCATTTAGTCGCCGAAGCCAACGGCATAGAAGTGCGTACTCCCAAAACATTGCGCAATGCCGAAGAGCAGCAAAAATTTGCTGCTCTTAAAGCTGATGTGGCGGTGGTTGCCGCCTATGGTTTGATTTTGCCGCTGCCGGTGCTGGAAGCCTATCCTTTTGGCTGTTTGAATCTGCATGCGTCGCTGCTGCCGCGCTGGCGCGGTGCTGCTCCGATTCAGCGTGCGGTAGAAGCCGGTGATGCAGAAAGCGGAGTTACAGTTATGCAGGTGGCAGAAGGTTTGGACACCGGCGATATGCTGCTTAAAGGCAAGGTCGAAATTACTTCTTCTACCACCGGCGGTGAATTGCATGACAAGCTGGCATTGCTGGGTGCAGACTTGATTTTTCGGGTTTTGGCTGATATCAAGAGTTTTACGCCGCAGCCGCAGCCTCAAGACGGCGCTTGTTATGCCGCAAAAATAGATAAGGCGGAATGTAAGCTGGACTTTAATCAAAAAGCTGAAGTTTTGTGCCGCAAGATTCGGGCGTTTAATCCGTATCCTGCAATGTTTTTTGAATATGGCGGCGAGCGCTTTAAAGTGCTGGAAGCTCATAAGGTTGAAAAATATGCGCCGGCGGGAACAATTATCGAAGACAATAACTGTTTGCAAATTGCCTGTGCCGATGGTGCTTTGAATATCACTCAAATTCAGCGTCAAGGCAAAAAGCTGATGACAATCGGCGAACTGCTGCGCGGTTTTCATTTTGCTGAAAATTCTAAAGCTGAATAATTGTTGAAAACAATAAAAAAAACAGCACGTGGAGCATAAATCCAAGGTGCTGTTTTTTTAATATAAGACAAAAGTCCGAGTTTAATTCAAACCAAAAAATTTGATAAAATCAAATAATCGTTACAGTGCAAAAACTAAGACACCGTTGACAATAATTGTAATCAACATAGCCGTAAATTTTAAATTGTTAAACATGTGAACATTCTCTTTGGCTTCGGCAAAAATCAGAACTCAATTTCGCCGATAATTACTAAAGTTTTCATAGTTTTAAAGTTTTAGCTGTTAAACATGTGAACTAACTCAATTTTTTTTATTATCAGTGAAAAAATTAACATAACAATATAAATATACAAAAAATATAGATTCGTTTTTGAAAAATGTAAAGCAAAAAAGCGTGAACGATAATATATTGAAATAACGATGTAATTTATAATTTGCTTGATTAAGGTCACCTGAGTGTGTTAATTTTTTTCAGTCTGAAAGAGTGTATCTGCTTGTGCGGAACACTCTTTTTATAAATTAAGCAAATTGTGAGAAAAAATATGAAGTATGCAATAATGATGTGTATGCTGCTGGCGGGGTATGCTTGCTGGCAGCATTTTTCTTTGCGGCAGAGTGAAGAAAAAAATTTACAGCTGCAGCTGCAAAATACGCTGCTGCAAAAAAATCAGGATAATTTAATAAAAAAAGTGGAGGAATTTAATGTACAGCAGCAAAAAGCCAGTCTGCAGATTGCCAAGCTTAAAGAACAGGCTTTGCAAAAACAAGATGATTGTTATTATAAGCCTATTTCTGATGCTTATATTGACATCGTGCGCGGAACAAAACATAGCGGTTTCTGACGTAAAAAATATTATAACCTGCCGTCAAGAGGTTGTAACTTACGGCGATGCGCTGGAATGTTTAATTCGTTTGGACGAGGCTCAATATGCGCGCTAGGCGTCAATGGCGGTGATGCGGCGGAACAGGCTTGTCCGGATGCGGATTCGGTGCCGGACGGAAATCATGCGGCGGACGAGGGCGCATCGGCGGAGCTGGTTCAAACGGACGCGGCGGAATATATGCAGGATACGGCTCAGGTAGCGGAGGCGGAGTATAGTAAACCGGTTCTTCAACATATATAACGGAAGCGGACGGCTGTTCCGTAACATAAACAGTTTGCGGCTGCGTTGTTTGATAAACGGTTGTTGCGGCAGGCTGAACATAAGTTGCGGGCTGGGTATAAACAACGGTTGATGCGTCATCGTAATAAACATCTTGCGCCGGAACATATGCGGTGCAGCCAGTTAGTCCAAATAGAGTTATAAAAAGTGCTTTTTTCATGGCAAATCCTTTATACAAAATATAAGATTACTATATATTAAAAAAGACATTTTGTAAAAAAATAAATTTTGTGGATAAATCGGCAAAATAAGTATTGACATTTTATGAATTATATGGCACATACACACTTGTATTTGCCACGCTGTGTTCAGATGTTTTGAATATGCCTCGCAACGGCTCAAAACAGAGGAATAATGCAGATACTGGAGAGGTGGCAGAGCGGTTTAATGCAGCGGTCTTGAAAACCGTCGAGGATGCGAGTCCTCCCAGAGTTCGAATCTCTGCCTCTCCGCCAATTGTTGTTCAAAAAGCCTTGCTAAAAGCAAGGCTTTTTTTGTTGTAAGCACGTAGAAAATACAAACGCAGAACTAGCCGAACTCTGGGAGAGGAGTTCGACACCAAGCGAA
>CAKQPS010000010.1 GCA_934270475.1 uncultured Alphaproteobacteria bacterium
TTATCCCTCGATACTTCACAAACAAAAAAAGCCATCCTTTCAGATGGCTTTTTATTGTTGGTGAGCTCGGTGGGATTACTTCACTTCGTTTCGTTCACTGCGCTCATAGGCATTGCCTACCGGCACACCCCCGTGTGCCTTTCGCTTGTGTCAAACCCGCTTTTTTGCGGCTTCTTATCCCTCGATACTTCACAAACAAAAAAAGCCATCCTTTCAGATGGCTTTTTATTGTTGGTGAGCTCGGTGGGATTCGAACCCGCGACCCTTTGATTAAAAGTCAAATGCTCTACCGACTGAGCTACGAACTCGCTTAACGAGTATGCTTATATTAGATAAAAATGCAGAAGTCAATAGAAAAAATAAAAAAAGTTAAAAAAATTTAATTTGGTGTTTATTTATTAAGATTTATATGTTACTATTCCTTAAAATTTGAGGAAAACTTTTGTTTTTTAGAGGTTATGTATGACTATTAGCAATGAAATCGGCAAAAAAGGAAAATATAGTATTTTCCAAAACGCTAAAGGTGAAATTATGTTGATGATGGATAGCCGTGCCGGCGGACCGGAGAATCCTCGTTTTATATACGACGGCAGCGACAAAGCTTTGCTGTATCGCTCACAAGAAAGCTCCGTAGCGTTTAATAACATCGACAAAGATGCCCGCTCTCCGCTGAAATCCGTATCGGAAATTTTGGTTGTTGAAATTGACAACGACGATGTAGAGCGTGAATATATTGTTCCGGTTCGTTTGGTTAAAAACGTTCAAAATTTGATTATTTCTTAATGCAAAGCAGGCTTAAATGATTGCAGACACAGTATTTCTGTTAATTATTGGCGCCTTTTTCAGTTGCTTTAAATCAGGCATAAAAACCGATAAAGTTTTGTCATGCCTGATTTTTTTGTTTGCAGCAGCTTTATTAAGCCGCTTTTTAATGCAAAACGAAACTGCTGATGAGCAAATTTTCTCTTTTATTTGGAACAGCTCGCCCAGCGGCAATATTATGTTTGACATTGTTTCAAACACCTATAACTGCAAATTTATTCAGCCTTTTTTCATTTTAACTGTTTTAACCCTCGGTTATAACGTCATTTTCAGAAATGAAGAGCGCCGGTGCGCTTTTGCTGCCGTAACGCTATTTAATTTAGCGGCGCTGATAACTATGTTTACCAGCAACAATTTAGTTCAGCTGCTTTCCGGTTTGTTTTTGATAGATATATTAGCGTTATTATTGATACATGATGTAGAAAATTCAAAATGTTACGCTACATTTAATTTGGTAGCTGATATGGTTTTGTTCACCGTTTTAGCTGTGGTTAACTGCCAGCTGGAATCTTTGGATATGCGGCAGATTCTAAAATATGACCGAATCGGATTTCATAAAGATTTTGTAGCCATTGCCGGATTCTTTGCCGTGTGTATAAAATTTGGGCTGATTCCTTTCCATGGCGGTATCCAGCCGCTGAAAGAAATTCGCTTTCACCGCCTGCAAAATGTCTTATTTTTATCATCTCCGGCAGCTGCTTTAATTTTATTTTTAAAATTCAATATGCTGTGGCAAACATCAATTTATTTTAAGCCCATACTGCATTATATATGCTTGTTAAGCATTGCTTGGACTTCCCTATTCTTTTGGGCGGCGGAAAATCTAAAATTAAAAATCATCTATCAGCAAATATTGTTTTGGGCGCTTCTAATCATTTTGCTAGAAAAAAATAACTTTGTTTGGAATGAATTTTTCTCTTACCTGCTGATAGGTCAGTATTTAATAACAAGTTTATTGTACTATGCCTACTATCAAACGAATCGTAATGTCAGCCTTTTAAGAATCAAAAACTGCAAATTACCGAATTGGCAATTAAAATGCGCCGTATGTTTTAGCTGTCTTGCGCTGCTGTTTTGTGAAATAAACTGCATTTATCCGCTGCTAAAAGAACAATCCGCTCTTTTGGGCTGGCTGATTATATATGTATTCGCCCTCTTACAGCTTTTGCATCAATATACTTTCGGCAAAAGCGAGGATATGCAAAAAAATAAACACAGCGCGCAAATATGGTATTGGGTGCTGACCATTGCGGCTGTTGCCTATATTGCCGGCAGCTTGCAAATTACCTTATCTTTGTTTGATAGCGCCGTATTTTGCGGTGCAGCTTTGCTGCTGTTTCTACCGCTTCCGAATTTTATGAACAAAATTTATTCCAGTCAATTTGTGCAAGACACCGATTTCTTTGGTACATTTTACAATTACTTTATTGTAAAGCCGTTGCAATGGAGCGGTCGAGTTTTAGCGATTATTATTGACCGTATGATCATAGAAAAAACCGTGATTGGTATTTCGGTATTTTTACTAAACGGGGCAATCAGGCTGTTCCGTAATATGCACTATAACCGCGCTTGGGGCGGAATTGCGATGCTAATGCTTTTAACCATATTGTGGATATATGCTTATTTTGAGGGAGGAACCGACTGATGCCTGAATTGATTTTGGTAATGCTGCTACTCCCTATCATCGGCTGTTTTTTTGTTTTGACTGCCCCCGACAGCAAGAATAACGCCTATAATGTGGCATTGTTTACACTCTCCGCCAGCGTTTTAACCGTATTGCGCCTGTTTTCTTTTGCTCAAAAAAATGAATTAGACGAGATTGTAGGTTTTTCTTTCAGCTGGCTTGAAAACATTGGATTTAGGTTATATTTTGGCGTTGACGTCTTTGCGCTTTTATTGATATTGGCGTTTTATATAGCTTTAATTATCGGCATGGCTGGACTTAGTCAAAACCACCGCAAAAACAAAATGCTCTTATTTTTAACGCTGTATTTTACCGGTATGCTGACAGCATTTTTCACTGCCGGAGATTTGCTTTCGTTTTACGCCTTTTTTGCCGGTATGCTGCTGCCGCTGTTTATGCTGATTGGCACAAGTGGAAGCGCTAAAAAAATACAAACGCTCTATCGCTTTTTTATCTATAATTTTATTGGTATTTTATCTTTATTTACTGCGGCTTTAATTCTTTACAAGTTTTATCATGGCAATGTACGGCTTTCCGATATCGCTTTGGTAGATATGTCTCCGCATGTCGGTCTTTTGGTATGGACCGCCGTTTGCTTGGCATTTATATCCCGAATACCGGTTTGGCCTTTCCATTCTTGGATAGCCTCGGTCAGCGCCAATATACGCAACCCGCTGATATATATTATGGTAAATATGCTGCCGCTAACCGGCTTATACGGATTTGCCCGTTTTTGGCCTTTATCCGTGCCCAGCAGCATCAGTTCATATTTGCCGTATATTGAAGTATTTGCCGTATTGACTATGTTTTTTTTAGCTTTGATAGGTTTTGTCAGCCGGCAATTTCTCTATAAACTGTTTGCCTACTCAACCGTCTACTATCTATTCTTTTTGCTGGCGGTCATTTTGCCGGTGGATACCTTAAAAATGAACATCGCTTATTCTCTGTTTATTTTTTTGATTGTAACCTCATCGCTGGTAGTGCTTGTTTTGCAGTTTGAAGAAAAATGCCAGCAGCAAACCTGCGGCTATCGCGGAATCCTTGCTTATATGCCGCGCTTTTCAATTATGATGTCGTTTTTTGTTTTAACTGCCGTCGGCTTGCCGATTTCATCTTTATTTTGGAACAATTTTGTGCTGATTTCCGAGATTTTTCAAGAAAACTTTATTGTCGGACTTTGGGTAATGGCTGCTTTAACTTTAGTAGCGCTTTCTCTGCTGCACGAACTTTACATGATGCGTGATTTACGCCAGCACGACGAAAAAGCAGAAAATTTAAAAGACTTATCCCTAAAGCAGCAAATATTTTTAACCGGCGTAGTCATAGTTTTGTTTTTATCATTTTTTAACCCGTTGTGGTTTGTATTTTAGGAATATGAAATGATTGAAAATATTTTATATCTTTCACCTTTATGGCTGTTAGCCCTTGGTATTGCGGTATTGTTTTTTTGCTATATCCGCGATACCGCCGTCGGCACAGTGTTTCGGCTGGCAAAAATATTTATAATTTTAAGTTTCGGCTGCAGTGTAATTTTCTATAACCGCACGGCATTTGCCGATTTTCTGCAAGCCGACAAATTTACACTTTTGTTTGAAACCATGCTGTTTGCAGCTATGTGCGCAACCTTGTTTTTATCGCGCAAATGGTACACCAGTATGAACGTCGGCTGTGCGCTTTTCGGCTGCGGCTTGCTGACCTCTGGTTTAGCCGGAATTATTTTGATAATGTCCAAAAACTTGGGACTTACCTGGGCGGCGTTTATTCTGATGGCTGTGGCAAACTATTTGCTGTTTATCCGCGCCGACAAACGCAAAGACATCTATATCAGCAGCCGGTTATATGCTTTTTCTGCCGTCTCGGTGCTTTGCCTGTTTTCTATCGGCGTCTTGTTTTTATACACGCAAACACAAGATTTGAGCTATGACATTTTAGGCGGTTATTTTGAAAACGGAGCTGCCGAAATAACAACTTTCTTAACTGCCACAATTTTAATTTTAGCCTTTGTTTTCTTTTTAGGCTTAGCGCCTTTGCATTTTTGGTATACCGAAACCACAGGGCAAATTGTCTTGCCGGTTTTCACCTATTTTACCTTAGTTCCAATCAGCGCCTGCTGGGCGGCATTTATAAAAATGAACACCTTGGTTTTGTCTTCTGTTGAACCTAGATTAACTCTGTTTTGCCAAGGCTTGGCGATTCTCTCCTTGTTTGTTGGTGCCCTCGGAGCTTGCAGCGGCAAAAATATCCGCAAGATTTTCGCCTACAGCACGGTCTGCCAGCAAGGAATAATTTTTTTGGTCTTGCAGCGTTTAACCGCCGATGCCTTAAACACGGCATTCATCTATTCGATTGTCTATCTCTTGGCAATGTACGGTGTATGCGCCTGCTTGTTCGGATTGAAAAATAAAGGAGAATATTTGTTTATGCTCAGCGATTTTGAAGGCGCTTCATTTCGCCGTCCCTATATTTCGGCAATGCTGACTTTCTTTTTATTTTCCCTGATAGGTTTTCCGCCTTTTTTAGGCTTTTTAGGAGTGTTTGCCGTCGTCAGCGATTTAGTTTTTCACAATAACTTTTATCAGCTAGGCTTTTTGCTCGCCGCATTTTTAATTTTGGTTTATTCCTATTTGCAAATTGTAAAAACTTTATACTTTGAAAACAGCAATATAGCTTTTGACCGTGCCGACCGCGGAATTTACACAGCGATTTTCGGCGTAGCACTGCTGATGGTAATTATAACTCTGCAGCCGCATCTTTTAATACAGAATTTTGAAGCTATTTTTGAAGGAGCTTTAGCATGGCGCTGAACAATAAATGGATTTATTATGTAGAAGACGAAGTCGCCAGCACCAATGACGAAATCCCAAAATATTGCACTGAATCCGATAAATATATTGTAGTCTGCGCCAAAAAACAAACTGCAGGCAGAGGGCGCCGCGGCAGAAGCTGGAACAGCTGCGACGGAAATTTGTTTTTTTCCATGGCTTTTGAATATGAACTGCAAAAAGCCGGAGAATTAGCCTTTGCCAGCTCGCTGAGTTTATTGCAGGCAATCAAAAAAATTTCTCCTGAAGCTGATGTAAAATTAAAATGGCCAAACGACATATTGCTGAATAATGCAAAAGTAAGCGGAATTTTGCTTGAAAAAGGTCCGAAAAAGTATATGATTACCGGAGTAGGAGTTAATATCGTCGGCAGTCCGAAACTGACCGACGCCGTTTATAAAATAACATCATTGGCGGAATATGGAATAAAAATATCAGCAATAGAGTTTCTCCGCCTGTTTATGGAAAGTTTTTCGCAGAATTTGAGCTTACTGCAAACCCAAGGTTTTGCAGTTCTGCGCGAGAAATGGCTCGAAAATGCCAAGAATTTGGGAAAGGAAATTATAATCCGCCAAAACGGCAAAGAAGAAAAAGGCATTTTTACGGGAATAGATGAAAGTGCTGCGTTATTGTTAAAAACCTCCGCCGGTATAAAAAAAATATTGGCAGGAGATGTATTTTTTGAAGAGATGAATAAAAATGAGTGATTTTAAAAAAGAAGGAATTTATTTTTTACCGCTGGGCGGTGCCGATGAAATCGGTATGAATATGTACATGTACGCCGTAGACGGCAAAATAATTGTGGTTGACGCCGGCTACGGCTTTTTGCTGGACGAATATCCGGGAATGGATTTAGCCTATGCTTCTCCGGAATTTTTGGACGCCTACCGCGATAACATAGAAGGTTTGTTTATTACTCACGGACATGAAGACCATTTGGGCGCAATCGCGCAAATTTGGCCGCATTTGCAATGTCCGGTTTATGCCATGGATTTTACTTTGGGACTAATCAAATCCCGTTTGGCGGAATTTAAAATGGAAGACGTTGTTCCGCTGGTTTCGGTAAATCAGCAAAGAACCGTTGAACTGCCGAATTTCAGCGTTGAGTTTATCTCTATTGCCCACTCGGTTCCGCAAACCTGCGCGCTGGCAATCCGCACCAAATACGGCAATATCCTGCACGCAACGGATTGGCGTTTTGACGACGAGGCGCTTTCTATGCTGCCGACAGATTTTGAAGCGTTGAAAAAGCTTTCTAATGAAGGCGTTTCAATGCTGGTCTGCGATTCCACCAATATTATGGTAGATAAAAAATCACCGTCCGAAGCAGAAGTACGCAAAAACTTAATGGAAATTGTCCCGCACATTGAAGGCGGCTTAATAGTAACTTGTTTTGCCTCTAATTTAATGCGTTTGGAAAGTTTGATTTTGGCGGCAGACAAAGCCGGACGCACCCCTGTTCTGCTGGGACGCACACTTATTAACAATATCCAAATTGCCAAAGAATGTGGCTATTTGCAAGATTTACCGCCGGTTCACACCATGGAAGAAGCCAAAGACATTCCCGCTGACAAGGCGCTTTACATTTGCACCGGCTCGCAAGCCAACTACCGCAGTGCTTTAAGCATTATTGCCAACGGTGAAAGCAAATATATCAAACTTGATAACTCCGATACGATTATTTTTTCTTCTAAAATGATTCCGGGAAATGAAGATAAAATCGAACGCATGCAAGATAAATTGGCGGCACAGGGTGCAACCGTTATTACCGATGAAACTGAATTGGTACACACTTCAGGTCATGCCTGCCGCGATGATTTGAAACGTATGTACGATTTGCTGAAACCGGCTGTGGTACTGCCTGTGCACGGCGATAAAAAGTTTATCCGCGAACATAAGCGCTTTGCCCTTAGCTGCGGTATTAAAGAAGTGTTTTCGGCTCGTAACGGCGATATGTGCCTGCTACACAATAATCATATCGAATTTTTGGAACAGGTGTTCAGCGACATCATCGGCTGGGACAGAAACCGCCCTGTATCGCTGGGCTCGCAGCTGATTAAAAACCGCCGCCGCATCGCTTTTAATTGCAGTATGTTTATCAGCGCCGTTATCAAAGACAAAAAGCTGCTGGACCTGCAAATGTCTTCAATTGATATTTTGGAGGAAAATGACTGGAATAAACTGGCTGATGAAATTTTGACAACCGTTAAGCCTTTAATTGAAAAGAAGCTGCTGGAATGTGAAAACCGTACGCAGATAGAAGACTTTATCCGCGGACAAATTCGCCGCCGCGTTTTTGCGGCAACCGAGATTAAACCGGTGACTTTGCTGCATGTGGCATTTTTGGATAATGAATCAGAATAAATAACATAATATATCATATAAGAATGAGGAAAGACTGTGATTTTAAATCATGGTCTTTTTTTTATACAAAAGACTTGACAAACAACTGGGGGGGGGTAAACTGGAAATGTAAACACTTTATAGGAGAAGTAATTATGATAACCAATACAGATGCAGAAAAAAAATTTACCTCAAACAATGTTATTGAAGCTGAGCCGACTGGTATTCGCCGTGTGATTATTCCAGCTTACGGTTTTGCCGGAGCAACTCCGCAAAAAAGACAAGAATGGGGTGCGGACGGACCTTTTATGGAAGATGTGCAGGGCTATAAATTTCATAATCCAAAAGATAATGCTGATCAAATATTGAAAAAGAATGACGGTGTTCTTATTTGCTATGATGCTCCGGGACGGGTTGATAAAATCAACAAATATTTAGCAGAAAATCCGCAAACATTTAAAGATGTTATTCACTTGAAAAAATTTGTTTCATTTATGCAAAAAGAAACCGGCGATATTTGGGATACAGATGTTAATTTTGCCGCAGGATTAAAAAATGCTCCGGCTAAAGAAGACATTAAACCGGGCAAGGTCTTTACAGGCATAAAAGCCAAAGAAGCTGTTACAGCATTTAAGGTAAAAGAAGGAGAACAGTTTGAAGGTGCCGAAGGTACTCCGCAAACAGCTGGTAAAGGCGGCGCTTATATCATCAAAGACAAAAGCGGTATACGAATGATACAAGCGGAAGAATTTGCTAAAGCCTATACCGTAACTAAAGATAACAGCGTTAAAATCAAGGCTAATACCGGTATTAACCGAGACTAAAACACTATAAATAATATTAAAAAACATTTCTAAGCAGTCAGTTTGGAAATGTTTTTTATATTCCAGCATTTCTTTGAGTTGACAAAATCGTCAAACTTTGCTATATAAATGATGATTTAATATTTTTAACACATTTTTATGGATTCATTTTTAACTGTAATTGCAGGAAATGCGAGGTATTGCACTTTTTGCCTTGAGAAGTTAGCCCCCGGTGAGGAATGTCACTGCAAGGGTGCGGAAAAAGCTCGTTTGCAAATTAAAGCGAAAGCTCAAAAAAACGCTGAAAATTTGCCTAACCACAAATTTGACCGCCCTCCCCGCGGCTATTCTAAGTAGCTCAACATTGCAATGTAAAAGAAAAAGCAAGGTTATTTATTCAACCTTGCTTTTTTTTGCATTTAACAACCTTTTCAAATAATTACTCTATATCAAGCATTCATCTATAATTCGGCTGGATTGCTAAATATCAAAAAGCTTCCTCATTCAACGAACAAGGAAGCTTTTTTTTATTGCTTGAAACAAGCTGTTTTATTTAGCAGGTTCTGCATTATTTTCTAATGCGGCATTGCCTTCTTCAGCTGCTTTAGCTTCTCTCATAGCAAGGATTTCCTTGTCATTTTGAGCTGCTACGCGGCGCAGAGAGCGCAATACATTACCTGTACCGGCAGGAATCAAACGACCAACGATTACGTTTTCTTTCAAACCAGTCAGCTTATCTACCTTGCCTTCAACGGCAGCTTCGGTCAAGACACGTGTTGTCTCTTGGAATGAAGCGGCAGAAATAAATGACTTGGTCTGCAACGAAGCCTTAGTGATACCCAGCAAAATTGGGTCTGCGACAGCAGGCTGTCCGCCTTCTTTAATCACTTTGTTGTTTTCAGCTTCAAATACATCGCGGTCAACTTGTTCGCCAATCAGGAATGTCGTATCACCCGGAGCGGTAATTTCAACTTTACGCAGCATTTGTGAAACAATCACTTCAATGTGCTTATCGTTAATTGCCACACCTTGCAGACGGTAAACGGCTTGAACTTCCTGAACCAAATATTCAGCCAATTTTTCAACGCCCAAAACGCGCAAGATATCGTGCGGAGCCGGTGTGCCTTCTACCAGCATATCACCTTTCTTCACAATATCACCGTCTTGAACAACCAAACGGCGTCCCTTTGGAATTAAGTATTCAACCGGATTACCTTCAGTCGGAATAACGGTAATGCGCTGTTTAGCCTTATAGTCTTTACCATATTCAACCATACCGTCAATATCAGAAATAACGGCAGGATCCTTTGGACGGCGAGCTTCAAACAGCTCAGCCACACGCGGCAAACCACCGGTAATATCCTTAGTTTTTGCACTTTCTCTTGGAATACGGGCAATAACTTCACCGACTTTAATTTCATCGCCGTTGTCAACATTCAGCACGGCATCAACCGACAGATAGTAGCGAACTTCTTTGCCTGAATCAGAGGTTACGGAATTACCCTTCTCATCTTTCAGAACAATGCTTGGTTTCAAGCTGCTGTTCGCAGTAGGACCTGTCTGCCAATCAATAACCACCTTAGAAGTAATGCCGGTTACCTCATCCGTATTTTCTTTTACAGAAACATTCGGAATAAGGTCTACCAACTGTGCTCTACCGGCTTTTTCAGAAATTACTGGCACCATAAACGGATCCCAAACGGCAATCTTTTGTCCTTTGGCAATTTCAGCACCTTCTTGTACCAAAACTTCTGCGCCGTACGGAACACGGTGGCGGGATTTTTCACGACCTTGAGCATCTTGAATAACCACATCGCAGTTACGAGACAAAATAACCAAATGGTTTTCGGCATTGGTAACAGTATGACCGTTTTCAAGTTTCAAAATACCGGCAAACGGAACTTCAATACTTGCTTGTTCGGCAGATTTAGAAGCCGCACCACCAATGTGGAATGTACGCAGGGTCAATTGGGTACCCGGCTCACCGATTGATTGAGCAGCGATAACGCCGACAGCTTCACCGATATTAACCGGATTACCGCGCGCCAAGTCACGACCGTAACAAGCTGCGCAAACGCCGTTTTCACATTCACAGGTCAAAACAGAACGAATCTTAACTTGTTCAACACCGGCTTTTTCAACTTTTTCAACATCGGCTTCATCAATCAATTTGCCTTTTTTAACCAAAACAATGCTTGAATCTTCCGGATCTAAAATGTCTTCTTGAGCCGTACGACCCAAAATTCTTTCGCCGATAGTGGCAATTACATTGTCGCCGTCAACAACCGGACGAACAATAATGCCGCGTTCGGTTCCGCAGTCGGTTTCGGTAATAACCACATCTTGACCGACATCAACCAAACGACGTGTCAAGTAACCAGCGTTAGCGGTTTTCAAAGCGGTATCTGCCAAACCTTTACGGGCACCGTGGGTAGAGTTGAAGTACTCAGACACGGTCAAACCTTCTTTAAAGTTAGAAATAATCGGTTGTTCAATAATTTCACCAGACGGTTTAGCCATCAAACCACGCATACCAGCCAGCTGACGCATTTGCGCAGCACTACCGCGGGCTCCGGAATCAGCCATCATAAATACGGAGTTATAATAACCATGGTCAGCTTTAGAAATGTTTTTCATCATTTCATCGGCAACTTTATCGGTGCAGGCAGCCCAAATATCTACCACTTTGTTATATTTTTCACCTTTGGTAATCAAACCGTTTTGATATTGCTGTTCAAATTCTTTAACCTGAGCAGAAGTTTCGGCAATCAATTTTTCTTTGGCAGCCGGAACAATCAAGTCATCTTTACCGAATGAAATACCGGACAAGCAAGCGTATTTATAACCCATACTCATAATTTTATCAACCATTATACAGGTTTCTTTACCGCCGCATACACGGTAAACTTCATCAATAATCTGAGAAATTTGTTTTTTCTTCATCAAGCGGTTAATCAAAGAGAACGGAACGCCCTCAATCAATTTACCGTCTTTCTTCGGCAAAATGTCCGAGATAATCAAACGACCTGGGGTTGTGTCTACAATACCATGGTGCAGTTTGCCGTCATCTCCGACATAATCCATACGGCATTTGATTTTAGCATGCATATCTACAACTTTGGCATTTAAAGCCAGCATACATTCTTCCGGACTTGCATAAATGCTGCCTTGTCCCAGCATATCATCTGCATCGTATGACAAATAGTAAATACCCAATACCATATCTTGTGAAGGCACGATAATAGGTTTACCAGAAGCCGGAGACAAAATGTTGTTAGAAGACATCATCAATACGCGGGCTTCCAATTGTGCTTCAATAGACAATGGAACGTGAACAGCCATTTGGTCGCCATCGAAGTCGGCGTTGAACGCTGTACAAGCCAACGGGTGCAAGTGAATAGCCTTACCTTCAACCAAAACCGGTTCATAGGCTTGAATACCCAGTCTGTGCAAAGTCGGCGCACGGTTCAGCAATACAGGGTGTTCGCGGATAACTTCTTCCAAAATATCCCAAACTTCCGGACGTTCTTTTTCTACCATGCGTTTTGCGGCTTTAATGGTTGTAGCCATGCCATACATTTCCAGTTTGGCGTAAACAAACGGTTTGAACAATTCCAAAGCCATTTTCTTTGGCAAACCGCATTGGTGCATTTTGAGTTCCGGACCAACTGTAATAACCGAACGACCGGAGTAGTCAACACGTTTACCCAACAAGTTTTGACGGAAACGACCTTGTTTACCTTTAAGCATATCAGACAAAGACTTCAACGGACGTTTGCTTGCACCGGTAATAGCTCGACCGCGGCGACCGTTATCAAACAAAGCATCGACGGATTCTTGCAGCATACGTTTTTCATTGCGGATAATAATATCCGGTGCATGCAATTCCAGCAATCTCTTCAAACGGTTGTTACGGTTAATCACACGGCGATACAAATCATTCAAATCAGATGTCGCAAAACGACCGCCGTCCAATGGAACCAACGGACGCAAATCAGGCGGAATAACCGGCAATACAGTCAGAATCATCCATTCCGGCTTAGTATTGGATTCCAAGAAAGCTTCAACCAATTTTAAGCGTTTAATCAAGTTTTTACGCTTAGCTTCTGAAGTTGTTTCTTTCAGTTCAGCCCGCATAGAAACACGTTCAGCTTCCAAATCAATGTTAGAAAGAATTTCACGCAATGCCTCGGCACCAATACCGGCTCTGAAAGAATCTTCGCCGTATTGATCAATAGCATCCTGATATTCATCTTCAGTTAAAAGCTGGTTAACTGTTAACGGGGTCAACCCCGGTTCAATTACTACATAGCTTTCAAAGTATAAAATACGTTCCAAAGCCTTCATCGGAATTCCGGTCAAAACCGAAATACGAGACGGCAGAGATTTCAGGAACCAAATATGGGCAACCGGCGCAGCCAGTTCAATATGTCCCATTCTTTCGCGACGTACTTTAGAAAGAGTAACTTCCACACCGCACTTTTCGCAGACAATACCGCGGTATTTCATACGTTTATATTTACCGCACAAGCATTCATAGTCTTTTACCGGACCAAAAATACGAGCGCAGAACAAACCGTCTTTTTCCGGTTTGAATGTTCTATAGTTGATGGTTTCAGGTTTTTTAACTTCACCATAAGACCAAGAACGAATTTGTTCAGGAGAAGCAATGGAAATTTTGATTTCGTCAAAATTTTCTTCCGTAGACGGTTGCTGCTGATTAAACATATTCATTATTTCATTATTCATTTGTTAAGACTCCTCAGCTTACGCTTCTTCATTTAACATTTCAACATTCAAGCACAGCGACTTGATTTCTTTAACCAATACGTTAAAGGATTCCGGAACGCCGGTTTCAAAGCTGTCTTCACCGCGAACAATAGCTTCATAAACTTTTGTTCTGCCGGCAACGTCATCGGATTTAATGGTAAGCATTTCCTGCAAGGTATAGGCAGCGCCGTATGCCTGCAAAGCCCAAACTTCCATTTCACCAAAACGTTGACCACCGAATTGAGCTTTACCGCCCAAAGGCTGCTGAGTAACCAAACTGTACGGACCAACTGAACGAGCGTGCATTTTCTCATCAACAATGTGGTGCAATTTAATCATATACATAACACCAACGGTTACTTTACGATCAAATTTTTCACCGGTACGACCGTCATACAAATCAATTTGTCCTGATGTCGGCAAACCTGCCATTGTCAGCATTTTATTGATATCGTCGCCGGTAGCGCCGTCGAATACCGGAGTAGCCATCGGCACACCGCGTTTCAAGTTAGAAATCATTTCTACTTTTTCCGGCTCTGTCAATGGAGCAACATCGCGTTCATATTGTTTATCGCCGTAAATTTCTCTTAAACGAGCATTCAATTCGTCGATAGTCTTTTCACCGCGTTTATATTGTTCGCACATTTCATTGAGTTGTGCACCAAGTTCTTTAGCTGCCCAGCCCAAGTGTGTTTCCAAAATTTGTCCCACGTTCATACGAGAAGGCACACCCAGCGGGTTCAATACTACGTCAACCGGAGTACCGTCTTCGGTATAAGGCATATCGGCAAGCGGCAATACGCGTGAAACCGTACCTTTGTTACCGTGACGACCAGCCATTTTATCACCGGTTTGCATTTTTCTCTTGGTAGCGATAAACACTTTAACCATTTTCAAAACGCCCGGCAACAAATCATCACCGCGTTGTACTTTTTCAACTTTATTTTCAAAACGTTTTTGAATGTTATCCAAACGAGCGTCAAAAGCAGCTGAAAATTCTTCAATTTTTGCCATAACGTCTTCGTTTTTAATCACGATTTTACGCCATTGCGACGACGGAATCAAATCCAGCATATCAGCTGTCAGCTTAACGTTTTTAGCAATACCTTTCGGAGCGTCAACCACTGTCTGTCCAGTCAGCATAGCTTTCAAGCGAGCGTCATAGCTTCTTCTGATAATGGCGATTTCATCATCGCGGTCTTTAGCCAAATTAGAAATTTCTTCCTGTTCAATAGCCAAAGCGCGTTCGTCTTTTTCCACACCGCGACGAGAGAAAATGTGAACATCTACGACAATACCGTCAATACCAGGCTGAGCGCGCAAAGAAGTATCGCGGACATCGCTGGCTTTTTCACCAAAAATGGCGCGCAGCAATTTTTCTTCCGGAGTAACTGGAGATTCGCCTTTCGGTGTAACTTTACCCACCAAAATATCGCCGGCTTTAACATGAGCACCGACATAAACGATACCAGCCTCATCAAGGTTGCGCAAAGCATCTTCACCAACGTTTGGAATATCGCGGGTAATTTCTTCTTGTCCCAGTTTAGTATCGCGTGCCATAACTTCAAATTCTTCAATGTGAAGAGAAGTCAAAACATCATCGCGGGAAATTCTTTCCGACAGCAAAATAGCATCTTCGTAGTTCAAACCGTTCCAAGGCATAAATGCAACAAGCAGGTTTTTACCTAAAGCTAATTCGCCCAAATCGGTACAAGGACCATCGGCAATAATATCGCCTTTTTTAATTTCATCGCCGACTTTTACCAACGGAACCTGGTTAATGCAGGTATTTTGGTTAGAACGGCGGAACTTAGACAGTTTGTAAATTTCAACACCAACGTTGTGGGCATCGCTGTCTTTAGAACGAATCACAATGCGGTTTGCATCAACAGCATCTACAACGCCGTCATATTTTGCCACCAAGGTTGCGCCTGAATCTTTTGCAACGGCAACTTCCATACCGGTACCAACCAGCGGAGCTTCCGAACGCAGCAAAGGCACACCTTGACGCTGCATGTTTGAACCCATCAAAGCACGGTTAGCATCATCGTTTTCCAAGAACGGAATCAATGCTGCGGCAACCGAAACCAGCTGTTGCGGAGAAACGTCGATGTAGTTAATTTCTTCCGGTCTGTGGAATTCAACTTCGCCAGCATGACGGCAGGTAATCAAGTCATTAACAAAGTGTCCGTTATCATCAACTTTAGCATTTGCTTCCGCAATAATAACATCGCCTTCATCATCTGCCGACAAATATTTAACTTCTGACGTTACAACACCGTTCACAACTTTGCGGTACGGGCATTCAATAAAACCGTATTTATTGATGCGGGCATATGTTGACAGTGAGTTAATCAAACCGATGTTCGGACCTTCAGGAGATTCAATAGGGCAGATACGACCATAGTGAGTTGGGTGCACATCGCGCACTTCAAAACCTGCGCGGTCGCGGCTCAAACCGCCAGGGCCCAACGCAGACAAACGGCGTTTGTGTGTAATTTCTGACAATGGGTCGTTTTGATCCATAAATTGAGACAGCTGAGATGAACCGAAAAATTCACGGATAACCGAGGCAATCGGTTTTGCATTTACCAAATCCTGAGGCTTAACATTATTCAAGATTTCAGCACTCATTTTTTCTTTAATAGCGCGTTCCATACGCAGCAAGCCCATACGGTATTGATTTTCCATCAATTCGCCGACAGAGCGTACACGACGGTTGCCCAAGTGGTCAATGTCATCAACTTCGCCTCTGCCGTCGCGGATAGCAACCAGCTTTTTGATAATGCGCAAAATATCATCTTTACGCAAAACGCGTACGGTATCAGGAACTTCATTTTTATCAATTCCCAAAGACGCGTTCATTTTAACACGACCTACAGCTGACAAATCATAGCGTTCAGAATCAAAGAACAATTGTTTGAACAAAGCATCTGCTGCTTCATATGTAGCTGGCTCGCCCGGACGCATTACGCGGTAAATATCAAACAAAGCTTCCTGACGTGTTTTGTTTTTATCTGCGGCCAAAGTGTTGCGGATATACGGACCAACGTTCATACCATCAATATACAAAGTCTCAACAGATTTGATTTTGTTTTCAGCCAAAGTGTTCATCAAATCTTCATTGATTTCATCACCAGCTTCTGCCAAAACTTCACCGGTTTTAGCAACCACAATGTCTTTAGCCAAGAATTTGCCGTACATTTGTTCTTTAGAAACAACAAAGTATTCCAAACCGTCATCTGCCAATTTCTGAGCAGATCTCGGAGCAAGTTTTTTGCCTGCGTCCCAAACTGTTTCACCGTCAGCAGCGTTGACCAAAGCAAAATCAAACTTGACACCTTTCATGCGAGACGGTTCAAATTTCATCTTCCAGTTTTTCTTGTATGCTAAATAAGTCTCGGTATCATAGAAATAAGCCAAAATTTCTTCTTTACTCATTCCTTCAATATCGGACAACTCCAAAGTTTTGCCTTCTTTTGCCAAAGCAGCTGCTTTTTCTTCGGTTGCTTTAGAATACAAAGAATAGAAAATAGAAGTTACAGGCAGTTTACGGCGTCTGTCGATGCGGGCATAAACCAAATCTTTGGCATCA
This sequence comes from uncultured Alphaproteobacteria bacterium, assembly GCA_934270475.1. Lineage (GTDB taxonomy): Bacteria > Pseudomonadota > Alphaproteobacteria > RF32 > CAG-239 > RUG410. The sequence continues at coordinate 16,840 of CAKQPS010000010.1, forward strand.
AATTCAAAATCGAGCCAAGAACCGCGATACGGAATAATGCGGGCAGAAAACAGTTTTTTACCCGAAGAAATGGTTTTACCGCCGTCGCTGTCAAAGAACACGCCCGGAGAACGGTGCATTTGTGAAACCACAACGCGCTCGGTACCGTTAAAAATAAACGTACCTTTATCCGTCATCAACGGAATATCGCCCATGTATACATCTTGCTCTTTAATATCGTGAATAGATTTTGCGCCGGTAGCTTCATCAATATCCCAAACCACTAAACGCAAAGTTGCTCTAATCGGAGCAGCATAGGTCATATCGCGCTTTAAGCATTCTTCCACATCATATTTTGGCTCTTCCAATTCGTATTTAACAAATTCCAATTCGCCGTTGCCGGAAAAATCGGTAATTGGGAAAATAGATTTAAAAACTTCTTCCAAACCAAATTCACAATGTTCGCCGTTAGCGTCTACATTATTGATAAAGCTGGAATAAGAGCCGGTTTGAACGTCAATTAAATTCGGCATTTCGATAACTGATTCGATTCGTCCGAAATTTTTTCTTACACGCTTTTTCTCCGTATAAGACTCTTTCATGTAAAATTCCTCTAACATTTTGATTCCACGGCAATTCTTTGAATAAAACTCAATCCCGACCGCAGAAGGTTAAACTTATAAAAACATTTAAATTGAATACAGCCGAACCCCTGATAAATCCACACTCTCAGCCCCATTCACCAAATAATAGGCATGCAAATTTTCACTTGCCTGCTTTAAACTGTATGGATTATAGACTTTTCCGCTTTATTTTGCAACATTTTTCTTTTATTTCACCTTGTTTTTCGGCAAAAAAATCATACGTCTGAATTGAGTATTTTTACTAAAGGAGAAAATTTATGAAAGACAGAAGATGCAGTATTTGGCACTTGATTTCCGGTATAATTATGCTGATTCTAGGAATTGTGGTGTGGTCAAACCCGCTGTCGTCGCTTTATGCCATGGCGATATATTTCGGCGGCGCCGTATTTTTACTCGGCTGCGGCTACATTACTTTTTCTTTCAGCGAATATTCCGGCTGGTATTTTGTCGTCGGCTTATTAGATTTGTTTATCGGTTTAATTTTGCTGACTAATTTGGGTTTAACCGTGCAGACTTTGCCGATTTTATTCGCCTTTTGGTTTTTGGCTACCGGCGTTATGCAAATTTCCGGTAGTTTAGACATCAAACATCTTGGATTGCCGTGGGGCTGGAGTATGTTCAGCGGCATCTTAGGCATTATCCTCGCATTTTTGATTTTATCTTATCAATCATTCGGCGAAGCGGTTTTGGTGCTTTATGTTGGCTTTTATATTTTTGCGTTTGGTATTCTCAGTATTGCCGAATATTTATATTTTCGCAAATTTTGCCACCTGCCGCAAACAAACGCGCAATAAATATATTGACGACTAAATCCATAATTGCTATAAAGCAGAGCATTATTTAATTTGTTGGAGATAGGACTATGAAAGAAATTACTCAAGCTCAAGTTGATAATGCCTGCTTTATGATTGCGCAAAAAATTCAAGAACGTTCGCCGAACGGTTTTGTCTTAGCAGCAGTTTCCCGCGGCGGACTGGTTCCGGCAACCATTATTTCCCACTATCTCAAACACAAAGACATTCATTTTATCCGCCTTTCATCATACAGCGATGACAGCAAAGCTCAATCTAAAATGATTGACACTACTTTAGATGAAATTCCAAACACCGCCGACACTTATATTATTGACGACTTGTGCGACAGCGGCGAAACCGTACAATATTTACGGCATAAATATCCTTTGGCGCAAATCTACACCCTTATCAATAAAAATCCAGAAATCAAACCAGATTATTTTCCAATGTCCGAACCTATGGGACTATGGATAAACTTTCCTTGGGAACCGGAAGACAGAGAATAAACAAATTATTTTTTAGGCTATACTGATTTTAACAAAAACACAAACAATGCAAATAGCGAGATTAAGAGTTGATATTTCCTTGCGTCCGGGGAGATTATCAACAATCGCGAACGAATTGGGGATATTGAAGCTGATACCGTAATTTCTTCGCGTGGCGGAAAGTCTTGTCTGGCGGTATTTGTTGACCGTAAAACTCATTATTATTGGATTGTTAAAATGAAAAATAAATCGGCTGGAGAGATGCTTAAAGCTACTGTCAAAACTTTCAAAAATTATCCAATTAAATCCATAACTTATGATAACGGGAGTGAAAATATAAACCATCTTATTGCCAATAAAATATTGCATTGTGAAAGTTACTTTTGCCGACCTTATTGTTTGGCTGATAAAGGCTCTATTGAAAATAGAAACAAAATTTTACGCCAGTTTTTGCCTAAGAAAACTAATTTTGATTTGATTTCTCAAGATACTCTTGATAATATTCAGAGGTCTATCAACAATAGACCCCTGAAATTACTTGGTTGGAATACACCTTCCTCCGCTTCTCTGTTCGTTTAGCAACTTTAATCTACACAGACATGCAGATAACGATAAAGTCTAAAGTATTGCCGCAAACTCCAACACAGACACATTTCCTTGCGGAAACTACCGCATTATAGTAGCAAATCATTGCTATCTGCTACCACTTTCTCATGGTTCAAAAGTTATAGCGAAACTGAATTTGACCGGAATGAGCGTTATATTTTGTATGCAAATTCAAATCATATCCCAAAATCAAATCCACATTATCATGGCTGACAGCCAATTCCAAACCGCCATTAAAGCCAAAACGCGACATTGGTTCAGATGAAATTGTGTATCTGCTATTCGCAACAGCCACGTTAATTTTGTGTGAACTGTTGTTCAAATCATAGTTTGCACCAATATAAATCGCTGGTTTAAACAAAATCTGATTATCTGTTTTTATTTCGGCTTTATATTTCAGCTTTGCAAACGCCGAAATAGCGGTAATGTTTTCATTTTCCACTTTTTGACCAATGCTGTCTGTATAATCATTAGGCATCAGATGAGTATAACGCAAACCGGTTTCAGGGTTCAAACCATTCTGATATTCATGTCCCAAGGCCGTTTCCGCCCCGACTGAATGCATATTATATTTAGAACTTATACCATATCCGGCAACAGATGTCTTATCGTCATAGTCAGCCAAGCCATATATAAACGCACCGCGAACATAAGTCTGCGTCGGCTGGTACTTGCCGTAAACAAACATATTTTGCGCAGATATTGAACTTTTCCGGCTATTTATATTTCCCTTGGTGTCGGTGTTTGTGTAGGCATATCCAAAACCAACAGACGTATCACAATCCACATTTCCGTCATATCCCATAACATAGCCGGCGGTATCTGCATTAAAGCCCTGCGCCGCGGTTCTGTTATCCATATAGTGACTGGCGCCTATTCCTTTAACCCACATGGAAGCAGGTCTATACAAACCACATTTGCCCTCGCCTTTTTCAAATCTTTTTCCGGTTTCCCGACCTATAATATTTTGCACTAAACGCACAGTTTCCAAGTTCATCTGAGAATCAGAAGGAGCCAATTCATTCAAAGCTCGTCTATACCCTTGAGCATTATGTTGAGACAAGCTGTCTAATGCTTTTTGAATATTTGCCGCAGCTGTTCCCGATGTCAATGTTGCATTTTCCCACGCCGCAGCTGTGTTCCTATTATTTCTGTTTCCCACAAGCGAAGCCACATCGCTCGAGCTGGCAATATTTTTGATAATAACCGTACCATTTTTTGTTCCTTGTATAATCTCATAGCGATTATTTTTTTCAAAAACTTCGGTCAAATCACCGGCAACACTTCCGGACGCACCGGATTTCAAGCCGATTATAGATAAATCTCCGGTCTGTTCTTTTTTATTCAACAAACCTTGATTTACCGTAAATTGAATTTTACCGCCGGACAAATCAGCATTATTCACAAGCAATTTTCCGCCAACATAATCAGAACTTTTATTGGCTATGCTTGTAATTTCCAACCCGAGAGTGCCGTTTAATTTCAAATTATTGAGACTTACGGTTTTCGCACCAATATCAAGCAAACTTCCTGCTGTTATGTTTACACTTTGATTTGCGCCAAACATTCCGGTTCCCATAACAACGTTACCGTTTATTTCTGTGTTTCCCGCACCGTTTATATCATAATTCATTATTCCGCCGGAAGTTTTGTATGTACCGTTATTTATTACAGTACCCATTATATTTTCGATAGCCGAGGTTAAATCGCCGTTATTTGTAACATTTCCTTTGACTATACCGGCATTTTTAAAGCTGCCGCCGTTTGTAACATCTCCTTTGATAATACCGTTGTTATCAATGTCGCCGCTGCTCAAAATATTGCCGGTTACCGTAGCCGCATCGGCATTACTAAACAAACCGGTGTTTGTAACCGTACCTGCAATATTGTCTTTGTTCGTAAACTTTCCTTTGCTTGTTAAATCGGCGTTAATTGTCTTATTATTTACAGAACCGTCATTAGCAATAATCTTCCCGCCGTTGATAATATTTTCGTTAGTTATAACACCTTCAATCGTCCCGTTTGTGTTATCAATATTGCCGTTATTTTTCAGCATAGCCGCAGTTATTTTATTGCTGTTTATCAAATTATTGTTGTTTTCTAATACTGCTGAAGTCAAAACTCCCTTATTTACAAAATTACCGGTATTAGAAATTGTAAACTTATGTTGATTTATTTCGCCATTATTTTCCGAGCTTTCTGTTATATTCATAACACCGGAGTTGCCAAAAATCTTTCCATTATTACCAACATCAACTTTGCCGGAAACAAGGTTATTATTGGCCAATATTCTGTTATTTTCAACAATAACACCACCTGTTATTACTCCATTATTTTCAGCCGTTGCCGTTGTATTTTCTTTGAGAGTCAGCACTCCGTTTATTGCCGCATTCGCCTTGTTTGCAAAATTGCCTGACACAATCAAATCTTTGGCGCTGACACTACCGTTATTTGTTATATCTCCGTTTATATTCATACTATCAACCACGCTGATTGTTCCGGAGTTGGTAAATTTTCCGCTTGCTAAAGTTAAATCTTTTTGAGTTATCGCCGCATTGTTATCAACAATTCCATCTAAATTTAAGCTGCCGTTTCCGGTTATATCTTTGTTTAGCGCCCCATTGCCAAACAAGTTTAACACACCATTGTTTATTGTATTTGAAGACACAACAAACTTATCCAACACAGTTTCTAAGACAGCATTATTAGCGACAGTTACGCTGTTTTGTTCCAGCTTACCTAAAACCGTTGTTTTACCATCATTAACAATCAAATTACCAGCTTCTATAATATTAGTTAAATTATTTGTTCCTTTTAGTGTAACAGTGCCTTTATTTTCCAAATTTGTAATATTACTGTTTTTGATAACAGCATTTGAAGCTGTAAGAACTTTGTTGGCTCCGATATTATCTGCAGACAGAGTTCCTTGGTTATTTATATCCGTATCATTATTCAGCACCGTATTTGCAATGTTCAAAGTGCCGCCGTTTTCAACTTTCAGCGCGTTATCAAAACTGCTGATATTGCCTCTGACTGTTCCGTCTGTTCCATTGATATTTAGAGTATATCCGTTACCTACGGCGATACCGTCCTTTTTAACGCCGTTTAAGGTTCCGTACAAATTATGTCCGTTCAGATTTAGGTTCAGCTCTGTGTTTGCTCCGGCTGTAGTACCAAAATTATCATTTTCCGCCGATGTAATGCTTATATCCTTAGTCATTGAATATGTATTGGCAGAAATCGCTAAATTTCCGGTAACAAAATCTTTTAGAGTATTCGGTTTTGTATTCAAAACTGCGCTCAGCACGTCCAATTTATTATTGCCAGAAATACCAAAAGTATAAGTGTAATCATTGGTTACTGTTGATATTGTGGAAGCTGTATCCAAGCTTGATGTAATGCCGCCGATATTACCCTTTAAGAAAGTAACGCTTTTGTCGCCGTCTTTTTGCACATTGATAGAACTCAAAATAATATTGCCGTTGCTTGGATTTGACGAGGTTAATTCTAAAGCATCGCTGCTTGCATTGCTTAAATCCGCATCAATTTTCAACTTCAAATCACCGGAAATCGCGCCTATTTTAACATCAGTATATTTGTTTGCCGTATCTTGCAAATCAACAGTCGCGCCATTTGTTTTTAACACACCTTCAATTTTACCGCTGTCGCCAAATTTTAAGATTGTCTCATTTTCTAAAACAGTTGTTCCCTCGCCGGCAATATTCTTATTCAAGACAACATTTGCCCCGGCGACATTAAATATTCCGGTATTTATCAACTCTCCGTTCAAATTGTCAAATGAAGAATTTAGTGTTCCGTTATTGGTTATACTTTTTTGACTGATTGTCTTATTGGTAGTCATAACTCCGTTTAAGGTCAAATCACCGCTGCCGGTAATCGTATTATTAAACACATCGTTAGTGCTGTTTAATGTCAGCTTGTTGTTATTGCTTACATTACCTTTGATATTAGCGGTATTTGAGGTTAATACACCGTTATTTGTAAGCAATGTTTCAATTATCGCGTTGTTGCTTCCGTCAAAATCAGCTCCGAAAATAGTTGTTCCCTTTCCGCTGATTGCATTATTCCACAAACTGCCCGTTGCTATGGTTAAACTCTTATTTTCTGCCACATTTACAGCGCTTGCGGCAATCTTAGAGCTTGAAGCCAAAACCACATCGCCGTTGATGTTGGTCTTGCCGCCGCTGACATTCGCCTTCAAAGTGCCGCCGTTCAGATTAAGCTCGGCGTCGGTTTTATTAGTAACGGAAGTTTTTATATTTTCTGCCGCAGAATTAAGTGTGCCGTTGTTCTGCACCGCTCCGATTATATCTG
>CAKQPS010000011.1 GCA_934270475.1 uncultured Alphaproteobacteria bacterium
GAGTCGACGAAACAAAGTGAAGTCAATCTCCCCCTCGCTACCATAACAGAAAAAGTCCTCTTTTGAGGGCTTTTTTTTGTTATAGGATAGCCGGAGATTTGAACTCGGAAAGAGAGTTCGAGAGCAAACGAAAGGCAGACGTGAGCATGCCGGTGAGCGTAAAGCGAATGAGTGCCGCGTTGGCGTAACGAAGAGAGCCAATCTCCCATCAAATTTTCCTATAAAATTTCATATCTAAATAGCATTCTTGATTTTTCATCAAATAGCTACTAAAATTTTGTAAATTAACGGAGAAAGCAAATGACAGAAAAAGAGAAAATGCTGAAAGGCGAACTTTATGATGCCAACAATGACAAAACCTTAATTGCGGAAAGAAACGCCTGCAAACAACTATGTTTTGAATATAACACAGCTCCCTATAAAGATGATGAGCAAAGGACAAAAATCTTAGAAAAAATAATCAAAAAGATAGGCAAAAACTGCAAAATCGAACCTAATTTTTATTGTGACTATGGCTATAATATCGAAATCGGAGATAATTTTTATATCAATCATAACAGTGTATTTTTAGATGAAGCCTTAATCAAATTCGGCAACAATGTATTTGTCGGTCCAAACTGCGGCTTTTATACCGCCAGCCACCCACTTGATGCCCAAAAGCGCAATCAAGGCTTGGAAACCGCAAACCTTATAAAGGTTGGTGATAATGTATGGATTGGCGGCAATGTATGTGTTTTGGGCGGAGTAACAATAGGCAGTAATGTCGTTATCGGCGCCGGTTCTGTGGTGGTTAAAGATATTCCTAATAACTGCATTGCGGTTGGCAATCCTTGCCGTCCCATAAAAGAAATACCCCAATATTTTATGCAGCACTGCAAACCTTCTCACAGCCCTAAAAAAAGCCCTCAATAGAGGACTTTTTTGTTATAGACAAAGCAACTAATCTTTAACTTTACGGCTCATAAACAGCAGATACAGCGCACACAGCACCATTACTGCCACCGCACCGTGCTGATTATTGGCAAAATCAGAAGCAACTCCCATCAGCAGCGGAAATACCGTTCCGCCGAAAATTCCCATAATCATCAAGCCGGAAACTTCGTTGCCGTGATGCGGCATAGTTTTCATTGCCTGTGAGAAAACCACCGGAAAAATATTGGCGTTGCCGTAACCAACGCAGGCGATGCAAATATATAAAAGTTCCTTGCTGTTAAATGCAAAAATTCCAATAAGAGCAAACAACATCAAAAGCACGCTGCCTAAAAAATATTTATGATTTGAATATTTTGCCAAAATATAAGCCCCGCTGAAACTACCGATAGTCCGGAAGAAAAAGTATATACTGGTGGCATAGCCTGCTTGTTCCAAAGTCCAGCCCAGCTTTTGCATAAGCAATTTAGGCGTGGTTACATTAGTGCCCACATCAAGCCCCACATGGCACATTACAGCCATAAAGCAAAGGAAAATCGTACCATTGCCCAAAAGCATAGCACATTCTTTGAAGCCGGAGCTTTTGCCCACTTCGGTTTCTTCTATTTTTTCGCGTGATAACAAAATAAACGCCAAAGCCGTTTCCGCTAAAAAGAATGGAAACAGAATCTGCCATTTACCGAAAGTAATTGCACCCCAGCCGGCTAAAATCGGCGCCACAAATGAGGCTGTAGCTTTAATAAACTGTCCAAAAGTAAGAGCGCTTGACATTTTATCTTTTGCCACAATGTTTGAAACCAACGGATTCAATGAAACCTGCATAATGGTATTACTTATTCCCAAAAGTGAAAACGAAACCATAATTATAAGCATGCTATAATCAAACATCGGCAAAACCAAACCCAGCATAGAAATTGCCAAACTGAGCAGCACAGTTTTACGGCGTCCGATTTTGTTCATCAGCAAACCGGTCGGTACGGAAAAAATTAAAAACCAAAAAAATGTCATAGAGGTAAAAAGGTTTGCCATCGTGTCAGAAAGCTCAAAATCTGCTTTTACATAGTTGGTGGCAATACCGACAAAGTCCACGGCGCCCATGGCGAAAAAGGCGAACATAATCGGTATCAATTTTTTTAACAATTCCTTTTTAGTCATAGCTTTTCTCCTTTTTTAGAGGTTATTCATATTTTGGCCAAGCACCACTCTTGGTGCAGACAAAAGCCGCGGTCGCCACCGCTTGTTTATGGGCATCACGCATAGATTTTCCACTCAAAAGCCCCATAATAAAGCCAGCCGAGAAAGAATCCCCTGCTCCGACTGTGTCGGCAACTTTTACTTTTGGAGTATCCAAATATGATTTTTCACCGTCAGCCGAATAAACAATGCTATATTTTTCTCCGGCGGTAAAAATTAAATAGCGCAAATCATATTTTTTGATAAACCAATGACAAACCTCTTCATCAGACAAATTCAGTCCGAACAATGCCTGCACTTTCACCATTTCTTCATCATTGATTTTAAAGACATTGGCTTCCTTCAAAAGCTCGTCAATCAGCTCTTTAGAAAAATAATTGCTGCGCAAGTTAACGTCAAACAGCTTAAATGCTTTTTGCGGCGCATGTTTCAAAAGAGTTAGAACCGAAGCCTTGGTTTGCGGAGAACGCAGCGCCAAAGTGCCGAAACATAAAGCGTCCGCCTTTTCTATAACAGAAATTTCTTGCGGTGTGACTTTCAAATGATCCCAAGCAACGCCTTCAACAATCGTATACGCCGGAATGCCGTTATTAAGCACCACTTCAACCACGCTGGTAGGATAATCGTTGCGCTCTAAAATATGATGGATATGGCTTTTTTCCAGTTCCTGGATTATTTCATCTCCCAATGCGTCTTTACCGACGGCGCTGACTGCGTATCCGTCCGCTCCAAGCTGGGTGGCATTATACACAAAGTTAATCGGCGCTCCGCCGGCACGCTTGCCTTCCGGCAGCATATCCCACAAAAGTTCGCCGATTCCAACAACAACAGGTTTGGTCATTTTAGCCTCCTTTGTAAATAATATAGTTCTAGATTAGCATATTTTAAGGTAAAAATCCAACAAAAAAGGCGGTATAAAACCACCTAAATACTCAAAACAAATCTCCGTCCATCTGCCATTTTCCATCATTATATATTAAATGAAAAACCGCACAATTTTCTATTTTAGCAAAATCATAATGCAGATAGTTCAAAAGACTGCCCATTGTGCCGCCGTGAATCGCAACGCCGCAAACAGTGCACGGCTCCTGCAGCAGCTTTTCTATTTGCCGCCACACCCGTTCTAATGCTGCTTTTTTGCTTTCGCCGTTCGGATAGGCAATATTCCACACTTCGGGATTGCCCCAATTCTGATAAACTTCCGGATATATTACCGCCAGTTCCGATTGCAGCATTCCTTCGGCATCTCCATAAAAACATTCGCGCAAATCATCCTTAATAACAACCGGACAGGCACAAAAATCGGCAGCTGTTTGAGCGGTTTGCAAGGCGCGTTTAAGCGGGCTGCTGAAAATTGTTTCTAAATGATATGGCTTCAGCTTAGCTGCCAAAACCAAAGCCTGCGCCTTGCCTTTGGCAGTCAATTCCATATCAATGCCTGAACCTTGCTGGCGATGCTGAACATTAAATTCAGTTTCGCCGTGGCGGAAAATATAAAAGTCTTTGCGCATTGCTTATAAAGCTTTCAAGCCGACTTTACTTGCCACGATTCGAAATACTTTTTCTTCATCTTCCGGTGTTAAAAGTCCGTAAAGAGGCAGACAAAAAGCTGTAAAATCACCATTATGTTTTTGTAAAAAGCTATATTTATAATCAATACCTTTCTTTGGCAGCAACACAATAACGCGGCGTTCTTTACCGCAGCATTTCACCATACGCTCTTCGCCGGTTTCAATATCTTTCCATGCAATCGGATTGCTGTGATCAATCTTAATAGTATCATCAGTAATTACAGCCATAACCTGCTTAGTACCGTATTTATAAATCCAAATTAAAAGAGAAAAGAGCAACACCACGAACAAAAGCTGGAATTCCCACCAAAAAGCATAGGATAAACTGCAAAACAGGCAGGAACAAAGCAGCGCCAACGCTAAAACATTCAACACCAACCAAACATAGTTCTTTTTAAAGTGATAATAAATAATCCCGTTCATAATTTTCTCCTAAATTTATAGTACGATATAGATAAAATTATATACATTTTATAAAAAAGGTAAAGCAGAAAATAAGCATAGGGGTAGCTAAAAACATGCAATAAATAACAATTCTTGACGCCGGTATATATTCATGTTAAAAAATAAGAAAATTGGAGGATATTATGAACTGTAAATTATTACATCAAGAATCTAAAAATAAAATTTCCCTATTCACAAAGGGAGGAAACGTCGCGCATCAATACGCCACAAAACTTATTGAACGTGGTGAACAAAATAGTACACTAGCGAAAAAATTACCAGCAGATGGCGTGCAGTGCGGTCGTTCAATGATTGAAATGCTGGGCGTTTTGGCTATAATTGGCGTGCTTAGCGTCGGCGGTATCGCCGGTTTTTCTAAAATGCTGGCACGGCAAAAAATTATGCAAACGCAGGAACAAATTGACGCTATTGCGGCAAAGCTTTCAGCTGCCGGTTCAGAGATTTCGTCATATAACGGATTAAACAATAAAACAGCCATAAAGTTCCAAGCTATTCCTTCCGAAGCTATTGTTGATGCTGCCGAAGGAAAGCTGCAAAACCCTTACGGAGGCGAAATTCTAATTGTGCCTTGCGCCGAAGATTCAGCCTATGCCGTTGTTTACAACAAAATACCAAAAGACGCTTGCGTTAGTTTAGCAACTTTAAGCTGGGGTGGTAAAAATTCATCTTTCCAACGCATATTTATTTTAAGACCAAGCGCAACTAATCCTCTCACAGAGGAAACACTGCTCTATGTAGCTGCAAATAATATGTCCACTAAAGAAAAAATCGAAGAAAGTTATAAAAACTATACCTATAAAGATGTTGATGATAAACCACTGTCTCCAACGGAAGCAACAGTTCCTTGCCAATGTGCGCATCAAGATTGTGCAATCGGATTAGTTTTTAACTAACTTTGAAAATAGCTGAGGAAACTCAGCTATTTTTCTTGCCATATCAAAGGAAAAATCTCTTGCCAGCCGGAATTGTGCGCAGCATGTGGCACAATAGTTACCAATTTGTCATTTTCTACAAAGTTTTTTACCAATTCCGGCGGAACAACCTCATCATCTGCCCCCGCATAATGATGCTGCGGAATTTGCAAGAACTGCCGGCGGTAATTTTCTAAGTTCATAGATTCGCTAAGCGGCATAACCTGATGATACTCTGTCCAGCGCGCATGGTCTAAATTACCGCCGATTGTAATAATTTTTTTCACATTAAGCCCTTGTTTTGCAGCGGCAATCAGTCCGGCAACCTGCGCTCCACCGGAAAAACCTATCAAAATCACCGGTTTTTCTCCGGCTATCTGCTGCACAGCCTCAAATTCGGAGTTTATAACCTCGGGAGCAAAACGCGCTGTACTCCAATGACGCTGAGCACATATCCGACCAGCAATATATTGACACGGACGAGCCAAATATATCACATTGGGATTTGGATCGCCGAAAGCCAGCTCGCGAACCAACGTGCCGTGAGGCGTCGGGTCAGACGACGGATAGCCATGACCATTAAAGGCGTAGCCGTCTCCTTCAATATATATTTTATAAGGCACCTGCGGATTGCTGATTTTTTGCCAGCTTGCCACATCAAAATTGCGGGTTTCCACAATTTTATAAACAAAATCGGGCGGAACTTCCACCGTTCGGCAGCCACCAAGCAACAACAATATAACTAATAACTTCTTCATATTTTTTAGTATACTCCGCCTCTGCTAAAAAGCCAAGCAAAAGTATCCGACAGAAAAATATGACAAAAAACTTGCTTTTAAATAAAAATCCCCCTATTATTACTTTTGAATAAGAAGGGATTGAATATGCAATATAAAATGGATTTAAGCGAATTTTCGTTTAACAAAATAAAAGCCGGACGCCGTGTTGATATGCGCCTGTTTGATAAAAAACGTCAAAACCTGAAAATCGGCGATGTCATAGAATACGAAAATATCAATAATCCGCGCGAACGAATGGAATGTTTGGTGCTTGGCACTGCCGTATTTGACAACTTCAGCAATATGATAGATTGCTTAACTCCGCAGCTGCTCGGCTATGATAATAAAGAAGAGGTAATTTTGCGCCTCAACCGTGCTTATTCGCTGGAAATGCAAAAAGATTTTAACGTGATGGCGATTTTCATTAAAAACGTAACTTCTGCTCCGGCTCTAACCCGTGAAGCCTACTACGAACGCTAACCGCGATTCTTTAGAATATCTTAAAGCTTTAATGATAAACTGTATAAAAGTAAATTGTCTAAAAAGTGTTGTGTTTTTAGACAAAATAGAGTATTATGAGAAGAAATAACTAAAGCAGGAGTGAGCTATGTCTAAAAATAGATTTGATGATATCAAAGAAAATCCGGAATTTCAGGATTTTGTAAAAAACAACTGGCACCGCGATATAAACAGTCTGCAAGACTATGAAATTGAGGAAATGTTCGCGCAATTTCAAAACCGCGGCAATGATTCGAGCTCTCTTGCCGAAAACACCGGTAAACCCGCCGACAAAACCGACCAAACTGAAAATATACCGTCAACCCCTAATCCGGCTGAAAATATACCGTCAACCCCTGATCCGGCTGAAAATGCCGAAGATGTCTATGACTCTTTTCATGAACTTGCCGATAAATACAGATATGAGCCGAAGCAAGAAGATTTTGACGATTTCTTAAAATTTAAAGAAGATTATCTTGCCGACAAAACTCCTGAAGAAAGAGAAACTGTTGAACAGCAGCTTGGACGCTTTTTAGACAATCAAGACCAAGAAAAAATGTTTTACGGCAATGAGCAATACCTTGTTGATGCTGATTTTAGAAAAATGTATAAAGAGGCAGAAGAAAAAATACAGCCTGCACCGAAAAACACTAATGACCAAACTCCTTTGGAAGTAAGTTTAGACCCTGCCGACAATACTAAACAAAACATCAAAGATGAAACTCCGACGCCAACCGTTGTGCCGCCGATGCCGCCGCATGAACCGGAAAATCCGAAACCGGTGCGTGAAGAGGAAGAAGCCCGTATCCGCAGTTTCAACTCCGATGAAAACGAACGCCTTTTAGATATGGTAAAAGTTGACGTACTCCGAGAAATGGAGGTTATTAGCGATGAAGAATGGAATAAAACCTCTAAACTGCCGGAACAACAAGTAAGAAACAACATCAATTTCTTAAACGACAAACTGCCGAAAATGTCGCAGCAGCAACTTGCTGAATTTGAAGACAAAGTTATCGACCGTATGCTGAGCAACGACACATTATTTGATCTTATCCCTCCGGCGGCGTTAGCAAAGGCTTATACCAAATTTCAAAATAAAATCGCGCGAGAAAAAGATGATGCTAAAAAGCAGGAATTAACTGCTAAAAAAGGCAAAGTCAGCACGCGTATGGAACAGCTGACAACCATGTTGGCTAAAAACGACCATACTTTTAACGACCTTTATTTTGCCGACACCACCAACATAGCCGATTGTTATGAAGGTTATATTAAAATGTATGACGTCATGGACAAGAATTGGCGCAGTTCTAACGATGGTGGTCCGCTGGCTCAGCAAATGCGTCAAGGAGAATATAAACTCCGTGAAGTTTACAGCCAATACCGTGAAGAATACAACATTAAAGATATTACGGCTAAAGATGCAAATAGACTACAAAAGCGCTATACAGAACTTAATAACCAGTTGAACGGAGTTGAAATTGACGAAAGTACGGCCAAACTGGTCTACAACTACAAGTTTTTGAACAAGCAAGGCAATGTCGAGCCGCAATTTGTGGACAAAGACGGCAAACAAATCTATATTTATACCGCCGGCGCCAAAGTTATTGAAGGCAGCAAGCTCGAAACCACCATCCGTCTTGCCAAACAGCAGATTTTACTGGAAAATATCGGTACCGACATCAAATTTGACAATAAAAAACTTCAGCAGGAATTGGCGGAGCAGTTGCCGAAAACATTATACGCCATGCGTAATGCAGCTACTGCCGTGGTAACAGGTGTGGAGCACCCCGAACTATTTACCAATAAAAAATTCTTAAATCAATTTGTTGCCGACTTAACTAATGGCAAAGATCTTATGCAAATCAGCTCTGTAGGCTATGAAGCAGGCGTGGACTACATCGTAAATGCAACCGCCGGCTATGCCAACGCTTTGGCGGCATGTTTGAGCCGACCGGATTTATCGGCAGATAAGGAATATACGCTGGCAAACGATAGAGGGCGCAATAAACCGATTGTGATGTCGGTTTTCAACCCGATTCAAGATATTGACAAACGCTCTAAAGACCGCACTCAAAACAATGTCAGCAAAAAGTCTGCACGCATTGAAATGTTAAAACGCTCGGTCAAAGGATTTGCCTCTGCCTTTATAGTCTCCGCAGGCATTACCACTCTTGGCACCATGGCGGCGGCAGACGCTTCTTTGACAGCCAGCACCATGGGGTTGAACAAAGTCGCCGGTATGGCAATAGGTTCCGCCCTGGCTATCGGTATGACATTTAAACAAATCCGCAGTTGGAGCAAACAACAAAAGAAAGAGGGCAAACCTGCCGGCTTTATGGCAATGCTGAAAGACCGCAAATTGGCTATGACCATGGCGACCACCGCAATGGGCGCCGCCGCTTTGGGCTTTGCCGCCACCGGCAACCCTGGGGTAGCGCAAGCACTTGGCTTGGGTGCTTTAGCTGTCGGAACAGCTAACGGCGTTATCTCTAACTACGGCGATTCCCGCAAAGCCGGTCTCGGCAAATTTGAATCTGTCGGTTGGGCAGCCTTGCAGGCTATCGGCAACGCCGCCGGCGCCTATAGCGGGCGCTTAACCGCTAACATGGTGATAGATGCTTGGAATAAAGCTCATCCAAACAGCGAACTGTTTCAACATAAAGAAGTTGTCGGTCAAAAAGAAGTAACCGACCGGGTAGAAACTCAATATAAAGAAGGTGTATCCGAACGTGCGCAGCAAACAGTCGGTAAATGGTATGCCGGACACGAAGATCAACTGCAACAACGAGTTGCCGAAATCCAACAATATAACGCCGAACACGGCACCAATATTGACCCGTATCGTTATTTGATGGCTGCCCACGACGCCGGCGCGCAGGCTCCTGATAACATGACTCTGCATAACCAGGGCTCTCCTGATGTGCTTTCACATGGTAACCACAAAGTTTTAGGTGCCGGTTGGAGCCAGGAAACCGGAATTTCGCAGCAGGAAGTCGGTAATCTGGCTAATTCCGTAACCGCCGATGGTCATGTTAATATATCGCTGGAATCTATCAGCGCCTTCCAGCAAATCGACAGCCATATCAATATCTATAACCAAGTTGGTTATGTTGACGGCGCTCCGTATCAAAATGACGGCGTTTTGCAATCAAACGCTTCGCAAAATGACGCCGGACACTTTGTGCAAGACGCGAAAGGCGACAGATTTACCACCTATGCCGACGGCGACGGTGTGCACCAGCAACACGTTATTACCCACAAAGAAGATGTTATCGGCATGGTTAGAAACGAGTCTAATCTCGGCTATGGCATGTTTGGCGTAATGGGAAACACCTTGGGTACTAAAAAACTCAAACAGCGTATTGGAGCTTTGCTGGATAGAATTAAAGGCAAACACCCAGTCCAAAAGTCAGATAATCCGAAGCCTGATACTCAAAAAGACGATGCTGCTCCTGTTGTTACAGCAAAGTCCGAACCGACAAAAGATACGCCGGATACGCCGACTAACACCACAGCTTTGCGCATACACAGTAAAAGCGAACGTGAGTAAAAATTTTTCATAACCTTGAACAGCGCAGATTTTCAAATTTGCGCTGTTTTTAATTTACACTGCTGCTTAGCTTAAAAAAATTCTTGACAGGCAACAAAAAAACGTCTATATATTCTGCTGTTCCAAGCTCTGGTGGCGGAATTGGTAGACGCGCATGCTTCAGGTGCATGTGGGAGGTCTCCCGTGGAGGTTCAAGTCCTCTTCAGAGCACCATTTAAAAAGCTCCCCTTGTGGGAGCTTTTTTTTTGTTATACTATTGCAACTACTTTCCACTAGTTTATCTCTGTCTTATGTTGGCAAGATTTCATTTAAGGATATACTAAAGAATCTGTATTTTACCTTCCTTCTGCCAATTGGGAAATATACTATAATAAACTTTTCATTACCAGTGAGCTCGGTGGGATTACTTCACCTTGTTTCGTTCACTGCGCTCATAGGCTTTGCCTACCGGTCCCCCGTGTGCCTTTCGCTTGTAGTCAAACCCGCTTTCCGCGTTTTCTTATCCCTCGATACTTCACAAACAAAAAAAGCCATCCTTTCAGATGGCTTTTTATTGTTGGTGAGCTCGGTGGG